>JBBEAZ010000001.1:0-48740 GCA_040882565.1 Dehalococcoidia bacterium
AGGACGCCGGTGAAGTGCATGGGCAGGGTGCCGCGATAGCGCCACAACGTGTAGCCGTGTGGCTACCGGATGTGACCAATTTGGTGTTGTCAGGATTGCCGACTTGTGTCACTCTGTGCGCAACCGTGAGTGATCGCTCGTGGACTGCAGGGGGTTGAAGTGAAAGTTCGTTGGCTGCCGCTGCTCGTAATGTCGCTGCTCATCGTCCTTGCCGCCGCTGAGTCGTCCCCGGCCGTGCCTGCCGCGGCCGAGGTGGACGGGTTGGACATCGCGTCTACATCGTCCGGCCCGGGCGACATCATGGAGGTGTTCTCGTTTACGGGCTCGGCCCAATCCTTCGTGGTGCCGGACGACATCAGCTGCATCGCGATCGACGCGGAAGGCGCGCAGGGCGGCGAAGGCGCGAACCCTGACGGCGATCAAGCCGACGGCGGCCGCGGCGGCCGCGCCCAGGCGGAGATCGAGGTGACGCCCGGCGAGACTCTGATGGTCTACGTCGGCGGCCAGGGGGGGACGCCGGCCGGTGGCTTCAACGGCGGCGGCGATGGCGGCGATTCCACCCAAGATGACGGTGGTGGCGGCGGCGGCGCGTCCGATGTCCGCCGCGCACCCTACGGGCTGGCCGGCCGCCTGGTCGTCGGCGGTGGCGGCGGTGGTGGTGGCGGCGACAATGACCCCGGCACTGCAGTCTCCTCCCTTGGCGGCGGCGGTGGTGGCCTCATGGGTGGCAACGGCGCCGCCAGCGCCTCAAGTAGCCCCAGTCCGGGGGGAGGCGGTGGCACGCAGACCGCGGGCGGCTCTGCTCCAGCGGCGTTCGATCCGACGGCCATGCCCGGAGCTCTCGGCCAGGGTGGCACCGGTGGAGTCGGGCTGGAAAACGACGACGCAGGCGGCGGCGGTGGCGGCGGCTACCATGGCGGCGGCGGCGGCGCCGGCGAAAACTTCGACGAAGAGAACAACGACGGCGCAGGCGGCGGTGGCGGCGGCTCCGGCTTCGGCCCCGAGGGGGTAACCTTCGAGTCTGGTGTTCGCGCCGGACAGGGGCGGGTGGAGATCAGCAACTGCGCCCCGCCTCCAGTCGTCTTCCTCCACGGATTTGCTGGTTCGACCATCAATTGCGGCGCCGAGAACCTGTGGCCGGGGCCGCCTCCTGATTTTGACCCCATGCAACTGGCCGCCGATGGAGTGTCTCCCGGGCCAGAAGCCTGCGCGGTGACCGTCGGCGGGCTTCTGGAGTCGGTGCAAGTCGCGGGCTACCCGGTATCGGACGTTTACGGAAGCACGGCGAATTTCTTGCGGACCACGTTCGAGGACAAGGCCCACTTTTTCGCGTGGGACTGGCGAAAAAGCCCGGAGGGTTCGATAGCACTGCTGGACGACTTCATCGAAGATGTCCTGGCTCAACACGATGATGACCAGGTTGTGCTTATGGCACACTCGTACGGAGGACTCCTCGCCCGCGCCTATCTTGAGAGCCCGGCGAGGGCAGACAAGGTCGCCCGAGTAGTCACGATCGGGACGCCAGCGTGGGGCGCACCCAAGGCGCTGTTCCCGCTCTTCGCCGGGATCGAGACGCCGGACTTCAGCGAGCTTGACCTGATCATTACCGACAACATGGAGTTCAAGAACTGGGCGAGGAACCTGGCAGGAAACTACTTCCTCTATCCCAGCGCCTCGTACGGCGAGTGGCTCACCGTCGATAACGTAGCCCTGGGTCAGTCGCAGGTCATCGACTATGTGAGTGAGTTGGGCGGGAATCGTGATCTGCTCACTGCGGCGTTTACGGCGCACTCGAACATCCTGGATGGCACACCCCCGGCCACGATCCCGTTCGAAATCGTCGTGGGGCGGGGACTCCCGACGATCGCCGGTGTACGGATACAGGACAACGGTTTCGTGATCGTCGAGTACGCTAACGGCGACGGCACTGTTCCGGCCGTGAGCGCGGCGCGTGGAGTGGCAGGACCCGGGAACCCGAACGCAGCGAGGACACACTACGCCTGTGGCGTGAGTCACGTGCCACTGCCCGGCGACGACCAGGTCACGAGCGGGATCGAGGAGTTTTTGAGGTCAGGCGCGGCGATCGAGGGGCTGGCACAGTCACCCTGCCCCGCCAGCGGGCTGCAGTTCAGGATCTTCGAGCTGGAGGCTTTGCCAGCCGGCGCGCAGGCCGGCGTCGAATCGACTGAGGCGATTACGCCCGAGGAAGCGGATTTCGCAGGCGAGGTCGACTACCTTGACCTGCCCAACGAGAAGTTCATCGTCACGGGCGACAGCTTTCCAGATATGGTTCTCCCCCCCGCCGCGTACCTGGAGATTACGAAACTCGGCGACGAGGGGGAGAAGGGCGAGAAACGACTGTACGGCCCGCTGAGCGGCGAGATTACAGTCTCCCCGGGCGGCGATTGGCCGGTGGTCCTCCAGGACGGTGTGCCGGTAGAGCCGAACCAGGGCGAAGAACGCACCTGGGGCGACAACAACTGCTCCGGCAACGCCGACCCCGTCGACGCGCTGTTGGCGCTGCGTTTCGACGCGGGGCTGCCCACGAACACGGGCGCCTGCCCGGCGATGGGGGTCGTGGTCGAGGTGCTGGGCGCTTCGCCGCACCCCTGGGGCGACATCGACTGCACCGGCGACGTCGGGCCGGTGGACGGCCTCAAGTTGCTGCGGTTCGACAGCGGGCTGAGCGTCTCGCAAGAGCCGGACTGCCCGGTAGTCGGCGGGGGCGTGGTCGTGGCGGGCGAGGCGCTCGCCGCTAGGTCGGCAGCTCGTCCAGCATCTGGAAGGTGGCTGCGTCCTTGGGCACCCATTCATGCCAGGTGAGCTCGTTCCAGAGGTCGGCGATCGAGGCGGTGGCGCGGAAGCGCATGATACCGCCGCTCGGGTGGTGGATATGCACGCGGTAGACGTGCCGCGCGCGATGCGAGATCGCGGGCGCCTCGCTCCAGAGACGTAACACTCGCGCGACGAGATCGCGGTTGCCGGCGAGGAACATCTCGACGCGGCCCTGGAGCCAGGGCGACGGGTTGCCGAGGGACTCCTGCCAGCGCGGGTCGCCCTTCACAGTGCCGATCATGAACGTCACCACCTCGTCGAGGTTGGCGAAGAGGTCGGTGAAGCGCGGGTTGCTGAGTTGGGAGACGAGATTGCGTTCGCCGTGGGCGAGGAGGTCCTGATCAGGGTTGGCGCGGAGGATGCGCGCCATCGCCGCGTTGGAGTAGGGCACGTCGATCGCCTGGTTCGCGACAAACGCGGGCCAGGGACAGCGGTCGACCTCGGCCTGCAGGTCGACGTTCTCCGGGCGAAAACGCTCGTGCAGGATGGCGTACCAATCGTCGGGATGGCCGACGCCGAGGCGAATCGGATTGGCCTCTTCCCGCGTGAGGCCGAGCGCGTCGATGATGGCCGTTAGCGTCGATTCTTTGGGGCGGCGCTGGCCCCACTCGAAGGCTTTGACGGCGTGCTCCGACACGCCTGAGCGAACAGCGAGCGCAACACGCGACAGCCCAACGCGCTCGCGGTGTCCGCGCAGCGCCGCCGACCAATCGGGTACGGTTCCGAGCCGATCTGACTTCCGAGGCATCGTTGGAGACCAATTGTACCTGACGCGCCTGTTGTAGGGCGTCTGCAACGGGGGTTGAATGGAGATAATCGGGTGCATGGAGGGTGCGATGCATCGTGTTTGTTTGCTATTGATCCTCGCGATCGCCGTTGCGGCGGGGATGCTTGCCGCGGCGCGCGCGCCGGGCAACACAGAGGCGACCTTTCCGGGAGGGAACGGGAAGATCGCGTTCTCGAGAGCGACCGGAACTGGGATTAACACAGACGTCGATATCTACCTCGCGAACGCTAACGGCTCTTCGGCGGAGCAGCTGACCAGCGGGCCAACGCTGGACTACTCCCCCAACTGGTCGCCCGACGGCCGACAGATAGCGTTCAGGCGCGTGACCGGTTTTGGAGGGCCAAATATCGATGCGCAGATTTACGTGATGAACGCCGACGGCTCGAATCAGGTGAAGATCACCGAAGGTGCTGGCCAGCCACAGAACCCCAAATGGTCGCCAGACGGGACACGGATTGCGTTCATGTCCGACCAGGGGCTTGGCATCATGGACAGCGACGGGTCAAATCGAGCGCTTTTGGCGGCGGGGGCGATCAGCGGCACAGCCTCCTGGCCGGCGTGGTCGCCGGACGGGACCAGGATTGCCGTTTACGAAAACCATCCCACAGTCGGTGGTGGTGTTTTCGCCGTCAACGTGGATGGATCAGGCGAACAGTTTCTATTTTCTGTCGGCGTCCCGGGGTCTCTCGACTGGTCACCAGACGGCGAGAAGCTGACGTTCACAGCAAATGGCGGCTCGGCACTGCATGTTTTTGTCGCGAACGCGGACGGCAGTGGCGGCATCACTGATTTGGGTCTGGTGGCCGCACAGTCAAGCTGGTCGCCCGATGGCGAGAAGATTGTCTTCGCACAATACATCCACCAACCCACCGGAAGCGTCTTCGCGGGCATCACCGTTGCGAGCGCAAGTGGGGGCGGGCAGATGAACCTGTCATCTGGAGACGACCAGATGCCGGACTGGCAGCCGGTCCCCGGTGAATGCAAGGGCGCCCCCGCAGCGCCGGCTGCCATGCCTACGGCCGCGCCGACACCAACGCCTGTCGACGACGATCGGGACGGCGACAATCTACCCAACGACATCGAAGCCGACATTGGCACCAACCCCGACTGCCAGGACACGGACGGCGACGGTCTCCTCGATCCGTGGGAGGTGGACCCGGCGACCGAGGGTGCGGGCTTCGATCTGGACGAGGACGGCACCCCGGACGTGGACCGCGACGAGGTGTTCGGACCGTACGCAGGCGAGTGTGGCGCGGAAACCACGGGGTTTCGACGAGAGCCAAACGGACAGTTCTGCGCCCTCAACCACGAGCCGGACCCGTTACACAAGGACACCTACCTGGAGATTGACTGGCAGGACTGCTGGCTTGGTGACTGCCCGGAACTGCTCGGGTTCAAATATCTCGATCCGAGCCATCACGCGCCGGACCGGCTCGGTATGGTTGATGCGATTAACGTGTTCAACAGTGCCCCCGTTGAGAACCCGGATGAGAACGACGGCGTGAACCTGAATTTCCTGGTGGATGAGTCATTGCTGCATACGGTCAACTGCGATCAGCATGATGCGGCGCAGCGCGCCGCCCATTTCGGGACTGTGGAACAACGCGGGGACGCTGACGTCATCCAGGCGAAGGCGCTGGCGGTTCGCTACGGCTGGTCCGGCCATTCGAGCGTCAAAGACGACGGGCCAAACGCCTGCCCGCTACCGGCGTTCTGGGAGCTCATCACGAGCGGGTTGGGTGCTTGCTGCCTGCCGGAATACGACATCTCGCCGGCGGGTTGGGCCGACCCGCGTGGCCGCGACGTAATCATTTCGCTGGCCGTTACGTGGGTGTGCCAGCTGTTTTCGTTGGATGGCGGAGGCACCCTCCCACCCTGTTTCCGCGAGGAGCCCCCGGCACCCGCACCGGGGTCCTCGACTGGAATTGCCCTACCGATCCCGGGTCTCTTTCCCGCACTGGTGGAAAACCCGGGCGGAGCCCCGCGTCCGGTGCCCCTGCCGATGCACATGATGCTCGGTGTGCCGCAGTCACAGGGCGTTCGGGTGCTCTGGGGCAAGACGCTGATGAACTTGCTCGGTTGGTCCCTCGGCGTTCCGCAAGCGTCAATCCTCGACGATCCTTCAGCGCCCAACCCGCTCGACTTGGTGGGCTACAGCGACTGGAGTGGCTTGCAGTACGCGCCACCGAACCCCGAGACAGAGGCTCTCGCGCAGCCGTCCGGCGCGGCCGAGTTCGAACCGACCTTCCCGGATTTGTCGCTGGCCGAGCAGGACATGGACGGCGACGGCATACCAGAGGGCGTTGACAACTGTCCCGGCCTCTCGAACGATCAGGCCGACTTCGATCAAGACGGCGCCGGTGACCCATGCGACAACGACGATGACGGCGATGGGCTCGAGGACACCGGCGAAGGAAACCCACTCGACACCGACAACGACGGGGCGCCGAACGGCTCGGACTCCGACGATGATGGCGATGGAGTCGATGACGATTCCGACACTTGCGTACTGGCGCCGAACGCGGACCAGTTGAACTCAGACAGCGACGCGCCGGGGGACGCTTGTGACCTCGACGACGACGCCGACGGCCTGCCGGATATCCTCGAGACAGAGGTCGGATCCGATCCTGCGGTCGCCGGGAGCCTTCCGGAGTTCCTCGGCAATGAGGACAGTTGCTCCGACGGCGAGGACAACGACGGCGACGGGCATGCCGACGGCGCCGACAGCGGCTGCGTCGACCCCGACGGAGACACCGTGCCGAACCTCCTCGACAACTGCCCGGGCGTGGCGAGCGTGAATGTGTTCGACTCCGATGATGACGGCGTCGGGAACCCGTGCGAACCCGCCGGAACAGAACGCACCTGGGGCGACAACAATTGCTCCGGCGAGGCCGACCCGGTGGACGCGCTGCTGGCGCTGCGCTTCGACGCGGGGCTGCCCACGAACACGGGCGCCTGTCCGGCGATGGGTGTGGTCGTCGAGGTGCAGGGCGCCTCGCCGCACCCCTGGGGCGACATCGACTGCACGGGCGACGTCGGGCCGATAGACGGCCTGAAGCTATTGCGCTTCGATAGCGGGCTGAGCGTCTCCCAGGAACCGGACTGCCCGCTGGTCGGCGGCGGCGTCGTGGTGGCGGCAGGCGGCGCGGCGGTACCGCAGGGCGCACAGCGGTGGCGGCACCCCTGGGTCAAGGCTCAGCCCTGACCCAGGGATAGTCTGCGCTGGTGAGCGCTATTCGGGGGTCAGGCTGCCGGTCATCTCGCTCTGGTGGAAGCGGCAGTAGAACTCGGTTGCTTCGACGGGGAATGTGACCTCGATGGTCACTGACTCGCCGCCGGGGATCTCCTCGTCGATGCTGAGTGAGTCGACGGTGAAGGTGTGGGCGGTGTTGCCGGAGTTGGTGACCGTGAGCTCGTAGGGATCGCCCGCGACCGCGGTGAGGTCGGTCGGCGTGAAGGCGAAGTCGCTGGCCTGGAGGGCCAGTGGCTCCAGTTCGTCGCCGCCGTCAGGTGCGTCGGTCCCCGTCTCGCCGGCCGGGGCGGTCGTGGAGGCGGCGTCGTCGCCGCTGGTGTCGTCGTCGTCATCATCGCCGCAGGCCACGGCTGCGGTTAGGCCGGCGGTGAGCAGGGCGATTGCCAGGAGTTTCCAGAGCATGTGTGGGGTGCCTCCTTGCTTGGTGTATCGGGGGTTCGTTTGCGGATACGTCCCGCGGGCGTCATGTGGTTCTATTCCACCACCCGTGGGAACAAGGTTCCAGTAGGCGTGTTCCATGTTCCCAGTTCCCTGTTCCATAGGCGTAGCGTATACTGCCTGCGGACTCGCAGCCGAAAGGAGAAGGGGCCGCATGCCGGCCCCGGTTCTATGTCAGTCACAGTCGTCATAGGCGGGCAGTGGGGTGATGAGGGGAAGGGACGAGTCATCGACCTCCTCGCAGAGAAGGCCCAGATCGTGGCCCGTTACTCGGCCGGCAACAACGCCGGACACACGATCATCAACGAGCTTGGCGAGTTCAAGCTACACCTCGTACCCGCCGGCATCTTCTACCCGGACAAGGTGTGCCTGATCGGCAACGGCTGCGTCGTCGACCCTGCCGAGCTACTGAAAGAGATCGAGCACCTGGCGGAGCGCGGCGTCCAGGTGAAGGACCGTCTGTTCTTGAGCGACCGCGCCCACGTGCTGATGCCGTGGCACAAGCTAATCGACCTCAAGGACGAGGCGTTGCGTGGCAAAGGCGCGATCGGCACGACCGGCCGGGGCGTCGGGCCGGCGTTCGCGGACAAGGTGGGCCGCGCGGGCGTGCGCGTCGCCGACATCGCCGACCGGGAGGCGCTGGCGAACCAGCTCGCGTTCCTCGTGCCGTACAAGAACGCCGTGCTCGAGAAGCTGTACGAGACACCGGGCGTGAGCCTTGAAGCGGTGCTCGAGGAGTACGCCGAATACGGTAAGCGGCTCGCGCCGTACATCACGGACACGACTGTGGTAATGCAGAAGGCGCTGGCGGCCGGCGACACCGTGCTGCTCGAAGGTGCGCAGGGAGCGCTGCTGGACCTCGACCTCGGAACGTACGAATATGTGACGTCTTCCGTGCCGTCCTCGCTGGCGGCTGGCGCGGCGATCGGCATGGGCATCGGCCCGACGCAGATCGACACCGTGCTCGGCGTCTACAAGACATACTGCACGCGCGTGGGCAACGGTCCTTTCCCGACTGAATTGCTGGACGAGATCGGTGACATGCTCCGGGAAGGCGGTCCGCGGCCGGAGTACGGCTCGACGACCGGCAGGCCGCGGCGCTGCGGCTGGTTCGACGCCGTCGCCTCGCGCTTCACCGCGCAGACCAACGGGATCGCGGGCGCGGCGCTGACGCGGCTCGACGTGCTGGACCAGATGCCGACGATCAAGGTCTGCACTGCGTACCGGATCGGCTCGCGAACCGTGGAGACGATGCCGGCGAGCAGCCTGGACCTGGCGCGCGCGGAACCGGTCTACGAGGAGTTGCCGGGCTGGTTGAGCGACACTTCGGGCGTCCGGAAGTTCGAAGACCTGCCCGCGGCGGCGCAGAGCTACGTGCACTTCATCCAGGAAAAGCTGGGCGTTCCGCTCTGCCTTATCTCGGTCGGCCCTGAGCGCGAGCAGGCGATCAGCATGCGCCACTTCTTCTAGGCGCCATGTCGACCCGTTTGCGCTCTGTTGAGTAGCGATGGCGGCGCCGCGCATCGAGATCACCTACTGCACGAAGTGCCGTTTCCTCCTGCGGGCGTCGTGGATGGCGCAGGAGCTACTGACGATGTTCCAGGACCAACTCGGTGAAGTGGCGATCGTGCCGGGCGGCGGTGGCATCCTCGAGGTGAAGCTGGACGGCGAGGTGATCGCCACGAACCGCGACGGTGCCGAGATGCCAGACCCAGCCGCCGTAAAGAGAGCGGTCCGGGACCGCATCGACCCGGACCGCAAGATTGGTCACGACTGAAGGCTTAGAAGCGCCCTGGCGGCGACTTGAAGCCGTGGAAAGGCTCGTCGCGTGTTTCGAAGCGGCGGCTCCGCAGCAAGCGCTCGACCTCGTAGGCGATATCGAAGTCGTCCAGCGCCGCCTCCTTGGGTAGGTCATCGGCCGGGTCATCCGATGGCCCCTTCCTGCGCAGTTGCTCGGGGGTCTCGACAGTGGCGACGTCGTCGGCGAGCGCCTGGCCGTGCGTGAAGATCGTGCCACGGGCGGGCGGCACTTCGCCGTCTTCGGTGCCTTCCTCGTCGCCGGGGGGGCTGATCGCGGGCTCGGTGCGGACGGGCTCCGGCGCGAGTGCCGTACCGGCCGCGTCCATCACCACCGGTTCCACCGAACTGGCAGGCGGCGCGGTCGCATCGCTGATGCCGAGTTCGGCAAGGGCTTCGGCTCGGAGCGAAGCGGCGATCTGCTGCTCGGCTGCCTCGCGACGAGCGGCCTCGGCCTCGCGGAGGACTTCCGCTTCTTGCGCTGCTTCAGCGCGCAGGGCATCCTCGGCGCGGCGCGCGGCTTCGGCCTGGTGTGCCGCATCCGTCTGGATTCGTGCGGCCTCGGCCTGCCGTGCGGCCTCCGCGCGACGGGAGACTTCGGCGCGTCGCTGGGATTCCACTTCGGCGTTCCGGGCGGCTTCGGCCAGGGTCGAAGCTTCGGCGGCGGCTTGACGGGCCGCTTCGGCCTGGAGGATCGCCTCGGCCTCGACTTCGCTGACGTTGGGGAACTCGATGTCGGCGGTCCGCTCGATGGCCGGGGCGGAATCCTCGACCAACGGCTGCCGGCGAAGCAGATGGCCTGCCTCCTCGGCGCCTTCTGCCTCATCTACTTCGCGTTGGAGTGTTGACGGCCGGTCAAGAGCGGCGTCTCGCTGAATTGTCGATGGGCGGTCCAAAACGGCGGCCCGGCTGTTCTTCGTCGTGGGGGCAGAGCGCGGCAAGATAGTGACCTTATCGAGTTCTTCGCGGATGCCGGCGAAGGCGGCCCAGTAGATGACAAGGTGCGAGATGTCGAGGCCGCGTTTAGCCTCGAAGCGGGCGAACGAATAGGCGCTCTCCAGGTCGAGGAACGAGGCAACGTAGACGACGTCGGAGGTGTGGTTGGCGCGAATGAGCACAACCGCTTCGCGGTGGGCGTCGGCCGGGAGGATCGGCTCGTCGTGCAGGGCCCAGAAAACGTGGGTTGCGCGGCGGGCGTCAGGGGGCATTTGGTCGAGGTAGCGCGAAGCTAGGATGGAGTCCGGGAAGCGCTTGAGCTGGAACGAGCTGATGCCACCGATGTCGGGAGCGAGGACGGCCAGGACCGGGCCGTCAGGGAAGACGACCGGCGGCAGGGTGTCGTCAAGGACCCCCTCATCGAGGATGGGTTCTTCCTCCGGCGTTTCAGGCTTCTTTAGAAGAGACGCTAACCAGGCCATGCGAAGCTCCTTTTCAGTTGTTGCGCCGTAGCTGTCCCCGAGAGGACTGGGCTTAGCGGCGGCGCCTGGACCTCCGTGCCGGAACCGCGGGATGTGCTGAGGGTGAAGTCCGGCGATTAGATAGACGGCGGCTAGCCACGAGGTGATACGGTGAGACGGTCGGCTTAACGTAACCTGAACGACGATTTGCCGGAAGTGACGGTGCGGGCGATTGAAGGTAGTCTGGTGCGAGAAGTCTGAGGAGGTCCGGAAATGAAGGTTGCATCGGCCGCGGCGCCACGCGACGCCCAGGGGGAAGGCGAGGAGATCATCTCGAAACGTTTGATCGCCTGGCTGGATGAGGTCCTCGCCGGGCGAGCGCCGAACACCGGGCGCTTCTGTGGCAACTGCTACCACCCGCTGCAGCCTGACATGACGGCGTGCCCTCACTGCGCCACGGCCACCGCAGACACACCTGCGGTGGCTGCCGTGCCTCTCGAGATCATCGACGCGCATCGGCGGCGGCGCGGCCGGGAAGGCACCTTCGTGCGCACTATCGCCTGGGGTGGGCTGACGATGGGCGTGACGGCTTCACTTGTGCCGCTGGCATTCGGCGGCGTGCACTGGTGGTCATTCGCCCTATTCTTCGCGCTGCTGGTGTTCTTCTACCTCCTCGCGGCGAACCTCGCGAACAGCCTGGGCGACGCCTGGGGCTACCGCTCCGGCCTCGCGATCTTCCGCAGGGCCTGGGAACGCCACATCGCCGCCCGCGATATCACTCCGTAGACCGCGTCCGGCGCCCTTCGTAGAACTCCAGGTTCTCGCGATAGGCGCGCAGGCGAGCCGTGTCGAGGTTCGTAAGTTGCTGGGGCAGCGGCGTTTCCTGCCGCGCGGGCGTAGTTGCTATGACCATTGTGTCCTCCCCTCCCTGTCCGTTGGCGCCCGGCCTCCCCGGGCGGGCACCGCTCCGCGCCCTAAGGCGCGAAGCGGAGCAGCATCCAGACCGCACTGCCTGTCAGCAGCACGTATCCGGCAGTTTGTAGCGTCGCCGACAAGACGTTACGCACACTGGGCCTCCCTTCTGGGTTCGGTGGAGCGGATTGGGATCGGGGCAAAGTCCTCTTCCTCACGCCGCGGCCGCGACGTCGGCTTTGCGCCGAGGACCCGGAACACGGTCCGGCGCGAAACGCCGAAGCGCGTCGCCAGCGCCTCGACCGAGACGCCGCGGTTGCGCAGGTCGAGGATCTCGCGGTCGCGCGCTTCGTTGAGGAGAGCGCGCAGCCCCCCCGGCTCCTCGTAGCGGCAGCGCGGCAGCGGGCAGGTGAAGCAGCTCTCGCTGATGTCGCAGCCGTCGTCGCGGTAGCGCGTCGTCTCCGGCAAGGAGTCCGACCGCGTGCGGGGTTTGCGCTCCACCCTTGAAAGTTGACCTCTCCTCGTTCCCGGCATCACTGAAGTAACCATCTCTTCTCCTCCTATCGTTTCGTTTACTAAGCCAGGACCGGGGTGCGTCCCCGGGCGACGCGCGGCTGCGGCAGCCCATCGCGTCCCGCGTCAGCGACGAGCGCCAGGCTCGCCAGGTAATCGTCGTGTCCATCGGCGGCGTCGACGTGGAAGCTCATGCCGCCACCGGGGCGGTAGGCCACGCGCGCCAATTCGGCCTCGCGCCAGAACGCTGCGTACTCGGGCGAGCCGTCGGCGGCGTAGCACTTGAGACGGCCGCTGTTCACCGCCGCCAGCAGGTTGAAACCGAGCCGCGACTTCGCTTCCGCCGAGATCCGCAGCGAGCGGACGACGTCAGCGCCGAGCCGGCGGCTGAGGACGGACGCGATCGTCTCGCCCATGCCCGTCGCGTCGACCGTCAGGCGGCGGACGCGCCAGACCTCGCCGAGGAGGTCGCACAGGCGCGCGATCAGCGTGTCGTGCGAAGCGCCTGCTTCCGTGATGTGCTCAACAATCTCGAGGCGCGGCCCCGATATCGCATCACCCGGAACGACGCGCGCAATCGTCAGAACCGTGCGGTCGTTGTCCCGGCCCCTTCGCCCGTCCGGGGAACCGAAGTCCTGCCCGCCGATGTCGAGGCCGGCGACGTACGTCTCGCCATCACGCGGCGCGAATTGCCGTTCGTGCCGTCCCTGGAGCTGCGCGAGCTGCGAATGTGAGAACAGCCGGCCGCTGCCGGGCACGGGCCGCAGCGCGTACTGCGTCAGGAACAGCGGGTGATTGGCACCGAGCCGGGTGCGTTCCCCCTCGACGTAGCGGGCGTACGCGGGGTTGTGCTCGGCGACGGTCGCCCAGTCGGCCGTGAAGTGCCGACGGATGCCGTCGCGGCGTTCGAGTTCGATGTGTTCCTGGGCCGCGCGCTCAAGGAGAGTCGATTCGTCCCACGGCGTGCCGTAGTAGACGATCGTCGCGCCGGTAGTTGAGGCCATCGGCCGGAAGTCGCGGTCGAATTTCTCGGCGTCGACATCCTGCGCCTCGTCGACCTCCAGCAGCAGACCCGCCGTGTGACCGACGACGTTTGCGCCCGGCTCTGCCGACAGGAAGACGAAGCGCGCGCGGCCGAAGCGCACGGCGCGGCCGTCTTCGCGGACGGCCAGTTCGCCAAGGCCCGCCTGCTGCACGCGCGACCAGAGCCGGGTCATGCTCAGGCGGCACTGCGGCTCGAAGGTCGGTGCGCACTTCACGCCGTCGGTGGCGTGCGTACGGTTCTTAGCGAGGAGGAGCAGCTCGATCTGCGCCGAGAGTTCGTTCTTGCCGGCCTGGCGCGCCATTACGACGCTGAAGGTCAGGCCGCGGTTGTTGAAGACAGAGTCCGCGATCGCCCAGCCGGCTTCGGCCTGGTACGGGCGCAGGATAGGCAGCGGAGCCGTCATCAGCTGAGCACCTTTGTCAGAAGCTGAGTGATGACGGCCCCGGCCACCAGGAAGATGAGCCCGTTGACGCGGTTCTTGACGTCCCCCAGGTCGCGTTCCAGGTTGCGCATGCGCTCTGCCATCGCTGCTCTGAAAGCGGCGGCTGAGACGCGGCTGGCAACATCCGCCCGGACCCCGTCAGCCGGGCTCTGGCGAAAGCGTTGGAGGGTGCGTTCGAGTGACCGTGTCATTGGAACATCCGTGCGACTGAGGATAGAACGGGCGTTCTGAGGCTGTCAATATCCTTATGGTCAAATAGCGTACGTTTGTTCTAAAATCGTCATAACGACCCCTACCGGTCCGGCGGGACCAGCTGATCGGCGATGCTGTTCAGCACGTCCGTCATCCGGTTCGCCAGGTCCTTCCGGGCCTTCGACGGCGCCCCCAGGCTGATCAGCGCCAGCACAAACACAGCCGTCCGCCGCGCCCGCTCCGCCCGTCCGGGCGACTCCGCCTGCGAGCCAAGCAGCCGCCCAACGAAGTAGGCCGCGTTGGCCGCCGCAAACAGCGCAGTCCCCGCGTCCAGCGCCGCCGCGGCGGCGCGCCAGGAAATAGTCACGAGCCCCCTCCCCTCCTCCGCATCCGCCCTCTCATGGCATTTCCGGCCTGTGGACGCGGGTGACCCCTAGAATAGAACAGACGTTCTATATGGTCAAGGGGAAAGTGTCAGGCGACCGTCCCGTTCTCTGAGGGACGAAGAGCCTCGGCACAGCGAAGGCGAGCATCCGCCAAACCTTGCGCTCAAGCCCCAACGCCAAGGTGCAGCGGCTCCGCTGCCGGGGGTTCGGGGGGTGTCCCCCCGAGATCCCAATTTTTAATTGGGGTGGGGGGTGGGGGGCAACGCCGCGCATGAGCAAGACGCTAGGCGCAGCCACATCAGCGCGCCACGAACAGGGTATAGGATGAAGCCGTCATGATGCGCTCTCGTCCGCAGCGGCTGGCCCTGGCGGCGCTGTCGGCCGTTGGCCTCACCGTTGTTGTGGGGGCCGCAGTTGTCGGAGCGATTTTGGTCGCAGGCGACAACGGGTCGGATGGCGGTGTGATTGACTCGCTGTCGAAGGATCAGCGTCGCGAGGTTGAGGCTAAGCTCAAAGACTCTCAGGACTCTGTGCAATTCACCTTATTATTTCCAGATTATCTGCCTGATACATTCGATCCCATTCCGCTCACCGGCTCTCCGCTTGATGGCCGTAGCGTTGACCTCATATTTGAGCGCGAGGACGATACCACCGAAGGGAGTGAGCGTCCTGTGTTCATCTGGATCCATGAATACAGCGGTCCTGCAGAGAATTTAAGTTGTGATACGGTCGGCGAGTCGCTAGATCCCTCATATTCGTGCACGGACTTAACGATAGGAGGGCAAGCAGTCGTGTCCCAACTGCAAGATGTGGGGCCCGACAAGCTCAGCCACACGGCACATGGAATAGTCGAGGGCCAACACGTTAGCGTCGACGTGAATTGGGCCCTGGAGACACCGCAGGGGAAGCTCGCAGGGTTGCCTGAGGAAAAGATTCAGGTCGCATTCGACATCCTGTCGTCGCTACGCCATCTGGATTGAGACTGGCTGGCGTACCAACGCCAATGTGCGGCTGAGCCGTTGCCTTGGGGGTCCGGGGGCGTCCCCTGTCTACCCCTCAGGCCCCAGCTTGTGCCCGCCGAGCACGTGCATGTGCAGGTGGCGCACCGTCATCCCCGCATCATCCCCCACGTTGAACGCGATCCGGTACCCGCTCTCCCGGATGCCCTCGTCCTTCGCCACTTTCGAGGCCGTCGCGAACATCCGCGTGATGATCGGCCCGTGCTCCCCGCGAATGTGGGCCGCCGTCGGAATATGCTCCCGAGGCAACACCAGGAAATGCCGCGGCGCCCGCGGGTTGATATCGAGGATGATCACCACATGGTCGTCTTCGTAGAGCCGGTCGGCAGGGATGTTCCCCACGATGATGTTGCAGAACAGGCAGTCGGCCACGGCGTCATTGTACGTGGCGCGTACGGCGGCCTGCCAGTTGAGGCTGCGCGCTACGGCGCTTCGGCCGGCGCAACAACCTCGACCGCGTCTCCCGGAATCTCCTCCTCGGGCACCGGCACGTCGAAGGTGCCGGCGGTGGGGACGACCTCCGGGCCGGCGTCGTCATCCCACGGCTGCCAGATCGCGGCGGCGACAATGAAGGCGACGGCCGACACGAAGATAGTGAGGAGCAGCAGCGAGGAGACCGTTATCCGGGCCTCATCCGAGCCGGGCTGTTCGTAGTAATGCATCGGGCGACCTTCCTGCGGGTTGCCTGCCCGCCGACAGGCTGGGGCTGGCCGGAGTATAACTTGTCCACACTGTTGTGGAAAAGATACCTGAGGAGGGCTTTTCGTTGCGCCGGTGTGTCGTTTGTGCCCCGATCAGCGCTTAAGCCAGCGAATATACCGCTCAGCCGACTCCTCGACCGAGCGCTTGCCACCCTCCCGCACCTCGCTCCACCCGCCGTACACCCGATCGAACGCGAACGGCCGCACCGCCTCGACGATCGCCCGCACCATCGCCTCCGACATCGGGATGAAGTTCGGGAAGCTGCGCATGAACGTCACGTAGCGCCGGTCCTGCGCCGGCGCGATCGTGTCCCCGGCGAAGATCGCCCCGCGACCCTCGGCGCCGCCCGCCCAGTGCACCACCGCGCTGCCCTCGAAGTGCCCACCGCACTGGATCCACGTCAGCCCCGGCCAGACCTCGCGCGTCCCCGACCACCACTCGATCCGCGCGTCCTGCCTCACTACCCACTCGCGGTCCGCCTCCGGCAGATACAGCGGCGCGTCAAACCGCTGCGACCACTCGCACATCACCCCGTAAAAGTGCGGATGCGACACCGCGATCCCCTGCACCCCGCCGAGCGCGTTCACCGCCTCGACCGTCGCGTCGTCCAGGTACGAAATGCAGTCCCACAGAAAGTTCCCGTGCTCCGTCACGATCAGCAGCGCCCGCTGCGTAATCGCAAACGGCGGCGTCGTGCGAATCGCATGCACGCCCGGATCGACCTCCGCAATCGTGTTGCCGAACCCCTCCGCCGCCATCTTCTCCAGTGACGTCCACTGCTGCCCGGAAGGCGCGACATACTGCCGCTCGTCCTCACAGACGATGCACTTCGCCGGCGGCTCCCGAGACGGCGGGTACTGCACGCCGCACGTGCGGCAGATGAAGGCGGTCACGGTTGAGAGTATATTAGACGCCTGTCTGAGGGCCGGAAGACAAAATGTTGCTGTTGAGGAGTCTGCTGATCGTCGCGCTGGGCTTATTGTTCCTTGCTTGCGGCGATGGTGAGGACAGCGATCAGACCGGCGACACAGACGGCGGCGACACAGTCAATACCGACCACCCGAAAGACACTGGTGACCTCACGCTTGATTGGTACTTCCATGACGCCGCCGCCATCGCTGCTGTGCATTCGATCAGCGTGGGTGCGCTCCGGGTAGATCTCGACTACTCTGGCGAGCCTCTCGAAGTATTCCACACTGCGATGAGTGGCAGCCGAGAAGCGCTATCTGTCGCAATCACGTCGATGCGTGAACTTGAGCCACCCGCTGAGGCGGACGAACACCAAGCGATGATCGAGGCCGGCGAACAGTACCTTTGAGAGCTACGACGAACTCCTCGCGCAGATTCAGGCTGCGGACAGCGTGGCGGAGCTACCCGCGCCTGGAACCGGCCCGTTTGCGCGAGGTGGTGCTGCGTTTGCTGACGCGTGCAGCGCGTTACAGGACGTCGCTACCGCTAACGATATCGACGCAGACCTGCAGTGTGACTAGAAGACTGATTCAGCGCCAATTGCAGCCGAGTTCAGAACCGCTGTTCATCCATTTGCCCTCGCCCCAACGCGAAGGTGCAGCGGAGTCGCTGCCGGGGGGCTCGGGGGGTGCCCCCCGAAGATCCCCTCCTTTTAAGGATGGGGTGGGGCGGGGGCTCCCACCAGTGCGGCTAAAGCGCTTCGTTCAGCGCCAGCTGCAGCGACAGCCCCAACACAAACAGCATCCCGAACCGCCGGTTGTGAATGAACGCGATCGCGACGAACCACAACGGCCAGCCCCGGTACCCCTGCGGCCGCTCCTCCGGCTTCGGCCGGCGGTAGAACTGGTACAGCTGCCACAAGAGCGGCAGCGCTCCGATCACCAGCGCCAGCGCCCACATCTCCTGCCAGACCGCCAGCGCCGCCGCAGACACGTACATCGCGACGCTGAGCACAATCGTCACCCAGCGCGCCGCCTTCTCGCCCAGCACGATCGGCATCGTGCGGATGCCCTTCGAGGTATCGAACGTGATCTTATCCAGGTGCTTGCCAAAGAGCACAGTAGTCACGCCGAGGCCGTACGGCACAGACGCGAGCACCACCCACCACGGCAACTCCTCCGCCATCACGTAATACGAGCCGCCGATCATCAGCGGCCCCCAGACGATGAACACAGCCAGTTCGCCCATCCCGAAGTACTTCAGCGGGATCGGCCCGCCCGAGTAGAACAGCAACACAAACGCCCCGCCAAGCGCGAACGCCAGCACCCACAACCCCGCCGCCACCGTCAGGTAAACGCCGATCGCCGTCGCCAGCGCCAGGATGACCAGCGTGACGAGCAGGAACTCGCTCATGTTCTTCTTGGCGCCGACGAACGGGTGCGGCCCGTACGTCGCGCGCGGCGAGTCCGGCGTATCGATGCCGTGCTGGAAGTCCCAGAAGTCGTTCACGAGGTTGCTCCCCGTGTGCGCCAGCGCCAGCCCGGCCACCAGCAGCACCAGCAGCCCGATGCTGAACTGGTCGTCGAACATCGCCAGCAACCCGCCGATGATCGCCGAGATCACGCTCATCACCACCACCGACACGCGCCCGAGGATCAACCAGCGCGAAAGTGGATCGACCTCGGCAGGGTCAACCCGGGGAATCGTGTAAAGCGCCCGGAGCCAGAGCCTGGGGCCGGAGATGGACTCAGTTGCGGTGGTCATGCTGGGCCTCCGTCGATAGCGGGTATGGCGGGGCTATTGTAGCACTTTGTGAAATCGTGCACGAGCCCTACTCTTCAGGCAACTTCTGCCCCCCCGAGACATCGGGGGTGTAATAGCGCCCGCGTCCCTCGCCGTGCGGGACCAGCCAACCTCCTGCCACCAGGCTCCTCAGATCTCGCGATGCCGTGACGTCGCTCACCCCCGCGATCTCCGTGTAGTCGGATCGCGTCAGCCGCCCCATCCTCAAGGCAAAGATGATCCCTTCAGTCTGACGATGACTGATGTTGCTTCCCTGCAGAGCCGCATACACTTGCTCCACGCTCCGGTGCCAATCTGTCAGCTCCGTCTGGAGCTGCACACCATGGGCCATCACCGCCTGCACAAACCATTCCAGCCAAGGCGTCGCGTCATAACCAGGGTTGAAGGTCACGCCCAGGGTCCGCTCGATCGCCGAGAAGTACTCATGCCGCCGCTCGGCGATGAATGCTTCCAACGACAACAGCTTCTTGAAGTGGAACGTCGATCGTTGAAGAATGAGAGTCGCCACGCCACGCGCAACCCGGCCATTGCCGTCCCAGAACGGATGCACAGCCACCAGGTGGATGTGCGCTATGCCCGCACGGAGCACCGGGCTCAGTTCGTCGCTTGCGCCGGCCTTCAGCCACAGACCGAAGCTCCGCATCAGGTCTGGCACCGCGCCGGCATCTGGCGGGGTGAACGGTCCTACCGTGTTCTGCCCGGTCCGATACCTTCCTTCGGTGAGTTTGTCGTTCAGCCCCTTCAAGAACTCCCGATTGAGCTGTCTGACGACCAGCTCATCAAGTTCGATGTCGCGCTCGTCGCTCACGTAGTCGATGAACTCGTACGCGCTGAGGGCGTTCAGGTTGGCCAGCTCGTCCTCTGTAGCCCGCCCGCCCGCGCCCCTTCGACTGAGTTCGTCGACTTCCTCGTCGTTGAGAGTCGCGCCCTCGATGCGGGTCGTCGCGGCAGCCCTGCGGACCCGGACTTGTCGCTTTATCCACGCCTCGTGCTTCGGCATGATGAGCATGTTCTGGATTAGCCAGGCGGAGCGGTCTATGTTCTCCAGGTTCGCGGCCATGGCCGGCGTGATGTCGAATTTCGGAGCGAAGATCGTATCATTCGCGGCACCAGAGCCCAGCGTCTGCGGCGGAAACCTATCAGTCATGACATGAATAATAGCATCATCCGGTGCATTCGTGTCAAAGTGCGGAGATTGTCGCCAGGCCGAGCTTACGCCGCGTCCGCCAGCTCGAACGCCCGGTGCAGTGCCTTCACCGCCTCCGGCACCTGCTTCTCGTCGATCAGGCACGTGATCCGGATCTCGCTCGTCGTGATCAGCTCGATGTTGATCTTCGCCTCGAACAGCGTCCGGAACATCCGGCCCGCGTAACCCGCGCCCGACGTCATCCCCGCCCCGATCAGGCTCACCTTCGCCAGGTGCGTGTCGGCCAGCACCTCCGGCGCCTCGATCTCCTTCGCGATCGGCTCGATGATCGCCAGCGCCTTCTGTAGGTCGGAGCGCGAGACCGTGAACGTCAGGTCGGTCAGCCGCTCGACGCTCGCATTCTGCACGATCGTGTCGACGCTGATCCCGCCTTCGCCCAGCGGCTCGAAGATGTGTGCCGCGATGCCGGGGCGGTCGGGCACGCCGCGGACCGTGATCCGCGCGACGTCGAGATCGTGGGCGATGCCCATCACCTTGTTCGCCTGTTCCATCGTGAGGCCTCCGTGTATCAGTGTACCGGGCGCGTCGTTGAAGCTGGAGGCGACGTAGACCGGCACCTTGTACAGCGCCGCCAGTTCGACGGCGCGGTTGTGCATCACCCGCGCGCCCCATGTCGCCAGCTCCAGCATCTCCTCGTAGCCGATCTCGTCCAGCTTGCGCGCCTCAGGGCAGATACGCGGGTCCGCCGTGTAGATGCCGTCGACGTCGGTGTAGATCTCGCAGCGCTTGGCCTTGAGCGCCGCCGCCAGCGCGACCGCCGTCGTGTCCGACCCGCCGCGCCCCAACGTCGCGATCTCCAGCTCCTCGGTTACGCCCTGGAACCCGGCGACGATCACGACCGTCCCCTTGTCCAGCTCCCGCAATACCCGCGCCGGATCGACCTTGAGGATCCGCGCGCGGCCGTGCCCCTGGTCCGTGCCGATCCCGGCCTGCGCTCCGGAGAGCGCCATCGCCGGGTGGCCCGAATGCTTCAGCGCCATCGCGAGCAACGTCGACGTCACGATCTCGCCCGTCGACAGGAGCAGGTCCATCTCCCGCGCCTCGGGCTCGTCGGTCATCTCCGCCGCCAGCGCGATCAAATCATCCGTCGTCTGCCCCATCGCCGACGCCACGACCACCAGTCGGTCGCCCCCGTCAACGCGCAGGCTGATCCGTTGCGCCACAGCCTTGATCCGCCCCGCATCCGCCACCGACGTCCCCCCATACTTCTGCACAATCAGCGCCATCTCGGCCCACTGTCCACTGTCCACTGTCCACTGTCCACTACGCAACCGCCTCCGCCCCGTGCTCCGACGGCCGCGTGATGATCGCCTCCCCCGGCGTTTCGTGCAGCAGCCCCGCATCGCGCATCGCGTCCGCGATCGCCTCGGCGTTCGCCGTCGCCAGCGCGCAGATCGTCGACCCGCTCCCCGAGAGGTACGCGCAGTGCGCGCCCGCGGCCTTCGCCGCCTCGAAGATCGGGTACATCGCCGGCATCAGCTCCGAGCGCTGCCGCTGGTGCAGCCGGTCCTGCGTCGCCGCGTCGAGCAGGTCGAAGCGCCCGCGCGCCATCGCCGCCACCATCAGCGCCGCGCGGCTGATGTTGTACACAGCATCCGCCCGCGAAAGCGAGTCGGGGACGACGCGCCGAGCGTCCTTCGTCGCCATCCGCAGCTCCGGCACGAACAGAACCGCCTTCAGCCCGGCCGGCAGCGGCGCGGCCGTGTGCAGGACGCGCTCGCCCTCCACGACCGACACCTGGAAGCCGCCGAACAGCGCGGGCGCGACGTTGTCCGCGTGCCCCTCGAGCTCCGTCGCCAGCGCCAGCAGTTCCTCGCGGTCCAGCCTGTCGCCTGCGAGCTGGTTCGCCCCAACGAGCCCGCCGATCCGCGCCACCGCGCTCGCCCCGAGCCCGCGCGCGATCGGCAGCGAGCCCGAGTACGTGGCGTGGAGCTGGTTCGGGTCCTCGCGCAACCGGTCGAACACCCGCCGAGCCGCCACCAGTGCCATCGCCGGCATCGCCTCATCCTCCGTCCGCTCCCCCGACCGCCGCACCGTAATCGTCCCCCACAAATCGAGCGCCAGCCCGAGGCAATCAAACCCCGGCCCCAGGTTGGCACTGGTAGCCGGCACTCTCACAGAAACAGCGTCAGACATAGCGCGGCCATCGTATCGCCGCACCCCCCGCCGGTCTAGCGAACGCCTACGGCGTGCAACTCAAGCCAAGAGACGGCTTCACCGCGAGTACATCCTGAATGTTGATGTTGTTGTCAGGTACGATATCGTAGCGCTGCGGCCTTGGCGGCACTGGCCCGAGTTGCGCTTTAATGGCGAGCACATCCTGCGTGTTGATACTGTTGGATTCAACGAAGTCCACCGGCCATGTGCCCGACTCGGGCGCCCCACCCGCCGTGAAGCCGCACGCATCGAGCCGATCAGTGCCCACATGCATCTCGATGTTGTCCGCCCAGCCGTCGGCATCGGAATCCCCCCACGGAATCGAATCGAACAAGTCGTCAGGAATGCATTGATCGTTTCGCTCATTGAACGCGGCTGTGATCTGGGTCTTCTTTCCACCGTTAATGACGTATCGGACTGGGTCCGACTCAGTGTGAATGATCGCACCGTTGGGCCAGACTGTATCGGACAGGATGGGGCCACCGCCCCACCACTCGAGTGCATCCTGCGCGTTCAACCGCCCCACGCCGCCGCCTTGCCAGTTGATCGGATCAGCGGAGATGGCGTCGCCAAACTGATCGTATCCGGTGATCGTCTCCACAATCTCACAAGCATAGAACCCACGCGACGCAAGCAGAGCCGCCACACCTGACACCATCGGCGCAGAGTATGATGTGCCGGAGTCCGTTGCATACTTGGCGCCACTCTGAGTCTGAGACCCACCGGTTGACATGATGTCGACGCCGGGAGCGCTTATGTCGACCGCCGTGCCAATATTGCTAGCAACCGCGTAGGATCCTAGTTCTGGAAACTGAAAGTCGGCCCGCCCGTCGGTGTCGTCAGTCGCGGCAACGGTAATGACGTTGTTGAGTTCAGCAGGCAAGACAAAGATATCGGGATCGTCCATGTCGAACCCCTCATTTCCCGCTGAAGCTACGACCACCAAGCCCGCGTTATGCGCGACGTTGATAACCGATTGCAAGGCCAAATCGTACACCCCTAGCGGCACGGGCCGTGCACTGAGGCTCATGTTCACCACATCCACGTCGTCGAGCCCGACCGCGTACAAGAGCGCCTCCTCCCAATTCTCGACCGCGCACTCGAATTCGAGACAACCGGGCGCGGGCACATTCCCAGGGCCGAACACTTTGTACGACGCAATGCTCACATTCGGGGCCACCCCGGCGACGCCAATCCCGTTGTCGGTATTCGCCGCTGCCACGCCGGCGACCATCGTCCCGTGATTGTCGTCCGGCTGAGGACCGAATCCGGTTAAGTCTCGGCTTACCGCGACGCGTGAACTGAGTTCCTGGTACAGCTCGCCGGTACCAATCTCGACGGCATGATCGATCACACCCAGTCTCACCGAACTGGCGCCCTGCGAGATCGGCCAAGCGCCCTCAGTTGAGATGCGCTGGAGGCCCCACTGGCCGTCATCGGCATATTGGATGCCGTAAAATGGCGCACCATGGAAGACGTCGCAAGCGGCAGGCGTCGGGTCAGGATAGCAGGGATCGTCGGGGGGGGGGTCGTCGGGGAAGTCGGCCGGTTGCATCGCGAGAACCATGTCCGGTTGCGCCCATTCAACGGCCGGATGGGCGGCCCATTCGCGGACCCGTGCCATCGTGTCGCCGTCAACCTCAACGCTCCACAAGCCATCGAGTTCCTGAAAGTCCCATCCTTCAAACACCGGTTCGAACTTGTGTCCGCCAAGCTGGGTCACCATGGCCCCAATGTCGGAGCCGGGCTTCAACTTCACCTCGATAATCCCGGCCTTGTATGTACCGGATGGTGGTTCTATCCAGTTCTTAACCTCGAAGGCCTCCTCCGCTCCCCCAGCAACTGTTTCGAGGGTCAGCGCATTGGCAAGATCCGGCGTATTCACCTGGCCGACTATCTCGGTGGCGCTCGCGGTCGTAACGACGATTGGCGCCTCCCCTAGCGAGATCTTCACGCCACCCTCGGGGGTCCCGCTCCAAAGACAGGATCCGTGGATGGTTATCGTCCCGCCAACAAAAACGCTGGAAGGCGTAACCGACTCGATCACAGGTTCACACGAGGAATCGGCACCGGTCGCCAGATTCTCAGGCACGAACGCCACGGTCAGCGTGGCAACCACGAAGAAGAACAAGAATCGCACAGCAATGCCCCCCCTCTGGACAGCGATGCCCGCAATCTAGGCCATCTATTCAACGATGTCAAGTCGCCGCCGCGCGGCGAATCCTATTCCAACCGTGGCAACCACAACACCGAGGACACCGAGGACAAGAGAGCCGAGTGTGCGCTCGGACACCCCGTCCGCCGCAGGGGGGCCGCCTGCCCCGGGCAGTGCGATAGGCCCGCTGACAGTGGCGGTCGCAGCGGGTTCTGTGGGCGCGGCGGTAGGTACTGAGGTTGAGTTCGGGGATGCAGTTGGCGTAGGTAGCAACGAGCCGGTGTCAACTTCAACAGAAACGTCCTCGCCAAGCCACGTAAACGACTCCTCCAGTTCGCCGAACTCCTCTGTTGTCAACGACACCGCAATTTCCAGGCCATGGACTCCACAGCCCGTCGCGGCAGCAGTCCACACATTTACGAACGTGGATAGGAGTGCAGGGTAGGTTTCCCCCGCATTGCAGCTGATGCCAGGCGACTCGAAGGACCACGCGAGGAGAGTGACGGGTTGGACGACCCCGCCGTGTCCAAAGTTAACCGTGACAGCGGGCAGCTCCAGCACGCCGGGAAAGAAACTCCAGTCTATGTCGGCAATCGCATCCTCCCCCTCAAAGATGAACTCTTCGGAGCAGAAACCGAGTTGCGAATTGATACAGAAGCGGACCGGCACACCCGTCAAATTGCACGGTGGTTGGTCGTACCACGGCCAGGGGGCCGTGTTCACAATTGTTTCGAAAACTTCGTCCGTGGTCGCCCTCGTGCAGATCTCGCCGGCGACGATTGCGTGCCTCAAGTGCCCGTTGACGGCTACGAGGGGTAACCCGCTCAGGGTGTTTCTCACTCCCACAACTGTTGGGAACGCTGGCACGGTCCCCGGCGTCGGTGAACTGGCCGACACCGCATCCTCCGCGCTCGTCCGTTGTGTTCCGCCGCCCCCTAGCCGTACGCCCGCAGCCATCGCCATTACGAAGACCAACAGAACCACGATTGGCACGAACGGTAGCTTAGTGTGATTCACGCAACACCTTTGCCGAGAGGCATGGCAAGTCTACCACGGTCGCAGTGCCACTCACCCTCGGAGCTCCCTCGCCTTTCCGCTATCGTGGAACCAACATGACCACCCCATCCGCCGCCCTCAGTCCACCTCTCCAAACCAGCCGGCAGCGTCACAATCATGTTGAACTCAATCAAGCCGCCGCCCCTCATTCCAATCTGAAAACCCCTCGAAAACCGAAAAACCGAAAAACGCAATCAAGTTCTCTTGATTTGACCCGGCCCTTCCAGCCCCGCTACTGCGGTAGCGAGGGCGCCTCCGTCAGCCCGTACGCGTACTGGTAGCGGGCGTAGTTCTCCAGCACCAGCTCCACGTAGGCCCGCGTCTCCGGGAACGTGATCGCCTCCACGAACAGGTCCGGGTCGCCACCCGCCGCGTCGGCCCAGTCGCCCGCGTTGCCGGGCCCCCCGTTGTACGCGGCCAGCGCCATCGCCTCAACGCCCCCAAAGCCTTCGAGCTGCGTGCCCAGGTAGTACGCCCCGAACCGTATCGACACATTGGGCCGGAACAGGTCGCTGTACGTGAAGTCCTCCTCGTCGAGGGCCGCGGCGATGTCGTCCGCCGTCGCCGGGATGACCTGCGTCAGCCCCATCGCCTCCGCAATCGAGACCGCGTCAGGGTCGTACAGGCTCTCCTGCCGGATCATCGAGAGCGTCAGCAGCGGGTCGAACCCGTTGGCCCGCGCCTCCTTATCCGCGATCTCGAAGTACTCGAGCGGGTACCACAGCCGCAGCACCGCCGGCGGCGGTGCTGCAGCCTGCCCCGCCAGCCGCTGCCCCCCGAGCGTCGACAGCCACGGCAGCCCGAGCTCCGCCAGTTCGCGCGTGACTCGGTACAGCAGCCACGGATCGGTGTTGACCGAGTCCAGCACATCGTTGAACTCGTCATTGGCCCGAGCATCCAGACCGGCTTCGTGCAGCTCGATGCCCCGTTGCCACTGCTCCCCCGCGAACAGCTCCGTCCGGGCGATCGCGTCCTCCGGCCCGGCGAAGCTCGTCAGCCACGCCTCGGCCGCCACCCAATCCGGCGGCTCGGGCTCGAGCCGCGCCGAAGAGGGCGCGGCCGTCTCTCCGCCAAGGATCGCAGCGGCGCGCATCCCGTAGAAGTCGAGCGGGTCAGCATCGACCGCGACTGCGTACTCGACGTTCGCCTGAGCGGCGTCGCCCATCGTCTCCCACGTCTGCGCCAGCCAGAAGTGGGCGCGCGCGCGTTCCTCGGCGTTCGGCGCCACCTGCGCGAAGCGCGTCCAGTACGTCGCCGCGTCGCCCGGACGGCTGGCGGAGTAGGCGAGGAACCCGGCCCGGAACGTCGCCTCACCCGCGCGGTCAGACGCAGACACATCGCCAACCGAGGCGTAACCAGCGATCGCCCCGTTGATGTCGCCCAGCAGTTCGAGGACCGTGGCGCGGTCCCACATCGCCTGTCCGCGCAACGTATCGTTGAGGCCTGGAGTGAGCAGCCCGATCGCGGAATCATAGTGCGATATCGCGTCGTCGTACAGTGAGGCGCGTTCGGCAAGGATGCCGAGGTGGTAGTGGGCGCGGGCGGCGTCGACGACGCCGGTGGTCGGGTTGTCGAGGATAGCATGGAAGGCGCTGGTCGCCTCGCCGTTCAGTCTCTGAAGGAAGTACACGTTGGCGGTGCTAAACGCAGAGATCTGGGGATCCGCCGCCGCTGCCTCCGTCGCCAGCGCTTCGGCGGCGCGCGTGTACCCCGGATAGCTGTTGATCAGCCGCCGGTACGCCGATTGCGCCCCTGCGACATCGCCGCTCTCGACGCGCAGGTTGCCGAGCCGCCACAGCGCCTCGGCCGCGTCTCCGCCTGAGTCAGTCGCTGCGGCGATACGGTCGTAGGTCTCCGCTGCGGCCACAATGTCGTCATCGGCCTCGTAATGCGCCGCGAGCGTGAGGAGTGCCTCAGTCTCCGCGCCAGCGGGCAGACCTGCGAGCAGCGCTTCCTCGATGTCGGCGATGGCGGCGTCGGAGTGCCCGTCGGCAGACTCGATCTGGGCGAGATACAGGAGCGCGTAAGGCTGCGCAGGGCCCGTCGCTTCGACGTACGACTCAAACGCTTCGCGGGCCTCGCCGGTGTCGCCCTGCGCGAACTCGACATTGCCGAGGAGGAGCAGCGCCTGTCGGTCCGCCTCAGCACCGGGCGAGGTCGCGCGGAGCGCCTCGAGGTTGCGTTCGGCGTCGGCGTTCTGGCCGCGGCCGGCCTGGATGCGGGCGGTCTCCCACAGGCCAACCTGCTTCTCAGCCTCCGTCCCGTTCTCGACAGCCGCCGAGTAGATGCCGAGCGCCCCCTCGAAATCACCTTCGTAGTAAAGCCGCTCGGCCAGCGGGAGGTCGATCGGCGTGTCAGAGGGGACAGGCGACACGGCGGGACTTGGCCGCGGCGTCGGCGTTGGCGTTTCCGTGTCGCCATCACCACCACAGGCAGCCAGCACAAGCGCAGCGATAGCCAGACCTCCGAAGAGGAGGCGCGCAATGGCATGCGAACGGTGAATCATTGAGTGGGGAATCGGCTGGTCAACAAGCGCCGGTCAGCGGAGGAACGGCGAGTCATTTCGTTCATTGACTGCCTTTTCAAACCGATGCTACGCTAGCAATCAGAGGCGGGTCAAATTGACCTGGGGCAGGCGGGATGAACCTTCTGAGATGCACGGTAATCGATCGCTCTGGCGGCGTTAGCTTCCTGACACACGGCGACGCGCTGCCTGCGCTGGTCGCGGCCTGCGCGACGAACCCTGACGAAATCCACGACTTCCTGGACCGCGCCGAGCCGTACTACAACAATCTCGCTGCCTATGTATACGATGGCCTCGCCGTATTCGACGAGCACAACACCGCGGGCCATTACGACGAGATCCATCGTGTGTTGATGACACTGCCCCGCCACCGCCAGCCGGTGTTCCGCGTCGTCGACAATCTGACGCGCGAGGCCAGCCTGCGGCCGGTAAAGGCGGGCGCCGTGATCTTCAACCTCAAGGAGAAGCGCATCGTCCAGCTCGTGAACAGCTACCGCGAGATCACCCGCAGCGGCAAGGCGCGCACATTCGACGGCGCTCAGCTGACTGAGAAGGTGTTTCGCTACCGGTTGCCGGAAGAATGGGCGCTCGTGCCGTGAGCCGGAAACTTTTCCGCAAAGCGGCGCGTTGTTAACGTAGAACTAACCGCGGCCCGCCGGCCGATGCGGCGGGCCGTTCCGTGTGGCAGTGGGGCGGTTCCACCTGTGTTTCGTGATTATGGGAGACGTGTTTGGGTAGCGACTGGCCGAACGAACAGAATAGCTATGCTGCGGCATTCCACCATCGCGGGCACTTCAGCCTCGCTATCATCGGCGTCATCGTTACCTTCGCCATCATCTCCTTCTATTCGTTCGCCGTGATGCTGACGCAGCTCGACAACGACCTCCTGCCGGGGAACGAGCTGAGTATCCCGATCGTCAAGGAGTTGCCCGGCGTTGACAGCCCCAGCGACCAGGACCAGGCTGAGACGATCGAAGAGCGGATCAACATCCTGCTTCTCGGCCTCGACCAGCGCCTCGATGACGCTTCGGACGAGCCGTACCGCACGGACAGCATCGTCGTTTTCACGATCGACCCGTACAGCAAGACCGCCGGCGCTTTCTCGATCCCCCGTGACACGCTGGTCGAGATCCCGGACGGCGACGGCGGTGTCTACACCGAGACGCGGGTCAACGAGGCGTATGAGATGGGCGAGTACACCTCGCTGCGCGGCTACCCCGGCGGCGGGCCGCAGCTCGCGATGGACACGATCGAATACAACTTCGGCATCCCGATCGACTACTACGTGATCATGAACTGGAACAACTTCATTCAGATCATCGACGAGCTCGAGGGCATCGACGTCAACATCAAGGAGTACGCTTACGACGCCGCCTACACCGACTGCTCCTTCTGCTACGACGTCTACCCGGTCGAGTTCGTGCCCGGAGTCGAGCACATGGACGGCCAGCGCGCGCTCGCCTACGCGCGCATCCGCAAAAGCGACAACGACTACAAGCGCATCGAGCGCCAGCAGGCGGTGATGACAGCCGTCGCGCGCAAGGCTCTGAGCCTGGGCTTCGGCGACCGCGGAAAAGCACTTGATTTGTACAACGCATACAAAGAGTCCGTGCGCACCAACATTCCGGCCATCAAAGTGCCCGGCCTCGCGCTTCTGGGAGGCCAGATCGGCGTCGACAAGATGCGGATGGTGTCGATGGCGCCGGCAACGTACACGTGTACTTACTGTGACGCTTCGGTCCTGCTCTGGGATCCGGACATCGTCGAAGAGTTGAAGGCCCAGGTCTTCAGTGACAGTCTGCTGGCGGAGGAGTTCGCGAGCGTCGAGGTGCTCAACGGCACGGTCGTGCCTGGCCTGGCCGGTGACTTCGCCGACTTCCTGCGCCGCAAGGGCATCTCCTCGGAGCAACTCTCGATCGACGAGTACGCGGATGGCCTGCTCTACGACACGACGATCGTCATCGACGTCAACGGCAACGCCGAGCACACCGCGAGCAGAGTCGCAGAGTGGCTGGGCCTACCCGCGTCGAGCATAATCACCGGCAGCGACCCACAGGCCGAACCGTTCCTGGACACCCCGGCCGGCGTCGTCGTCGTCCTCGGCGCCGACGCCGAAGTCCCAACCGGCAACTTTGCCGGGCTGACCGTCGGCGGGTAGCGTCTTTCCAGTGATTGGAGCAGGGCCATTCGCACGTTTGCATTGACCATATCCCCGCGCCTGGGGCTAGCCAGGGTTGGTGCTGGGACAGACCCCTTCGCCGCTCAGGGTGACAAAGCGCGAAAAAACCGGCGGCTGATACAGCCGCCGGTTCTTTAGTTCAGGTGGTGCGGGATTAGGACTGGACGAACCAGTTCTGCATCTGCATGAGAACGCCCATGTCACCGGTGAAGGTGAACTGGCCGCTCATGAAGGCAGTGGCGCCGTCGAGCTCGCGGCGGATGATTTTGAGCCAGACTTCCGACGGGGAGTTGATGGCGACGGTCGGGTTGTCGGCCGTGCCTTCGGAGACGTCGCACTTGCCGTCGGCCACCTTGACGGTGTAGTTGCCGGGCTCGCTGCCGGTGAAGTTGAACTGGATCGTGGCGTTGGCGCCGGCAGCCTTGTCGGGCTGGAACGCCTGGGGCATGCCCTCCATTACTTCCTTGATTGAGTTGGGCATCTGTTCCTGGACCATTGGGGCCTCCTTCTGGGTGCTAACTAAGCGGTTGCTAATATAGGACAAATCCGGGGATAGGATAGCACTGCTGTCAAGAGACGTAAACAGTGGCCCGGACGCTTCCGCGAGAGACTACTTGTTCGGCGTCTTTTTGGCCGCGGGCGCGCGCTTCTTGCCGGGCCCCTTCGCGGCTGCCTTCGGCGAGGCTGCCTTCTTCGCAGGTTTCTTTGGAGTCGCGTCGGGTTCCCCCGGAACCTGACGAACGGCCACTACTGCGTTGAACTTGATCAGCAACCGGCTTTTGTGGCGGGCTGAGTTGTTCGAATGGAGGATGCCCTTCTGCGCGGCCTTGTCCAGGGCGACGATCGCAGCGCGCACGGAGTCGCGCGCGACGTTGAGATCGCCGGCCAGGATGGCGTCATTCGCCTTCTTGACGGCGGACTTCGTCGCGCTCTTGATGGCGCGGTTGCGCAGCCGGCGCTGCAGGGACTGACGGTGGGCTTTCTCCGCAGATCGAGTAGCCAATGCTCCTCCTTCTTCGCCGCGACGGAACCGGATACGCCGGTGAGTGTCGCGGTGTAACCATCTTATCCAGCGGGTTAACGTTTTGTCCAGTTAGGAACGACTATTCAGATAGGCTCCAACGAGGACAATCGCCTGTTTGCAGACGTCAACGAGCGGCTGCGTCGCGTCGATGACGAGCATGCGCTTCTGATTGGCCGCGGCGATGGTCAAGAAACCCGCGCGAACGCGGTCGTGGAAGGCGCGCGATTCGGCGCCGATGGCGTCTGGGCGCTTCGAGGCGTCAGTTTCGAGCGCGCGCGCCCGGCGCAGGCCCTTTTCCGCGGGAACGTCGAGGAGCAACGTCAGATCCGGCTCGCAGCCGGCGATGGCGGTGCGGTTGACGGCTTGGACGGTGGCAATGTCGAGGCCGCGGCCGTGCCCCTGGTAGGCGGTGGTGGAATCGGCGAAGCGGTCGCAGAGGACAATTCGCCCTGCATCGAGTGCAGGCGCGATAACCGTGCGGACGTGCTCAGCGCGAGCGGCGGCGAAGAGGAAGAGCTCGGCTTCAGCGGTCACGCGGGAGCCGGCGGCGGCGAGTTCCCGGAAGTACGCCCAGATGTGGCGCCCAAGGTCCGTGCCTTCTGGCTCCTGCGTCACAAGGGCGTCGTGTCCGGCTTCATGCAGGTGTGATGCGAGGGTTTGGATGACGGTGGACTTGCCGGAGCCCTCACCGCCTTCGAGCGTGATGAAAACGCCGCGGCTGGTCTGGCCGGACACGCGTTAGCCGGCCTCGCCGGGGAGGATGCGGACGAAGCGGTTGGGCTCGCTGCCCATGCTCTTGGAGTCGAGGTTGTAACGCTGGGCCAGGACGTGTTGGAGGCGGCGAATGTAGGCGTTCTGGGGGCCGAGGTCGACCGGGCCGTACTGGTTCAACACCTGCCCGATGGCGTCTTCCGCCTCCTTGAGCGCGGTTACCACGGGGTCGCTGGCCTTCTCCGTGCGCATCGTCAGCAGTACCTGCTCGAGCTGGAGGACGGTGTTACTTTTGACCACATAAATCGGGATGCCGCGCGATTCGGCGTCGTGCAAGGTCTGAGGCTTGCGACGGTAATACGGGCGTAGCGTGATGACGACGTCCGCGTCGTCGAGGGCGTCGACGATTGTGCCCTGGAAGTGGGTCTCGCGCATCGCCTGGGTGAGGCGTTGGCGAGAGACGCCGAAGGGATAGATGCGACGCTCGGCGCCCGGTTCGGCGCGGGGGCCCGGGTCGAGCGCGCCGGTGAACCCGTCGCGGTCGCGGGTCTCGCGCGGGCGTTCGCGCCGGGTCGCGGTGGCGCGGCCGACCGTGACCTGGCCTTCAGCATCGAGCTCGCGCAGTTCCGGCGGCACCGCGAAGCCGCGGAGGATTGCGTCGACCGTTTCGGCAACGTTGCTGTGGACGGCCACGGACGTGTACGACTGGATCTCGACGAGGATGTTGAACGTGGGTGGCGCGCGGCGCTCGAGGACCGCCTTCTGTGTGCCGCGGCGGCGCGCTTCCTCGTCGCTTAAGGTGACGGACTGGATGCCGCCGACGAGGTCCGAGAGGGTTGGGTTCTGGATTAAGTTCTCGATGGCGTTACCGTGCGCGGTGGCAATGAGCTGGACACCGCGCTCGGCGATAGTGCGGGCGGCTGCGGCTTCGCGGTCGGTGCCGATCTCGTCGATGATGATCACTTCAGGCATGTGGTTCTCGACAGCCTCGATCATGACGTTGTGCTGGAGTTCCGGCGAGGGCACCTGCATGCGGCGCGCGCTACCGATGCCGGGGTGCGGGATGTCGCCGTCGCCGGCGATCTCGTTGGAGGTGTCGACGACAATCACGCGCTTGTTCTGCTCGTCGGCGAGGAAGCGCGCGACCTCGCGGAGCATGGTGGTCTTGCCGACACCGGGCTTGCCGAGGAGGAGCACGCTCTGCTCGTCGCGGACGAGGTCCTCGATGATGCGGATGGTGCCGAAGACGGCGCGGCCGACGCGGCAGGTAAGGCCGATGATGCGGCCCTGTCGGTTGCGTATGCAGGAGATGCGGTGGAGGGTGCGCTCGATGCCGGCGCGGTTGTCGCTCGTGAACATGCCGATGCGGGAGACGACGTAGTCGATATCGGCCTCGGTGACTTCGCGGTCACTGAGGATCGCCTCCTCGTGCGGGTAGCGGGCCTCAGGGAGGCGGCCGAGGTCGAGGACGATCTCGAGCAGGGCGTAGTTGTTCGCCCGCGATCGCACGGCTTCGCAGATGTTCGTTGGGAGGACGTCGAGTAGCGTTTCGAGGTCGTCGGTGATGTTGAGCATCTGTCTTAGCTTACCGGTATCGCTTTCTTTGCGGACTCGGGCGACAGTTCTTCGACAGTCCTGGCGAGGCGCTTGGCGAGGGTCTCGAAATCGCCGACGGGCCCGAAGCCGACGCGCACGAGCGCGGAGGTGAGGCCGGGGGCGTGCTGGGGCGCCAGGCAGAAGACTTCTCGTTCGCCCAGCACCTGCAGACCGGCTGCCATCAGGTAGTCGTAGCTGCCGGTTGAAAGGGCGGCGATACGGCTGGGGCCGTCGGCCATCACGCGCGTCCAACCGCAGAGGCTGTCGACGCCTCCTGTCAGCAGCTCGGTGCTGCGCCCGCCCCACTTCTCTTGGGCCGCCTGCCACTCGCGGAACGTGGCGCCCTCAATGGCGCGGACGTTGGCGGGGACGGCGTCGCTGTAAAGCTGGTAGATGGCCATCGCATCTGCTTTCGTTTTGGCGCGAAGCGGCGAATCAACCGCAGCGGGCGGCGGCAGGGCCGGGCGCCGGAATAGCGTCTCCGTCGTGTAGGCGAAGAAGCCGGCGGCGCGGGCGGCCTCTTTGACCGGGCTATCGGTGGCGACGCGCAGGAAGACGCGCTCGGCGCCCTGCTTACCGATCCCGCTGAGCATGCGTGCCAGGAGCGATTCGGTGATGGCGTCGTCGTCGGTCGTATTGATCAGAACTTCGACTTCCCAGGCCGAGCGCTTGGAGCGCGGGCGGGCTGAGACCAGACCCTGGATTGTGGCGCCACGCACGCTGACCCAGGTGTGCTTGCCGGTAGCGAAGGAAAACCATTGTTCGAGCGCGGCCTCGAGGGCGTGCGGCTTGTCGGAATCCGCGCCGAGGCGATCGAGGGGCTTCGCCTCGTTCGGGTAGACGCGGCCGTCGAAGGACACGAGCGCGACGATGTCGGTCGGGAGGGGGCGCCTGGCGGAGGTCATTTGGCTCCGGAAGGCCTCCCCTGTGAACGCACGATGTCCAGGAAATATTGGTGGAACCGCGGGTCGTCGGTCAGCTCCGGGTGGAAGGACGTGGCCAGGAGGACGCCCTGGCGGACCGCGACCGGCGACGGCTTGTCGGCGTCGTCGCGCTGGACGCTGGCCAGGACTTCGGCGTTGTCGCCGACGCTGGCGACGACCGGCGCGCGGATGAAGACGGCGTGGAACGGGTCGGCGCCGAGGGCTGGGATGTCGATATCCGCCTCGAAGCTATCGACCTGGCGGCCGTAGGCGTTGCGGTTGACATCGATGTCCATCGCCTCGAGTGTGGGGAAAGGAAGGTCATCGGCGTGGCGGGCGAGGACGATCATGCCGGCACAGGTGCCCCAGGTTGGGATGCCGGAGTGCACGAAGGTCCGCAGCGGCTCATAGAGCCGGAAATCGTCCATCAGGCGGCAGAAAGTCGTGGATTCGCCGCCGGGGATGATGAGCCCGTCGAGCGCCCGCAACTGCTCGGCGGTGCGCACCTCACGGGCCTCCGCGCCAATACGCCGCAGCACCTGCGCATGTTCGAGGAAATCGCCCTGCAGGGCGAGGACGCCAACGGTGGTCACGGACCTATTTTACGGCAAGCCGGAGTCGATAGCTTCACCGGTTACGGCGCGGATGGTGACGGATTGGGGCCCACGTTTGCGGTTTTGTGATGCGGATGACCCCGCTGGCTACGTGGACGCAACGCTTGACGGGCTTACATTGCCCGGAGAAGCGCGCCCTCCCCCGGTGAGCTTCCCGCCGTCGCAACGTCCGGCAGGCCTTCGCGGCGGCTTCTTTTTGCCCGGGCGTTGGTGCCCGCCGTCAACTCGCGCCGACGGTTGCGCGCTTCTTGGCCTTGGCGCGCAGGTCCTGTGAGAGTATCAGCTTGCGCAGGCGCACGGTCTTCGGCGTCACTTCGAGGCACTCGTCCTCGCGCACGAATTCCAGTGATTGCTCGAGCGATAGCTGGCGGTGAGGTACAAGGACCTCAGTTGAGTCTGAGCCGGCGGCGCGCATGTTCGTCTGCTTCTTTTCCTTCGAAGGGTTGACGTCCATGTCGTCCTGCCGGGGGTTCTCGCCGATGATCATGCCTTCGTAGACCTCGATGCCCGGCGGGACGAAGAGGTTGCCGCGCTCCTGCAGGTTGAGCAGGGCGTAGCCGGTCGTCATGCCGCGGCGGTCGGCGACGAGGCTGCCGGTCGGGCGGGTACGGAGCTCGCCGTACCAGGGCTCGTAGCCTTCGAAAACGTGGTGGAGGATGCCGGTGCCGCGCGTTTCGGTGAGGAATTCCGTGTGGAAGCCAATCAGGCTGCGGGCGGGGACGACGTAGTCCAGCCGCACCCAGCCGGTGCCGTGGTTGACCATGTGCACCATCCGGCCCTTGCGCAGCGCCATCATCTGCGATGTCACGCCCATGAAGTCTTCGGGAATGTCGAGGGAGAGGCGCTCGACCGGCTCGTGGAGCTTGCCGTCGATCTCCCGCGTGACGACCTGGGGCTTGCCGACGGTTAGTTCGAAGCCTTCTCGGCGCATTGTCTCGACGAGGATGGCGAGCTGTAGCTCGCCGCGGCCCTGGATCTCCCAGCTGTCCGGCCTGTCTATCGACTTGAGGCGTATCGAGATGTTGCCGATCAGTTCTTGGTCGAGGCGGCTCTTGACCAGGCGGGCCGTCATCTTGGTGCCGTCGAGGCCGGCAAGGGGCGAGGTGTTGATGCCGATCGTCATCGAGAGGCTCGGTTCGTCGACGCGGGTGACCGGCAGCGGGCGCGGGTCGATCGGATTTGCCAGCGTCTCGCCGATCGTTACTTCGGGGATGCCCGCGATGGCAATGATCTCGCCGGCGTGGGCTTCCTCGGCGCTGACGCGCTCGAGGGCCTGCGCGATGTACAGCTCGGTGATCTTGGCGTTCTCGATGGTGCCGTCCGTGCGGCACCAGGCGACAGTCTGCCCGCGCTTGATCGAGCCGTTCCAGACGCGGCAGAGCGCGAGGCGGCCGACGTAGGGCGAGGCGTCGAGATTCGTTACCAGCGCCTGCAACGGATGACCTTCCTCGTACGACGGCGCCGGAATGTGCGAAAGGATCAGCTCGAAGAGGGGCTTCAGGTCCGTGCCCGGTGTGTTCAGGGAGAGGCTCGCTGTGCCGGTACGGGCGTTGCAGTAGACGATCGGGAACTCGATCTGGTCGTCGCGGGCGTCGAGGTCCATGAAGAGGCCGTAGACCTCGTCCAGCACCTGGGCGATGCGCGCGTCGGCGCGGTCGATCTTGTTGACGACGAGGATTACAGGCAGGTTACGTTCGAGGGCCTTGCGGAGGACGAAGCGCGTCTGGGGCAACGGGCCTTCGCTGGCGTCGACGAGGAGCAGGACGCCGTCGACCATCGTCAGGCCGCGCTCGACCTCGCCGCCGAAGTCGGCGTGGCCGGGAGTGTCGACGATGTTGATCTTCGTCTCGCCGTACTGGACGGCGGTGTTCTTGGCGAGGATCGTGATGCCCTTCTCGCGCTCGAGTTCATTGGAGTCCATGAACCGCTCGGCGACTTCCTGGTGCGCGCGGAAGGATCCGGTCTGCCAGAGCATGGCGTCGACAAGCGTGGTCTTGCCGTGGTCCACGTGCGCGACGATGGCCACATTGCGGATGTCGTTGCGGATTGCCATTGGGGTACTTCCAGTGCTTGTGTCGGCCCGGGCGGGCCGCAAAGAGCCGAGGATCCTGCTGAAGCGGGTTCAGAGACGCTCCACGCAGAGCCCCCGGCTGCTCTACCTATGTTAACACTGTCGGCCGGCGTTGCCCGGTGGGCAGGAACAAAGCACGGGCCTTGTAACGGCAGGTAACAGGTGCGCATGTCAGGGCGTCTCTCTATTACGGACAACGAAAGGAAGCGTGTATGCCTGTATCTCTGTATGTAGACGCCACCAGCGGTGGCATGATCCTGCAAGTACTGCTGAGCGGTTTCGTGGGCGGCTTTGTGATGATCAAACTGTTCTGGCGTGATTTCCTCAGCACGGTCCTGCGCCGCAAGCCCGGCTCAGACGAACCGCCGTCCGTCGAACCGCCAGTCCCCGACACGGAAATCACAGCCGGCTAAGGCGTCCCATGGCTATCGCGACCCGCTCGCCACAGTCCGTCCGCTTGTTCCGTGATTCCGGCTCCTTCCGGGACCCATCTGGCGGTGTTCTGCTATCCGGCGACAGGGTGTTACGGTTCTTTCGCCCGGGTGCGGAGGGCGACTTCCGTAAGGCGCTGGCGTCCGGAGCCCTCGCCTCGCTGGAAGATCGCGGCCTCGTGGTCGGATCGAGAGTTCTTGACCGGGCTGCCAATCCGGAGCTTTACGCGAGCGCGGTGCAAGCGACGGGCGCCGACGTCGCATTGCTCGTCGAGCATCCGCGGATTCCGTTCATCTCGTACCCATACGGTTGGCCGTTCGAGATGTTGCGTGCGGCGGCGATTGCGCAGCTCGACGTGATCGAGGCGGCACTCAACAAGGGGTTCGCCGTCAAGGACGCTACCGCGTACAACATGCAGTTCATTGGGAGCCGCCCAGTGTTCATCGACGTCGCGTCGCTCGAGCCGTACGAGCAGGGCGGCCAATGGGCCGGGTACGCGCAGTTCTGTCGCGGTTTTCTGAACCCGCTCCTTTTGCAGTCCCTGCGCGGCGTTCCGTTTCAGCCCTGGCTCCGGCACTCACTTGACGGGATCGACCCCGCGCAGCTTTCGCGTCTCCTCGGGTTGAAGAACAAGCTGCGGCCGGGTGTATTCGTGCACGTGGTTTTGCAGGCCTGGCTGAACCGGCGCTTTGCCGGCGGCGAGACGCTGAAGGCGGCGGCGCGGTCGGTGTCGCTGGCGTCCACTCTCGGACTCGTCCGCGGGCTTCGCAAGGTGGTGGAGCGGTTGAAGCGGCGCGGCGGCAAGACGACCTGGGTGGACTATGAAGCGAATCTGCCGTACGCGGCGGCGGCTCTGGCCGCCAAGGAGCGCTTCGTCGAGCAGTCAGTCGCGGCGGAACGCCCAGCGGTCCTCTGGGACCTCGGGTGCAATCAGGGGCTCTTCAGCATGATCGCCGCGCGACATGCAGGCTACGTTGTCGCGATGGACTTCGATGAGGCTGCCGTCGGCGGCTTGTACGAGAAGCTGCACGGCAGCGAGAACGTCTTGCCGCTCGTGGTGGACCTGATGAACCCTGAGCCCGACCAAGGATGGGCACAGGACGAACGCAGAGGCCTCGCCGCCCGTGGCCCGGCGGACTTCGCGCTGGCCCTTGCTTTAGTCCACCACCTCCGAATCAGCGGGAACGTGCCGCTCCACCGTATCGCGCAGTGGCTTTCCACCGTGACCCGGGCGGGGGTCATCGAGTTCGTGCCGAAGGCCGACCCAATGGTGCAGCGCCTGCTATCTACGCGCCGGGACGTCTACCCGGACTACACCCAGGATGCGTTCGAAGCCGCGCTCAACGAGTGCTTCAACATCGAGGAGCGGCATCAGCTGCCTGAGTCGCAGCGGGTGTTGTACCGCTTCCGATGCCGGTAAACCGTCGGGCCATTAACGCCTTTGCGCGCGACTTATTCATCATGTTCGCGGCGGTGACGCTGGGCACGCTCCAGTTCATCGAAAACTCACTGCCAGGCCCCGGCGCGGTCCGCGTACCGGGGCGCACCATTGACGTGGTCATCCTGGGTGGGATCCTGATCCCGACACTGGCGCTGCTGGCGATTGATCGCCTGCTGGCGGCTCGCGATCGTTCCGGCCGCAGCGCAAGACGGTTCCGGATGGGCGTTTTCGCCGTCGCGCTTGTGCTGTTCTGCCGCCAGCTGCAGTTGTACTTCGGTCCGGTGAACGCTCTGACGAGCACGCTGGAAGCAGTGCCGCTGTTGCCGGTGCTTGCGTTCGCGGCCGTGACCGCGGGCATCGTCGTTGCCTGCCGCCGTTACCCTGAGCAGCTTCAGCAGTACTTCCTGATGGCGTCGCCCGTCGCTCTGATACTGGTCGGCTTGGCCTTCGTCCATATGTCTCCCAAATCAGAACTGCCTGGCAATTACGACACCGAGGCGCCGCAGACCGGTAACCCGGAGCTGCCGCCCGTGTTCCTGATCACGTTCGACGAACTGGCATTCAGCCTCGTTAGCGACGATGAGGGCCAGCCGGACGCGTCCCGTTACCCGAACCTGGCGGCGCTGGCCGATGACAGCGTCTGGTTCACGAACGCCACGACTAACAACTTCCACACGCCGCTCATTCTGCCGGGCTTCGCGCGTGCCGCGGCGGAGCTGCGCCCGGACTACGATGTGGTCCTTTACGACCAGTTCTCATACGTGGAGGAGCTGCTCTGGGACGAGTGCGGTACGGTCTATACCTGCCGGGGGGCGAACCACCTGGCGGCGAGCGGCCCCAGCCTCACGAAGCAGCTCCTGACACGCGCCTTCTTTGAGGTGCCTCCGGCGGATGCCAAGCCGCTGGTCGGTGAGGTCGCCGGGTTCCTGGGGTACGACCATCCATACCCGCACACGGACCCGCTCGGCATCCACACGTTCATGCCGGAGACCTTCGATGAGTTCATGTCTGATATTCGCGCGGAGGAGGCGGGCGGTACCGTCTACTTCTACCACCCGTTGCTGCCGCACTTTCCCTTCGTCTACTCGGCGGACGGCTCGCTAGCGACAACGTACGACAAGGGGGGCGACCCGGAAGCGCTTTGGGCCGCTTACGAGCAGCAGATGATGTACACCGACTCGCTGATCGGCCGGTTTGTTGAGCGTCTGCGGTCGGAAGGCCTTTACGAGGACGCCATCATCGTCCTGACCGCGGATCATGGACTGCGCCGCGCTGACACGGAGGTCACGGAGGCGATCGAGATAACGGACGAGACCGCGCACGTGCCGTTGCTGATCAAAGCGCCCGGGCTGGCACCCGCGGTGTCCGACGTCGACTACCAGCACATGGACTACGGGGCGACCCTTCTCGACATCGTCGGGATGGAGCCGGCCGCGGGCGCCCGCGGAGTCTCCGCCTTCAGCGAGCAGCGGCCGCAGCGGGACAAGATGCTCTTCCTGGGCGCGGCCAACAACACGCGCCACTGGGTCTACAGGCGCGAGCCGGGGACGGGGGCGTGGGAGATCATTGAGTACGTCGAGACGGGGCTCGACACCCAGGGCGCGCCGCTGGCCGGCGTAATCGACTAGCCCCGGCTGTCTCGCTGCTGCAGGCTTGGTTCAATCAAGACAACTTGATTGCGTTTTTCGACTTTTCGTTTTCTGGCCTGTTTTTGTGTTTGCCGGAGGCTCACTCACTTGATTGAGTTCAAGATGATTGAGTCCCGTCCGGGCATCTGAGGGCGCGGCAGGTGCAGCCGTGCGGAGCGGATGGCGAGTTGTTAAGGGGGCTGTTCAGGGTAGCGGAATGAGGGCGCAACTCGAAGGGGAAAGTGGCACCGGCTAGCCCCGTATCGACAGGAGTGTTACGGGAATCGAACGACCTTGCCGCGATGTGAAATCCTGCGCGTGACTGTAATGACTTCGTCATTCACCCTGGCCTCGGCCCCGGGCTAGAATGTCGCAGACGCTCGACTTGAAAGGAGAACCGCCGTGAAGAAACTCTGGCTGCTACTCCTGGTCCTCGGGGCCACGCTCCTCCTCGCCGGCGCCGCGGCCTGTGGTGGCGATGACGACGATGAGAGCGACGGCGGCGATGCAACTGCCACCGCCGAGGTCGACGAGACGGACGCTGCTGACGACCTGGACGACTACCCCACAGATGACGCGGGCGATGATGACGGAGGCGACGGCGATTACTACAACGACGTGGCGGACATCCTGAACGAGGCCGACCGCAAGACGATCGAGATCTCGGGAACCTATGGTGGCCCGTACGACGACGACGCGGACGAGATCGACCAGACCCGCAGTGCCTTCATCGAGACAGGGCAGGTGCTGGAGACGGTGGCCGTCTCGCTGGGGGACCTCGATCCGCCGGACGAGGCAGCCGCCGCGCACGCGAGCTACATCGACACGGTTGTGACGCTGCTACAGAGCCTGGCCCCGCTCACTGCTGACCTCGAAGACATCTCCACGGGGGCGGAGCTCGACGCCCTACAAGATCAGTACGGCCCGGAGCTCACCGCCATCAGCGACCAGCAAGAGACGGCCTGCCTCGCGCTGCAGGACCTCGCGGACGCCGCCAGCTCCGGTGCAGACCTGGGGTGCTCGACGCAGGAGTAGTACGCGAAGGGTACGACCTCTTCGCTTTAGCAGAGACTTCGTTACGCTGCCCGCGACACTACGCGATCAGTGCGCAGCTCACTTCGGGGTTGTTGCAATCATGCGGCGCATCGCGTCGAGGTCCTCAGGTGTAATTTCCTGAGCCGGAACCAACAGGTAGTGCTTTTCATCAACGATCTGCACGTCGTCTCCAGAGAAGGCCACCTCGAACATCGCTATCACACCTTCGCTCATGAACTGGGCAGCGATCTGGCGACATATGAGATCCGGGAACCGTTGAGTACACAACGCTAGGTCTTGTTCGAATTGGATGCGCCCAAGCCTGTCCCCGTGGCCCTTCGCTTCGACGGGAAGGATGTACTGCGCACCTGTCTTGCCGACGCCGAGGTAGAGTTCGTCGACCTCGATCTGCCCTATATTCTTGACGGTGGTCTTCAGGTGATTCTGGAGTGAGTACGTCGTCAGGCCAGTGAATATGTCAACGAGACGGTTGTATCGAAGCTTTGCAAGAAGAGCTTGTTCGCTACTCAGCGCATGCTTCGCCACGATCTCAGGGGTCGCGTCCGGTATTTTGATGTGGTAGCGGTTTGCGGCAGGCTCTATACGAAACCTCCGCACGCACGCAAAGCGATACTTGGCTATCCCGATGGGTCGAATGATCCATTCGAAGCCCTCAGGCGCTGTTCGGTTGATTTCCTCTGGCAACTCTTGGCGATAGCGGAATGTGTAGATGATGTCACCGAGATTCTTGGCGACATCTATGCCCAGTGATTGGGCCGCCGTTCGGAGTTCTTCTCGGTCAAATTCAATCGCCTTCGCGCCGCGACGGTAGTGGGCCGCGTGGATAGTCGCGATGACTTGTCTGTAGCGGCTGTCTTTAGCCATGAGCCTTGACAGCGACCCCGCGTACTCGTGGGGCAATAACATCCGGATCGACGCCAAAATAGGAAGCGGCTTCGCTCATCGTGAAACGGACAAGACCGTCAGGAGAGACGGTGAGGGCTTCGGATGGACGTAACGGTTGGCGACCCAGGTGATCGCTGATCTGCCGCGCGACCGCACGAGCGAGCAGTGGAGGCACCGAATTCCCGATCTGGCGGAAGCCATGCCATATGGTGCGGTGGAATCGGAACCAATCTGGATACGAGTGAAGTCGCGCCGCTTCGCGCACAGAAATGCAGCGCGCGTATCTGTGATGGATCGGCCGGGGAGCGGTGAATGCCCCGTGATCCGTTGCCGTGCCTGCTCGAAGCGTGTTGCAAAGCCCGTCTGGTGCGAGCCGAAAAAAGCGGCTCACCGGCTCAGTTGTACCGGGTCGGGTCTCGGCGAAGCGTTTTCGCGATAGCGGGGTGTGTCGAGCCCGTCGGCATCCCGTTATAAGTCCGCTGCGATAGTCGCGAGGGTACGAAAAGTCGAACGGATCTACGAGGTCTTCTCGAAGTCGCTGGGCGTAGGCGGAGCCACCTCTTAGCTGCGCTGAAAGCTCATCGGTGTCCAAGAGGCACTCGAAGTCTTCAATGTCCGGCAGATCGTCAATCGCGTCGGAAACCGTCGGGCAAGGCTGAAGGTCCCCGAAGAGTGACGGCTTCGATCGGCCAACGCGTCCTCCGCTGGTCAAGGGAGAAGGATAGTCAGGCGCTTCACCGGTTCGCGAGCCCATTAAGAACAGACGGCGCCGATCCTGGGGGATCCCGTAACTTGATGCATTTAGGATTCTGTACGGGAGGCGGACGATGTATCCCGTATGCGCGAAGGCGTCGATTACTTCGGCCAGCAGCTGGGTGTGAGCGCCCGTTGCCATTCCGGGGACATTCTCCATGACGAATGTGCGGGGTTGAAGCTCTTTAACAATGCGAACGAAATGAAAGATTAGCTCGTTTCGCCGGTCGCCAAGCACTCGCTGGCCTATCAGCGAAAAGCCTTGGCAGGGTGGGCCACCCGTGACGCAGTCAATGGCGCCATCCCCGAGCCCTGCCTCTCGCCTGATGTCCTCACCGGTAATTGATCGGATGTCTGCGCAAAGAATGGCGGTATCGGGGAAATTCGCCCGGTGCGTCGCCGCATGGATCGGATCAAGTTCTACTGCCGCAACTACATCGAAGCCGGCCTGTTCAAATCCAAGGGCCAACCCGCCGACTCCAGCGAACAAGTCCACCACGGTGGGTCGCGTGTCAGGTTTGGTCATTGCCTGTAGTCCGATAGTACTTGCAAAATTCTCTGACGCAACATTCGCGACACCTCGGCCGACGGGGTAGGCATACAGACCGTCCGTGGGCGATCGCGTTCACATGGAGTCCATACCTGAGAGCGGCTGGAACCTGGGATTCGATCAAGTCCTGGGAAGTGTCGGGGCGCTTCTTCACGTGGAGCCCTAACCGGGCGGCGAGTCTGTGCACGTGAACATCTACGGGGAGGACGCTGCGGTCCAGCGAATACATAAGGACGCACTTGGCGATCTTCTGGGCGACGCCGGGAAGGTCAGTAAGGAACGCTTCGGCGTCGCGGGAAGTCATGTGGCGGAGAGGTGCCAAGGTCGGAGACCGAAAGCGCACTCGCAAGCGCTCTAAGATTCTCACTATTTGATCGGCCTTGAGCTCACTGAGTCCATAGGGCTGCAAAACCTTGGCGAGTTCGTCTTTCCGATCAGGCGTTAATTGGCTCCAGCGAGGGAAAGCCTGTTTGAGATGCCGATATGCGTATCGAAACGATGGGTCTCTCGTGCGGGTCGATAGGACAATGAACATTAACTCGTCTAGGGGATTACGCTTGTTGCCGTGTCGGGGGTTGCCGTAGCGTTGTTCCAATCGCTCGCAGACGGCGGCGAGGGTAGAGGCGGGCATTGCGGGGCGTCTACTTGCGACCACAGTAATCTCTCACCAGAGTATGCGGGAGCCATGCCTCCCATCAAGACAGAGCTGTCACCGGCGGACTGACCTTCCAATTCCACCTCTCGCTCGCGACTCCAAATTACGCCCGCGACATGCCATCCATTGACAGGTTTTGACGGCGCTGGTACTCTGCTGAGGATTCTATGAAAGGAGCACTCGGCTTGATCAACGGCACCGACATTTTTGCTGGCCGCCCGAGGGGTGCGTACATCGCGCTCACCGGTAGCGCGCATGTGGGTGGGACGAGTGTGTCCATTTCTGGAGGTTACTTCCGGTAGGTTAACCAGAACCGAGCACGAGCCCCCACCCACTACGGAAGCGACGTAGTGGGTTTTTTGATGCCCGAAAAGCGGTACGGACCAACTGACACGGCGCAGACAACGAGGGGAATGATGATGAACGAAACAGGCGTGACGACGAAGGAAAAAGAGCGACAAGAGACAGCAAGGAATACTGCTATGTACGGAACAGCGCTATCAGCGACAAACGTAAACAAATACTTCGGCGGCGGGTTTGATTACCGCAGGCTGGTGTCGTGGTGCATACCGGTCGGCGGGCAGGCGGCGGCCCCGCCGGCGCACGTGCTGCGCGACGTGTCCTTCGAGGTCGAGCGCGGCGAGGTGTTCGGGCTGATCGGGGCCAACGGCTCCGGGAAGTCGACGCTGATCCGCGTGCTGAGCACCCTGCTGCTGCCCGACAGCGGGACGGTGCAGGTGTTCGGCAACGACGTGGTCTCGGACGCGAGCGCGGTGCGGGCGCTGATCAACCGTGTGTCGGCGGACCCTTCGTTCTTCCGGAACATGTCGGTGTACGAGAACCTGCTCTTCTTCGGACGGGTGTACGGTCTCTCCGCGGACGAGATCCGGGTGAAGGTGCCGGACATCCTGGGGCGCCTCGGGTTCGAGCTGGAGAAGACGAAGGAGCCGATGACGCACCTGTCTCGCGGACAGCAGCAGAAGGTGGCCGTCGCGCGGTCGTTCCTGACCTCGCCGGTGCTGATGCTGCTGGACGAGCCGACGACGGGCCTGGACCCGAGGTCGAGGCGCGACGTGCAGCGGTTCATTCGCGAGGTGCAACTGGAGCACGACGCGACGATCCTGCTGACGACGCACGACATGGAGGAGGCAGAAGTCCTTTGCGGGCGGATCGCTTTCATCGCCGGCGGGCGCATCGTGGCGACGGGCACTCCGCTGGAGTTGCGCGAGCGCGTGGCGCGCGGGCGGCCCGTGGAGGAGATCGACATGGAAGACGTATTCATGGAACTAACCGGCCGCGACCTCGAAGAGGACGAAGAGCTGGTGGAGGTTGGCGCAAATGTCTAGCATTGCGAATCCGATTGCTGCTTCGCGGACGCCCGGGCCGGTGACCCTGGCCTGGGCGTTTGTGGAGCGGCAGACGAATCTGTGGAAGCGCTACTGGGCGTGGGAGCTGGTGTGGCTGGTCTATGGCGTGGTGAACACGCTGGCGATCACGTTCATCGCCAAGGAGGTGGAAGCGGCGGGGATCGCGGGCGCCGGTGGGGCGAACGATCTCATCCTCTTCCTTCTCCTCGGCACGCTGGTCTGGGCGTACCTCTCGGCGGTGCTCGATGACATCAGCCTGGTGATCACCTGGGAGCGCTGGGAAGGGACGATCGAGCATACGTTGATGGCGCCGGTGCCGCGCTGGGTGCACCTGGTGGGGATGTCGGTCTTTGGCGTGCTGCACGCGATCGTGCGGACGCTGCTGATCTTCGCGATCGCGCTGCCGTTCTTCAGCGTGGATTTTGGGCAGGCGGACTGGTTCGCGGCGGCGGTTGTGATCGGCGTGGGCAGCCTGAGCGTGGCCGGCCTGGGGATCCTGGCCGGCGTGCTGCCTCTGCTCTATCCAGAACGCGGCACGCAGATGTCGTTCATGCTGCAGGCGGTGGTGTTGCTGATCTCGGGTGTGTACTACAGCGTCGAGGTGCTGCCGCCGTGGCTGCACCTGCTTTCCTACGCCTCGCCGGCAACCTACATCCTGAACGGCATCCGCGGCGCGATCATCGACGGCGATAGCGTGACGGAGCTGGCGGGTACGCTCGGCATCCTGATGGGGTTCGGCCTGGTGATGATCCCGGGCTCGATCGCGGTGTTCGCCGTGGCCGAGCGCTGGGCTAAGCGCACCGGGAAGCTGAAACGACAGGGGTAGTGAAGCGTAGAGGGCTCTGGGCGAACGACGACTTCCTGAAGCTGTGGATCGGCGAGACGATCTCGATCCTCGGCTCGTTTGTCGGCCGTACGGCCCTGGCCTTTACGGCCGTGTTGGTGCTCGATGCGAGTGCGATCGAAGTCGGCTTGCTGGTGGCGGCGGACATCGTACCCGGCCTGGCGTTTGGGTTCCTCGCGGGGGTCTGGGTCGACCGTTTCAACCGGCGGCCGATCATGATCGCCGCGGACGTGGGCCGGGCGCTGCTGCTGGGGACGGTGCCGCTGGCGTATGTGTTCGACTCCCTGACGATCGGGCAACTTTACGTCGTCGCCGTCGGCACGGGTTCGCTGACGATCTTCGCGGACGTCGCGTATTTCGCTTACGTGCCGTCGTTGCTGGCGAAAGACGAATTGCTGGAAGGCAACTCGAAGGTGGCGGCGACGAATGCCGTGGCGGAAGTGGGGGGCTTCGGTGCCGCTGGCTGGCTGGTGCAGGCGCTCACGGGGCCGGGGGCGATCGCGCTGGACGCGGTGTCGTTTCTCGTCTCGTCGGTGTTTACGCTGGGGATCCGCAAGCCGGAGGTGCCCGCGGAGCGCCCCGAGGCGCCGCCGAAACTCTGGCACGAAGTGACGGAGGGCGTGCGGACGATCGTTCGCTATCCGGTGCTGCGGGTACTGGCTGCCAGCGACGTTGCGGTTGCGCTCTCGTTCGGCGTGTTCGGGGCTGTGTACATGCTGTTGGTGACGAAGGACCTTGGGTTTCAGCCGGGCGTGCTGGGCATGTTCTTTGCGGTCGGTGGCGTGACTTCGCTGCTGGGATCGATCTACGCGGCGAGGGCGGGGCGGACGTTTGGCACAGGGCCGACCATTGCCGGCGGGCGCGTGATTATGGGCGGGTTCATGTTCCTGATGGTGTTCGCGCACGACGCCTCGCTATTCGCCGCGGCAATCCTGATCGGCCAGCAGCTGGGCGATGGGTTCTATGCGGCGGCGGACGTGAACGACACGACCCTTCGCCAGTCGGTGACGCCGGCGGCTGTGCTGGGGCGGGTGAACGCGGCCAAGCGGCAGGCGGTGCTGGCGGCAACGCTCGTGGGCGCGCTCCTGGGTGGTGTGATCGGGGAGTTCGCGGGTCTGCGGACGGCGCTGGTGATTGGTTGCGCCGGGACGCTACTCGGCGGGGCTATTGCGACGTTGCCGCCGGTCTGGGGGACGCGCGCGATCCCGGCGGACGAGCTCGGCGCTGGCGTGGCGCCGGTCGAGCCTTAGCTCGCTATACTGCGTGCGATATGACTGACAACCTTCCGCTTGAGGTCGGCGTCGGCCTTGCCGAAGACGAGGCGCGGCTCCGGCAGCGCATCCGGGAGCATCTGATCGTCAAGCCGGGCGCCAGCGCCGGCCTGGCCGGCCGCGATCCCGCCTGGGCCGGCGGCCCTGAATTCGAGGGCCTTTCTGCGAAGGAGCTGAAGGCGGCGGCGAAGGAGTACCTGGAGCGCAGCGTCAAGCAACTGGCTGAGGCGCAGGAATTCCTCTGGGCGAGCGATACTTATGCGCTCCTTGTCGTCTTCCAGGCGATGGACGCGGCGGGCAAGGACTCAACGATCAAGCACGTGATGTCCGGGGTCAACCCACACGGTGTCCAGGTCACGTCGTTCAAAGAGCCTTCCGCCGAAGAGCGGGACCACGATTTCCTCTGGCGCATCGCCAAAGCGCTTCCCGAGCGCGGCCGCATCGGGATCTTCAACCGTTCGCATTACGAGGAGGTCGTGATCGCCCGGGTTCACCCCGAGCTGTTGGAGCAGGAGAACCTGCCGCCGGGTCCGCGCGGCGGGCGCCTCTGGAAGCAGCGCTACAAAGACATCAATGCCTTCGAACGGCACCTCGACAATGACGGCACGCGGGTCGTCAAGTTCTTCCTAAATGTGTCGAAGGAAGAACAGAAGCAGCGCTTCCTCGCCCGCCTCGAGGATCCGTACAGGCAGTGGAAGTTCAAGCCGGCCGACGTCCGGGAGCGCACGCACTGGGACGAGTACATGCAGGCCTACGAAGATGCGATCACAGCCACGTCAACGAAATGGGCGCCGTGGTTCGTGATCCCGGCCGACCGCAAGCCGGTGATGCGCGCCATGGTCGTCGGCGTGCTCCTCGACACCATCCGCTCGCTCGACCTCAAGTGGCCCGAACTGTCCGATGCGGACCGCGCTGCGGCCGCGGAGGCCCGGAGGCTGCTGGAAGCAGAGACCCGTTCATGATCGAAGAAATCGTCACCGAAAACGAATACGGCAAGGGCGTCGTCAAGTCCTGGGCGTCGATCATCGACGACGCTACGCGGCAGCAGGCCACGCGGATCAGCCGCGTACCGATCCTCGAGGGCTACCTGGCGTTGATGCCGGACGCCCACTTCGGCTTCGGGCCGCCGGTTGGCAGCGCGCTGAAGACGCGCGATGCCGTGATGCCCTACGCCGTTGGCGTGGACATTGGCTGTGGGATGATCGCCGTCG
>JBBEAZ010000002.1:0-8852 GCA_040882565.1 Dehalococcoidia bacterium
CGTCCAGCATGCGTGAGGACTGGAGTTCGACCAGTTTGTGGGTCAATTGGCGGATGGCGGCCGCTGAGTCAAGCGGTTCCAGGTGCAGACTGACGTCCAGTGGCGCATCGAAGTCGATCAGGCGACCGAGCCAGTTGGGGTGGACGTAGCGTGGGTACTCAGCAAGCGCCAGGATCCGCAGGTACTGGCCGTCAACCATGAGGTGGGAGCGGCTAACCTCGATCGCTCCCGGAGAGATGGCGTCGACGATCGAGCGCGTTCCACGCTGGAATCGCTGGTCGGAGTGCGATGCCCTCACTCCGTTTCGGCTGCCCTTCAGGCGGGACAGAAGATCAGGCATAGGAGTTCGCCTCCTCGCGCTGTCGGGACGTCACAACGGCCTGCTGGTGCACGACCAGATCTCCCGACGCCAGCTCGGAGCGGAGGAAGTCGTTCCACAGACCAGCGAGTTCCCGACTGCCGAGTCGTCGCGTGCTCACCCCGAAGGACGCCATTGCCTGGATGAGCTCGTAGCAGCGGAAGTTGAGTTGTCGAGCGGCAGCCTCAAGGCTGTGGCGAGCGTTGCCGGATGCTACCTGCCACGGCCAGCGCATCGCCTTCCTTTCGGATGTGCCTTCAATTCCGACTGGTACGACGACATAGAAGCGTCGCTCCAGCAGCGTGCGTTCGCGGGCGAGTCGGCGCACAAACGTCTCGTGGTCGAGCGCTAGCCGGTGCAAGGCCTCGCCACCCCGGCCGCCCAAGCGTTCGCGGAGCCCCGCGAGGTAACCCTCGACGTCGGTCGGCAGAATCCGCGCAACCACTTGAATCGGATAACTGAGCGAGTTTAGGAACGCGCGGTAGCCCGCCATGATCGCCTCCTGCTCGTTCTCAGACTTGAGAGCGAAGTTCACGCTCCCCGCCTCAAGGACCGCGCGGTAGTCTCCACCACGCAGGCAAATCACACCGTCGACGATGTCATCGAGTGGCAGCAGGTCCTGAATGCCAGGGAGCGCTTTCTTGTTGTCACTTTCCATCGGCTTCCTCCTTTTCGTCCAAGGACCACGCGGCCGCGGAGGGCTCTGCCACCACGACCTCGTAGCTCGTCTTCTCCTCACCGCTCACGACCGCCTCTCTCGGGCGCCATACCGCGACGCGTGGTACCGCCCAGTAGCGCAGCAAGACGAACGCCCAGTCCTCCATCGGTCGTCCAGCTGGCCGCCACACCGCCATCACAGCGACCAGGATGAGCACTACGACGGCAGCCGTCAGCCGCACCGGTATCGGCAGCGGCAATTCGCTCGCGACGCCGTACGCCATGCCTAGCCCGACGGCAGCGGTCATTAATTGGCGCATCGTCAGGCCGGCGAAGGCCTTGTCTTCGACGTTGAGATGAGTGGGTATTTCGTGTCGGTTCATCGACGTTCGAGGTGAAGTGTGGCGACTGTGGGTCCAAAGAGACTCCAAGGATCGGCGCCTAAGAGTCCGAGAGGTGCCGCTCTTGCCCCGCCTCACTCCAGAGACACCATATTCGTGCTCGTCTGCGCTCTGACCGGACGCTTTCGGACAGTCACGTAAACCCGAGGGGACTAGGGGCCAGCGCTCCCACGCTGGATATCGATCCAGCGATCGAAATCAGAGACCGCTCAAGGTGTGGGCAGCGATCCCCGTCATTCCGTAGCCGCGGGATCCTCGCGGAGATTCCAGCAAGGAATCCGGCTGCCCCTGTCCTTCGCGGCCTCGCCAGCCTCAAACAAACGAATAAGCTGTTCGCGCCGGCCGCAGCAGCGATTCGGTCCTGTCCAGAGTGGACATATTAGGCCTTCTTCGGCGACTACCTGTTGGCGCAGGCCCTCAAAGAACACCAGACTCTCGATTGATTGCCGCCGCCGAAGCTCAGCGTTGGCCGTCTCATAAGCAGGCAACGCATCCGCGAGGAGCGGGAACAACTCGTGCGGCGGTGGCAGGTATGCCACCGGGGACAGACGCTGATCCGCAAACCTCAGCGGAAGAAAGCATAACCAAGATGTATCCGCATCCAAGAATGGTGCGGAAACCGCCACCACCAAGCGGTCGCCCTTGAAGGCCTGTTTGAGAAATTGGAATGCGGCTTCATTCATGAACTTTTGCATCTGGTTCCGTGCTGGCTTGGGGCCAGCCGCTCCCCAACTCGGGTGATAGACACGGATCTCTAGATGTCCCTGGGCCGCTAGCCAAAGACCGTCAGCGGGGTTCGCGGTACCCATGCGTTGGCGCCACCATCTCCGGTCTCCCTCGACGGCGCTTCGAAGAGCGGTCTGAACGGACTGCAGTTCACGACAATTGTCCTCGTAACCGGATACCGACTTGCAGATTAGCGCTTCCCAGTCGGCGGGCGACAGCGACTTCAATCGACGAACGCCCGCAATTCCATTCGTCAGTCCCGCGCATCCGTCGACCAAGCGCGCCATAACCGAATTGTCCGACATCGAGTTATTGATAACAGATCCCTGTTCCTCGCTTGTGATGCGCACTTGGCCCAATGCATGTTGAGCGATGAGAATGAGGGGCAACGGTCCAGTTCGGTGAGCTAGTAGGGCCAAGTCCCGGTATAGGCTCCGGTAGTCATTTCCGAAGACTTCGGAGTTCGCCTCGTGATAGCGATTTTCCAAGGGCACTGCAACTTCTCGCCCGGGATCCGCCTTACGCAGTGCCAATATCCCTAGCAGCGTAGCCACTGTTTCTTCTGCGAGCACAGCAGCTTTGTCGATCCCGACGCAGACCCGATTGGAGTTCTCCAATAGCTGCCATACACCTTCCGACATATTGCCCTCGTACATGATGTGCCAGAGCCACTCGTAAGCTTTCTGAACGGAATATCTGTACAAGAACTTCGCTGCGGTCTTGTCAAGAGCGGCATGCCCGCTGTATTCGTGTGAAGCGACGCCGACCATATCGGCGTAACGATCTGAGGGCAATGTCCCGAGCGCAATCGTGCTGTGGATCCGAATGTCATCATCCATCGGCAAGAAGAAAGCTCGCATGACATGCGAGTAGTATCCGCGACTGGGAGAGGCGAATCCCGGAAATGGATTCGGGAGCGACCAACCTTCTCCTTGCTCCTTCGTCTCTGTTGGACACGGAGAACATCCTGCTCCGGCAAGCCAACTGCGCGAACTATCCATCAGCCTCCTCGGCTTCTGACTCGTCGTCCATGCCTTCGAGAAACCCGGCTCGAAGCGCCCGACATACACCTTCCGCTGCCTGTAGCGTCAATCGCCGCGCTACGACGCGAAGGGGATGTGGCAAGTCAGCGTCCTCAAACACGCGTCCCAATTTAGCTTGGAATGCGTCCGCATCGGCATTAAGGTCTTCTCCCCGTGGTTCGGCTGGGGAAGCCAGGGTGCCGGCACCGAGCAGTGGCCGGCCTTGACCTTCAAGGTAGGGCGCGAGCTGGAAAGCAGATTCCACCTCTCGCTTGCGGAATCGGGATTGACGAGATCCGGGTATCGAGTACTGACGAAGCAGGCCCTTCCGCACGTACCTGTACAGCGTCTTCCGATGAACCTGCAAATACGCGGCCGTCTCCTTGGCAGTCAGCCATTCGGATTCCATGGTGGTTTCGAGTTTATAACCACGCGATCCCTTGTGGCAACATTTGTCCGCCTATGCCCTTGTATAGTAGGTGCGCGACGGTGCATAGTAGTGCGTAGCGGTGCTACAACTTGACTGTCAGCAACAGTGGGAGGTACTGTGAATCGCCCAAAGGAGCCAACACATAGCCACGGAAGCCCCGCCGACATTACTCCCATCCTCTGCCCCATATGCCGAGAGCCAGCGCCGCCCGGCAGCGGTCACGAGTGGGTCCTGCGCGTCCTCGAACACGATGCAAACATCCGAGCATGGGAAAACGAGGGTGGAACTGTGGTTGGCCCCTGCTCCTGCAACTCTTGCGTGTAGCCATTCGCGACTGACCTAAGTTGAACCACACGACTCAAGTAGTGGTTCACGGCCCCGTACTCCCGTTCCCGAGAGAACTCTGGATCATGCCGGCGATCACCCGCGCCATCAAAACGATCGCTAGCCCGACGAGGGCGTTGACGATGGCAGCCTTGCCACGCTCCATTTGGTGTGGACTGCCGGCGGCCGACATGTAGAGGAAGGCTCCCCACATGACGAAGAAGGCCGACACCGCCACGCCGACGCCCGTACCGATGTCGATCAGGTTGTTGAACAGTGCGTTGATCTGGTCCATGCCTTCGCCTCGCTTTATCTCTCCGTTTGATTGGTCTGTGGTTCTTCTGAACGGAGGTGGAACTCGGCCACACGCCAACTGCCGGCTTCCTTAACCAGCCGGCAATCGGCAGTCTGCGTCACTCGTTCGTCGACGAGCTGTCCCGACGTTGTGTCCACGATTCTCCGGGCTTGTTCCGCCGTGACCGATGCAGTCGCCTCGTCGTCGGACTGCGCCGTCACCTCGACCGAGACGACGTTCGCGGTCATCGTTAGCTGCCGCGCCAGAGCCGCGGGATCGACGTTCGTGGTGAGCACAGCTTCTCGGACCTGGCCAGTTGTCAGTGAGAGCAACCGCTGCTGGTAGGACCCTGGATCGCGGAAGTCGAAGGTGCCGTACGCCTCGACGAAGGATTTGGCCACTTCCTCAACCGCCCGAGTGTCGTCGCCTCGATTCGTTAGGCGGTGCGTCCCGCGCCAGCCGCTGACGGCCGCCATCACTAGGAGCAGGCCGGCCATCCCGACGAGTGCCACCGTCGCGCCGCGATTGCCAATCACGCTGGGATCACCCCGTACAGTGGACGGCCCGCTCCCGCAAAATGAGCACTCCAGTAGGAGTCGGACATCGCGACCTCGCGGACGTAGTCGCCGGTCGTCGGCGCCATCAACACCATTCCGCCGCCCACGTAGATGCCGACGTGTGTGATGGGCTCCGAGGACGGGTAGGTGTTCTCGTAGAAGGTCAGGTCACCGGGTTGGAGTTGCGATGGGTCGATCGGAGTCGCCCAGTCGAATTGCTGTTGAGCCGTCCGCGGTGTCTGTATACCCAGCTGACCATAGACCCAGAGCACGAGTCCGCTGCAGTCGAACGTGTCGGGCCCTTCCGCACCCCAGACGTATGGAGCGCCGATCTTAGACCGCGCCAACTCCACCGCCTGAACCGGGATGCTGGCGGGGTCGAGATACCCGTAGCCCGCGGCGACAGACAGCACCAACTCGACGTAGGACCACAAGTGGTTGTAGGCGTAGACCGCGCGGTGCATGTCGGCGGGCGCGCCGTTCGCCATGAGGTAGCTGCCCATGGCGGGAATGCAGTCGCGGTAGTTGTAGGGGTCGGCGATGCCGTCGCCGTCACCATCGACGCCGTATCCCGCCCAAGTACCAGGCATGAACTGGCAGTACCCAAGCGCACCAGCCGAGCTCGGTCCCATGTTCGACCCGAAGCCACTCTCCACCTTGGAAATCGCGGCAAGGATCTGCCATGGGATGCCCGTCTGGTTGCTCACCTGCTGCATGACCGCGAGATGCTCAGGTGGGATCTCCGCGACAGCGGTCGGCGCGGCGCTAGTCTCGATCGCCTCGGGCAAACCACCGAACGCTGCGATGAGGAGCAGCATGGGTGCGAAAAGCAAAAGCGCCAGTGGCCCGACGACCTTCATGGCATCGCTGCCGAGATCGCCGAGGATGTCCGGGGCGTCGATATCTGATGGGTCGAACATGGTTCATCTCCCGCTTCTAACGGTTCGAGACGAACTATGGCCGCCGGCGATCTAAGGGGAGTCCAAGTATTTGCGCGAGAAAGTCCAAGTCAGGGGAGATCACCAACAAGAGTACTGTCTCCTATACGACGATGTCGGACGCGTCGACCATCACTACGATTGCGGACATAGCACGACCGTTGTACCTAGCCTGTACCTAGCCCGGAATGGTTGTTAGAATGCGGAGCGATCTCCCGTGTAACTCTCGTTGAGTTCGCCTTGTAACTCCCGTATGATTCGTGTTAACAGCCGGCGACAGCCGGCGACTGTCATCGGCGGAAGGGGGTGCGATGTGCGATTCGGGGCATCGCTTTCGAAGTTCTCACTGCTTCTCATACTAGCCGCAGTCTTTGTCTCAGCGTGGGGGGCGCTCGACAACCTTACAGGCGCGCGCGCGATTTCGTCCGGCGTCACTGAGCGGGTGAGTGTCGACAGCGCCGGGAACCAGGGCGACGCAGATAGCGGGTTCACTCTTTTCCCCCCGTCCGTCAGCGCCGACGGTCGCTACGTGGCCTTCTCATCAGGGGCAACCAACCTTGTTCCGACGGACACTAACGAAAACTTCGACGTCTTCGTCCATGACCGTGAAACTGGCTCTACCGAGCGCGTGAGTGTCGATAGCGCTGGGACCCAAGCGAATTCTTATAGTATTAATCCAAGCTTAAGTGCGGATGGTCGTTACGTGGCCTTCGATTCTGTAGCTACGAATCTCGTGACAGAAGACGACAATGGCAAGTCCGACGTGTTCGTCCACGACCGCCAGACGGGCGCCACGCAGCGCGTTAGCGTCGACGTCTCTGGTACACAGGGGGATGACGGCAGTTTCCAACCGGCGATCAGCGCAGACGGCCGTTACGTAGCTTTCGGATCGAGCGCCACCAATCTCGTACCCAGCGACACCAATGTCAGCAACGACGTATTTATTCACGACCGCCAAGCGGGCACAACTCAGCGGGTCAGCGTCGATAGCGCCGGCAACCAAGGAGGCGATGCCAGCGCCGTGCCCGCCATTAGCGCCGATGGACGCTTTGTTGTATTTCACTCTTTTGCCAGCAACTTGGTGCCAGATGACGACATCTTGGTGGACGTATTCATCCACGATACTCAAACAGGAAGCACCGATTTGGTGAGCGCTGCCAGTCCAAACAACCAGGGGAACGGTGGCGTAAGTGCTAACCCAGCAGTCAGCGGCGATGGGCGCTTTGTCGCCTTCGATGCCGACGCAGCTGACCTCGTGCCGGAAGACACGAATGGGAAATCTGACGTGTTCGTTCGCGACCTTCAGGCGGGGACGACCGAGCGTGTTAGTGTGGACAGTTCCGGCAATCAGGCAAACGGAGTCAGCATCAACGCGACCATTAGTGCAGACGGTCGCTACGTCGCCTTCCAGTCCTTTGCCGACAACTTCGTACCGGGAGACACGACATTACTGGACGTGTTCGTTCATGATCGCCAGACGGGAGTCACTGAGCTCGTGAGCGTAGGAATTGCGGACACCCAGGCGGACGGTGCCAGCGACAACGCCTCGATCAGTGGCGACGGTCGCTATGTCGCCTTCCAATCGGGCGCCACCAACCTAGTGGCCGAAGACACTAATGGCGCGTTGGACGTGTTCGTTCGCGACCGTGATGCAACCGCCACGACTCCAACACCCACGCCACCACCGCTTGAGACGACCCTTTCTGGAAGCACGGCAGTAGGCGCGACCACCCTCCAGCTTACCGATGTTGCAGGCTTCGCGGCGCGAGATCTGATCGTGATTAATCCAGGTGGAGCCAGCGAAGAGTACTCGGTCGTCAGCTCACTCGGATCGCTTGACCTGCAGGCACCACTTCAGTTCGCTCACATCAGCGGAGAGGCCATTAATCGCGTAGCATCGGGGATCCCTCCGGGCGATGCCAACTGCAGTCGGACGGTTGACATTTTAGACGTGCTCTCGATTCTGAAGAGAACGGGAGCAATAGGGCTAGCCGATCACTGTGTGGCGGCTGGGAACATAGAGTGCCAGAGCCCTATCGATGCAAGAGATGCGCTAGCCGTTCTCTTGTATCTCGCCGGCACGCCGCTCAATATTCCCGACTGTCCTCAGGTTCAGCCGTGAGATTCTGCCCACGCAAAGCTAAAAGACAGCATCTTGGCATACTCGCTGCTGTCCCCTTCATCTGCGGTGCGTTCGGAGTAGCATGCGGAGGTGGTGGCTCGCCTGCACCCACGACGATCTCGACCGTGTCAGAAACACCAACTCCGGCGCCGCAGACGTTGATTCCTTCCACGCCGGCCGCAGCAGCTTCAGCGACCTGTAAGATGCCCGCGCAAGTTAGCGTGCTGTGTGAGATCGGGCCGGCGCCAACATTCGACGAGCTCAGTTCTAAGGTCGATGCCGCTGTAGCGGCCTTTACTGGAACAACGACCGTTGGAGGAACGCTCCTTCCGGCGCCATTTCAGAGCGTCGATCAACTCCACCAGACGCTGGGCTGGTGTGCAGAGCAGGGTCTGGAGGGTGCCGCACCGGAACTCTACGCCAATGCCGTATTGAACGGCTGCCTGGGCGCTGGACAAGAATTGAGGAACATGTATTACCTCAATTCCAGTCCAGCGATTACCGAGGCGCTCAATGGAACAAGAGACTTCTTATTGGGAGATGGCGGCAAACTAGACGATTTGGTGGCTCGAAAGCTGCCCGGCATAAACGGGAGCACATTCGCGAAGGTTGACTATGTCCAGGGTTGGTTCATTCCATGCAATGAGGCAGTGCCGCAGCAGACTCCGAATAACACCGACGAATGTGGAACATTGAGCGCCCAGCACTGACCATGCTGGCGCGCCTGTGGTCTTAAGCCCTCCCGCCGGCCGGAGCTTGTCGCGGCTTTCCACCTGCGGCGGCTCCACTAGCAGCCGCGCCACCCGCGGCTGCGCCTGCGCCGCCACCTGCTGCCGCGCCACCGATCGCGCCCACGGCGCGGCTCGCCGCCACTAGCGTGACCACGTTGAACAGACCTGCCTGGCTGTGCCGGCTCCGCAGCAGCGACGGCACTTTGAGCGTCAGCCAGCAGACCGCGATTCCGAGCATCATTGTCAGCAGAGCGTTGGACAGGCTGCCCGGCGTGAGTTCGACCATCAGCG
>JBBEAZ010000003.1:0-47901 GCA_040882565.1 Dehalococcoidia bacterium
GGGATGCACCACCTGAGGGAGCGGGATGTGAAGGCGCGGTTGCGGGTGTTTTTGCACCGGGCGTTGGAGGAGGGGCGGATGGGGTAGCCGGGCGCGTGGGGGCCAAGCGAAATGTGGTGCTCCGTTCGTGGATTCGTGAACCTCACCACGAACGGGACCGGACGGCGGTACGAGGGCGCGGCGTTGTAGGGGCGAGCGCCTACGCCGCGAAGTCGAGGACGAGGTCGGCAATGATATCCGGGCGTTCCATGGGGGCGAGGTGGCCGGCTTCGGGGATGGTTTCGAGGCGGGCGCTGGGGAGGCGGGTGGCGACGGATTCGGCGACCATTGAGAGGAATGGTTCGGTGTGCTCGCCGCGGAGGACGAGGACGGGCGCGTGGATGTCGGGGAGGATGGACCAGACGTCGAGGGAGGCGCTGTTGGCGAAGATTGCGCCTTCGATTTCGCCGGGGCATTTGAGCTGGACCCGGCCGTCTTCGCGGACGAAGGTGCCGTGCTCGGCGTAGAGGCGGAGGAGGTCGTCAGACCAGCGCTTGAAGAGGGAGCGCGCGCGGTACTGCTCCAGCATTTCGTCGATTGAGTCGAAGACGGCTCGACGCTTGCGGGCGCCCTCGGACATCTGCGCGCGGCGCTCCTCGTCGGGCTGGATGCCGCCTGGCATGACTATGGGCTCGATGGCGACGAGGTGGGAGAAGTACTTGGGGTGTTGCGCGGCCAAGTAGAGGGCGGTGGCGGCTCCGGCGGAATGGCCGACGAAGGGAACGGCAGAGAAGCCGAGTAAGTCGAACAAGGCGCGGAGGTCTTCGACGAGGCGCAGCCAGTGGTAGTTGTCGCCCTCGGCGAGCGGCTTGTCGGTGTCGCCGTGGCCGCGGATGTCGGGTGCGTAGACGGTATAGCGCTCGGCGAGGCGTTCGGCGACGGGTTGCCAGAGGCGGGCGAGAAAGCCGGTGGCGTGGTTGAGGACGATGGGCGGAAGGGTGTCGTCACCCCATCTGAGGTAGTGGGTGCGGATGCCGGTGGGGAGGTCGAGGTAGTGGTCGGTGGGGAGCATGGGGATGAGGTTACAGGGTTGAGGTTGCAGGTTACAGAGGGGCTGGGTGCACGGCGGGGTGTTGGTGCTCCGTTCGTGGATTCGAGAGCCTCACCACGAACGGGAAGCGACGGCGTTGGACGCCGGTAGGTGGTGGCGGGTGTTTCAGGCTAGGGCTGCAATCAGCCCCCACGCGGCCAGAACCACCACGCGAGCATGCACATCATTAGCCCCGCATCAGCTACCGAAAGTATTCCGGATAAGGAGGTTCCAGCCTGAGCGACGTTGACGGCGATGAGCGCGAGGAAAGCACCGATGAGCAGCCAAGCCGGAACTTGCTGAACCTGCCCCTTAGTTTGGTTGGACATGTAGCGACTCGCGATTGCGAGAAGCGCGAGAGACAGCGCCAGCAGGGCGACAACCAGCAAATGGCAATCCCTTACGCGGGGTGGATGCGGAAGACGGGGTGTTTCGTGGCGATTTCGGCGTATTTTTCGAGGGGGTCGTCGGGTTCGAGGCCGAATTCGCCTTTGATGACTTTGTTTTCGCCGAGGTATTGCTTGATGATCGGGGCGCGCTGTTCGGGCGGGATCTCTTCGAGGCGGACGTTTTCAGTCTTGCCGTGCTTGACGACGGCCTGGCCACCGTTGGCCTTGACGTTGCGTACCCACTGGGTCTCGCCGCGCGGGGCGACAAGGTAGCGCTGGCCCTCGTACTCGGTGGTGGTGACGGCGGTGCGGAAGGTCTTGCCGGACTTGCGGCCCTTGTGCTCGAGCTGGACGAGCCGCTTGGGGCCGAGGCCACGGGCGCCGAGCCAGCCTAAGACGGCGTTCAGCGTCTTGGTGAAGCGGGAAGGCGGGTTGTAGAACCTCGTCATGGGATTCCCTCTGACCGGGGGCGATCTATTGCGTTGCGGCGAAATCGAGGAGCCGCAACTCCATCGCGCCGTCGGAGCCGCGGTCCGCGCTGAAAGTATACACGGCGTCGATGCGCATGCCGGGCTGAAGGTCGCCACCGATGGTGCCGTCGACGGTGCCGACGCCGAAGGCGACGGCGGGCCAGGTCTGGCGGCCGTCGCGGAGGCTGAGGCGGAGATGTTCGGCGTCGCTGCCCATGGTGCGGAGGTCGCGGACTTCGAGGTCGCGGCTGAGGAAGACCGGCTCGGGGTTACCGATGCCGAAGGGGGCGAGGGCGGCGATCGACTGGATGAGCTTGCCGGTGACGCGGGCGAGGGGAATCGCGGCGTCGACGTCGATGATCGGCGTCAGGTCGAGGCCGGCGAGCTTGTCGGCGGCGTGGCGGGTGAGCGCTTCTTTGAGGGCCGGCAAGTTCGCGTTGTCTGCGGTGAATCCGGCGGCGGCGCTGTGGCCGCCAAAGCGGGGGAGGAATGCGGCACAAGTGCGGAGGGCGGCGGTGATGTCGTACTCCGGGATGCTGCGGCAGCTGGCGCGGCTCTCCGTCTTCCCTTGCTCGTAGACGATCGCCGGGCGGTGCCGGTCGTCGAGGAGGCGAGCGGCGACGAGGCCGACGATCCCGGAGGGGATGTCCTTGTGACCGACGAAAATCAGCGGCGCATCCGGGTCTTCCGCCGCGAGGAGGCCGCGGGCGAGTTCGCAGGCGGCCGCGGTCGCCGCCTGGCGCTGACGGTTGAGATCGGAGAGATGAATGGCCATCTCGCCGGCGCGGTGCGGGTCCTGCTCCATGAGGAGATCGAGGGCGAGGCGGGCGTTAGCGAGACGGCCGGCGGCGTTGAGGCGCGGGCCGATGACGAAGCCGATGGTCGTGGCATCAGCGCGGGCAGGGTCGCAGCCTGCGCCTTCCATCAGAGCGCGGAGGCCGGGGCGCTGCGTTCGCGAGAGGGCGCGGAGGCCTTCGCGGACGAGCCAGCGGTTCTCGCCGCGAAGGGGGGCCATGTCGCAGACAGTGGAGAGGGCGACGAGGTCGAGGTAGCGATCGGGGTCGAACTCGCGGCCGAGGCGCTCGTAGAGGGCGGCGATCAGCTTGAAGGCGAGGCCGCCGGAAGCGAGTTCGGACTCGGGGTAGACGCTATCGTCGCGCTTGGGGTTGACGAGGGCGAGGGCCGCAGGCAGTTCCGGCGGCGCGGTGTGATGGTCGAGGATGATCGTATCGATGCGGAGGTTGTTGGCAGCGGCGATTTCGTCGACGGAGCTGGTGCCGCAGTCGGCGGTGATCATGACGGTGGCGCCTTGGTCGTGAAGGCGATGGATGGCGTCGGTGTTGACGCCGTAGCCCTCGGTGAAGCGGTCCGGGATGTAAGAGACGACGCGTCCGCCGAGTGCGCCGAGGCCTTCGAGGAGGATGGCGGAGGCGGTTACGCCGTCGACGTCGAAGTCGCCGTAGACGGCGATCAATTCGCCGGCGTGGATGGCGCGGGAGAGGCGGTCGAGGGCGAGGTCAATGTCGGGCAGGAGATGGGATGCGTGCACAGGATCGCGGGCTTCGGTGAAGGCGAACGCTTCGGCGGCGGTGCGGACGCCGCGGTGCCAGAGGAGGTGGCGGACTAGCGGCTGGTAGGGAGCGCCCTCGAGGGCGCCGTCAGGGAAGCGGCCGCGGAGGCGCCAGTGTTTTCCTGACGCTGTGGGACCTGGGGAAGCGGTAGCTGCGGCTGGAGCGAGAGTCATGAGCTAAATGTGGAGATTGGCGATTTTGTAATGCGAGGGTCAGAATTGGCCATGTCTGAAGCGATTATGCACGGTTGGGCCGCCAGCGCGCAGTAGTGTGTGGCACAGCCTTTGTTGAGAAGCACCAAGGTTTCCACGGAGTTGCATTGGAGGCTCTAATGATGCCACCCTAGGCAACGTTGCTGGCCGTTATGGTGAGCAACGGACGTTCACCGCACTACGAGGGAGCTGCTCAGGCTTTTGATGAGGTCCTCGACGGTGAAGGGAGGAACGCCAGATGTGCAGGGTAGCGGGGGATAGAGTCTGATAGTCCGGCACGCAGCGGTGATCTGCCTCTCCGTGGCGGCAGTCCTCGTACCCACCCTTACCGGGACCGGTGTCGAGGGTGTTTTCCACTCACCGAACTCAGGGCGGTCCGAGACCGATATGTCAGTGACGGCAGCGGCCTGTTCTGCCGACAACGAAGCCCTCTGCCTGGACACACCGATGGTCGCTACTGAATCTTCGGCGCAACACGCGCCGCCGGTGACTGCCGCCGACAGCGCCACCAGAGCAGTGCCGGTGGCGACGGCGACGCCGGCGCCCGAGCCGCCGGCCGAGGTGTGGGCTTCGATGGAGATCAGGGAAGGCGATACGCTGCTTGCGCTGGCGGACTGGTTTGGTCTGTCACCGTTTGACATCGCCTCCGTGAACGCGATGGCGGTTGACGATTACCTGATGATTGGCGCGACGCTGGCGATCCCAGTGCCGGAGTCGCATTTCTTGCTGCCGCCAGACCCGATGGCGGTGGTGTTGGACTTGCCGGTCCTGGAAGAAGAGCCCGTTGTTGAGCCGGAGCCGTGGCCCGCGGCGGTCGTGTTGCCGCCTGCGCCGCCACCGCCGGTGTCGAGCGGGAGCTGGACGAAAGAGCAGGTGGTGAATGCGATCTGTTCGTTGCCGTGGCCGTGCGACCAGATGGTGCGAATCGCGTCGTGTGAGTCGGGGTTGCGGGCGGACGCGGTGAACCCGGCGGGGTATTACGGGGTATTCCAGATCGACCACCAGTTCCCGGGGTGGGACGATCCGTACGTGAACGCGCAGTACGCGTACGAGCACAAGTATTTGCCGGCGCTGGCACATGGGGACGGTTTGGGGCCGTGGCCTGTGTGCCGGTATTTCTGAACACCTAGCGTCTGGCCCACCCCACCCCTCCCCCCAAGAAGCTGGCCACCCCACCCCCCACGGAAAATGGGGTGTCGGGGGGACACCCCCCGCCCAGACGGGCCCGTAGGGAACCCCCCGTCAGCGGCTCCGCTGCACCTACGCGTTACTCACATGGCCGCGGCACAGAGGTAACCGCTGACGTAGCGACCGTCGCTACGCGGAGGGGGGTTCTGGGGTAGCAAGGTGGAGCATCTGGAGGATGTCGGGGTGGGCGTTGGAGAGGGAGGCTGGTTTGGCTTCGCCGCGGAGGTCGCGCATGGCGCGGGGGATGGCGGGGAGGAGGTCGCCGGCGATGACGCCGGCTGAGCCGAGTTCGTCGCGGAGGGACTGGCCGGCGAGGCCGCCGACGTAGAGGCCGAGGCAGGCAGCGGTGAAGGGATCGGCGCCCTGGGCGATGTAGCCGGCGATCATGCCGCCGAGGACGTCGCCGGTGCCGCCGGTGGCAAGCGCGGGGTTGGTGAAGGGGCTGATGGCGGCGCGGCCGTCGGGGGCGGCGACGAGGCTGGGAGCGCCTTTGAGCAGGATGTAGACACCCCATTCGGCGGCGTACTTGCGCGCGAGGCCGAGGCGGTCGGCCTGGACTTCGGGGACGGAGAGGCCGGTGAGGCGGGCGAACTCGCCGGGGTGAGGGGTGAGGAGAGCGGGGAGGTTGATCAGCTTCGGCCAGCCGTCGATCTTGGCGAGGTTGTTGAGGCCGTCGGCGTCGATGACGGCGGCGCGGAGGGCTCTGGCCGAGTCAGGTAGCGGGTCGGGGGAGAGGGCAGGCAGGAGGCCGCGCATGAAGGCCTGAACGTAGCCGCCCTGGCCGAGGCCGGGGCCGACGAGGAGGCACTCGTAGCCGCGGGTGAGGGCGCGGACGACGGAGTGCGCCTCCTGGGCGGAGAGTTCGCCGTCCTTGTCGTCGAGAGGCTCGAAGGTGGTCTCGGTGAGCTTGGCGGCGAGGATCGGATGGATGGAGCGGCCGCAGGCGAGGGTGACGATGCCGGCGCCGGCGCGAAGGGCGCCCATGCACGACAGGTAGGCTGCGCCAACATAGCGCTCGGAGCCGGCGACGACCATGGCGCTGCCGAACGTGCCTTTATGGGCGGCGGCAGGGCGTTCCGGAAGGTGATCCTGGGCCCAACGTCGGGTCAATAGCTCCGTTTGGACCGAGGAAGCGAGAGCCGAGGGGATGCCGATGTCGACGACCTCGACCTGGCCCGCGTACTGGGAGCCGGGCAGAACGTGCAGGCCGACTTTGGCGAAGCCCAGGGCGACGGTGGTGTCCGCGGCGACGCAGAGGGGATCGACGGTGCCGGTGTCGGCGTCGAGGCCGGTGGGGAGGTCGACGGCGATGAGGCGCGGCGGGAGGCGGCGAGAGCGGGCCTCGGCGAGCGCCTGCAGGACGATCGCGAGGTCGCCGTCGATGGTGCGGGCGCGGCCGGTACCGAGGAGGGCGTCGATGACGAGTTCAGCGCCACCGAAGGCGTCGGCCAGGCGGCGCTGCCAGTCGTCTTCGCCGGCGGTGATGGTAGCGACGTCGCGTTCGACGAGGGCGACGTGGTTCGGGTCATCGGCTGGGCGAGGCTTGAGGAGGAAGACTATGACATCGGCGGCCCAGTCCTTGAGGTGGCGCGCGGCGACGAGGCCGTCGCCGCCGTTGTTGCCGGGGCCGCAGAGGACGAGGATGCGGCGCTCGGCGATCTCACCGAGGGCGAGCCAGGCCTCCTGGGCGACGGCGAGGCCGGCGTTCTCCATGAGCTGGGCGACGGGGACGCCGCATTCGGCCTCGAGGCGTTGCATTCCAGCGGTGGTGACGAGTTTCACGGGGGTGATGTTAGCAGGTTGACTTGGAGTGGTTACTGGGTCAGCCGGGATCGCAGGGGGGATCGATGAAGCCGGTCAAGCGCCGGAGCAGGATGAGCGCGTCGGCCAGGTCGATGTCGCCGTCGCAGTCGAGGTCGGCGAGGGCGATGCAGGGGGGCGGCGCTCCGAGCGATCCGGTGTGTCGCAAAAGCGCCAACATGTCGAAGGGGGTGAGCGCGCCGTCGCAATCAACGTCGCCCGGTAGCGGGGCGGGCGGCGGGACCACCGAACCGGCCTCGAAGGCACCGATGTCGCATGCGCCCACGTTGCGCGGGGCGCCCCGCTGATCCCCCTCGGGGCACTCCGCGTTATCGCCTGCGTTCCGTGCCGGACTTCCCGCCAGCAGCGCATGCGTCATCGTCGGTCCGCCGTTGTCCGCTAGCCCCCCTAGCAGCGGATCGACCTCCGACAGATCCCCCGGCCCGGCCAGCTGGCAGCTGCCGTCGCTGTCCAGGTTGTGTCCCAGCGAGCCCGGCAGCGCCCAAAATCCATTCGGGGGACAATTAGCACTATCGTTATCGGCGACGAGGGTGTTGACCAGGGTAGTCTTGCTGCCATCGTTTCTGGTATAGATACCGCTCGCTTGAGAAGCCGACGCCTCGTTGCCGACGACCGTGGAGTTGACCAAGGTTGCGACCCCGCCATCCTTACTGGAGATGCCGCCGCCTCCCGATCCGCCCTGCGGGTCGCCACGGTTTGCCGAAATCGTTGAGTTTATCACTAGCAGGTATCCTTGACCTCCGGGAGCCTGCCTGTTGTCAATTCCGCCTGCACCGTCCGCTTGACCCTCCGTGCTGTTGTCAGTTATCAGACTATCGCGCACGACCATTGACCCGTAATTGGCTATGCCGCCGCCACCAGTCGTATCAGAACGGTTGGAGGAGATAACCAAGCGCTCGAGAATCGCGAGCCCGGAAGCATTCATGACACCTCCTCCGGGGCCGGTCAGCGCGGCTATGTTGCCCTCGATCAGGCTGTCGCTGAGGCGCAGCGTACCGCTGTTGCTGCAAATGCCTCCGCCTCCCCCGCGGAACGTATTCTTACGAACAACAACGCGAGAGACGGTGAGATCGCTGAAGTTCCGTATCCCTCCACCGCACGCCCCATCGTTGGAGAGAATCGAAGACATGAAGACATCATGAATCGCGACGTCCGTGATCGAGACGACACCTTCTCGGACGTCGAATATGCGGTCCACCGCGAACGCATCCTCGGTCACGCCCGTCACAGACGAGCCAGCCCCGACGATCGTGACGTCATCCAGGACGTCGAGGCCTCCGACGGCGGACGCATTCTCCTCATAGCCATCGCGTGTCAGGACGAACTCGCCCGGCGGGAGTACGATCGTCTGGTGGCCCGATAGCGCGTTTGCCTCCTGAATGGCGGCCCGCAGAGTGCATTCACCACTAGTGGCCACGCAGTCGCCGTCGCCTGGATTAGAGTCGACCTCGTCCGCGCTCGATGAGACCTCGAACGTGAGGTTTCCGCTGGGTGTGTGGTCAGCCGAAGCGACCGGCAAGGCGAGCGCCGTGGCCAAAGCCGCGCCAGCCAACACAGCGCGTGCTTGACCGCGTTTCACGGAGTGATGGTATCACCGCGCGTCGTCCCTCCCCGGGCGTTTGTGCTCCGGTCGCCCATTCGTGAGCCTTCCTCCTCCGGCGGACAGGCAGGGCGAACGGGAAGGGCCGTGGGTGCACGTCGGCGCGTTCTAGGCGCAGCAACCGCGGGGGACATTCCTCTTCGGATGTTAGTTGGCGGTTGCTGCGCCCCTACGGGTTTTGCCGAAGTCAGGCGGGGGTGTATTTTTCGGGGGCGCGGACGAATTGGCGGAGGCATTCGTCGGAGCAGAAGGAGTGGTCGACGTTGTTGAGGGTGAGGCGGGCAGCGACTTCGCCGGGGCCGATTTCCATGCGGCAGACGGGGTCGGTGACTTTGTCGATAGCGCCGGCGGCGGTGGGGCGAGCTTCGAAGACCTCGATCTCGGCAGCGAGCCCTTTGAGGCGCTGCTTGCCGATGCGGATCCACTCGACCGTGGCGAGTTCGCGGGCGCGGTCGCGGACCTCGGAAGAGACGAGGATCTGGTGGCGGTTGGCGGCCTCGGCGAGGCGCGAGGCGATGTTGACGTTAGAGCCGATGTAGTCGCCTTCGCGGTAGAGGACGGGACCAAAGTGCAGGCCGACGCGTACGGCGGGGAAGTGGGACTCGGCGCTGGCGCGCTCTTCGAGTTCGAGGGCGCAGGACACAGCGGAGAAGCATTCCGAGAAGACGACCATAAAGGCGTCGCCGATCTGCTTGACGATGCGGCCGTGACAGCGGATGTTGGCGAGGCGCACCATCTCGGCGAAGCGGGCGACGACCTCGGCGGCGGCGACGTCGCCCATGGCCTCGGCGAGCGGGGTGAAGCTGGCGAGGTCGGCGAACATGATCGCCTGGCGGATCTGGCCGGGGATCTCGGGCTTCTCGGCGAGGCCGGACTCTTCTTCGAGGTGCATGAGCATGTCGTCCCAGGCGGCCTGCATGGCGCCCTTGCGGAAGAAGTAGAGGAGGGCGGGTTCGATCAGCGGTTCGACCTGGCCGAACGTCGCGGTCATATGGTCCATCGCCTGCCCGGGCCCCACCTCACGTTGCGCGGGCTGGTGCATGTAGAAGTGGCTGGTGCGGTGGCCGACTTCAGCGGCGCGGCGCATGGAGTCGGCGTAGACGCGGAGGATCTGGAGGAGCGCTTCCAGCGGATAGCCTGCTTCGAGGGCGATGCGGGCGGAGCGCAGGAGGCCGAGGTCGTCTTCTTCGAGAGTGCCGCCGTCAGCGATGCCGGTGGCATCGACGATGGTCTTGACGGTGTCGAGGTCGAGTCCGGTCAGCTCGCTGGCTTCGGGCAGCGAGAATGTAGGCTGCGAGAGCTGGCGCGCCATTTCGTCGAGGAAGTGGGAGAGGACGGAATCGGGACTGCGCAGGGCGTCGCGAATGGCGTCCAAAGTGTGGCCGTAGTGGATAAGTTGATGGATCAGGCGGACGCGGCCGATGTCCTCGACGGCAAGCGTATCCTCGCCTTTCCTGCCGATTAGGCCGCACTCTTTCCAGGCGGCGAGTTTAGTCAGTGGCTCGCCTGTGCGCTGGGCGAGGTCTTCCAGTGACAGGGGAGCGGCGCGGATAATGCCCTCGCCTTTGTGCGTGGCGGAGCAGGTCATGTGAGGAGGCCTCTTTCGCGGAGAATGCCTGTGAAGCGGTCGCGCCAGTGCGCGCGGTCGGGTTCGAGGTCGGCGGAGGCGCCGACGACGAAGGCGACGGCGAAGTCCTGGCTGTGGCTCATACTTATGTCGAGTCCTTCGAGGCCGATGCGCTCGGCACGGGCCTGGGCTCTGCCGTGAAGGTAGACGAGGGGCTTGCCACGGTGGTTCGGCAGGACCTCGATCTCGCGCCAAGCTACGCCGCGGGCGCCTGTGCCGAGGGCCTTCATCACGGCTTCCTTGGCGGCGAAGCGGGCGGCGAGTTCGTTGGGGCGGCTCCGGCAAAAGGCGGCCTCGAGGGGCGTGTAGACACGCCGCAGGAAGCGCTCGCCGTGCTTGTTGAGAGCGGCCGCGATGCGGTGGATTTCGATGATGTCGACGCCGATGGCGGAAGGCATGGTTTCAGGTTACCCCGGCGGGTCCGTAGAGGACAGGTTTCGGGTTGCAGATTACAGGGAGCGGGGCGGGTCGATCAGGCATCGGCTAAACTGGAGGGCATGACGCGTGGAGAGGTATGCGACTGAACGATGCCTTCTGTTACGGCGTCCCTGGTGATTCCAGCTCCGCCGGAAGAGGTCTGGAAGGTGATTTCGGACGTTGCCAACGCGCGGCGCTGGAACACGACCTGGACACGGATCGAGATCACGTCTGAGCAGACGCACGGACGCGGAACGCGATTCCGAGCGTTCACAGCCGAGAGCGGCGAATTTGACTTCGAGATCACAGAGTGGGTGACGCCGGAGTACATCGCTTTCGCTCCGATTCGGGACCCGGAAGAGCCACGTTACGAAGTCACGCTGGACTGGCACGCTTTCAAGCTGATCCCGGTGGACGGCGGCAGCACGCGCGTTGACCTGACGGCGCGGGCGACGGCGCGGGGGATCCGCGGCCGCATCGTCGGGATGTTCTTCTGGCCGGGACACCAGCAGTCCGGGCTGGAGGACGCGCTGAAGTCGGTGGCGTCTATGTTCGGCGTGGAGGCGGAAGAAGTCAGCTAGATGCGTCGCACGGCGATCTGCCTGCTGGCGCTGGCGGCTCTGTTCCTGGCCCGGAGCGGCGGAAGCGCCCACGCCGACGACCTTCTGCAGGTCACGTCCAACATCAACTATGACGTGAGGACGGGCGAGAACCGTGTGGTCGTGACGTGGGACCTGCACGTCGTGAACAACGACCCGGAGACGGTGTTTGGCGACGGCACGGTCTTCTTCTACCAGGGTCTGACGCTGCCGGTGCTGTCCGGCGCCACGGATGCCAGTGCGGAGTCAGGCGGGGCATCGTTGGATTTGGCGGTTGCGGACGGGCCGGGAGAGTTGCTCGATACGGCGAAGGTGGACTTCGATCAGGACCTCTTCTTCGGCGACACTTATGACTTCTCGTTGAGCTATGTGATCCCGGAGACGCGGGCGCAAGCGCTGCTGGTGACGCCGTTCTACGTGTTCGTGCCGCTGATAACGCTGGGCGACGAAGCCACGGTGACAGTGACGACGCCGACTGATCCTGTATGGGAGGTCTCGTACGAGAGTCAGCAGTGTCCGCTGGATGGCGCGACACTGCGTTGCGCTGGGTCGGACGCGGTGTACATCGCGGGCCTGCTGGAGGTGCAGCAGCCCGGCGCGATGACCTCGCTGGCCTTCGAGGTGCCGCTGGCGAACGGGGTGGTCGGCGTCAAACTGACGCACTTCCAGGGGGAGGACGCGCTCGCCCAACACCAGCAGGCCGTGATTGCAGGCGCCTTGCCGTTGATCGCCGATGTGTACGGATTTCCCTATCCGGGGCCATCTTCGTTCAACGTCAGTCACGGGGGCAGGCAATCTGTGTTCGGGTACGAGGGGCTGGCCAGCTGCAGGGCAAGCGGCTGCGACATCGTGATCTCGCCGGGCGCCAGCGACTATACGCTGGTGCACGAGGTCTCGCACCTCTGGTCCGGGATCTACACCACGCGGTGGCTTTCGGAAGGGTTCGCGCAGTGGGTGACGGAGGAAGTCGCGCGCCTGGCACCGGAAGGTCTGCTGGCGGATGAACTGGTACCGCCGCCACCCTCGACGATTGAGTTCGCGCTTGACGACTGGGGCAACGCAGGATCGCTGATCGGAGCTTCGGATAGCGAAATCGCGAGGACGCAGGCGGGGTACGATTATTCGCTGCGCTTCCTCCAGACTCTCGCTGAGGAAGTTGGAGCCGACAAGCTGCGGGAGATCAATAGGACGCTTGCGGAGAGCGGAGAGCCCGCGGATAGCCGGCAGTACATGGACCTGGTGGAAGACGTTGGCGAGATCAACCCGGACGCGTTGTTCAAGGTGTGGGTGTTCCCTGACTCGGACGAACTGCTGATCGAAGAGCGGCGGGAGGCGCGTAACCGCCACTCGGAGGTGAGTGATCAGCTCGCGGCTGAGGGGCTTTCGGAGGAACCATTGGCCCCGATTCTCGGATTGATCCTTGACTGGCGCTTCTCGGAGGCGCTGGCCCAATTGGACAGCGTCGATGCCAACCTCGATCGATACTTCGAGTTGCACGAGGAGTTCCGCGGACTGGCGCTTGACGCCGATGCGGCGGGACTCGTGTTGCCAGAGGACATTGGGGCGGCGATTGAGCGGTGGGATTTCCTCGAAGCGGAGGGTTCCCTGGAGGCGGCACGGGAGGCGCTGAGCGCGTTCGGGCGAGCGCGAGAGAAGGTGGCAGGCCCGCGGAACCTCTGGGAGCGCTTTGGACTGCTGGGCGACGACCCGGACGATGAACTGAATAAGGCGAAAAGTGATTTTGAGCGCGGCGCGTTCGAGCGCTCGCAGGAGCACTCGCAATCGGCGATCGACATGGTGACGGGCGCGTCAAACGCGGCGATACGGCGGGTGCTGCTGGTGATCGGGTTCTTCGCGTCAGTCGGGATCCTGCTGGCTGTGGCTTACTGGCTGGCGCTGGCGCGTCAGCGGCGGCTGTCCGAGCGCTAGTCCTTGGGGCGCTCGGCGGAGCGCAGCTCAAGGGCATCGACGCCACGGCGGACGGTAGTGAGGAAGCCTTCGAGCTCCTGCTCGAGCTTACGGAGCGTCTGCAGCGCATAGCCGTCGGCTTCCTGCATCTCGCTGCGGCTTGCGGCCTGCGCTTCGTCGAGGCGGGCACGCGCCTGAGTTTCTGAATCGCGGCTGAGCTCGGCAGCGCGGCGTTCGGCGTCGGCTGCGATTTCACGGGCGCGTTCCTGCGCGGCCTTAACGACTTCGGTCTCGGCGAGGCGCCGGTTGAGTTCGTCACGGGTCTGGGCGAGGAGCTCGGCGGACTCTTCGTGCGCGTGGCGGATGACTTCGTCGCGTTGCTCGATCACCTCGCGCGACTCGTAGACCTCGCGGGGGACAGCGACACGCATGCGGTCGATGAGATCGGCGAGCTTCTGCCGCGAGACGACGGCGCCGCCACCGACGGGTAGACGGCGTGCTTCGCCGAGGAGTTCCTCAAGGCGGTCGATGAGATGAAGTATGTCCAAGGTGCGCTCTAGCGCTTGAACTTCTTCTCGAGCGCGGCGACGACATGTCCGGGCACGAGTTCGCCCACATCATAGCCGAGGCTGGCGACTTCGCGGATGCGGTGGCCGCTGATGTAGAGGTGCTCGAGGCTGGCCATGAGGTACACCGACTCGATCTCGGGGGCCATCTTCTTGTTCATCAGGGCCATGTCCAGTTCGGCCTCGAAGTCGGTGACGGCACGGATGCCGCGGACGAGGACCCTGGCCTGCTCGTGGCGCGCGAAATCGACAACGAGGCCTTCGAAGGACTTGATCTGGACGTTCTTGTGCTGCTTGATCGCCTCCTGGAACATGGCCACGCGCTCGGCGGTGGTGAAGAGACTGCTCTTGGCGGGCAAATCGTAGATGGCGACCACGACGTTGTCGAACATTGCGGCGGCGCGCTGGGTGATGTCAACGTGGCCGTTGGTGACGGGGTCGAACCTGCCGGGGTAAAGAGCTGTCGCCAACTAATTGCCTCCTGGTGTACTGGGCCGGTAGATCGAGACGGAGCTATCGCCGTGGCGGAGCGAGCGCGCCAGGGAAAAACCAGCGATGTCTGCCGGTGGCTCGGCCCGCGTGCTGTGCTCGAAAGCGATAGTACCGGATTCCGCGTCAATGATCCCGTTTGCCATCAGGCGGGCGATGAGGGCCAGTGCTTCCTCATCGGCATAGGGCGGATCGGCGAGGACGAGGGTATAGGGGCCGGAGAGGTAGTCCACAGCGCGCTCAACAGGGGCGGCGATGATCTCCGCATTATCGGTGAAGCCGGTCGCGGTGAGGTTGTGGCGGATGATCGCGGCCAGCGCGCGGTCCTTCTCGACGAAGTCGCAGTGCTGGCCACCGCGACTGAGGGCTTCGATGCCGAGGGCGCCGGTGCCGGCGTAGAGGTCGACTATACGGGTGAAGTCGGCGTCCATGGCCGAGAGTGAGTCGAAGAGAGCGCCGCGGACGAGATCGGAACTCGGGCGGACGCCTGCTGAGTTCGCCCGGCCGCGGCCGGGCGGGCCTTTGAGCTGACGACCCCTGGCGCTACCGGCGATCACGCGCACGCCCATTCCTCAGGTGGTGATGATAGCAGTGGTGTCCACATCGGCACCGACTTCCTCGGTGTCGGGATCCTGGACGGTGCCTGTGATGGAATTGGTCACATTGACGCCGATTTCGTTGGGCGCGGTCTGTGTGAACGTGCACTGGACTTCGTCGTCGCCGCCGTCAAGCGAGTCGCCATCGCCGGTGTCAGGGGCCAGAACGATACCGACGACGTCGCTACCGCCCGGAGTGAGGCAAGAGACAGCACCATACGTATCGTCGTTAAGGCCGTTAATTGTCACGGGGACGTTGGAATCGTTGTCGATGGTGACCAGGTAGGTGATCTCTGAACCTGATGTCACCTCCTCTGCATTGGTGAACGTGGGGTTCTGGTCGTCGCCGTCGGAGAGGATGCCGACCTGGACGGCGACAGCTTCGGGCACGGGTGTCTCGCTGGGTTCAGCTGTCGGTGTCGGCGTATCGGGCGCGAAGGATTCGATGGGGGACGCGGATGGCTCATCGGATTCCTGGACCTGGATGGCGACCTGCTGGCCGAAGCGGCGGTCGCCGTCACTGACGGCGAGGACGACGTGGAAGGTGCCGGACGAGTTCGGGGCGACCCAGGTGGCGCTGGTGCCGGCGCCGGCGCCGAGGTCGCCGCCCTCGGGGGCTTGCCAGATCGGCAGGAGCATTGTGTCGGCGGGACGGCGTAGCGAGACGGTGGAAGTGACGACCAGCTCGTTGACGCGGCCCCAGACATTGGCGACGTCCGATTCGGCGGAGCCGTCGGAGACGGCGACGCCGCCGAGGCCGTACGCCTGCACGAGTTCCAGCTTGAAGGCGACGCTGTAGGAGTTCTCTATGTAGATCTTGCGGCGGTCGGTGCCGCCAGTCGTGAAGCTGACCGCGGAGGCATCGTTGTCCCAGCGCAGAGTGGAGGCGCCTTCGTTCTCGTCGAGGTTCTTGGCGACGAGGCGGACGGTGGCGCCGGAAACGATCTCTTCGGGGTTCTGGGGTTCGCGGACGGCGGCCTCGGAGGCGACGAGCATGGCGCGCTGGTACCCGACGGCGCGGGCGACTTCGCCGACCTCGATGCTGAAGGGGCTGACCACGAGGAGGACTTTGGCGGGCGGAACATCCTCAGTTAGGCGGCCGAGCGCGCCGGGCATGTTGTCCCAGTACGAGATGGGGTCAGCGATGGGCAGGACTTTGATGTAGTCGGTTTGCTCGCCGAGCTTCGCCCACTCATAGGCGGAGCGCTGGTCGCCTGGCGGGGGCAGGGTCAGGCTTAGGCGCTTGCCGTCGCGGTGGAGGGCGTCGGCGAGGCCGGTGACGAAGGCAGTGAACTCGCCGGCGAGGTCGGCGTTGACGGCGGAATACTCGAGATCGACGCCGTCGAGGTTGTTGCCGTTGACGAGGGTGGTGATCTGCTGGACGTGCTGCGCGCGCAGATCCTCGCTGAGGAGGATGTCGTCGACGACGGAAGCGGTGTCGGAGCTGCTGCCGACGATCGTGGGCATGAGGAGGACGCCCTCACCGCGCGTGACGTTGGTGGCGCTGCCGACGATCGAGCCGTCGGAGGCGGGCGTGAAGTCCCGCGGACTGACGATGTTGGGCCGGGCGTCGCCGTGGAGCGTGCTGTTGGACGGGAGCGCCGCGGCGACAGTGTAGGTCTGGGCGAGTACGCGGAGAACGGCGAGGTTCTGAGGCACGGCGGAGAAATCGCCGCAGGACACGAGGCTGCCGCCGGTCGTAGTACTGGATGCTTGGCAGCCCTGGGAGGCGAACTCCTGGGCCGGCATGACCTGCGACTCAGCGATGCGCTGCCAGCGGCCCTCGCTAAAGCTGTAGAAGCCGAGGCCGGTATCCCCTGAGATGTCGACGGTGAGCGGGAGGGCGATCGTGACGGGGACCGCTTCGTCGGTCTCGAATTCGATGTACTGGCTGGCGGCTGCAAGGCCGGGAGGGAGGCCCGGCATGGCGGTCAGGCGGCCGCGGACGCCAGGGGCGACTTCGATGGTAGTGCCATCGTCGCCGCCGTTGCCGCCTCCGCCGCTAAAGACAGAGGAGAAGACGAAGACCATGATGATGAGGATGGCGAGAAAGGCGATGGTGCCGCCGATAATGATCGGCGCTGGGTCGCGCTCAGGACGTTGCTTCAGGAGGCGTTCGAAAGGCCCCTCCGGACGCGGCATATCGCGGCGGAATGGGCGGCGTGGCTGATCATCGCGGGGCGGGGGTCGTCGCATTCGTTTTGAGGGGCTCGCTGTGCCGGTTTTAGATACGTCTGGGGCGGGCCATTGGCGCTGATTTCGAGGTCAGCGGTAGCATAACACAGGGGTTGCTGATGGGACATCGCGGGCAATTTGCCGCTTTACAGGGGCGGCCTCGTTGCCTATAATTGCAATCACAAACCGGTTGGACGACTGTGGGCATTCGCCCGCAGTCTATTTTTTACGGCAGGATGAGTTATGCCAACCAAACAAATACCCGTTACCAAAGAAGGCCTGAAGAAGATTCAGCAGGAGCTGGACCACCTGATCAACGTGAGCCGGCCGGAGCTGGCGCTGCGCATCCACGACTCCAAGGAGCTGGCGGGAGCGCAGAACACGCCCGAATACGAGGACGCGCGCTCTGAGCAGGCGTTCATCGAAGGCCGGATCGCCGAACTCGAGTCGATGCTCGACAACGCTGTGATCATCCAGGAGACGCACGACCACCAGAAGGTGTCGCTGGGCTCTACGGTCAAGGTAAAGAACCACGAAGGGAAGATGGTCACGTACAAGATCGTCGGCGTGGCGGAGGCGGACCCGAAGGAAGGCAAGATCAGCAACGAATCGCCGGTGGGCGAGGCGCTGCTTGGCCGCAAGGTGGGCGAGCAGTTCGAGTTCAAGGCGCCGGCGGGCACGCTGACCTGGAAGGTCGTCGCAGTCGACTAGCGACAGACATACCTTAAAGCTAGAATCAAGCGGGGCCTCACAAGGGCCCCGCTGATCTTTTGGGGACACCTGATGGCTGAAGAAGAACTGATCGCGCTGCGCAGGGAAAAGCTGGAACGGCTGCGCTCCCTGGGCATCGACCCATACCCGCACCGGTTCACGCCCTCGCACAGGGCGGCGGAGGCGGTGGCGTTCACGCCGAAGGAAGGGCCGGGGCCAGAGGTCACTGTGGCCGGGCGGGTGACGGCGATGCGGACGATGGGCAAGGCAACGTTTATCGACCTGCGCGACGGCAGCGGGCGCATCCAGACCTACTTCAAGGAAGAGAAGCTGGGCGCCACGGGGTACGCGCTGCTCAAGGAAATCGATCTGGGCGACTTCATCGGCGTGAGCGGGCCGCTGTTCCGGACGAGGACCGATGAACCGACGGTGGAAGCCCGCGAGATGACGGTGCTGGCCAAGGCACTGCGGCCACCGCCCGAGAAGTGGCACGGGCTGCAGGACGTCGAGACGCGGTACCGCGAGCGGCACCTGGACCTGATGGCGAACGAGGAAGTGCGGAAGATCTTCGAGGTGCGCTCGAAGGCGGTGTCGGCGATCCGGCGCTACCTGGATGGCCAGCAGTACATCGAGGTGGAGACGCCGGTCCTGCAGGGGACGGCGGGCGGAGCGGCGGCGAAGCCGTTCGTAACGCACCACAACGCGTTGGACCGCGATTTCTTCCTGCGCGTTTCGCTGGAGTTGCATTTGAAGCGACTTGTGATCGGCGGGTTCGACCGCGTCTACGAGATCGGGCGGGTGTTCCGGAACGAAGGCGTCTCGACGAAGTACAACCCGGAGTTCACGATGCTGGAGCTGTACGAGGCGTACGGGGACTACAACCGGATGATGGAACTGCTGGAAGGGATAATCGCGACGATCGCGAGCGATGTGTTGGGCACAAGTGAAGTGCCATACCAGGACAGCGTTATCAACCTGAAGCCGCCGTATCCACGGATACCCCTACGGGAAGCAATCCGCGAACGCTGCGGTGTCGACTTCATGGCGCACTTCGACGTCGAGGCGCTGCAAGAAGCGGCGCGGGCAACGGGTATCCACGTGGCGCCGGAGTGGGGACGGGGTAAGGTGATCGACGAACTGCTGACGGCGCACGTCGAGCCGAACCTGATTCAACCGACGTTCATGGTGGAGTACCCGGTCGAGCTGTCGCCGCTGGCGAAGCGCAAGACAGACGAACCGGGTTTGGTGGAGCGCTTCGAGCTGTTCATGTGCGGCCGCGAGGTGGCCAACGCCTTCACGGAACTGAACGACCCGATCGACCAACGGGAGCGCTTTGAAGAGCAGGCGAGACTGCGAATGGCGGGCGATGACGAAGCGGAGGTGGCGGACGAGGATTTCCTGGTGGCGCTGGAGCACGGGATGCCGCCGACGGGCGGTCTCGGCGTGGGCATCGACAGGCTGGTGATGGCGTTGACGGGGGTGTCCTCGATCCGCGAGGTGATCTTGTTCCCGGCTCTGCGCGAGCGCAACGAGTGAGGGACAGGAACAGGGAACTCGGAACAGGGAACACGGAATCACGATCGCTGGCTGAGGAAGGGGCGGCTTCGTGGGAAGCGATCGCGGACGGGTGGGCGGAGAGAATGCGCACGGACACGGACTTCAACCGGAAGCTGGTGCTGGACGATCCGCATCTACGGCTGCTGGGAGATGTTGGCGGAAAGCGGGTGCTGGACGCCGGGTGTGGTGAGGGCCGCTTTGCGCGGATGCTGGCTGAGCGCGGCGCGGCGGTAACGGCGTTCGACCTGTCGTCGCGGATGGTTGCGCTGGCGCGCGTGGAGGAGGCCGCGCAGCCGCTGGGGATCGAGTACAGCGAGGCGGACATGACGGACCTCTCGGCGTTCGGCGACGGGGAGTTCGATGTGGTCGTCGCTTATCTGACGATCTTGGACGTCGAGGACTACGAGCGGGCGATCGGCGAGATCACGCGCGTGCTGCGGCCGGGCGGGCAGTTTCTGTTCTCGGTCGTGCACCCCTGTTTCTACCCTCCGGGGGCGGCCTGGGAACCGCGCCAGGCGGGCAAGATCCCGATCTGGAACAAGGACAAGCTGTATCTGAAGGTCGACAGCTATTTTCCGGCGCGGGAGCTGCGCTTCCGAATGTGGCCGACGGCGCCGGCGGAGACGGTCAACTACCACCGGCCGCTGAGCGACTACGCGAGCGTCTGTCGCGAGGCGGGGCTGCTGATCCGCGACATTGAGGAGCCGGCGCCGACGGAAGAAGTGCTGGAGAAGCGCGATGATCTGCGGGCACACCTTCGAGCGCCGTACTTCATCATTTTTGACTGTGTGAAGGCGAGCGCCCCGTAGTGCCGCGCTACCGTGCGGTTGTCTTCGACCTGGACGGAGTGTTGTGGGACGGGGAGCCGATCTACCACGAGGCGTTCAACGTGGTGTTGAAGCCGTACGGGCACGAGGTGACGCCGGAAGAGTACGAGTCGATCATCGGCAGCTCTGTGGAGGCGGCGTGGGACTGGGTGCTGAAGCGGTTCAAGCTGACGGAGTCGCCCGGCAAGTTCTATCGCCTGTACGACGCGGCCGTGCTGGAGATGCTGGCGAGCCCGGTGGAGCCGATCGCGGGAGTGCGGGAGACGATTACGCGGCTGAAGGCGATCCCGGTACCGGTGGGGCTGGCGTCGGCGTCGCTGCGGCAATGGGTGGACGCAACGCTGAGGGGAATCGGCCTCGAGGGTGAGTTCGCGGCGACGGTGTCGGCGAGCGAAGTCGAGCACGCGAAGCCGGCGCCCGACCTGTACCTGCGGGCTGCGGAGAAGCTGGGCGTGCCGCCGGCTGAGTGCGTGGCCGTCGAGGACACGCGAACTGGTATCCGGGCGGCGAAGGCGGCTGGGATGTTCGCGGTGCAAGTGCGTGCGGCGTCGACGGCGCTGGCGCCGATCGCCGAGGCGGACGCCGTGATTGAGACGTATGCCGAGTTCGACTTCTCGCTCGTCGGCGGCTAAGCTGGCGTGATGTCCAACCTGCCACGGACTGAACTGCGTGACCTGCCGGAAGAAGAACGCGCCGTTGCCGAGGCGTTGATCGCGGCGCTAGGCGACGAGCTGACGGCGCTGGCGTGGCAGAGGTCGTGGGCGCGTGGGGAGGCGAACGTGGAGAGCGACCACGACCTGTTCATCGTAATGCGGCGGCTGGATGAAGAGCTGATCGGGAAGATCACGGAGGTGTTCCGGAGACGAGGGCACTGGTCGGCGTATATCAAGACAGACGAAGAGCTGCGGCAGTATCCGGCGCACGGGCGGCAGCAGTTTTATCACGGAATGTCACTGCTGCACGGAGACTTTAAGCAACCGCCGGTCACTCGCGAGAACCTGCTGGCGGACCTCAGGTATCTCGCCGTCGAGATCGGGCACGATGCGCGCTACCGTCTAGTGCACGACCGGGGTCCGGAACGCGCGTCTGCGGACGCTGGCCGGCATGGCCGGATCCTCTACTATCGGGCCAAGATGGCGTTGCTGGCGATGAAGTCGCGCGAGTTGTTGGACGGCCGGACGTATCCCGTGACACGCGTGGAGTTGCGCGAGAGGACGACCGACCCGGACGAACTGGCGATCATCGACCTTGTCGAGCGGTGGCCGCAGGTGAAGGCCGAATACGAGCGCGACTTCGAGCCGCTAGGACTTCTGCTTGACCGGTTCGTGCGGAAGCTGGTTTCGGAGATGCCGGCGGAATGATCAGGCACTTCACGGCAACGGCGTTCGTGGTACGCGGGGACGCGACGTTGCTGCTCTGGCACACGAGGCATGGGCAGTGGATGCCGCCGGGCGGACACATCGAGCCGAACGAGGAGCCAGCGGAGTCGGCGCTCCGCGAGGTGCGGGAGGAGACGGGGCTAGTTTGCGAGATTGTGCCGACTTCTGCGCGACATTCGTTTGCGCGCCCGGAGGAGTTGCCGACGCCGTACACGATCCTGCTGGAGGACATACCGGGGCCGGACGACCCGCATAAGCATATCGACATGATCTACTTTGTGCGCCCGATTGAGGGAGCGCGGCACGAGCAGGTGGACGACCCGACGCTGCGCTGGGTATCGGAGGCGGAGCTGCGGGAGAACGCGCCGATGGATGTGGTGGGGTGCGGGGTGACAGCGGCTGTGCCGGAGGATGTGAGGGAGCTAGGGTTGGCGGCGATTGCGTGGGTACGGGGGCGTTAGTGCGCGGCGAATCGTTGGCGCTCCGCTCGCCCATTCGTGAGCATCAGGGGCGAGCGACAAGAGGTGTCGGCGCACAACGATGGGTTGTGTGGCCTGCCTGGTTGTTGTGGCGGGTGTGGGTACACAGCGCGGCGTTGTAGGGGCGCAGCAACGGCCGACTGGTAAATCAAACGACCTCGTGCGGTTGCCGCCCCTACTTGTCTTCATCGGCGAGGGTGGTCGCTTGACCCTTGCGGGGTTGGGCTGACACTCTTGTCGCATGCTTGATATTCGGGTTTTGCGGGAGGAGCCGGAGCGGGTGAGGCGGGCGCTGGCGCTGCGGCACACAGAGGCGCCGCTGGACACCGCGCTGGCGGCTGATGCCGAGCGCCGGACGCTGCTGACGGAGGTGGAGGCGCTGCGGGCCGAGCGGAACACGATCTCGAAGGAGATCGGGGAACTGGCGCGGGCAATGAAAGGACCGGATACCAAGGAAGCGAAGCACGCGGAGCACCGTCGGTCGGACCTGACGGCACGCTCGACGTTTCTCGGCGAGAAGCTGGACGAGATGGAGCAGCGGCTGCGCGAGTTGGAAGGGACTTTGCGGACGGCGCTGCTGGAAATACCGAACATACCGGCGGACTCGGTGCCTGAAGGGCCGGATGAGAGCGGAAACGTGGTCGTGCGACAGGCGGGCGAGCCGGCACCGCTGGGGTTCGAGGCAAAGCCGCACTGGGAGCTGGGCGAGACGCTGGGGATCATCGATTTCGAGCGCGGGGTGAAGCTGGCGGGCAGCCGCTTTCACGTGCTGATGGGCGCTGGCGCGCGACTAGAGCGGGCGCTGATCTCGTGGATGATGGACTTCCACCTGGCGCATGGCTACACCGAGGTCTACCCGCCGGTGATGATCAAGGAGGAGAACCTCTGGGCCGGGGGATGGCTGCCGAAGTTCGGCGAGAACATGTACCACGATGCCGAAGAGGACTACTGGTGGATCCCAACGGCCGAGGTCGCCCTGACGAACATGCACCGCGACGAGGTCATGGAGCCGGGCGCGATACCGATCTATTACTCGGCGTACACGCCGTGTTTTCGGCGGGAGAAGATGTCGGCAGGCCGGGACGTTCGCGGGATCAAACGAGTGCACCAGTTCGACAAGGTGGAGATGTACCGCTTCGTGGAGCCGGGTGACTCGACGGCGGCGCTTGAGGAGATGATTGCCAGCGCGGAGACGATGGCGGACGCTCTTGGCCTCACCACCCATCGCGTCCTGGAGTTATGCACAGGGGACCTTGGGTTCAACGCGGCGAAGACGTATGACCTGGAGATCTGGGCGCAGGGCTCCGAAGAGTGGCTGGAATGCTCGTCGGTGTCGAACTGCACGGACTTCCAGGCGCGGCGAGCGAACATCCGCTACCGCGGCGAGAAGGGCGGGAAGCCGGAGCACCCACACACGTTGAACGGCTCGGGGCTGGCGCTGCCAAGGACCATGATCTCGGTACTTGAGAACTACCAGCAGGAAGACGGGAGCGTGGTGGTGCCAGAGGTGCTACGCCCCTACATGGGTGGGCTGGAGTTGATTTCGGCGGCCTGAGCCTTTTCAGGGCTCGGGCCCTGACCACGTTAGTAGCCGGCGAAGCCGCGGCGCTTGCCCGTGTCGTTGGTCTCGGTTGTCGTGGCGGTTTCGGCAGCGGCAGGAGCGGCTGTACCCCCGGAGCCTGTGATGGCGACCCAGGCGATGCTGCCGGCGACGACGGAGCACTTGTAGCGCGCAGGCTATGAGCATGACGACACGGGATCTGTCGCTCAATCGATGTTCCTCTGAATCTATAGACCGCGCCTGATTGGTGGCGTGACGCCCGGAGTGTCGTGCAGCGGTTCAGATTTGGTTAAGGGCGCCTTTTAGTCGTCGTCCCCACCGTCGCGATCGTCGCGGGCTTCATCGTCGCGGGCCTTCTCGTGACCGCCCGCGTTAGACTCATGCTTCTCTGGTTTCTCGTCCTTCTCGTCGTCGTCCCCGCCAAGCGTCACATGTAGAGGCTTATGGGATTCGCCATGGGCCTGAGGTTTGGAAGGCGTCACGAATTCGACCGGCGGGGGTGCGTCCGGCGTTGGCGAGGGCAGGGCGGCAGGAATTTCGCGGACGAGCGCGTGCGGGCACGCCTGACGAACACTGGTGACGAGGAGTGTGCCATCGTCTGCAATGTTGCCGGTTGCGTGGATCGCCTCACCGCCCCAGTACTCGCCTTCGACCGTGGGATGGGCGTCAAGTGAGAGACGCACCATCCCGGTTGGGGCCTGTACCCGCAGCGCGCCGGCGCTGACACCTTCGAGAGTGCCGGTGACCTGGAAGGTATCCTCCCCCTCCGACCACGAGGACAGGATTTCTCCGCCGCCACAGACGATGGGATCGCCTGTCGCGCCCTTGATTGAAGAGGCGCCGAATGAGGCGCCGGGTGCCTGCGTGGGCCGGCCGAATCCGGAGTCGTCGCCGCTTGTAACCGAAAAGACCACGGCGGCCGTGATCAGGCCCAAGGCGCCGCCGGCAAAGAGCAATAGCTTATTCGCATCCACGTCGAAACCTCCTGTCCCACCAGGGACTGTAGCGTGCGAGCCATTCACAAATGATCAAGCCTGTGCTTGGCGGATGTTTAATCTGCGTGACAAGGCAGATTCCGGTGCGACCTATAATTCAGGAATGCGGATACTAGCCGTCGACGTCGGCACCGGGACGCAGGACATCCTGCTGTTCGACTCGGGGCAACCGATCGAGAACGCGCTGCAACTGATTATGCCGTCGCCCACGCAGATCGCTGCCGGGCGCATCCGGCGGGCGACCGCGGCCGGGCGAGCGGTGGTGCTGACCGGCGTCATTGCGGGCGGCGGGCCCTGTCACTGGGCGCTGGAGGACCACCTCCGGGCGGGGCACGCCGCTTACGCGACGGGCGGGGCCGCGACGACGTTCGACGACGACTTGGAGAACGTTGAGCGGATGGGGGTGACGCTGGTTTCGGAAGACGAGGCGGCGCGCGTAGACGGCGAACAGGTCCATCTGCGAGACCTTGATCTGGATGCGATCAGGTCGGCGCTGGCGGCGTTCGATGTGAGCGGTGATTTCGACGGGATCGCGGTGGGTTGCCTGGACCACGGGGCGGCGCCGCCGGGCTACTCCGACCGGCTGTTCCGGTTCGATCATCTGAAGCGGGTGGTGGAGGCACGGAACGACTTGCGGGCGTTTGCGTGCCTGCCGGAGGAGCTTCCGGAGTATCTGACGCGGGCGCGAACGCTGGTGTCGTGCGTTGACGGCGAGGCACCGGTGGTGTTTCTCGACACCGGGCCGGCGGCGGCGCTCGGCGCGTTGCAGGACCCGGCGGTGGGCGGGCGCGAGGAGCAGATCGTGGTGAACCTGGGGAACATGCACGCGCTGTGCTTTCACCTGCGGGGGACGCAGATCGTGTCGCTGTACGAGCACCACACCGGTGAGGTGACGGCGGAGCAAGTCGAGGACTTTACGGAGCGGCTGGCGGCGCGAACGCTGGCGCATGAGGAGATATTCGGAAGCAAGGGGCATGGGGCGTTTTACGCCGGGGGTGGGAAATGGCAACGGGAAATGGGAAATGGGATACCGCTGGTCGCGGTGACGGGGCCGCAGCGGGGGAAGTTGCGCGGGTCGCGGTTGGAGCCGTATTTTGCGGTGCCGCACGGGGACATGATGGTGTCGGGGTGCTTCGGGTTGTTGTGGGCGTTTGCGGAGAAGCGGCCGGAGTTTGCGGGGGAGGTGTTGCCGGCGTTGGGGGTGAGGGGAGAATCCGGAGCGTAGGCCAACCAGAGCCTCGCACGATGTCGCGCTCACTTTCCCGCAAGGACCTCAGAGAGGGACGACGCCGCCAGAGAGGGCAGAATCAGATCAGCATGAGACAGGTCCAGCTTAGCGGTTATCTGATTCGGCACGCCGATGCAGTACAGCCCGGCTGCCTTTGCTGCGGCGACGCCGTTGGGAGAATCCTCCAGAGCTATCGCTTCCATCGCGGAGACTCCGAAGTCCGACAGGACGCGAAGATAAAGGTCAGGCGCCGGCTTGGCTATGAGCCCTGCTCCGGCGCATCGAATCGCGTCGAACATATGCTTGAGGCCATAACGATCAAGGTGCTGCACAACCCAATCGGCGTCGCTACTAGACGCCAATCCCACCCGTAGTCCTAGTTGTCGGGCGTCATGGAGCCAAGTCGGAACGCCATCCAGCACCGTAGCCGTTCGGAGTAGCTCAGCGTATCTGGGTCGGCGAATCGCTCTAACTGCACCCTTGTCCACCGGTTGGCCAGTTAGCTGCTCCAAGAACTCGTAGGGATCGAAGCCATCGCGGGTACCGATCCCGGCTGACCAGTCGTTCAGGTCCAGGACTTGCCCAAACGCCTCGTAAACATCGCACCAACTTTGGAACTCGGGGAGTTCGCTGTCAATGATAAGACCGTCGAAGTCAAAGATGATGGCCTTGATTCCTGCGACAGGACTATTCACGCTGCGAGTGTAGCAAGGACGATAGGGCCACCTCCGCGGTGGCGAGGGCTTCGCCTGATTTAAGCCCCCGTTGGGGCGTCAGGCGGGGGATTGGGCGGGGCGGATGCGTTCGAGGTCTTCTTCGGGGCCGATGACGATGACGCGGTCGCCGGCGAAGAGGGTGGTGCTAGGGGCGGCGCCGACTTTGAGCTCGCCGCTAGTGCGCTTGACGGCGAGGACGGCGATGCCGCGGGTGCCTGTCAGCAGGTCCTGGATGGTGGCGCCGGCGCGGCCGGAGCCCTCTGTTATGTCGATTTCGGCGAGGATACCCTCGACGTTTTCGCCTGAGGAGAGCGTGTCGATGAACTCGACGACCATCGGCTTGAGCGCAGAGAGAGCCATCTGGCGGCCGGCGATGACGTAGGGCGAGAAGACGCGCTCGGCGCCGGCGCGGGCCATGCGGGGCAGGCTCTCGGGGTCGGCGGCGCGGGAAACGACGTAGAGCGAGGGCTGCAGGGCCTTGGCAGTGAGAACGATGAAGGTGTTGCCGGCATCGGAGTCAGAGGCGGCGAGGAGACAGCGGGCACGGTCGATGCCGGCCTCGCGGAGTATGTCGTCGCTGGTGGCGTCGCCGGCGATCATCGGGTAGCCGCGGCGGGCGGCGCGCTCGATGGCGTCGGGGTTGGTATCGATGATGACGAAGGCTATCTGGCGGTCTGCAAACTCGCGGGCGATCTCGGTACCGACGCGGCCGAAGCCGCAGAGGATGTAGTGGTCTTCAAGCCGGCTGATCTGTCTTTTCATGCGCTGGCTCCCAAGTATATTGCCGAGTTCCCCTTCGAGGACGAACTGGAAGACGCTGATAAGGGCATAGAAGATGGCACCGACGCCGGATATCGCCAGGGCCATGGTGAAGATGCGGCCGGAAGTATCGAGTTCGCGCACCTCGCGGAAGCCGATGGTGGTGAGGACAGTCACGGTCATGTAGAGGGCGTCGAGGAAGGACCAGCCCTCGATGACAATGTACCCGGTGGTACCGATGGTGGGCAGGACGAGGAGGACGATGGACGCGCGGACCAGGTTAGGCGGCAGCGAGGCGATAGTGGCGCGGACGTCGTGCAGGAGGCCGGGCTGGCGGGTGCGGGTCACGCGGCGCGGTCGCCGAAGCTCTTGCGTTTCTGGGCGACGTAGTCGACGAGGATGTACTGGCCCAGGCGCTCCGGCGTGGTGTAGAAGACGCGGCCCTTGTTCATCTTGGCGATCTGGTTGACGAATTCCTTGAGGTAGTAGTTGCGGTCCAGCATGAAGGTGTTGATGACGATGTCCTTCTGCGTGCAGCGGCGCACTTCTTTCAGCGTCTCGCGGATCGTGATCGGGCTGGGCGGGTAGGCGAAGTAGGAGCGGCCGTGCTCGAGGTGCGCGGTCGGTTCGCCGTCGGAGATCATGATGATCTGACGCGTGCCGCCCTTGTGACGGGCCAGCAGGCGCTGAGCAAGCATGAAGGCGTGGTGCATGTTGGTGCCGAGGACGGACTCGTCCCAGCGGACGTACGGCAGCTCTTCGGCCTTGAGCTCGCGGGCGTAGGCGGAGAAGCCGACGACGTAGAGGCTGTCCTTAGGGAATTGGGTGCGGATCAGGTTGTTGAGGGCGAGCGCGACCTTCTTGGCGGCCTGGAAGCTGCCGCGCAGGGCCATCGACCAGGAAAGGTCGAGCATGAGTACAGTCGAAGTGGTGGTAAGGGTCTCCGAGCGGTAGACCTGGAAGTCGTCGCGCTTGAGGCTGACGGGAACGCGAGGGCCTTCGCGGAAGATGCCGTTCATGATCGTCTCGCCGAGGTGGAGATGGAAGGGGTCGCCGAACTCGTAGGCTTTGGTCTCATCGGCGCGCTCGCCACCGCGGCCCTTGTCGTGCTGGTCGTGCCTGCCTTCGGTGGACTTTTTGAGCTGCTGGTAGATCTCGCCGAGCGCCTTCTCGCCGATCTTGCGGACGCCGCGGGGAGTCAGTTCCCAGTTGCTGCCTTTGCGGCGGATGTAGCCGGCGTCTTCGAGGGCCTGGAGGAAGTCCTTGAGCTGGTCGAGGGTCTCGCCGGCTTCCTCGCCGAGGACCTCGCGGAGCTTGTCTTCGTCGATGTCGTCAAGGCTACCGCCGTACTGGGTGCGATCGAGCTGCTTCTCCAGCTCGTCCATGTCCTGGAGGTCACCCATCAGGTGCATGGCCTGCAGCAGGTCGAGCTCTTCGTCGCCGCGGAAGGGGTAGTTCTGCATCTCGCGGGCGGGGCCGAGGATGTCGAGGTTGATGGCCAGCTCCTGCATCTCGCGTTGTAGCTCCGGGTCGTCGATCTTGTCCATGAGCAGGTCCTGGAGCTGGCGGCGCGCTTCCGGGGGGAGGCTGTCAAGGAGGCTTTGCATGGCGGCGATGCCGGCCTGCATCTGCTCGATCAGCTCGTCGAGGTTCTGCGGCGGATTGGGGCCGAAGAGGTCGCCGTACTTCTGCATGAAGCCGTCGAAGTCGGGCTCACCGCCGGCCATCTTCTCGGAGAGCATGGCGTTGAGGTCCTTCATCATCTGCTTCATGCGGGCCATGTCTTCGGGGCTCATGCCGGCGATCTGCTGCTGGAGGTCGCTGAAGAAGCTGTCCATCAGCGTCTGCTTCAGCATCTCCATCAGTTCCTGGTACTTGGCGGCGGCTTCCGGGTCCATGAACTCGTAGTCCTGGAGGCCCTTGACGCGGCCGCCGGCGTCTTCAGGCAGGGCTTCCAGTTGGGCCTTCTTCTTCTCGACGACGTTCTTCAGCATCTCGGAGAGGCGTTGCTGTTCCTCAGCGGTGATCTCCTGGGCTGAGGGCTGGACCGCCTCCTCGAAGGCATGGAGCGGGTTGTCGCCGCCGGAGATGCCCGTCTCGGCGTCGGCCAGCTTGCGGTCGAGGGTCTCGGTCTCGAGGCCCATGATCTCGTCGAGGCGCTTCTGGATGTCTTCGAAGACGGACGAGAGGTTGTACTGGTCAAGCTTCTGACGGCGCTGCTGGCGCAGCTGCTGGAGGAGGTCACGGAGGCCCTGCATGCGTTGGCCCATGGGGTTGCGCATGCCGCGCTGCATGAGGTTGCGGAGGGCGTGCTGGAGGTCGCCGAAGTTCATCAGGTCGTCGGTGAGGCCGGCGAGGATGTCGTCCGGGTCCAGCGGCGGGATGTCTTGCGTGCCATCCCATTTAGAGTAGCGATACCAGTTGTTCATAGGTGTCCTCTTGTGGCGCCCATTGTACAACGGGGACGACGCGCCGGGGATGTGAGACAAGCCACAGAGATATGGAACATGAGACAGGGGACATGGGGGACGAAGTTCGTTTCGCAGAATTGACCTCTGTGGGCGCAGGATGGTAAAGTACCATTGAAGGAGTATTGTATGGCGCACGCTAAAGTCACGAGGAACTTCCAGGTTTCCATACCGAAGGAAATTCGCGACAGGTTGAGGATTGAGCAGGGGGATTACGTGGAGGTGACGGAGCGTGACGGCGCAATCGTGATGGTGCCAAAGAAGCTGGTGGACGCGGACCAGGCCTGGTTCTGGACGCCGGAGTGGCAGAAGGGTGAGCGGGAAGCTGATGAAGACAAGAGAGCAGGGCGAGAGAGCGGTCCCTTCAAGACAGTCGAGGAGTTAAAGAAGCACCTTGGCGCGTGAATTCGTCACGCGCCGAGCTTTTGACCGCTCGTTCAAGCGACTTCCGAAGCACATCCAGGCGGACGCCATCGAGAAATTTGCTCGGTTCCTCGACGACCCGTCGCACCCGTCACTCCGAGTGAAGCGGGTCAAGGGGACCGAGGACATCTGGGAGATGAGCGTCACGATGAACTACAGCGTGACGTTTGAGGTCGAGGAAGAGCGCCTGATCCTGCGCCGGATAGGCACGCACGACATCCTGCGGCATCCGTAGAGACGAACGGCGACGACACGGCGCTATAATCGCGGCACGATGGAACCGCAGGTCAGGTACGCGAAGACGAGCGATGGTGTGAGCATCGCTTACGCACAGGCGGGCAGCGGCCCCCCGCTGCTGGTGGTCCCCGTCATCTTTCAGACGCACATCACGGAAATCTGGCGACTGCCGAACTACTGGCTACCGAAGCTGGCCAACCACTTCCAATTAACGTGGTACGACTGCCGCAGCTCCGGACTCTCTGGAACAAGGAACAGGGAACATGGGGGAGCCGTTGTCAGTGCGGTGCGGGCTGAACGCGGGGGAGCGATCGAGGAAGACGGGGATCTGTTTGGGTCGACGGTGATACTGGCGTCGCGGATCGCGGCGAAGGCGGAGGGTGGGGAGATACTGGTGGCGAACGCGGTGCGGGAGTTGTGCGCGGGGAAGGGGTTCTTGTTCGCGGACCGGGGCGAGTTTGTGGCGAAGGGGTTCGATGAGGCGGTGCGGGTGTATGAGGTGCGGTGGCGGGAGTGACGGACGCGCCGCAGGTTCAGTTCGCAAGGACTAGAGACGGCGTGAGCATTGCCTACTCGGAGGTCGGGGAGGGGCAGACGATCGTTCGGGTGCCGCCGGTGCCATGGAGCCACGTGCAGGTCGAGTGGGAACGGTTTCCGGGCTTCCTCGTGACGAAGCAACTCACACGTGGGTTCCGGACGGCCTGGTATGACTCGCGAGGCAGCGGTCTCTCGGACCGTGAAAACCTCGACTTCTCTATTGACTCACTGGTCGCCGACCTGGAAGCCGTTGTGGAGAAGCTCAACGCACCGCGTGTGGCCCTCTGTGCTGTCTGGGACGGTATACCAGTGGCCGTCCAGTATGCGGCGACACATCCCGAACGCGTCACCCACCTGGTCCTCATCGAGGGCTACACCAAAGGCAGCGATTACCTGGATTCGCCGGCGGGAGACCTGGAATTCGGTATACGAGAGAAGGACTGGGTGCTGTATACGGAGACTCTGGCACGCTTGATTTGGGGTTTCGACGACCCAGAGTACGGTCTACGAGCGGCGGAGTACTTCCGCGCCTGCACGGACCCCCAAGCCTTACGCGCAGCGTACGACGCGGTCAACCGCGATTGGGACATCACCCAGGTAGCGGCGATGGTCTCGGCGCCTACGCTTGTCATCAACAATCAAAATCTACCGTGGCTACCGGCCCGGGCCGGTCAGCGCCTGGCGGCAATAATTCCAAACGCGCGGTTCTCGACAGTCAACGATCTCAAGTATCAAGGCATGCCTGACCTTGTTGAGCGCTTTCTTGGAGGGGATCCAACGCCTGCCTCACGTATGAATGGGCCCAGTCCATTCCGGACCGTGCTTTTCACCGACATCGTCGGCCACACTGAGATGATGCAGCGGCTGGGCGATGAACGGGGCCGGGACGTTTTGCGGGAGCATGAGCGGATCACTCGGGAGACGCTGAAGGCGCACGGCGGCGCCGAAGTAAAGACGATGGGCGATGGCTTCCTGGCCTCGTTCGGCAGCGTCACGCAGGCGATGGATTGCGCGATCGCGCTGCAGCGTGCGTTTGCCGCGCACACGGAATCGATGCCGGAGCCGCTGCACGTGCGCGTGGGTCTCAACGCGGGGGAGCCGATCGAGGAAGATGGCGATCTGTTTGGGGCAGCGGTGATCCTGGCGTCGCGGATCGCGGCGCAGGCTGGTGCGGGCGAGATCCTGATTCCGGAACCGGTGCGGCACCTGCTGTCGGGCAAGAGCTACGTGTATTCGGACCGCGGCGAGTTCGCGATGAAGGGGTTCGAGGAGCCGGTGCGGGTGTATGAGGTGCGGTGGCGGGAGTAGCGGCGGCTCGACGCCGAGTTGTACGTGCTCGCTGAGCCAGGTCGACCGCCAGACTAGTCGGACCCGCTGGATGGCGCACTGCGTCCATCTGGAGATACCCTGAACGGTGCCACAGAACTTTCTGAAGTCAGCCGGGAGGAAGACGCGATGGAAGCGTTCGTCATTGGCGCCGATGAAGGGCAGCGATACGCACTGGGCGGGGGCGATGTCATCATCAAGGCGATGCCCGAACAGACCGGCATCGGGGGATTCGCGGTAGAAACGTTCCCTGCTGGTTTCGCGACGCCGTATCACATCCACCACCGTGATGACGGCGTGTTCTACCTCCTCGATGGCTCCATGCGTATTAAGTGCGGCCAGGTAGACACCATCGCTCACGCTGGATCCACTATCTTCCTGCCCCGAGGCGTTCCGCATGCCTTCCGTGTCGAGGGGGCCTCCCCCGCCCGCTGGTTCAATGTACAGAGCCCACACGGTGACTTCATGCTACAAGCCATCGCCTTCGCTGGATCGAATTCCAACGCACCAGCGACCGTTCCAGACGCCGGATCGATCGAGCTGCTTGGCCCCCCACCGTTCTAGAAACGGAGGATTCGGCGAGGCGGTGCGAATGTACTAAGTGCAGTGGTGGGAGTAGCGGCTCTTCTCAAACGTCCCCCACTCGATTACCCTGCGATTGCGCGCCATGAGTCCTCAACGGCCGATCGAGATCATCTTGCTGCGCCAATGGGCCAGCCACATGGCGACGCCCATCTGGATCGCCGGTACGCGCGGCGAATTGCTGTACTACAACGAGCCTGCGGAGGGGCTGCTGGGCAAGCGCTTCGACGAGGCGGGCCAGATGCGCCTGCGCGATCTGCCGAAGATCTTCGAGACGACGACACCCGAGGGTAAACCAATCTCGGAAGCGGACCTGCCGCTGGGCAGGGCGCTGCGGGAACGCCAGCCTTCGCACCTGCGGGTGCGGATCACGGCGCTGGACGGCAAGTCGAGGCTGTTGGACATCACGGCGGTGCCGCTGCTGGTTCAGGGCGGCGCGTACCTGGGCGCGATGGCGATGTTCTGGGAAGCTGAGCCGTGAAGGTCACGCTGCTCGGCAGTCGCGGTTCGTTCCCGCATATCGGCCCGCAAATGGTGCGGTACGGGGGCAATACGTCGTGTGTCGAGGTCATCGGTGACGACGGCACCGTGATCATCCTGGACGCCGGGACGGGCCTGCGCAACGCGCCTTCGGCGCTCGACAGCAGCGTCAAGCGAATGGACATCCTGCTCACGCACTTCCACATCGACCACCTGCAAGGACTGGGTTTCTTCGCGCCGCTGTTCAACCCGGGCATGGAAGTCCACATCTGGGGGCCGCCGTCGACGATGATGACGCTGCATCGACGCCTCGCGCGCTACCTCTCACCGCCGCTGTTCCCGGTGTGCATCCGCGACTTCACGTGTAAGCTCGTGCTCCACGACGCGCCGCGCAAGACAATTGGACTCGGCGGATTGCAGGTGACCTGCGACCTGGTCTGCCATCCTGGGCCGACGATGGGTTATCGCGTCACGGATGGGCGCTCGTCACTCGCTTACCTGCCGGACCACGAGGTCGCGCTGGGGGCGTGCCACTTCCCGGACGAGCCTGAGTGGACTTCCGGTCTGAAGCTGGCGCAAGGCGCGGACTTGCTGATCCACGATTCGCAGTACGACGAGGCCGAATACGCCGAGCGGATCGGCTGGGGACACAGTACGCCGCAGCAGTCGGCGCTGTTCGCGGACGAAGCGGGGGCCAAGAGGCTCCTGACCTTCCATCACGATCCCAACCACGATGACGAGTCGGTCGACGGGCTTGTGGCCGAGGCGGTCACCGTCGCCAACGGCGTCGTGGTCCAGGGCGGCGCGGAGGGCATGGTCTTCGAGTTGCCGGCAGCGTGAGCGGCTGAGAGACGAAGAGGTATGGCGATGACGACAACAACTGGCGTCCAGATCGTGGCGGCGGAACGGAGGCACATTCCGTTCTTGGCCTGGGTGGTGATGGAGTCAAACCGCTCGCACATGCCGCGCGGGATGTGGGACTTCATGATCGGCGACGACGAGGCAAAAGTCCTGCGTTACCTCGAAGCGTTCGCGGACACGGAGGCCATGCACTGGGGTCACTATTCGCTGTTCCTGGTCGCGGAGGTGGACGGGGTGCCGGCGGCGGGGATGTGTGGGTTCTTCGAGAACGAACTTGCGGGAACGACGGTGATGGCGGGTGCGGCCGAGGTGAACGAGAAGACAGGAAGGACGCCGGAGGAGATCGCGGCGGGCTGGGAGCGGGCGAAGACGATCACGGGCTTGATGGTGCTTCAGCACGAGCCGGGCGCATGGGTGGTGGAGCACGTGGGCACACGCCCCGAGTTCCGGCGGCGCGGGCTCGTTGAGAGGCTGATGGGCGAGATGCTGGAGCGCGGACGGCAACGCGGCGCGAAGACGGCGGATATCGGCGTGCTGCTGGGCAACGACCCAGCACAACGCGCGTACGAGAAGTGTGGGTTCGTAGTGGTTGATGAGGTGAGAGACGCGGACTTCGAGGCAGTGTACGGCAGCGCGGGCGCGCGGATGATGCGGCGTCCGCTGTAGTCAATTCTTCTCGATACTGACACAACAGTGACGTGTCGCACTTCCGGGCCGTGAGATAATTGGGGCCATGGAATTGCGGATGCAGTACGCGACGACGGCCGACGGCGTACGGATCGCGTTCGGGACGGCGGGCAACGGGCCGACGCTCTTGCGCGTGCCGAGCCTGCCGTTCAGTCACACGCAGCGCGAGTGGGAGAACGGCAGCCCGTTTTACGAGGAGTTGGCCAGCCACTGGACTGTGGTGCAGTTCGATCCACGCGGCACCGGTCTGTCGGACCGGGAGGTGGAGGACTGCTCGCTCGAGGCGCGGATGCTGGACATCGACGCCGTGCTGGACAAGCTCAACCTGAGCCGGGTCCCGCTGCACGGCATCAGCTGGAGCGGACCGCTGGCGGTGACGTACGCGGTGCGCCATCCGGAGCGCGTGTCGCACCTGATTCTCGACGATTCGCACGCGCGGACCGAGGACTTCATGAACATCCCGCAGATCCGGGCGCTGGACCAGCTGACCGGCGAGTGGGACACGTTCCTGGAGTACCTGACGTACATGATCTATGGCCTGGGGCGCGAAGACGCAGCGCCGATCGTCGAGTTCATGAAGTCCTGCGTGACGGCTGAGGGCGCGCAGCGCATCTTCGACACGGCGCGCGGCGATGACGTGACCGAGCTTCTGCCGCAGGTGACGCAGCCGGCGCTGGTGATCCAGCACCGGGCGGCGTCGATGAACGCGGAGGCCTCGGCACGCGAGATGGCAGCGTTGATCCCAGACGCCCGTCTCGTAATCCTGGAGGGACAGGCGGCGGACGACACCGCGCGCATCGTTCACGCGATCGCCGACTTCCTCGAGACGGAGCATGACGACCATCACGCGCCGGCTGCTGCGCCCGCGCAGATGTCCGGGGTGCGGGCGATCCTGTTCACGGACATGGTTGGGCACACGGAGATGATGGACAGGCTGGGTGACGCCGCGGGGCGCGATGTGCTGCGCGAGCACGAGGATCTGATCAGGGGCGTGCTCCGGGACCACCAGGGCGAGGAGATCAAGACGATGGGCGACGGTTTCATGGCGTCGTTCGGGTCCGTGAATGGGGCGGTTGAGTGCGCGATTCACCTGCAACGAGCGTTCGCGCGGCGGAACGACTCGTCAGCTGAGCCAGTGGTGATCCGGGTTGGCCTGACAGCGGGGGAGCCGATCGAAGACGGCGGCGACCTGTTCGGGGCGACGGTGATCATGGCCTCGCGGATTGCGATGCGGGCCGGTCCCGGCGAAATCCTCGCCTCGGATGTCATCCGAGGGCTGTGCGCGGGGAAGGGGTTCCTGTTCGCGGACCGCGGCGAGAGCGAGCTGCGCGGGTTCGAGGACCGGGTCCACCTGTACGAGGTCGGCTGGCAGGAGTAGTGCCTAGGCGCTGCGGCTGAGAGGGCGCGGCGCCTGATCGGCTTCGAGTCTCGCGGTTAATTCAGCAGCCGGGACGGGACGGCCTTCGAGGAAGCCCTGCATCTCGTCGCAGCCATGGCTGCGCAGGAAGGCGAGTTGCTCTTCCGTCTCGATCCCCTCGGCGATAACACGGAGGCCGATGCTGTGTGCCATGGCAATGATCGCAGTGGCGATCGCGGCGTCGTTGGGGTCGGTGGCGAGGTCTGCAATGAAGGAGCGGTCGATTTTGACCGAATCAACGGGCAGGCGCTTGAGGTAAGTGAGCGAGGAGTAGCCGGTGCCGAAGTCGTCGATGGAGATCTCGACGCCCATCTCGCGTAGCGCGCGGAGGATAATAACAGCCTTGCTGACGTCCTGAAGGACGACGCCTTCCGTGATTTCGAGATGCAGGAAGCGCGGCGGCAGACCGGCATCCATCAGGGCGTTCTGAATTGTGGCGACTAGGTCGCTATGCTGCAGCTGGTGCCCTGAGACATTGACGGAGACGGGCACAGCCGGCAGGCCATCCTCAAGCCACCTGGCAACCTGCGCGCAGGCTGTGCGGATGACCCAATCGCCGATGGGTACGATGGCGCCGGTCTCCTCCGCCAGGCGGATGAAGTTGCTGGGGCCGATCAGCCCGCGGTCCGGATGCTGCCAGCGGATGAGCGCCTCGGTTGCGACTAGAGCGCGGTCTTCGACGCCGACGATGGGCTGATAGAGAAGCACGAACTGCTCGCTCTCGACCGCTCTCCTCAGTTCCACTTCGAGATCGAGGCGTTCGCGAATGTCGACATTGAGCGACGGCGTGAACAACTCGAAGCGGTCGCGGCCCTGCTCTTTGGCTTTGTACATGGCGATGTCAGCGTTGGCCATGAGGATTTAGGGCGTCGTCGCCGTCGGCAGGATAACAGCTGACGCCGATGCTAACCGTGGGCCTGACCTCGTGGCCAAACAGCTTGCGAGGAATCCGGGCTACCTGGAGAATTCGTTCCGCGGAGGCTGTCAGGGCGCGTGGATCCTCCACCCCGGGAAGGAGGATCGTGAACTCGTCGCCGCCAATGCGGGCAACCGTATCTGTATCGCGGACGACGCATTTGAGGTCGGCGCCGATGAGCTGGAGGAGAGCGTCGCCGGCGGCGTGCCCCAGCGTATCATTGATCACTTTGAAACGGTCGATATCCAGAAACATCACGGCGACTTGCTCGCCGCGCCGTGCGCCATTGGCGAGGGCGACCGCAAGGCGGTCCTTGAAGAGCGCGCGGTTTGGCAGGCTCGTCAAGGCGTCGTGGTAGGCGAGGTACTCGATCGTCTCCTCGGCGCGCTTGCGTTCAGTTATGTCGTGAGCGATCGCGAGAATGCATGTCTTGCCCTGGAACTCGATGATCTCTGCAGAGATGATCGTGTGTGCGGTCTCACCGGCCTGCGTCCGGAAGCTGGTCTCGAGATTCGAGACGGAGCCTTCCGTTTCCAGAAGTTCAGCGAACCGCGCCTTGTCACCGGCGCGCGCCCAGATGCCCAACGCCGAAGGGCGATTGCCGACAACTTCTTCGCGAGTGAATCCGGTGAGACGGAGGAAGGCATCATTGGCGTCGATGTACTGGCCGGTGGCCCGATCGGCGATTGTCATCGCCGCCGGGCTGGCGCGGAATGCCCTGGCAAAGAGCTCGGCGTGTTCGCGCGAGGTTGCCTCGACGGCTTTGCGCTCGGTGATATCGCGTGAGTTGACGATGATGGAGAGGCCGTTCGCATCGATCTTTGAGCGCCCGGATGATTCGAGCATGCGCCAGGAGCCATCCTTGTGAAGAAAGCGGAACTCCATGATCGACGGCACTTCAGGGTCGATTGCAGCCCCGGCGATGGCTTCCACGACGCGCTGCATATCCTCCGGGTGGAGGTACTCGATCACGCTGCGACCGGCGAGCTCTTCAGGTGTGTAGCCGGTCACCGTGTGGAGGGAGGGACTGTTGTAACTAAAGTTGCCGGCCTCGTCAAGGATCGTGATGACGTCCGAGGAGTGTTCGATCAGGTCGTGAAGGCGCTTCTCGGAATTTTCAAGGTCACGTTTGGCGGCGTCCCTGATTTCCTGGTTTGCCTCCAGCAACTCGCGAGAGCTGAGGTCGAGAGAGCGCTCGAGGAGGAGACGGTCGTTGTCGAAGGAGGCGTAGGCCTCGTCGACCGCCGTGAGGAAATCGCGAAGCTCAGGTGTCAACGACTCCTGTTCGCTAACGAAGCGCTTCAGCTGGCGGCCCAGGAGGCTATGCACGCGTGCCTTAAGACTCAGCCAGGGTGGTGACGGTCATCGTCTGGTTATGAAGCTCGCACTTGCCGGACTTTGCGAAGGGCGCCAGTTCGCCGTAGGAATAGAAGCCCGCTAAAGCTGGATTTCCATTGAGAGCGTCTCGGACGCCTTCGACCTCTTCCTCAATGCGCTGCTGGAGCACAAGCTTGCGCCCGACGCAGCTAATCAGGATGGCGAGTTCGGGTCGCGAATTGCGGAGGGACTCCTGGCTGGCTACTGCCGCGCCGGTGGCGCCGTCGATCAGACGGTCGAAGTTTGCCTTCATGAGCCGCGCGTAGTGCCCTTCCGGCACGTCGCCGGCGAAGGTGAGGCTCTGGCCCTCCTCGTCTACAGCGAGGATCGTGCGGACGACCGGGTCGCCGGTCGTTTCCCGGCGGAGCGCGAGGGGGAAACGGAGGCCACTGGCGGGCAACTCGCTGGCGTACTCGCCGAGGTAGGTCTTGTAGAGGGCAAGGGCGGACTGACCGTCCATTTCGTAGAGGACGTTGCCCTCCGAGCGGGTAATGATCCGTTCGGGACCAAAGGGGTCCCAGCCGCCGAGCGAGCCATAGCCAACGCGCAGGGCGTCGCCGTAAAAGCCGACACCGACGATAGCGCCGGAGCGCGGCCGGCCATCCCAGACGACGCTGGTCTCGGCGAACCGTTCGCCATCGCCGGAGAGTCCGCCTGTAACAGTGACACCCTCAGGAAGGCGGCTCGTGATGCCCTCGACGAGGGCGCTGCCATTGACGGCGAGGCCATCAGACAGGACGAAGACGTGCGACAATCCGGGCCCGGCCAGGGCGTCTGCCAGTTCGCGTCCGGAAGCCGCGCTATCGGCCGGTTCGGCCAGATCAACGACGCACCCACGCACGTCTGTTCGGTCGAATCGAATCGCAGTGGCGACAAGGGAGCCATCAAAGACCTGCGCGGCGGCGATCTCGCCAGCGATGGAGCAGCCCACGATGCGCGCGCCCGCGTAGACACGGCGCAAATCGTCCATGGCGCCATTGAGCAGAGCAGCACCGTCCGCAAAGACGATCACAAGCTGGGCAGAATGTGTGTCTTCCAGGTGGGAGTCCCAACCCGCACCCGGTTTCCAAACAGACTGACAGACGCGCATAAAGGTACACCTTTCGCCTATTACGGCATGGTCTGTTGGTTAAGACGGCCAGAATACGGGCGTCGTTACTTAGATGGCCGTGTGAGCGCGGGTCAAGCGGAGTCCGGGAAGCGCCAGCGCGTGGCGGTCTCGGTGAAGTCGTCAGCGGCTTCGATGAAGGCGAAGGCTACGCGCGGGGCGACGGCCCAGATGCCGCCGGCTGAGGTGTCGATCTCCCAGTCGTATTTTTCGTTGTAGACGGCTGCGAATTCGGCCAGCGCTGCTGCGTCGGTTTCGAGGGCAGCCGTGCCTTCGACGATGACGACTTCCTCGGCGTTTTCGGTGGTTACGACAGCGGCCGGGCTGGCCGCGAGGTTACGCGCCTTGACGGATGATTCGCCGGTGCTGAAGAGAAAGCGGCCGTTCAGCCAGATGCCCCAGACGGGCATGATGTGCGGGCGGCCGTCGGGGCGGGATGTGCCGAGGAAGTAGTTGTGGGAGTCTTCGAGGCGTTCGCGGGCCCAGTCCCAGGTGAGTTGACCCTCCGATTCAGGCGAGACGCCGTAGCCGGGCATGTGCGGGCGGTCCTGCTTGAGGTCGGTCATGCGGCGGCTGGCGGGATCAGAGCGCGGATCTCCTCTTCCATGCGGTGCTTGGCGTCCGGGATGGAGGCGCCTTCCGGGAAGACGAAGGGCTTGCCGATGCTGACGTGGACGGGCGCCGGCTTCGATTTGGGCTCGCCGGGCGGGAGGATGTCGCTGGCGCCCTTGATGTGCATGGGCAGGACGGGGATGTGCTGGCCGAGCGCCAGGATGGCGGGGCCGCCGTGGAAGGGCCTCAGCTCGCCGGTGCGGGAGCGCTTGCCTTCGGGGAAGATGAGGAGCGACCAGTCGTTGTGGAGGAGCCACTGGGAGTAGGCGAGGGCCTCACGGCCGCCGCCGCGGGTGATGGGGAAGGCGTTGTAGCGGAGCGAGTGGAGCATACCCTTGACGCGCTCGCGGTACATGCGGTCGGCGGCGGCGACGACTGCCGTGCGGTCCCAGATCTGGCGGGGGAGGGCCGAGAGGACGATGACGGTGTCGAAATGGCTCGTGTGGTTGGCGATGATGAGGAGGGGGTTGTCGACGCCTTCCAGGTTCTCGGCGCCGTCGATGGTCAGAGGGCGGCAGAAGGCCTTGATGTGCTTGTCGACGTCCCAGCGGCGCAGGAGGCGGCGGTAGGAGCGCGCCCATGGGGAGAGGGCCCACTTATGGGGTTTGGCGTCGACAAGGTCGGACTGGGTCCGGCGTTCGGCGGGGCTTAGCGATGCGTCTGTTTGCATGGCGCCCTCCTGTGAGCCCGAATTGGTGTACGCAGTATACGCCTGTGTGTCAACGCAGGCGGATCCGGGCCGCCCGTAAGGCATCTCACACGGCTATTGAGGCGCTTTTCTAAACCCCGCGGTTGGGATATCATCGCGTCCCTACACCACTAGCTATGGGAGAGCATCATGGCAATCACCCTTCGACGCCAACTGAATGATGACGAAAAGCGCCGTGTCCTCGATATTCATGGACGCGTCTGTTTCGCGACAGGTCACAAGATTGCTGAGGGAGATTCTCTCCAGTTCGACCACATTCACGCCTATGCGGTCGAGCCGCACACAGAGATCGACAACATCGCGCCGATGTGTGAAGTCCACAACAAGGCTAAGGGTACGCTGCCGCTCGAAGATTTCAGGGTAAAGCTACGCCTTGAAAAGTTCTTCGACAGAGGAGATTCCCAAACTCTTGGTGATCTTCTCCGTTTCCTAAGAGACGAGGGCGATATCCCACGCTTCGGCGAGAAGGTGACGGTGTCTGAGGATAGCGGGCTTGTCCGATTAGAAAGCGGAACGCAATCCAGCAATCAGACGTCCTATCGTTGCCCAACGACCGGGTGGGAGTATTTCTACGCCACGCTGGATGTGGAGATCCTAGATAGCGATGACGACGACGACGACCGGATGGGCCTCCAACCCAGATACTTGATCTACGACAAGGTCTTCGCTATGTATCGCCACTTTCAAACTCATCCGGTCCTCCAGCCATCGATCGGCCGTCTTCATCAACATCGAATCCTTTTGTTCGACGGCCAACACAAGGTGGCCGCACTACTGTGGAACGGCCGGAGACAATTCGAATGCAAGGTGTACCTGAACCCCGATCTGAAATTACTGAACGAGACGAATATTTCGGCCCACGACAAGTTCTCACAGACGAGATTCTTCTCATCCGTCATGGTCATAAAGCTCGGCGCGGAGTTTGGTGCCGATTTCGAATCCTACAAGTTTGCCGAGGATGGAGCGGCGAAGAGTGAAGCTGGTTTCATGAAGTTCTTCGAACGCGGTTCGGGTCAGGCTATGACCAAGGCCGAGAGGAATCGCCGCTTTCGTAGCTACCTCTACAATTCGATCCTGCAGAATCCGGATTGCCAGGTGACCCGCTTCGTTTCGAACGGCAACCGAAGCACTGACGAGAAACCTCTCACGATCGATATGCTGAGCAAGTCCATCTTTTCGTGCCTCCTTTTCCCGGAACCAGTGGAGGACAATATGGAGACCGACGAGTACAAGAGAGAGCAAGAGATTGGCCACGTCATTGCTCTACTCAATATGCTGTACGACTTGTCGCTTTCCGGGTGGAACCCCAAGGCAGGTGCGAACGACGGCAACCAGCGGCGGCTAAGCCGCTTATACCGGTCGAAATCGATCATGGCTTGGACGGAACTGTTGCGCGACGCCATCTGCGGAAAGCTAGAACTTGTTGACGCCGAAGAACGCGACTGGCCCTTGTACCGCGACCTAGATGATGACGACCTTCAACGCATCCGAAACATCGTCGAGCGCCTCGTAAATTGGAATATGTGGTCGTCGCCCGCGGACAGCGACATCGATCGCGTCCTCTCCGATAACAAGAGTGCGGTCAAAGAATGGTTCAGAAACCACGGATTGACCACTGGTTATTTGATGGGAGCGTCCGAGTAGCTAGGCTCGCTAATACGACAAGTACGGCCCGCACTCACGCAGCCGCGATTGCCGTCGCTTATAGTCCGGCATCGCCCGCCGCATCTGCGCCCAGAAACCGGCCGAATGGCTTCTCGTCCCCAGGTGCAACAGCTCGTGCACGACCACGTAGTCGATCAGCGCTGGGTCCGCCATCACGATGCGCCAGTTGAAGCGGATCGTTCCGTCCGGGCTGCAGCTCCCCCACCGCCGCCTCTGGCTGCGCGTCAGGATCCGCGGCTCAACGCAGCCGAGGATGGCCGCCCACCGGTGCACGCGCTCCTCCAGCCGCGCCTGGGCCCGAGCCCGATGCCACGCGGTCAATTCGCGGCGAATACCGTCGCGGCGTTCTACTCCGTTGACGCCGGCCGGTACCGTCACGCGAAAGCTCCAGTGGTCGAACGACACGTTGAACCTTTTGTCTGTGCCTTCGTGCACGAACATGCGGACCTGTCGTCCGAGATAGGGGATCGACTCGCCGCTGACGAACTGTTTGGGACGCGGCACTATCGCTCCAGCCTTGCTCTTCCTGACGATCCACTTGGCACGCCGCGTCACGACTGCCTGCACGTCCGCCGCCGACGCCGCCGCAGGCACGGCCACCATTACGCCGTCGTAAGGGTCGAGCGTGATATCGACTGTTTTCTTGCGGCGCTCGCTGCGGATTACCGCGTACTCGATGGTCGTCGATCCGAAGTGCACGCAACCGCGTTCAGACACGCCCTGACTTCCTCCGCGCGACCTCCACCATGCTCCGCGCCAGCTCCTCGACCTGTTCCTCGGAGAGACCCTCGACTTTTCGCAGCTCGCGCTTGATGTCGCGGCGCATGACCCGCTGGACATCCTCTTTGTTGATCCAGTCGATGATGGATTGGCCGTGCCTCATCGCTTCCTCGATCTGAATCGCCACCGTCTTCAGTTCTTCGTTGAAGCTCGTCTCGTAGCCTCCTGCGGCTTCGGCCGTGCGCGGCGCCTGTTGCTCTGCCCCGATGACGCCGTCGCGCGATTGCGCAAGCAATTCATAGAAAGCGAACGACAGTTCGCTCAAACCTTGCTCCTGGGCCAGCCGCGCTTCGTTCGCTGCGGCGTCGCGCACCTCTCGCATTCGCCGGCATGCCTCGGCGGCATCGATCAAGCGCTGGCGCATCTCTTCGATGATTCGCAGTAGTTGCTGCGATAGTTTCTCGTAGAACGCCGGGTTCTCGCCGAACCGTTCCTTGATTTGCGCGCGGATTGCGTGCTCCATCACTGAGGCGCGTGCCTCGTCGTGCGGCAGCTCGCTGATCTTCGCTTCGAACTCCTGGTCCATGATGTCGACGGGTTTCATCAGCTGGCGCACCTGGGCGTCGATTCGGCTGTCGATCAGGTGCTTCACCTTCGCCGAGACCCCCTCCCAATCGATCTCTCTGTCCACGCGCAGAAATTGCGCCCGGACATACGCGCGGATGCGCGTGAGTTTGGTCAGTCTGTCGGTGTAGGCGAGTGCCTCGGGATCCGGCAGGAACCGGTCCATCAGTTGCGCGAACCCCAGGTATGCAGCGTTGAACTTTTCGAAGACATCCGCTTTGAATCCACCCTCGGCAGCCGGATCGATGAACACCTCGACGCACGCCCACGCGTCGGCGAGCGGCTTCGCCTTGAAGAATGCCTCTGCCTCCGTCGCCGCGCTCTCGATCACCGCTCCGGGGTCGTCCTCTATCTCGGTCATCGCCGACTGGACGTCCTTCCAGTCGAACGTTGCCAGCGCGGTTTCCAGTTCACGCGACACGCCGTAGTAGTCGACGACCAGGCCGTTCTGCTTCTCCGTCGCCACGTCGTCTCGCTGCACGGTGCAACGGCGGTTGACTCGCGCGATCGCCTGAAGCAGGCCGTGTTCCCGTAACGGTTTGTCGAGGTAGAGGACCTGCTCAATCGGCGCGTCGAAGCCGGTCAGCAGCCGGTCCACCACCACCAGCATCTCGGGCTCTCCGTCCGGGTCTTTGAACGCGCCGATTATCTGTTCGTCGTCGATCTGGCGCGCCGCCTTGAACTCGGGGCCCTCGTCGTCCGGCGTCACCGTGATGATCGGGTAGGCGCTGATGCCGAAGTTGCACAGCGCTTCCGCGTACTTCAGCGCTGCCTTGCGGCTGGGCGCGACAACCTGGCACTTGAAGCCGTTCGGCTTCACTCGCGTCTTGTAGTGTTCCGCGATGTCGAGAGCGACTGACTCGATCCGCTTCTCCGCCTCGGCGAGCGCCTCCTTCGTCGCGAACCTGCGCCGGATCTCGGCTCGCTCGGCGTCGGGGCTGTCGGCGAACATCGCGTCAAACAGCTGGTCCAGCGTGTTCGCTCCGATGATCGATAGCTCAGCCAGACGCGCCTCGTAGAGGATCGCTACGGTCGCGCCGTCTTCCACCGACTGCGGGATCGTGTACTGGTCGATCAACGGCCCGAAACGGCCCATTGTGCTCTTCTCGAAGCCCTTGTCGATCGGCGTGCCCGTGAAGCCGATGAACGTCGCCCGCGGCAGCGCCTTGCGCATCTTCGCGCCGAGGAGGCCGTACTGCGTCCGGTGCGCCTCGTCGACCATCACGAAGAGGTTCTCTGCCTCGTTTAGCGACGTGACATCGCCTTCGCGCCCCTTCGGGTTCTCGGCCTTGAGGGCGTCCTCGAACTTCTGGATCGTCGTCATGATCGTCCGGCCTGCGCCGGTCGACAGCAGTTTTCGCAAGCCGCGGGTGTTGTCCGCGTGCTCGGGCGCCGGAAAGCCGCAGCGCTCGAAGGTCTGGGTGATCTGCGTGTCGAGCTGCACACGGTCCGTGACAATGACTATCGTCGGGTTGCCGAGCGCCGACGCCCGGCGCAGCTTCGTCGCCAGCCAGAGCATCGTCAGTGATTTGCCGGACCCCTGCGTGTGCCAGACGACGCCGCCTCGCTTCTCCGGCTCGGTGTTCGCGAGGATGCGGTCGATGGCGCTGCGCACCGCGCGGAACTGCTGGTACCGAGGCAGCTTCTTGATCAGCCGCCCCTTCTCCGGCTCGTAGACCACGAAATCGCGCAACATCTCCATCAGGTTGACCGGCGACAGCATGCCGACGATCAGCGCAACCTGGCCCTTCGCCTCAACCCCAAACTTTTCGGGCAAGTCTGACTCCGCGTAGGGCTCAACCGACTTCCAGCCGGCGTACTCGTTTTCCCGCGCGCCCAGCGTGCCGTATGCGGCGTCCGCGCCGCAGTTGGCGATGCACATCAGGTTGTAGTCGAATAATTCGGGCGCGCCCGCGCCGTGCCACTCCGGCCCTGCTTCCTGGTATCGCCGCAGCTGGCGCACGGCGCGCGTCTTCCAGACTTCGAGCAGCGTCGGCGACTTCGCTTCGATGACGACCAGCGGGATGCCGTTGACAAAGAGCACGATGTCCGGCTTGACGACGCGCTCGTCGTCTTCTTCCTTCGACGAAGGATCATTGCCCCTGCGCACGCGCATCTGGTTCGTGACGACGAACTCGTTGCGATCAGCGCGGGGGGAGCCTGTCCTGAGCGGAGTCGAAGGAAAGTCGAAGAAGGCGACCGTTCGTGTGCGCCGCCCGCTTTCGCCGTCCACCTCCAGCGGCATCCCGTACACCAGGTATTCGTGCACGAGCTGGTTGCGCGCCATGCCGATGGCGTCCAGGTTCTCCAGTGCGAAGATGACGCGCTCGGCGTCGTTCTCCTTGAGCCAGGGGTTGAGCCGCAGCAGCGCGGCCTTCAGCCGCCCCTTGAGCAGCACCTCGCGCTCGTTGTCCCGCTCCGGCGCGAGTATCTCGCGAGGCACGTACGTGTACCCGAGCCGCTGCAGCAGCGCGATCGCCGGCAGCTCTGCCTCGTTCAGTTCGTTGACCTTGTCTTGCGTGGTCATTTGATCGCTATCTCTGCCGACGACGCTTCTGGCGCGTCCCAAACGTGCGCCGTATCGGAATCGAAGAACCACAAATCCAGATCCTTGAAGACCGCCTTACTGAGGCTCAAGGCGTGTCGGCGCTCCTGGAGTTTCTTCGCGCGAGCTATTAGAGCCGTGTTATCGGATGATTCTGGGTCGCCATGTAGCGCTACGGCCAGCCTGTCGAGGTATCGATTGTCGACTATGGCCTTCCAGAGATGATCATCCTGCTTGCCGAGCGCTGATCCATAGACAAGCACCGTACCGCCGACGGTTTGAAGTTCCTGGAGGCACCACGATAGGTACCCGCTAGCTTCGATCGCTGTCTTCTTATCAACAAATTTACCTTCGGTCACAATGAGCGGATATTCGTCGGCCTCGAACCCAGCGTGCACCTGCTCGATGAGGGGAGTCACGCCATCCCACTTCCTCTTTCGGAACTCCCCGCCCTCACCGTAGATGTGCAGCGCCCCATGAAGGTAGTGGATCGTCCGGCCTGTCGACGTGGGAACTTCAAATATCTGGTAGCCAACACCCTCATTGAAGAAGGCATCCCGAAGTACCGGCGGGTTCGTGGCCAGGAAGGCCCAGTAGATCAGGATGTCGTAGTTGGTCGTGAAGACCGAGTCGAATCGCTCCAGGAACCCAGCGCATGAGACCAACTTCTTGCTATCCAAATCGAACTTCGTTGCCGGATGCACCCTGGCAATGACCTTCGTTAGTGAGTCTTTGATATTGTCCTTGTCGTCGTGCATCGTGGCGCTGCCGTCAGGAAAGGACAATCCGTAATAATCACTTAGCCACATGCCATCGTCTAGGCGTTTAAGAATGTCCTCGAAATTGGCTGTGCCAAAGTACTCAAATAGCCCCTGCGCGCTTGCGCCAAGGCCCTCCTTGCAGGCCTCTTCATACAGCTTCTTGTACTTGAAACCCTCGTAAGCACCGATACTGAATCCGTTGCCCAGAAGCACGTTGACAGGTTCCTTGGCTTTGCGCCCACGCTCCAGTGTCTCTTCGAACGTTAGGACCTCTGTCATGACACGCGAACCCGACCTGACAACAACGCTGCGGCTGCCATGGACTTTGCTTCGATGATTCCATCAAGAGCGCTTTGCTCACCGGTGAGCCGGTCGGCGAGTGCCGCATTCAATGCCACAATGACCTGCTGCTCCGCCTTCGGCGGCAACGGCAAGCGAATCGAACCAACAAGTCCGCAGTTAAGTGCACCCTGATTGCTACCCTGACCAAGACCTCGGATCTCGTCGTAGTGTTGACCTGCCCATGCGAAGAAGAAATCGCCAGTCAGGCGTGGCTTCGCCACGACTGCGGCGAAGTTCTGATTCACGGCGCCATCAATGTCGAGCCTTGCCGCCATACCACGAGTCTTGCCTTGGCCGATCATTGCGATAAGCACCGATCCGCGAGGAATAATCACCGCCCCGGCTGCCACACCCGCTGGCGTCAAGAATTGTTCGGCTTCCCGTATCACCACGTCGTTTACTTGGCCGGTCCGAATAAACGGCGTCCCATCCTCAGCCCAGTAATCAGACCGGGACTTCGAGGGGGTGGTTCCGTTCTTCACGTCAGCCACATCCCCCAGCCGCACCACCTCCCAGCACGCGGGGATGGTGCCGATGCCGGGCGCCTGCTTCCACTCCGTGTGCCAGCCGGGAACGCCGCGCGTCAGCAGCTCCC
>JBBEAZ010000004.1:0-8411 GCA_040882565.1 Dehalococcoidia bacterium
CCCCCTCCCCATGGGAAGGGAGTTGTCGGGGGGACACCCCCCGAACCCCCCGGCAGCGGCTCCGCTGCACCTTTGCGTCGGGGGAAGGCGCGGGCTCGTTAGAAATTGCGTGCATTTTTGGCTAAGCCGAAAGAATCGCTGACAGGCGCCGTTCGTCCAGCGGCGCCGACGCCACCTCTTTCCCATCCACCGCGATCACCGGTATGCGGTCCCAGTAGCGAGCGTGCGCCGCGGAGTCTGCCTCAATGTCTACGAGTTCCAGCTCGAAACGGTTCTTTCGCTGGAGGCGGCGCACGATTTGCTCGGCCTTGTGACAGAGGCCGCAGTCTTCTTTCGTGTAGAGGGTCACTTTCACCCCGCGGTCGGCTCCTCGGGCGCGGGCGCGTCCTCGCGGAGGACGCGGCGGCGGCGGGGCCGGGCCGAGCGGTCGTCGGCGGGCTCGGTGCGCAGGAGGTAGGCAACGGCGCCGAGGCCGATGGGCATGGCGATGAGGGCGATGATCTGAGCGGTGCGGAGGCCGAGGAAGACCTCGTCGTCGAGGCGGAGGAAGCTGACGGCGAAGCGCAGGGCCCCGTAGAGGAAGACCCAGGCGAAGAAGGTGACGCCGGCGCGGGGGACGCGGAAGTAGATGGCGAGCAGCATGACGAAGATGACGAGGTCGCCAATCAGCTCGTAGCCGACGGCGGGGTGTTGGGCGGTGAGGCGGAGGGGGTAGGCGGGGCTGTCGGGGTCGGTGTAGACGACGCCCCAGGGGAGATCGGTGGATTTGGCGAAATGCTCGCCGTTGACGATATCGCCGAGGCGGCCGATGGCCATGCCGATGATGCCGCCGATGGCGGCGATATCGGCGGCGCGGGGGAGGTTCGGGACGCGGCTGAAGTAGGAGTAGCCCCAGCCGGCGACGGCGCCACCGATGAGCGCGCCATAGATGGAGATGCCGCCGGCGTTGAGGGCGAAGATCTCGCCGAGGTCGTCCTTGAAGTTGCTCCAGTTCTCGATGACGTAGAGGCCGCGGGCGCCGACGATGCCGCCGATGACGAGGGCGAGGGCGACGTTGTAGATCATGTCTTCGGGGTAGCCCATGCGGCGGGCGAGCCAGGCGGCGATGGCGACGCCGACGATGACGCCGACGGCGGTGAAGATGCCGTGCCAGGTGACCTCGAGGCCGGCGACCTCGACGAGCGTGGGGTCGATGCCGATCTCGATCTTCAGGAGCAGTGCTTCAAACATCGTCTTCCATTTCCGCCGGCACGGTAGCGCCGGCCTTGGCGGCGAGCCGCCACATCTCGGAGGTGTAGTCCGCGGGGCCGGCAGCCTGGCCGGCGAGAGATGCGCCGTTGGCGGTTATTTTAGCCCAGAGGCGCCTACGCGGAACCCAGAAGGTGATCATGAGGCCGAGGACGATGGCGGCGGCGCCGGCCCAGACGAGGTAGTCGCTGCGGTCGCGGCGGACGTCGATGCCGGCGAACTCGCGCTGGCCTTCGAAGGTGAACTCGTACTGGCCGAGAGTGAAGGAGCCGCCCTCGCTGAGGACGGCGGGTTGCATGCCGACGCCGACGATTGTGAGTTCGGGGTCGCCGGCGGTGGACGAGGATTCGGGGGCCGTCCCTTCGGAGGTCGTGTCGGTGCCGTAGACGACGTTGTTCAGCTGGAGGAGGACGTCGCCTTCGGTTGTGCCGGCGGGGCCGGAGAGGGGGAATTCGGGGACGACGGCAGAGGGGATGTGCTGGAGGTCATACGAGATGTTTAGGGAGCCGGAATGTGCGCTTCCGCCGGACGGCACGTGCACGGTGTTGGCTTCGTCGCCGACGTTGAAGACCAGGAGGTCGTCGTCCTCGGTGGCGTCCGTTGGCAGGAGGAGGGTAAGCGGGGTGCCGTCGTCGAGGCGGAGGAGAGTGGTGAAGAAGGGCTGGTCGTTGATCTCGATGGTCTCGGGGAGGGTGACGGTGCGGTCGAGGAGGGTAGCGCCGAAGGGGTCGGTGATGCGGAGGGCGGCGGCGGGGCTGCGGTCGGCGAGGGCAAGGGTTTCGCGGTAGATGATGTTGCCGGTGGCGGTGTCGCGGACGGCGAGCTCGGCGCCGTAGCCGAAGTAGGCGACCTGATAGAAGCGGTAGCCGTTGTACTTGCAGGGGGTGTTGACAGTGGAGGAGCAGCGGAGGGCCTCGTCGCCGCCCTGGTAGATGGCGATGTCGGTGCGGTAGTCGAGGGCCTGGCCGTCGGGAGCGAACTCGGCGTGGGCGTCGAGGAGCTGGACCTGCATCTGGTTGGAGTCGGTGACGGGGAAGACGGGGAGGGTGTTGCCCTCGGCGAGGAAGAGACCGGAGGAGAAAGCATCGACGCGGCTGACGACGGCGGCGAGGATGAAGACGATGACGGCGGCGTGGGTGAGTAGGGAGCCGAGCGCGGCGACTTGGAAACGATCGGCGAAGAGCATCGTCGCCTCGCCTTCCTGCCAGCGCTCGACTTTGTAGCGCGAACGGCGGAGGGCAGACTCGAATTGGTCGGCGTCGAACGCGCCTTCGACGCGGATGCGGTCGGGGGCGAGGTCGAAGTAGCGGTCGGGGACACGCTTGCGGGGACGGGTGATGGTCTGCCAGACGCCGGGGAAGCGGCTGACGACGTAGGCGGCGGTGGAGACGACTGTGACGGCGAGGAGGAGGGCGAACCAGCCGGTGTGGAAGAGGTCGAAGATGCCGAGGCTGTTCATCGGGTCGGTAAGGAAGCCGTAAGTGTCCTCTTTATCGGCGAGCCAGCCGGCCTCGAGCAGGGCGTCGCCGCGAACGTTGGCGGGCATCTGGGGGACGAGCACGCCGACGAGGCTGACGACGACGAGGGTGAGCAAGAGGACGATGGCGAAGCGGACGTTGGTGAAGAGCCACCAGACGGCGCGGAGGGGGTTGATCAGGCCGAACGAGCGCGACCAGCTACGCGGCGCGGTCCGGCCTTCGGAGGCGGCGTTACCCGCCATCGTCGCCTGCCGGGAGGATCTCGGCGATGCGTTCTTCGAGCTCGGACTGGGCGATGGGGGCCTGCACGTCTGTGCCGCGCTCTTTGCTCTGGAAGGGGCCGATGAAGCGGTTGCGCACGACGCCGTCGGCGTCGATGAAGAGGGTCTCGGGGACGCCGGTGACACGATAGGCGTCGCCGACTTCGCCGTCGCGGTCGATGAGGACGGGGAAGCCGACGCCGTAGTCGTCGGTGAAGGGGCGGATGATGGACTCGCTCTCCTGGAGGTTGAGGCCGATGACGACGAGGCCGTCGTCCTGGTGGGCTTCGTAAGCCTGGACGAACTGGGGCATTTCTTTGCGGCAGGGCGCGCACCAAGTGGCCCAGAAGTTGAGGATGACGGGGCGGCCGCGGAAGTCACTGAGGCGGACTTCGGCGCCGTCCATGTCCTGGAGGAGGAAGTCGGGAGCGAGCGCGCCTTCTTGCGCCGCGACGTCGGCGCCTGCCGGGACGAGTGCGGCCGGGAGATCGGCGGGGCCGTATCTTTCGCCGGTGCTGCTGACGCCGCCGTCGCCGTCACGGGCGTCGACGTACCAGATGACGGCGGCGATGGCGAGGATGACAGCTGCCGGGTAGAGCCAGCGCCGGAGGAAGCTGCGGCGGGAAGACGCAGGCTGGGGTAGCTCTGCGGCGTTTTCGGTCATCGCCAGTAAAGGATACGCCGCCTCGGGGCTGTGGGCATCTACTCGGGGGAGAAGGCGTCCTGGTAGACGGCGCGAGTCTCGATGGCGGAGAGGCCAGCGCCGAGGAAGGTGCTGCCGACGCGGATTTCGAAGTGCAGGTGGATTTCGTACTGGGGATTGGACAGCGACTCGGGGGTGCCGGAGTCGCCGATGAGGCCGACAACCTGGCCCTGCGTGACCGTGCCGCCGATCTCGACTTCGTCCGGGATGTCGTTGAGGTGGCAGTAGCGCGTGACGAGGCCGTCTCCGTGATCGATCCAGACCTGGCGGCCGCGGAAGCTGTCGAGGGCGTTGGTGTCGGTGAACCCTTGTTCGGCTGAGCGGGCGAGGAGGTCGTCGATTTCCTCCTGAGTGAGCGGCAGGTACTCGTGGTCGGCGCGGACGACGCGTCCGCCTTTGGCGGCGAGCGCGGGAGTGTTGATGATGACGTCGGTGCAAGCGAAGTCGGTGAAGAAGTCGACGCCCTCGTGCACACCGGCGCGGTAGACACGCGGGGCGTTCGGCATCTGGTTGTCGTCCAGGGGGAGGCAGGCGTTGGCGACAGGGAGCATCCACCCTCTGCCGGCGGGGTTTTCGATGGGGATGCTGGGGTCGAGTGTTGGCCCGGGCGTGAGGGCGGGGGCGCCGGCGCCGCCGACGATGTGGAGGACGTCGCCGACGCTGAGCTGGGAGTCAGCGGTGAGGCCATTGGCCGTGAGGAGGGTATCGAGGGAGATGCTGAACTGATCGGCGATGCCGCTGAGCGTGTCGCCTTCGACGACCACATAGTCGAAGTCGCTCGTGGCTGGGACTTCGGTTGGCGTCGGGGCCGGCGTGTTGGTGGTGGCGGCGACAGTGGGCGTAGGCGTCGATTCCTCGGCGCCTGAGCCACCGCCGCACGCGGACAACAGAACGGCGGCCACGAGGACCGCCGGGATGAGGCCGCCGGCCAGGGAGAGGCTAGTTCTTGGGCGGATAGCCTGCGTCCTCCGCGTCGGTTATGGAGTCTTGCGTCATCGGGGTCATCTTCCTCCGAGGCGGATGATACTCCGCCGGGTGGCGAGCCGCAGGGCTTCGGCGTGCGCCTGTTCCTCTACCATATCGTCCAGCGGAGCTAGCTGCACTTCGCCGTGACGCTTGCGCAGGGCGAGGCCGATGAGGTGATCGGCGAAGCGCGGGTTCTTGGGCAGGAGCGAGCCGTGGAGGTAGGTGCCGTAGGCGTTGCGGTAGACAGCGCCTTCGCCGCCATCGGCGCCGTTGTTGCCGAAGCCAGTGACGAGCCTGCCGAGTGGATGCGCGTTCTCACCGAGGTACGTGCGGCCGCCGTGGTTTTCGAACCCGACGAGGGTGGTGCCCTGCCATTCGATGACGACGTTGCCGATGAAGCGCTTGCCGTCGGGGCCGGGATGCCTGGTCCAGAGGTCGAGCACGCCGGCGCCGGGCAGGTCTTCGCCGTCGGCGGAGCGATAGTAGGCGCCTATGAGCTGGTAGCCGCCGCAGACCGCGAGGAAGACGCCGTCGTTCTCGACGTATTCGCGGAGGGCGTCGCCCTTCACTTCGCGCATGTCGTCGGCGACGCGGCGCTGCTCGGCGTCCTGGGCGCCGCCGATGAAGACGAGGTCGTAGGCGGCCGGGTCGAAGGAATCGCCGAGGGAGAGTTCGGTGACATCGAGGGAGATGTCGCGGCCGGCGCAGCGGCGCTGGAAGCACATTATGTTGCCGCGATCGCCGTAGATGTTCATGAGCTTCGGGTAGAGATGGGCGAGGCGGAGGTCAGGCATTGTCGCTCTCCCAGAAAGCGCCGCGGCCGGCCCAGCGGCCGAGGATGTTGCGCGCCTCGAGCATGGCGGTGTAGGTGGGGATGACGTACAAGGTGCCGCCCTCAGGTGTCTGGCGAATCGCCTGGCGAAGGGCGAGCGCGTAGTCGTGCTCGACGGCGGGGCGTTCGCCGAGGCCGGCGTACTTGAGGCGGAGTGCCATGTCCCAGGCGCGGTGACCGGAGACGACGAGGGAGGCGACGCTGCCGGTGAGCAGCTCGAAATCGACGTCCCAGATCCAGGATATGTCGCGGCCGTCGGCGAGGTCATCGTTGAGGAAGACGGCGAGGTGTTTGGGTGACGCATCGGCGGTGAGTGTGCGGATGACCTGATTGACGCCGGCTGGGTTCTTGGCGAGCACGACCTGCACCTCGCGGTTGTCGACTGTTAGGCGCTCCTGGCGGCCGAAGCCAGCAGTGAAGGAGGCTAGGCCGCGTTCGACGGAATCCTGGGGGAGGTCGAGAGCGACGGCGAGCGCTGTGGCGGCGGCGACGTTGTAGGCGTTGTAGAGGCCGGTGAGGGGCAGACGGGCGGAGATGTCGCCCTGTAGTGTGGTGAGCGTCAAGGTCATGCCGTCGGGGTCGGGCGTGACTGACGTTACCGTGACGTCTGGCGAGGGTCGCTTGCGGGCGCAGCCGGGGCAGCGCCAGCGGCCGAGGTGGGCATAGTAGACGGCTTCGTACTCCAGTTCGCCGCCGCAGGCGTAGCACCAACGGGCGTCGGCGGCGTGATCGAGCGTGCCACCGGCCTCCGAGAGGTCCTCGACGCCGTAGAGGAAGACTGGGCCGGTCGCGACGTCGGTGAGCGAAGCGACGGCCGGATCGTCGACGTTGATCACGAGGGCGACGCCAGGCGGGAAGGAGCGAACGGCCTTGCGCCAGAGGGCGGCGACGGTCTCGACTTCGCCGTAGCGGTCGAGCTGGTCGCGGAAGAGGTTGGTGAAGAGGACGGCGCGGGGCTCGACGGCGCGGGCGATGAGGGGCATCGTCGCTTCGTCGACCTCGAAGACGCCGAGGCGTTTCTTGCGGGCGCGCATGCGGCCGTCCCAGCGGGAGGCGGCGGCGAGGGCAGCGGCGACGCCACGCATCATGTTGGAGCCCTCGCTGTTGGCGACGGGGCGGAGGCCTGCGGCGGAGGCGATGTTGCGCGTGAGGCGAGCGGTTGTTGTTTTGCCGTTGGTGCCGGTGATAAGGACGCTGCCCTGGCCGAGGCGGGAGGCGAGCGTGGCGACGATGTCCGGTGCGATGCGCTCGGCGACGAGGCCGGGGAGGGCGGTGCCGCCGCCACGGCGGAGGCCGCGGCTGAGGGCGGCGGTGGCTTTGGCGGAGATGATGGCGGCGGTGAGGCGCATGTGTTCACGATTCTAAACGGTGGGGGGTGGGGGGAACGGTGCGCGGGTTGCGCACGTTCCCCCGCACGATGCTGCACTCCCCGCCCCCCATCCCCAAAAAATTAGGTAGGATTGTCGGGGGGACACCCCCCGAACCCCCCGGCAGCGACTCCGCTGCACCCTTGCGTTGGGGGAGAGGCGGACGCGGTGTGCCCGAGACGTGGGCGGGCGCCGCTTGCGGCGCCCCTACCGAGGGTCGAACCTTGTCAGCCGCACGCGGTAGCGGCACAATGCGTTGGTATGTCTATTGAGTATCGACTGGTGACGGACGCTGACTATGAGCAGATGGTCGAGATGGAGTCGTTTGCGTTCTATAACCGGGCCTCGCCTGACGACGCCAACATTCTGCGGCAGATGATGCGGCCTGAGTGGACGGTGGCGGCGTTTGACGACGGCAAGATCATTGCCGATGTGCGGGCGATTCCGATGGCGCGGCTGATGAACGGCAGCAAAGCGCCGATTGCGGTTGTCGGGCCTGTCGCTTGCCAGGCGGCGTACCGCCGGCAGGGGCACGCCGGGAAACTGCTGAAGATGTCGCTAGAGCTGATGCGGGAGCGCGGGCAGCCGCTATCAGGCCTTTACACGCCGCACGACGCGCTTTACCGGCGCTATGGATGGGAGCGCGCGGAGGGGAAGAAGAAGTACAGCTTTGACCCGGGCGATGTCCGGTTGCGGGTTCGCTCGGACGGCGGGCACACAGCTGTGGCCAAGCCCGACGACTGGAAGCGCCTGGACGCTCTCTACCGGAAGCAGGTGGCGGACAAGAACGGGCCGCTGACGCGAAACGATCCGTGGTGGCGGTGGAACCTGCTGACGACGTTTGAAGGCGACAAGAGGTATGACCGCGACGCGGTGGTATGGGTGAACGCGGCGGGAGAGGATACCGGTTACGCTATCTACCTGAACCGCCCGACGGGAACGCGCGAAGGCGGCTGGCCGCAGCAGGAGATCTGGATCCGGGACATGGTGGCGCTGGACAACAATGCGTACATCGGGCTCTGGGAGCACATGTTCACGCACGACCTGGCAGCGAACCTCGTCTACAGCGCGCACCCCGACGACGTATTCCAGGACCTCTGTGAGGACCCGTTTGTGGTGAAGTCTGAGGCCGACCAGGGGCCGATGATCCGGATCGTGGACATCGAGCGGGCGATTGAGATGCGGCCGTTCGTCGGCACTGGCAGCGCGTCCTTCACGATGGCGATCACCGATACGTCGGCGCCGTGGAACGAAGGCACGTGGCGCGTTGAGGCGGGCGGCGGGCGGATGAGCGCGGAGAAGACGGACGCGGAGCCGGACATCGAGATGAGTGTGAACTTCCTGGCGCCGATCTACACGGGATACCGGCCGCTGGCGCAGATGGCGAACGCAGGGATGACCACGGTGCGGCGACCGGAAGTGCTGGCGGAGGTGGCGAACGCGTTCGCGGTGACGGACACGCCGTTTACGCAGGATTACTATTAGCCGGGAACGAACACATTGCCGCATGGAGCGAGCGTTTGGTGTTGGGCTTGCACCTCGCGGAATGCGGGGCCC
>JBBEAZ010000005.1:0-46163 GCA_040882565.1 Dehalococcoidia bacterium
ATGCCGTAGACTCTGGTCCATCCCCGGTGCGAACAGTATGCGAACTCTCCCCGCCAACTTAGCCGCGCTCGTCGCGGCGGGACTGACGGTGGCTCTTGTAATCGTCGGGATCGTGGCATTCGTCTCGCCGGGTGATGACGAGCGCGGGTAGGACGTCCTGCTAAACCCCACCAAGACGCCTCTTTCCCTCCCGGCGTCACAGACCCCGCACGCCAGCAATTCGGGTACCGCCACGCCGACTCCGCCGGCCGCTACCGATGCGACGTTGGGGGAGCCCATTACCGCGCCGTTCGAGCTGCCCGTGCTGATGTACCACCACGTGGCTCCACAGTACCCCGTTGACGAAATGGCAGCGCTTGACGGTGCTCTCGGCCGACTTTGACGGACAACCGACGTACCTGGACTGCGCGGGCTACACCGCAATCAGTGTCGCCGATATGTTCGAGGCAATCGCCGGCCGGCGAGCGTTGCCGCCGCACCCGGTGATCCTGACGTTTGACGACGGCTACACCAACCACTACACGCAGGTATTCCCGATGTTGCACGGCTACGTCGGCTCGTTCGCTATAGTCACGGGCTTCGTCGAGGGCGGCGGGCCATATGTGACCTGGGCCCAGGTCCGCGAGATGTCTGACGCCGGGATGGAGATGCTGGCGCACACGGTCTCGCACGCCGATCTCGGCGCCAGCAACGATGTCACCGTTGTCGACCAACTGACGCGGTCACGGCAGCCACTTGCTGAGGCGACCGGGCGTGACATCGACTTCCTGGTGGACCCTTCGGGCGAACCGTTCCGCTCCGGCAGCGTGGAGCGGCAGCAGCAGGTTGTGGAGGATGCCTTCCATGGCGTGAGGGTCTGCCCCGAGGCGGCTAAGAGCAGCTCTTGCCGAAGAAGGGCTTGAGCGCGGTCACGTCCAGGATGTTGATGCCGACGCCGCCGGCGATGTTGTAGCGGGCTGAGGCAGGTGGGACACTCTGGCCGAAGACCGGTTTGAGCGCGGTTACGTCGAGGATGTTGATCGTGCCGTTTGCGACGACGTCCGGGGGCCAGGAGTCCGGCGTGCCGCCCGGGCCGGGGCACTGCCGCGTCGGATCGGTGCCGATAGTCGTCTCATTCGCCGTCGAGAAGCCGTCGCAGTCGGGGTCATTCGCCGCGACGGTCCAGGCCGGGAGTAATTGCGCGATGTTGGCCCAGTTCGGGCAATTGTCGGCGCTGTCGGCGAAAGTGTCTCCGTCCGGGTCGGGCGTGGCGCAGGAGCCATCCGCACAGCGGTCGCGCACGAAAATGTCGTCCCAACCGTTGGTGTCGTCCGGGACGAGGTTCGTTGCCTCAGACTTAAACGCCACGAAACGGCCGTTCGCGCTAATGGCGGCGCCCCAATTGTAGCTGTTGGCCTGGTCGCCCTGGTCGTCGAGGGTTATCCTCGTTGTTGCGGCGGTTGAGCGGTCGTGCACGAAGACGTCCGTCCAGTCGTCGATATCATTGGCGACCAGGTTTGACGCCCAGGAATAAAAACCCACGTAGCGGCCATCGGCGCTGATCATCGCCTCGTAGCTTCCGGCGTCACCCTCAGTGCCGTCGGTGTGGATGCTGACGCGTGTCGTGACGCCGGTCTGGCGATCATGCACGAAGATGTCGTCGTTGATGAAGACTTCGCCGGGCACGAGGTTCGATGCGTCGGATGAGAAAGCAACCAAGCGGCCGTTGGCGCTGATTACCGCGTCCCAGCTCGTCCCGTTCGCCTGGGTCCCGCCGCTATCAACGCTGACGCGGGTCGTGACGGCGGCCTGGCGGTCGTGCACAAAGATGTCCCAGTGGGCGTTGGAGTCGCCCGCGATAAGGTCCGAGGCTTCAGACCGAAAGGTGACGAAGCGTCCGTCCGCGCTAATGCTGGTGCCATGGGTGCCCCCGGCCTGCCGGTTGCCGGTGCTGTGCGCTGTGAGGCTCGTCGTGTCGCCCGTCTGCCTGTCGTGCACGAAGATGTCTTCGACGCCGTTCGTGTCGCCGTTGACCAGGTTCGACGATGAGGATACGAAGCTCACGAAGCGGCCGTCGCTGCTGATCGCAGGTCCGTAGCTGCCTAGTCATTGCCATCGTTGCCCTGGTTTCCATCGCTGTCCACGCTGACGCGTGTGTTGGTGCCGGCCTGCCGGTCCCGCACAAACACATCAAAGTAGCTAGTGTCGCCTGCGACGAGGTCTGAGGCGATGGACGAGAACGCGACGAACCGGGCATCGGCGCTGAGTGCCGGCTCTCCGCTATCGCCGTTGGTCTGATTTCCGGCGCTGTCAAAAGTAACGCGGGATGTAGTCCCGGTTTGGCGATCGCGCAGGAAGATGTCTGACACCGAATTCGTGTCGCCGGCGACGATGTTGCTGGCGAACGACTCGAAGGCGACAAAGCGGCCATCCAGCGTAATCGCGGGGGTGGTACTGTTTTCGTTTGCTTCGGTGCCAGAACTGGACACACTGACGCGGGTCGTGGCGCCCGTTGCCTCGGCGGCGCCGCGTGGAAGCAAGGCAACGCTCATCAACAAGATAGCCAGGGCAACTAGACGTAACACGGTGCATTCAATATAGCGGGCGCCCAATCGATGTCAATTGCGACTGCGATTTCCCTCTGGCGATGGCACCGACGCGCTATGTGCAGGTCTTGCCGAAGAAGGCCTTGAGGGCGGTCACGTCGAGGATGTTGATGGCGCCGCTGGGCGCGATGTCGAAGCGCGCAGAAGCGGGCGGTACGTTCTGGCCGAAGACGGGTTTGAGCGCCGTGACGTCGAGAATGTTGATTGTGCCGTTGGGTGCGAGGTCCGCTGGCCATGAGTCGGGTGTCCCTCCGGCGCCGGGGCACTGGCGCCCCGCAGGGGTGCCGATCGCCGCTTCGGCGCCGTTGGAGAAGCCGTCGCAGTCCAGGTCGTTCGCTGGGACGGGCCAGAGCGGGAGGGCCTGGGTGGGGTTGGGCCAGAGCGGGCAGTTGTCGGCGGCGTCCGGATCGCCATCGGCATCGGCGTCGAGAGTGACCGGCACGCACGGCGAAAATTCGGACGTGTTGCCCGCCGGATCGGTGGCGGTGGCGGTGATGAAGCTGCCGGCGGCAAAGTTGCCGATGCGTGAGATGGTGTGGTCCAGTATTGCGGTACCGAGGCTGTCGGTGACGACCTGGGTTGCAGCGAGGTACTCCAGCCCCTCGCCATTGCCGAATGAATGGCAGGCGATGTTGTAGTAGTACTCCAGCGTGAAGGTCGTGTTTGGCGTGCTGTTCAAGGCGCCATCGACCAGGGCCTGGTCCGTGTCATTGATGGCGAGCACGAGCAATGGAAAGTTCTGCAGGTTGTTCGGGCCCGTGTCAGGGTCGCGGGTATCGTTCGGCGTTGCAGCCATGCCGTTGCCGAGGGCGATGCCCAGGCGGCTCTGGCCCCACATCGAGTTCGCCGTGATGAGAGTGCCGGTGCTGGCCTCCACCTGGATGCCCGGCCCGGGGTTGAAGGCGATGATGTTGCGCTCGAACGTGTTGTTTGATGACCCGCCCCGGACAATAACTCCCTTCTCGTTGTTGCCCAGATCCAACGTGCCTGACAGGTCTGTGCCGATGTAGTTGCCCTGGATGAGGTTATTGGTTGCAGCTTCCAGGATGATACCGGGGCGGAAGTTTCCGGAGATGACGTTCTCGGCGCCCATCTGCAACCCGCCGATAGTATTGCCGCCGGCGCCGCTGATGAGAACGCCGTGACCGCCGTTAGCGACCGGGGCGGTCCCGGCTGCGTTTGTGCCGATGTTGTTGCCAATGATCACGTTGCCGCTGGCTCCGTTAATTATCTCGACGCCGCCAACGTCCGAGGTACCGTTATTGCCGGAGATGACGTTGCCCTCCACGTCGGCGGCCCCGCCGATCGTGTTGTTGGAGCTGCTGATGGACACGCCGTTTCCCCTGTTGCCCGATTGCGCAGTTCCGGCCACGTTGGTGCCAATGTAGTTGCCTTCGATGAGATTGCCGCCGTTTGTCTGCAGAACAATGCCATCTCCGACGCCGCCTGCCACTCCGAAGCGGTTGATGACCAGGCCGCGGACAGTGCTGCTGCCTGCCGAGATGGTCAGGCCATCGGCGTCCGCGCCGGCGTTGGTGCCGTTGAGCTCGATGATCGGTGTGCCGGCGAAGCCGGGCTGGGTTGTGCCGTCGATGATGACCGGATTGGTGATCGTCGGCAGCGGAGTCGTGGGCGAAATGGTGGCGAGTCCGGAGCCGATGGCGAAGCCGATCGTGTCGAGGCCAGAGACGCTGTTCGTGTTGAGGATGGCGTCGCGCAGTGTGCAGGTGACGTCGCAGGTGCCGTCGCCTGGGTCCGCGCTCGAGTTGACGACGAAGGCTGGCGCAGGGAAGCAGTTCGAGAACTCGGAGGTGTTGTTGGCCGGGTCCGTCGCCGTCGCTGTGACCGCAGCGCCTGCCGGGACGTATACGGCGAATGTGGCTGCAGCGCTGGCGATGCCAGCGGGGCTGGTAGTGGCCGCTGTCGCGCCGATGAACTGCAGGCCCTCGCCGTTGCCCGACGCGTCGCAGGCCGTGCTCCGGAAGAAGCGGAGCGTGAAGGTGGTATTCGGGGTGGACTGGAGCACGTACACCACGCCGAAGCTGGTGCCGCTGCGGAACGCCCCCGCGACCGCCGGGAAGTTCTGCAGGTTGTTCGCCCCGGTGTCTGCATCGGTGCCATCGTTCGGCGTGACGATGTTGTCGTTGTTCAGGTCGATACCGAGCGCGCCGTTGTCGTGGATCGCATTGATGCCGATCAGGTTGCCGGTGCTGGTGCTGCCGACGGCGATGCCATCGCCGCTACCGCTGTGCGCGATACGGTTCGTCTCGGCGGCGACCGACGTGCCGATCTGGTTGTTGTCGCTGTCGGTCTGGATCTGGATTCCGTTGAAGGCGTTGCCTATCGGGATCGTTGAGTTAGCGCCGAGGCCGATGAGGTTCGCGCGCAAGATGTTGCCGGACGAGGCGGCCTGAATGTCGACGCCGTCGCCGGCGAGGCTGCCCGAGATGGAATTGGCGCGGATGCTGTTGTTCGAGCCGTCAAGGCGGATTCCATTGGTGTTGTTGCCGATGGCAGCCGTCCCGTCGGCGTTCGTGCCTATGTAATTGCTCTGGATCGTGTTGTCATCCGAGTTGTTGATCAGTTCGATCCCGTCGCTGGCGTTGCCGGAGATGACGTTTCGGAAAGAGGAGTTGGGACCGCCGATGGTGTTGCCGTTTGAGGCGTCAACGCGCACGCCATCGCTGGAATTCCCTCGGTCGATCGTGCCGGTGACGTCGGTGCCGATGAAGTTACCTTCGATGTTGTTGGGGAAGGTTCCAGTGAGGTTTAGCTCGATACCGTGACGGTTGTTGCCGGAGATCACGTTCCGGGAGCCCGGCTCGGTTCCGCCGATCGTGTTGGATGAGCCCGAGACGAAAATTCCATCCAACGTGTTGCCGAGGTCCGTATTACCGTCCCACGCGAGACCGATGTAGTTGCCCGATATGGTGTTACTGCTGCTGCTGGCTATTTCGATACCGTGCTGGCTGTTCCCGGAGATGACGTTACGCGCCCCCGCGCTAGTACCACCGATCGTATTGCCGTCACCGATGGAGCGGATGCCCACAGCGTTCGGCCGAGCCTGTAGGCCGGCCGAGCTCGTCCCAATGTAGTTGCCCAGAATTGTGTGGCTGTCGCCGCTGAGCTGGATTCCGTTCAGCGTATTCCCGGATATCACGTTGCGCTCCCCCGGGAGCAGGCCGCCGATCGTCAGTCCCGTGGTGCCGCCCTCGCCGATACCGTCGTCGCCGTTGCCGACGTCGCTCGTGCCGTTGGAGCCAAGGCCGATGTGGTTCCCTCTGATGATGGTTCCGGTGCCACCGCTGATAGTGATCCCATCGCCGATGTTGCCGGAGATGACATTGCGGTCGGCGAGGATGGCGCCGCCAATCGTGGTGTTGGTTGGGGAGCCGGAGACGGAGATGCCGACACCGTTGGCCATCGCCGTGTTTCCAGTCCAGGTCCCAATCTGGTTGCCTTTCACCACAGTGTTGCTGCCGCCCTCAATCGAAACCCCGTTGCCCGTGTTGCCCGAAATGATGTTGCCAATCCCGACTGTGTTTGAACCGGCGGTCCCCGTTACGCGGACCCCGCCGCCGGAGTTCGGGAGCGCCGTCCCGTTGAAAGCAGGACCGATAATGTTGCCTTGCAGGGAGTTACTGGAACCCATCACCAGCACCCCGGCACCGGTGTTTCCGGAAATCAAGTTGGCGCCGCTAATCACGTTGCCGCTGCTGGTCGAATCGACCAGGATGCCGTCACCGCCGTTCCCGCGGTCGAGCGTGCCGCCCGCATCAGATCCAATGAAGTTTCCGGTAATGATGTTGTTGCTGGCCTTGTAGGTGTTGATGCCGGCGATGCCGTTCCCCGAGATGACGTTGCGCTGAGCCACGGTATTGCCGCCGATGGTCATGGCAGAGGTTCCGGAAGCCATGATGATGCCGGTGCTGTTGTTACCCAGCACAGTTGTCCCGTCGAGTCGCAGGCCGATGTAGTTGCCCTGGATGACGTGTCCAGAGCCCTGCTCGATCTCGATTCCATTGCCACCCGAATCGGTGATGGCGAGGCCTTTGATCGTGCTTGCCGTCGTCGTCGCGATCGAAAGAATCTCCTGCGTGCCGACGACGAGCGTGCCCTTGAGCTCGATCATCGGTGTCGGGGTGCCGGCGTTGTAGCCGGGCTGCGAGGTGCCGTCGATCAGCACTCCACGGGTAACAGCCGGCAGCGCGCCCAAGCCGGTGCTATTGATGTCGATTGTGACCTGTCCCGAACCGATCGCGAAGTTGATTGTGTCGAAGGCCGTGCTGTTATTCGCCTCCTGGATCGCGGCACGCAAAGAACACTGGAGGCCGGGCGCCGCGTTGCTGTCGCAGGTCACGTCCGCCGCCAGGTCCGCTGCATCGCTGGTCGTGTTGACGGTGAAGGTGGCGTCTGCGCGGGCGGGCCCGGCGAGTACGCCGATAGCCACCGCCAATGAGACGATTGTCAGGAGCCCCAGTAGTACGCGCATCCTCGCCATGGTTCACATCCCCTTAACCTTTATGTGTCCACGATGCGCGTGCGGGCACGAGGCCGTCTATGCGAAACCGGTCACATTCTGTGACCTACGGCAAAACGTTGATCTGTTAGGTGCAGGTCTTGCCGAAGAACGGCTTGAGGATCGTAACGTCGAGGATGTTGATGACGCTGTCGGGAACGATGTCGTTGCGTCCGGCGGCGGGCGGCACGCTCTGCCCGAAGACCGGCTTGAGCGCAGTGACATCGAGGATGTTGATGGTGCCGTTGCGGACGAGGTCCGGCGGCCAGGCCTCGACGCTGGTCGAGCATTGGAGGAGCGGGTTGGTGCCGATCGTCACCTCAGCGGCGGAGGAGAAGCCGTCGCAGTCGGGATCGCCAGTGCCGACGGGCCAATCGGGGAGAGCTTGAGTGGTGTTGGGCCAGTTGGGGCAGTTGTCCGCGGCATCCGTCTTCGCGTCTGAGTCGGCGTCCGGGGGCGGAGGCAGGAAGAACAGCTCGCCCGCGCCGTAGACGTTATCCGGCCCGACGACGCCACGATCAGTGATTGCGTTCGCGAGGAGCCACGAGCGTGCCGAGGCAGGGCCAGTGGCAACCCCCGAGCCGATCACCAGCGCAGTCGCGCCGGCGACACCGGGGGCCGAGGCACTCGTGCCGGCGAAGCAGCCCGGCTGGTACGCGTAGCTATCGACGCAGGAGGAAGCGGCGAGATCGGGCTTGATGCGGCCGTCGTTCGTTGGGCCCTGCGAGCTGTAGGTGGCGATCGTTGGGCCGCTGCCGGTCATCGCGCCGACGGACATCATGCCGGGGCTCGCGGAATCAGAGGCGGGGCCAGAGGCGCTATAGGGGTTCTGCGAGTACTCGAAGGATGTCCCGTTGCCCATCAGCTCGATGACGTCGCCGGCGGTGCCGCCACCCGGGTCAAATAAATGGATGGCGAGGTGGTCGAGATCGGAGCCGCCGCTACAGCTGGGGCCATCATCGACGATCTCGAGGGGGTCGAAGCCCACGCCCTGATCGTTAACGCTTGAGTACTTCGGAGTAAACGTCTGCACAGCCCCCGGTGTGTCGAAGATGTAAACGTCGTAGTCGGTCGGGTCCAGCCCCCAGTCGTTCCAGCGCAGTCCGTTCAGGAAGCCGCAGTAGAAGTTGAGCACCTCGTCGTTGCCGCTGAAGTTGAGAAAGCCATCGCCATCGGTGTCGCTCCATGAACTGCGCCAGTAGGAGCCGCCGGAGGTCCCGGACGCGCTGGCGCTGTTGCCCGCGGAGTTGACCCAGACCATGCCCTGTGAGACGGCGCTGTCGACGACGGCTGCGAGCGGCCCCGTGCCGTCGCCGGCGCCGTCGTAGGTGGAGGTAAGGGAGCGGGAGAGGACATCGACGCCCTGACTCGCGAAGTAATCGACGGCGGCCTGTGTGTCGCTCGTGGTCCAGGCAAACGCGATGTAGATCTCGGCCTGCGGTGCCATCTCGTGGACGATCTCGCTGGTGGCGATGCCGTGGGCGTCGCCGAGAGCGGGGTCGAAGACGTTGCAGGGCGAGCCAAGGAAGCGGCAGAAGGTGCCGGCAGGGGCCGGGACTTCGCCGGCGGTCTGGGCAACGGACCAGAGGTCTCCGTCGAAAAAGTCGATTATACCGACCTTGGTGCCCGCGCCGAAGTAACCGGCAATATGCCAGGCGTCGGCGTTGGTTTCGGCGATCTCGTCGCCAATGAAGAGTTGAGGGGACGGGCCCGCGGCGGGGACACTCGCGCGGAGCGGAGTGCGGACATAGAGGACGCCGGCCTGCGCCTCGAGCGTGGCGATGCGGTTGAGCGGTACGGCCGCCTCAACGACACCGGCCGCATGACCGCGCACGGTTCCACCAACGGCGCGTACGGCGCGGTCCGCGTGAATTGGCGAGCCGTCATGGACAACCTCAACGAGGGCGTAATCGCCGGCTACGGTATCGGTGTGTTGAGAGACGCCGGCCTGATGCAGTCCGATTGCCGCGCGCAGGTCGCTACTGGCGATAGGTCCGCCACGGCCGGGCGGCGCGGCGTTGATATCGATCAAGTCCGATGAAGGGGTTTGTTCGGGGGATGCTGTGAGCGCAGTTGTCTGTGGGATGCCGGCCGCCGCGACCTCGCCGCCGGACTGTTGCGGGACAAACGCAACCGCGGTCAGTACGAATACGAACGTGGCCACCCTGAACAACATCATGCACCCCAAGCGATGTGTATATGATAACCCGCCCGTACGACCGGACCCGACGGTCGGCATCTACGCCGCGCCCGCTACGAGCAGCTCTTCCCGAAGAACGGCTTGAGGCCCGTCACGTCGAGGATGTTGATGCTGCCACCGCCCGCGATGTCGTAACGCGCCGAGGCTGGCGGCACACTCTGCCCAAAGACCGGCTTCAGCGCCGTCACATCGAGGATGTTGATCGTCCCGTTCGGCACGAGGTCAGCCGGCCAGGAGTCGGGGGTGCCACCGGCGCCGGGGCACTGCCGCGTCGGGTCGGTCCCGATCGTCGATTCGCTGGCCGAGCTGAAGCCGTCGCAGTCGGCGTCGGCTGCGGGTGTGCCGACGGGCCAGGCGGGCAGGTTCTGGGCGGTGTTCGGCCAGTTCGCGCAGTTGTCCGCGCCGTCGACCACAGTGTCGTTGTCAGTATCCGCGTCGTAGGGCAGCGTGCGTACGATAAAGACCTCGTCTTCGTCCGTAAAGCCGTCGCCGTCGTAGTCGTCGCCGGGGGAGTCGTGGCAGCCGTCAGTGTCGAGGACGCCGTCGTAGTCCTCGAACGTGAGCCACGAATCGTCGCTCGTGTGGACCGCTTCGGCGCCGTCACGGATGCCGTTGTGGTTCGCGTCCTGGGGCGAGCCGAGCATACCGTCAGCGCCCGCCAGCGAGCCGGTGCCGGGGCAGTCGTCGGTGGCGTCGGAGAAGCCGTCGTTGTCATTGTCGGGCTCGGGGCAGCCGTCCGTGTCCTTGAATGCATCGTAGTCTTCGGCGATGTTGCGGCAGTCGTGCGCGCTGCAGGTCAACGTACCGGCAGGATCGTAGCAGTTCTGCCCGCTGTCAGAGCCCGTACAGGACACGGCTGTCTGCCCGGCGTCGCAGATGCCGTCCGAATCGTTATCGGGGTCGGGACAGCCGTCCGTGTCCTGGTAGCCGTCGTAGTCCTCGGCCAATCTGCGGCATCCGGGCCATTCGGCGTCATCCGGGACGCCGTCGTTGTCGTCGTCGTAGTCGCAGGCGTCGCCGCCGAAGGTGCCGAGTGGCGGCGGCTGGGTACCGGGGACGCCGTCGCCGTCGCTGTCCGTCTGGTTGCCGACGCCGAAGACGGAACCTTCGGCGAGGCCGTTGTCGGTGTTAGGGCAGTTGTCGCAGATGTTGCCGTGACCGTCGCCGTCCGTGTCGGTAAGGTCGGCGCCGGCGGTGGTGGGGCAGTTGTCGCAGGCCGTCCCGTAGGCATCGCCGTCCGGGTTGGCCTGGTTCACATTGGCAAGCCCGGGGCAGTTATCGACCACTTCTGCGGTGCCGTCGCCGTCGGCGTCGCAGGTAGGATCGGCGCCGTCAATCAGTCCGTCACCGTCGTTGTCCACGCCGTCGTTGCAGTCGTCAGCGCCGGCGAGGCCCGCTGTGTTTGGGGACGGCCCCTCGGTATCGCAGACGTTGCCGGTGGCGTCGGCGTCAGCGTTCGCTTGGTTGGAGTTCGGGGTGTCCGGGCAGTTGTCGGCGGGCTCCATGATGAGGTCGCCGTCGCTGTCGGCGAGGCGGACGAATATGTCGGGAAAGCCGTTAGAGTCGTCGGCTACGAGGTTAGTCGCCCCCGAGGAGAACGCTACAACGCCCCCGTTGCCGATGTAGGACACGCCGAACGAGACCGAGGATTCGTTGTTTGCCTGTGTGCCGTCGCTGGCCACGCTGGCGCGTACGGTATAGCCGCCGGTGCGGTCGCGGACGAAGATATCTCGGCAGTCCCCGGGTGTTCCGAAGCAGTTGTTGGTATCGCCGGGAACGAGGGTCGTGGCGTCTGACATGAAGCCGACGTAGCGGCCGTCCGGGCTCATGCTGTGCCACTGGTGGTTGCCCGCCACCTGCGCTTCGTTGCTGTCGATGCTTGCGAGTGAGGTGGACACAGCGCCGGCTTCGTCGAAGATGTTGTCGCTGTCCGTATCGCGGTCGCGGACGAAGATGTCGAGGCCGTTCGTGTCGGGGGAAACGAGGCCCGTGGCGCCGGACTGGTACGATACGTAGCGCCCGTTGTCACTGATGTCCGGGAAGTCGCTCGAACCATTCGAGGACTGGCCGCCCGCGGTGCTCAGGTTCACGCGCGTGGTGGCGACGGCCCCCGGCTCGTCAAAGACGCCGTCGTTGTCGGTGTCGCGGTCGCGGACGAAGATGTCGTACTGGTTGTTGGTGTCACCGGTGACCAAGTTGTTGGCTGAGGACGTGAAGGCGACGAAGCGGCCGGTGCCGCTGATCGCGGGGGACACGCTGATATTGTTACCCTGGACGTCCGCTGAACTGACGTTGACCCGGATTGTAGAAACGGCGCCGCTTTCGTCGTAGATGCCGTCCGTGTCCGCGTCGCGGTCGCGGACGATGATATCGGTGTTGGCGCCGTTGGTGTCGGTCGGCAAGAGGTTGCTCGCGAAGCTGTAGTAGGTGACAAAGCGGCCGTCGCTGCTCATATCGGGGTCGACGCTAGTCCCGTTCCCGTTCAGGCCCGTATAGGTGTCGCTGACGCGGGTAGTTGAGACAGCGCCTGGCTCGTCGTAGGTGCCGTCGCCGTCGGTGTCGCGGTCTCGGACGAAGACGTCGTGGGCGTTGTTGGTGTCACCCGCGACGAGATCGGTGGCGTTGGAATTGAAGGCTACGAAGCGCCCGTTGGGGGTGATGGCGATGTTCCCGTAGTCAAGGCCCGTGGACTGTGTGTCGTTGGAGTCCAGGTTGACGCGCACGGTCGTGCCCAGCGTGCGGTCGCGCACAAAGACGTCTAATCTGCCGTTGGTGTCACCGCTGACGAGGTTCGAGGCGGAGGACCGGAAGGCGACGAAGCGGCCGTCCGGTGTGATAGCGGGATCGTGGCTGCCACCGTCCGCCTGGGCCTCACTGCTGTCGACGCTGACGCGTTCAGTGGTCGCGGCCAGGGCCGAACTTGAGGGCACCAGAGCAAGCGCTGCCAGGACCAGAATAACCAGGAAACCAAATTCGCTTTGCCATGCGCCCCCCGTAAGTTGCTCAAATTATGCCACACTTGAGCATAAGACATCAAGGAAATACGAGGGTCCGGCCTAGCCGGGCCACCGAAAGGTTTGCCGCGCTACGAGCAGCTCTTGCCGAAGAAGGGCTTGAGCGCGGTCACATCGAGGATGTTGATGCTGCCACCGCCGGCGATGTCGTAACGCGCCGAGGCTGGCGGCACACTCTGCCCAAAGACCGGCTTGAGCGCCGTCACGTCGAGGATGTTGATCGTCCCGTTCGGCACGAGGTCCGCGGGCCAGGAGTCCGGCGTGCCGCCCCCTCCGGGGCATTGGCGCGTCGGGTCGGTGCCGATCGTCGATTCGGCGGTTGAAGTGAAGCCATCGCAGTCCGCATCGGCGGTGGGGGTGCCGACGGGCCAGTCGGGCAGGTTCTGGGCCGTGTTGGGCCAGTTCGCGCAGTTGTCGGCACCGTCGATGACCGTGTCGTTGTCGGAGTCAGGGTCGTAGGGAAGGGTGCGCACGACGAAGACTTCTCTGTCGTCGGTGAGGCCGTCGCCGTCGTAGTCGTCGCCCGGCGAGTCGTGGCAACCGTCGGTATCGAGGACGCCGTCATAGTCCTCGAACGTGAGCCACGAATCGTCGCTCGTGTGAACAGCTTCGGCGCCGTCGCGGATGCCGTTGTGGTTGAGGTCCTGGGGCGAGCCGAGCATCCCGTCGACGCCGGCGAGCGCGCCGGTGCCTGGGCAGTCGTCCGTGGCGTCGGCGAATCCGTCGTTGTCGTTTTCGGGTTCCGGACAGCCGTCGCTGTCCTTGAAGGCGTCGTAATCTTCGGCGATGTTGCGGCAGTCGTGCACGGTGCACGTCAAGGTGGCGGCTGGGTCGAAGCAGTTCTGCCCGGAGTCAGAGCCGGTACAGGACACGGCTGTCTGCCCGGCGTCGCAGATGCCGTCGGCGTCGTTGTCGGGATCCGGGCAGCCGTCGTTGTCCTGGAAGCCGTCCAGGTCTTCGGCGGTGGGGCAGCTGTCGGTAACGTCCAGCGTCCCGTCGTTGTCGTCGTCGGGGTCGCAGGGGTCGCCAAGTCCGTCGTTGTCGGCGTCCTGCTGAAAGACGTTATAGGCGTCGGGGCAGTTGTCGATCGGGTCGAAGTAGCCGTCACCGTCGGTATCCGAGATCAGCAGTCCACCGTCCTCGATCTCCACGCCATCCGGAAAGGCAGTGTGAAGGGTCCAGCCAGTGTCGAAGGAATGAGTAGGGCATGCCGGGTCCGGCACGACCTGTGCCACCACAAAAGCCAACGTCTCCCCCACTTCGACGGCGGCCGCCGCGGAGCTCGCCGCATATCCGTCAGATAGGAAACCCAAAGCCCCACACTCGGCTGGGCCGCCCTTACCGCCTACGTTCTCCCAGCCGTCGGCCAGCAAAAGACTAAATGGGCCGTTGACGCCCTCGCCGCCAATACTGATGATCGCGCCCCCAACGGGTGGGCCACTGTCGTTGACCACCGTCAGCAGGACTTGCAGGCAGGTCCCGCCGCAACTGCTGACGGTTGGCTCGACGTAGGCCGGCGATGCCGGGAACACCTCACAGTTGGCGAGGAGGTCCTGGCCGGGGTGGGGGTCGCAGCTGTCGCTGCCGGGGCCGCCGTCCAGGGAATCGAAGCCCTGTCCCCCGTCGAGTAGGTCGTCGCCATCCCGTCCCTGGAGGGTGTCGTTTCCGTCCGTCCCACGCAGGGTATCGGCGCCCATCCCGCCGTCCAATATGTCATTGCCGAAGTTGCCGGTCAGTGTGTCGTTGCCGTTGCCGCCGAATAGCATGGCGCCCCCGGGGACGCCGGGGCTTTGCTCGAAGCCGCGGGCGTAGAGCGTGTCATCGAAGTCCGAGCCGATAAGGTGCTCGATTCCCAGTATGGTGTCCGTCCCCTCGCCTGTGGCTGTGCCGCCCATGTCCGGCCTTAGGTCCGCCGTGACGGGGCCGGGAGCAAACTGAAAGCTCAAAACGTCGTGCTGCGTCGGCTCCGCACCGGTGTCGTCCACCGTATCATCGCCAGGGCCTGCCACTACAGTATCGCCGCCTTCGCCGCCATCGACGATATCGTTGCCGTCGCCCGCGCAAATGATGTCGAAGCCGTCAAGGCCGTCAATCGTGTCGTCGCCGCCCAGGGCCTGGATAACGTCATCGCCGCCGGTGCCCGTAATGACGTCGTTTCCTTCCGTGCCGTGGATAGTGGATGCTTGGCCCAGGCACGGGTGGTCTGCCAGTGCGCTTGGGCGGTCCATGATCAAAGCCGACGTGGCCGCCACAAGCGCGATAAGAGCCCAGACTCCCGTGGCGCTGACGTGTCGCACGCCCAGCGCTGCCGATAGAAAACCGACGCCACCGCCGATCATCGAGCGTTTCATCTGACGGCACCACCCTCCCCCGAGTCAGATGCGTATATTAGGCACCCAATTCCGGCACTTGTCAATCGACTCTGGGCCAGACTTCGTTTCCAGAACGGGGCACAACTCTGGGAGTGCAGGGAGGCCTAAGCCCACTGCCATTTGCCCCTTGGAGATCGCCTCACACCTGCCATAACCTGTCCGCACAAGCCATTTCGAGGACGCGCGGCGCGAGGCTGCGCGATGTGAGGAGGAGGGGACCATGGCTCTAACGCTTGGCTGAGGCTGCCAGGCTCTCGAACGATGTGCTGTTGACGGGCGTCGTCGAGACGATCGTCAAGGACTCGCCGGTGCTTCAACGGCTGCCGTTCATCGAGATCGTCGACAACGGGCTGACATACAACCGCGAGGCGACGGCGCCGTCGGCGGGTTCCTAGGCCAGGTACTGCGCTACTCGACGGAGCGCGGTGAGTATGCGCGGATCGAGTTGGGGCGGTGTGTGACCCTATTTCCCCCGCGCGTGACCCTTCTCGCTGTGGTGCTTGTTGACCGTGGCGGCGGCTATCGCCTTCGCTCGCTTGGTCGAGCGGCCCTGTTCCAGCTCGCTCTCCTTGATGTGCTCGTACATGCGCTGCTCTTTGTCGCTGACGCTCGGCAAATGCTGCTTCTTTGGCATTGGACGGTTACCTCCTGACGCGATCGTAGGTGAGCGCGAGTGTACAGGGCGCAAATCAGGCGCGTGTTGGCGTGACGAATGCGTGGCGCTAAATTCGGCGCTCGCCGGCGACCGGTCGGCCGGCTTCGACGTCTGCCAGGAACGCCTCGATCTCTGAGACGAATGTCTCGGCGCGCCAGCGAGAGCCGTGGCCGCAGCGCTCGCGGACGACGAGCCGCGAGCCGGGGATGAGGTCGTGGTCCCGTTGGGCGCAGGGCAGGAAGTCGTCCCACTCGCCGATCATCACCAGCGTCGGCGCGGTGATTGATGTAATGCCCGAGGTGAGGTCGGGCCGCGTGCTAATCGCGTGCGCGGCGCCGAGGTATCCCGGCACGGTCATCATCTCGATGCGGCGGAGGTCGTCTTCGAGGCTATAGGGAGTGACGTCGCGGTGTGGGTCGTTCGCCTTCCTCCACTCCTCCTCGCGGAGGACTGTGTTGCGGAGGCCGTCCCTGGCGACCAGGTGCGCCAGCGTCCCGATTCCCTGCCCCAGGCGCTCCTCCCACCGCGCGAAGGGCGACTCGCCGGTCGTGTTGCCGCAGGTTGAGTCGATGATCAGGACTGACTCACACATCGCCGGGTAGTCGACGGCGAACTGGGCTGTCACCATGCCGCCCATCGAGACACCGCCGATGTGAGCGCGCTCGATGCCGATTTTGCCAAGCAAACTCGCGAGATCGGCCGCGAACACCGGCATCGAGTACGACTCGACGTCCTGTGGGACGCTGGTCTTGCCGTGGCCGCGCACGTCGTAGACGACGACAGGGCGCTTCTCCGCCAGCGGCTCGAGCTCCGGCAGCCACTGCTCAGACGGCCCGGCGAAGCCATGCGTCATCACGAGCGAAGTGCCGGGCTTGCCCTCACCGAGCACCAGGTAATGGATGTCGATGCCGTTGGCGTGGACGGTGGGCACTACGCGCCTGCCTCTGGCAGTTCCGGCGTGATGCCGGTGATGGCGTTGAAGCGGGCGATGATCCGCTCGAACTCGAAAGGGCGAGGCGCGACGCCGGGTTGGAGCCGGCCCTGGCCCTCGACGACGAGTGCCCGCATGCAGGCGAGCGCTTCGAACGGCTCGATGCCAGCGAGGTCGCGACCGGAGAGCTTCTTGTACGTGCCCAGGTAACGACGCACAAGCAGAGGCCGCAGCAGGCTGAAGACGCGCATCAGCGGGCCGGAACCGGAAATCGTGGCGTACGAGACGATCACCTTCGTCGCGGCGACGTCGGCCACCGCCGGCCCGAGAAAGGCGTTCGGCCAGTCCAGCACGGAGACACCATCGTCACCCCAGAGGATGTTGTAGGGATGGAAGTCGCCGTGGCAGATGACCCTCTCGCCACCCAGCAGCACGTGCTCAGCGACCCACGCCATCGCCGGGCGCAGGCTCGGCAGGTCAGCATCGATCGTCGCCGTCAGCCGCGCGATGTACCCCGCCAGCGTCATTGCGCCGTCTTGGAACGACGCGAGTGACTCGGGCACCGGCAGCGCATGCAGCCTTGCCTGCGCCTCGGCCAGTGTCGCGCCGATGTTGAACGGCCTTGCCTCGGGAAGCGGCCGTCCGGCAACGCGCTCCATGATCATGAATGCGCCGCCGAGGATGGAGACGTCCGTGCTGGTGAGCAGCGCGCGCGGCGCAGGGTATCCGCCCGCCGTCACCGCGTCATGCCAGGCCTTCTCGCGCAACATCCTCGCCGGGTCGTCACGCTCGCCAAGCAGGCGCAGCACGAGTGGCGCTGCGAACGGATCCGGCGCGCCGCTGAGCTGGAACTCGAAGATCCGTGTGTCGTAGCCGCCCGTCATCGGTGTTGGACGCGCCGCGTACGCCAGGCCGGGTGCTGCCAGTTCCGCGGCTAGGAACGCGAGCAACCGCTCAGGGAGCGCGCCCGCCTCTGCCGCCGCTTGCGGCGCGGTCTGGGTCACACGCTAGCTCGCGAAGGCCGGGACGTTCACCGGCCAGCGGTCGTTCCACGGCTTCGCCTGCTCGAACGCGTAACCCGCCTGCAGCACGAGTTCGTCGCGGTGACGCGGGCCGACGATCTGCAAGCCGACGGGCATGTCGTCATCGGCGAAGCCGCTGCGCACGCTGATCGCCGGGTGGCCGGAGATATTGAAGGGCGGCGTGAACGGCACGACGTGGAGCGGGTGTGCCAGCGGTCTGCCGTCGACCTCGGTGGGCCAGTTGCCGCGCGCGTCGATCGCGGTGAAAGGCAGCGTCGGCGTCAGCAGCAGGTCGTATTTCCCAAAGAATTCGGCGAGCTGGTTCAGCAGCTTCGCGCGGGCGCGGTAGATCTGGCCGTACTTCGGCCAGGTGATGTGCTCAGCCGTCATCACGCCTTCGAGAAAGGCGTGGCCGAAGCGCTCTGACTCGGTTTCCAGCTTCTCGTAGATCGTCGCGTAGCTCGCGGTCGCGCCCAGCCGTCCCCACATCGGTCCGAGGTCATCGAAGACGTGGTCGATGTAGTCGACCGCGTGCCCCATCGCCTCGAACGCCTTGACCCCCGCCTCGCACTCCCGGCGCACGTCGGGCTCGCACGCCGCGTAGCCGAGGTCGGGGCTCCAGGCGATGCGCAGCTTCTTCGGCAACTGATCGAGGACGTCCTGGTACTTGTATCCGGGGTGCGGCAGCGAGTCGGGGTCCGCCTCTGACGTGCCGACAACGGCGTCGGTGAAGAGCGCGGCGTCGCGGACGGTGCGCACCATCGGGCCGTAGACGCTCGTGTCGATCCAGTCCGCCATCTCGAACGGCCCGCGCGGGATGCGTCCGAACGAGCACTTGAAGCCCGGCAATCCCGTCCATGACGCGGGGATGCGGATGCTGCCGCCGCCGTCGGAGCCGGTACAGAACGGTACTTGGCCGGAGGCGACTGCGGCAGACGAGCCGCCGCTGGAGCCGCCCGGCGTCTTCTCCGGGTTCCAGGGGTTGCGCGAAACGCCGAACAGCAGGTTCTTGGTGATCGCCGTGTATCCGAACTCCGGCGAATTTGTCTTGCCCATCACGATCGCGCCCGCCTGCTTCAGCCGCGAGACTTCGGTCGAGTCCCACTCGGGATAGTGGTCGCGATAGGGCACCGACGCGTGGGTCGTCGGGAACCCCTTCAGGTCCTCGAGTTCCTTCACGCCGAAGGGCAAGCCCGCCAGCGGGCCGGGGTCTTCGCCCCGCGCGATGCGGTCGCCGGTCTCGCGCGCCTCGGCGAGCAGCTCGTCGCGGTCGCGCATACCGGTCCAGGCGTTGAGCGTCTCGTTCGTCTCGTCGATGCGGTCAAAACAGGCCTGCATCAGCTCGACAGGCGAAAGCTGCTTCGAGTGGATGGCGTCGGCGAGTTCGTGCGCGGGCTTGAAGTTCAGTTCGGACGGCATGCGGGTTCCCTCCTGCGTTGGTGGCGCGAAGCATACCCCCTTTTCGCCGATCCGGAAAGGAGAGCCGTCGCCGGCGCTATGCGTCTTGCGGTTTGATCAATCCCTCGCTGAGGCCGCGGAGAATGACGTAGGGTCGCAGCAGCGGATCCGCGAACCGATAGCGCCTCCTCCTCTGCTCGCCCGTCTTTTGCAGCACCCCGCCGCGTTCGCTGGAGGACAATGCGTTTAGATGGCTCAAGTAGGAAGGGATATCGTACGGCCGTCCCATGATTCTCGTAAGGGGTTCCCGAACCGCCGCCGGATAGAAATACCCAAGCTCATCAACTTGAGCGAGGGTACACGCCAGTAGAACTTGGCGGTATAGGCTCTCCTTCCGGGGTGACACCGTCGCCCGGTAGTACGCCGACTGGACGGACTCTTGCGCATTGTTCACCGCGTCTCTCAGGCCGTCTATGACATCCTCCAGAGTAATGCGAATGCGATTGTCGGTGATGGCTCGCAAGGATGACGTTAGGCCAAGGAGATGGGCGTAGTACGGAAGGCCTTGAGCGATTCGGCTTGTGAAGGACAAGGCTTGGGCCTCGATCTCCATCCCGATACGGTGGAGCCCGTTGGAAACGATCTGATCCAGCTCTTCCGTGGTCATGCGCGGTACGAGCACCTGGATCAACGCCCGATCGATGGAGCCGTGCTCGTGCATGAGGTCATCCACCCTATCCGCGACACCGACAATGATTAGGGTGGCGTTGACTTGATGGTCTGAGAGAGTCTTGATTGTGTCTGCCATGAGCCCGATAGCCTCTTGGCTGTTCAAGCGATCAAACTCGTCGACCACGACGATGAACGTGTAGTCAGTTGCTTGCTGGAACATCCGGCGAATGATGTTTGGAGTGGCTTGTCCAGCGATTACGCTCTCGAGTTGCTCGCGGAGTCGGAAGAACTCTTGCCTTGGCTCGGCTCCGGACTCCTCTTCCTCGCCTTCGATGTATGGCAGCCTTTCCCGGATCTCCTCCGCCACGTTCGCCCAAATAGTTGGGTAGTCGTCTAAAGGGTCGCAGTTTATCCTGACCGCGATCAGAGAATGGTCTTTGGAGACTTCGAGCCAAAACTGATGCACCAGTCCAGCGAGCGATGTCTTGCCGACGCCTCGCTCGCCATAGATAGCCGCGTGCTGACCCACGCGGGACACCGCAGCGATAGCTTGATCGCGTTCCTTCAACCGGCCAGCCAAAAAATCCTTGTGATCAATTGGTGATCCCGGCGTGAAAACGCGGGGGATCTGCACCCTGATTCGTACGATTTCCGCTTGCGTTAGTACTGACACACTTGGCGCTTCTTAGTAGTCACTTGAAGTCGACTCATAGTAACTCCCAACTAGCTGCAAGTCCAGAGACGCCCACGTGAGTTATCGAAGCTTGACACGTTTGGCGATGCGAGCTATAAAGACGGCACCGGCCTGCGATTGGATACATCAATCGTCGTATCAGCGCCATCAGGGCGCGAAGGGAGTGGAACATGAGCCTTCTCAACCGGCTCCTGACCCGCGACGAGCCGCCGCCACCCATCGAGCGCTACCTGCGCGAGCAGCACGTCCCATTCTCGCTTCACCACCACCCGCCCGCGTACACCGCGCAGGACCTAGCTCACATGGAGCACGTGCCCGGCCGCATGGTAGCGAAGGTTGTGATCGCCTGCGTCGAGGACCAACTTGTCATGCTCTGCCTGCCCGCACCCTGCCGCGTCGACCACCTCAAGCTGATGAACCTGCTCTCCACCGACAACGTCCGGCTCGCGGACGAATCTGACTTCGCGAAGTCGTTCCCGGACTGCGAGGTAGGAGCGATGCCACCGTTCGGCAACCTGTACGACATGCCGGTATACGTCGACAAGCAACTCGCCGCGGACGAACGCATCGTCTTCCAGGCCTGCCGCCACACGGACACAGTCGAGATGTCCTACGCGGACTTCGCGCGCCTGGCGCGCCCGGTGGTGGGGGAGTTTTGCTGAAAGGCGCGCTCGCTTTTGTTCCCAGCGTACATGAAACGGGCGATCGCTCCGGATACACAGCCGATCGAGGCGCTGGCGCGGAGATTTGTGGGATATTCGAGCCCCCTTTCGCAAAGAAGCGGAGATCGGGGGCGCAGTCCCATTCCAGAATCATCACGTAATCCCAAAAACACGAAACTGCAGAACGAAATCCCAGATTTGCTCAGCTTCTATCCTGTCAGCGTGCTTGCGCGAAAGCGCGTTCCGTCTGCAATCAGCGACCTCCAATCAACAATCTGTGCGCCGTTTTGGCCTCGACTGGACGTTTCGTGGCACTCTATAATGACCCGAGTAGAACGCGCATTCGACAGGGGACGCACCACGGCCACTGAAGACCGCATCATCTCCGGCGAGGTTCAGGCTGAAGAAGACGAGGCGCTGGACACCACCCTCCGTCCCCGGCGCCTCGGCGAGTTCGTCGGCCAGGAGAAGCTCAAGGACAACCTCGGCATCGCCGTCCAGGCCGCCCGCAAGCGCGACGAGCCGCTGGACCACATCCTCCTCTACGGCCCGCCCGGCCTCGGCAAGACCACCCTCGCCCACATCATCGCTTCCGAGATGGGCGTCTCTGTCCGCGTCACCTCCGGCCCGGCAATCGAGCGCGCCGGCGACCTGGCCGCTATCCTCACGAGCCTCCAGGAGTTCGACGTCCTCTTCATCGACGAGGTGCACCGGCTGCCGCGCGCCGCCGAAGAGGTGCTCTACCCGGCGATGGAAGACTTCGCGCTCGACATCGTGCTCGGCCGCGGACCCGGCGCGCGCAGCGTGCGCCTTTCCGTGCCACGCTTCACGCTGGTTGGGGCCACCACGCGCTATGCAATGCTCAGCGCGCCGCTGCGTGACCGCTTCGGCGCCGTCTACCGCCTCGACTTCTATGACGCCGAGGCGATCGCCCAGATCGTGCGCCGGAACGCCGGCATCCTCGACATCCCGATCGACGAGGAAGGCGCGGCGGCGATCGCGATGCGCTCCCGCGGCACGCCCCGTGTGGCGAACCGGCTGCTGCGCCGCGTCCGCGACTACGCGCAGGTGCGCGCCGAGGGGCGGATCAACGCCGTCGTCGCCGGCGAAGCGCTGGAGCGTCTCGAAGTGGACGCGCTCGGCCTTGATGAGGTCGACAAGAAAGTCTTGCTGACGATCATCGAAAAGTACGACGGCGGACCCGTCGGCATCGAGACGATCGCCGCCTCGATATCCGAGGAAGCGGACACGATCATGGACGTCTACGAGCCATACCTGATGCAGGTCGGCTTCCTGCAGCGCACCTCGCGCGGGCGCATGGTCACCCGGCATGCCTACGCGCACCTTGGCATCGAGATCCCGGCGAACGCTGCGGCGACCGACACCGCGCAGCAGGCGCTCTGGGACTAGCGCCCCTTCCCCACCACCGCGGCGGGTGATAGCGTGATTGCCAGTTACCAACTGGAGGGAACCCGATGCGCCTGACCGCCCTCGCCGCCCTGCTTGTCCTCGCCCTCTCGGCTGCCTTGTTCCTCACCCTGCGTGACGATAGCGAGGCCGCGTGGCTTGGCCAGAACGGTCGGATCATCTTCCACAACGAAGGCGCCCCCAGCGGAATCTACATCGTCGACGCCGATGGTTCGGACCTTAGCCCGATCGTTCCACCGGGAGACTCGTTGTTTTACCCCAGCTGGTCGCCCGACGGAGAAACGATCGTCTACCAGAGGGGATCAGGCGGGCTGCCGGCGTCCAATAGCTTCGGCGAGGTGACACCGGCCGGCGCGACCAGTATCAACATCACTGACGCAGACGGCTCGTTTGACACCAGCATCGCGATAGGGTTCCAACCCTCCTGGACCAACGATGGATCGCAGATTCTGTTCGTCAAGAACGGCGACATTTGGATCATGGACGCGGATGGCAACAATGAGCAGGCTATCGCGGTGACGCCTGAGTTGGAGTACTTCCCGGTGATGTCGCCAAACGGATCGACAATCGTCTTTTCGGCGCTGACGACCACGCAGACCGTAAGCGAAAGCGGCCCCGCGGGACCAATCCCCTACGAACTGTTCTCAATGAACGTGAACGGAACCAATGTGCAGCAGATCACCAATGTTGCTTCGAGCTATGTGCCGATCCCGGCGGACTGGGCCCCAGACAGTTCGAAGGTGGCGTTCTGGGCAGGTAATCTTTTCACTGTTGTGCCGGGGCAGATGCCCGTCGACATCGGCATCGACCAAGTCACGCCCGATCCCTCCTGGTCACCGAACGGGAACCTACTCGCGATCTCGTTCTATCACGAGAATGGCGCTTGTGTTTCCGACCGACTTCCGTACGAAATCCAGACGCTGGTCCCAGGAACGTCCGACCTGACCTTTGTCGCCGGGGATTTCGCCAAGTGTGAGCCGCCGAGCACAGAATACGACCAGTTCCGCCATCCCGATTGGGAACCTGTGGCCTCGCCGGCAACTCCGACGGCGAGCCCAACCGCGTCCGCGACTGCATCGCCAACCGCGGCAGCTTCGCCGTCTGGCAGCGTTACGCCGACCGCCACGGCCTCAGCAACGGCGACCGTGAGCGCGGCACCAACGTCACCCGGCGAAACGGCGGCGCCTACAGATACACCCGGCCCAACACCGGTCATCAAGGACGTCGTCTGGGGCGACGATCAATGCGACGAGGAGACGAACCCGGTAGATTCGCTGGTGACGTTGCGCTTCGACGCCGGTCTCTCGACCAACACGGGCGACTGCCCACCGATGAACCACGACATAACGATCGTCGAGGTGCTGCCGGCCGGGCTCGGCGGCGAGTCGCCGGCAGGCAAGTGGGGCGACGTGGACTGCGACGCCGAGACGAACCCGATCGACTCGCTCAAGATCCTGCGCTACGACGCGGGCCTCGATTCGGGCCAGGACGAGCCCTGCCCGCCGATCGGCGCGGAATTGCGTATCTCGTATTTCCCGTAGGGGTGACGGATCGCCGCGGTCTACGCGCGGAAGACGTCGACGCTCGCGATGGGCGAGTCCGCGTCGAAGAGGGCGGTTACCGCGCCGCCGTCATAGTACAGCGGCAGATAGAGCATCTTCGGCTGCACCCGCGCCGTGACGTTCACGGGCGCGCGCAATTCGCCCGCGCCGTTGCGGATGACAACCGAATCGCCCGCGGCGACGCCGAGCGTTGTCGCGTCGGCCGGGTTCATCAGGACGGAGTCGTCACGGTGCAGTTTGTCAGCTTCCGGCGAGTGCACCGCCGCGCCTTCATAGCTCATGTAGAGACTGCGGCTGGTGCTCAGCGTGAAGCCACCGTTGCGGCTGGCGGCCGGCGCCTGCACCGCGACGCGGTTGGCCGTCTTCGGGCCAAGGCCGTTGATGCGCTGCTGCATCCCGCTGTCCATCTCGCGATAGGTGGCGCCGGCGTGCAGGGGAACGACCTGCGCGATCTCGTCGATCACCTCTCCGACGTTCGCGTAGTTGATGCGGATCTCGCCGCTGCCAAGGCGTTCGACCAGGCGCCTTCCCAGCTCCGATAGGATCGCCCAGCCCTGACGCGCCTCGCCGCGTAGCTCGTGCGCTTGGTTGAGCGCCATGATGCGGCGGTCGGCGCTCGTCGTCGTGCCCTCCTTCGCCCAGTAGCCAGCGTCCGGTAGCACCGCGTGCGCCAGGTTCGCCGTGTCCGTTGGCAACGAGTCGATCACCGCCAGGAAGTCGAGCGACGAGAGCAACTTCTGCACACGAGCCCTGCCCGGCGCCAGCATCAGCGGGTTGTCGTTCAGGACCACAAGCGCCTTGACGTTCGCACCGTTCGTCATCTGGTCGAACGTCAGGCCCGCGCCAACCGCGACTTCGGCACCCCAGAGTCGCCGCATCTCGGCGCGTGCGGACTCGTCGCTCGCGGGACGGTGCCCAGGAAAGCACTCCGGCGATGCGCCCATGTCGCGCACGCCCCAACCGTTTGCCTCTTGCGGGAGGATAAACAGCGCCTGCGCAGCGTCATCACCGGCAAGAGCAATCGCGATGTTAGCGAGCGCGCCGGTGATCGCACCCGCGGCCGACGCACCGAAGTGCGAGAGGCCGTAGACGGCCGAGAACGGCTGACCGGCCTCGCTCTTTGCCGCGGACAGTAGGGTAACTGCGGCGTCGAACGCGGCCTGCATTTCCGGTGAGAGCATGGCACGTCCGGCGGAGCCATCGCCACCCTCGACGGCGGCTGCCAGCGCGGCCAAGACGGCGGCTTCATTGCCCGGCTGCGGCTGCACCCAGACCTCGGCGAAGTCGTTCACTTCGCCCCACAGCGCGCTGACGACGACCAGCCGGGCTTTGCCATAGACGGCGGCGTCCTTGATCCGCAGCGCGTGGACGTTGTGGCTCGACTCAAGGTCATCGGCGACGACCAGCACCGTCTTCGATTCCGCGAGCCGCGTCGCGTCCGCCGGCAACACTTCGCTGCCGAAAGCCTCGCGCAGCGCGTTCGCCGCCGCGCGCGTGACCGCCGACGTGCTCGTGTCGATGTTGTTGGTGCCGACAATCGCCCGGGCGATCTTCCCGAGCAGGTAGTTCTCCTCATTCGACGTCAGGGGCGACCCAAGAAAGCCGATCGCATCCGCGCCGTGTTCCTCGCGCACCTGCGCCAGTCGAGCGACGGTGAACTCCATCGCTTCATCCCAGTTCGAGTCGTCCTGGCCGCCGTTGCGCTTGATCAGCGGCGTGCCCAGCCGCGCCGTCGGTTTCACGGCGTCGTAGTGGAAGCGCCCGCGCACGCACAACTGGTCCTTGCTCACCGGGTTAGCGGTCGCGTCGGGCCGCACGATCACGCCGCGGCCCTTCTTCGTGCCGAGCGAGATCGAGCAGCCGACAGAGCACTGCGTGCAGGTCGTCGGCGTCCAGCGTTCCGTCTGCGTCGCGCTCCACTTGTTCGGGTGCTCCATCAGTGTCGCCGTCGGGCAAACGTCGATGCAGGAGCCGCAGAAGTCGCAGTTCGACTCGTCGACCGCGCCGCCGGCGCCGAAAGCGATGCGCGTCGAGTAGCCGCGGCCGGCCAGCGTGATAGCGCCGGTGTGGCGCAACTCGTCGCAGGCGCGCACGCAGCGTGTGCAGATGATGCACATCTGCGAGTCGAATTCGAGGAACGGGTTGCCCTGGTCGGGCGTTGGCTGCTCTGTCGTATAGTACGTGCGCTCGTCGCCGTCCCACGGCTCGTAGCCGGCCATCTCCAGCATCTCGCAGGTCGTCTGGAGCTCGCAGCGGTAGTTCTTCGAGCAAGTAAGGCAGCGGTGGGTCACGGTCCCGTCGCGCAGGCAGGTGTCGCCCGGCTTGCACTTGACGATGCGGTGGCAGGTCAGGCAGCGGTCGGAGTGGTACGACATGATCAGCGAGAGCACGGCCTGCCGCGTGCTGCGCAACTCGGGCGTCTCCGTCCGCACGATCATCCCGTCCGCCACCTTCGATGTGCACGAAAGCTGGAAGCCGCGCGCGCCCTCGATCTCGACGATGCAGGTGCGGCAGCCGGCGTAAGGCGGGCGGCCGTCGATGTAGCAGAGGTTCGAGATGAACGTGCCCTGGTTCTTGATCACCTCGACGAGCGGCGCGCCGTCGGGCGCTTCGATGTCTACGCCGTTGAGGTTAAGGTTGGCCATCAGCGCTCATCGCACCCGGTCGCGCTCGACCGGCTTGCCGATGTGGATCGGGATCTCGAACTCCCGCGGCGCCTTCTTGCCGTTCGGGTACGTGTAGTCGTGCGTCTTCAGGTGCTTCTGCGCCATGTCGGTCAGCGCGTGCTTGTCGCGGTACAACTCGTCCCAGACATAAGTCGCGTCATCCAGCGGCCCGCCGGCCTGGATCGCCTCGTAAGGGCAGGCCTCGACGCAGAGTGCGCAGTACATACAGAGGCGGAAGTCGATCTCGTATCGGTCGATGTTGAGGGCGCCGTCTTCGCGGGGCGACGTCTGCACGAGGATGCAACCGTCCGGGCAGGCCTGCGCGCAGGTCGAGCAGCCGGTGCAGCGCTCCTCGAACCAGAGGAGGTTGGTGCGCGCGTTGACCGGCACCGGGCGGATCTCTTCCGGGTATTGCGTCGTGAACGGCCGCTTGAACATGTAGCGGAACGTGACAGCGAGCCCTTTAGCGATGCCGAAACCGAACACAGTAGACCTCCACCGCGATTGTATGGCGGCCCGCTGACCCGTTCAAGTGAAGAAAATCACGAATGGGGGAAACTGTTCGCGATGGTAGCGCCGCTGTATTCTGGCGGAATGAGCGGCCAGGAAGTACGCTATTGCACAACGGCAGACGGCGTCCGGCTCGCCTACTCCGCTGAAGGCGAGGGGCCACCGCTCCTCGTTTTCTCCACCGCATTCGCCGCGTTTTCACTGCTGCGAGAGTTGCCCTCCTATGACAATCTCATGCAGCGCCTCGGCGAAGGCCGCCGGTTGATTCGCTTTGACACGCGTGGTATTGGCCTGTCTGAACGCGAAGTCACCGCCGCGGGCGCCGACGCATTGGTGCTCGATCCGCTGGCTGTGCTGGACGCCCTGGGCCTCGAGCGAGCCTCCGTCCTCGCCGCCGGTCCGATCGGCGGCACAGCTCTGTACCTGGCGGCGAGGCACTCGCGCCGGATTGCGGCGCTGGTGCTCTTCGGGTCGATGTCCCGCGTTCCAGACAGGTCGTGGTACGAGGCGATGATCCAGATGCTGCGCGGCAGCTGGCAGACCGCGGCCCGCTCACTGGCTGGTGGCCTGTTGCGACATCCTCTCGACGATGCAAGCAAGATGGCGGACATCTACTTGAAGTCGACGACCGGTGAAGTCGCTGCGCGCTATATGGAGGACAACATTAATTGGGATCTGACGTCTGAACTCGGTAGTATCACGGCGCGTACCCTGGTCATTCACTCGCAGGACGATGCGCTATACCCGTTCTCGGCCGGCCAGGAGATTGCTGCCGGCATCCACGGCGCCCGGCTGCTGCCGCTGGAGGGGAACTACAGCATCGTCAGCCTCGGCGACAAGACTGACCTCGTCGTCGAAGCGATCGTGTCGTTCCTCGACGAGGACGACGAAACGCGCGCGATTCAGTTAGTCCGCCGCACCGTCGCTGGCCCCTCAGGTCTTCGCACGGTGCTCTTCACCGACCTCGTTGGGCACACGGAGATGATGCAGCGGCTGGGCGATGCGCGCGGCCGTGAGGTGCTGCGCGAGCATGAGCGCATCACACGGGAGACGCTGCGCGCGCACGGCGGCACGGAAATCAAGACGGACGGCGACAGCTTCATGGTGTCGTTTGGCAGCGTCACCAAGGCTGTCGAATGCGCGGTAGCTCTCCAGCGCGCCTTCGCTGAGCGCGAGGGCGAGCCCATGGATGTACGCATCGGGCTGAACGCTGGCGAGCCCATCGAAGAAGACGGCGACCTCTTTGGCGCGACCGTCATCCTCGCCTCCCGCATCGCCGCGAAGGCGGAGGGCGGCGAGATCCTCGTCGCCGACACAGTGCGTGGGTTGTGCAGCGGGAAGGGGTTCCTCTTCTCGGACCGCGGCGAGTTCGTCGCCAAAGGAATCGAGGAGCCCGTGCGCATCTACGAGGTCAACTGGCGCCAGTGACTGTCGTCGTCACCGCTGCGGCTGGTTTCCTGCTCGCCGTTCTCTGGTTCGACCTGATGTTCGACGTGCAGGTATGGCGCCACCGCCGTGCACCCGACGTGCCGGAGCCTGCCCTCGAATCGATCGCGGCGTACTATCGCCGCGTCACGACCACCGCGTCGCCGATGGGACGGCTGGTCGCCGTCGTCATGCTTGTGCTCATCGCTGCGTTGGTCTGGCAGGCCGTCGATGGCGACGCCCCCACGGGGGTGAGCGTGGCGTCCGCGCCGCTGGCGCTTGTCGCCGTGGGTCTCGCAGTAGGGCGCGTGTTTGGCCGGGCGCGGCGCCTCGGTGCGCGCGGCGACTCACCGGCAGTGCAGACTGAGCTCGCCCGGAGCATCTTTCGCGACCACCTGATCTGCGTCTCCGCGATGGCCACCCTGCTGGCCGTGCAACTTGCAAGCAGCTGAACGCACAGCGTCCTGATAGTGTTGTCCGCAAGTTGAGCGGCACACCAAGACGAATCTCCAACGCGCAGGCGCGGCGCATCGCCCTGGCGGCGCAAGGCTTCGCCGACCCGCGTCCTTCGGGCCGTGTGACGGCCGCGCACATCCGGCGCGTTCTGAAGCGCGTCGGCATGCTGCAACTGGACTCGGTCAACGTCCTGGTTCGGTCCCACTACATCCCGTTGTTCTCGAGGCTGGGGCCGTATCCGCGGACGCTGCTGGACGAGTATGCCTACCGCCGTCGCAACCTCTTCGAGTACTGGGGCCACGCCGCCTCGCTGATCCCCATCGAGCACTACCGGCTCTTCCGCCACCGGATGGACAGCGTCGACCGCTGGCGCATCCACGAGTTCGCAAAGGAGAAGCCGGCATACATCGACACCGTGCTGACGGAGGTCCGCGAACGGGGCCGGATCGCCGTCGGTGAGCTGCCCGAGCCGGGCGAAAGGGCGGGGTCCTGGTGGGGTTGGGGCGACGGCAAACTCGCCCTCGAGTATCTGTTCGTGCGCGGGTTCGTAACCACTTCGGCGCGCCCCGCGTTCACGCGCGTCTACGACGCTGCCGAACGCGTGATCCCTCACACGCACCTCCACGCCGAACCCGCAAGCGCCGACGATGCACGGCGCGAACTGCTCCTGCTGGCGGCCCGCTCAATGGGCGTGGCGACGGCGCGCGACCTCGTCGACTACTACCGGCTCTCGCTCCAACAGACTAAGGAGACGTTGCGCGAATCGTCGCCGCAGGCGAGCTGGAATCGGTGGAGGTCAAAGGCTGGAAAGAGCCTGCCTACCTCCATCCCGACGCACGCTTCCCGCGTCGCGTCCACGCCAACGCCCTGCTCACGCCGTTCGACTCGCTGATCTGGGAGCGCGACCGGACAGAGTGCCTGTTCGGCTTTCACTACCGCATCGAGCTGTACACTCCACCGCCGAAGCGCGTGTTTGGCTACTACGTGCTGCCGTTCCTGATGGGCGAGCGCTTGGTCGGCCGCGTCGACCTCAAGTCCGACCGCAAGGCCGGGCGGCTGCTCGTCCAGGCCTCGCACAGCGAGGAAGGCGTTGACCGGGAGGCCGTCGGCGAGGCGCTGAGCGCTGAACTTCGGGCGATGGCTGGCTGGCTGGGTTTGGCGGACGTCGAGGTGGTGGATAGGGGCGACCTCGCGCCGGTCTTGCGCCGGTTCATCGGGTGAGGCCGTTATTCGCGGTAAGCTGGCCGGGCGCCTGAGACCGAACTGATCTACATGTCTGCCGGCTCCCTCGCCGCCGGAATCCGCGAACGGCGCTTCCCCTCGGCGGAGGTCGTTGACGCGCGCACATCCAGCGCATCGAGGACGTCAACCCGCGGCTGAACGCGGTCGTCCAGTTGATGCCGAAGCCGCCCGCGCCGAAGCGGCGAAGGCCGATGCGGTGGTGGCGAGCGGTGACGAGCTCGGGGTGTTGCACGGCGTCCCGTTCACGGTGAAAGACTGGATCGAGACCGCCGGCGTCGTCTGCGCGGCCGGGTACGAGGAGCGCCGCAACCACGTGCCCAAGCGCGATGCGACAGTCGTCGCGAGGATGCGCGCAGCCGGTGCGATCCTTCTGGGGAAAACGAATGTCGTCGAGGGCGGCGCCGTTCTCCCACGGCCCGCCAACCCGTACGACCTCACCCGCACGCAGGGCAGCAGCACCAGCGGCGAATGCGCGATTATAGCCGCCGGCGGGTCGCCGCTCGGGATCGCCAGCGATTCCGGCGGCAGCATCCGCTGGCCTGCTCATTGTTGCGGCGTCGCGGGTCTGAAGCCGACGACGGGACGCGTTCCGAGCACCGGTCACTTCCCACGCATCACCGCGCTGGCCGACTCGCGCACCCAGATCGGCCCGATCGCGAGATCCGTTGACGATCTCGCGCTCGCACTCCGCATCATAGGCGGGCCGGATGGGCAGGACGCAAGCGTCGTCCCGACGCCGTTGGGTGATCCCACCGAGGTCGGGATCCGGTCCCTCCGCGTGGCGTGGTACGCCGGCATGCCGGGCGCATCCCCGTCCCGAGAGACAGTCGATGTGGTCCGCAAGGTCTCGAGCGTGCTCAGAGATGTCTGTGCCAGCGTCGAGGAAGCGTTACCACCGCGCATCGAGGAAGCGCTCGGCATCACGCAGGCCTACTGGAAGCGAGTCGATTCGCTCAGCCTCAACGAATGGACGCCGCATCGTCCGTCGGTCCTCACCGCCGACGAGATCGAGCAGTCGATCTTCGAATGGGACCGCTTCCGGCGCACGATGACGTAGTTCATGGAGCGTTTCGACGTGATCATCTGCCCCGCAGCCGAGGAGCCCGCCGGTCCGCTCGCCAACATCACCGAGCAGAACTACATCTACACGCTGCCGTATGGCCTCACCGGCGCACCCTCGTCGTCGTCCGCGCCGGAACATCAGGTGACGGTCTGCCGATTGGCGTGCAGGTCGTCGCGCGTCCCTGGCGCGATGACGTCGCGCTGGCGGTCGCGAAACGAATCGAGTCCGTGTTCGGTGGCTGGGCGCCACCGCCGATCTAGCTGACCCGATCCTGCCGTAATATCACCGCCGTGCATCGGTTGTCATTGTCCTGCGCGTTGTTCATTCTCATCGGCGCTGCCTGCAGCGATGAAGCGCCGCATCTGCAAACCGATCCGCGATATGACGGGCCAACGCCGACCGTGTCCTTCATCAGCGGGGTTGCCAACGTGCCAGACGGTGCTTCAGTCCGGAGTTTCACAGGATGGATAAGCTTACCCAACAGCCACTCGACAATGAATTGAACATCGAAGTGATAGGTGGCAACACCTGCGTCTATTTCGACGGAATCGAAGTCTCCGAGAGCGATGAAAGCGTCGCCATTGCTGCATATACCCGTTCGTACGGCACAGGTTGCGACGACTCCCTGTGGGAGTTCGATGCCGTCGAAACTCTGGGAACACCTCTCGGCGACCGTGCTCTGTTCGGTCGCGATCCGCAGGCGGGCGCCTTCGGGAATCCACTCGGCCCCGGCGATTGCGCAAACCACGCGGGGGACTGAACGCCTGCGGTGGCTGGGCTCCGCCGCCGATCTAGCCCGCTGTGGCGGAGGCGGCGCCTCTGCTATCCTCAAACGCGCATTAGATCACGCCGGGAGGGACGTCATGACTTCAGGGTGCCGGGTAGTCTGCATATCGCGAACGCTGGGTGCGGGCGCGGAGGAGATCGGGAGGGCGGTCGCAAGCGAGCTCGGCTTCCGCTATGCGGACGATGAGATCATCGCGCGTGCAGCGGAAGCCGCCGGCGTCTCGCCCGAGACCATCGCTGGCGTGGAGAAGACGCCGGGTCTCGTGACGCGCATCGCCGAGTCGATGGGCCGCTTCCCGATGGCCCCTGAGGGGTGGAGCATGCCGGTCATGGTGACACCGCAGCCCGCCTACGAAGACCTGATTCAGCGCGTTATCAATGAGGTCGCCACGGAGGGCAGCGTCGTGATTGTCGCTCACGGCGCGAGCATCGGCTTGGCCGGAACAGAAGGTGTCCTGCGTGTGCTGATCAATGGGTCGCCGGAGGCACGCGCCAGGAGGCTCACCGAAGCGGGCGCCATTGACGGGCAGAAGGCCGCGAAGGCGATCGGGGAATCTGACAAACAGCGACGCGAGTTCCTGCGCCGCTTCTACGACGTCGGCGACGAAGAGGCTACGCACTACGACCTCGTGATCAGCACCGACATCCTGAGCCCGGCGGCTGCGAGCGAGGTCGTGCTCGCCGCAGCGAAACAGTTCTAAACCAGCTTGCAGCGGTCATACTGGTCGCTTCCCAAAGAATCAGGGGGCGACGCCTGACGCCCCCTGAGGGATCGCTGATGTATCGGATGCTTACGCCGGGACGACGAATTCGCCGCCGGCTGCCTGGTTGGAGCTGGCCTTCTTCGTCTTGACGTCCTTAGCCTTCCAGAACGCCTCGGCGAACTGGTTCACCAGGTCCAGGAGCTCGTTCGCGGCGTCCATGTCGATGTTCTGGCGCGCCTTGGACGCGGTCTTCATGATGCCGTCGACGATCTGACCGAGGTTCTCGGGGCTGTTCTCCGGCTTGAAGAAGTCGCCGCGGATCACGCGCACCTCATGCTTTACGATCTCGGCGTGGCTCTCCTTGACGGCGGTGTAGCGGGCGAGGTTGTGCATGTACTTGTCGCGCGCCGCCTTTTCCATCGCCGGCGCCTCCATGCCCTCGATCAGCTGGTTCATGCGGATCACGGATAGCGCGGCTACCTGCGCGAGGTGCGGGTCGTAGATGCCGCAGGGGATGTCGCAGTGGGCGGAAGCTACCTCGTGGGGGAAGAGGCGGTTGACCAGGGCAAACGCTGTTCGAAGCATGCGTGACCTCCTTTGTCTTGGGGCGGGACGCCGGGCAGGCGCGGAATGCGGGGCGCATCCCGAAGTAGAATTTACTACAGCCACCAATGAGCCGAAAGAGCCTGCGCCGCCTCCTGCGAGCCATCAGCGCCGTGCCCGGCCTGTATTCGCTGATCGCCTTCGTATGCGCTCGCCGCGTCCACATCGATGGTTGGAGCATGTCCCCCGCGCTTCTTCCGCGCGACCGCGCGCTCTTCGACCGACTGGCCTACATCCGTGATCGGCCGCGAATCAGCGATGTCGTTCTGGCGCGACATCCGGAGCGAGACCTGCGCATCGTCAAGCGAATTACAGCTGTGCCGGGTGATTCGCCAGGCGGGCGGACGCTTGCAAGTGGCGAATACTGGCTGGAAGGCGACAACGCGGACGGCAGCAGCGACAGCCGCGAATTCGGCCCCTTAAGCCGGCATCAGCTTTTGGCACGAGGCTGGCTTGTGTATTGGCCGGAGGACCACTGGCGGCGGTTATAGACTCCCGTACTTGTCATATCTGCGGCGACTGATTGGTTATGGTAGTAGTCGCCCTGCCCGAGGGGGTACCTTGCCTGCGTCGTGCGGGGTAGACTAAATCGCGTACGCCCACGCGGGAGGGATATGTCTGAGCGTTTGATAAAGAAGTGGGGCCTTGCCGGCGCCGCCGCGTTCGCGGTGGCGCTGTTCGGCGTGCCCTTCGCCGGCGGCCTCCTCGGCAGCCTATCGGAAGACGCTTCCGCCGGCGCCCCCGCTTGCGGCCTCGATGCAGAGTCTGTCACATACAACGACGCCAGCATCTTCCTTGATCGGAATTACGGTGTACCCGGCGACACTATCGAAGTCGACATCTACAATGTGCTCGGCGACGAGCTCGACCAGCACGTCGAGGTAATTTTCGGCGGCAGCTCCCCTTCGGAGGGCACTCTCGTCGGCGCTGGCACTATCGAGGCAGGGAACACCTACAGCGAGGACGCCTTCTTCGTCGTCCCCAGCGCCGAACCCGGCGAGTACACCCTCTGGGTCTGCTGGTACCACGGCGGCAACGACGTCTTCTACTATCAGGAACTCGATTTCGAAGTGCTCGGCGCCCCGCAGTGCGGCCAATTCGGTGGCGGGCCGAACTTCGTCGAAGGCGGATCTATTTTCGCCAATCCCGGTTACCCGTATCCGGACGAGGAAGTCTTCCTCGACCTGTTCGATTTGCCCAATGGCACGTACGAAGGGGCGGCGGATGACCGCGCCGAGATACTATTCGACCCAAACCTTGACAACGATGACCTAGGCACGCACATCGGCATGGGTCAGGTCGGCGGCGCGGACTCCCCGTACGGCAACGGCTCTGGCTTCATCCCGACTGATGCCTCTCCCGGCCAGCACACGCTTGCCTTCTGCTGGTACAACAGCTCGAGCGAGAGTTGGTACTACAAGACCGTTCTGGTGAACGTTCTCGCGCCCGGGGACCCGCGCCTGGACTGCTTATACCCGCAGGCGATGGACGAGAGCGCACAGTACCAGATCAACCCAACTTCGGGACCGCCGGGAGTGGCATTCGACATCGACTGGATTACAGATGTCCAACCGTACATGGAAGGAGAACCACAGGAGTGGCCCATTGACCTGATCTGGGACTGGAATCACGACTCGCCGCCGCAGCAATCTCAGCTGATTGGCGAAGGGACGCTCTACACGGCGCCTCCGGCGCAGCCCACCGGGGTGGCAGTGGGAGCTATACCTGACGATGCAACGATTGGTGAGCACACGATCACCGTCTGCATGAACGTGCCATACTCCGAAACCCAAACGTGGTGGTTCGACATACCGTTCATCGTGACCGAACCAACCGGCGGCACACCAACCGAGTCGCCCTCACCGACGCCCTCCCCACCGCCCACGCCCCCGCCGACTCCGACCCCAACCCCGACGCCCACGCCCACTCCGACACCCACGCCAACGCCGTCGCCCGTGGTCGAGCCAAGCGATACCATCCGCCCCACCGGCCCACCCGAGGTCACGCCGACCCTGACCGCGACGCCTATACCCGAAACCGCCTCACCGACGCCGGTGGTCGAGACGCCGGCGCCGACGCTTCCCCCTACGGCCGCGCCGACCGCCTCGCCGACGCTAACGCCGCCGCCGACGCTCATCCCCCCGCTCACGATTACGCCTGCACCGGTGACGCCATCGCCGACGCCGTTTGTGACTGCGACACCGACACCGACGGCGACGCCAACGGCGTCACCCACGACCGTCGGCGCGACCGCAACCCCAACGACGAATCCGGTTACACCGACGCCGACGGTGACACCGACAGCCACGGCGACGCCGGGGCCGGCATCGCAGTCGCCGAGCGCAACCGCGATCTCTGCGTTCTCGACGCCGCGCCCGTCGCTGGCCCCCACGGCGATCTCGAACACCGTCGTCACACCGACGCCGACCGCGACACCAACGCGCATACCGACGTCGAAGCCGGGCTCGCCGACACCGACCGCGCTCGCCGAGCAAGAGACCCCGGCGCCGGATGACGACCCTGGCTCGATCGCCAACGACCCACCGGAAAACGACAACCGGCCGGAGGTCATCAAGTCGGTCTTAACGCCGGGTGACCTGTCCAGCGACACCGGCGTCATCGCCACCAACGTGGTCCTCGCTATTTTCACGCTGATGCTGATGCTCGTCACCACTGAGATCTTCAATCAGACCGTCGAGGACAACGAACACTGGCTGAAGGAGTCCCTCGCGAATCTCGTCGGCCCGTTCAAAGGGATATTCGGATTCATTGGCGGCGCCGCACGGGCCTTGACCGACGGACAGGGGATCGCTGGAATAGTCGCCCCGATCTTCTTACTGGCCCTTGCTGCGTTCCTCTATGGTTTGGAGGAGCCGGGATACGGCATCAACGAGCGCAGCGCTGTCCTCTTTATCACGTTCCTTGCGGCCTTCGCGATCCTGACATACGTGTACGACGGTGGCCAGCTCTTGATGACGAATAGGTTCGGCGTCCCCGCAGCGATCCGCCTCTTCCCGGCAGGGATCATCGTCGCGCTCTTCTGCATCGCGATGACGCGGCTGATGGGCTACCAGCCCGGGATAGTCTACGGCTTCATCGCCGCGCATGCTGTGATGGGCGGCGCCAGTCTGCGCGAAGACCAGGAGGGCCGTCAGATCTTCTTCCCTGCGATCCTGCTCTTGACCATCTGCGCAGTGTTCTGGCTGCTGGCAGACCCCTTCCGCGAGGTTGCGGAAGATCACGACACTTTCTGGTCGGCGATCCCTGAGGGCATCGCCATCGGCGTCGTCATCGGCGGCGTGCAGAGCATGTTCTTCCAGATGATCCCAATGAAGTGGATGGACGGCGAGAAGCTGATGAAGTGGAACAAGCTCGCCTGGTTCTCGCTGACTGGAGTGATCGCCTTCTTCTTCTGGCACGTCCTCCTCAACACCAACGACGAATCCTTCAGCATGCTCAATGAAACAACGCCGGTGATCGCCATCGCGCTGATGCTAGCGTGCTTCCTGTCGACCGTTGCATTCTACGTGTTCTGCCGCGTCCGCAACTCCATGCAACCCCTCGGCGCGTAAGCCACGCGCACCCCAAGCGCCGTAGCCGCAGCAGCTCTTGCCCTGCCTGAAATCAATCCACCCCCGCCTCAGCCAAGCACCCGCTTCTTCCCACAACCCCAACCACCGGAGGGGTGACGCAGCCCCCGCGTCTCGCGCCATTTGCCCCTTAGACTTCCCGGGCCAAACCACGCTACCCTATCCCCATGCCCCATGCCACACTCCCAACGTACGCACGCCCCCCATCGCCGCGCGTTGATCGACCGCCTACCTCAAGGCAATTGCACGTCACTCAATCAAATCAGTTGCCTTGCGCGCACCCGATCACAGACACGGATCCCGCCCGGGAAAAACGAAAAATTGCGACCGTCAATCAAACATCAGGTACAAGCGCCGAGATCAATCATTCCGGCCCCACCAAATGCATATCTAAACGGCGCCGTTACAGCAATGATTGCGTTGCCGGCGTCAGCCGCGGCGGGCAGCGCGGCCGGGCAGTTGCGCCGAAGCTTCCACGGGCGTCAGCGAGATGAAGGGGTCGTCGTCGGCGGACCCAGCCGCGTCGCCGCCGAGGCCGGTGATGTCAATCGTCTCGCCGTAGCGCTCTTTGATGACCTTGGCACCCTCTTCGAGCAGCGCCGTCATGAACTGATCCTCAGACACCACGCGCACCACCTCGCCCTTGCGGAAGATCGCGCCGCGGCCCTTGCCGGCGGCCAGACCGATGTCGGCGTCACGCGACTCGCCGGGACCGTTGACGACGCAGCCCATCACCGCGACCGTGATCGGCTTGCCGATGGTCTTGAACGTCTCCTCGATCTTGTTCGCCAACGGGATCAGGTCGACTTCGATGCGCCCGCAGGTCGGGCAGGCTACGATTGTAGGCCCGCGCTGACGCATGTTCAGCGACTTGAGGATGTCCCAGCAGACCGGCAGCTCGACCTCGGGGTCCGCCGCCAGGGACACGCGGATCGTGTCGCCAATACCTTCCGCGAGCAGCAGGCCGATGCCGATGGACGACCGCACCGTGCCGGCGCCGGGCGTCCCGGACTCGGTCACACCGAGATGTAGCGGGTAGGGCACGCGCGTAGCCATGTCGCGATAGGCGGACACCATCGTCGGGACGTCGAATGCCTTGAGCGAGATCTTAATGTCCTCGAAGCCCATCTCCTCCAGGACGTTGATCTCCCAGAGACCGGCGTCCACCATCCGTTTCTGCTTGGAAGGGGGTAGCTCGCCGTCGGCGAGGGCCGGGATCGGCGGCAGCGAGCCTTCATTGACGCCGATGCGGATCGAGATGCCGCGTTCCTTCGCCGCTGTCACGACCTCGCGCACCTTGTCCGCGTCGCGGATGTTGCCCGGGTTCAAGCGCAGTCCGTGGATGCCGCCGGCGATCGAGGCAAGGGCGAGCCGGTGGTCGAAATGGATGTCCGCGATCAGCGGCACAGGCGTCGTGCGGACGATCTCGAGGACGGCTTCCGCCGCGCGTTTGTCCGGTACGGCGATGCGCACGATCTCGGCGCCCTCGTCGGCGAGGCGCGCGATCTGTTCGACAGTCGCCTTTGCGTCCGCGGTGTCGGTGTTCGTCATGGTCTGCACGACGACAGGAGCGTCACCGCCGACCTGCACGTCGCCTACGTGGACAGGTCGCGACTTGCGGCGCGGGCTCAGCAGTTCGAGTTCTTCAGTCACCGTACTCAGTATCCTCTACGCGGCTATCGAGTGGCTACCTTCCCGCGTAACCTTTGTGTCGCCGCGCTTACTCGAAGAGGCTGCCGCCACCAATGATCCGGGCGACGTCGAAATACGTCACAACGATAGCCATCGTCAGGATCAGCGCGAGCCCCACGAGGTGGACTATCGCCTCCTTCTCTGGCGCGATCCGTTTGCCCCGCCGCGCGATCTCGATAAGCACGAAGACGATGCGGCCGCCGTCCAGCATCGGCAACGGCAGCATGTTGACGATGCCGAGGTTAATCGAGAGGAGCGCCGCCAGTTCCAGGAGCGGCTTCCAGCCGGCATCCTCGACGACCTCGCCTGTGGTCTGGGCTATGCCGACCGGTCCCGCGAAGTCCGGCCCGCCGCCGCCGTGGAAGATCGTCAGTATCTGGTTCCGGAAGAGGATCAGGGTCTCCCAGGTCGCGGTCCAGCCCTTCCGCACCGATGTGAAGAAGCCGTAGCTCTCGTTCTCCGTGAACGGATAGAGGTTGCCGATGCCGATTCCAATAGGTCCCTGGGACATGCTGAGCTTCTCACCGACCTCCAGCACGCCTGGGTCGGGAAGGTCAGCCGCTTCCCGGACTGCCGCCTTCGTGACGTCGAGACGGCGCGCCACGGTTTCGACAGAGTCGCCATCGCGGACCCGGTACTCAATCGGCCCATCTGGGCTCTCGATGGTGAGCTTCGTACCCGGCTCGAGCGACTGCTTGATGTCGGCGGCCGCGCGAATCTGATTCTCAGGGAGGCCAAGCTTTTCGGCCACTGACCGCACGGTGTCGCCAGGCTGCACCGTGTAGGTGATGGGGGGCGGGTCCCAGCGAGACTTGGCATAGAGGGTCAGAATCTGCGCGTCACCGCCCGTTGGGTCCGGCCGTTTCACCTTGAACTCGATGGTCTGTCCCTGGTGGAGACGCGTGATCCGAATCGCCTCGCTGCTGTTCTTGACAGACTGGCCCTCGATCTCCTGTATGACGTCTCCAGGTTCAAGACCGGCGCTGGCGGCCGGCGAGTTCGGGACCACGGTCGTGACAGTGGCCGGGCCGACCGGCACTTCGCGGGGCAGCATGAAGACAAGGGTGAAGAGGAGGATGGGCAGGGCGAGGTTCATCACAGAACCGGACGCGAGGACGATGATCCGCTTCCAGCGCGCCTGGGCAGCGAGGCTCTGCGGGTCGTCCGGGTCTTCCTCTCCCATCAGGCGCACGAAGCCGCCGAGTGGCAAGAGGTTGACCGAGTAGAGAGTGCCTTTCCAGTTGAAGCCCCAGATGCGCGGCGGGTAGCCGAGGCCCGCTTCCAGGACCTTGATGTTGAAGAACTTCGCGGTGAAGTAGTGACCGAGTTCGTGGATGACGATCAGCGCCACCAGCATGCCGAAGAACGGCAGCAGATAGTTGACTACGAACATGCTTTGATTTCACCACTTACGGTCACGAATCCTCCGGGTGTCATTTGCTTTAGTGGAACGTTCGCCTGATTAGATACGATACGCGCTACGCCTTCGCCTTCACCCAGTCCTCGGCGAAGGCGCGCGCCCGCTGGTCCGCGTCAATCACCTGTTCGAGCGACGGATTGGTGGTGTGATGGTCTGCGCTCAGCGCGTCTTCGATGACGCGCGGAATGTCGACGTAGCGGATGTGCCCGGTCAGGAAGTGGCCGACGGCGATCTCGTCCGCGGCGGCGAGCACTGCCGGGGCGGTACCGCCACGGCGACCGGCTTCGAGCGTGAGCGCCAGGCACGGGTAACGGCTGGCGGTTGGGATGCCAAATGTAAGCGAGCCGATCATCTTCAGGTCCAGGCGGGGAATCGCAGCACCGGGTACGCGCTCCGGGTAGGTCAGCGCGCACTGTATGGGTAGACGCATGTCGGGCACGCCCAGTTGCGCCTTGACCGAGCCGTCGACGAACTCCACGAGCGAGTGCACGATGCTTTCGCGGTGCAATACGACTTCGATTCGCTCGTAGGGAACGCCAAAGAGCCAGTGGGCCTCGATGCATTCGAGCCCCTTGTTGAGGAGCGTCGCGCTGTCCACCGTGATCTTCGGACCCATCTGCCAATTCGGATGGCGTAGCGCCTGCTCGGCCGTCACCCGCTCCAGCTCTTCGGTGGCCAGATCGCGCAGACCGCCGCCGGAAGCCGTGATGATCAGCCGGTCGACGGATTCGGCGGACTCGCCCCAGAGGCACTGCCAGATCGCCGAATGCTCGGAGTCGACCGGACGCAACTCCGCGCCGTAACGCCGCGCTTCGGCGGTCACGATATGACCGGCCATCACCAGCACTTCCTTGTTAGCGATAGCGATAGCCTTGCCGGCGCGCGCCGCCGCAAGTGAAGGGCCGAGGCCTGTCGCGCCCACGGTCGCGACGACGACGACATCGACGTCGGGATGTGCGGCCATCTCTTCCATCTCCGCCCAGTGCGCCGTGATATCGCCGTTGCGAATGCGGTCGCGGATGTAGCCCGCCTCGCGCCCGGCGTAAATCAGTCGTGGTCGGAACTCACGCGCCTGCTCTTCGAGCATCGTCACGTTGCGGCCGGTGGCGAGCGCAACGACGCGGAAGCGGTCAGGCAGCGAGCGGATAACGTCCAGCGTCTGCTGGCCGACCGAGCCCGTGGAGCCGAGTACGGCGACGCCGGTGCGCATCATTGAGCCGGGAGAGGGGAAGGACGAAACGGGAAATCGGACATAGAGGGAAGGGGGTCAGAATACGACCCATATCGCAAAGTAGTATACCAGAGGCACCGTAAACAGCAGCGAGTCGAGACGGTCGAGGAAGCCGCCGTGGCCCGGCACGAGTTCGCTTGTGTCCTTGACGCCCGCGCTGCGCTTGATGAACGACTCCACGAGGTCCCCGAGCACCGCGGCTGCCGGCAGGATGGTGCCGAGTAGCGCCGCCTCACCGAGCGACATCGGCAGGTCGAGCACCTCGGCGATCACGATCACGCTGGCCCAGCCGCCGAGAAGCCCGGCAGCCGTGCCCTCCAGCGTCTTGCCGGGGCTAATCGTTGGCGCGATCTTCCGCCGCCCGATCAGCCGCCCGATGGCATACGCGAAAGTATCGGTCGCCCAGGTACCGAGGATCGCCAGGAACACCCACTTGCCGTCGCCGTCCAGATTACGTAGTGGAACGAAGTGTGCGCCGAGGTAGCCCACGTATATCATTGCGAGGGCTGCGACCCCGAGAGAATCGGCACTGCGAAAGGCTAGCTTTCCGCGAATCATCGCCGCCACGAGTAGAACGACCACGAAGCCGGCAGCCGAGGCAGTAAAGTCGTTTCCTTCGTCGGCAGTAACCATCGCGACCACCATCAGCACAGTGCTCAACGGAGCGACGAGTTCGACCGACCGTACGGCCCACAATGGTCGGTTGTGCGCCTCCTCAGCCCGCCACATCGCGCAGAGCTCCAGCGCTGCGATCGCCAGGATGGCTGCGACGACGATGTCGTAGGCGGGACCGCCGAGCAGGATCAGCCCGACGATGACGGGTATGCCAACAGCGGCCGTCAGGAGGCGTTGGACGAGCATGCGACGGGGCTATGCCCCGTTGTGGCCGTTGCCGTGGGGAACTGCGCCGCGCCCGTTGCGTGCGTGGCCGTTGCCGTTCACGGCCGGCGGGTCCATCTCGTCCGCCAACAGCCCGCCGAAGCGCCGCCGGCGCTGGCTGTAGGCGCTCAACACTTCGTCGACGTGCTTGATGTCGAAGTCCGGCCAGTAGTCGTTCACGAAGCAGAGTTCGGAGTATGCGCCCTGCCAAAGCAGGAAGTTCGAGATGCGGATTTCGCCGGCTGTGCGGATGATCAGGTCCGGATCCGGCAGAGCTGCGGTGAAGAGGTAGCGCGTGAACAACGCCTCGTCGATGTCATCGGCTAGGACACCGTCGGCGACAACAGCCCGCACGGCTTCGATGATCTCCGCGCGGCCGCCGTAGTTGAAGGCGATCGCCAGGGTCATCCGCCCGTTGTCCTTCGTCAGCTCGATCGCGTCGCGGACCTGCTTCTGCAAACCGTCGCTGAGTGGTGAAAGGTCGCCCAGGTGCACGAGCTTGATGCCTTCCTCGTGGAGGTTCTGCGTCTCGCGCTTCAGGAACATCGAGAGCAGGCGCATCAGCCCGCGCACCTCGTAAGACGGCCGCTCCCAGTTCTCGGTCGAGAAGGCGAAGAGGGTCAGGTGAGAGACGTGGTAATCGGCAAAGCGCTCGATCACACGGCGGATGTTCTCAGTGCCGGCGCGGTGCCCCGCGAGCCGCGGTTTGCCCCGTTCGCGCGCCCAGCGACCGTTGCCGTCCATGATGATGGCGACGTGGGCCGGCGCTTGTGATAGCAACGGGATGGGAACCGGCGCCGGGGCGGGTTGCTTGCGGCGGAGGCGGAGTGTCGGGGTCATATTTCTCAACAGTATAGAACGTTCGATGGGTCGCCGCGATTCGGCCTCGGCGCGGCGCGCTCAGACCGTCAGGACTTCCTGTTCCTTCTCTTCACCCATCCGGTCCACCTCGGCGATGCGCTCGTCGGTCAGCTTCTGGAGGTCCGATTCTGCTCGCTTCAGTTCATCTTGCGAGATGTCGTGGTCGTGCTCGATCTTGCGCAGGTGGTCGTGGACGTCACGGCGGACGTTGCGCACGGCGATGCGGGCGTCCTCGACGCGCTTGCGCACTTGCTTCGCCATATCTTTGCGGCGCTCTTCGGTGAGCGGCGGGATGTTCAGACGGATGACCTGGCCGTCGTTCGAGGGCATCACGCCGATGTCTGACTTCTGGATCGCCTTGTCGATGTCGCTGAGCGCACCTTTGTCATACGGCTGGATCATGATCGTCTTCGGGTCGGGCGTGCTGATCGTCGCCAACTGGTTGAGTGGCGTCGGCGTGCCGTAGTAGTCGACCTTCAGGTGATCGACGAGGCCAACGCTGGCGCGGCCCGTGCGCACGGTCGCCAGCTCGTGCGCGTACGCCTCGACTGCCTTGGCCATGCGCGACTTCGCGTCGCCTAGCTGTTCTTGCACCATGTCGTTCTGCCCCTTTCGGGATGTGATTACGTTCTTAACGGCGCTTCTTCAAGCTCGGAGGCGCCGTCGCCCACCAGGGTGCCGATCTCTTCGCCGGCGGCGGCCCGCGCGATGCTGTCCTCGCCGCGCAGATTGAAGACGACGACGGGGACGTGATTCTCCATACACAGGGAGAGCGCCGTCGAGTCCATCACCTGCAGGCGTCGGTTCAGCGCATCCAGGTACGAAATCCTGAGAAAGCGTTTCGCCGACGGCTCGATGTGCGGGTCCGCATCGTAGACGCCGTCCACGTTTTTCTTGGCCATCAGGATTACGTCGGCGCCGATTTCAACCGCGCGCAGGGCAGCGGCGGTGTCGGTGGTCATATAGGGGTTGCCGGTGCCCGCCGCGAAGACGATTACGCGGCCCTTTTCCAGGTGCCGCATCGCGCGGCGACGGATGTACGGCTCAGCGACTGCGGTCACCGAGATCGCCGACTGTGTGCGGACGTCGATGCCGGCGCGCTCGAGGGCATCCTGCAGGGCGAGCGCGTTGATGATCGTGGCCAGCATACCGGCGTAGTCACCGGTCGCTCGGTCCATCCCGGCTGCCTCTGCCGTCGAGCCGCGGAAGATGTTGCCGCCGCCGACAACGATCGCGATCTGGGTGCCGAGTTCCTGCACCTTCTTCAGCTGGTCCGCGATCGCGCTGAGCATCGCCGTGTCGATGCCGTAGGGTAGGTCGCCCTGCAGCGCCTCGCCGCTCAGCTTCAGCAGTATGCGTTGATAGGGAGGGTCCTTGGTCATAAGCAGGAGTTGCGGTGCGGTTCGTGGGGAAACGTGCTGAATCGGAGTTTACAAGGACGGTGGCTTGGTGGCCAGACCCCTTGCCAAAGGAAAACGCCGTCCGCTCTGCGGACGGCGTTTCGATTGCCTTTTGCTGCTACTTGTCGCCGAGCTCGAAGCGGGCGAAGCGCTTGATGCGGATGTTCTCACCGGTCTTGCCAATCGCTTCTCGTACCATGTCGCCGATAGTCTTCGACTCGTCTTTGAGGTACGGCTGTTCCAGCAGGCAGGCAACCTTCGGGTCGTCCTCGCTGCCCTTTGGCAGGTCTTCCGCCGAGAGGTACTTCGGGCTTGTGCCGGCGACCTGGAGGGCGATCGCGGCGACAAGGTCTTTGAAGTCGTCCGTGCGGGCGACAAAGTCGCTTTCGCAGTTCACTTCGACTAGCGCGCCGACGCGGTGGTTGTGATGGATGTACGACTGGACGAGGCCTTCGGCGGTCTCGCGGTCCGCGCGCTTGGTGGCGGCAGCGAAGCCGGCCTTGGCGAGGACGGCCTTCGCCTTGGCAAAGTCGCCCTTGGCAGCATCGAGTGCCTTCTTTGCGTCGAGCATGCCGGCGCCCGTTTCTTCGCGCAGTCGTTTAACGTCTTCAGCAGTAATCGCCATGATAGGTTTGCTCCCTGGGAATAGTTCGGGTCTGGGTGGGCTATTTCTTGGACTTGCCGCCGGCACCGGCTGCCGGTTCCTCGGGTGAGGGCTCGGCCTCGGCCGGGGCCTCTTCCGCAACAGCAGCCGGCTCATCAGCGGCCTGCGTATCGGGCTCCGCTGTGGCGACTGGCTCAGCAGCAGCCTCAACGACGGCCTCTAGCTCGGCCGCGACAGGTGCCTCAACCTCTGCTTCGGCTTCAGGGGCTGCCGCTTCGGTGGCGGCCTGCGTGGCGGCTTCTTCGGCGTCGATCACTGCCTGCGCAGCGGCTTCCTCAGCGTCCACGACTGCCTGGGCAGCGGCCTCCTCGGCTGCTACTTCGGCGGCCTTAGCCTCCTCGGCGGCAGCGATCTCAGATGGCGACGGCTCGTCAGGAGAGGCTACGTAGCCGGTCTCAGTGTAGGCGCTGACTTCGACGTCCTCCGCCTCGAGCGCTGCCTGCTCGGCGAACTCGCGGGCGGTCAGGCCCTCGAGGACGGAGTCGGCCATACGCGCCGTCAAAAGCTTGATCGCCCGGATCGCATCGTCGTTCGACGGCACCGGGTAGTCGATCACGTCAGGGTCGCAGTTCGTGTCAACGAGCGAGACGATCGGGATGTTGACCCGCAGGGCCTCGGCCACAGCGATGTATTCCTTCGTCGTGTCGACGATAAAGATCGCCGAGGGGAGCGCTGTCATCTCCTTGATGCCGCCGAGGTAGCGGTTCAGCCGGACGATCTCCTCCTCCAGCTTCAGGCGCTCCTTCTTCGGGTAGAACTCGAACTCGCCTCGGGCCCGAGAGTCTTCCATGCGTACGAGGTGGTCGATGCGGTTCTGGATGGTGTGGAAGTTGGTCAGCGTGCCGCCGAGCCAGCGCGTCGTCACGAAGGGCATGCCACAGCGCCGCGCCTCTCCTTCGATCGCTTCCTGGGCCTGGCGCTTGGTGCCGACGAAGAGCAGTGTGCCGCCGTTCGCGACGAGGTCGCGCACGAAGGTGGAGGCAGCCTCCAGCCTCTGCACCGTCTGTTGCAGGTCCAGGATGTGGATGCCATTGCGCTCGGTGAAGATGTACTTGCGCATCTTCGGGTTCCAGCGCCGTGTCTGGTGGCCGAAGTGAACGCCTGCTTCAAGCAGAGATTTCATTGAGACGGGTGTTGGCAAATGCTCGCTCCTGTTCGTATGTCCGAACGACCAGTATACACAGGTGGCTTCTGGCCGGACAAGCGTCAATGGGGACTGGCCACTTGACACACCCAAGGGTCACCGTCTGCCCTTCC
>JBBEAZ010000006.1:0-8085 GCA_040882565.1 Dehalococcoidia bacterium
GGGATGCACCACCTGAGGGAGCGGGATGTGAAGGCGCGGTTGCGGGTGTTTTTGCGGCGGGCGTTGGAGGAGGGAACGCGGTAGGCGGGGGGTTGGTCAGGGTGGCGAGCGTTGGGCGCACGGCGAGGAGTGGGGCGGGCGAGACACGTGCGCAGAGGGGTGTTGAGGCGATTCGATGGGTGCCTCGCCCCTACGCGAGATAGTGCCGTGTGGCGAAGCGTTAATACCGAGGAGGAGCGTGGTCGGGCGCAGCAACCGCCACCGGCTTTCAGAATCGGATGAATGTCCACGGTTGCTGCGCCCCTACGCGGATGAAGTCACCGTTGGGGAGAATGTTGTAGAAGGCGAGAGTCGTTAGGGGCGGTCCGCCGCGGCGGACGCCCCTACCGGGGCGGCCATCGGGGGCGGGTTTAGCGGGGGGTTTCGCCGTAGTCGGACCAAGGGGAGTCGCGGCGGCGGACGGCTTCGCGGAAGCCTTCTTTCATGGCCATGTCGCGCCAGTCGATGCCTTCTGGGGTGTGGCGGGCGATGCCGTCCATGATGGTGCCGAGCATCTGGGTGGTGCGGAGGCCCATGTTTTCGTAGGCCTGGTTGACGAGGAGCTTGCTCATGACGAGCTGGGTGAGGGGGATGGTGGCGAGACGATTGGCCATTTCGTCGACGGCGGCGGGGAGGTCGGCTTCGGGGACTGCGGCTGATGCTAGGCCGTGGCGGACGGCTTCGGTGCCGGTGAGGGCCTGGCCGGTGAGCATGAGGCGCTTGGCGGTCTCGAGGCCGAGGCGGTAGACCCACATGACGGTGGTCGGCTCGCCCCAGACGCGGGCGGGGGGATAGCCAATGCGGACGTCATCGGCACAGTAGATGAGGTCGGAACAGAGGGCCATGTCGGTGCCGCCGCCGACGCACCAGCCGTGGAGCTGGGCGATGACGGGCTTGGGGCTTTCCCAGAGCGACATGAAGGCACGGACGTTGCGGGACATGCCGAGGTAGTCGCGGACGGGGTCCCAGTTGCCGGACATGGAGCGCTGGGTGGCGTCTTCGGCCTTGGTGCCCCAGTCGAGGTCGTAGCCGGCGCAGAAGGCGCGGCCGGCGCCGGAGAGGACGATGACGCGGACGGCGGGGTCTTCGTTGGCGGCGATGACGGCCTCGCGGAGTTCGCGGGTGAGGTCGGCGGTGATGGCGTTGAGGCGCTCGGGGCGGTTGAGGGTGATGCGGGCAATGTTGTTGGCGGCGGTGTAGAGGATAGTGGTGTAGGGCATGGGCGGCCTCCGAGATTGGTTTTGGGGGTCAGTATAGCGGGCGGTGCGGGTGCGGGGTTGGGGGGTGGGGTGCACGTGCTCGCCTTCGCTGCGCCGGGGCCCTTCGCTGCGCCTGCGGCTACGCTCAGGGAACGGAGCGTGAGCGCACAGCCGGGTAGTGCTCAGTTCGTGGATTCGTGAGCCTCCTTCCACAGCGGGCAGGCACCACGAACGGAACGGGGCGGGTGTCAGGGGGTGCAGGAGGTGCCGAACTGGGGCTTGATGGCGAGGACGTCGGAGATGTTGATGGAGCGGGAGGGCACGAGGTCGGAGCGGCGGGGGGCGGGCGGGACGGCCTGGCCGAAGAGGGGCTTGAGGGTGAGGACATCGCTGATGTTGATGGAGTTGCTCTCAACGAGGTCGGCCGGCCAGGTCTCGGATGCAGGGTCGCCGCCGGGGGTGAAGCCGCAGGTGCGCAAGGGATCGGTGCCGATGTGGATTTCGGCGAACCAGCCGAAGCGGTCGCCGTTGGCGTTGCAGCATTCCTGGTCGGTGCCGGTGTTCGACACGTAACCGCTGACGGCGGGGTTTGTGTCGTCCAGGTCTTGCGGAGTGCAGTAGCCGTCGTCGTCGGCGTCGCTGTCGCCGATGCACTTGGGGATCATGAGCAAGCTTTCGACGAACGCGCCCTGGGGCTGCGAGTTGGCGGGATTAGCGTCGCAGGCATCGCCGATGCCGTCGTTGCCGGGGCCGCCGTCCGGGGCGGCGACGACATAGGTCTGACTGTTCTCGCTCGAAACCTGGGCAGCGCCGCCGTTGGCGACGAGGATGCAGTTGTCCTGGTGGTTGGGGAAGAGGTCGCCATCGTGGTCGCCGGAACCGGTGTTGATCGGGGTTGGATCGCAGGCACCGTCGATAGCGTCGCTGTCGGCGTCGGTGTTGAGGTTCGTGACGAACGGGCAGCTGTCGCGCAGGTTGTCGAGGCCATCGGCGTCGGCGTCGCGGTTGCTCATGGCCCACTGACCGTAGCCCCAGCTGCCGGTGGACGGTGTGAGGCTGCGGGTAAAGCCACCGGGGGTCGTGCCCTTGAGCATGGCTGTGATGCTGATCGGAGCGCAGAGGTCGGTGAGAGGCGAGGTGGAGGGAGTCGCGAGGGAGGCGGTGGGGTCGCCGAGGATAGTCAGCCCGAAGTTCTGGCCGGCCGAGTTGCGGGCGGCGCGCGCGAGGGGGTTGGTGCGGTTGTCGGAGTCGGCGTTGAAGTCGATGAGCTCGGAGTCGGGGAGAACGACAAGGGCGAACAGGAACCAATCGCTGAGCACGCGGGTGGCACCGGAGTAGCGAGCGAGAGGGGTGATGGGAGGGTTGGGGCCGTTGGGGCCGCCGGGGTAGTCGAGGTCCGGGTCAAGGTGCGTCTCGTAGAAGCTGACGTTATTCTGGATGAACGGCGAGGTAGGATCGGCGCGGTTGTCGCCGTTGGCGTCGGTGACGATGGGCGCGAAGCGGTCGGGGGTGCCTTCGGGGTTGGGGCTGACCGTAGCGCCAGTTGTGGCGGAATCGTAGAGGACGGCTTCGACGGTGAACGGAGTGACGCAGGGCATGTTGAAGATGCCGATCGTGGTCAGGGCGGTCAGTCCTGCCACCTTCTCGCCGTTGGGGACAGAGGCGTCTGTGGAGACCGTGCCGGCCTGGACGGTCATCGAAAAGCCGGGGGTGAGGTTGCCGACGGGGATGGTGAATGTCGTGGTCAGATCGCTCGCTGCGCTGGCTGGGATTGTGGCTGGATCGACGCAAGAGGGGTTGCCGACGAGGTCGGGATCGGCGGTGCCGGAGGAGGGGAAGTCGGTGGGGAGGCCGTTGCAGAAGCGGATGTCGACGACGGGTGTAAAGACGGCGTTGGCCGAGGAGAAGGTGAGGAAAGCGGCGGCGAGGGACGCGATGGCGACGAGAAGGATCGCCGGTATGCCGAAACGCACGATTTGTTGCCGCATTTCCCTCTCCCGGATGTGGTTCGAGTTGATGCATTGTGTGCCGGATGGGGGGCGCTGTCAACGCGCCGTATACTGCCGCCATGCGGCTTGCGCGATTACATGACTGGGAGCTGACGCCGTCCGAGGCGATTGCACTGCAGAAGGAGTTGGCGCCACGGGTGTCGAGGGTCGGGGACCCGGGCGAGGTGCGGTTGGTGGCGGCGGGGGACGTGGCGTTTGTGGACCGGCAATGGCCACGGCAGCCGACGCGCGGGCGGGCGGCGGTTGTGCTGATGAGCTGGCCGGAGCGGGAGATCGTTGAGAAGCATGTGGTCGAGGCTGACGTGAGATTTCCGTACGTGCCGGGTCTGCTTTCGTTTCGGGAAATTCCTTTACTGGCGCAGGCGTTTGAGTCAATGCGGGGGAGACCGGACCTGTTGTTGGTTGACGGACAGGGTTGCGCGCACCCGCGGCGGCTGGGGATCGCAGCGCACCTGGGGTTGCTGGCGGGTTTGCCGACGATTGGGTGTGCGAAGAGCCGGTTGTGCGGGGAGCACGCAGAGCCGGGTTTGGCGCGAGGTTCGACGACGGAACTGCGGGACGGCGGTGAAGTGATCGGGAGGGTGGTGCGTACGAGGGACGGAGTGAAGCCGCTGTATGTGTCGGTGGGACACATGATTTCGCTAGAGTGTGCGGTGGAGTGGGTGCTGCGGCTGGCGACGCGAGTGCGGTTGCCGGAGCCGATCCGGGTGGCGGATGCGCTGTCTAAAGGACGCGGCGTTCAGGGCGTGGTGCCAGCCGGCGACGGAGAGGGTCGCCTCAGAAGACCTGAGTAAGGGCGCCAATGTCCGGGCAATCCGGATCCTGTGGAACGGCGAGGCCGGCGTCGAAGCGGAGAAACTTGAGGGAGTCGATGGGGTTGACCTCGCCAGAGCAGTCGACGTCGCCCCAGGGGTGGGGGGAGGCGTCTGCGACTTCGACGACTTCGCCCATGTCGGGGCAGTCGCCTGTGTTGACGCTGAGGCCGACGTCGTGGCGGAGGGTGAGGAGGGAGTCGATGGGGTCGGCTTCGCCGGAGCAGTTGTCGTCGCCCCAGAGGATGACGTGGCCGAGCGGCGGGCAGGTGGACTGGATGCCGAAGGAGGCGGCGGTAGGGCAGGGCAGGCAGCTTTCGCCGGGCGGGGTGGCGGTGCCGGCGGGGCAGGGGATGGTCGGAGTGGCGGGTTCAGGGGAGCCAGCTGGCTGTGTGGCCTGACCGGCATCCGCGCCGATCAAAAAGACAAGAGTCAGCGTGGACACAACCGCGAGTAGCAGGCCGACAGTCCTGACGTGCGATTGACTCATCATTTCGCTCTCTGGCAATCAGTTCGTGGTGGGTGGGACAGCGCGTCAATCCCCCACCTCTTACCAGCGCACGCGTGGACTTGCAAGAAGCATGCAGATTATGATTTGGGCGCCCGGGTGAAGCCACCGCGGCGAAGGAGGCTCGGAATGTCGGCAATGTTGAGGATGTGGTTTGTGCTGCTGGTTGGGGGAGCGATGGCGCTCGGAGTCGCGGCCTGCGGCGGCGACGACGACGGCCTGGCTATAGGCTTAACGACGGATGAGGCGACGCAGCCCGCGGACGGCGACGACGATGCTGACGACGGCGGGACGGATGAGCCTGCGGCTTTCGAGGAGACGTATCCAGTTAACCAGACTGTCTGGCACCAGGGCTTCATGATCGAGGTGACAGGCGCGGTCTTCGCCGGGACGGAGCCTGACATCTTCGGCGACCAGGACATCACGGTCACGGTTGAGGCGACGTTCACCAACGAAGGCGAGGACAACTGGAGCCTGAGTTCAGACGTGGTGCTGGTGACGCCCGACGGTCCGCGCAACGCATTGCTCAGCGACCTGGCGGGTGTCCCCGGCGGCCTGAGCGTGGACGGCGAGTTCGTTTTCCGGGTCGAGCGGGATTTCGACATCGAGACGGCGTATCTCTTGATTGGCGCCGGCGGAGAGCACCGGGCACAGGTTCCGCTGGGCCCAGACGGGGGCGAGCTGGTCGCGCTGGAGCCGAGCGAGCCGGCGCTGAGCGGCGCGATCAACCTGACGATGCTGGACATGACTTTCACGGGCGCCTCGCTGCGCTATGACGATCCGGTGAACCACAGCGAGGCGGACGCGGGAGAGCTTTTATTGACGTTGTACTTCGATGCGACAAGTCGCCGCTCGGGCAACTGGTCGCTCTTCGCGCAGGACTTCACGCTGGCGACGCCGGACGGCTCGAACCTGGGGGCCGACGGAGCGTTGCTGCCGGGCCTGCCGGGATCGGACGCGGGTACGGACACGAAGGACCTCTACGTGCGGTTCGTCGTGGAGGAGCCGGCCGAGGGCTCGTACACGCTCAACTGGGCCGGGCAGGACGCCTGGTACGCGGAAGGCGATCCGAACCCGGCGACATTCGAGTTCGAACTGGAGTAAACGCCGCGCCTGGCTCGCTCATAGGCCTGCGCCGTTCGTATAATCGAAGTGGCGGAGGTTATTTGATGCAAGAGACGCGCGCGACGCTGGCCGAACTGAAAGAGCGCATCGAACACGTCCTCCGCCGGCTTTGACGTCACGGCGCTCGAGAAGGAGATAGGGGAGCTCGAGGCGAAGTCTGCTGAGGCGGGCTTCTGGGACGACCAACAATCCGCGCAGAAGGCGATGCGCCGCCTCGCGGATATCCGCGAACAGGTGGAGACGTGGCGCGCCGCCCAGAGCAAGGTCGCCGACCTGGCCGCTTTGCTCGACCTGGCTGAGGCTGAGAGCGATTCGGAAGTCGCGAACGAAGTTGCGACTGAGACGCAGGCGCTGGCAGCGAAGATCGAGGACATGGAACTGGAACTGTCGCTGTCAGGTGAGTACGACCGGCGGAGCGCGATCTTGACGCTGCACGCCGGAGCCGGCGGGACGGACTCGCAGGACTGGGCGGAGATGCTGATGCGGATGTACCTGCGCTGGGCGGACCGCCGGGGGTACGGCTCGAGCGTGCTGGATGTGATGCCGGGGGAAGAGGCCGGGATTAAGAGCGCGACGATCGAGATCACGGGCCGCAACGTGTACGGCTACTTGAAGGGTGAGCGCGGGGTGCACCGGCTGGTGCGCATCTCGCCGTACGATTCGTCCAAGGCGCGACATACGTCGTTTGCGCTGGCCGAGGTGTTGCCAGAGGTGGAGAGCGGGGCTGAGGTGAACATCAACCCGGACGACCTGCGAATCGACGTCTTCCGAGCGGGAGGTCACGGGGGTCAGAACGTGCAGAAGAACTCGACGGCCATCCGGATCACGCACCTGCCGACGGGGCTGGTCGTGACGTGCCAGAACGAGCGGTCGCAGGGGCGGAACAAGGACTCGGCGATGAAGGTGCTGGAGGCGCGGTTGCTGGAGCGCGAGTTGGCGCGGCAGGCGAAGGAGCGTGAGGAACTAAAGGGCCAGCACGTGAGCGCTGAGTGGGGTAATCAAATCCGTTCGTACGTGCTGCATCCGTACAAGATGGTGAAGGACCACCGGACTGGATATGAGACAAGCAACGCTGAAAGCGTGCTCGATGGCGACCTCGATGAGGTGCTGCGCGCCTACCAGAAGGCGACGATTGGCGCTTAGCGTTCGCTGGTTGCCGCTGGTGGCGGTGATCGTGGCGGTGTTGGCGTTGCCATCGGTCGTTGGCGCGCAGAGTGGGCCGGAGATCATCGACCAAGGTGTCACGAACGACTTCCCGGCGGGGATGGAGTTCAAGGTCTCGGTGACCAGCGACTCGCCGATCGAGGAGTTACGGCTGCGGTACACGGTGCTGCCGGACGGGACGGCGGCGACGGGGCGGCCGGACTTCAAGCCGGCGACTGAGGTTGAGGCGACGTTTCGGCTGGCGGGGAACAACCCGCCGGTGATCTACCTGCCGCCGGGAACGGTGATCGAATACTACTGGGAGGCGACGGACGCCGACGGGGACGTGGCGACCACCGAGGAGAAGTCGTTCTTCTATGACGATTCGCGGTTCGAGTGGCAGAAGGTGAGCGGCGAGGGATCGACGATCTACTACTACTCGGGATCCGATGGTGACGCGCAGGACATGCACGACGTGGCGGTCGAGCAACTGGCGGCGCTGTCCGATTTGCTGGACACAGAGGTGCCGTTCGAGGTGCTCGTATGGATCTACGAGGGCACCGACGACATGAAGCCGGCGCTGCAGCGGCGAAGCGAGACGTACGAGAGCCAGATAACGACGGCGGGTGTGCGAGTCGCGAGCAACACCGTGCTGGTGCTGGGGAATGCTTCCTTCGACACGCTGCGGCACGAGTTGACGCACGTGGTAACGGCGCAGGCCGGGGAGAGCGCGCTGGGGTCGCTGCCGGCGTGGCTAGACGAGGGGACGGCTGTGTACGGACAGTCAGACCCAAGCGGGTTCCGGGAGGCGGTAGAGAGAGCGATTGACGACGGCGAGGTGCTGTCGGTGCGGGAGATCTCGGCGTACCCAGGGGACCCGGACAAGGTGAACCTGTTTTACGGCGAGGGCTGGAGCCTGGTGTCGTTCCTGATCGATGAGTACGGCGAGGAGCAGTTCGCGCAGTTGTATGCGGAGATCAAATCCGGGAAGCGGATCGAGAGTGCGCTGGAGGCCGTGTACGGGTTCGGGCAGGACGGGTTGGAGGACGAGTGGCGGGCAGCGAACGGGCTGGCGCCGCGGCCGACGGAGGAGCCGGGCGGGCCGGATGGTGTGTCGCCGCCCGAGAACAACGATGGCGGCGGGACGTCGGTGGCGGTTGTGGTTGGGCTGGCGTTGGGGGTGATGGCGTTGGCGGTGGTGGCGGGTTTGGCTGGTGTGATGTTGGCGCGGCGGGTGTAGGCACCCGCCC
>JBBEAZ010000007.1:0-42621 GCA_040882565.1 Dehalococcoidia bacterium
ATACCACATATCAATTTCTAACGAAATCCTCATACTTTGTTAGGACGGAGAACATACGACACCCAACGAGCCGCCGACGCCCGGTCCCGCGACAGATCCGCCCCCGACGGGAGACGTACCGCCGGCCGACTCACCGGGACAAACAGCGACTCCGTCACCAACGGAAACGCCGGTGCCCGAGCCTTTGGAGACAGCGGCGCCACGCCAGAAGTGACCCCGCATCCCGATTCAGAGACTCCCGAGGCAACGGAAACTCCTGTGCCGGAGCCAACAGCGCCGCATCCACCCGAACCACCTTCGCTGACCCCTACGGCAGAAGTGTCAGCGGTGCAGTAGGCCCGCCGGAGGATTATCCTCCGCGGCCCGACGGCTATGAGGGGCCCGGCCTACTGCCGCCCGTCCGGGCGCCCTACAGGTCCGCCCGAGGCGGAAACCCCGCGACCCAGCCACGGGGGGCAGGCACTCTGCCTGGGAAGACTAGGTTTCGCGATTCGTATCTAGCGAAGCCCAATTTCCGCGATTTCGCCGGGAAATGAACCTCTGTCTCCAGAGGCAGTGACCCTAAAACTCCAGACCATTAAAGGGCCCGAACGGATGGTAGAGCGGGCGTGAGTCAGGAGGATCGGTCTGTTGGGCCAGAACACAGCCCAAGATCTGAGTTGCCTGAGCATGATTCTCCTACTCTGTAGCTAGCCCCTACGTCGCTAACTCGCAGGCCAATGGCCAGAGCGTGGATTTCCATCTCCGAACTCGAGATCACGTCACTTGGCTGGCCGGGCCGTTATGGTGCATTGCACTCCAGGTCTTCGTCGATGTTCTGCTCGTCGGCGATGTCCTGCAGTTCGCGGCAGGCCGCCTGCGCGTGATCTATGAGCGCGCCCACCTCGGCGTCGAAGTCATTGATGATCGCTTGCGCTTCTTCCCCGGTCTCGGCAGCGTCAAGGTCATCCTTCAGCGTTTCCGAGATCGCCTTCGCTTCGACGATGTCGTCGCGGAAGGTGAAGTGCGGATCCTCGGCGATCGCGGGAACGGAGAAGCCGTTCATAGTCAGGATGGAATCGTCGAAGACCTGGATCATGTCGTCCAGGAAGTCGTTGATCACTTGCTTCTCTTGGTCCAGCGTGACCGCGGCGTCGAGGTCGGTGTTGAAGGTGGCCACCGCGGCGTCGGAGTCTTGGCGGCTGAACTCGAACCTCGCCGCCAGATCGCGGAAGTATTCGGCGATGTCGCCATCGTCGTTGCCGCCGTTTGCAGCGTCATCCGGCGTCGCTTCGTCTGTCGCTGTCGCGGTCCCGCCGTTGCCCGTGGTCGCCGTGACGGAGGCGGGCCTGCCCGGAGTGTTGGTCGCCGTGTCATCGTCTCCCCCACATCCGACAGCAATGGCGACGAGTGCGGTGCACATCAGTCCGGCGGTGATCGAGAGCTTCATGGGTTGCTCCTCCTGTTAGATTACGGCGGGTCGGCCTTCGCGGGCATGATCGAGAGCTCACCAGGCAGTCGAAGGTAAGGGTGGTCTGGTACTGAAGCGTGCCCCAACGGGTCCCAACGCTCCGTGGCGCGAATTATACGCGATGAGGCGCCGAGGCGACGGCTGGCCCTCAGCTTGCATGACGGATGCTCATAGTTCTGTATTTTCAAGATCGAGGCTCAAGGAACGCGCGAGGTAGGAGGTGGCCCTCACTCGGTTCGAGGCGTCGCCGCTTCTGCTAGCGTCGGTGCGAGTCACGTTATGGCGATTTTCCGAGCTCGTCCCGGGCGCGCTGGATTTCGGCGCGAGCGTACTGGACGGCCTGGGTGCGATCCATCGCGGCCCCTTCGCGTGTAACGTCGTCGAAGACGGTCACACCGAGCACCTCTCGTAGGTGATCGGCGACAACGGGGAGCCCCGGGACAATGGCCATTGCGAAGGCGTCGTCGCGGCTCGCTCCGTACAGCGTCGCGGCGGGATTGGGCCGGTCGATTCGATCGAAGAATTCTGCGAGAGACGCGAATGTGACGACCAGATTTGCGGCGGCACCGGACCGGTGGAACGAGTCGATGGCGTCGTCAAACGAAGCAAGAGCCGTTCGAGGGTCGCCGCCGTGGGCGGCCTCCAGGCCTGCCAACTCCCGGACGGTGATCGCCTCCCACATGTAGTTGTTACTGTCACGGGACACGACCACCGCCCGGCGCCTCGCCATCAACGCCCGCACAGGGTCGGATTGGGTCAACGCCATTGCGTAGGAGTTGAGCGCGATGGCGATGCTCATGGGGATTCCGCTGGCCTCCGCTGCGGCCACGGCTTGGCCGGCGAGGGCGATTGCTTCGTCGAAACGGCGCATCGTCGCCAACGCCCACACTACCGCGCCACGCCCGATAACGAGGGGATCCCCCGAGCGTTCGATGCAGATGGCGCTCAGTTCAGCGTACCTCTCAAGTCGGCCCGCCAGGAGGTACGCCGTGGAGAGCAAGAGGATGTCCCAACCGTATGGCGCTGCATCGTAGTCCGGATCGTCGATCGTTATCAAACCGGCTTCGCTGTAGCGAACCGAATCGTCTAACCGTCCCAAATAACAGCAGAGAGTGGCGCTGGCATAGAGCTGTCTGAGGGAGCGATGGTGTTGGCTGCGGCCTGAGCCGAGGAGCTCCTCGGCCCAGCCAACCGGCTCGAAAGATTGCATCCACGTAGCCACCGCCGCGGCTTTGTTTGCGATGATGGCGGCGTTGTCGAGATCGTTCCTCACAACGGTCCAACGGAACGCGGCACGCAGGTTGGCGAACTCGGCATCAAGCCACAAATACGCCTCACGCTGACGCGGGCTTGCCCAGCGCTCGAAGTTAGCGTTCGCCTCGACCGCGAAATGACGAGCATGACGGTCGCGAGTGTCGTCTCCGGTCCCAGAGGCAGCTAGCTGGTCCTCGGCGAACTGGCGGATCGTCTCCAGGAACGTGTAACGGGCGGCCCCGCCCGACTGATCGGCCACCACCAAAGACTTGCGCACAAGCGAATCGAGCAGTTCCAACACCGCGTACTCGTCCGCGACATTGCCGCCACACACCTGCACAGCCGCCTTGAGGTCGAAGCCGCCGGCGAAGACCGAGCAGCGGTTCAAGAGGACGCGCTCGTCGTCGGTCAGCAGATCGTACGACCACTGCACCGCGTGCTGCAGCGTCTGGTGACGCTCCAGCCCGCGCCGCCCGCCGGCCAGCAGCCGGAAGCGATCCCCAAGACGGTCACGCACGTCGGCGGGGCTCATCGATACCATCCGCGCCGCCGCGAGCTCGATAGCCAAGGCGATCCCGTCCAGCCTGCGGCAGATCTCCATCACCGCGTCGGCATGCGCACCTAGCTCGAACCCCGGCACCACCGCCCTGGCCCGTTCGACGAAGAGGGCCACTGCCGTCGAATCGATCCCTTCGCGTACGCCCAGCGTCGGCACCGGCCAGAGGTGCTCCGCGGGGACACGAAGGCCCTCACGACTGGTAACCAGGACCTTCACTGTGTTCGAGCGTGCCAGCACCGCCTCGGCTACGTCTGCGACAGCGTTCAGTACGTGCTCGCAGTTGTCGAACACGATCAGGAGCCGTCGTCCCGCAAGGCCTTCTGCAACGCTCTCCGTCACCGACATCCCCGCCTGCGGCGTCAGTCCAAGCGCCATCGCCACGGCGTCGGGCACGGCAGATGGGTCGCCGACCGGGGCCAGCTCGACGAGCCAGACGCCTTCGGGGAACTCGGGCACTAGCTCGGCCGCGACCTGTAGAGCGAGGCGAGTCTTGCCCACACCGCCAACGCCGGTCAGCGTCACCAGCCGGTGCGCCTGCACCGCGACCATCAGTTCGGCGACCTCTGCCTCGCGGCCGACGAAGCTCGTCGCTTGCGCGCGCAAGTTGCCGGGCACACCATCGACAGTCTTCAGCGGCGGAAAGTCCGCGCGCAAGCCATCGGCGCGCACCTGGTACAGGCGTTGGGCGCCAGGTAGGTCGCGGAGGCGGCGTTCTCCGAGATCAAGCAGATCGACTTCCGTCACCAGCGCCGTCGTCGACGCGGCCACCAGGATCTGCCCGCCGTGGCCGGCGCTCATCACTCGGGCGGCACGGTTTAGTGCCGGGCCGAAGTAGTCGTCGCCGCGGAGTTCCGCTTCGCCGGTGGCGATGCCCATGCGGACCGGCAGTTCGAGCACACGCTGCGCATCGATGGCGGCATCCACCGCCCCCCGCGCGGAAGCGAACGCAGCACACACGCCATCACCCATGTGCTTGAACAGCCAGCCGCCGCGGGCCTCGATAGCGGCGCGCAGCACTTCGTCGTGCGCGGCCAAGGCTACCTGCATAGCGTCGGGCTCTTCCTCCCACCGTCGCGTTGATCCTTCGATGTCGGTGAAGAGGAACGTGACCGTGCCCGTGGGTGCACTCGCGGTCATCGTGGCCTGCTTACTCCCGCCTGTGCACTGCGTACATCCGCACGGTACCCTCGATGCCCTTCAGTGAGTGCTCTCCCCTATCCTCAAATAACACCCCCGCCGAAGTCCGCGCCAGCGAGCGCACCGTGTCCGACACGAGCACCTCGCCCGGCGCAGACAGCCCGCTGATTCTCGACGCGATGTTTACCGCACCGCCGTATATGTTGTTCTCTTCGCGGATGACGTCACCCGCGTGCAATCCCAGGTGCAGCGGCAATCCGCCGTCGTCGCCCGCTTTCCCGCAGGCGAGGGCGGCTTCGATGGCCTGGCGGGCGCTGGTGAAGACGGCGAGGACGCCGTCGCCGAGGAGTTTGCCTTCGATGGCGGTGCCGCTGTGTTCGCGGATGATGGCGCGGAGGGTGGCGTCGAGGTCGCGGGCCTTATCACGGAACGCCAAGTCGCCCAGTCGCTCCGTCAGGACAGTGGAGTCAACGATGTCGGCGAAAACGATGATAGCAGTGGCGGATCGGGCGCTCGGCTCCGTTGGATCTCCCCTTAGCTGAGGGGCACGGACGTCGAGATGGCTCTGGGTGACGCCTGAGAGATCGGAGAGGAACTCAGCCATCGCCGCGAGCGCCTGCGGGCCAGGCACCAGTACCGTGCTTCCCTCGGAGAGAACGAGACGGGCGTCGGGAATCGCGGCGGCTAACTTCCGCGCGCCCTCTGTCGGGTAGTACGGGTGATCGCGAGGATGCATCACAAGCGTGCGCGCCCTCACCTGGGGCGCCGTCTCACCCATTTCCCACGAGTTACTCGCCGCTTCATGGCGGATGAACGCCTCGGGTGTAACCGAGCGCCGCATCATTGCTGCGTACCGCCTGGCGTCATCCGCATTCGACCAGCTATCAATCGCAGACTGGAAGGACTCGCTGGCGAGTGTCCAATCCGTGCGCGCCAGACGGAACAGGCGATCGAGCGGTTCAGGCTTCGCACCCAGGAGCACGGCCCAGAGCATCAGATCCGACACACGGTCCGGGTAAGAAGCAGCGTAAGTAAGCGCGGCAGGTATGCTTGTGCCCGAAGCGAGGAGCGCAAAGGGTTGGGGCGCTACCACATCTGCCAGCGCTTCCAGATCGCGCATCATCGCAACCGGTGAGAAGTCATCGATATTGCGGTCCGACAAGCCGCATCCACGCATGTCGTACCGCACAACGGTCAACGACATCGCGGTCGCCCTGAATAAGTTTTGGAGCGGAGGAATGTTCCATTCGTCCTCAATATTCGTCGCTATCCGGGGCGACATGATGATGAACGGCGGACCGTTGCCAATCGTGTAATAGGCGATACTTACTCCATCGGTTGTTTTGGTGTATTGAATGCGCGGCTCCATCAAGCCTCACCCACCGCCCAAACCCGCACAGCCTCCCCCACTCCCTTCAACTCCTGCTCCCCGCGGTCCACAAACGTCACCCCAGCCGACGTCCGCGCCAACCCTCGCAACGTGTCCGACACCAACACCTCGCCCGGCGCCGACAACCCGCTGATCCGCGAGGCGATGTTGACGGCGCCCCCGTAGACGTTGCCTTCTTCGCGGATGACGTCGCCGGCGTGGAGGCCGAGGTGGAGGGGGAGCCCGGCGGCGTCGCCCGCTTTCCCGCAGGCGAGGGCGGCTTCGATGGCCTGGCGGGCGCTGGTGAAGACAGCGAGGACGCCGTCGCCGAGGAGCTTGCCTTCAATCGCCGTGCCGGAGTGCTCGCGGATGATCGTGCGGAGGGTGGCGTCGAGGGCACGGGCCTTGTCGCGGAAAGCGGTGTCGCCGAGGCGCTCGGTGAGGGCCGTGGAGTCGACGATGTCGGCGAAGAGGATGACGGCGGTGCCGGAGGGCGCTTCGAGCGCCTCAGCGCCAGCGGCGGATTGTCGCGCCTCGCCCTCGGCGACAAACGCTTCCACAAGGGCTGGAAGTGGAGCATAGGTGAGGTCGTCGATGAGTGCCAGGCGCGCACCCGGGATAGCAGCCGCGGTGCGCTGGCCTATTAACTTAGGGAAGAAACGGTTGTTCTTGTTGTGAATGACGAGCGTGGGGACTGCCACTTTCGGCAGCAATGTCCTGACGTCGTACTTCTCCCACGCCCTGTAGAGTTCTTGCCAGGCTTCCGGTCCACAGCACGCTCGCAGGTACTCGGCGAAGCGCCGCCCAAACTCGGGATTTTCTTGGTCGACCCACCAAATATGCGCGAACGTGTCGGTGAAGAGCACCCAGTCGATCTCCAGCAGCGGCACGGACGCCCGGTAGGCGGGCGTCTCGGCAATGTCCGAAAAGCTGGTCATCGCGTCACAAAGGACCAGGTGGGACACGCGATCCGGATGGGCCACGGTGTACGTTACGGCGGTGGGCACGGCACTGGCGAACGCGATGAACACGAACGATTGGAACCCCGTTCGCGCGACAACTGCCTCAAGGTCACGAATCAGGGCCTCTATCGAGAAGTTGAGCGCATGGCGATCGGAGAGGCCGACACCGCGCGCGTCAAACGACACCATGTGGAACTTGGTCGCAAGCGACCGGAAGACCTCTCCGAAGGTCTCCCATATAAGCTCGGCGTGGCCTGATACCGGTGGCGGCATGGAGATCACTGGTCTGCCCTCGCCAACCTCGCCGTAGGCGATGTTCACGCCATCGCTGGTCTTCGCGTACTGGATTCGCGGCTCCATGGCGCGAATTGTACAACCAGCGTTCGCGATTTCGGGGCCATCTGCCTGCATAGCTTATGGCCTCGCGTTCGTATCTGGACGTGCCCGCTGAGCAAGAGTTCAGATACAAGCTGAAGGGCCTAAGCCATCTGACTGCTGGAAAACAATCCGGATTGGGCGAGTCTCAACCGCCGAATTCGTATCTGGAGCGGGAGACCCAGACGGGCGCGCGGGGCTCGACCGACGGCCGCCCGTCCGGGCGCCCTACAGGTCCGCCCGAGGCGGAAACCCCGCGACCCCGTTCGGCTTCGCTCAGGGCAGGCCCGTTCGGCTATCGCTCAGGCCAGGCTCTCTGCTTGGGAAGATTAAGTTCCACGATTCCTATAGCCTGTACCCATCCGCGCGCACCTGCGGCAACGCTGCCGGAGGTCGTTCAAGAGGCTCTTCAATCTGGGTACGCTCGGGCGGAACGACACCTCCGCCACCCGATGCCGGACCCGTTCAGGGGCGGAATCCCTCAGGACTTCGCTTTCTTCGAAGGTTTCGACTTGCCAGAACTGTTGAGGGCGACCGCCTGGCGAACGAGCGCCTTGAAGGCGGACTCGTCAACTTCTTCTGCTTCGTGGATGTCGATCGCGCGGCGTACGTTTCCGTCGAGACTCGAGTTGAAGAGACGGGCCGGATCCTTCAGAGACGCGCCCTTGGCGAAGGTAAGCTTCACGACATTCTTGTAGGATTCGCCAGTGCAGATGATGCCGTCGTGCGACCAAATCGGAGTGCCCATCCACTTCCACTCCTCGACGACGTCCGGGTCTGCTTCCTTGATGAGCTTGCGCATTCTGCTGAGGGTTTCCCCGCGCCAGTCCCCGAGTTCGGCGATTCTTTTCGAGATGAGCCCCGATGCCGACTGGCCCTGGCTCGCGCCCGACTCTTTCATGTTCTCAATCTTACGCCATCAACGAAAAGGACCGCTGTTTCGGGACTGAGAGCCAAGGAAATCGTATCCTCCAGAGGCGGACAGGTCTGGAGCGGGAGACCCAGACGGGCGCGCGGGGCTCGACCAACGGCCGCCCGTCCGGGCGCCCTACAGGTCCGCCCGAGGCGGAAACCCCCGCGGCCCCGTTCGGCTATCGCTCAGGGCAGGCTCTCTGAGCACAGACCACCTTGCCCCTGGCCGCTCGAGCGAAACGGGATGGAGGGATAGAATCTGGAGGGCGGGCTCGACGCCTGGCGTTGATTGCCAGTGCATCGATCAAATAACAGCAAGCATCAAATAGCGAACGGATTTGTTCAATGAAGGAGGCACCGAAAATGGCAAAGGCTGAAAAGAAGAGTCTCGACAGCCCAGACGAGACACGCAAGTTTGAAAAGGGTAAGGTCGAGATCGTCAACCTTTCCGACGGGGCATTTGGCCGGTTCCTTTTCGAGCCAGGCTGGAAATGGTCCGAGCACGTGAAGCCAATCGCAGGCACTGAGTTGTGCCAGGCCCCGCACCACTCATTCCAAATTGCCGGACGCCTCCATGTTGTGATGGCGGACGGCAGCGAATTCGAGGTCGGGCCCGGCGAGGTCGCAATCATCCCGCCCGGGCACGACGCATGGGTCGTGGGCGATGAAGCGGTCACCGGCGTGGACTGGGCCGGCATGGCGAACTACGCCAAGAAATAGGAGATTCGCGCGCTGAGTGTAGGCGATGGAGGTTCAGGGTTCCTTCTCAGATAGGAAGGGGCCCTAAGCTTCCGCAGAAATCGCCCCTATCGGCCGCCTGCTGGTCACAGAAATTGGATCTGGAGCGGGAGACCCAGACGGGCGCGCGGGGCTCGACCTGTAGGGCGCCCGTCCGGGCGCCCTACAGGTCCGCGCGAGGCGGAAACCCCGCGGCCCCGTTCGGCTATCGCTCAGGGCAGGCCCGTTCGGCTTCGCTCAGGGCAGGCCCGTTCGGCTATCCCTCAGGGCAGGCTCTCTGCTTGGGAAGATTAGGTTTCGCGAACCGCATCTAGAGAAGCCCACTTTCCACGATTCGAAGTGATTTGGCCCTTTGTCTCCAGAGGCCATGACCCTAGATTCCAGGGCCCTCGCCCCGGGAGCATCGCTTCTCCGGTTTGGTCACGTAGGTTGCGACGCGCCCTACCTAATCGACGATCACGCTAACGCGCTGGACGCCGTTGTTCCCCATCCCCTGGTAATTCCAGTTCTGCACCTCCGGCTGCGCGTTCCCCTCACTGTCCGTCGCCCGCACCGCCAGCTCGTACTCCCCCGGCTCCGCCTCCCACTCGAATGACCACCCTGTCCACGCGAACCTACCAATCGATGCCTCCAGCCGCGCCTCCTGCCACGTCTTCGCTCCGTCCGTACTCACCTCGACTCGTCTTACTTCGAGCCGCCCTGCCCACGCACGCCCGCTCAGCGTCACGGGTCCTCGTTGGACAAGCCGCACGCGCGTCAGGAAGTCCGGGATCCCCGGCGGGACCATCAGCGCGCGCACCCGGATCGTCGTCACCGGCTCTCCCAGGTCGTCCGCGGACTGCGTGTACCGGTAGGAACCGATCATCTGGTAGCCCTCGAAGGGCCGCGCCACAACCTCGATACTCTTCAGCCACTTGACGCTCGTCATCCCGTACCAACCCGGCACGAGCAGGCGCAGCGGGTAGCCATGCTGCGGCTCCAGCGGCCGGCCGTTCATCTCGTACGCGATCATCACCTCATCGCGCGTCGCCTCTTCGATGCTCAGGCTGCGCTGGTAGAACTGCTGCTCATCGCCCTGCACTCCCTCGTCCGCCCCCGTGAAGACGACCTCCACCGCCTCCGGTTTCAACCCCGCCTCCTCGAGCAGACCCCGCAGCGGCGTGCCGGTCCACTCAGCCGTCCCAATCGCTTCGATCAGCCAGGGCTGACTGATTGGCCTCGGGTCCATCAGCGCCCGCCCGTTGCCGCCGCATTCCATCGTCACCGGCAGGCTGACGCGAGGCCGCTCCCTCAGCTCCGCGACGCCCAGCATCAGTGGCTTCGCCACGAGCCCGCCGACCTCCAAACGCCAGTCGCTCGCGACCGCGTCCGGGATGTCGAAGTGGATCAGCAGGTAATGCATCCCGACGGGAGTGACGTCGTACCGAAGGCCCTCCAGCGGCATCCCTCGGTTGCGCAACGCAAGCTGGACTTCCTCGCGATAGAAGACACCGGGCGGCCCCATGTCCTCGCCCGGGCCAACTTGCGGGAAACGCTGAGTGCGCTGTTCTGTCATGTCTGCATCCGTTCCGCTAGGCGCACGCACCGGCTGTGTGCGCGCACGCACTCGGGCCACTAACGACCAGTACAGCCACGCCCGCTACGATGAGTATCACGCCGAGAGGTGCGCTCAGCTTACGGCCCCACGGCATGTTCTTTTCGACGGCCATCACTGCGCCGAGGACCAGCATCCACGCCAGGTTGCCCGTGCCGACCGCGAACATCAAGAGCATCAGTGACCAGCAACAGCCGACACAGAAGATGCCGTGATGGATGCCCAGCTTGAACGACTCCAGGCGCTCGGATTTGCCCGTCCAGTGTTCCGTGACAAAGCTCAGCGGCGAGCGGCACTTGTCGAGACACTTGTACTTAAGCCGCGTGAACTGATAGACCCCCGCCAGCACGATCGTCGCCCCTGAGATCGTCCACGAATTGTCGTCCAGCCAATGCCAGCGATCAACTCCGGCGTGCAGGGCGGCATCGCCGATATGCGCTCCCAAGCCAAACGCCGCCCAAATGAGGACGTAACCCACAATCACCAGCGTCAGGAGGAGCCCGGAGTCTTCCCGCCTCTCCGTCATGCGCCGGAACGTCGACAGCAGCGGCAGGCTCGTCGGCAGCATCATCGCGAACGTCATCACGGTCCAGCCTGTGACGAATACCGCCATCAGGCCGACGGTCCCCCAGTTCAGGCCAGCGTCGATGTTGGTCAGCTCGTCGTGGCGCAGAAACCGCGCGTACGGCGACCCATCCCAGACAGCCAGCGACAGCCACGCGAGCGCGATCAGCGCCAGCAACAGCGGCGCGAAATAGGGCCGATTGTCTACGCGTGGGGCCAGCATCGGCGTCTCAAGAGTGTCCGGTCACCGAGCCGGCTAGTTGACCTCGAAGCGGAAGCTCCCCTGGATGGCGTTGTGCCCCGAGAGGTCCATGTCCTTGAGTCCGTACTTCGAGCTCTTGCGCACGTACTTCGAAGCTTTGGCGACCCACGCGGGCGCTCCCGGTATCGTCGTGAAGATACTCTCGTTCAGGGTCGTCACCTGGCCGGTGGGGCCGCGGTACGGCTCCATGACGCACTCGGCAACGTCGCCAATTACGAGTGATCCTTTGCCCTCCTGGACTTCGAACTTGATTGGCACGCGTTCCACCGCGGTTACCTCAGCGACTAGCGCCGCGGTGTCAGCGAGGGGTCCACCGAGCTTGCCGCTAAATGCGGCAACGAGCTTGTCCATTTGTTCGTCCGACGCCTTGTCGTCGACGAAGAGCGCCGCCTTCCAGTTCCCGGCCAGGACGTTGCCGGGGATGTGGACCGCAAAAGCAACAGTATGGCCGGAAACATCGACGCCGTCGATGCTCCCTGACCGAACGTTGTAGCCCATGACCGAGTCACAGGTGCCGTTGTCCGGGTCCTCACCCACCCAGCACGGACAGAGGATATCGCAGTTGCAGACTTCCAGCAGATCACCTTCGATGTTGTAACCCATCAGACCACTCCTTCTACTGTGTCGTTTGGCTCCAAAGCGCGGCCAGTATATTCATGCCGTCAAGCAAAATACAAGCAACCCACGTGCGTTTTGCAGGAAATACACCTTCCGCACCGCGCAACCTCCCGCTCCGTATCGGGTGACACTCACCCCTTAGAGATCACCACCCCCATACGCTAACCTCACAACACAACGCCGCGAGGTGGTCGACGTCCCGGCGCTGGCGCTCCAATAGGCAACCGAACGCCTTCAAACACGGCCGCAAATCAAAGCAGTGCCAGGGCCTCAAGGCGCCAAACGTGGCGATTCTGTGCAATTCGCCCGTTTTCTTGTCCACGTCAGCACCGTCACGTACAATCGAGTGTTGTAGGTATGTTCGACTCACTTTCCGATAAACTCCAGGGCGTTTTCCGCAAGCTCGGCGGGCGCGGCACCGTCACCGAGAAAGACCTCGACGAGGCTCTCCGCGAGGTGCGCCTTGCGCTGCTCGAAGCGGACGTCCACTACAAGGTCGTCAAGGAGTTCATAACCAACGTCCGCGAGCGCGCGCTCGGCGCCAACGTGCTGAAGAGCCTGACGCCGATGCAGCAGATCATCGACGTCGTCAACCAGCAGCTCGTCGAAGTGCTGGGCGGCGGTCACGCCAAGCTGGAGCGCGGCAAGACCCCGCCGACCGTGATCATGCTCGTCGGCCTCAAGGGCTCGGGCAAGACGACCACTGCCGCCAAGCTCGGCCTCCACCTACGGCGCGGCGGCGAGCGCCCACTACTCGTCGGCGCCGACCCGGAGCGCGTCGCCGCGGGCGAGCAACTGCAGTCGCTGGGCAAGCAACTGACGATACCGGTGATCACCGACGCCGGAGGCGAAAAGCCCACCGACGTGTGCAAGCGGGCGCTGAAGCAAGCGAAGGATACGAGTGCCTCGTACGTCATCGTCGACACCGTCGGCCACGTCCAGATGGACGACGAGGACCGCGCCACGCTCAAGGCGCTGCACAAGCTGCTGGCGCCGACGGAGGTTATCCTCGTCGCCGACGCAATGACGGGCCAGGAAGCCGTCAATGCGGCCCAGCAGTTCAACGAGACGATCCCGCTCACCGGCCTGATCCTGACCAAGGTCGACGGCGACGCCCGCGGCGGCGCGGCGCTTTCCATTCGCGCGGTCACAGGCATCCCGATCAAGTTCTTCGGGATGGGCGAGAAGGCGGACGCGCTGGAGCCGTTCTACCCGGACCGCTTCGCCTCGCGGATCCTCGGCATGGGCGACCTGCTGACGCTGATCGACAAGGCGAAGGAGTCGATCACTGAGGAAGAGGCGGAGTCGATCACTCAGCGTATGAAGACAGGCTCCCTGACGCTGGACGACTTCCTCCAGCAGTACCAGCGGATCAAGAACATGGGCCCGCTCTCGAACCTCTTGAGCCTGGTACCGGGGCTTTCGCAGATCAAGAAGCAGCTCAATACGGACGAAATGGACGAGAACTACTTCAAGCAGGTAGAGGCAATCATTTACTCTATGACGAAGGAAGAACGAAAAGACCCGGCGATCATCGATGGCAGCCGCCGCCGCCGCATCGCGGCCGGCAGCGGCACCCAGCCGGCGGACATCAACCGGGTAATCAAGCAATTCAAAGAAGCCAAGAAGATCATGCAGGCGATGAGCACCGGCCGCGGCCCCAAAGTCACGTCGCTCCTCCGGTAGCCGATGAACGCCCCTAATACACGGAGGTAACCACTTGCTACGCATTCGACTGTCCAGGGTAGGTAAGAAGAAACAACCGGCCTACCGTATCGTTGTCACTGACCAGCGCAACCCGCGCGAAGGCGCGCACCTCGAGATAATCGGCCAGTACAACCCACTGACCGAGCCGATCACACTCAAGTTCCACGAGGAGCGCGCAGTGCACTGGCTGAAGGTCGGCGCGCAGCCGTCCGACACGGCGGCGAAGCTCCTGACCAGGGCCGGCGTCATGGAGCTGGCGGGCATCGCGCCCTTCGTCTACAAGGGCAAGGAGATGCCGGCCGGCGAGAAGAACCCGAAGAAGGGCCGCAAGGACGAAGGCGCCACGCCTGCACCCGTCGCGGCAGCCCCCGCGGCCGCCCCTGCAGCAGCAGTAGCCGTTGCCGAAGCGCCCGCGGCTGAGGCGCCCGCCGTCGAAGCGCCTGCGGCTGAAGCACCGGCTGCCGAAGCGCCCGCAGCTGAGGCACCGGCGGAGGAGCCGGTTGCTGAGGCGCCCGCGGCTGAGGCACCGGCGGAGGAGCCCGTTGCCGAAGCGCCCGCGGCTGAGGCGCCAGCTGCCGAAGAGCCCGTTACCGAAGCGCCCGCGGCTGAAGTTGCTACCGAAGAACCTGTCGTTGAAGAACCGGCCGCCGAAGAGGCCGCGCCTGCGGAAGATACCGAAACCACCAGTTAACACCCGACGGAGAATCCCGCAATGAAAGAGCTCATCGAGTTCATGGCCCGCGCAATCGTCGACAACCAGGACGCGGTCGAGGTCACTGAAGAGGACGGCGGCGACCACGTCATCTTTCACCTGAAGGTCGCTGAAGAGGACATGGGGCGGGTGATCGGCAAGCAGGGCAGGATCGCGAACGCGATGCGCACGCTGCTGAAGGTGTCGGCGATCCGGCGTGGGGAGAGGGCTGTCCTCGAAATCGGCTAGCCGCGATGGCGACGTCCCGCCGGGATACGTCGCCGTCGGCCGAGTCCTCGGCGCCTTCGGTGTCCGCGGCGACATCAAGGTCCAGCCGCTGGCCCCGCCACAAACCTTCAAGACCGGCCGCCAGGTCACGCTACACGGCGATCTACACACGATCGAACGCAGCCGCCGGCACAAGGCGGTGGTGCTCCTGAAGCTCGACGGCATCGACGTGCGTGAAGACGTGGCCGACCATCGCGGCGAGTACCTGCTGATCCCAGAAGCCGAACTCGCGCCCCTCGGCGAAGGTGAGTACTACCGCTACCAGCTCGTCGGCCTGCGCGTCGTCAGCACTGAAGGCGAGGACCTGGGCGAGATCGCGGAAGTCCTCGAGCGTCCCGCGAACGACGTCTTCGTCGTCCGCGGCCCCAGAGGCGAGTTCCTCGTGCCGGCGGCCGAGGACATCGTGCGTTCCGTCGACATCAAGGGCGGCGTGGTCGCGATCGAAGTGGTGCCGGGGTTGCTCGGCTAGCTGCCACAAGGGAAACCTGCGTTATAATGGCGTGTGGCCGGTTGTAGCGGCCAACAGGTGGGGATATAGCTCAATTGGGAGAGCGCCGCGTTCGCAATGCGGAGGTTGCGGGTTCGAGTCCCGCTATCTCCACCAATTTCTTTGCCCTGAACGATCCTCCGGAGGGGCCCCGGTAGCTCAGTAGGACAGAGCAACGGTTTCCTAAACCGTGTGTCGGCGGTTCGAGTCCGTCCCGGGGCACCAGCTATTCTTGTACCTGACAGCCTGCTGTTGAGCAGGAAGCTGGTGCGCCGTGACCGCCAGGCGTTGCCGTGGTTCACGGGTAACAGCTATCGAGCCGCGCAGGCGTGAACTTTTGGCATGTACACGGACCAACTGCGCCCGACGTAAACGCTAATAAACAACTCGGAATTAAACCCCGATGGGATGCGGTTGATGCGTACGGGGCTGTAATATGAGGCTCGGATTCAATCAGCTTAGTCGAGGAGACGAGAAGATGGGTGGCCCTGAGAAGAAGTCCCTTGAGACGCCGGACCAGGTGTTGAACATGGAGAACGGCAAGATCGATATTGTAGCCATTGGCGGCGCAGGCGTGGGGCGAGCGACGTTTCAGCCAGGGTGGAAGTGGTCGGAGCACGAGAAGCCTGTGGTGGAAGCGAAGGGCGACTACTGCGAGGTGCCGCACTTCGTGTACTTGGCGGAAGGCCAGATGAAGATCGTGTTTCAGGACGGAAAAGACCTCGATCTGAAGGCGGGGGACATCGCGATTCTGCCTGCAGGGCACGATGGCTGGGTTGTCGGAGACGAGGCCGCAGTGATGGTGGACTTTGGGGCGGTGGCGAAACCGTTCTAGCTCCGCGGACGCCGCGTGGCCAATTCCTAAACCGTGTGTCGGCGGTTCGAGTCCGTCCCGGGGCACCAGCTATTCTGTACATGAAATTGGCCGTTCTGACAGCTACCCCCCGGCAGTAAGCTATACTAGCGCCGTCGAAGCAGGAGGCCGCCAATGCCCGTGAACGCCACCGTGACGAAAATCTTCTCGCGATCGCACGTTTTCTTGTACCGCGTTTCTGGCGGGGCGATCGGGAGGTCGACGAGAGGCGTGCCGATCGTGCTCCTGACGACGACCGGACGGCAGTCCGGGCGTCAGCGGACTACTCCGCTGCAGAGCATCGAAGACGGCGAAAACATAGTGGTCGTCGCCTCAAACGGCGGCCATAAGGTGCACCCCCAGTGGTGGCTCAACCTCAAGGCAAACCCGGAAGCCACAGTCCAGGTAAGGCGCCGCGAGCGGAAGGTGCGAGCCGAGGAAGCGACCGGCAAAGAGCGCGAGCGTCTCTGGCAGAAGGCGGTGGACCAGTACGCCGGCTACGCCGACTATCAGAAGACCGCCGAGCGCGAGATTCCTGTGGTCGTACTCAAGCCCGTTTAGCCGGAGCGGACGCCCCCTCTTTTGCTCCCACCGCAAGGAGGGTACGAGGAGAAGCGGGGACAGTCATTGGCTCCGAGGCAACTGCAGCAATTACGCGGACGCCGCGTGGCCAATTGCTAACACCGTGTGCCGGCGGTTCGAGTCCGTCCCCGGGGCCGCGATTCATACCCGTCGGACGCCTGATGGCGCCACCGACCGAGTACAATCAGGCCGTGCGCGAAATCACAGATCAGGAGCGGGCGAATGAGCGAGACTGGCGCGGACGACACCAGTGACCACAGGCACTGACGGGTACATCCCGGGGAGCGCGATGGTCGTCGTCGCGCATCCGGACGACGCAGAGTTCATGGCGGCGGGCACGGTGGCCAAATGGGCCCGGGCAGGGAGCACCGTCACTTACGTCATCGTGACCAAAGGCGACAAGGGGAGCGATACGCGGCGATGACGCCGTCGCAGATCGCGCATACGCGTGAGGAAGAACAGCGCGCGGCAGGGAAGACCTGGGTCTAGTAGAGGCGGTTCTGCGGCGCATCGAAGACGCCGACGCAATGACCACCGTACCAAGTGATGCCTGTTGCCTTGTGGCGGCGCCCAGGCGAGCCCCGAGATTTCGCGAGAAGGGCCTGGCAACGCGCACAGAGCGCCTCGACCGAGCGGACCCACTGAGGGTCCCTGCGCTCGTCATACGACGTGACGGCGAAGCCGCCGAGCGCGGGACGAGGACAGAAGGCGCAGCGCATACCTCATTCTTGCCGGGGCGGGCGTCGAAGTTCTAGGACTTGCTGTCACGATCCTGCACGAACGCCGCCTGGCCAGTTGCTAAACCGTGTGCCGGCGGTTCGAGTCCGTGCCGGGGGCACCACACTTTCGTACCTGAACCGCGGACACGTCGCTGTAGTGGCCGGCCCCACATCTCGCGATCGACAGCCAAATTGACGACCTATCTGGACTGGTCACCCCCCCGATTCACTGACGACGGATGCCTGGTGGCGTGAGCTGACCGAGTACAATCGAGCAGACCGCGAAATCACAGATCAGGAGCAGGCAAATGAGCGAGGCCAGCGCGGAGGGCACCAGTGACCACAGGCATTGACGGGTACATCCCAAAGAGCGCGATGGTCGTCGTCGCTCATCCAGATGACGCCGAGTTCATGGCCGCGGGCACGGTGGCCAAATGGACCCGGGCAGGGAGCACCGTTACGTACGTGATCGTGACGAAAGGCGACAAGGGGAGCGATGACGCGACCATGACGCCCTCGCAGATCGCCCACACGCGTGAGGAAGAGCAGCGCGCCGCCGGCCAGGTCCTCGGCGTCGCGAACTTCGTGTTCATGGGGTATCCGGACGGCTACCTCGAACACACGCTGGCGTTGAGGCGCGACCTTGCCGCCGTGATCCGCACCTACCGGCCGGAGGTGGTGATCTGCTTCGACCCGACCAACCGCTTCCTCTCTGACAACTACGTGAACCACCCCGACCATCGCGCCAGCGGCGATGCGACGATCGATGCGGTGTTTCCAACTGCCCGTGACCGGCTGACTTTCCCCGAGCTTCTGGCAGACGGGTTGGAGCCGCACAAAGTGGCGCAGCTCTGGCTCGGCGCGTCCGGCCAGCCGAATACCTTTATCGACATCGCCGAGACGCTGGATATGAAGTGCGACGCGTTGCGCTCGCACCCGAGTCAGTTCGGCGAGGATGTCGTTGAATTCGCCAGGCAGTTGGCGCGTTGGAGCGCCGAGGGCCAGGACTTCGAGTTCGGCGAAGCGTTCAGGCGCATCGTCCTGGAAGAGTCCGATTCGGTCGACCCGACGGACGTCGATACCGCTGACATCGAGGGAGCGGTGGCTTCACTCCAGGAATGACCGGTCACACTAGCGCCCAGTAGCCGCAGGGCAACGCGCAATCAGGGTCCAGACAACGTCGTTTGCCACAGAAACCGCCTGAACGTCGCTTCACCAATGCTAGCCCTTTGCGGCGTGTTTAGCACTGAAACATCACGTCATAGTAACAATCGCATGACAACCGGCCGGCCCGGCGGCTGCCACGCACGGACCTCCTTGACCCGGTCACGGCGCCGGTGCAACTATGCCCAAGGCCCCCGGATCTTCCGGGCGAGCCCACCGTCTGTTGAGGAGGACAGGATGCACGATGATGGACCAGCGGTGAAATGGTACCGAGACTGTATACACGAGAAGCAGCGCAGGGCGAGCGTGCTAACGATCGAAGTCGGCCTGGACGCGCAGGACAAAGTGGATCCCGGCGCCCTGGCAGAAACGATGAAGTGCCTGGACACGGCGATCGAGGTCCTTGAGCAAGCCCAGGCGATCGCCCAGGCCGCCAGCGGGACCGATGACATGGCCCCTTCTCAACCGCAACAGCTGATGGAGGACCTCGGTCATTCGATGGCGCCGCTCGAGGTCGCTGAGCCGCTCAACAGCATCCCCGCACCGGGCAGCGACGCGACGCGGGTGCGCGATCTGACTCCCCACCTGCAGGACTTGCGCAGCCCTGCGGCGGATCACGCGCTGCGTTTCTTCGTCTGACCCTGGAGATAGTGAAGCGCCCGGTCTCGTATGAGACCGGGCGCCTTCTTATGTCGGTGGAGAGCTAGGCCCGCTCGGCCACCATCCGGTACCCCGCCAGCAGGATCATCGTGCCCAGCACGGCGAGAACGATCGTGCCGATGTCGAAATCATCGACGCCGTTGCCGATGCCAAGGGCGATCGACAGGAAGCCGCCGAGGATCGCCCCGGCGATTCCGAGAAGGATCGTGATGATCAGCCCCGAAGGATCGCGGCCAGGCATCAATGCCTTCCCGAGCACTCCGCCGATGAGCCCGACTACTATCCACGCGATGATGTTCATGTTCTCCTCCTGAGTATTGTCTTGTTCCGGATCCTCGATGAGGCGTCCTTGTGGCCTACTCTAGGGGTGGAGGGGTACCAAATCCCTGCTCGCGCCACGGCAAATACTTGCAGGGAAATCGCAGCTTGAAAAGCGCTTCGTCGCCGCGTATCTCGTGATATGCAGCCGTTATGGCTGACCCGCCGGAGTTTGTGCGTTGAGAATGTCCCGTGTTGGACGATAGGGCCATGAGATCACTAATACTGACTGCATGGACCGTGCTGGTAGCGATCGTGCTAACGCTCGTGGGCCTGCGCTTCCTGGCGCTGCTCGCTGACGCTAATCGCGACAGCGAACTCGTGAGCGAGTTGTACCGCTATAGCGAGTTCTGGGTGAAGCCGTTTTTTGAGATGCTAAGTCTGAAGAACGAGGCGGTGGACGGCGGCGGCACCTTTGAGCCCGCGTCGCTCCTGGCGTTCGTCGTCTACCTGATCATCGGTGGCGTCGTGGGCAGTTTCCTGAGCGGTAGCTTCTACGCGAGGATGCATCATGCGTAGGCTCTCGGGCGCGATCGGCTGGGTCCTGGCGTCGACGATGATCGTCTACATGCTGGCAATCTCCGCGCTCGGCGTGTTCGCGCGATAGCCAACACGCCGCCGGCGGCGGCAGCTGCTGACCGCGATCTTCGATCAGGTTTGCCTACGCTCCCGGCGCGGATAGTCTAAGATAGGTGGGTGAAGATCAGCCATGAAGTCGACCCTGCGGTTGACGGGGCCCACTCCCACGAGCACGCCCACAGCGTCCGCTCCCTCAGCTCGAAGCTCGCAGCGCACGACCACCCCCACCGGCACCACGACGACCCGATCGCGGACAACGAGCTGAACGGCCACTCCCATGCCGGCTCGCACGAGAAGTTGCCCTGGGAATCCGGCTCGGGTTCCCACACGCAGCAGCTAAACGGCGCGACACCCGCCGACCCTACAACACCGAGACCGGATCCACGTCCACTGACCAGCCACGAGGCAGCGGCTCGTCACCCAACAGTGCGGCCGGGTCGTCGCCGCGAACGATGACGTTCCACCGCCAGCGGCCGCGGATCCGCGGCACGTAAGCCGGCGCCGGGCCGAGCACGTCAACATTCGGCAGTCCGAGCCGCGCCTGCTCCTCGCGTAAGCGCCGGGCCATCATCGCCGCCTGCCGTTGCGCGTAGTCCGACCCAGGGTGCGCGTACGTCAGGCGGATGAGCCGCCCGAACGGGGGGTAGCCGAGACGGCGGCGGTTCTCGATCTCGCGGGCGTAGAGGGCGTGATAGTCGTGCTCGGCCATCGCCTCGATCGCGTAATGGTCCGGCGTGTAGGTCTGAACGATGACGCGCCCACCCTTCGGACCGCGGCCGGCGCGCCCCGCCACCTGCTCCAACAACTGGAACGTGCGCTCGCCGGCGCGGAAGTCCGGCAGGTGCAGCGCAATGTCCGCCGAGATCACGCCGACGAGCGTGACCAGCGGGATGTCGAGCCCTTTCGCGATCATCTGCGTGCCGACGAGGATGTCGGCCTCGTGCGCGAGGTAGCGAGCGAGAATCGCCTCGTGCCGATCGCGGCCGCGGGTCACATCGCGGTCCCAGCGCAGGACCCGCGCACCGGGAAACTCGCGCTTTGCGTCCTCCTCGACACGCTCGGTGCCGATGCCGACCTGACGCAGCCGCTGCCCGCCGCACTCCGGGCACACCTGCGGGAGCGGCGTCCGCCGGTCGCAATAGTGGCAAACGAGGCGGTTGTCCGACTCGTGATACGTCAGGGCGACTGCGCACGACTTGCACTCGGGGACATAGCCACAGTCCCGGCACTGCACAAACGAGGCGGCGCCCCGCCGGTTGAGGAACAGCATCACCTGCTCGCCCCCGTCCAGCGCCGCGCGGATCGCCCGCGCCAGCGAGCGGCTGAAGATGCTGCGGTTGCCGGCCTTCAGTTCCTCGCGCAGGTCGACGACCTCAACTTCGGGCAACGGCGCCGGCTCGACCGTCCCGTCGCGGCGGATCAACCGCTGCGGCAATTCGAGCAGGCGGTACGCCTTCGCCGACGCGCGAAAATGGCTCTCGACGTCCGGGGTCGCAGAGCCGAGGACGAGCACCGCGCCGGTGCGCCGACACAACTCCTCGGCGGCCTTGCGGGCGTGATAGCGCGGCGACCCTTCCTGCTGCTTGTAGGTCCACTCGTGCTCCTCGTCGAGGATCACGAGGCCGAGGTCAGGCTGCGGCGCGAACAGGGCGCCGCGCGGCCCGATGACGACGCGGTACTGCGCGTCGCGGACGGCGTGCCACATGTCGAAGTGCTCGCCGAGCGCCAGTTCGCTGTGCATCACCGCGACCTGACCGGGGAAGCGCTCACCGAACCGTCGCACCGTCTGCGGCGTCAGCGAGATCTCCGGCACGAGTGCGATCGCCCGCTTCCCGAGCTTCGCCGCATGATCGATCGCCGCAAGGTAAATCTCGGTCTTGCCACTGCCGGTGACACCGTGCAGCAAGAAGCCACCACCCTCGCCATGGGTCAGGGCCCCAGCCCTGACATCCAAGGCCGCGATGATCTCCGCCGCCGCGCGCTCCTGGTCCGCCGTCAGCTTCGGCATCTCCTTGCGCGCATACGTCCTGCCCGCCAGCGGATCGCGCACGACCGTGACATCCTCGGCCGCGGCGATCCGGTCGGCTTCGAAGTCGCGCAGCGTCGCCGGCGTCAGACCGAGCGCCCTCGCGCGGCTCAGCGGCAGCGAGCCTTCCTCCGCCAGCGCCTCAAGCAGGACCGCGCGCCGCATCGCCTTCGGCGAGCCCTCTTCGCGCAACGATCGCGCCAACTCGCGCGCCGCGTCCTCGGTGATCCGCAGCGTTACCTGCGGGACAACCTTAGGCTGCACGGCCGGTCGCGCCAACCGGTACGTGCGTGCCAGCAGGCCGCGCTTGATCAACGCGACGATCGCCCGTGCCGACCCGCGGACGGGCTTCAGCGCGCGCTTCAACTCCTCGATCTCGGCCTCCTCGCGCTCGCGGACGGCGGCCATCACCTCGCGTTCAGCCTCGCTCAGATCTCCGTCAGCGTCTCCCGCCCAGAAGGCCGCGCGTACGAAGGTCTGCGGCTTGCGCTTGAAACCGGGCGGCAACATCAGCGACACGCAGTCGAAGAGAGGCGCCAGATAGTACTCACTGAGCCAGACCGCGAGCGACACGCGTTCCGGCGTAAGGAGCGGCTGCTCGTCGATCAGCGCTTCGATGTCGCGCGCGTCCTGGTAACGGGGCACGGCCGTGACTTCCATGACGATGCCCTGCAGCGTGCGCGCGCCGAATGGCACGTAGACGGCGTGACCAACGTTGATGGCCATCCCATCCGGGATGCGGTAAGTGAAGGTCTGGCGGATCGGCGCCGCCGCGTTGACGGCGACTTCGGCGTACGGCATCACCTTCAGTATAGGAAGGGCAATGAGGTGCTCATAGCTGCGGACGGCGGGTAAGAAAAAAGCCCGCCTCGTCGAGGCGGACTCCGGTGAAACGCGAGCCGGGCTCTACTTGCGCTCTTCGATAGCCTCGCCGGGCTCTTCACCCAGTTCGGTCTCGATGACCTGCTCGAGAGCCTCCGCTTCGGGTGTCTCCGGCACTTCGACAATGCCGGGCGCTTCCGCAGGTGCTTCGGCATCGGCGGCGGGCTTCGGCGCGGCTTCGGACTCCTCCTCGCGGGCCTCTTCGGCCGCTTCGGGCGCCGGTTTTTCGGTCTCAGCTTCAGCGGCGGGTTCCTCGGTGACGGGTTCTGCAGCGGCTTCGACCTCTTCGGCCTCGGCGGTCTCCTCGACTTCCTCGCCCTCCACACCCTCCGCCAGTTCTTCCTCGACCTCGAACTTGGCGCCTGATGCTAGCTGAGCCGCCAGCTCCTCGAAGCGCTCACGCGACCCGGCGCGGATACGCGCGGCCTTGCCGACCAGATCGCGCAGGTAGTAGAGACGGGCGCGGCGGACGCGGCCAACACGCGACACCTCGACCTTGTCGATCAACGCCGAGTAGTAGGGGAAAACGCGCTCGACGCCGATGCCGTGGCTGACACGGCGTACCGTGAAGTTCGAGTTGACGCCGCCTCGTTTGACCTTGATGACGACGCCCTCGAACACCTGGATGCGCTGCCGGTCGCCTTCAACGACTTTGGCGTGCACCTTCACGGTGTCACCCGAGCGGAAGCTCGGAATGTTGCGGTTGGGCTTGAGTTCTACGTAAGCGTTGGCGTCCATGACAACATTAGAAGTCTAATGGCGCGCATAGGCTAGGGCAACCCGTTACCGGGTCTGCCGCGTGGTGCCGACGCAGACCGCGAGCCCGAACAAGAAGATGTAGACGGGCAAGAGAAGCAGGCCGGCTGCGAGGCTCCATTCCTTCATCAGGAGGAGCAGGGCGAGGAAGCCGGCCGCCGCCCCGAAGTAGGCCAGGGTTCCGACTATACTTCGCGGCCACGTGGGCAGGACGACCGCGAGGGCCTGCGAATCCTCGCCGCGCCGCGCGTTCGCGGCATCGAGGTCGTCGACGCGCTCCAGCCACCAGCGGGCGAACGTGTGCCATACCCGAGTGGTTTGCGTTTCGTAGGTGTGCGCTTCGAGTGTCATCACTGGGTATGACCCCGGCGGGCGGAGTAGCGTTACGCTCTGGCGTCCCGCGACCGCCGCACAGCGGGTGAACACTCGTTAAAAGTCGCGGCCGAGTTGCTCCGCCAGCCACTCCTTCTCTTCATTACTTAGAGAGAGGCCGGCGAGGAGGTCCGGCCGGCGCTGGGCCGTCAACAGCAGGTTCTGCCGCCGCCGCCACTTTGCGACCTCGGCGTGGTGGCCCGAAAGCAAGATGTCCGGCACGTCCCAGCCGCGGAACTCCGGCGGGCGCGTGTACTGCGGAGCTTCCAGCATCCCCTCCGTGAACGACTCCTGTTCCACCGACTCTGGCGAGCCGAGAGCCCCCGGGATCTGGCGGATCACGGCGTCAGCGACGACCATCGCCGGGATCTCGCCGCCCGAGAGCACGTAGTCCCCAACGCTGATCTCGTGGGTCGCCAGGTGATCGTGGACGCGCGCGTCGACACCCTCGTAATGCCCGCAGAGGATGACGAGCCGCGGTTCCCGCGCCAGTTCCAGAGCGAGGTCGTGGTCGAACTGCCGCCCGACCGGGGTCATCAGCGCAATCGGCCCGCGCTCCGGCGCCATCTGGACGACGGCCTCTGTCGCCGCGAAGACCGGCTCCGGCTTCATCACCATCCCCGGGCCGCCTCCGTAAGGGTAGTCGTCGGCGACGCTGTGCTTGCCCTCAGCCCAATCGCGGATGTCATGGACGTGAATCGAGACGAGGCCCGCCTCGATCGCGCGCTTGACGATCGATTCGTCGAAGGGGCCGCGGAACATGCCAGGGAAGAGCGTCAGGATGTCGATGCGCATCGGTTGTCGGCGCGCGCTCCCCATTTCGCCCCCGCCGCTACGGGTGCGGCGAGTCCTCGCCGGCCAGGAGCTCGACGGCGTGGGCCAGTACAGGCAACACTGCCGAAAGATTTTCGCGCACGCCCTTCGGGTTGCCGGGCAGGTTCACGATCAGCGTCTTGCCGCGCACGCCGGCGACGGCACGGCTGATCATCGACATCGGCGTGTGCTTGAGGCCCTCGTCGCGCATCGCCTCAGCGATACCCGGCACTTCGTAGTCGAGACAGGAGAGCGTGGCCTGTGGCGTTACGTCGCGTGGGCCGAGTCCGGTACCGCCGGTCGTCAGGATCAACTGCACTTCGCCACCGTCCGCCCAACGGCAGAGGAGGTCGGCGATGCGGTCCTTGTCGTCAGGGATTACTTCATAGCGGGCGATCGAAGCGCCGATGGAAGAAAGCAGGTCCTTGATGATCGCGCCTGAGGTGTCTTCACGCTCGCCGCGGGCCCCCTGATCGGAGCTAGTGAGGACGGCAGCGGTGAACGGCATGGTGAGGGTGTGTCAATGTGGATAATCCAAAATTTATTGTATAAGCGCTTGACACGTGGGGATGTAGTGGTATGATTTCCCACGAAATGGGGCAGGATGGGGGTCTTGCTCCACCCGCTATTCGGCTCTACCGGCCCAGACGAGTCAGCCCGTCCACGGTCGAACCGATTTTAGCACAGGCAACCCCCAATTCTTCGTTGAAGGTAGGCGCTCTGACAAATGGCCTTCCGGGGGAACTACGAGCACACGCTCGATGACAGGGGCCGGGTCGCTATCCCGGCAAAGTACCGCCTGGAATTCCCGGGTAGTATCGCCGTAATCACGCCGAGCCCCGAAGGCTGCCTCCAGGTCTACCCGGAGCCTGCCTTCAAAGATATGTCAGACCAGGTGGCGTCTCAGCCGGCAACCACGATTGTCGGGCGACGGTCGCGCAGGCTGTTCGACGCCCAGTCTTTCGACACCGAACTGGACCGCCAGGGGCGAATCCTAATCCCCGCACGCTTCCGCGAGCTGCTGGGCCTCAACGGGACGGTGATCATCGCCGGCAACCGGGAGTGCCTGGAAATTTGGACCGTGGAAGGTTGGGCGCGGGAGGTCGAGGAGTCGCGGTCGACCCTGCCGATGGGCCAGGAGCATGTGGACTAGGAAGGTGGTTGCAATCTCCCCCCCTAATGGAATCCTTGTCCACACTCCCGTCCTGAAGGACGAGGTAGTCCGCTTCCTGGCGGTCCAGCCCGGTGGCCGCTACATCGATTGCACGCTCGGCGCCGGCGGCCACGCCGGCGCCATCCTCGAAGCCAGCGCCCCGGGCGGGATGGTGCTCGGCATCGACGCCGACCCGCACGCTATCTCGCTCGCCCGCGAACGGCTGGCCGAGTTCGGCGACTCCGCCCACCTTGTAAACGGCAACTTCCGCGACGTCGAAGCCATCGCTCGCAAGCTGACGTTCGTCCCGGTGCACGGCGTCCTCTTCGACCTCGGGCTCTCGTCCATGCAATTGGCCGAGGAAGGGCGCGGCTTCAGCTTCCAGACAGAAGCGCCGCTCGACATGCGCTTCGGCCCTGAACAGCGGCTGACAGCCGCCGACATCGTCAACGACTACGAAGAGGCGGAGATCGCGAACCTCATCTGGGAACTCGGCGAGGAACGATTCAGCCGGCGCATCGCCGGGGCGATCATCCGCGCCCGGCCGCTGACCACGACGACCGAGCTCGCAGCTGTCGTCGCACGGGCAATCCCCGGCGGACGAACACGCATTCATCCAGCGACGCGCACTTTCCAGGCCCTGCGGATCGCCGTCAACGACGAGTTGCAGGCGCTGGAGACGGCGCTCGATCAGGCGCACCACATCCTCGGCCCGGGCGGCCGAATGGTCGTCATCTCCTTCCACTCTCTAGAAGACCGCATCGTCAAGCAGTTCTTGCAACGCGAGTCCCGCAACTGCGTCTGCCCGCCGGAGACGCCTGCCTGCGTCTGTGGCCACAAGGCGACACTTCGCGTCCTCACAAAACGACCGGTGACGGCCGCAGACGAAGAGCTATCGGCGAACCCCCGCAGTCGCAGCGCCAAGCTACGCGCGGCTGAGCGAATTGGTGAGGAGGCATAGGTGGCGGCAAACGGCGATCACACAACCTCAGCGATTCCCGGAGTGTTGGGTGGCTCCAGCCTCCCCGTGATCCTGATCGTCGCCGCCGTAATCGTCGGCGTGGCGGCGCTCCTGCCGCTGGTGCAGACCAGCATCGCGACGACCACCGGCGGCAGCATCTCGCGCCTCGAACGCGAGCGCGAGGACTGGCAGGCGCGCCTCCACGAGCAGGAGGTCAGCGTGGCCCAACTCGGCAGCCTCGAACGCGTCGAGCGCGAGGCTCGGGACCGCCTGCAGATGGTGACCCCGGACAACGTGAACTACCTGCGCGTCGATGCACCGGCGCCGGCGCCTCACCGGCTGCCGAGCCGCTACTTGCCTGCAGAACCAGCACAACCCGATACCGGCTCCTCCCTCTGGGAGGACGTCTTCGGTTGGTTGCCAGTCCCTTGAGACTACTGACATGAGTAAGCGGGGGTTTGGCGAAACATGGCGGGTGTGGGCGGTAGTATGCGCGATCGTCCTCGGCACACTCGTCGTCACGCTGCGGCTGGTGCAGCTGCAAATCATCGACCACGATCAGTACGCGGAAGAAGCGCGGCTCACTCACTACGGGCAGGATACGCTGACCGACCGCCGCGGCGCCTTGCTGGACCGCAACGGATACCCGCTCGCCGCCAGCGAAGCCGCCTATAACGTGATGGTCGAGCGACGCGCCTGGACCGACGTTACGAAAGCCGCGGCCGCGGCGAATGAACTCGCGATCATCACAGGCGTTCCGGCGACCGAAATGCTCTCGATCGTCACTGACACCGATGTCTTCGAGGTACCCGTAGCACGAGGACTCAACTACGAGCAGGCAGCCGCAGTCCGCGAACTCGGCCTCAACGGCGTGCGCCTGCTCGAGGGCAGCCGCCGCGTCTACCCTGAAGGCAACCTCGCCGCGCAGCTCATGGGCTTCGTCGGCCAGGACAACAGCGGCCTCAGCGGCCTCGAAATCGACCTCGATTCGATCCTAGGCGGCAGCCCCGGCGAGGTGACTTACGAGCGCGACGGCCTCGGCAACCAGCTCGCCTTCGGCGAACGCTCGGAGGTCCCCGCGCAACCCGGCAACAACGTCGTGCTCAGCCTCGACCGCTACGTCCAACGGATCGCCGAGCAGGAACTCGACCGCGCGATCAAGGACCATAAGGCGGAAGGTGGCACAGTCATTGTCGTCAAGCCGGAGACAGGCGAAGTGCTGGCAATGGCCAGCCGGCCGACGTTCGACGTCACCAAGCAGGATCTGAGCGACGGGTCCAAGCAGGCCCTCTACCGCAACCGCGCGATCACCGACACTTACGAGCCCGGTTCCGTCTTCAAGCTCATCACCATGTCAGCCGCTATCGACCTCGGCCTCGTCACGCCCGGCACATGGTGGTACGACGAAGGCGTGCTCCACCTCAACCAGTGGAGCATCTACAACTGGGACTTTTCGACGAACGGCTCGCAGACAGTGCAGCAGATCCTCACGAAGAGCCTGAACACAGGCGCTGCCTGGCTCGCCAGCCTCTGCGGTCCGGAGGGCTTCTACGATTACGTCCACCGCTTCGGCTTCGGCGTCTCGTCCGCAAGCGGCCTCTCCGGCGAGGTCGACGGCAGGGTCCGCACGCCGGAAACCGATCCGGACGGCTGGAGCGCCGTCGACATGGCGACTAACAGCTTCGGCCAGGGCATCGCCGTAACGCCGCTGCAGATGGCGATGGCCGTCGCCGCGATCGCCAACGACGGCATGCTGATGAAGCCGCAACTCGTCAAGGAGATCGTCGGTCCTCTGGGCGCCCAGACCGTCCAACCCGAGACCGTGCGCCAGGTGATGACGCCCGAGTCCGCGCGGAACCTGCTGGACATGATGGGCGTTGTTGCAGATACCACGTCAACGCTTTATCTCGACGTGCCGGGCTACAACGTCGGCGGCAAGTCCGGCACCGCCAACATCGCCGAAGAGAACGGGGGCTACAGGCCTGACGCATACATTTCTTCATACGCGGGCGTCGCCCCCCTGGAGGACCCGCAGATCGCAGTGCTCGTGAAGATCGACGAACCAAAGGACGTGCCATGGGGCTCCGCCGTCGCGGCCCCCGTCTTCAGCACTCTCGCCAACAAAGTGCTGGCTTACCTCAAAGTACCGCCGACCGACGACATCCTCGTCGCGAAGGTAGAGAACTAACGAATGATCACCGTGAATGACGTAATCGAAGCCGCGGGAACGACACTGGTCGCCGCCCGCGCCAACGCCGGCGCGACCTTCCGCCGGGGCGTCATCGACTCACGCCAGGCCGGCGAAGGCGACCTCTTCTTCGCCCTCCGCGGCGAAAACCACGACGCGCACGACTTCGTGCCCGCTGCCCTCGCGGCCGGAGCCACAGGCGTAGTCGTCGACCGTCCCGTCCAGGCCGAAGCCAACGTCTTCCAGGTGAGCGACCCGCTGGCGGCGCTCCAACGGCTGGCCGCGCTCTGGCGGCGGCACAACAGCGCCCGTGTCATCGGCATCACCGGTAGCGTCGGTAAGACGACCTGCAAGGAACTGACGGCAGCCGTCCTCTCGAGCAAGTTCCAGACACTCAAGAGTGAGGCGAATCTCAATACTGAAATCGGCCTCCCCTTGACCCTCCTGCAACTGACTCCGGAGCACGAGCGCGCCGTCCTCGAACTCGGGATGTACGTCCCCGGCGACGTCGCGCTGCTGGCGAACATCGCGCGACCGGATGTCGGCGTGGTTACCAACGTCGGACCGGTGCACATGGAGCGGGTCGGCTCGATCGGCCAGATCGCCGCCGGCAAGGCCGAACTGGTCGAAGCGCTACCCGCCGACGGTCTCGCCATCCTCAACGGCGACGACTCCCGCGTGGCCGCGATGTCGCGGCGCACACGCGCCCGCTCCTTACTCTTCGGCCTCTCAGAACAATGCGACATCCGCGCTACGGACATCGAGAGCCACGGCCTGGAAGGCATCAGCTTCACCCTCATAGACGACAGTGCAAGCGTGCGCGCCGAGTGCCCGCTCCCCGGCCGTCACCACGTCTACCCGGCCCTGGCAGCGGCCGCCGTCGCGCTCAACGAAGGCATGTCTCTGGACGAGGTCGCCTCCGCGCTCGCGGAGGCCCGCGTCGACCTGCGGCTGACAGTCCGCGCCGGCGTCAACGGCTGCACGATCATCGACGACAGCTACAACGCCAGCCCCGCCTCGATGATCGCCGCGCTCGACCTCCTCGCGGAGCTGCCCGGCCGCCGAATCGCCGTCCTCGGCCACATGCGGGAGCTCGGCGCTGCTGAAGACGAGGGCCATCGCCAGGTCGGACAACACGCCGCCGGGCGCTGCGACCTACTGTACGTCGTCGGCGCCGACGCTCGACTTCTCGCCGAGGAGGCGCGCGCGGACGGGCAAGAGACGCAACAACTCGAATCAGCGGAGCAGGCGGCGGAAACGCTCATCCATGAACTCCGCGAAGGCGACCATGTGCTGATCAAGGCCTCCCGCGCGGTCGGCCTCGAGAGCCTCGTGGACGCGCTAGTCAGCAGATGATTGATGCACTGGTACTGGGAGCGATAACGGTGGCAGCGACGGTGGTAGCGGGATACCCGTTCGTTGACTTCCTGCGCCGGCAGAACGCCGGCAAGGAGATCAGCGAGTGGGCGCCGGCGACGCACCAAATCAAGGCTGGCACGACGACGATGGGCGGTCTGTTGATCGTCGTCGCCGTGGCCATTGCTACGATCGCCGCCAACTTCTTCGGACGCTACTCAATCGGCCTGCCGCTGCTCGTCGGCGGCTGCCTGGCCGCCCTCGGCTTCGTCGACGATCTTGGCTCGCTCCAAGGCCGCCGCCAGGCTGCGCTCCAGCGGCGCGTCAAGCTCGTCGCCTTCATCGCGATCGGCATCGGCGCGGCGATCGGCCTCTACGAGTATTTCGACCTGCAGACGGTGAACATCCCCTACGAAGGGCGCCGTGACCTCGACTGGGCCTACATCCCGATCGCCGTCGGTGTCATCGTGCTGTGCGCCGGTGGCGTCGCCGTCACCGACGGTCTCGACGGGCTCGCCGCGGGCACGATGGCGATCGCCTTTGCGGCGTACGGTGTCATCTCGCTGCACCAGGACCAGACCTACCTCGGGATATTCTGCTTCACGGTCGTCGGCGCCTGCGCCGGCTTCCTCTGGCACAACGCCTACCCTGCGCGGGTGTTCATGGGCGACACAGGCGCGCTGCCCCTTGGCGGAGCGCTGGCCGTGGTCGCGTTTATGACGGGCCAGTGGCTCGTCTTGCCGGTCATCGGCATCATCTTCGTCATCGAAGGCCTCTCGGTCGCCATGCAGGTCGGCTACTTCCAGCTGACCGGCGGCAAGCGCATCTTCCGCAAGACACCGATTCACCACCACTTCGAAGAAAGCGGCCTGAGCGAGGTGCAGGTAACCCTGCGCTTCTGGGTCGTCGGCCTCGTCGGCGCCTTCGCCGGCGTCGCCCTCGCGCTGGAGGTGTACTCGTGATCGACGTGCGCCGGCTCCACGAACTCGATTTCACGGACAAGCGCGTGACCGTCGTCGGCCTCGGCGTCGAAGGCGTGGACATGGTCCGCTACCTCTCTCGCCACAACGCCGATGTCACAATCTCTGACTCCAAGCCTGCAACTCGCCTGGTTGACCGCATCCGCGAAATCGACGCGCTCGGCGTGAACCTCTCGCTCGGCGTCAACGACGAGAAGGCGATCGTAGCCGCAGAGGCGCTCTTCGTCTCGCAGGGCGTGCCGCTCGACCTGCCGCAGCTCCAGACCGCTCGCCGGCGCGGCGTGCCCTTCCTCTCGATGGTCGGTCTCTTCTTCGAGATCTGCCCCGGCCCGGTCGTCGGCATCACCGGCTCCAGCGGCAAGACGACGACAACGGCGCTCGTCGGCGAGATGCTGAAGGCAGATGAACGCGACGTCTTCGTCGGTGGCAACATCGGTGTCGGTCTGCTCGACAAGCTGGACGACCTGCGCCCGTACACCTGGTCTGTGCTGGAGGTCAGCCACACACAACTGCAGATCGTCGACCGCAGCCCCCACGTTGCCGCCGTCCTGAACATCACTCCGAACCACCTCGACCGCTTCGAGTGGGAAGACTACGTCGCGCTCAAGGCACGCATCCTCGAATTCCAGGAAGCGGACGATATCGCCATCCTCGGCTACGACAATCCAGAGACCCGCGCTCTCGCACCACGTGTGCACGGCCGGCTGCTCTGGTTCGGCATGACGGACGAGATCCCCGGCGAAGGCGTCTTCGTCCGCGATGGCCGGGCGGTGGCCCGGCTGAACGGCCGCGAAGAGCCACTGTTCCTGCTGGAGGACGTCACGCTCCGTGGCACGCACAACCAGGAGAACGCCGTTGCAGCCGCCACGATCGCCCTCGCCTGTGGCGCTTCACCCGCCGCCATTGCTCTGGCGATTCGCGGTTTCGGTGGCGTTCCGCACCGCCTTGAGTTCGTCACCGAAGCAAACCTGATCTCTTACTACAACGACAGCATCGCCACGACCCCCGAGCGCACGCTCGCCGGCATCCGTTCGTTCCGCGAGCCGATCGTGCTGCTCCTCGGCGGCCGTGACAAGCACCTGCCGCTCGATGACCTGGCGCGCGAAGCTCACCAGCGCTGCCGCGCGATCATGTTATTCGGCGAGTCGGCAGCCAAGCTTGAAGGGGCGCTGAAGGACGCTGGTTCGACAGCCCCTGTAACCCGGTACGAGACAATGGAAGAGGCGGTCCTCGCCGCACGCGATGCAGCGCAGGCCGGGGACATCGTTCTCCTTTCGCCCGCCTGCACAAGCTACGACGCCTACGACAACTTCGAGTTGCGCGGCGATCACTTCCGTGAGATCGTCGCGCGGATCGCCGAGGAGGCGCCGAAATCGAAGGCGTAGAAAGCACCCAGGGCGCCCGCCGCGCCGGCAGCCTCAAGCCCGGCGCGCCGGATTACCACCTGATGGTGGCGACGGTGATGCTGCTCATCACCGGCCTCCTCGCCGTGTACACGTCGAGCTTTGCGCTCGCTTACCACGAGTACGGCGACCCGAACTACTTCGTCGCCCGCCAGGCGGTCTTCGCGCTGGCCGGCGTCGCTGCCCTCGTCTTCTTCATGCGGATCGACTACAACCGCCTGCGCCAGTGGAGCGTGCCGATGCTCCTGATCGCCCTCGCCGGGCTCGTCCTCGTTCTCTCGCCGGTAGGCGTCGAAAGGAACGGTGCGGCGCGCTGGTTGATGCTCGGCCCGATATCAGTGCAGCCGAGCGAATTCGCCAAGCTGGCGGTGCTCGTCTACGTCTCCGCCTGGCTCGCCAGCCGCGGCCAGAACATCAAGGAGTTCTCCCTGGGTTTCGTGCCTTTCATCCTGATGCTGAGCGTCGTCGGGGCTCTGATCATCGCTGAGCCGGACATGGGGACGACGGTGATCGTCGTCCTCGTCGCCTGCACACTCTTCTTCGTCGCCGGCGCGCCTCTAACACACCTCGCACTCCTCCTGAGCGTCGGTGGCGCGGCATGCTATATGGTCATCAGCACCCGCGAATATCAGCTCGACCGTTTGACGAGCTTCATCTCGCCGGAGTCTGACCCGCAGGGCGTCGGCTTTCAGATCATCCAGCTCCTGACCGCCATTGGCAGCGGCGGCCCGCTCGGCATCGGCTGGGCGGAGAGCCGCCAGAAGCACCTGTACCTCCCCGGCGCGCATACTGACGGCGTATTCGCGATCCTCGGCGAAGAGCTGGGGTTTGTCGGCCTGATGGGCATCCTCGCCCTGTTCGGGTTCTTCATCTTCCGCGCGCTCAGGGTCACGATGAGGACTAACGACAGCTTCGCGATGCTGCTCGGCGTCGGCGTCACCAGCTGGATCGCGTTCCAGACGCTGATCAACATCGCCGGCATCACCCGCACGATCCCGCTGACCGGGGTTCCTCTGCCCTTCCTCAGCTATGGCGGCTCGGCGCTGATCAGCCTGATGGCCGGCGTCGGCATCCTCCTCAGCGTCTCCCGCTACACATCCGAAGTGCCAATCCACGAACGAGCTCGGCCGCAAACCAGGACGACCTTCCGCCCACCGAAGGAACGCCAGCGCGGCCCAGTGTTTGAAAGAGGCCCGGCGTGAAACTCGTCTTGAGCGGTGGCGGCACCGGCGGTCACGTCTATCCGGCGCTCAGCGTCGCGGAAGCGCTCCGTTCCCTGCTGCCCGCGGGTGAGGCGCTCGACGTCCTCTACGTCGGCTCATCGGCCGGCAACGAGGCGGAGATCGTCGAGCGTGCTGCAGTTCCCTTCCGAGGCGTCAGCGCAGCGCCGATCCGCGGGCGTCTGCCCTGGCAGATGGCCACGAACGCCGCCAAGATCGGCGCCGGCGCCGCCCAATCTCGCTCGATCCTCAGCGAGTTCCGCCCCGAAGTTGTCCTCTCGACCGGCGGTTACGCCAGCTTCCCCGTCGCGCTGGCGGCGCGTGGACGCAAGATACCCCTTGCTGTCTATCTCCCCGACCTCAGTCCGGGTTGGGCCGTGCGCGCGATCGCCCGGCTCGCCCAGAAGGTTGCGGTGACGGCTATCGAGAGCCTGCGCAGCCTCCCCGGCGGCAAGACCATCGTCACCGGCTACCCCGTTCGCAGCGAGTTCTGGAAAGTGGACCGCGCTTCCGGCCGCGAGCGGCTCGGCCTTAGCCCCGAAGAGAAGGTACTGTTCGTCAGCGGCGGCTCGACCGGCGCGCAGCGGATCAACCGTGCGGTGGCCTCCGACCTTGCCGGCCTTCTTGAGTTATGTGAAGTCATCCACGTCTCGGGCCCCGGCGATGAAGGCTGGCTCCGCGAAATCCGCGACGGCATGCCCGACGCGCTGCGCAACCGCTACCACCTCCACGGCTACATGCACGACGAAATGCCCTGGGCCATGGCCGCGTCCGACCTGGCGCTCTGCCGGGCCGGCGCGTCAGTGATCGGCGAACTGCCCGCGCTGGGACTCCCCGCTGTCCTCGTCCCGCTGCCGCTGGCCGGGGCGCACCAGCGCACGAACGCGCGTTATCTGGCCAAACACGGCGCGGCGACCGTCCTCGAAGAAGACTATCTCGACAACATCCTCCCCGTCGTCGGCACACTGTTGCATGACGAGAACCGTCTGCGCGACATGCGCGACGCCTCGCGACGCCTCGCGCGGCCCAACGCCGCCACCCGCATCGCCCGCATGCTCCTCGACCTTGCGAAGGACGGACAACGATGACTCACGTCGCCGTCCGTGAGATCCCCGAGCGCGTGCACCTCGTCGGCGTCGGCGGCATCCACATGTCTGGAATCGCCCAGGTGCTCCGCGCCCGTGGGCACACGGTCAGCGGCTCCGATCTCACCCTCACGCCTCTCACGGAGAAGCTCGAAGGCCTCGGCGTCACCGTCCACCAGGGCCACGCCCGCGAGAACATCGACGAGGCCGGCCTCGTCGTCTACACCTCGGCAGCGCAGGCCGACAATCCCGAACTGTCGGCGGCGCGCGAACGCGGCGTACCCGTGATCAAGCGCGCCGAGATGGTGGCTGTTCTGCAGCAGGGCAAGCAGGTGATCGCCATCGCCGGCGCCCACGGCAAGACTACGACGTCCTCCCTTATCGCCTACATCCTGCACAAGGCCGGGCTTTCGCCGACGATCATGGTCGGCGGCGAGATGCGCGACCTCGGCACCAACGCCATGCCTGGCGACGGCCCCCACTTCGTCGTCGAAGCGGACGAATACGACCGCGCGTTCCTTAACTACCATCCTTACGTCGCGGTCGTCACCAATGTGGAGCCGGACCACCTGGACATCTACGGCTCCTTCGAGGAACTGCAGGCGGCATACGCCCAGTTCCTCGCTCAAGTTGACTCCTCCGGTTTTATCGTTGCCTGCTTGGACTCCCCCCCCTTGCAGGCATGCCTGTCGCGAAGACAGGCGCTTCTTCCCCGGACTGTAGGAGACGACGTGTCCTACCCCGTTCACGTCGTCTCCTACAGTCACCTTTCTCCCGAGGCGGACTGGTTCGCCGAGATTCTTCCACAAGAAGAAGGGCGAAAGGGTGTAGACGGTTCAACCTTTATGGTAAGATTCCAAAAACAACTCTGGGGGGAGTTTGTGACTCAGCTTCCCGGTGCCCACAACGTAAGCAACTGCCTCGCCGCCGTTGCGGTGAGCGAAATTCTCGGTGTCCCCAAAGACACCGTGCGAGAAGCCATCGCTGCGTTCACGGGCGCCGCCCGGCGGTTCGAGTTCGTCGGCGAAGCGGCCGCCGTCACCATCGTCGACGACTATGCCCATCACCCGACCGAGATCCGCGCCTCCCTGGCGGCGGCACGCACCCGCTTCCCCGCTCGGCGCATCGTCACGCTCTTCCAGCCGCACACTTACACCCGCACCGCCTACCTGCTGGACGACTTCCGCACCTGCTTCCGCGATACCAATGCTCTTTATATCGCTGATACCTACGCGGCCCGCGAGAGACCCGACCAGGGCCTCGATGCGGCCGCCCTGGCGCGCGAAGTCACAGAACCTCGCGCAACATACGCCGGACCAGTCGCGGACGCCGCGCGCCTCGTCGCCGCTGACCTGAGGGAAGGCGACGTCTTCCTGACGATGGGCGCCGGCGACGTCTACAAGGCCGGACCGTTAGTACTCGAGATTCTGAAGGAGCGATGAGCCACAAGGAGTTGATCGCCGATCTGGGCAAGGTAGCGTCCCTCAAGCTGGACGAGCCAATGTCCCGTCACACCACGTTCGGCGTCGGCGGCCCTGCCGACATCTACGTCGCAGCGAAGACCGAGGAGCAACTCCGCCGCGCCTTCGTCCTCGCCAAACAGCACCATGTCCCGGTCTTCATCTTCGGCTCCGGCTCCAACGTCCTCGTCGGCGATCGCGGCATCCGCGGCCTCGTCATCGAGAACCAGTACTCCGAGATCAACGGCCCGGCACAGAACGGCCACGGCCTTCGCGTCCGCGCCGGCAGCGGCCTCAGCTTCTCGACACTCGCCCGGCGCCTCGCCGGCGCCGGTTTCGGCGGCGTCGAGTGGGCCTGCGGCATCCCCGGCAGCCTCGGCGGCGCGGTCGTCTCCAACGCCGGCGCTTACGGCCATTCGCTCGCCGATGTGCTCATCAGCGCCCGCCTCACCGACGACCACGGCGACGTGCGCGAGCTGACCCCGGACGACCTGGCTCTCGACTACCGCAAGAGCTCAGCCGAGGCCCTGCGCGACACGGCCGTTCTCTCCGTGGACCTGCGCGTGCAGGAAGGCGAGGCAAAGCTCCTCAAGCAGCAGATCCGGGAGTACGACCAGCGGCGCAAGAGCGCCCAGCCGACAGGCCGCAACTGCGGCTCCGTGTTCAAGAACCCGGACGACAAAGCCGCCTGGCAATACGTCGATGAGGCCGGTCTGCGCGGCCATCGCATCGGCAACGCGCAGATCTCCGAACTGCACTCAAATTTCATACTTAACCTCGGCGGCGCGACGGCGAAGGACATCCGCGCGCTCGTCCAACTGGCGCAAGAACGCGTCCGCGAGAAGACCAGCGTCGAACTATCGCCCGAAGTCGCCTTCGTTGGGGAGTTCGAATGACCCCGCGCAGCCGCAAGCTGAAGGTCGGCATCCTCTTCGGCGGCCGCTCCGCCGAACACGAAGTCTCGGTCGTCTCCGCGCAGGGCGTCATGGGCGCGCTCGACGAAACGCGCTTCAAGGCCGTGCCCATCGGCGTCACACGCCAGGGCACGTGGCTAACGCCCGCCCAGACCGAACAGGCGCTCGACCGCATCCGCGCCGAACGCCTGCGCTCGCTCGATGAGCCGCTCGGCGACGGGCTCCTCTACCGCACGGCTGCCCTCGGCGCGCTGCGCCGCGTCGACATCGTCTTCCCGCTGATCCACGGCACGAACGGCGAAGACGGCACGCTGCAGGGCCTTCTCGAACTCGCCGGCGTCCCGTATGTCGGCGCCGGCGTCGCCGCCAGCGCGCTCGGCATGGACAAGGCGCTCCAGAAGACCTTCTTCCGCCATCACAACTTCCCCGTCGTCAACGACGTCGAACTCAGGGCCAGCGACTGGTTACGCGACCGCGACGGCGTCCTCCGCGGCGCCGAGGCCACAATTGGCTACCCGGCCTTCGTGAAGCCGGCCAACGGCGGCTCCAGCATCGGCACCTCCAAGGCGCGCTCCCGCGAAGACCTCGAGGGCGCGATCGCGGAGGCGTTCCGCTATGACCGCAAGGTCCTGGTCGAACACGCAGTGGACGGCCGCGAGATCGAGGTCGCGGTGCTGGGCAACGACGCGCCGGAGGCTTCACCCCCGGGCGAAGTCACGTTCAAGAACGAGTTCTACGACTACCAAGCGAAGTACGACGACCCGGCCACAACCATCCACATTCCCGCCGACATCCCGCAAGACCTGGCGGACCGCCTGCGTGAGACGGCGATCGCAGCATACAAGTCGATCGACTGCGCCGGCCTCGCGCGCGTCGACTTCTTCGTGCTGCCGGACGGGCGCTTCTTCCTCAACGAGGTCAACACAATCCCCGGCTTCACGCCGATGAGCATGTACCCGAAGATGTGGGAGTACGCCGGCCTGTCCTACCGCGACCTGATCACGCGGCTGATCGAGCTTGGCCTCGAGCGCTACCAGGAGAAGCCCCGTGGCTAGCCGCTCGAAGCGCGTCGGCACCCCCTTCTCCAAGCGCCACGGCGCGCGCCCCGTCCGCGGCGAGATCCTGATGGACGACCGCACGCGAAGCCGCCTGGCGCGCATCCGCTGGCGCCGGATCTTCGGCGCGATGATGCTCGCAGCGATAACGGCGGGCGCGGTTGCCATCTATCTCTCGCCGATAACCCGCGTTCAGAACACCGAAGTCACCGGCGCGACGACCGTCGGCGCCGCCGAAATCGAGTCCCTCGCCGGGCTGGATGGCGAGTCGATGCTCAGGCTCGACACCGCCGGCGCCGAGGCTCGCATCGAGGAACTGCCGTTCGTCAAGGAAGCCACGATCACCCGCAGCTGGCCGCAGACGGTCCGGGTCGCGATCGTCGAGCGGACACCGTGGGCGGTCTGGCAGGCGGGCGGGCTCAGCTACGTCGTCGACGACGAAGGCGTCGTCATGCCGGTAGGGACGCCGGGAACCGGCCTGCCCGCGATCATCGTCGCCGGCGCGCCCGTCGACCTGACGCCCGGCCAGCACGTTGACGGAGACGCCGTCGCCTTCGCTAGCGCTCTCATGCAGCAGGTGCCGGAGCAACTGGCGCTCAGCGTCTCTTCGTTCGAGTGGTCCGACCAGAGCGGCCTCAAGATCACGACCGATGCCGGATACAGCGTAGTGCTGGGCGACAGCGAGAACATGGACTACAAGCTCGCCGTCTGGCGGGAGATCGAAGCTCAGCTGGGCAGGGAGAGCATGTCCGGGCACGTCCTGGACCTGCGCTTCGGAGACCGGCCGTCATTCCAATGATGAGAGCGGAGGTGATGATGTGAAAGAAAACGTACTCGCGGCCATAGACGTCGGCAGCAGCAAGGTTTGCACGCTCGTCGCCGAGACGACCCCAGAGAGCGACCTGTGTGTCCTCGGCGTCGGCATCACGCCCTCCGCCGGCGTCAAGAAGGGCATGGTCGACAACATCCAGCAGGCCACTGAGGCGATCTCCGAGTCCGTCGAGCGCGCCGAGCGCTCCAGCGGCACGAAGATCATGTCGGCCTACGTCAGCATCGGCGGCAACCACACAACTTCGCTCAACAACCGAGGCATCTCGACGATCCCCGGACGGCAGCGCCCGATCACGGAGGACGATATCGAGCGTGCCCTCGAAGGCGCGCGTGCCCTCAGCCTGCCGACGAACCGCGAGGTGCTGCACAGCGTCGCCCGCTTCTTCGTCGTCGACGGCCAGGAGCAGGTCACCGACCCGGTCGGCATGTACGGCCAGCGCCTGGACATGGACACGCACATCGTCACCGGCTCCGTCACGGCGATCCAGAACCTGACCCAGTGCGTCGAAGGCGCCGGCGTCCAGGTCGAGATGCTCGTCTTCTCGCCGCTCGCCGCCGCCGAGGCGGTGCTCGAGGCGGAGGAGAAGGAGCAGGGCGTCATCCTCGCCGACATCGGCGGCGGCACCACCGACCTCGCTGTCTTCGTCGAAGGCAGCATCTTCCACACAACCGTCCTGCCCGTCGGTGGCTACCACCTCACGCACGACCTCGTCGCGGGCCTGCGCGCGCCCTTCTCGCACGTCGAGGAGCTGAAGCTGGAGTACGGCTCGTGCATGCCCAGCCGCGTCGACGCCGAGGAGATCGTCGAGCTGGAGGCGTTCGGGGGCCAGCGCACCAAGGAAGTGCCACGCCGGCGCATCGCCGAGATCCTGCAGGCGCGCGTCGAGGAGATCCTCGAAATGATCTACATCGACGTCAAGCGCGCGGGCTTCGACGACATGGTCGCGGCGGGCCTCGTCTTCACCGGCGGCACGGCCGCCCTGCCCGGCCTGATCGAGTTGTCCGAGCTCGTCATGCGCATGCCCGTCCGGACGGGCATCCCGACCGGCACTCACGGCCTCTCTGACTCGCTCAACGGCCCGGCCTACGCGACGAGCGTCGGCCTGCTGCGCTGGGCGATGGAGGAGGACGGGCACACCAACGGCAACGGCCACCACAATGGAAACGGCAACGGCAAGCTCGACCTGAAGCTGCCAGGCGTCAAGCTCGGCGGCGTCGTCGAGGCGGCCGGGAAATGGCTTAAGACACTGATCCCGAAGTAGATACATCTGCACGGCCCTGGGGAAAGGAGTGATCGCACAATGAGGTACGACATGGACGGACTTCCGCCGATCAAAGTAGTTGGGGTAGGGGGAGGCGGCTGCAACGCCGTCAACCGGATGATCGAGGCACACATCGGAGGCGTCGAGTTCGTCGGCGTCAACACGGACCAGCAGGCCCTGGCCCGCTGCGACGCCGAGGTGCAGATCCGCATCGGCGACCGCGTGACGAAGGGTCTCGGCGCGGGCAGCGACCCTGACAAGGGCCGCGACGCCGCCGAGGAGTCCCGCGACGAACTGAAGGACGCGCTCGCAGGCGCTGAGATGGTCTTCATCACCGCCGGCCTGGGCGGCGGCACAGGCACCGGCGCCGCGCCGATCGTGGCCCAGATCGCGCAGGACATCGGCGCGCTCACGGTCGCCGTCGTCACCCGCCCGTTCGGCTTCGAGGGCGCCAAGCGCCGCGAGCAGGCGGAGCGGGGCATCGATTCGCTGCAGGGCGAAGTCGACACGTTGATCGTCATCCCGAACGACCGCCTGCTGGCGATCTGCGACCAGAAGACGACGATCCCGGAGTCCTTCAAGATGGCCGATGACGTGCTGCGCCAGGGCATCCAGGGCATCTCGGAGCTGATCACGGTACCGGGCGACATCAACCTGGACTTCGCCGACGTCCGCCGGATCATGGCCAAGGCCGGCCCGGCGCTGATGGCGATCGGCCAGGCAAGCGGCGAGAACCGGGCCGTCGAGGCCGCCAAAGCCGCCATCGAGAGTCCGCTGCTCGAGACCAACATCCACGGCGCAACCGGCGTGCTCTTCAACGTCGCCAGCGCCGGGACGATGGGCCTGCACGAGCTGAACATGGCCGCGCAGGTCATCGCCGAGGTCGTCGACCCGACCGCCGAGATCATCTTTGGCTCCTCGACCGACCCGCTGCTGGGCGAGGACGTCAAGATCACCCTGATCGCCGTCGGCTTCGCGCGGGAGCGCTCATACGAATCGAGGTACGAGGACGAGGAGTTCCGCAGGTTGCGGACGGAGGCGCTGGACAACAAGGACGATACGGACCTGCCCACGTTTCTACGCAGGCCCGCATCGATCCGATAACTGAGCCTGTGAAACCGTCCGCTTCGGCGGGCGGGCGGCAGAGACCACAATAGGGCCCGAGCCTGAGAGGGAAGGTGATAGACCGAGACGTTGGCCGAACCAAGCACAACGTTTAGCACGACCATCCGCCTTCTAGCACGGGCGGATTCCCCGCACCGCAGGGCAGTCTGAAGGACACCCTCCCCAGACCTCCCCGCGGTGCTCTTCTTTGCCACCCACTTGGTTGATGGGTTAATCAAGTGAACTTGATTGCCTTTCGCGAATTTTCTCTGAGAGCGGCCCGAACCGTATCTGGACCCGACCAAGGAACTTGATGGAGTTCAAGATGATTGAGTCCGGCGGCGGCGTTTGGGTGGTTGAGGCGAGGCGCGCGCCCAGACCTAGACGGGCAAGCGGAGACGGCCCGGCGTACTGGGGGCATGGGCATACGGTAGCGGGATTGCGCGAGAAGTCGAACGGCCAAGTGTCACGGGGGGTGCGCCCCGAGGGACCCGGGCCATCATCCGTAGCCGCAGCGGCTTCAGCCCTGCTTCAAATCAATTCCAACATCGGCCTGGGCCCTGAGGCCGCGTAGTCCCGGTAATCCGTCACGAGGCCGGCGCGGACAGGGTTGCCCCAGATGTATCGCGCCACGTCTTCAAGGTCGTCCTCCGCGCGAGCGATCCGATCCCAGTAGCTCGTCTGCCACAATTTCTCGCCCGTCTCTTGCTTGTAGTAGTACCCGGTCAGTTGCTTGAAGTGCCTCATGAAGTCGTTGAGCGATGACCATTCGTCGCCGGTCACCAGCAGGTGGAGGTGGTCCGGCATGAAGCAGTAGGCGATGACGTCGAAGCCGTACTTGCCCGCTGCTATGCCGAGATGATGGAGCGAGCCGGCGACGAGGGCAGTGTCTGTGAACAGCGGACGGCGCAGGGTCGTCACGAGCGTCACGGAGTACGCATACGGGCCACGGTATTCG
>JBBEAZ010000007.1:42721-44631 GCA_040882565.1 Dehalococcoidia bacterium
CCGTTGTACTCGAACTGCGGGAGTCTTGGCGATTTTCGGAAGGTCATGATGATTTAAGGCAGGGCTGGAAGCCCTGCGGCTACGTTACGGGCGGGAGGCTACCGCACCGCGAGTGCGATCTCCGAGCGATCGATGGCACACGGCGCAATGTCGTCACGGTCGTCAGCGGGTGCGCATACGGGACGTTGTACTCGAACTTCGGGAGTCTTGGCGATTTTCGAGTTGTCATGATGATTGAAGGCAGGGCTGAAGCCGCTGCGGCTACGTTGTGGCGGGAGCCTGCGGCTCTAGATCTGCGCTCTCCGGCGATCGATAGCAGGCGCTGGTTATGCACCTGCGCTGTGCACAAACGGTGGATTCCGCGCACCGGGGGTGTGGATTGCTTTGTTCACAACTTTCTACAAAATATTGTGAAGTAGCACCTTGACAACCCCAACATGTGGTAGCAAAATGACTTTGCGCTCTCGGAGTTCCGGGGGCGTAAACAGTTTTTAGACGAGCCCAATGTTCTGTAAAGTCGCGTTTACACCGAATCCAGCGCGCCGCACCACGCCATGAACTGTCCCTTCTGCTCCCACCCTGACACCCGTGTCACTGACTCACGTCCAGACGAGGGCGGCATCCGCCGCCGCCGCGAGTGTCTTAGCGACTCGGGCGGCTGCGGACGGCGCTTCTCGACGCTCGAGCGCGTCGAGCTTGGCGGCGTTTCGCTGGTCAAGAAGGACGGTCAGCGCGAGGAGTTCGACCGCGAGAAGATCATCGCCGGCGTGCGCAAGGCTTGCGAGAAGCGGCCGATCCCCTCCGGCGCTATCGAGGCCCTCGCCGACGGCGTCGAGAAGGACGTCTACGCCCAGGGCAAGGCCGAGGTGCCGTCGAGCTTCGTCGGCGAGCTGGTGATGGAGCGCCTGCGCGCCCTCGACCACATCGCGTACATCCGCTTCGCCTCCGTCTACCGCGCCTTCGCCGACGTCGACGAGCTGGCGGACGAACTGGCCGCGCTCAAGGCCGGCTGGACCCGCCCCGACGTCTCGCCGGACCAGCTCGCGCTGCTCCCCGACGTCTCGTCAGGCGCCCCGGCGAAGCAGAAGCGCCGCCGCGCCCGCCGCACTGACAAGAACCAGGTAGTGGTATTTCCGAACGACCGCACAAATCCCGACCGCCAGGCGAAAGCCAACTGATCAGGAGGTACAGCGATGAAGCGATACCGCGTGATGTACCGGGCCAACAGCAGTGCCAGCAATGCGCTCGCACGGACCGAGGAGGTGTATGCCGACGGCTGGCGCGTCGACACCGATAAGGTCGTTCTATACCAACAGCAAGCGGACACTGAGACCCCGGTCTTCGACGTGCCGAAGGCTCGAGTCATGCGCATCCAGGAGATCAGCGGCTGAGAAGAACGCGCGCGCATGAGGCGTTACTTTCGTAACGCCGCGCACACGAGTACATATTAGTCGCGAAAAACGCAAAACTGCCAAACAAACTCGGCTTAGCAATAGAGAGGATAAGGGGAGACACATGACGCTCGCGCCCGAGCACGCCACGCCGGCGACTACTACTTCCGTTCGCAACACAGAGGCCCGCCTCCCCGTCACGCGTTTCTTCACGCGCCCTGAAACAGACCCGTATGACGAAATCGCCTGGGAGATTCGCTCCGCGGTTATCGAAGGCAGCGGCGGCAAAGCCGTCTTCGAACAACACAACATCGAGTTCCCCGAGACCTGGTCCCAGAACGCGACGAACGTTGTCGCCTCCAAGTACTTCCGCGGCCCGCTCAAGCCGACCAACGGCATGGTCCGCGAAAGCTCCGTCCGCCAGCTGATCGACCGCGTGGCCAACGAGGTCACCGGGTGGGGCTGGAAGGACGGCTACTTCGCCACCGAGGACGAGCGCGACACGTTCCGCAGCGAGCT
>JBBEAZ010000008.1:0-1305 GCA_040882565.1 Dehalococcoidia bacterium
ACCCCTAGTTGAGAAGGAACCGCGTACCGAGGAGCCGGGCGGAAGTGCCCGACCCCTCAGCACGAGCGGGGTTACGCGTCGTAGCCGCGGACTGCGAGGTTACGGTCGAGCGTCTTGAAGCCGTACAGCACGTCGAGCGCGACCTTGACCTTGCTCTCGTCCGGCATGTAGAAGATCCGGCTGCGGAGCGAGATGTTCGTGATCGGGTCCGACGCCACCGCGATACGTGCGCCAAGCTCGTTGCCCATCGAGGACAGCGGGGCCGTCGCAAGCGCGAAGGCGTTCCGGTGGAAGGCCAGCGTCTGCACCTTAGCCGATCCGGTGATCGTGAACGTCACCACGGCGTCATCCGCAACGGCCGCGGTCAGTCCGGGCTCGAACGCGATGTCTGCGTCGCCCGTGGTCTCTACCGCGTCGGCGGTCAGCACGTAACGCTGCGTGTGGCCCGCGATGGAGAACGTGTCGCCCTCCAGGAGCGTGGCACCCGACGTGATGCCGTCGATGTGCATGGCCTTGAGTCCGGCCGCATAGCCGGCTGTCAGGTCAACCGCGCCCGCTGCGTCGGCAGCAACGCCCGACGTGTGGCTTGGCGTGTTCTGGTTGGCCCAGACGTCGAAGCCGTACAGACGGCCCAGCGATCCTTCACGGAGCGACGGGTCCTGCGTGTTCGCCTGCTGGCCGGCGGCCGCGAGCGCGTTCAGGTACGCGAGCTCGGTCGCGCCGTCGATCATGTAGTTGAGGTTCGACTTGTCGTTCAGCGGAACCTTGTTGTCGAACATGATCTTGCGAATCGCGGCGATGTCGGCCAGGGCCGGGGTCGCGGTCTGCGCGGCGATCCAGGGGATATCGATGTAGAGCGACGCGAGGTTCTGGTCGATCTTGTCCGCGAGCGCGACGGCCGCCGGGCGGATGTGGTCGGTGACGATCTGCGGAGCCGTCAGGGACAAGTCCTTGTCGGTCAGCGAGAACTTCACCTCGTCCCACTGGTTGAGCGTGATGCTCACCGACTCGGTAGCCAGGTCGGAATCGCTCGCCGGGGCGCTGGTCGCCGTGAACGACGCGGGCCGACGAAGCTGGATCGTGTCGCCCTTCGCCTTTGTGGCGCTGTCATAGCCGCGGAACACCCGTCCCGCCATTCCCATCACCTTTTCGAGCTGGATCAGAGCTTCCTGCGCGAAAAAGTCCTCATTGTAATTGCCAAGCGTGTTCGTTGCCACGGTAATGCCCCTTTCAGAGAGTGGTTGTGCGGGGCGTTCCCATAGCAAGGGGGCGCACCGCGAGTGAAGTCCTGCATTTCACCGCAGC
>JBBEAZ010000009.1:0-7182 GCA_040882565.1 Dehalococcoidia bacterium
ATGTTCTCCGTCCTAACAAAGTATGAGGATTTCGTTAGAAATTGATATGTGGTATTGACACGATGCCGATAGTTATGCAAACTAAGGCCGCCAGCTAGGGCTAGCGGCGCAAAGGGGGTCTCATGAGGCTGTCGGATGGAAGTTGTGTTTTGTCTATCAGGAGGTGTTAGGCCAACCTATCTGCGCGCCTAAAAATTAAAGGCCCCGCTCCGGCAGATACCAAAGCGAGGCCGGCAAGGATCGCAGCGCTAACTACAGCCCTTTGCCATAACCGATTCTAACACCAAAAGGTCGGCTCATGGTAAAGGGAGCCGGCTTTTTTGTTGTCTCCGGGCGTGGGCCTCTCAGAAGAAGGAGGTGACGCCCAACGTTCAATGTTGCGTGCCAACAAAAAGGGCATTCATTCAGCACAAGGAGGCAACAACATGATTCGAAAGCATATTGGTTTTGGGGGCATGGTTATGCTCCTGGTCATCGTGCTCGGGGCGATTGGCTTCGGGTACGCGTTGTGGAGCAAGGTCCTGACCATCGAGGGCGTAGTCCGAACCGGTAGCGTCAACGCGGAGTTTATCCGGGTCTTTACGGACGACGACGACTTCGTTGACGATTCGAACTTCGACAGTCAGGACACTGGCGATTGTCTGATCAGTGTGGGTCCAGACCAGTCACCGTTCGAGAACGACAAGGACCCGACCGATGGCGTCACCAGCTGTGACCCGTCAGCAACGGGCCGCGACCCCAAGCCTCACTACGACAAGGACGTCGCTCGCTGCGATGCGATAGCCGTCGACGAAGAACAGGATGGTGAGCCGCAACCTGGGAGTCAGAGGGCCCGCCTGGCGATCTTAAACGGCTACCCGAGTTACCACTGCACCGCCTGGTTCGGGATCGTGAATAACGGCACGATTCCCGTCCTTCTGCATCACATCCTGATCGACGGCGCCGCGGTGGTGCCATGCGGTACCGGCGCGTCAACGCCGTACGATTTGAGCGGGGACGGGCTGCCGGACATCGAGATCTGCCTGTCGGGCGTGCCGACGGACGGTGAGAGGCAGATCGACCCGCGTGACGAGTTCGTCTTCGACCTGGACATCCACGTCATGCAGACGGCGCCGCAGGGTGCGAGCCTGGAGTTCTCGGCTCAGGCGTGTCTGCACCAGTGGAACGAAGAGACGGGGAACTGCCCTGAGAACGTCCTCGACAAGATCATCGACGCGGACGGTCTCGTGAGCGAGCAGTCTGGTGACCCGGCATTCCGCGAGGTTACCGCCGGTGACGTGTTGAGCACCTGGCCGGCCGGAGACCCGGACAACGCGGGCATCGACTGGTTCGACCAGGACGGTAACGGCGCCTGGACGTTCAATAGCGACGATATCCACATGGAGGGCGCGTCTACAGATTGCCCGACCGGCATTCGCGACGCCGTCCACCAGGTCCCCGATGACTGCGTGGTGCTCGACGTCAACAACGACTTGGCCAACGGCGATCTCGTTGACTGCGACCTGGAGGGGCAGATCGCCTTCACGGCATGTGATCCGCTGGTTAAGTGGCATGACTTGAATGGCGACGGCGACTGGGATCCAGGCGAGGACATCGTCCTCGACGTCAACAACAACGGCATCTTCGACTAGGTGTTTTAGGTCATGTCAGAGCCGACGATGGGTGAGCAGCAGGGGACCGGGGGACCAGGCGCTGTGCGGGCGATGCCTGTAGGCGCGTACATCCTGGCACTGCTGCTCGCCCTTGCGGCGATCGGAGTCGTCTACGGCCTGTGGTCGAAGGTGCTAACGATCGAGGGTACCGTCCAGACGGGGCGCCTGCATGCCCGCTGGGACGGGGCCATCTGCTCGGAGTTTTACGACTGGCCATGGCCACCCGAGAGCAACGGCGAGGTGGGCGGAAAAGAGGTGGGGTCGACGACTATCTCGGTAGACCCTGCGGATAGCAATACGCTTCACCTCGTAATTGAAAACGGGTACCCGAGCTATTCGGTGGACTGCGAGGTCGAATACATCAACGACGGGACGATCCCGTTCCTGATACGAGGGACAACGATTATCCCCGGGCCCGGCCTGACCAATTGTGTGTTGACAGGAAACCAGACAAAAACGCTGGCCTGCAACGAGCTAACGGTCGTGCTGGTAGATGGAATCGGCGCGCAGGTCGACCCCGGAGACGGGGTGGCAAGCAGTCTCCGCGTTCACGTTGAACAGAAGGCGCTGCAGAACGCGGAGTATACCTTCGAGGTGAAAATCTGCGTGGCTCAATGGAATGAGTTCGCCACCGCGGCACAATGCTTCGCTGCCGCACCTACTCCGACACCGGTCCCATGACAGGGCGCACGAGGCCCACCTCGTTTGCGCGGACCCCGGGCGAAGGGATGCTCTTTGGCTCCTTCGCCCGGGGCTCCTCACGGGGAGCGCTATGAGAAGCAGCTGGGGAGAAGTTCAGGGTGAACATCTGTCGCCGGGGGACGCGCTCCTGCTTTTGCGGTCCGCCGTATCCGTCCCGGCCCCGCGCAGGTCCGGTTGGTTAGGGCGACTGCGGGAACGAGCCTCCGCCGAACCGCCGTCGGCACAGCGCGGGGTTCCGAAATTGGCTCTGGCCGCCGTACTGGCATACACGCTCACGGCGTTTCTTCTCGTCAACTACGTCTTGGCTGACGCGCTCTCGGCGGAGATGAACCTGTACGTGGCGCAGCCTGCCATGTGGGGTGGGCTGTGTGCGATGTCGCTTGTCCTGAGCCGGAGGACCGGCGCGGTTTACACGCTGGGCGTGCGGATCCTCTTGCTGGCGGTGTGGGCGGCCGGCTTTCAAGTAGCCTGCCAGATCTCGGTAGGGGTGCTCTACGGATTCGGGTACTCTCCGTACGCCAGGGAACCCCTGCACATGCTGCAGAACGCCTTCTACCTGGTGACGCTGGTGGCCGGTGTCGAGGCAAGCCGTGCTTACGTGCTGCACAGTCTGCGCCGGCGAAGCGAGTATCTCTCGTTGGCGGTGGTCTCGGTGCTCTGGGCGGCCTTGCTGATCCCGGTCATCAATTACGAGTCGCTGTCATCCACAGAAGGGGCGTTCACGCTCGCGGGGGGGACGCTGTTGCCTGCACTCTCGCTTAGCGTGCTGGCGTCGTACCTTGCAGTGCACGGGGGTGCACTGCCGGCATTTCTATATCACGCGGGCATACGCGCGTTCGAGTGGTTCTCACCCATCCTGCCCAACGCGGAGTGGACGATCGTCGCTTTCATGGGAACGATCGTGCCGCTCACCTCGGCAATCTGTATCCGTGGTGCGATCGTCGCGCCGCAAGCCGAGGAGTCGCGGGAGTCGAAGCCGTTCGATGTTTCGGCTCCGTGGATCGTCGCCACGATGCTGATCGTGGCCCTGCTCTGGTTCAACACCGGTCTCCTTGGAGTGACGCCGTCCGTCGTCTCGGGCGTGAGCATGGAACCCTCGATGAGTCTCGGAGACGTTGTGCTCATGCGTGAGACCGACCCGGAAAATATCAAGGTGGGTGACGTGATCCAGTACCGCGTTCCTTCCGGCAGCATTTTCCACCGGGTCATCGAGATAGAGGAGACAACCACCGGCCTCGTTTTCATTACCCAGGGAGATAACAACAACACCCCGGATGACCCCGTCCTTCAGTCGCAGGTGGAGGGCAGGATCGTCTACACGATCCCGAAGGTTGGCTGGGTGCCAATCAAGATCGGCGATGTTCTGAACATGGCCCACTGACGCTATGGCCGAACTATGGCGGCTTAGCGGGCTGTTTCGAGTTTCGACAGGATTCATCGTCATCATGCTAGGGGTCTTCTTCGTCACCATGAACGATGTGGAGGCGCTGACAACGCGCCAGGCGAACATTCAGTTCGTGAGCGCGAGCACCAACGACCCCCCGAGTACGACAGACCCCGGCTATACCAAGGACGTCGCGGAGTGCAGCGCAAGCCTCGTCGACGGAGACAGAGTGGCTGTGACGATTATCAACGGCTATCCGAGCTACACCTGCACGTTCACCGTGACAGCGCGAAACACCGGGATGCTGGCGATTAAGCTGCAACCGCTCGAGATCGTCGCTCCGCCGGTGCTAACCGTCCTGGACGTCTCTGGCCATCCCGGCATCTCGCTGGAAGGCGGTCAAAGTGACGTTGAAACATTCAGCGTTCATGTCGAGCAACGGGCAGAACAGGGTGCTGAGTATACTTTCGTTATCCGCAAGCCATTCCGCCTCCACCAGACCGGGACAATCGGCTTCTGGAGGAACTGGGACCGCCACAACACCTTCTCAAGGGCGGAGATCGAAGGCTGGCTCGTTCAGATTGACGCTGCCTCGCAGTGGTTCGGTCCAACGACGACCCAGGGTATGGTGGCCCTGATGAACCAGGGTACCGGCGGGCCGCCGAAGGGGAGGTTCCTCGCGCAGTGCCTGGCCACGCGGCTCAATGAACGCTCCGGGATCTTAGACAGCAACGATATTCACAACGTGACGAGTGCCGACCCGGGGAATTACCTGGGCTTGGCGACCCCGTCCGCTGCCACTCTGAATCAGATATTCGCCCGGATCGAGGCGAAGTTCGGCACATCGCCGTCTAACTCCCAGTACCTGATCATGAAGGATGTCTGCGATAAGTTGAATAACCTGCAGATTTAGCTCACCTGAACCCTCCGTGAATACGGGAGGTGCGACGACGCTAACAGGTCTTAGTGTTCAGTAGGCGACCCTTCTCGGCGGATTCTGGGCCATTGGCTACGATTGCCCGTTGCAGCTACGATAACCCCTCAGTCGTGCTTGACTGCTTAGACATCGTCCTCGCGTTCCCCAGCAGTATCTTCGGCCGTACTTCGTCGGAGAATGGGGCGGTTTCAAAATCCTTCAGCCAGCGCTCCGGCCGGATCGAGTAAGCTCGTGGCATGCCTGAGCTGGAAGTACGCTGCTTACTCGCATGAAGGAAAGAGAGGCTGCTTTGGCGATAGCTGACACTTCTCCGCTTCAACCACGGTCGTCGGTCGACAAGCTGCGGAGTTGGACGGCTCCGATGCGCGGAGCGCTGGCCGCCGGCGCAATCGCGGGCATCCTGGTGGCCGGGCTTGGTTCAAGGATCGCCATGCGCCTGATCTTCCTGGCGGACAAGGGGACAGACGGCATCCTCACCTCCGATCAATTTATCGTCGGCCGGGTGAGTACCGATACGTTTAACCTCCTGGCTCTGGGAACGGTTGTCGGGGTACTCGTCGCCCCCATCTACCTCGGGTTGCGCCGCTGGCTACCGATCCCCAGGGCATGGCGAGGCCTCGCTTTTGGCTACGGTTCGCTGGTAACCGGCGGGACAATCCTGATTAACGACGACAGCGTCGACTTCCGGATCTTCGAACCTGTGATGCTGGGAGTCGGCTTGTTCGCCGGTCTGTTCATCCTCGGAGGCATCCTCCTGGGGGCGCTCATGGATCGGTTTCACCCCGACCCCGTCTACCCGAATTCGGCGCGTGTCCCTCGCGTTGCCGGCGCTGTTCTCGCGCTGGTCGCGGTGCTGGGCACGCTAATATTCCTCGCTGGAACTGTGGCGCTTGTCGACAAGGAAGGTAGCTGCGTCGCGTCAAACACCGACTTCGAGTGCATCCCGGCGGCGCGCCTAACCCGGTGAGGCGTCGTCCAGCGCCGCTTCCATCTCCTCCAATGTCACGAGGCCGTCGAGCTTGGCGGCGATGGTGCCGTCGGCGTCGACGATGAATACCCACGGCTCGCTCTGGAGCCGCCATTCGTCGAGGATCGGGTTGCGGCAGTCGTACAGCGTTTCGAAGAGCATGGTTGTCAGTCTGGACGAATGGGCGTGGGGGGCACGGTATCGCAGACGGCGGGCGGATACGGCGGTTGGAGCAATTCGTAGGTCTCGTATACGAGCTCGCCGGTGTCTGCCGTGACCAGGATCTCGAGCTCGCGGCAACCGCCCATGTCGAAAAACTTGGGATTGCGCTGCGTGTCGTAGAGGTAGATGTAGCCGTGATAAGTGACTTTCACGAGCTTCTGGTCGGGTGAGACCAAGGGTGGGATGGAGCACGGCTCTTCGCTCCCTGGGAGCCACGGGCAGCCTTCCGCGGGTGGTTCGAAGAAGATGTGGAGCGCAACTCTTCGCTCGAACATGGCCTCTTCGTTGGTGCTGTACCACTCTTCCCATGTGATGGTCTCGGCGCGGACGAAGGTCATCTGGCCGAACTCGATCTCCTCGCTGAAACGCTGCTCGGCGGCTTGCTTGGCGTGTTCGATCGAGACATTCGCTTCGGTTGTGGACGTGTTCACGACGCCCCAACCGAGGAGCGCGATGCCGCCGACGGCCGCAGCGCCTACGCTCATGCCGGCGCCCATGACCGCGCCCGCGAGCCAGCGGTCGAACCGCCCGTGTACACGGCGCTCTTCGGGTTGCCAGGAGGCGGCTTCTTCGCGGGTAGTGACGCCGAGCTTGGAGAGGATTTCCGAGACGTGGTACTTGGCGCCGTCGCGGGAGACGCCGAGGCGGTCCGCGATATCCTGATCGGAGAGGCCGGCGCGGATATAGTCGAGCACTTCCCACTGCTTTGGCGTGAGGATGTCTGGGTGGCGAGGGCGGCCCCGTCGCGTATCCATGGAACCATTGTTACAGCCAATTCGCGCGAATTGCACTACTCTCGCTCGTGATGCCCCTAACGGTTGCAGCCGGGAGTGATCAGCGGGGCGTCTGAGCCGGTGTGAGGAGCAGATAGGGCTTTGCAGTTCGGCCCGCGGGATACGCGAAACCTAATCTTCCCAAGCAGAGGGTCGCGGGTTCGAGCCCCGTCCTCCGTTAGCCGCGATGTGGCGGCGAAAGTTCGCGGCTAAGCCTCTAGCGCGTCGTCCAGAGCCGCTTCCATCTCCTCCAATGTCACGAGGCCGTCGAGCTTGGCGGCGATGTTGCCATCGGCGTCGACGATGAATACCCATGGCTCGCTCTGGAGGCGCCATTCGTCGAGGATCGGGTTGCGGCAGTCGTACAACGTCTCGAAGTCGGGGCCGTTGATGCACGCGAGGTCGTACGGCTCGACGTGCACGAAGTTAGCGTCGTCCTTGCGCTCGTTGTAGAGGTCGTCGAAGTAGTCCTTCGTCGGGCCGCAGACCTGGCTCTCGCAGAAGGCCGGGGTCGCGATCGCGATCACCGTCGGGCGACCCGATGT
>JBBEAZ010000010.1:0-13165 GCA_040882565.1 Dehalococcoidia bacterium
GTATCGCCGTCCCGGTTCGTTCAACTGCTGGCTGATGAGCAACGTTGGCGACTGCTGCAAGAGTTAGCGCGAAGCGACCGCAAGGTCAGTGAGCTGACGGAGCTCGTCGGTAAGCCGCAGAATCTTGTGTCTTACCACCTCGCTAGTCTCCGCAGCGCTGGGATCGTCTCGGCTCGGCGCAGCTCGGCGGATCGGCGCGATGCCTATTACCGCATCGAAATGCGTCGCTGCGCCGACTTGCTGTGTGGGGTCGGCTCGACTCTCCAGCCCGGCCTGCGGCTCGACGTGGTCGCTCCGCGGACCCTGGATGGGCGCCCGCCTCGGCGCCGACCAAGCGTGCTCTTCCTCTGCACGGGAAACAGCGCTCGCTCTCAAATGGCCGAAGCGCTTCTCGAGCATCACTCTGGCGGTAGGATCCGCGCTCGCAGCGCGGGCAGCCATCCGAAGCCGTTACATCCCAATGCGGTGCGTGTGATGGCCGAAGGCGGGATCGATATCTCGACGCGCACGACCAAGCACATGGATCGATTCAGGCAGACGCGATTCGACCGGGTCATCACGCTCTGCGACAAGATTCGGGAGATCTGCCCGCAGTTCCCTGGGGCGGCGGCGGTGGCCGCTCACTGGAGCATGCCCGACCCGGCTTCCGAAGATGCAACCGGCGAGACGAGCTATCCAGCATTCAGACGCACCGCTGAGGAGCTCGAATCGCGGATCCCGTTCTTGATCGGTGAATTGACGCTGCAAACAGAGAGGAGAGACGCTCAATGAATCTCAATGACACCGTAAGTGTCCGTTACATGGTCGACGACGTCGCTGCCGCCGTCGATTTCTACACGCGTCATTTTGGCTTCGAGGTGAACGCGAGTTACCCCGCGTTCGCCGACGTCGTGCGTGGGAACCTCCGCCTTCTTCTGAGCGGGCCGCAGAGCTCCGCAGGACGCCCTATGCCTGACGGAGCCCGGCCGCAGCCCGGAGGGTGGAACCGTATCCATTTCATCACCGACGAACTCGACGGCGAGGTCGCTCGACTCAAAGCGGAAGGAGTACCCTTCCGCAACGACGTCGTCACCGGGCCCGGCGGTCGACAAATCCTCGCCCTGGACCCTGCCGGAAATGTCATCGAACTCTTCCAACCTGCCGCTAACTGGGCTCCGTGAAGTGAACCCCGACGCCGATGTTTTCGTACCGCTGGATTGCTTCGCCTGCACGACGGGACGGCCGGGCTGATGACCAACAGAGTGCGCGGCCTGCTCTGGCAAAGCTTTCTCTTCGCGGACCGCGGCGACTTCGTGGCCAAGGGTTCGAGGAGCCGGTGACGATGTCCGAAGTCAACTGGCGATCTGCTCGGCTATGATCCAACTTGAAAGCTTAGGGTCATCGCCTCTGGAGACAGAGGGCTAAGATGGGCCGAAATCGGGAAAATCAGCTTCGCACAGACACAAGTTGCGTACCCTAATCCTTCCAAGCAGAGGGTCGCGGGTTTCAGCCGCGGCGGACCTGTAGGGCGATCCCCGTCTCCCGCTCCAGATACGATTTCTTGACTTGGAGGCCGCCGGAGGGGGCTTTGTTCGCGGAAGCTTAGGGCCTTGTCCTGAAAACGCCAGACGTTAGCTTGATGGCCCGCTGCCACTCGCGACCTTATGGCGGCGAGACGCGAAAACTTGGGCGGAACGTGGGATATGTTAGGACGACGCAGTCCCTGGCTCTCGTCTCTTTGCGGCAGCCTGAAAAACCAAGATGATTCCGATGAGAGCTACACCTAGCCCTATGGTTATCGCAGCGCCGCCGAGCCAATTCGCGAGCTTATCAGCGTTGTCTGCGCTGGCTTGCAGGGAGGACACTTCGTTTAGGTCTTCGGCGGTGGCATTCTGTAGGCCCATCGTCAGCTGGTCCAGCGTAGGCGTAATACCTTCAAGTATTGCGTTTGCGCCTTCGACATCACCGGCCATGCGTAACGCAACGACCTGACCCGCACTCTCCGCCAAGCCTTCTCGCCCCTCAGATATAGCGTCCAGCTCACTTCCTCCGCCACGAGGAACCGCCTGGGTGAGGCTCCTTATCGCTATCGTCGAGTGACTCTGCATCTCGATGAGCAGGGAGGCATCTCCGGATGCTACATACTGCCGCAGTAGCTGCACGGAGAGATCTCCCTCCCGCCCCGCTTCCTCCAGCAGGGCAGCTCTAGCAGCGAGGGGCTCGGCTTCGTTAAGCTTGGAGTCGCGAATTCCTGACTGCCACACTGAAGCTGCCCCTAGGATCACTACCGCAATGCTGGCAATCGCAAGGCCTGCGATGATGGCCCACGGTCGACGTGCTTTGGAGTTTCTGAATGCGCTCATGTGGCTCCTTCTCCCGGGAGTCTCGATGTTCTATTTCAATGCTTGCTGAGTTACGGCAGCAAGACGATTCGGTAGGTAAGACTGCTTTCCCTTGGTTTTCGTTACGGTGATGGATTGATACCATGTGCCTCTCTTAGGCGGGGTCAGCGCGTTTTCGGCGCAAGTTTTGGACTATGCGCGGCCGCACGCCACGGGCGTAAGGGGAGTTTGACTTGACCTAGCCCCCCAGGGTGCCTATTTGCCGGGGTTGACCTGGACCGCGTCGTTAGTAGCTCAGTCATGGCTGAGCCGTCTATGGGTCGGCCTAGCAAATACCCCTGGAACTGATCACACTGTAGTTCTCTGAGTGAAGAGAGCTGCTGCTCAGACTCGATACCTTCAGCCACAACTAGAAGCTCACAGGCCTTGGACATCGCGATTATCGCCCTTACGATGGCCAGGCTCTCCCGATCGGTGCTCATGTCGGAGATGAAGGACCTGTCGATCTTCACAGTGTCGATGGGGAGTTGCTTAAGGTAGCTCAGCGAAGAATATCCTGTTCCGAAGTCGTCGATGGCTACGGCAATGCCCATTTCTCTTAGCAACGACAGGGATGTTTTCCCCTGCGAGAAACTCTTCATGATCGCAGCTTCCGTGATCTCCACACCGATACACTTAGGATCCAGATTGGCATCCGCCAGGGCGGACGAGATAATCTGGACAAGGTTAGCCTGACTGAATTCCCGGGCCGACAGGTTAATGGACACTCGCGGGAAATTGAGGCTCATTTCATTCCAGGCTGCAGCTTGCTCGCACACTTTCTTGAGCACCACGCCGCTGATTTTGAGGATCAGACCTGTCTCTTCCGCAAAGGGGATGAACTCGCTCGGGAGCACAATGCCGCGCTCGGGGTGGAGCCATCGCACCAGCGCTTCCATACCCACTATGTCCCCGGTGGCCACGTCCGCTTGGGGTTGGTAGTGTATGACGAACTCGTCGCGTTCAAACGCCATATGAAGGTCTTTTTCCAATTTCCGATGACGCTGTACGCTTGCCTCCATCGCTGGAGTGTACCGGCAGTACGAGTCCCCCCCAAGATCCTTCGCTCGGTACATAGCCGTGTCAGCATTACTGACCAGCGCTTCAGCTTCTGAGCCGTCGGCTGGACACAGCGTGATGCCTATACTTGTAGTCAACCGGAATTCGTGCCCAGCAACCATAATTGGATCTCGCAAAGCGCAGAGGATCCGCTGCGCGAGTTCCGTCGCATCCAGTTCGTTATCCAGGCTGGGCATCAAGATCATGAACTCGTCACCACCGACGCGGCCTACAAGATCCGGCCGGCGTACCACCTCTCGAAGGCGGCCAGACACTGCCTGAAGTACGCCATCACCTACGCTGTGCCCGAGAGAGTCATTGATGAATTTGAATCGATCGATGTCCAGGAACAAGATCGCCGTGACCCGACTCTTAGATTCGCTTAGAAGAGCCCTTAGGCGCTCCTGTATCTGGGTGCGGTTAGGCAACCCCGTCAAAGCGTCATGAAACGCCAGGTGCCGGACTTGTTCCTCGGCGTTTAATCGATCGGTGACGTCCCGGAAGCTCCACGCCCGCCCGGTTGAGACCCCTGCTTCACGACGTGGCATGGAATACCGTTCGAAAACACGCCCATCCTTGAACTTGAGTATGTCGAAACTTTCGGCCTCGGCGTCGGAGTAGAGCTGACGAACCTTAGACAGGAATAGCTTTGGGTGCTTGAGCTGGCCGATCACGTGCTGGATTGCGGCGTCATCATCCCCTCGACTCATTACGTCGGATGGGATGCCCCACATGTCAACAAACCGTTGATTGAAAGTCAAAATTCGCCCTGAGTCGTCTACCACTAGGATTCCGTCAGCAGTGGACTCCAGAGTCGACTGGAGGATGGAAGACGTTTGCTTGGCCTCTTGCTCAGCCCGCTTCCGCTCAAGCACCTCCCCTTTTAATTCTTTGTTGGCTTCTCGCAGGCGGGTCGTTCTCTCCTCAACTTGCGCCTCCAAAGACTGGTTCAGGGTCCTGAGTTGCTCCTCGATGGCCTCTCGCCTCGAAACGTTGAGGGTCAATTGACGGTTGCTCGATAAGAGCGTCTCCGTCATCTTGTTGAAATCGTCCGCGAGGCCGGCCAGTTCGTCCGGCCCACCGGCCTGTGCACGGACGTCAAGTTTGCCCTCCGTGATCTCTCGGGAGCTGGCCCGCAATCTGTTCAGCGGGCGAACGATGGAGACAACCAGCGTAAGGGCGCCGGCGAAGCCAAAGACGACTGCGAAGGCACCGAGCCCAATCAGCATAAGCATGGTAACGTTAAGCGATGAGGCTGCTGCCGCACGATCCGATGCAACGACTGCTTGCTCCGCGCCCGATGCGGCTCCAAGGTCATTTATGATGCCCTCGGCCAGCTGAGTAAGGTGAGTCTGCCCTCGCGTAGCTGCTTCTTCGTCCCCAGCCAGGAACTGCGTAGCCGCTAACGATACGGTCGAGTCGAATTCTTCAATGTCAGAGGCGACCTGATCGAGAGTGCTTATGTCGGCTTGACGACCTTGCCGTCGCGCGACATCAATTGCGCTCCTCAGGCTTTGTCGGGCCCGCTCAATCGAAGCGGTGTACGCGACAAAATGCTTGGGATCTCTGTCGAACGAGAGCGCCGCTAGAGAGTTCGTGGCGTTAAGGAATTCGCCGCGGGCGCTTTCGAGAGTGACAGCTGCGACTGACGCAGCCTCCAGCTCCCTTAGCCTGGACTGGTGTTCTTGGGTCCGCGCGATGCCCAACAGGGTCGTGGTGATCAGCAAGCCGAGCATCAGCGCGGAAGCCGCCATCGCCCTTGAACGGACGGAAGAGAACAAAACGCGTCTCCTGAGAATACTGTTCATACTCGATGAGCTTCGGTAGGGAAGATGGAGCGCAATTAGTCGTTGTTACATGCCTCAGGCGTTATCAGCTGGGCGTTGATCCACATGAGCCGTGAAATACACTCTTCTACTGGTCTGGAGAAAAAGGGTCACCCCCTTTGGAGACAGAGGGTCAATTTCCCGGCGAAATCGCGGAAGATCGGCTTCGCTGGATACGAATCGCGGAACCTAATCCTTCCAAGCAGAGGGCCTGTCCAACCCTGCCCGGGGTCGCGGGTGCCCCCTACCGCGGACAGGCGGCTTGGGGCGCCATGCAGCGGTTGTCTTTGGCAATAACTCCATCGACGTCCGGAGAACCAAAAGGGCGGCTGCCCGAAGGCAACCGCCCTTTTCTTACGTCGTTCGGTTGTTATTCGTCGTCGCGGCGGACGCGCACGACCATCGTCGTGCCCGTGATCAGGCCGACCACCGCCACGCCGGCCAGCGCCACCGCCCACAGGGGCAGGGTGCTGCCGTCAGGCGAGAGGCTGCCGACGCCCGACACAGGGCCGCCAGCCACTCCACCCTGAGCGGCCGTTGTTGGTCGTGGGGTGGCGCCCGGAGGCAGGGTAGGAGTGGGTGAGGCGCCGCCGCCGCCTTCTTCTTGACGGGCGCCGCACGGCGTGTAGTCCGTGAAGCCAGCCGTGCCGCCGCCACCGATGTCGATCGTCGACACGATGCACTTGACCGTCTGCGCACCATCGGCGTCTGCGTTGCCCAGATTCCGGTCGCAGGCGTTGCCGATACCGTCATTGTCGTCGTCAGCCTGGTTGTCGGGACCGCCGGACTCTGCGAACGGCTGCCCGAGGTTGTTCTTGATGAGCGGGCAGTTGTCCTGGCGGTTGTAGTAGACGTCGCCGTCGTGGTCGTTCGTGGCGCCGCCTTCAGGGTTGCCCAGGTCATTCGGCAGCGGGTCGCAAATGTCACCGATGCCGTCCTTGTCGCTGTCACCGGGCACCGGATCGCCTGGTCCAGCCGCGCTTCGCGGGTCCCACTCCGGGTTCGGGTCGTACGGGCAGGTGTCGAGGCTGTTTTCGAAGCCGTCGCCGTCTGCGTCGCGTTGGTCAACGCTGAACACGATGAAGTTGTACGTGCCAGCGGCCGCCGGGTTGGTGCGGACGTCCACTCCACCGGCGGTGCCGAACGTCGTCGTCGATGTCTTCAGCGGCGAGCAGAAGTCTGTGATCGTGCTCGGCGCTGGCGCGATGTCTGGGTCCCCGCCGTTCTGCAGGACTGTGACCGAGGGGTAGCCCAGATTGCCCGAGAAGGCCGTTCCCCGGATCGTGACGCCGCCCTTGTCGAGGAGGACGAAGTTCAGCGACACCGGTACGCCGGACACGCTGGTCTGGCCGTAAAGCCGCGCCATAGGCTGCAGCGTGTTGCCCGTGCCGTTTGCGCCGTCGGTCAGGCCGCGGACCAGGTAGTCAGGGTACTCCGTCGCGCCCCGCGGGACGCCGTTAACGACCTCGAACTGCTCGACATTGAAATTCGCCGCGAGGGGCGGGACGTTGAACATGACCGTGTCCGCCTGGTTCGTCGTCGCTTCGAACATGTCGAAGCCGACTGGCAGGGACGTCGAGCAGTTGCCGTTAAGCAGGCCGAGGGTGGCGAGGCTCGACAATCGCGCGACCAACGTCCCGTCTTCGACGTCCGCGTCCTTCGCCACGCCCCATTCCGGAGGTGTGAACGCGACGACGGCGCCGAAGTTCGAGTCGGTGGGCCCCACACCAAACGTCGTTGTGATCGAAGAATTGGCGCCCGGGGCGTTGTCTCCATCACACTCGCCCGGGCTGCCTGCCGTGAACGGGTCCGGGTCGACAGTCCCCTCGTCGTCGAGACAGGCCGTCCCGAACGGGGCGAAAGTCGCCGCCTCTGTGCGCATGGATACCGCGAAAACGGCAGCCAACGCAATGCCGGCCATCGCCAGCAGTGCGATCAGCAGGCGTGCGTTAAGAAACCTTACTGCAATCATGGATGCTCTCTCCCTTAGTGCTTCTCGTTGAAGCCCTCGTATGGCTCAAGCGCGATAATAATGTCGGTATATAGGGGTGTCAAGGTTAAGACCTCGTATTCATCGCGCCAAATTGTAGCAAACCTCAAGCCGATTTGGTGCTTTTGCGAGATATCAACAGTATGACAGTCAGCGCCACCGCTACGAGGACGCCCGCGCCGCCCAGCGCCACTATCAACCAGTTCGCACTTGAGGAGCTATCCTCGGGCGTTGCTACTTCGTCCGGACACTCCCCCCCGATTTCGATCCGCGCGCCGCTCATCTCCCCGTCGAAGTACGTGTCGTCATCTTCGTCGCCGATCGCTTCCGCATCCTCGTTCTTCAGATACGGGCCCAGGTCGAACCCTCCGTCGGCGTTGAAATCACGGCGGGCGAATTCCAGCGTGGCCGTGCCGGCGCTCTCCGCCCGGAGCGTCAGTCTCGCGAGGACGCCCGATCCGCTGTCCGCCGTGCCGGGATCGCCTATTTCGACGCCGCTTACCGTATACGGCGGCGGCGAGGGCAAGCGGCTCGAGAGGTCAATCACGTTGCTGCCCTCGTTCGCGGCGAGGAACATGGTCTGGATCTCGCGGTCGGTAATCTTGAGGAGGGCGCCGTTGAAGTCGATCGGGATCTGGAACGCCACCAACGCTTCGGCGTCTTCGATGATCAAGTCCACCTTGAACTCTTCGCCGACGCCGACTGCGCGGCACTCGTTCAGCTCGCCAGGAGAATCGCGCCTGTTGCCCGTGGGGTCGGGATCGATCCGCAGCGCAGGGCCGCTCTGCGCCGAAGCATCGCCATGCGGGATCGTGCTTAGAGCGCCGGCGGCAATCAGCGCGATGACGAAGAGGTGGGCAGCCGCGTGCGGGCCGGTTCTGGCGTGGTCCATCAAATAGTGGTGTCGCAAGCGCCGCGATGCGTTGCGAACAGGGCGATGTTAGCACCGGCCCGTGCGCCGATGGTTAGAGGACGGTTAAAGCAGGTTCAGGAATCGAGGCCAGTGGGGGCCGCAGCTCGCCGCCGCCGCACTACCAGCGCACCCGCGCCCACCATGAGCAGGACCACAGCTGCCGCCGCAACGATTACCCAGATCACCGACGAGCCGCCGTCGTCTTCAGCGGCGGATACGGCGATGACCGCGTCGGCGCAATCCGCGTCGACCGCGATCGCAGCGTTGCGGATGGTGCCGCCGAAGTAGCCGTCGCTGTCGCTCTCAATCAGGTCTGCATTGGCGTCGCGGAGGATCGTCCCCCGGTCCACCTCACCGTCGCCGTTAACGTCCTCAGCGCGCAGGTCGAGTTCCGTGATGCCCGTTCCCACGGCGTTGAACGTGATCCGCGCAAGCACTCCGGAACCGCTCGCTCCCCGCGACGAGTCGCTGGCGTTCGCCGCGCTCAGCACGAAGCGGCCGTCGCCGTCGGGTGTCTGCTCGGAAAGGTCCAGAACGTTGCTGTCATCGGGATTCCCGAGAAACTCATCGGCGTCGCGGCCCGTCACCTCGACGATCGCCGGGTCATAGCGCAGGAAAGCGTCCAACGCCAGGGCGTCGTCCACGTCCTTGACATACATGTCGACCGTCACCTCGGCGCCGTTCGCGACCTCGATGCAGCTGTCGATCTGGCCGATCTCGGTGGCGCTATTCCCTTCGGTCACGGCGTCGATGCCGATCTCCGGACCGTCAGCAGCCGCCACGCCGGTCGTCAGTAACACCGCCGACCCAGCGAGGAGGAACAGGCAAAGCCGCGCGATGGAGCCCATCACAGGGGTGGCGTCTCCTGTCGCCTGAGGAAGAAATAGACGCCGCCGGCCGCCAACACGAGGATCGCCACGACGGCAATCGCCACCGGCAGTGCCCAGCTGGTCCCGTCGTCGCCTTCTTCGTCGGTGCCATCACCCGGGGTGCTGTCGGGGCCGTCCGACGCGCCCGGGCTCCCTGTTCCTGACGTCCCGCCGGTTTGACCGGGCGACTGCCCGCCGTCCGTCTCGCCCGGCGCCGGCGTGTCCTCGCCGTCGCCGTCGCCGGTTGTTGGCCCGGGGGTGTTGGTGGGCGGCAGCGTCGGCGGTGGCGTGGCGTTCTCGTCGCATTCCACGCCGACGGCCAGGAGCGCGTTCTGCACGGTGTCGATCGCGTAGGCGTTATTGGCAACGTCGGGAAGCACCGTCTGCTCGACGAAGACGAGATCGCTGGTGCCCGCGCCGACACCGCGCACCGTAAATCGAGCGAGAACGCCGTCGCCCGACTCCTCGGCGTCCGACCCGAAGTCGGCGACGGCGACGCGTATCGTGCCGTCCTCGCTGGGCGGCGTGTCGCCAAGGTCGACGACGTTGCTCTGGGGATCCGTTCCGAGTAGCTGACCGTCGAAATCGACCGCGGTGACGTGCAGGTAGCGTTCGTCGAAGAGCAGCGTGAACTGGATCCCTGCCAGCGTCCCGGTGTTAGGGTTGCCCTCGAGTAACTCTGGTATGCCCTTGACCACGACGTCGATCGTTCTCTCCTCGCCAACGTCGATCGCCGAACAGACTTCGACGTTGCCGACCGATGTCGGCGTGTTGCCTGCCGTGTCCGTGTCTACTGCCAGCAGTTCCACTGAGCCGGCCGGCGACTGAGCCCGCGCGGACATGACCAGGACGGCGAGCAGCAAGGTACCGAGAGCAGGGAGCGCGAGGCGGAACGCGAGGTTGGCAGTCATAAATTCGTCAGGCAGGACGGCGGCGGTGCCGTTCAGACACCGCCGCCGCGAGATCCAATGTCTCTTGCCTTAACTTACTACGATCGTGACCGTGTCGCCGATCTCCGGACAGTCGGCCGGCTGGGTCACCGTAAGGCCGGCGTCGAAGCGCAGCAGCTTGAGCGAGTCCACCGGGTCAGGCGGGTCGCCCGAGCAGTCGACGTCACCCCAGGGGTGGGGTGAGGCGCTGGCAACCTCGACGACGTCGCCCATCTCCGGGCAGTCGCCCGTGTTGGCGGGAAGACCGGCGTCAAAGCGCAACGTGAGCAACGAGTCTACCGGGTCGGGCGGCTCATTCGAGCAGTTGTTGTCGCCCCAGATGACTTCGTTGCCTGGCGGTAGCGTCGGAGAAGGCGTCGGCGTAGGGCTCGGCGTGCACTCTACGCATTGTGTTGGAGTCGGGCCCGAAGGCGTTGGCGTGGCCGTCGGGCTCGGTGTGGGCGTCGGTGTGACACTGGGACAGTTGGGCTCGCACGACGTCGGGGTCGGGGTGGCGGTCGTCGGCGGCGTGGTCACGGTGCCGCACGCCCCACCAACGGCGATCGAGCCGTCGACCATGCTGCCTATCGGGACGATGTCGGGAGGTGGTGGGTCTGGGTCGGGCACGATGATGCCGTCGGAAATGTCCAGGGCGCTGGAGCCAGCGCCGATCGCCTGGAAGGTGATTCTGATGAAGTTGAGTTCACCATCGGGAACAGCGCCGAACAGGCCGTAGGCTGGCTCTATCTGACCGCTGCTGTCCGGCAGGGTGTAGAACGGATCGTCGCCAATGTTCGTGAAGTCGGCGGCGGTGGGAGGCAAAAGGATCGCGTTAACCTGAAGAATGCTTCCGTTGTAAGTCAGGTTGAACTCACCGCCGGAGGTCTTGTCTGCCGGGTTGATTTCATCAAGGATGAAGTCAACGTCAAAGGTGGAGCCATTCGTGACGACCTTGCAGGCGTTGATCGTCCCCTGTAGTTGGCCAGAAGCCTCCAGCGGCACGGTGTTGCCCGTCGGATCAGTGTCGACAGACCAGGACGCGATGGAGCCGGGGCTGCCGTCGTGCGTGCCTGTGGCGGCGTCAGTTGTGTCGATCGCGCTGAGCAGCAAGAGGATCGTCAGCGCGGCCATTGTTGCCAGAGCGAGACCGGCAAGTATTCCGGTTCCGGCAATTCTCATCTAAGTGCCTCCTTGGGATGGGGACGTATCTTTGGGTGCGTTTGGGCGATTTCTGGATATAAGTATCACAAAGGGTTGCGGCCATGCAACACGCACTCTCACATAGGTTGAAGAATTAGTCGTATCATTGATTTCGCGGGGCATTCTCCTAGAAGGCGCTGCCCCTGGAGGAGCGCCGCATCGCTATCAGCACCGCGCCACTGCCTGCTGCGAGCGCCGCACCGATAAGCGCCACCACCAGCCAGGCCGGGAACGAGCTCCCGCCGTCATCCGTACCGTTCTGGTTGGCCGGGCCGTTTGTGGGACCGCCCGGTCCATCGGTCGCGACCCCGGACTGGACAGGTGTGCTGGAACCGTCGCCAGGTCCTGGACTCTCGCCTGGCTCTGCGCTTTCGCCCGGCGCAGGAGTATCGCCGTCGCTGCTGCCTCCGGTGCCGTTAGGGTCACCCGGCGAGCCCCCCGGCGCTGTGGTGAAATTGGGCGCCGGCGTCGGCGGGTCGGTAGGCTTCGGCGTCACGGCCGCGCAGCTTGCCTCGACGGCGACCACGGCGCTCTGGACCGGCCCGTCGAAGAAACCGTCGAAGTTTACGTCATTGACGTGTACGCCTCCCTGCGTTGTCAGGGCCGCGCCTTCGTCCACCCGGCCGTCGCCGTTGAGGTCGCGTTGGGGCACGTCGATCACCGAAACGCCGGCGCCGAGCGCGCGGAAGGTGATCGTTCCCAGGACGCCGTTGCCGCTTTCGGACGCGGTGCTGCGGAGGTCGCCGGTGCTGAGCAGATGCCGCCCGTTCACGTCCGGTAGCGGCTCCGAGGCGTCGATCAGGCTGCTGTTGGGGTCGCCCGCAAGGAACAACGCGGTATTGTGCTGAGTGATCTCCAGGACGTCTCGGTCGTAAGTGATCGTCGCTTCCCAGGACTGAAGGCTTTGTGCGCCGCTGATCAGCAGCGAGACCTCGATCTCGTCGCCCTCGTCCACCGAAACGCACTCTTCCGAACCGCCCGCGTCAAAGGCCAACGACGGTCCCGTCTGCGCCTCCGCAGGCGCGAAGAACATCGATGCGGCCAGCGCCAGGACGGTGGAGGCAGCGACAGCCAGCAACATTGTGCGCGCCTCCGTCTGCGGGGAATGCATGGCTTACAGTTCCCCTTGCCTGCCGCGCGGCCTTGCAGTGGCGAACGCGGCTCCTGCAGCCAGGAGCAGTCCGAAACCGGCGAAAAGTGGCACAAGGGACACCGCTGTCCCGCCCGGGTCCGGAGGGCCGCCCGTCTGCGGGAACGGTATGCTGCCGCGCGGCGTCGCTGTTGCGGGTAGCGCCGTCGCCGAGGGCGTGCCGCTTCCCGCCGGGCTGGTAGGCGATGGCGTGGCCGTGTTCGCAGTTGCGGTCGCGGACGCCGTCGGCGTGTTGCTGGCGCCCTGGCTCGCGGTCGCGGACGCCGTCGGCGTGTTGCTGGCGCTCTGGCTCGCGGTCGCGGACGCCGTCGGCGTGTTGCTGGCGCTCTGGCTCGTGGTGGGTGACGCGGTCAACGAGCCTACCGGGGACGGCGATGCAGTTGGCGTAAGTGTGGGCGTAGTCGTGACCGTGCCGCTGCCGCCCTGAGAAGGCGTTGGCGTGGCCGTGGCCGTCGCTGTCGCAGTGGGCGTCACGGTGACCGTCGGACTGCCCGTCGCCCCATGGGTGGCAGTCGTCGTCGCCGTGCCTGACGGCTGCACCGTGGTGGAGGCGGTGACCGACGGTGTGAGCGCCGCGGTCGCCGTAGGCGTGGCGCTCTGAGTCACCGTGGGGCTGCCGGATGGCGATTGTGTCGGCGTTGGGGACGGACTCGCGGTCGCGGTTCCTGTTGGCGTCGCTGTGTTCGTGCCTGACGGTGTCGCAGTCGTCTGAGTCGCCGTGGGTGAGGCCGTGGCAGTCTGAGTCGTCGTGCTCGTGGCGCTAGCGGTTGGCGTGGCGGTGGCCGTTGCCGTCGCGGTGGCGGTTGCGGTGGTAGTGGCGGTTGCGGTGGTAGTGGCGGTTGCGGTGGTAGTGGCGGTTGCGGTGGTAG
>JBBEAZ010000010.1:13265-39281 GCA_040882565.1 Dehalococcoidia bacterium
GTGGCGGTTGCGGTGGTAGTGGCGGTTGCGGTGGTAGTGGCGGTTGCGGTGGTAGTGGCGGTTGCGGTGGTGGAAGTTGTCGGCGTTGGACTGGGCGTCGCGCACGGGATCACGATCGGGAACTTCTTGGCGATGTTGTCATCCAGGTCCTCCTCCTGCACGGGCGAGAGAGGGAGTGCGTCCACTGCAATCTCGAAACTGTGGTCGCATGGGTGCAGGCAGATCACCGTGAATGATCGCGTGAAAGTGAACTGTTGGTTCGGGGCTGCGAAGTCTGTCCGTTCGATCTGCGTGAAGAAAGTATCCGCAGCGCCGTCACGGTTTTCGTCGGTGCTAAAACTCACGTAGACGTCGCCGCTCTGGGGACTCAGGGTTACCGTGCACTCCGGAATGCCCGACACGGTGATGATGTGGGAGAGGATGTACGCGGGGTAGTTGCCGTTTCGGACGGTGAACGTCATGACTCCGTGGACGAGTTCACCCGGATCCGCCTCAATAGTAGGGTTGGTGAGGACGATCGCGAGGACGTCGGAGTCCGGGCATCCGTCCACGTCTTGTTTGCCATCCTGATCTTCGGGGACCGTTGGACAGGCGTCCGTGCCGTTGGTTACGCCGTCGCCGTCCTGGTCCGGATCGCATGCGTTGCCGATACCATCAGCGTCGGCGTCTGACTGGTCCGGGTTCGCGGTTGCCGGGCAGTTGTCGCCCGGGGTGACCAGGGTGTCGGTGTCCCAGTCTGAATGTGAGAATATCCCTACAACGTCTGACGCCGTGTTGTTCAGGGGGGCCGGGTCTGTGTAGCCGCCGGCGTTGACGGACGCCGTCAAAGCGAGTCCACCGGTCAGGCTCACGTTCCCGTTGCAGAGGAGCGTGTAGGGTGCGTTGAATTGCTTTACCTGGCCGGCGTTCATGTGGAAGGTGTTGAAGCTAACCGTAGAGTTCGATGTGTTGCCCAGGTAGATATGATAGCCGTTATCCCACTCAAATTCGCATTGAGGGGGGGAAGTTGGACCGGCGAGCACAGACGTCATGGTGACACTGAGGCTCGCTCCGAGGGATCCGTTAGTCACAGTGAGGGCCACGGAGCTGTGATAGGCCACACCAGTATGCACTGCGTCGTTGGCAGGCAGGCCGTCGCCCAGCACTGGGTCGGTCGACATAACAATCGCTGTGTTGTTCTGGTCTGGTAGCGGAACCGGGGTACTCGAGGGTGTTGGGCTTGCTGATGGTGACGGCGAGGGCGAGGCCGTTGGGCCTAACGTTGGCGATGGTGACGGCGTAGGTGTTGGCGTGGGCGTGGGGGTAGGTGGAGCTGTCGGACTGGGTGACGGCGACGGCGTCGGTGAGGGGGAAGGGGACGCCGTCGCCGTCGGTGTGGGGCTGGCAGTAGGAGTGGGTGTGGCGGGGCAGGTGGTGCCGATCGCGAGCCTCCCGCCGTTCACCTGGTTGATGGTGTATTCGTTGTTCCCGGCGTCGTTGACGTTAAGTTGGCTGAGCGAAAGATCGGCGTCGCCGGAGCCGATCGCTTCGAGTGTAATCCGGGAAAGCACGCCAGGTCCCGATTCAGGCGCCGAGGACGAGAAGTCGGCGAAGCCAACGATGAAAGTGCCGTCTTCGTCGGGTGTGTCATCGGACAGGTCGACCGGTTGCGTAACGCCGTTGAGCCCCAGGAGCTCGATATTGTCGATCCCCGTCAACCTCAAACGCGTGCTGTCGTAGGTGAAGGTGTACCCGAATCCAATCACACCGCCGGAACCGCCTCCGCCGCTGGAGAAGGGTGGCACAGCGTTCACGATGACGTCCACCGTCACAGTAGCGCCATTGCTGATCGCGCGGCATGAGTCGGTCGAGCCGAGCGAGTTAGCGGTGTTCGCCGGGGAGGCAGCTGGATTGGCGTCAATGGCAACAAGAGCGATCGATCCCGCGGGGGACGCGGCGAACCCACGGAGCAGGCCCACCAGCGATAGGCACGAGATGGCCACGACGCCGGCGGCGATAAACGCGTAGCTGAGTAGACGGAGTCCAGGCGTGCGGTGCACGCTCAACCTCTAGGGTCCGAGATATGGATCTCTGGACGTCAGCCGCTATGACGAACGAGCGGGCGTCCCCAGCCCGCTCGCAATAATTCAATAGAGCAGTCGTTTCTCATCACCCGCGCCCTCCCCTTCAGCCCTGCGGATTTTGTAACTAATAACTAGTTAACACCTCAAATCTTGGCGAATCAACGAAAGAAATCTGTAGTTCGCCCGTATTAACCCGATTTTAACCGCCCTGACCAACCCGTCGGTCAACCAGAAATCACAAGGCCCGGAAGGAATTCCCTCCGGGCCTTGGCCTGGTGCCGGCTCTAGGTCGCTAGGTGCAGGATGAACCGAAGTACGGCTTGAGCAACAGCACATCAGAGATGTTGATCCTGTCGTCCCCCGTGAGGTCTTTCCTCGTCTGGTATACACCGTCGCCGTCGATTGACCCGAACAGCGGCTTCAGGCTCAGGACGTCTGATATGTTGATGGAACGGGTGTTATTGAAGTCCGGTGGCCAGGCTGAATCGAACGGGCCACGCGCACAGTCGTTCAGCGGATCGGTGCCGACGAAAGCCTCAATAGCATCCGTGAAAGTGTCTCCATCGTCGTCAGTGTCGACGCAGTCGCTGAGGCCATCGAGGTCGGCGTCCGGCTCTTCGTCCACCTCAGTGTCGCCGTCGTTGTCGATACCGTCGCCGCAGACTTCAGGTGGGTCGCCAAGAATCGAGCAACCGACCGTGGGCACTCGCGGCGGCGTGTCGCCGTCCACGTCGACGTTGATCGGCGTGCTCTTAAAGTTGTTGTACGTGCTCACTTCCGCAACGTGCAGTGTGTTCGGTCCCGCGCGCCCGCAAACCACTATCTGGTGAGCGCCGGGTAGCGAGCAGCTAACAACGAAAGTCTCGGAGACGATGATTGTCGTGCTGGCTGCCAGCGTCATTACGTTGAACAACTGGAAGTTTGCGGGCGCGATGGTGCAATCGCCTGGCACCGCGATTCCCGCGCCACCTTCGATCTTGACCGGCGAAACCGGGCCGTTGTTGTGAATGGATACATCGACTTGCACATTGAATGGCGTGTTGGCCGGTACTGACGCCGGCGCGATGCCTGCGACGGCAGTGACCTTTACGTCAACGCCCGCGGTGACGGTTGTCGTATCCTGGCCGGTCCCATCGTTGTTGTTCGGGTTGGTTTCAACAACGCCGGGTGAGGTCATCGTGAGGTCAGAGTTCGCCGTGAACATGTGGAAGCTGTGTTCTGCGCATGTGGCCTGCCATGTGTACGAGATGACCTGGCTGGTGCTCGCGACCAGGTTGCGCGACTGAGTCTGCGTACCCGGAGGAGCGAGCGTGCAGTCGAACGGCGGGATCAGCTCGGTCACGACGTCGACGCTCACCGGCGAGGACGGCCCGTTGTTGTGGACTGTGACGTCGACCTGGCAGTTGAAGGGTGTGCCGGTCGTCGCCGTGGGCGGGCAGTTGACCACCACCGAGGTGATCTTCGGGTCAGCCTCGTCACTCACGAGCGGCAGCGTTATCACGGGCTGGTTGTTTGGCAGGCTGGGGTCGACGATGTGGGTGTTGTTGGGGTGGAGGTCGGTCTGGAACTGGAAGTTGTGCATCCCGCCCGTGGTGCAGTTCAGTGTGAACACCTGGTTGAACGTCTGTGCAACCGAGGCCTGCATCCCGTTCACCGCCACGTTGACGGGCGAAGGCGCCGCTGTGCAGCCGGGCGGCGCCGTCGCGGTGATCGTCGCGGTCGCGTCAACCGGCGTGTAGGGGCCGTTGTTGTGCACCGTCGTTACCAGGCAAACATTCATGTTGGTGTTCGGCGGCAGTACGGTCGGCGGCGGCGACGTGCAATCAGCGGCCTTGAACGACTGGGCCGTCACCTTCAGGTCCGTCGTCGTGGTGATGGCGACGGTCTTGGTGGTCGTCTTGCAGTTGTTGCTGTCGTCCGGATCAATCATGTGCTCGTCGGTTGTCGCCAGGCAGTTCGTGATCGTGATGTCGTGGAACGAAGGATCGCTGCACGTGACCGTGAACTCCTCGCTGAGGTTCTGAGCAATGGACGATTCCAGCGAGACCGAGGATGGGTTAGAGGGGTTCGCGACGACGACGCAGTCCGCCGGTGCGGAGACGTTCGCGTTGACCGCCGCCAGCGCTGGTGACAGCGGACCGTTATTGTGGACAGTCTTGTCGACGGTCACTGTGAACGGCTGCCCGATCGGCGCTGATGCCGGCGCAGTAGCACTCTGCGATACGACTTTGAGGTCTGCCTGAGCCACGATCACGACGGTTATCTCCGAATCTCGGCAGTTGTTGGTCAGGACCGGGTCCGTGACATGCGGATCCGTGGTCGCGATGCAGTTCGTGAACGTGAAGGTGTGCTCCGATGGCTGGCTGCAGCTCGTCTGGAAAGTCTCCGTTATCACCACTGACGTTGAGACCGGCAGCGTTGCGCTGGTTGGGTTCAGCGGCGACACCATCACGGTGCAGTCCGGCGGCGCGGTGTACGTCGACGTGATGCTAACGTCGGTCGGCCCGAACGGACCGTTGTTGTGCATCGTCTTGATCAGCTTGAGGCCGAACTCTTCGCCAACGTCGAAGATCAGGTCCGGCGGGTCGCCGGGATCCTGCGTCGGGCTTGGGCTTGGCGAAGGGGAGGGCGTCGGCGACGGCGTTATCGGCGGCGGGCAAGTGCCGGCGACCCGGAGTTCCGCGCCGTCGTTGTTGTTGACCGTGTAGCCGTTGTTGCCGCCGTCCACAAGGAGGAGGCTGGACATCGTCAGGTTACTGTTCCCTGCTGATACGCCCTCGAGCGTGATCCTGACGACGACACCGACGCCGGACTCGGGTGGCTGGTTGCCGAAGTCACCGAAGGCAAGGTGGAACGATCCATCCGTGTCCGGGACGGTTTCACTGAAGTCAATCGGGATCGTGCCGCCGTTGGCCCCGAGCAACATCACGGGGTTATAGCTGACGACTTTCGTGCGGGCGGGGTTGTAATCGAAGTTGAAGTCGTAGCCGGCGATGCCACCGTTGCCAGGGCTGCCTGACACGAACGGGGGCACCGCGTCGACGATGACGTCGACGTCAATCGTTCCGCCAACGGCCACTTCGCCGCAGGCCTCGGTTGTGCCGATGACCTTCGGGAGGTTCGTGATGTCGTTGTTGATGTCCATGTCAATCGCCACGCGGTCGATCGGTGGCGGCGGCGGGTCGACGACCTCCTGGGCAGTGATCTTGACGTCCGCCTGGCCAAATACGGGCAAGGTCACAGTGTCTGTTTCGCAGTTATTGCTGAGGTCGTTGTCGATCACGTGGACGTTGGAAGGATTGAGGCAATTCTCGATGGTGAACTCGTGGAACGATGCGCCGGTGCAGGTGACGCTGAAAGTCTCGTTCAATGGCGTCGCGGCCGAAGCGGGCAGGCTCACGCTTGAGGGGTTGCCGGGATCGGGAGTGACTGTGCAGTCGGCAGGGGCGGTAACGGTTGCGACGACCTCCCCCGGAGCCGGGCTGTAAGGCCCGTTGTTGTGCACTGTCTTGGCCACCGTGAGGTTGAACGGCTGGCCGGCCGTCGCTGAGGGCGGCCCCGTCAGCGTCTGGGCTGTGATCTTGAGGTCAGCGTTGATGCTGATTGGCACGTTCACGCTCGACGTCTGGCAGTCGTTGCCCGGTGTTGGGTCGTTGGCGTGCGGCTCGTTGGTGCTCAGGCAGTTGGTTATGCTGATCTGATGGTTCGATGGGTCGCTGCACGTCACTGTGAAGTTCTCAGTCACGTTCTGCGCCACCGACACGGCCAGGGTCGCTGATGCCGGGTTGCCGGCGTCGGGCACGACGGTGCAGTCCGCGGGCGCCGACACTACGGCCGAGATGTTAATGGGCACCGGGCCGTAGGGGCCGTTGTTGTGAATCGTCTTGTTAACGGTCACCGTGAACGGCTGATTGGGCTGCGCCGACGGGGGCGCAGTGGCCGTCTGGGATGTGATCTTGATGTCCGCCTGCCCGATCACCGCCACCGTGTGGGTCGTCGCCATGTAGGAGACCCCGTTCGGGTCGGTGACGTGCGGGTCGGTGGGCTCCATGAAGTTCTCGATCGTGAAGCTGTGGAACGAAGCCTGCGTGCAGTTCACGGTGTAGAACTCTGACAGTGTGTAGTTCACCGAAACTTGCAACTGGGCGCCGTTAGAGTCGACGAACGGCACGATCGTGCAGCCGGCCCCAGCCTGGCTCTCGAAAAAGATGTCCGCGGCGGTCGGGCCGTAGGGGCCGTTGTTGTGGACGGTCTTGACGATGCAGAAAACCGTATTCGTGTTGGCGATAATCGCGGTCGGTGCGGGGCTGACACAATCTGCGTCACGTAGCTCCTGCGAGACGATCGAAAAATCCGCCTCCGCCGTCACGCCGACATCGAGGTCGGTTGTTGCGCTGTTGTTCGCCGTGTTGGGGTCGGTATTCCCGGCAGGGCCAACGCTCAGCGTGTTGGTGATCCGGAACTTATGGCTAGATGGCTTGTTGCAGTTGATTACGTAGTTTTCGTCCCGCGTCATCGTCACGGAGGCGTTCACATTGTTGAATGTAAGCAATCCGCTCGCCGGCGTAATCGTGCATTCGTTGGCAGGTTGGCCGCCCTGCGGAATGAATTGCGCGGTCCGGCTAATCGAAACGTCAACCGGCGTAGTGGGCCCATTGTTGTGGAAGGTGATGCGTGTACAGATCGTGACGTTCGTGTTGATCGGAATCGACGTTGGCGCCGGATTGACGCAACCTCCGCCGGGCGTGCCGATGACCTGGCTGACCAGCTTCACATCGGCCGGTCCGGCAGCCAGGGCCGAAGGCGTATCGCCGGCATACAAAACCGCCAGTAAAACACCCAGAAATACCGCCGCCGCCACGGGAAACAAAAAGCGGACTGGTTGTCGCATTGCGCACCCCCCGAAAACTATGTTCAGACTTGATGGTTTAGTAACACCAATTCCGATATTTTACAAGCAGATTCGGCGCTATTGGTACTTGAATTTCGGATTTCGCGCAAATTCGCAGAAACGTAAGGTTGAGTTCATTTCGCCTCACGAACAGGTGTCGCCGAACGACGGCTTGATCGCCAACACATCTAGAATGCTGATTTCTCCGTCCGGGACCAGGTCGACGCGCACGTTGAAGTTGCCGTCGCCCGTCTGCGCTCCGAAGTGGGGCCTCAACCCGACCACGTCCTGGATGTTCACGTTGCCGGAGTCGTTACTATCTGGCGGCCACGCAGCGACGCCGCAGTCCGCCGTCGGGCTGGTGCCAATCGCGAACTCGACCCAGTCTAGGAACGCATCGCCGTCGGAGTCCTCGCAGCGGTCGCCGATGCCATTTGTGTTGAAATCTGCCTGCGATGCGTTGGCGGCCAGCGGGCAGTTGTCCGAGGTGTTCGCCAGCGCGTCACCGTCAATGTCGCTGTCGCAAACATCCCCGAAGGCGTCGCCGTCCATGTTCGCCTGAGTGGAGTTGGTTACAGTCGCGCAGTTGTCCTGCACGCCGTTGTAGTTGTCGAACACGCCGTCTGCGTCTCGGTCCGAAACGAGGTCGATCACCACGGCAACGTTGTTATTGCCCAGTTGCGGGTCGCGGATGATTGTGGTCACGACCTCGAGTGACTTGGCGATCGTCACGCGGCAGTAGCCCGCGGTGCTGGCGCCGATCCAATTCGCGCCATACCCGAACACGGAGGAGTACTCTTCGCCGACGTCGAGGATGTCGCTGCTGCCGCCGGTGGCCGGGGTAATCGTGCAGTCGATCACTGTGTCGCCGTCGGCGTCCACGTCTGAGGTGGTGTAGGTGTTCGAGACTTCGGCGTCGCCGTGCGGGCCGTTGTTCCGCACGGTGTCGTTGATGCCGAAAGCGCGCGTGGCGGGCGAGGTCAAGACCAGCTGGTTGCCGGCGATCGACGGCAGGTCGTCCGGCGCCACGATCGACGGATACCACATGTCTGCGCCCTGGAACTGCACCTGCAAGACGACGTCCGTCGGGTCGCTGTTGTCCGCCGGCGACTCCTCGACGACCGGGGCTTGAGTCGCCAGGACCGCGTCGAACTGCACCGTCTGGGGCCCAACGTCGTTGCACAGCGCCGTGTAAGTGCGGTTCACGGCCTGCGTCGCCGATGTCGCCATGCTGGTAAAGGTGCGGCTCAGCGTGCTCGTGAGTTGGTCATTCACCGTGTCAGCGTTGGTGTCCACGTAGCCTTCGTTGAGCGTGTCGCCGGCCTGGCTGTTCCAATGCGCCTCGCAGGTCTCTGACTGCGACACCAGGGTCATCGTTAGCGTCAGCGTCGCGACGTAGTTGCCGTTCGTGACGACGGTATCGACCGGGAAGGTAGTCGGCTGAGCGATGTCCATGAACGGGTTGTTGTCCTTCGTGACGGCCAGCACTGCGTTGGTGTCCGGGCAACCGTCGCCGTCACCGGCGCCGTCCACATCCTCCAGCACCGTCGGACAGCCATCGCTGCCGTTGGTCACACCATCGCCGTCGATATCCGGGTCGCAGGCGTCGCCCAGTCCGTCCCCGTCCTGATCAGCCTGGCTCGGGTTCGCGTTGTTGGGACAGTTGTCGACAGCGTTGGGCTTGCCGTCGCCGTCGCGGTCTGAGTCGCAGGCGTCGCCCAGCGCGTCGCCGTCGATGTTCGACTGCGATGCGTTGGCCACGGCGACGCAGTTGTCGAACGCGTCGTAGATGCCGTCGCCGTCGATGTCGTCGCAGTGGTCGCCGATGCCGTTTCCGTTGATGTCCGCCTGTCCGGGGTTAACCACGGTCGGGCAGTTGTCGATCGTGTTCGGCACGGTGTCGTTCTCGAGGTCGGGGTCGCAGGCGTCACCGAGCGTGTCGCCGTCAAGGTTCTGCTGACCGGCGTTCGCGTTGCTCGGGCAGTTGTCGGCGCCGTTGAGGATCCCGTCATTGTCGATGTCGGGGTCGCAGGCGTCGCCAAGAGCATCGCCGTCCACGTTTGCCTGCGTTGGGTTAGCGTCCACGGGGCAATTGTCCGTCAGTGACTGATAGTTGTCCGGCACGCCGTCGGCGTCGCTGTCGCGGACGATGTCGACTACCAGCGTCGCCGAGTCATTGGCTGCCGTCGGGTCACGGACGAACGCCGTGCTGATCGAGATGGTCTTGGCGAATGTGAGCGTGCAGAAGTATGGCGGCGCAGGGTTATCCAGCCACGTGACGGAGACCCCCTGGTCAGAACTCGAGTTGACGCCGACGGCGAGCGCCGGCGACGAGGAGCCGGCATTCGGTGTGACGTCGCAGTCGATGGTGGTATTTCCGTCGGCATCGGCGTCCGCGACCGTGAAGGGCGAAGAGAGAGTGACCGGGCCATACGGCCCGTCGTTGCGCAGGACCTGCGTCAGGTTGAACGCCTTCGGCACCGAGGGCGCGGCCAGCACCTGCGTGCCTGCCTTCGAGGCGAGGCCGTCGGGCGCTGTCCAGGACACTACACGGACGTCCGCGATCTGGTAGGACGAGAACCCGACGCTCGCGGTGAACGTGTTGTTCGCTGCGTTTTCCTCCACGACAGGCGCTACCGGCGACGCGGAAATGTCCAATTGGACCGTCTGCGCACCGTGCTGTGTGCAAACAAGGCTGTAAGGGCGGGAGGCGACTACCTGACCGCCTGCCGGCAGGCCGCTCACGGCGGCTGTAAGCGTGCTGACAAGCGTGTCCGGGACGGTGTCGGCGTTAGTGTCCACGGTCGTCTCGACTAGCGAGTCACCGCCCTGGGGATTCCAGTGGGCCTGGCAAGCGGCTTGCGTTGAGCGAGCCACAAACACCGCGCTGGCATCGGTCGCGTAGTTCCCGTTGTCTATCGTCAGGTCGACGGTATAACCGTTTTGCACGCCGACGTCTACGTTCACCGGGTCCTGCTTGACCACCGTGACCGAGAGGTCGCTGTCCGGGCAGCCGTCGGTATCGCTCACCAGGTCGAAGTCCTCGGCCACCAGCGTGCAGTCGTCGCTACCGTCTAGGATCGTGTCATTGTCGTCGTCCGTATCGCAGGCGTCGCCGAACGCGTCACCGTCGGTGTTCGTCTGGTTCGTGTTCGGGGTCGTGCGGCAGTTGTCCGCGTCATCGAAGACGTTGTCAGAGTCCGAGTCGTCGCAGGCATCGCCGATGCTGTCGAAGTCAAAGTCAGCCTGCCCTGTGTTCGGCGCCAGCGGGCAATTGTCCGTCGCGTCGGGGACCGTGTCGCCGTCGGTGTCGGCGTCGCAGGCGTTGCCGAGGCCGTCGTTGTCGAGGTCCTCCTGGCCGCTGTTCGCAACCGTCGGGCAGTTGTCGGCGATCCCCTGATAGTTGTCCGCGATCCCGTCAAGGTCGGTATCGAGGACCAGGTCGAGGGTAAGCGTGCCAATCTCGGCGCCGGCCACCTGCAAGCGGTCCACTCTCGTTGTCCCGCCTGTGACGTCGGTGAGGCCGCCGTGGACTGCCTGCGCCGCCACAACGAGGTCCTGCCCGCTGCATGATGGCGCCGCCGTGTTCAATGCGCCAAGGATGGCGCTGAGGGTCGACGCGGAGCCTTCCGCGATGACGCCGGGCACATACCATTCGTCGTACGCCGAGCCGACCAGATCCAGTGTGAACCAGCCCGGGTGACCGGACACCGCGATGCCGTCGCCCGCTGTGGCCGCGACGGACACAAGTGTGTGGTCGGCCGTACCATCGCCCGAACAATCAAGCGCCAGCGCCGCGTACGGCGTCACGAATGAAGAGTCCAGGCGGACGCCGCCGCTGATCCGGTTGTAGTCGAAGCGCAGATCAGTGATCGCCCCGGCCGGAATTGCTACGGGAACGGACGCGCGGGCGCTGTCTCCGGGCCCCGTGTTCGTCAGTTCCACCGAATTCGCGCCGGCGCTCGCATCGGCCGCGGTCCATGCCGCACTGGCGCCACCGCTGGTGATGAGCGCGACCCCCGGCTCTACCTCGTCCGCGAGGGTTGCCACAGCGTTCAGGTCTCGGGCGGCGGCCGTGGTCACGCTCGCCGAGTGGCGGAATGCGAGCGAGCAATACGACGGCGGCGCCGCCGCATCGAGCCAGTCCACGGAGAACGAATGCGTCACGGCCTGGCTCACGCTGACCGGCAGGCTCGCGGTCGCGCTGTCAGTGTTCGCGGTGACGTCGCAGTCGACGTTCGTGTCGCCGTCAGCGTCGACGTCATCGACGACTACTGCGCTTAGCGCGTTAATCGGCCCAAACGGTCCTTGGTTGTGCAGAGTCTCGTTAAGGTCGACGCCGATCGCCGGGGAAGTCGCGATGAAGCGCTGATTGCCGGCGACCGAAGGCAGGTCGTCCTGTGTCGCGAATGAAATGATCTGGAGGTCAGCGGCCTGGCGCGCCATGAAGGCGACAGTCTCTGAGAAACTGCTGGCATTCGTGCCGGGCTGCTCCTCCAGGACCGGTACCACCGGCGTGATCGAGAAGTCGTAAGTGAGCGTCTGTGCACCGGCAAGCGGACAGTCGATGTGGTATGACCGGCTGACAACCTGCTGGCCGGACGGAGCAAGGGTCGACGTGTTGCGCGACAGAGTGGCGACAAGCGTGTCGGGTACGGTGTCGGCGTTTGTGTCGATGCTGTTCTCCGTCACGAAGTCACCCCCGGCGGCCGTCCAGCGCGCTTCGCACTGGCCGAGCGTCGTCCGCAGAGCGAGCGCGACGGTCATCGATGAGCCGTAGTTGCCGTTGATCGCCGTGAAGTTCACCGTATGTGTCGCCTGCACGCCCACCCCGACATCGGCCGGGTCGGTCTTGTCGATTGTGAAGGCTGAGTCCGTGTCGGGGCAGCCATCGCCATCGTTCTGGCCGTCGATGTCCTCCGGCAGCGTCAGGCAAGCGTCCAGGACGTTCGCGACGCCGTCGCCGTCGACGTCTGAATCGCATGCGTCTCCAAGGTCGTCACCGTCGAGGTCAGCCTGCGTAGGGTTGGCTACGAACACACAGTTATCCACGTCGTCGAAGAAGCCGTCAGCGTCGGTGTCATCGCAGGCGTCGCCCTGACTGTCGGCGTTGGCGTCGGCCTGGCCCGGGTTGGGGACGACCCGGCAGTTGTCGATGGCGTCGATCACGCCGTCGTTGTCGTCATCTGAATCGCAGGCATCTCCGTTCGCATCGTTGTCGGCATTTGGCTGGCTGGGGTTAGCCACGAAAAGGCAGTTGTCCGATGAGTCGGGCACGCCGTCGGCGTCCGTGTCGTCGCAGGCGTCGCCTTGCCCATCGGCGTTGAAGTCTGCTTGATCTGGGTTGTTCTGGCTCGAACAGTTGTCGAGACCATTGGGAATCGTGTCGGCGTCAATGTCGGGGTCACAGAGGTCGCCGGCCCCGTCATTGTCAACGTCGCTCTGGTCCGGGTTGAACGCCGCCGGACAATTGTCGTTCCCGTCGATCACTCCGTCGCCGTCGGCGTCTGGCGGGCACGGTTGACCCACCGCGAGTGTGCCGACGCGCGTCTGGTCGATCGGGATCTCCTGACCGTCATCGTCCGCCAGCGCCAGGCTGCCCAGGCCGATTGTGAACGAGCCCGTGGCCGCCGCTGGCAACACCTCTAGCGTGTAGCGGCCGAGGACGCCCGACAAAGGCCCGGTCTCGGCAGTTCCGAAATCAGCGACACCTACAGTGTGAGGAGTAGTTGTGTCTGGTACTCCCTCTGAAAGGTCGATCAGGTTACTTCCGGGAGAGACGGCGAGCAAGAAATTGTGATCTTGGCTGACGATACGTACCCGCGTAGGGTCGAACGTCAACTGGTAATTGAACCCACCGAACTCCCGGCCCGGCGGTATTTCATCCACGAAAACATCGATGGTGAATTGCGTGCCGGGACTGAGAGAGCGACAGGCCTGAATGCTGCCGAGGCTGGTCGCTGTGTTGGCGGCGCTCTGCGTCGGGTCCATGTCGACGCCTGTGACCGTGAGCACGCCCGGACCGCGGATGAAGGTTGTCTCGTCTTCGGTGTTGTCCGCCGGATCACCCTCGAGCGTGCTCGAGGATACCGTGGCGGTGTTTGTAATCAGCTCGGAGATCGCGCTCGTTACCGTCGTCGATATCGTGATCGTGGCGCTGCCACTCGCGCCAATTGTTCCCAACGAGCACGTAACCGTGCCGGAAGACTGGTTGCAGCTCCCCTGGGAAGGGGTCGCCGAGTCAAACGAAACTGACGACGGCAGCGTATCGCTGACTGTCACGTTGGCCGCGCTTGAGGGGCCCGCGTTGAACACTAGCAAGTCATACTCAAGTGGATCGCTCGCTGAGACCGGGTCCATGCTGTCCATCTTCGTGATGATCAAGTCCGCGACCTGCCCGACAAGCGTCGCCTGCACGGCGGTATTGTTGCCGGTGTTGGGCTCCAGCGTTGTCGTCGAGACCGAAGCAGTGTTCGAGATCGTCCCGGACGTGCCCGTATTGACGGTGACGTTGATCGTCACGTCCGGGCTGCCGCCGGCTGCGACGGAGCCGAGGTTGCAGGTAACAGTTCCCGATGAGTGATTGCAACTGCCGCTGGTTGGGACGGCGGAAACGAACGTCACCTGCGATGGCAGGGTGTCTGTCATCACCGTATTCGCTGCAGCAAACACCCCGGCGTTGTCGACCGAGACGGTGTACGAAAGCGGGTTTCCGGCCTCGATCGGGTCCTGCGAGTCAGTCTTTGTGATCGCTAGATCTGCGGAGTCCACCGGACATGACTGGCCGACGGCGATGAGCCCATGCTGCGGCATCGACGTCCCGTCCGTCACGCTGTTCACCGGGATGTTGTTGCCGACGCCGTCGCTCAACGCGACGTTCGTCAGCGTCAGCGCGAAGAGCCCGCTCGCCGCTCCCGGCGCAACGTTTATCGTGTAACGGCCAAGGACGCCGCGCGCTGGCCCAGGCTCCGACGTGCCGAAGTCGGCCACGCCGACAAGGTGCGGGCTCGTCGTATCGGGCGTCGAATCGCCAAGATCGAATGGCGTATTGCTACCCGGTGCCGAGCTCAGCAGGAGCGAATGGTCGTGGCTATTGATCGAGATCCGTGAAGCGTCGAAGTTGATTTCGTAGTTGAAGCCGCCCAGGTCATCCCCTGCCTGGAGTTCGTCCAGGAAGACATCGATGCTGAACTGTTGCCCGGGGCTTACGGAGCGGCAGCGCTCGAGCGTGGAGAGCGACGTCGCCGTATTGCCAGCGGGGTCGATGTCGATGCCGACGGTTGTCGTCGCAGCACTCGTCGGACCGGGCACGCTGAGGGAGCCGGCAAGCAGGAGGATGACAAGCGCCGACACCCCGGCCAAAACGGCCAGGGCGCGGAGGGCGGTGTCCCTCATTCTGTGCTCCCTGTGTGCGTTGTTCATATATGCGTCATTCCCTGGGGGTGGCGAGCAGCCGCCAGCCCCACCTCCGCGGTATGCGGGTACCGCGGAGGTGGGGCTGTCTGCGGGGCTAAGGGGTGCAGGTGCTCAGGAAAATCGGCTTCAGAATCAACACATCGCTGATGTTGATGGTGAGGCTCTGGTTCAGGTCCGCCCTCTCGAGGTAGCCCGTCTGACCCTGGCTCTTGCCGAACGGGGCCTTGAGGAAGAGGACATCGCTGATGTTGACTGTCCTGTTGTCGTCGAAGTCCGGCGGCCAAGCGTCCGGGATCTCGTTATTGGCGCCCGTGTTGGCAGGGCACTTCATGTTCGGGTTCGTGGTCATGAACGTCTCTGCCGTATTGAGGTAGTTGTCACCGTCAATATCGGTGTCGCAGGCGTCGCCGAATGCGTCGCCGTCCATGTTCGCCTGTGTCGGGTTGGAAAGCCCCAGGCAGTTGTCAGTTGTGTTAGGCGCCCCGTCGCCGTCCTGGTCCGGGTCGCAGACGTCGCCCAGTGCGTCGCCGTCCATGTTCGCCTGGTTCGCGTTCGCGGCCGCCTTGCAATTGTCCACGCTGTCCATCAGGCCGTCGCCGTCGGAGTCGTCGCAAACGTCGCCGAGCGCGTCGCCGTCCCAGTTTGCCTGGTTTGCGTTGGCAACCGTGGGGCAGTTATCGATCGCGTTGACCACCCCGTCACTGTCCGTGTCGCCCGTGCAGGAGCCTGTGCCGATGATGATCGCGCTGGTGTGGGTAGTGCCGTCGAAGAACGGATCTGCGTCCGCTGTATCGCCGATCAGGTCGGCGTTGGCATCACGGAGGATGATGCCGAAGTCGGCGACGCCGTCGCCGTCGCTGTCGATCTTCGTAACCTTCGCGTAACTGGTGCCGTTCGCGAGTGCTTTCACGCTGAGCCGGATCATCACGCCGCTTCCGATGTCTCCCTGGAACTGCGCTGTCTCCACTCCGCCGACGCGGAAGATGCCCGGCACGTCACTGTCTGGCAGGACCTCGGAAGTGTTGGTCACACTGCTTCCGGCCTGGGCCGACTGGAACATGATCGTCCCGCTCATGATCTGGAGCTTGGCCGGGTCGTACTGGAAGTACGCTTCGAAGGCCACCAGCCCCGGTCCGGTGATGTTCTTCATGATGATGTCAACGTCGAACGTCTGCAGCAGACTGACGACGCGGCACGTGTCCACCGTACCTGCCACCGTCGCGGTGTTGCCGCTTGAGTTGACGTCTACACCGAACTCCACGGTGTGGTTGGCGTGGGCAAGCTGTCCGTTGCCCTGCAGCGCCAGGATAGCGATTGTGGCGATGATCATCGCGCCCGCTATCCCAAGGATTCCTCTCTTGTACGTTCCGCTCATGGCTTCCTCCGTTACTTCACCGCATTTGCGGCGAGTTTCCTTTGCACCATCAGCGGCCGGTTGTCCCCTCCCGCCCTTTTGCCGGGTAAGGACGGGAGGGGGACAATCCCCCCTCCCGTCCTTGGTTAAGCCTGTTACCCGAGGCTCAGCGGGCTATGGCTGATCGATAATCACCTGCTGCTCGTCGGTCTGGCAGTCGTTACCAGGGTTGCCATCCGGGTTCGGCGGGTCTTCGCCGTCCTCGGAGTCGCCGTCGTCGTCAACTCCATCGCGCGAGTCTTCGTCAACGACGGTGTCACCGTCATCGTCCATCGAGTCGCTCGGCAGCAGTTCAATGCACTTTGTGATCGTCAAAGTCAGCACTTGCTGCTCGGCCGGTGCGTGGCACTCGAAGCGGACGCGGAATACCTGGAACTTCTGCTCGTTCGCCAGCATCAGGAACGTGTCCTGACCAGGCAGGATCAGGTCAACATCCGCCTCGCAGCCGGCCGGCAGTGCCGGGCTGTAGGTGATGCTGATGCTGATCGACACCTGCTGGACGTCGTCGCTGATGTTGCCCATCTCGCCGATGACCCATGCGTAGCGACCGTTATCGTCGGACAGGTTGATCGCTGCTGGGCCGAGGACGGTGATGAACTTCTCCAACACGTCGACGTCGTCTTCGCATGCGTCGCCGGTCCCGTTGCCATTCGTGTCTTCCTGGTCCTCGTTCGGGACGAGCTTGCAGTTGTCGAGTTCGCCATCAGCGTTGTCGAGCACACCATCGCCGTCCGTGTCGCGGGCGACGATGAACTGGATGGTCTCAGTCAGATCGCCAGGTGTGATGTCTCCAACGTGGAGCTCATCGATTTCCTTCGTCACCGTGTACTCAACGATGCACCAGTTCGGCTCACCGTCGTGTACCGGTAGCGGCAGCGAGATCAGCCAGCTGGCGATTGATCCGGCAGTGCTTAGACCGGCCGGCTCCGCCTCTGTGAAGATCTGCTGCGGAGGAGTAACGGTGCAGAGCTGGGGGCCACCGGCGATGCCGGTCATGTCCAGCGTACGCTTAACCGTTACTGGCTCCGAGGAGTAGTCAAGGTCATCGGACACGACTGTGGTCGTGAGACCCGCGCCGACGATAACTACTACATCAGGACCACCGTCCCAGGGGTCAACCGCAGGGCAGCCCGTCGCGGGGCCAACCGGCGCCGGCGGAACAGGGCTCGGGCCGACGTACACATCGCAGATCGTCTTCTCCATGAGGCGGAAGATCGGCGTCGTGTCGTTGCCAGTGCCGCTGTTGTTGCCGGTGACCGGGTCGATCACGTGGATCTGGTCCACGGTCACTGTCGCGTTGCCCGTGAAGATGTGGTCGCTGTGGTCTGTGCACGTGACGCTCCACGTCTTGGTAAAGGTCTGAGCGACCGATGCCACGAGGCTGACGTTGTTGATCGCCTGGGCGCCGGCCGGGACCTTCGTGCAGTCCGCCGGAACCGTCAGGTTCACAGAGCCATCAGCGTTGACAGGGCTCTCTGGGCCATTGTTGTGGAGTGTCGCGTCAACGGTCACGTTGAACGCGGTGTTGATGTTCGCAGTTGCCGGCGCGTTTACCGTCACGCTGGAAACCTTGAGGTCCGCATCGGCGTTCACGATGATGTTGGCGCTCGTGCTGATCGTGTTGTTGCCGGTCACGTGGTCACGCACGTGCAGAGTCGTCACGCTGATCGAGTTGTTACTCGTGAACTCGTGGAAACTCTGCTCTGAGCAGACGACCGTGATCGTCGCTGAGATCGGCGTGTTCACGCTGGTGTTCATGGTTCCGCTCTGGCCCGTGGTGTACGGGAAGGGCGTTGGCACACCAGCGTTGTCCCACGTGCAGTCGGCCGGTCCGCCGATGCTGAGGCTGTCCGAGTAACCAACTGCCGTTGTCGGGCCGTTGTTGTGGAGCGTCCCCAGGATCGTCAGGTTGAAGCTCTCGCCAACCTTGACCGAAGCCGGTGGGTTGTTGAAGACCAGGGAGACTTTCTTCAGGTCAGCAAGCTTGTAAGCAGTGACCGTCGGGAAGTTCTTCGCCACGTTGTCGTCCAGATCCTCTTCCTGCACGGGGTTCAGCGGCAGAGCGTCGACTGCGAGCTCAAACGTGTGCTGGCTGTTCTGGAAGCAGTGGATCGTGTACGTGCGTGTGTAGACCTTCGTCTCACCTGCGTTGAAGAAGTCCGTCCGGCTAATCTGGCTCCACAGAGTGTCATCGCCGGCGGGAGCTGTCTCGTCGGTCGTGAACTCGGTGTAGGTGTCGCCGGCCTGCGCGTTCAGTCGGACTTCACAGGCGCCCAGCGTCGAAACCGCGACGATGTTCACCTGTACGTTCGCCGGGTAGTTGCCGTTGGTCACGGTGATCGTGACCGTCTTCACTACGTCGGTCGAAACGTCGACGTCGTACGTCTCTTCCTTGTCAACGTCTACGCTGACGTCGGTGTCGGGGCAGCCGTCGTCGTCGTCAACGCCGTCGACGTCCTCAGGGAGGGTGTCGCAGTCGTCGTCGACATCGGGGATGTCGTCGTCATCGTCGTCGGTGTCGCAAGCGTCGCCGATCCCGTCGCCGTCTGTGTCCAACTGGCTGGGGTTCGCCGTCCAGTTGCAGTTGTCTGCCGGCTGGTTCACGCCGTCGCCGTCGACGTCCTGGGTGGCGATGATCTGCAGCTCGTTCTCCGCCTGGTTGTTGTTCAGGTTCGGGTCAGGCAGGTTCGAAGCTGAGGAGACGTTGTTGAAGACGTTGAATTCGAACGAACCAGCCGGGCACGTCACCATGTACTTGCGGACGTAGTAGCGGACTTCATTGGCCGCGAAACCCGTCGCAGTGAACGTGATTGTGCTCGTCTGGACGTCGCCCAGCGTGGCCGTGCTGACCGTGTCGCCGGGTGCGCCGATCCACGTCGGGTCGCAATCCGCGTCGCCGACGATGCCGAACTGAACGTCGATGTCACCGGGGACAGAACCGTTCTCGACATCGAACTCGACCGTGATGCCCTGTGGCTCGCAGCACTTGACGATGTCGACGATCGGGTCCTCGCCGTCGATCTCGTCGCCGTCCTCATCGATACCGTTCTGAGTCGGGTCTTCGTCGACCAACGTGTCGCCGTCGTTGTCAATGCCGGGTGTCGCGCCACCTGGGCAGGGCCCGCTCGGCAGCTGGTCGCCGGGCGTCTCGTCCTTGCAGATCGAGGCCGCCATGTCGTTCTCACCGGAGCACCCTACGATGCTCGGGATCGTCGTCGTCGTTCCGATGTCCTCACGCGTGAAGCGCTGGACGTCGAGGTGGCCAACCGGCAGCGGGCTGATCACGTTGCACACGCGCAGGACTGTGCCACCAACGATCGCGGGCTGTGCGCCACCAACCGGGTCGCCCCATGCCGGGCTGCCCTGCGATGTGCCAAGTGCGATCTGTGTCACTTCCAGCTGCGAGCACTGTGCCAGCTCAATGCTGTTCGGGTCACCGTCGTTGTTCAGGTCCGGGTCCTGCGCGTCAGGGATCCCGTCCCCATCGTCGTCACCGTCGGCCGACGCGTCGTAGAGACCGTCGGCGTCGAAGTCCGGGTCGCCGATGTGGTTGACGTGCACCCACACGGCGCCGGGGCCGGGGAACACGTCGAAGATCAGCTCGTTGATCGGGATCGGCGGGTTGCCGCCGGGGCCGTCAACATCCGTGAAGCCCACGTTGCGGGCCCACAGAATGGCGCCGGGGTTGCCTGCGATCACGAGGTTCGTCAGCGAGTCCAGGTGCGTCGGCCAGGTCAGCGCGCTCAGGAGAGCCGCGTCCTCGGGGCCGGTACCTGACACGTTGGCCGTGTCGTCGCCCGGAGTCGTGTCGCCGTAGGCGTCGCCCAGGTCGCCATCGCGCAACTGGAAGCCGAGGGTGCCGGCCGTCGCACAGGGCGTGCCCGGGATCACCCGCAGCACCACGTTAGCGATGATCTGCGTCGTCACGTCACCATCGGTGATCAGGTTGCCGTTGGTCAGCGTGAAGGCTGCCGGGTTGGCCGCCCCTTCAATGAAGGACACACCAGCCAGCGGTGAACCACCCTGGTCCTCAGCGTCACCGGCGGTGTGGTGCGCCGGCGTGTTGTTGTTGCCGTCCGGGATCAGGTAGTAGCTCTGCAGCTTGCACGGCAGCGTCACGAGGCAGTCGTTGTCCACAGGCGCCGTGAAGGTGCTGGGGGCAGCTTCGTCAATCGTGATCGCGCCGCTCGGGTTGAACGGGTGCACACCCTGCAGTGTCGTCGGTCCGGCGGTTTTGCAGGCGTCGTGCGGGCTGCCCGGAATCCCCGTCACGCTGTTCTGCGTGGCCGGGTCCGTGACGTGAATGTTCTTCGCGTCAGCGCAGTCTTCGGTGAGCAGTGTCGGGAGGGTCACAGGACCGTCCTCGTCAGTCTTCCCGTCACCGTCGTTGTCGATCCCGTCCGGGATGTCCTCGTCGATGAAGGAGTCGCAAAGGCCGTCCGTGGGCGGACTGTCGACGCAGTCACCGTCGTCGTCGTAACCCCAGCCGCTCGGGCCGCAGTGCAGCCAGACGGTGTAGTTAACGACGATCGGCGAGCTAACCGGCAGGTTGACCTGCTGGTTCGCCTGCGCCGCCGCCAGGAAGGGGCCGAACGGGCTCATCGAAACGCCACAAGCCGTCGCGTTCGGGTTGACTTGAAGGGCGTTCAGGACGTCCGTAACCGCGACCGGGCCGTGCGGACCGTTGTTGTGTAGCGTCTTCGAAACAGTTATCGGAACGACGTGGCCACCGTCTTCGTTGCACTGGCCGTCGAGGTCGTTGTCACCTGCGCCGCCGGGCGTGCAGGGGAATCCGAGCTCGGTCGGGTCCTCGTCAACGCTGGTGTCACCATCGGTGTCCACCTTGTTGTCGACGATGAACTGGACAGTCGCCGGGTTGTTAGTCATCGCTACGATCTTGGTGTCTGCCACTGCCGTCACGCTCAGGATCACAGCGTCCGTGTCGGTGTTGTTGCCGCTCGGCGACTCAGGTCCGCCGACCCTGGCCACGGTCGTCACGATCTGGAAGTCGTGCTGGCTCGGCTGCGTGCAGTGCACCGTGAACGGAACTGGTGTGATGCTGCTCTGCGGCGGCGCGCCCGCAGGCGTTACGCCGGCGACCGTCTGCGGCAGGTTCGTCGTGCAGTCAGCGAGGAAGGCAGCGCTTGTGCCGCCGCCCAGGCTGGCCGTGACGGTGTAAGAGACCGCAGCCGTCTCAGGCCCGTTGTTCGTGACCGTCGACGTGGCTGTGTAGCCCACAGTCTGGCTGACAGCCTGGCTGTTCGGGCTCGGCGTCACCGTCGTCGCGATCGACAGGTCGGTCGACACCGGGCAAGGGCTTCCGATGAACACTTCGCCGTCGGGAGTGTTCTGGACCGGCGTTACGCCCGTGCCGTCACCAGGGATCATGATCTCGCCGAAGACCGTGAACGGGCTGCTGCCCGACGCGACCAGCGTCTGGAACTCGATCCGTACGAAGACCACCTCGCCGTCGGGCACGGCGCCGGCGAAGATACCCCAGGACGGGATGATCGTGCCGTCGTTGTCCGGGAATACCGTCTCGTCGGTGAAGTCAATCGCGCCCGCAGGGATGGTGATCCCGTTGATCTGCAGGTCGCTGCCGTCATAAGCCAGGTCGAACTGGCCGCCCGACAACTCGGGGTCAAGGCCGGATCCTGGCGGCGGCACCTCATCGACGACGAAGTCGACGAAGAATATGGTGCCGATCGCGCCGGCGACGCTGACACACGGGTCAATCGGACCCTGCAGCTGGGCGCCATTGGACGCCTGGGCAGGGATCGTGTTGCCCGCGATTATGGTGTCGGCCGCAAACTGGAAGATCGTATCGGGGCCGTTAGAGTCGGGGTCGCCCGGCTCCAGTGTCCCCGTCGCAGCATCGGCGTTATCGCCGCCGCCGCGAAGCAGACTGAACGACCCTACAGCGAGGGCCATCAAGGCTGCTACTAGAAAAATGCCGATAGTGAAGCGTCTCATCGCCGCACCCCCTTTATGAATTAGAACGGATTGCTTATTAGGTTGTTTATCGCAAAGTTAGTGGTGAGTCCCCGGCAGACCGCTCTCCCGGGGGCTCACAGTATTCAGTTGTTAGGGCGTGCAGTTCTTGCCGATTTCCGGCTTGATGGCCAGCACGTCCTGGATGTTGATCGTCTTGCTCGGTACGAAGTCGTAGCGCTGGGACGCCGGGAAGGCGCCGCCGATGAACGGCTTCACTGCGAGCACGTCCTGGATGTTGATCGATGTTGCCCCTGGGCCGGCGCCCATGACCAGGTCGAACGGCCATGCCGGGGAGGTACCCGCGCCGAACGCGCAGCGCAGGAGCGGCGACGTCCCCAGCCAGATCTCGAGGTTGCCGCCGACGTTGTCGCCGATCGTGGCGCCGAGCTTGTACTCCACGTCCATGCCATTGTTGGTGGCAAAGCCCTTGGCGGCAGCGCTGCCGTCGTTAAGGTCCTGGGGCGCGCAGTAACCGTCGTTGTCCGCGTCGACGCCGCCGATGCAGAAGACCGTGCCGTCGGACGCCGGGTTGGTGTAGTTGTAGCTCTCGACGAACCCACCCTCGAGGTTGCTGGTCAGCGGGTTCGGGTCGCACTGGTCGCCGATGCTGTCACCGAGCGGGCCGCCGTCCAGGGCGGCGTCGACGTAGTCCTCGCCCACCTCGGAGTCGAGTTGGTTCGGCAGGCCGTTGGGGACGATCGGACAGTTGTCCTGGCGGTTCTGGAACCCGTCGCTGTCGTGGTCGCCCAGGCCCGTGTTAACGGCGTCGGTCGGGTCGCACACGTCAGGGATACCGTCACTGTCAGTGTCCACCTGGGCGGCGTCGAACGGGCAGGGGTCGAAGGCGTTCTCTTTGCCGTCGTCGTCCGCGTCGCGCTGGCCGTAGCTGTAGTTCGAGATAGCCATCGTGCCGGCTGCTGCTGGCGTCAGGTAGCGGGTCTGGCCGCCGGGTGTCTCGCCCAGGAGCATCGTCTGCACAATCAACGGCGCGCAGAAGTCATGGATCGGGCTGATGGCGATCTGCACCGCCGTCGGGTCGTTGAGGATCGAGAGCGAAACGACGCCGCTCGTGCCCGCTCCGCCGACGCGCCCGAAGATGTGCCCGGCGTCATCAGCCGGGTCGCTGAACGCGGAAAGCGAGGAAGCTGTGACCTGGAAGAAGCTCAGCAACTGCCAGTCGCCGTTGGACGGGACCCTGGTCGCGCCGGTGTAGCGCGCCAGCGGCACGACCTCGGCGGCGCCTGTCGGCGTGAAGAGGTCATGGTAAACGCTGGGGCTGGAACCGACGAACGGGGACGTGGAGTCCGCGATGCCGTCCAGGTTGGCGTCCGTGATGATGTCCGCTCCGGCCGCGTTCCAGCGGTCCGCAGTGCCCTCCGGGTTCACCGCCAGCACGCCGGCCGTCGCAGTGTCGTAGAGGACGAACTCGGCGACAAGTGCCGTCGCGCACGCGCCGTTCAACAGGCTCAGCGTGACGTCGGAACGCAGGCCGCCGACCTTCTCGCCGTTGGGGATCGCCGCGTCGGCGGAAGTCGTGCCGCCGGCGTTGGTGATCACCGAAGAGCCGAAGTTCGAGTGGCCGCCGGCCACCGAGAATGTCACCGTGAAGTCACGGGCGGTGTTCGCCGGGATCGCACCCTGGACACAGGCCGGGTCGCCGGCAAGGTCCGCGTCGTTGGGCCCGATGGAACTCGGGAAGTCGGCTGCAAGCGTGTTGCAGAACCGTGCCTTGCTGGTCGGGGCGTAAGTGGCTGCTTCAGCGGTGCCACCCCCGGAATTAAGAAAGACGGCTAGTGCCGCCACAAGCGCGAAAAGCGCAGATAGGCCTAGAAGGCCGGCCTTGTATGGTACCGGCAGATGCATGGTCACACCCTCCCTTTGGACTCTGTAGATTGCCGCATTCGACAATTTGTTGTGCGCACACTGTAGTCCGCCTCATAAAGGTTGTCAATAACCCTATTCGTCATTCGTGCGCAACATGAACTACATGAAATCTTCACACGACTTTGCTCTGTTGTTCCTCGCCTGCCGCTACCGCTAACATGGTTGCTGACTATGAAACACCCCATCGCGCCTCGTATTACTGTTTTCATAACATTTCTGGCGGTTGTACTCGCCGTCAGCGCCGCCTGTTCTGGCGACGACGACGACGACGGCGCCGGCGGCGCCTCCACGCGGACCCAGGGTCTCGCTGAAACTGCCCCCGGTAACGCCGTCAGTCCGCCGCCGGTCGTCACCGGCAACGCCGGCGGGCCGGAGCCCGGCGGCCGCCTCGCCTTCTACTCTTTCCGCGACGACGACGGCGACCCCAACACCAGCGGCGACCAGGAAATCTACGTCATGAACGTCGACGGCAGCGACCAGGTCAACATCTCTAACAACGAGGCCGACGACTTCGAACCAGACTGGTCGCCGGACGGCGGCCGCCTCGCCTTCGTCTCCCTCCGCGAGGGCGCGGCCCAGATCTTCGTCATGGACGACGACGGCGAAAACGTCCAGCAGTTGACGACGGCCGGAGGCGGTTACCTCAGTCCCCGCTGGTCGCCCGACGGCCAAAGCATAGCGCTAAGCCGCTCCGGCACTCTCATGCTCATGGACGCCGGCGGCGCCAACCTGCGAGTCCTCTTCGAGCCTCAACTCGAGGACGTCGCCGAGCCCTGTCTCGGCCCCGGCTTCCCCGGTGGCTGGTCCCCGGACGGCAAGCGAATCACTTACTATTCCGCCAGCGCCACCCGCCAGACCGGCGAGATCTGCACCGTCGATGCCGCCACCGGCGATGTCGAAGTCATCGTCCGTGAGCCCGTCGCCCTCCACGCCGAGCCGGTCTGGTCGCGCGATGGTCGCTACCTCGCTTACCGCTCGATCCGCTCCGGCAACAGCGACGTCTACACCTTCGACCTCGAGGCCGGCGAGGAGACCCGCCTCACCGACCCGGACGAAGTTGACGCCGAGCCCGAGTGGTCCCCCGACGGCGAGTGGATCGCCTTCGTCTCTTACCGCGAGTACCCCAACTCGGACATCTACATCATGCGCAAAGACGGCTCGGACATCCGGCGGCTCACAACCGACCCTGCAAAGGATACGTACCCTGTATGGACTCCATGATCGCACGCAGACTGCCGGCCCTTATCCTCGCGCTCACCGCCGGCCTGGCGCTTGCTGCCTGCGGCGACGACGATGACGGTGGCGGTGTGACAGGCGCGCGGGTGGAGGTGACCACAGTCGCCGACACCGCCGAGCGCGACGGCGAAATCAGCCTGCGCGAAGCGCTTGAAATTCTCGGCGGCGGTCTTGCCGTGGCCGACCTCGATGAGGGGGAGCAGGCCCGCGTCGATGGGCAGCCCGGGCCAACCTCCGCCGACACCATCACGTTCGCGCTCGCAGACGAGACCGTGATCGCCCTGACCGAGGCCCTGCCCGCGCTCAGGGCCGGCGACGAGACGATCGACGCCACGGGCGAAGAGGTCACAATCGACGGCTCCGCCTTGGACTTCGTTTGCCTGGAACTGGCCTCATCGGACAACAGGCTTTACGGACTGCGCTTCAGTGGTTGCCGGACCGCCGTGCTGATCTCCGCCGGGGTCGTCGGCAACATTATCGGCGGCCCCCTGGAGGGCCAGGGCAACGTCCTCCTCGACGGCGCTGTCGGCATCGAGATCAACGGCCGGCAGAACATCGTCCAGGGCAACCACATCGGTGTCGAGCCGAACAGCTCGGAGCCGCGGCCCTACGAGTTCGAAGCCATCTGGCTCACGCCGCAGGCCAGGGACAACATCATCGGCGGGCCGGGCGCAGGCGAGGGCAACGTCCTCTCCGGCAACGGCCTCTACGCGATCAGCATCGACGGCGCGCGCAACAACGTCGTCCAGGGCAACTTCATCGGCCTCGACACCACCGGGCGCATCGGTGTTCCGAACAACGCAGGGGTCAACCTCCAGGCCGGCGCCTTCGGCAACCTCATCGGCGGCCCCAACGAAGGTGAGCGCAACGTGATCTCGGGCAACCGCCAGGGCGTCCTCCTCACCGGCGCCACCACCACCGGGAACACGATCCAGGGCAACATCTTCGGCACGAGCGTCGGCCAGGGCGAAGACATCCCCAACGACACCGATATATATGAAGACGCCGGTGTCGGCGAAAACCAGAAGATCGACAACGACGTGGGCTAGCGGCGCGCTAGCGTGACCACGCCTCGCCGTTCCCTGAGCGCAGCCGTAGGCGCAGCGAAGGGCCTCGGC
>JBBEAZ010000011.1:0-54150 GCA_040882565.1 Dehalococcoidia bacterium
CGATAGCCGCGCCGCTGGGTCTCGCGATCGTGCTGCTCGGCGTCGTCGGGACCGGCTGCGGGCTTGTGTACAACGCGACCTTGAAGCGCTCGCTGTTCGTCTGGGTGCCATTCTGGATCGCCTTACCGACGCTCGCGGTCGCCTGCTTTGTGCTCGCCGATAGTTTCTCCGCCCGTGTGCTCTTTGCCTACGTGGTGGGTCTGCCGCTTGCCGTCTCGGCATACCTGACCGACACCGTTGGCGATGCTGCCCTGGATAGCGATGCTGGAGTCCGGTCCCTGGCGACCGCTCTCGGCGAGCAGAGGTCGAGGCTCGCCGCCTGGGCGTCCCTAGCGGCTGCTGTGGCGGTCGGCGCCATGGCTTTCGGGGACGAGGGTTCGCTCCCTCTCTTCGCCGCTCCGCTGGTCCTGCTCGTAATGGCTGTCACCGCTTCAAGGCGTGCGCCTCGTCTGCATTGGTTGTTCATGATGAGCGGGATCGTCTCCGTCGCTGGAGCGTGCGCAATCGGACAATCGAACTAGCATGATGCGCGACTACCCGGAAATCGACCTTCACGGTCTGTTTGCCGATGAGGCGCGGGAGCGTTTGGAGAAGGCAATCGCCGACGCGATTCACGCGGGGCACTACAACATCCGCATTATTCACGGGAAGGGGACGGGCGCGTTGCGGCGCGAGGTGCGCGATCTGCTGAAGTATCATCCGCGGGTGCTGACGTACCAGTATGCCTCACCGCATGACGGTGGCGAGGGTGCAACGGTGGCGGCGCTGGACGTCAAGCGCTAGGCGATGAAGGTCCACCTGGTTGATGGGACTTATGAGCTGTTCCGTTGCTTTTATGGGGCGCCTCGTGCGACCGGTCGTGACGGCGCCGAGGTAGGGGCGACGCGCGGCGTGCTGGCGACGCTCCTTCGTCTCTTGGGCGAGAGCGACGTGACGCATGTTGCGGTCGCCTTCGATCATGTGATTGAGTCGTTTCGGAACGAGCTTTTCGGTGGGTACAAGACGGGTGCGGGCGTCGATCCTGACCTGTGGAGCCAGGCGGGCCTGGTTGAGCGTGCGACGGAGGCGCTGGGGCTCGTCATGTGGCCGATGGTCTACTTCGAGGCGGACGACGCGATGGCGGCAGCCGCGACCCGGTTCGGCGAGCTGGAGGAGGTCGAGCAGGTGGTGCTGGCGACGCCGGACAAGGACCTGAGTCAGTGCGTGCGCGGCGAGCGGGTGGTGCTCTGGGATCGCCGCCGGCAGATCGTGATCGACGAGGCGGGCGTGATCGAGAAGTGGGGTGTGCCGCCGCTGTCGATACCGGACTACCTGGCCCTCGTCGGGGACGCTGCGGACGGGTTCCCGGGCATCCGGGGATGGGGCGCTCGCTCGTCTGCGATGGTGCTAGCGCGCTACGGTCACCTGGAAGAGATCCCGGACAATGCGGCGGCCTGGGACGTGAGCGTGCGCGGGGCCGAGCGGCTGGCTTCGAGCCTGCGCGCGGACCGCGAGGCGGCGATGCTCTACCGCACGCTGGCGACGCTCCGGACGGACGTACCGCTGGAGGAAGGGCTCGACGACCTGCGCTGGCGCGGAGCCGACCGGAAGGCGCTGACGGCGCTCTGCGAGGAGATTGGGGAGTCGAATTTCCTCGAGCGGGTGACCCGCTGGCGTTAGCGGGAGGCAATTCCGGGAGAGCGTCAATTTACTCCCGGTGCGGGTGTACGAGGTCAGGTGGCGGGAGTAGTATCTCAACCACGGAATTGATCGATCAACGTCCCAGTTCAGAAGGAGGACGACATGGCAGAGAGCGTATACAAGATCGTCGAGCTAGTGGGAACGAGCCCCGATTCGTGGGAGAAAGCCGCGGCGGCCGCCGTCGGAATGGCGTCAGCCTCCCTGCGCGACCTGCGCATCGCGGAAATCGTGGAACTGGACATGCAGCTGGAGGAAGGGCAGATAAGGGCCTACCGGGCACGAGTGAAGCTGTCGTTCAAGTACCACGGCGGCGAGTAGCAGCCGCACCGACTCCTAACAGGCGATGAGGGTGACCTCGCCGGAGACCACGACGGCTCCGGCGAGGGTCTCCTCGAAGTGGTAGAGGCCGTTCTCCCAGGTCTGATCCTGGAGGCCGAAGAAGATGTCGTCGGCGGGGTTCTCGTTGGTGAAGGATGAGTCGCCGGACGGCAGGTGCTCGCCGTTGTAGGTCCACTTCGCGGAGAGGGTCTGGCCGGACGGCAGGTTCTCGTGGTGGGCCCAAGCGTAGAGCGTGTCGATCGAGCAGTTGATTGTCGCGCCTGACTGGACGACGGGCGGCGGCGCGTTGTCCTGCGTGCCGGTGGAGAAGCCGAGGAAGCTGAACTGCGGCCCGGGCGTAGGTGACGGCGTTGCTGTGGGCGGCGCCGGGGAGGTTACGGGGAAGTTCGGCTGGACGGTGACGGCACCGCCCCCGGGGTTCGCGCAGTGGAGCGTGATCTGCCAATCGCCGATGCGGTCGTCGCCTCGCCAGACCTGGAAGTGGTTGACGGCGATGTCCACGGGCTTGAGGCGCCACCAGAGGTTGCCGGTGGAGCGATCGTTGCGGGCGTTGTCGTCCTGGATTTCGGTGGATTCGCGGAGCCAGACGCCGCGGAACTGGAGACCGATCGGCACGCGGTCGTAGCTGATGGAGGCGAACACCTCGCCGTCTTCGCAGACCTCGATCGTGCCGGCGGGCTCGATTGGGTCTTCGTGCTGGCCGCTCGCCTGATCATAGACCCTGGAGAACGCGTTGAAGGCGTACGCAGGTGCCGGTGTGGCAGTCGCCGTGGTGAAACCGCCGGGTTGGGTCGCCGCCGCACCGGTGTCATCGCCGCCGTCGCCGCCGAGGAGCGAGACGAGGATAAACGCTACGGTGGCGATGCCGATCGGGGCGACGGCGAGGCCGATGAAGACGCCCTGGGGCCAACCGGTGCGCGCGGAGAGCCGGTCGATGTCGACGAAGCGCAGGAAGAAGCCGGTGAGGGCAGCGAGGCCGGACAGCAGCGAGACGAAGGCGACGATGGACATAGGTTGGTGAGTACAGCGCCGGCGGATGGCTCGGACTCAATGCTGGTGCTCGCCAGGATTATACAAGCCCTTCCTCAGGTACGTCGGGTTGGGTACGACCTTTGCTTTTGTTCGTTAGCGGCGGGACTCGTGACAATTGTCTCTTGACGAGAGGTCGGAGAGCGTTCAACAATACGGGCCCAGCATGCTACCCTTTCTTTTCCGATACGCCAAGATCGTCCAACTTGGGCCTTCTAGCCTAACTGGGCGAATTGAAACGATCGTCACGAAGGTGCGGAATGAGACAACAGACGACATGTGAGGGAAATATGGATTCTTCGCCAAGGCTAGTCGAGGGTGTGCAGGCCGAAGCCAAACAACCTTTCTTGCTGAGATTTGCGAAAAGGGTTGTGGCCATAGAGCGAGGCGAAACCAGGTTCACTGCGGTCATCCGGGAGACAAGCGACGACCAATAGAGTCTCACCTGCTTGTGTGTTGCTCGTAACTACCTCGTATGATGTCGGTGCTGACTACGTTTCCTCGGCTCTGAGTTCACTTGGCGTTGCGTTTCATCGTCTAAACACTGACCAGTTTCCATCAGAAACCCACATCACTTTTGATCCTCAGCGCGACATTGTTTTCTCCAGCGGTGCGAGTCGGACTACGGGGAGCGAAGTAACGGCCGTATGGTACCGGCGGATCGCGGGCCCGAATCTCTCGAAGGATCTGGATCCGGGGATCCGCGAGTTTTGTGAACGAGAGTGCAGAGCGTTCATCACCGGAACAGTAAGCTCATTGACGCCAAAGCGCTGGCTCAGCGCTCCGTGGGCGTTGGCGCTGGCCGAGAAGAAGCCATATCAGTTGCGGATCGCGCACGAAGTCGGCTTCAGAATCCCGGAGACGAGGATGACAAACGATCCTGCGGCGGTTGCTGAGCTTGGCAGTGCCCACAAGATCGCCGCCAAGGCGGTCAGCTCTGGCTATATCCAAGCAGGAGAAGGGTACGCCGCAATATTCACGAGTGAAGTGAGCGCCGCCGACCTGCAGGATCTGTCGTCGTTGTCGGTCTCGCCAGTCACCTTCCAAGAGTTGGTCGACAAGGTGGTAGACATCAGGGTAACTGCTGTTGGGCAACAACTCTTCGCCGCGGAGATACTGTCCCAAACCCATGATTCAAGTCGAACGGACTGGCGCGCGACCGACGACGGAAATCTGGAACATCGGCGGCACGAGCTGCCGGCTCAGGTTGGGGCCTTGTGTCAGGTACTTGTGGGCAAACTGGGCCTTCACTTCGCTGCGATCGACCTTGCCGTCATCCAGAACGGAGATTACGTATTCTTCGAGCTGAATCCGAACGGTGAGTGGGTATGGATCGAGGATCAGTTGGGGTATCCGATTTCGCGGACCATCGCGGAGTGGCTGAGTGGGCAAGCGGACTGACGTTTTAGTTGACGCCATCTGGCCCCGCCTCACCGGCGACTCATCGGAGCCGACGCTCATCGACCTACCAGTTGTGGCTGATCCCGAATTGCTCTCCGCCGTCGAGGGCGTTGTTGAAGAACGGGTAGACCAAGAGCGCGAGCGATCGCAATCGTTGGATTCGCGTCTGATCCCGCTTTTGACAACCACGGGCATCATGGCAACCGTTCTAGCCGCGGGGATACCCCTCGCTTCATCCGGGGAGGGCACTCTGAGCGACGTTCAGCTTGCACTGCTGGTGGTGCCGTTCATGTACCTCGTACTACAACTTCTGAGGTGCGTTGTTGCGACCCTGTCCGGACTATCCCCACGGGCGTACATGGCGCCTCGGACTGATGCTATGCGCCCAGTCGTCGACGAGTCGGCGGTAGAGTACAGAAATCGTCTAACAAACTCGAGATATCGTTCATTTCAGAATAATCTTTGGGTCGCCAATCAAAAACTGGACCAGCTCTCGTTAGCTCATCGAGCCATTCGCAACGCGTTGGCTGGGGTCGGGCTGCTGCTTATTTCCGGGGTCATAGTCTTCGCCCTCGAACGATTCGAAGAGGATGCGGGATCGTCTTTGGCCGACGCGCCAGCCGCACCTACGGCGACGATCTCCCCCGGCGGAACGCAACCACCGCCCTCGCCTTCGCTGCAACCGAGGCCAGCGGTGACTGACGAGCCACTCCCTACAAGGGACGCCAGCATCCGTTGGTGCGGTTCGACCCGCTACCAGTCGTAGTGCTCGCGCTGGAGCGCGACCGACATGCCCATACCGGCGCCCATGCAGAGCGTGACGAGGCCCCACTCGACGTCGCGGCGGCGCATCTCGTAGGCGATCGTGCCGATGAGGCGGGTGCCACTGGCGCCCAGCGGGTGGCCGATAGCGACGGCGCCGCCATTGGGGTTGACCTTGTCCCAGTCCCAGCCGAGCTCTTGTCCGCAAGCGAGCACCTGGCTGGCGAACGCCTCGTTGATCTCGATCAGGTCGAAGTCCTTCAGGCTCATGCCGGTGCGCTTGAGCAGCTTCTGAGTGGCCGGGACGGGGCCGATGCCCATGATCGTCGGGTCGACGCCGATCGTCGCCGCGTGGCGGATGGTGGCGAGCGGCTTGATGCCCTTCTGTTTGGCGATCTCCTTGTCCATGATCAGGCAGATCGTCGCGCCGTCGGTGCGCGGGCTGGCGTTGCCGGCGGTGACCTGACCGTCCGCGGTATACGCGGGCTTCAGGGTCGCCAGCTTCTCCAGCGAGGTGTCCTCGCGGGGGTTCTGGTCCTTGTCGACGGTGACGCTCGAGCCGTCGGTGTAGTCGATGGTGATCGGCTGGATTTCGTCGGAGAGAAGGCCCTCCTTCTGGGCGCGGACGGCCTTTTTGTGGCTGTCGTAGGAGAAGCGGTCGGCGTCCTCGCGGGTGATGCCGCGCTCCTTGGCGAGCTTCTCGGCGGTCTGGCCCATGTCCATGATCCAGGGCTCAGTGACCTGGTACCAGCGCTTGGCCCACTTCGGCGCCTTGGCGGCGTCGGGCCACGGCTGTAGGAACTCCTTCGCCATCACTTCGGCGGTCTGGATCTGCTGGAGGTTGCGCTCGTCGCCGGGGGGGATCGGGTTGGTGCGGTCCATCGTCTCGACGCCGCCGGCGAGGACGACGTCGGACATGCCGGCCATGATCGCGAATGCGCCCTGCGTGCTGGCCTGGAGCGACGATCCGCACTGCTTGTTCATGTCGGTCGCCGAGATCGTGTGCGGCAGGCCCGCCTCGAGGACGTAGTGACGCGAGCGCGTGAGCATGCCTGCGATGCCGACGGAGCCCCAGAGGACCTCGTCGACCTCGTCGCCGCCGACCTTGTTGCGGTCGAGGACGCTCTTCATCAGCGGGACGACCATCTCGACGTGGGAGATGTCGCGGAAGACGCCGCGCTGGCCGGCGCGGCCGAAGGGGGTGCGGATCATATCGACGAGGACTGCTTCACGCATCGGTTGGGGGCCTCCTGGGCAGGATTTGATTTCGGGTTAGCAGGCGCAAGTCTAGCATATGACTCGGGCACTGCCTTAACGGCATCTAAACGATTTACCATTGGTTAACCTATGGTGAGGACCGGTTAACCCGCCTGTTCACTCTGGTGTCAGACAATGCCCTCGATGGCAAACAAGAATTCCAATTCCTGAAGGGTGGACAAGATGCCGATGCTCTTCCGCAAGCAAAGCGACAACCAGGCTCAGACCCGCATCGTCAAGCACGACGAACCGGCGACCGCAACCGAGATCCGCTGGGACTCGGCCAACGGCGGCGCCACAAAGCAGCCGGAGATCGACCGACAGCCGTTCCGCGGCTTCGAGTCACCTCCCGGCCGCTTCTAAATCTGCAAGCGCTAGCTTGGCCTCCTAGAAAAGGGTCCGCTTCAAGCGGACTCTTTTCTCTTTGCGCGAAGCACTCTACGGGTAGTTATGGCGTGGCGACGGGCACTTGCGTCTCAGCGGGTGTACCGGTCGCAGGTTTCTCGTCGCTTGACGGGGCCGGTGGCGGTGTCGAATCGATTGGCGTAGCTATGGGACTGCCGAAAAGATTGACGTTCTTCGGGGCGAGCACGATCTCGACCGTTGTCACACCAGACGGCGCGTCCTTGTGGGTAAGGGGAATCAAAATGGCGAGCCTCAAGTCGTCCTTGACGAAGGTCCATACAACCGTCTCGGTGATCACACCGGCCTTTTCACCCGCCTCGGTTGACGGCTCACTTTCTTGTTGCCAACCGGCTTGTGGCAGTTCCTTCGCGAAGAACGACTTCACATCATCCACCGACGTCCCAGGTGAAACATCGAATCCCGTCAATAGATTGTCGCCTGTTGAACCACCTGTCGGGTACCGGCCGCCGCTGAGGTTCGACGCTGGGTAGACCGGGAGCGAATCAAGGACCTCGACAAGATCCGACGATGGTTCCCCACCTCCTCCGGAACCCTCGCTCAGATGCGAAGTTGGGGACGGCGAGGCCAAGTCAAGGGACTCGTCATCGTCGGCTGAACAACCTACGGCCATCATGGTGGGGAACATCAGAAGCGCCGAGGTTGCGAGTAGCATCATTTTTGCACTGCGTATCATGTTAAGACTCCTTGCGAAGAGATCTGCCCGTCGACCCAACATTGGTCACGCAAGCTGTTGTAAATCGTTCGCCCGATGTATCCCAATGGAAACGAGGAGTTCATATACTGATGCAAATTGTACCTAATGTAGCATCGCTGAAGGCTGGGTGGTCGACTTCTATCACCGGGCGTTCGGCTTTGAGGAGATCGCCCGCGAAGGCGGGATGATGGCGTTTCTGCGAGCGCCCGGCGGCGGGAATCACCATGACCTCGGTGTGATGGAAGTCGGGGCGAACGCCGAGCAGCCGGGGAACCGCGCGGTCGGTCTCTACCATCTCGCCTGGGAAGTGCCCACGATTGAGGACCTGGCGCAGGCGGCATCTGTGCTGAGCGAGTTCGACGCGCTGACGGGGATGAGCGACCACGGCGCGACGAAGTCGCTGTACGGCCACGACCCGGACGGCATCGAGTTTGAGGTGATGTGGCTGGTGCCACGCGACCAGTGGGGCGAGTACGACCAGCGCGCTGTTGTGCTTCCGCTGGATCTGCGGAAGGAGCTGGAGCGCTTCGGGACGAAGGCATAATGACGCGCCGCACTTGTTGACAGCCCTCGCGACTTTGCTACACTTATAGCGCGCCGATCCGCCCAGGCGGACGGCTACCAAGCCCCGGCAACGGGGACCAGATACCAGGACCCGCTTGGATCCACCGGACGGACCGAGACGGCACATAGAAGCGCTCAGCGCATCGTAGTGCCCTTTCGGTTGCCGAAAGGGTTTTTTCGTGGGCCAGGGAGGACGCGATAGATGCGGACGATGCTGAAGAGCAAAATACACAGGGCGACCGTCACCGGCGCTGATGTAAACTACGAGGGCTCAATCACCCTCGACCCGCTGCTCATGGAAGCCGCCGACATCGTGCCCCACGAGCAGGTGCACGTCGTCGATGTGAACAACGGGGCGCGTCTCGTCACTTACACGATCGAGGGGACGCGCGGCGCCGGCGACGTGGTGCTCAACGGGGCGGCGGCCCGGCTTGTGAACGCGGGCGACATCGTGATTGTCATAAGCTACGAGCAGGTCAGCGATGACGAGCTGACCGGTTACCAGCCAAGGCTCGTCTACGTCGATGCGGGGAACAAGATCGTCCGAACGTCTAACGGGGTCCACGAAGCGGTCCCTGCCTAGGGAGGAACCATGCCCAAGAAAGTACTGATCACTGGTTGCTCGGAAGGTGGCATCGGCCACGCCGCGGCCAGCCAACTAGCGGCGAAGGGGTACGAGGTCTTCGCAACTGTGCGGAAGGCAGCGAAAGCGGGCGACCTGGCGTCAAAGCCCAACGTCACTGTCCTCGAACTTGACGTGCGTGACGACGCCTCGGTAGCGGCGGCGCTGGCGAAGGTCGGGGATGTCGATGTGCTGGTGAACAACGCCGGTTTCGAGGTCTGGGGACCGCTGGAAGAGATGACAGTGGACGATATCAAGGACCAGTTCGAGACGAACGTCTACGGGCCGTTCCGGCTGATCACGGCGGTTCTACCCGTCATGCGTAACCGTGGCGAGGGCGTCATCGTCAACGTCTCCTCGGTTGCGGGCAAGGTCGGGGCACCGCTCAACGGTCTCTACTCCGCGTCGAAGTACGCGCTGGAGGCACTGAGCGAAACGATCCACTATGAGTGTGGCCATTTCGGCATCCGCGTGCACATCATCGAGCCGGGCGGTGTCGAGACTCCGTTTGGCGACAACCGTCGCCTCGTCGGCGCGGCCGCCGGTCACGAATCCCCGTACACAGATCTCGTCACGCAGTGGGCGACTGTCGGCGAGCGCCTGAACCCCGGCGGCGGCGCGAAGCCCGAGTCCGTGGCCGAGATCATCGTCGACGCCGTGGAAAATGGTGGGAAGCTGCGCTATCCCGCGACGCCGGACGCGAACTTCGTCTTCACCGCGCGCAAGGCGATGGACGACGAGCAGTTCGAAGCGGCCATGAGGCAGCAACTGGGACTCACCTGGTAGATCGATCCAGTCATAGGGAGCGACCCAGACGGGCGCTCACCGGAGGTGACATAAATGGAGAAGCGATTCGCGATAACGGACCTGAAGGCGATGAAGAGTCGCGGCGAGAAGATCGTGATGATCACCGCCTACGACTACTCGTCGGCGCGGCTGGTAGAGGAGGCGGGCATCCCGCTGATTCTCGTCGGCGATAGCCTCGGGAATGTGGTGCTCGGGTATGACTCGACGATCCCGGTGACGATGGACGAGATCGTGCACCACGTGAAGCCGGTGGTGCGCGGCACGCGCGTGACGCATGTGGTGGCCGACATGCCGTTTGGGAGCTACCAGGCTGGCAAGGAGGAGGCGCTGCACAACGCCGCGCGGTTGCTCAAGGAGGGCGGCGCGCAGTCTGTGAAGCTGGAGGGCGGCGCGCACGTCGCTGAGACTGTGCGCTTCATGGTGCAGGCGGGGATCCCGGTGATGGGGCACCTCGGCCTGACGCCGCAGTCAATCAACCAGCTCGGCGGCTACAAGGTGCAGGGCAAGACGCCTGCCGCGGCCGTCAAGTTGCTGGACGACGCGATGAGGCTGCAGGAAGCCGGTGCCTACGCGATCGTGCTGGAGACGGTGCCGGTCCACGTCGCCGAAATCATCACGAAGAAGCTCGACATCCCGACCATCGGTATAGGCGCGGGCTGGGAATGCGACGGCCAGGTGCAGGTCTGGCACGACCTGCTGGGGCTGTTCTCGGACTTCGTGCCGAAGCACGCGAAGCGCTACGCGACCCTCGGGGAGGAGATCGTCGGCGCGCTCCGGAGCTACGCGGGCGAGGTGCGCGACGGACAATTCCCGACGGAGAACGAATCGTTCATCAAGAAGCCGGCCGCGATGCCTGCCGTCGATGCAGCGCCTGCGCGCTAATACCGCCATCACCCCAATCCCTTTGGCTTGCGGCTCCGCCACCCCCTCAGGTGGAGCCGCGATTTCTCTGACAACTGATTAAGCCATGCAATAATGCAGGCCACCAACTGAGGAGGGGTGCGCCCATGCGTGTATTCAGTCATTTCGGATTTGCCGCGTTCCTTATTGTCTTCGGGATAATGGTCGGTACGTTTGTGTCGGCCTCGGCGTCATCGAGCGATCCTCGCAAGGGGGATATGAACTGCGACGAGTCTGTTAATCCGGTCGACAGCTTGCTGATCTTGCGTCACGATGGCGGCCTAAACGTCAATTTGCCGGCAGGCTGCGCCATCATTGGTAGTCTGCTGGACGGCTCGGTCCCGACTGGGTCGCCGACTCCGATTTCAACACCTCAGCCTACGGCGGCACCGACCCCGACGCCAGTTTCGGGTGTGACATTCAGTGACGGAACATGGCTTGTGACCGAAGATATCCCGGCTGGCTTGTGGCGAAACAGCGACTCCTCTGACTTCTGCTATTGGGCGCGTCTCAGTGGGCTCGGTGGTGAACTCGCAGACATCATCGCCAACGACTTTTCCAGCATTATCCAAACGGTCGAGATCAAATCCTCGGATACGGCATTTGAGGCTGACCGATGTGGCACGTGGAGTCAGACCCTACAACCACCAAGCTCGGGGCCAACCCAGCCGTTTGGTAAAGGGACATGGCTCGTTGGGGAGGAGATTGCGCCTGGCACCTGGCGCAACAGTGATTCTTCTGACGATTGTTACTGGGAGCGACTCAGCGCCTTTACTGGGAAGCTGGCAGACATCATCGCCAATGAATTCGATGACACGATCCAGACGGTCGAGATCAAATCAACCGACGTGGGGTTCAGTTCTAATCGGTGCGGGACATGGACACGCATCGGTAATTAACCGACACCTGAGGGAAAACCACACACGCCGTAGACTGAACCCATGCGTGTGATCACCACGGTGGCCGAGATGACTGCCGCTCGTGACGCGGCGACCGGGTCTGTCGGGCTGGTGCCCACGATGGGATACTTGCACGAGGGACATCTTTCGCTGGTGCGGCAGACGCGCGCGGACAATGATCTGGTCGTCGTTAGCATCTTCGTAAACCCGACGCAGTTTGGGCCGGGAGAGGATTTCGAGCGGTACCCGCGTGACGAGGAGCGCGACCTGGCGCTGTTGCGCGCGGAGAACGTCGACGTCGTGTTTTTGCCGTCCATCGACGAGATGTATCCGCCTGGCTTCGATGAGTGGGTGGAATTGCATGGGCCCGTCGCCGAGCGCCTGGAGGCCGAGCACCGACCGGGGCACTTTCGTGGTGTCACGACGATCGTTGCCCGCCTCTTTCGCATCGTCCGGCCGCATCGTGCCTATTTCGGGCAGAAGGACGCCCAGCAGTTGCGCGTCATCCGCCGGATGACCGCCGAGCTCGCTCTGCCGGTCGAGGTGGTTGGCATGCCGATTGTCCGGGAGCGGGACGGTCTGGCGATGTCCAGCCGGAATGTGTACCTGTCTCCCGTCGAACGGTCACATGCGCTCGTGCTGTCCCATGCTTTGCGCGAGGCGGAGTCGGCGGTCCGGGAAGGCGAGCGAAACGCGAACGCGATCCGCGAGCGCGTTCGCTCGATGATCGCGTCGGAGATCGGGGTGGAGCTTGACTACGTGAGTGTGGTAGATGATGAGACGCTGGTGGAAGTCGAGGTGATCGATCGGCCGGCGTTGCTGTTGGTGGCGGCGAGCGTGGGGAAGACGCGGCTGATCGACAACGTGACGTTGGCGTCGTAGCGCCATGCGCGCCTGGTCAAGGCTGGGGCATTGACCCAACGTAGATGGAGGCGTCTACGCGACGTTGACGACGTATTCGGGTGCGTCGGGGATTTTGCGCAGGGCGCGGCGGAGGAACTCCGGCTGCAGGTTGGAGCGGCCGAGGTCGTCTACGGGCCACCAGCGGAAGGTCAGGTCGGTGCCGTCTTCTTCTTTTCCGGTCCACTCGGAGCGGTAGGCGTTGGCGGCGGACACCGGGTCGAAGCGGACGAGGAAGTACAGGCCGATCTCGTGGATACGGGCGCCGCGATCGTTGTAGAAGTTCTCGACTACCCAGAGCAGGCGGCCGATGTCGGCATCAAAGGTCGTTTCTTCACGTATCTCGCGGCGGAGGCCGTCCATGGCTGTCTCGCCCATCTCCATGCGGCCGCCCGGAAGGCACCAGAAATTGGCGTCACCGATGCGTTGCAGCAGGACGAGGTCGCCGTTGAGGGCGACCGCAGCCGTCCGGTAAAGGAACTGGCGGCTCTCGTCGCCGAATTGGAGGGTCATGTTCTCTGTCATCGCTATCACGTGGGATATTACCGGCATCTTACATCTTGAGTCAGCGGGCGTCCGGGGAGCGCCGCCCGAGCCTTGACCGCGTCCCGCCGTCGCGCGGTACAATTCCGGGCGTATGGGTGGACATTCTCACTGGTCAACGATCAAGCGCCAGAAGGGCGCGTCAGACGCCAAGCGCGGCCAGCTCTTCACCCGTCTTTCGCGGGAAATCACGGTGGCCGCGCGGGAGGGCGGGGGTGACCCGACGATGAACCCGCGCCTTCGCCTGGCCATCGACAAGGCGAAGGAAGGCAACATGCCGGCCGACACGATTAAGCGCGCCGTCGACCGCGGCGCCGGTGGCGGCGATGTGGCCAACCTTCAGGAGATCACGTTCGAGGGGTATGGGCCCGGTGGCGTGGGCATTCTCGTCGAAGTCGTCACGGATAACCGGAACCGTAGCGTCTCTGATCTGCGGACGGCGCTTTCGCGCGGTGGCGGCAATCTCGGCGAGTCCGGTTCTGTCGCCTGGCAGTTCGAGTCCAAGGGTCTGATCACGATCGAGGCGAACGGGGCGGACCCGGAGGAGCTTGCGCTTGTGGCGATCGACGCCGGCGCGGACGACGTGCAAGTAGACGGCTCGATCATCGAAGTCCACACTGCCCCGGCGGACCTCGACAAAGTGCGACGCCACCTCGCGGCCGGTGGCTATAAGATCGCGAACGCCGAGCTGTCGATGCTGCCGAAGAATATGGTGCCGCTCGATGAGGGGGCGGCGAAGCAGGCCTTGCGCTTGCTGGACACGATCGAGGACCTGGACGATGTTCAAAAGGTCTACTCCAACGCCGACTTCCCTGAGGCCGCGCTCATGGAGTACGCCTCCGCCTGAGGGCGGACGCCCGTGGGGTCCTCGGGTCCAGTAACGATCCTCGGCATCGACCCCGGCCTGATTGTCACCGGCTACGGTGTCATCGTCGCTGACGGCTCGGCGCAAAGCTGCGTTGAATTCGGCGTGATCCGGCCTCCCGCTGCTGCCCCGTTGCCCGAGCGTCTCCTACGCATCCACGAAGGTATTCTCGCGGTTATTGATGAGCATAAGCCGCTGGAGATCGCGATCGAAGACTTCATCGTCGGACACACACGCGCGGCGGTCGCGATTGGTGAGGCGCGCGCGGCGGCCGCTCTTGCGGCTGCGCGATCGGCGGTGCCGGTGTGGTTCTACAAGCCGGCGGAGGTCAAGCAGTTCGTCACGTCGTACGGGCGCGGATCGAAGGACCAGGTGGCGTTGATGATGCAGGCGCTGCTGGGCTTGGGCGAGCCGCCGACACCGGCGGATTCGGCCGACGCGCTCGCCGTCGCGGTGTGCCACGCGCTGAAACGCGGAGCAGACGCCATGCTCGCCGCGGCTGGTCAGCCGAGACCATGATCGCTCGCATATCCGGGAAGGTCGTCGACCGCGGGGCCGATCACCTGGTCGTGGATGTCCACGGCGTTGGTTACTTGGTGCACGCGCCGGTCGGCGTGATCAGCAAGACGAACGTCGGTGATGACACGACGCTGCACACGCACATGGTCGTGCGCGAAGACTCGATGACGCTGTACGGCTTCCTCGAAGCGCATGAGCAGCGTCTCTTTCAGACGCTGACCTCGGTTTCTGGCGTTGGCCCGAAGGTTGGGCTTGCGCTGCTGTCGATCATGGATGCGGACGAGCTTTCGTTCGCGATTGCCTCCGGGAATGCGGCTTCGCTGGCGCGGGCGTCGGGCGTTGGGCAGAAGCTGGCAGCGCGCGTGGTGGTGGAGCTGCGCGACAAGATGACGTCTGCCCCTTCGCCGATAGGCGTACCAGGGGTCGATTCGGAGGAAGTCGTTGCGGCGCTGATGTCGCTCGGTTACTCGCAGGCTGAGGCTGTGGACGCCGTCGCTCGAGTCGAGCTTCCCGAAGACGCGCCGATCGAGGAGCGGGTGCGGCTGGCGCTCGGTCACTTCTCGAAGGCGCGCCTGGGCGACTGACGTCCGGGTACTACTGGAGATCGGAGTCGGTGACGGTGTAGGTGCTGTCCTCGAAGATGTCGATTTCGTAGTCCTCGATGAGAGTGTTCACATCACAGTCGTACATCAGGATGTCATACGTCCCGGACCCGAGGAACACCGGCGCGAGTTCTCCCGGCGGGATAGTCACTGTCGCGCCGAGGTCCTCAGTACCCCAGTTCTGGGCGCCGGTAGGCGAGACCCAGGCGGCGCAGATCTCGACGGAAGACTCGTTCGAGATGTCGAGCTCAACCTCGGCGTGATCGTCGCCGACAAAGATGGCATCGGAGGCGAGCACTTCGCCTTCCACTTGCAGGATCAGCTCGTACAGGCCGTCAGACAGGCCTCCCTCCTGGCCTAAAATGCAGACCCACCAGCTGCCGCTCTCGCCGCCGACCCAGGTGTCGCTGACTATGCTCCCCTCGTCGCTCACTGCGCCATCGACGTACCAGTACGCGTCCCAGGTCATGCCGTCCGCCATCGCTTCGTATTCCCAGAAGCCGCAGAGCCTTTCCGAGGCTGAGGGAACGACGACGACGATGTCAGTGGGCTCGTCGTCATCGGTGACCCCGTCAGCGAAGACAAGGTTCGTGAAATCTGTGTCGGTGGTGTCGAAGCCGCCGCGAGGCGTCTCTTCGATTTCCTGTTCGTCGTAGTAAGGCGAGACGTATTCATCGCCGTCTTCGGCGGCGCTGATCAGGTCCTGTGCCAGCTTGACCGGGCGCACGCCGTTGATGAAACCGCCAACGGGCACGCAGTTGTCACTGTCGTCGAGGAAGCCGTCGTTGTTGGTGTCGACGAGGACGCGGCAGTCGACGAAGCCGGCGGTTTCGCCGGCACCGCTGCCGACGACCGTGGGCACGCCGATGATCTCGCCGTCGGCGTTGATCGCCAGGCCACCGGAGTTGCCGCCGGCGATCGTGGCGTCAGTCTTGATCCAGGCGCGGTTGCCGACGCTGCGTTCGGCGGTGAAGCCGCTGATCACCCCGTTGGTGAAGGTAATCGTCTCGCCGCCGATCCCCGGGTAGCCGAGGATGCGGATGCTGTCGCCGATATCGACCTGGTCTGAATCACCGATCGCGACGAAGGGGAAGTCTTCAAGGACGTTGCCGCCGTCAATCTCCTCGGTGATCTGGACCACGGCCAGGTCGAGCGAGTAGTCAACGGCGAGGACTTCGCCGTGGAATTGCAGATCAGGTGGCTCGTCGGACTGGTCAGTGATGGCGATGCCGAGTTGTTCGTACTCTTCGTTGCGGTTGTCGACGACGTGAGCGTTGGTGAGGATCAGGCCGTCTTTGGAGATCAATGTTCCTGAGCCCCACCAGACCGGCTCGTCATCGAGCAGTGCTTGGATCTGGACGACCGCGTGCGCGAGTTCCGAGATCGCTACGGGCTCGTCGTTCTCCGTAGGCGTTGGCGACTCGGTATCATCGTCATCGTCGTCGCCACCGCCGCTGCAAGCGGCGAACGCCAGCAAGGCCAGTAGTGCCAGAATTGCAGGAAGCCAACGTGACCGCATGCCGCACCTCAACTCGCCTTTGGCGCGCGTGAGTCACGCGCCTCGGCGGTACAATGATCCGCGCCTGATTACAGGGAATTGTCCCGTTTCGGCGGGGCAGGGTCAATCAGACCACTGAAGGAGGAAAAATGCCTGCACGCTGGGATACTGTGGACGTCGACGGTGAGGAGATGCGCTGCTACGTCAGCGCACCGGAAGGCGCCCGCTCACCGGGTCTGATCGTGATTCAGCACGCCGGGGGCGTCGATGACTTCGTGCGAAGCATGTGCGATCGCTTCGTCGCCGAAGGATTCACCGCCGTCGCGCCCGACCTCTATCACCGCGAGGCGCCCGGCTCGTCCGACGACCCGCTGACCCGGATGGGGCGCCTGCGGGACAAGACAGTTGTCGCGGACGTCAATGCCGCTGTCGCGCACGCGCAATCGTTGCCTGAAATCGACGGCGAGCGGCTCGGCATCACGGGATATTGCATGGGTGCGCGAGTGACGTACCTGATGGCGGCAAAGAACGGCGCGTTCAAGGCGGCGGTGGATTGTTGGGGCGGCAATTGCATGGTCGCCTGGGGAGACGGGCCGACGCCGTTTGAGTTGACGGGCGACATCGCCTGCCCGGTGCTCGGGCTGTTTGGCGAGGACGACGGCAACCCGAACCCGGCGGACGTGGCGAAGATCGACGCGGAGATGACGCGGCTGGGCAAGGTGCACGAGTTCCACAGCTATCCAGGCGCCGGGCACGCTTTTATGGTCGAAGGTCGACCCAATTACCGGGAAGAAGCGGCGCGCGACGCCTGGAAACACACGATCGTCTGGTTCAACCGCTATCTGCGCGGATGAGCGATCCGACGTTGAAGATCGTCATCGCCTGGTCGGACCGGCGGAACCTCTGCTCGCTCGTGCGTGATGCGTTGCGGGAGATGGTCGCAGAATCCGAGATGCGAGCGTTAGGCGACGACGCCACGGTCATTCACGCAAACGAGACCACTGAAGCGATTCGCGATCGGTTGCGCGAACGCCTGGATGCGGGTGATCACCTCTTCGTCGTGGAGTTCGAGACCTGGTCTGGGTATGGTTCAGCCGTGGACACGTCGTGGCTGCTCGCCCGCGGCCATTAGCGCTAGGAGCCGTCGATTCGCCGGAACCAGTTACTTACGGGTGATCGAGGGTCGCGCCGTCGTCGTCGGCGCCGCCGTTGGTGCCGGAGTTTGACGTGACTTCGTAGCGCGCGGAGTCGAATTGGTGCCGCGCACCGTCTGTCTTCCCGCGGATGCTCTCGACAGTCGTGCGGGCGCGCTCAGCGGTGTCCCGTGCGACGTGCCGCGCTTCTTCGAAGGCGTGCTCGCTGGTCTCGATGGCGGTAGCGGCGCGTTCGCGGCCGTTGTGCAGGCGCTTGCCCCACGTCTCGCGGCGCTGGGGACCCTGCTGGGGATCCCATAGGTACATGAGGACGGCGCCGGATGCCAGCCCGAGAACGAAACTCTTGAATGCCATGTCAGATCCTCCTTGCTATCTCGTAGCTACACTACGGGTCTTGCGCTTCGAGTCGCCTAAACGGAGCCCGTGCAATCGTTTCAATCGCGCAACGAAGCTGTTATGGCGGATGGGTCTCGTTTTATTGGGGCGTTCGCATGCTTTTGGTAGCATTGAGCCTGAAGGAACCAACAATGGCGGAGCACAGCGCGGTAAAAGCAATCGGCCACGAGGAAGTCCTGCAGTTGATGGATGCCGGTGCGCAGGTCGTCGATGTGCTGCCGCCGGAGGACTACGCGAGGCTGCATTTACCGGGCGCGATCAACCTGCCGCTGAGCCACTTCAGCGACGAGACGTTGACTCAACTCGACCGCGAGCGGCCGGTGGTCGTCTACTGCGCGGACAACGAGTGCGACCTCAGCCCGCGAGCAGCGGCGCGACTGGCGGCGGAAGGATTCGCGGAAGTCTATGACTATGTCGCGTCACTTGCCGACTGGGGAGCGTTCGGGCTCCCGCTGGAAGGCGAGGACGCCGATATCCCGACCAACCGGGACCTGGCGCGACGCGATGTGCCGACGTGCCGGATGGATGAACGAGTGGAGGCCCTCGCAGACCGTTTCGGCGAGCACAGTGTCTGCGCAGTCGTCGACGGTAGCGGCGTCCTGCTCGGCCGCCTGCGCGGAGAGGACGTCCGCAACCATACCGGCAGCGTGCGTGATGCAATGCACCCGGGGCCAAGCACGTTCCGGCCAGACGTGACGAACAGCGAGATGGCGGAATGGTTCGAGAAGCGTCGGGACACGGACGAATTCATCATCACGACTCTGGACGGCCGGTTGTTTGGCGTGCTGTATCGCGAGGATGTCGAGCAGGCCGTACACGAAGCACATTAGCGCCGTTCTTGGGTTGCTCCCGCCAGTGGCAGCCGCTGAGCGGTCTGTTACGTGTTTGAGGTACACCACGCGGGGCGTTTGCCATTCTGTAGCGTTCCGTCTGTAGATTGGGGCAGTGAAGGAGGACTGCAATGACTGAGGGGCGAGTTGCAGAGAGCCGGCGGACCTAGCATCAGCGGACCTGGTCGACGACGCGCCACAGCTCTCTGTCTGACCGCAGGAACTTGAGCAACTGGCTCGTCGTCACGCCCATCATCGCTGCCGCCTTTGCGTAGCTGCCTTCGGTCTCAGCCATAGCGTCAAGCGCTGTGGCGATGATCAACGGGAAGGCGACGTTGCGGCTGTTGACGACGAGGGTCTTGCCGCGGCGCTGGGCGACCAACTCGGGCACCTCTTCGTATGGTGTGCGGACCTCGAAGGCAATCCGCTCGCGGAGGCGGCGGAGGGCACGCTTACGGTTCTCCTCGCGGGAGCGGGAGTCCTGGGCGTGCGCGCTGATACCGCTTGGATGGTGCGTCACCTCGCTGGCCGTCTCGACCTTGTTCCGCCGCTGGCCTCCGGGGCCGCTCGCGCGGTAGCCTCGTTCATCGCACTGCGCCATCAGCCCGGCGTCATCGAGGCGCAGCCAGCTGTTGCGTTCGTGGGCGGTGACGGTGGCGCAGGTGTGTGGCATCGTCTGCAGAGATAGACTTGGGCCTGACAATCTGATTATGCGCCAAAGCGCAGGGCCGAGAGGAGAGATTGTTTGATTCTGGTGGCTGGAGGAACGGGGTTCGTGGGCGGCGGCATCGTCCGTGAACTCGCCGAGCGAGGGAAGCGCTTCGCTGTGCTGACAAGGAGCGCATCTCGATCCGCCGGGCGGTTTCCGGAGACCTCGGTCGAGTACCGAGAGGGCGACGTCCGCGACCCGGCGACCCTGGCAGCGGCGATGGCAGGTGCGGAGGCGGTCATCGGTTGCCAGCAGTTTCCGAACGCGCCGATTGAGGATCCGAAGAAGGGCTACACGTTTGAAGAAATCGACGCTATCGGCACCGAGAACCTGGTCGCCGCCGCAAAGGCGGCCGGTGTCAAGCAGTACGTCTACTTGAGTGGCACCGGTGCGGCGCCGACGGGGTACCACTGGTTGCAGGCTAAGTGGCGCGCCGAGGAAGCCGTGCGGAACAGCGGGATGACGTACACGGTCCTGCGCCCGTCGTGGGTCTACGGGCCCGAGGACAAGGCGCTCAACCGCTTCCTATCGATGTCACGTTTCCTGCCGTTTGTCCCACAGATCGGCGCGATCGGCAAGCAGCGCATGCAGCCGGTGCTCATTGACGACGTCGGGCGGGCTGCTGCGGAGTCGCTGGACAACCCGGCGGCCATGAACCAAACGTTCGAGGTGGGTGGTCCCGAGGTGCTATCGATGGCGCAGGTCGTCCGGACGGCGTTGCAGGTGGCGGGGCGGCGGCGGTTGCTGTTGCCTGCGCCGAAGCCGGTGATGAAGGCGCTTGCGTCCGTCCTGCAGTTCATGCCGGGGCGCCCCCTGACTCCAGACGCCATCGACTTCATCACGATGGACGCGCTCGCCGATCCGACGGAGATCAGTCGCAAGCTCGGGCTGCGTCCGACGCCGTTGCGCGATGGGCTGGAGACGTACCTTGGCAAGGGCAAATGACATACTCGTTCGAACGCACAGCTCTGATTCCGGCGCCGCCGGAGGAAGTATTCGCGTTCTTCGCGGAGCCTGACAATCTGGCGCTGATCACGCCAAAGTCGATGCGCCTCCGCAAGGTGCGCTTCGACGAGCCGCCTGTGCGGGCAGGGTTCCGTGTTGAGTACACGATCCGCTGGCTGTTCCTGCGCCTGACCTGGGTTGAAGTACTGCCGGAGTGGCAGCCGCCCGAGCGCTTCGTGGATGTGCAGGTCCGCGGGCCTTACAAGTCCTTCCGGCACGAGCACCTCTTCGAGGAGCGCGAAGGTGAGACGATGATGCGTGACGTCGTGCAGTATGAGCTTCCGTTCGGTATTCTTGGGTCGATAGCTCACCGGTTGATTGTCGCCCGTCAGCTGAAACGGATATTCGACTATCGCGCGCGCCGCATCCGCGAGATCTTCGCGAGGGCAGACGTCACCGTCTGAGAGCGCAACCGAACAACGCCCGGAGGACTCGCCCATGACCACGGAGAAGATAAAAAGCGAATCACTGGCCGGCGCGCGGCAGCTCGCCGACATTGCGGGGCGGATCGCAAAGAGTGCTGTCGCCTCCGCTTCGCGGCTCACCGACGGCGGCAAGGAGATCGACGCGCACCAGGCGCACGTCGAACGGGTCGCGCAGATGGCGACCGAGGCTCGCGCCGCCGCTGAACTCTCTTCTTACGCAGAGGGACAGGCGAACATTGGCCGCCATGACGCGCTCGCGGAGGAGGAGGCGTTTGTCTTCGCGGCGGAGGTGCTACACAAGGCCCACGCGATTATCGAGGTCGACCCCGAGACGTTTGCGATCGACCAAGGCCTGCACGACCTCCTCGCGGGCAACGAGACGCGCAGTCTCATCCGCAAGGGGATGGCCATATCCCGAGTCGCCGAGGCAGGACGACAGGTGATTGCTGCGCGCGGCGCGTTCACCGCCGACCTCGACGACGAGATCGCGAACATGACGCGCGACCACGCCAGGGACTTTGCGCGCACCGAGGTCGCGCCGATCGCACAGGACATGCACCGCGAGGACCGGCTGGTGCCGGAGGACCTGATCAAGAAGATGGCCGGGATCGGTCTGTTCGGATCGTCGATCCCTGAGACTTACGGCGGCACCGAGATGGGCTACCTGACGATGGTGGTGCTCACCGAAGAGTTGGCGACGGTCTCGCTGGTCGCGGGCAGTCTGATCACGCGATCGGAGATCCTGACTCGCGCGCTGCTCCAGGGCGGGACCGAGGACCAGAGGCAGACGTGGCTGCCGCGCATCGCCAGCGGCGAGTTGCTGGTGGGCATCGCGGTTACGGAGCCAGACATCGGTTCAGATGTCGCCTCGCTCACGTGCAAGGCCACACCCGGCGAGCATGAAGGCAAGAAGGGCTGGTTCATCGACGGGCCGAAGGCCTGGTCAACGTTCGCGGGCCGCGCGAACATTCTCGCCCTGCTGGCCAGGACGGGTGAAGCAGGCTCTGGAGCGCGCGGCCTGACGCTGTTCATCGTGCCCAAGGAACCGTATGACGGTCATCACTTTTCGCACACACAGCCGGAAGGCGGGACAATCACCGGCACCGCGAACCCGACGCCCGGATACCGCGGGATGCACTCGTTCACGCTGGCGATCGACCACTATTTTGTGCCGGAGGAGCACCTGGTCGGCGGGGCCGATGGGATCGGCCGTGGCTTCTATCTGCAGATGGGTGGTTTTGCTGCCGGGCGCCTGCAGACGGGCGCGCGCGCGACCGGGGTGAGCCAGGCGTCGATCGAGAAGGCGTGCAACTACGCCAGCGATCGCAAGCAGTTCGGGAAGCCGCTAGCGGACTACCAGCTGACGCAGTACAAGATCGGGCGCATGGCTTCGTACGCCGCTGCGGGGCGTCACCTGACGTATGCCGCGGCGCGAGCGATGGAGAACGATAAGAATGCGAGCCTGGAAGCGGCGATGTGCAAGCTCTTCGCCTCCGATGTTGCGGTCTGGGTTAGCCAGGAAGGGATGCTGATCCACGGCGGCTGGGGGTACTCGGAAGAAGACCCGATCGCGCGATACACGGTGGATGCGCTGGTGTTGCCGATCTTCGAGGGGGTGAAGCCGGTCCTCGAGTTGAAGGTGATCGGGCGGCAGTTGCTGGCGGGATCCTAGCGCGATGCCGTCGCGAGCGCTGTTGATCGCTGGCGATATCGCGGCCTTTCTGGCGTTCGGTGCGCTTGGGCTGACGAGTCATGAAGACGCGATCACGCTGGAAACGTTTGCGCGGGCCATACTGCCGTTCCCAGTCACCTGGCTGATCATCGCGCCGGTTGCGGGCGCGTTCAGCGAGCGCGCGGTTGGTGGGCGCTATTCCGTCGCGAACGTGATGCTGTTCTGGCTCGCCGCTGGCGTTCTGGCGATGTGCGGGCGGGCGCTGGTCTTCGACCGCGAGTTGTTCACGGCGTTCTTTGCGATTGGGATCGCGGGGGCGGGGTTGTTTCTGGCCGTTTGGCGCGGTATCTATAACTGGCAGGTGACGAGAAGGATTTCGGAGGTACGGACGCTTGGTAGGTGAAAGCTCGGACGGGCCGGTTTACACGGCGATGCGGGTCATGATCAACCTTGCAGCGCTCGGTCTCTGCGCCGCGACCATCGCGCTCATCGTGGCGACGGTCATAGCCGAAACAGACTAGAGGCGCATTGTCGGGTCGAACTCCATTACCTTGCGCGGCTTGAGGTGGATCGTGACGGTGTCTTCGCCGGCCGTGGAACCGACATAAGACCTGCCGATTTGTTCGCCGAGGTAGCGTGTTGCGAGTTGCAGGCGCTCGTCGTCCGACAGAGTCGGTCCGACTTCTGCCCGCCCACTAATCATCAAGGCGTAAGGTGGCAGGTCGCGCTTGTCGATGACGAGGGTGACCTCCGGGTTGGCTTCGATATTGCCGTGCTTCTGGCTACCGTTGCCGACGCTGATCCGGAACTCCCCGCCGTCGAAGAGGTACCAGACGGGCGTGGCGTGCGGGCGGCCCTTCCTGTCGACCGAGGCGAAAACGGCGATATTGGGTTCGGCGGCGAACCTGGTTTGCTCTTCGTTCACTAGTAACCTCCAAGCGACGAGTATACGCGTGCTAGAGTAGCGGCGATGCCCCGCCCGCGCGTTTTCGTCACCCGCAACCTGCCGGGGAACGCCCTCGATCTCCTGCGAGATGCCTGCAGTGTCACCGTCTGGCCGGGCGAGATGCCGCCGTCACCTGATGACCTGCGGCGTGAGGCGGCGTCGGCTCACGGCTTAGTGACGCTGCTCACCGATCGTGTCGACGACGCGCTGCTGGCCGCCGCACCGCAGCTCGTCGCCGTGAGCAACATGGCGACCGGGTTTGACAACATCGACGTGGCCGCGGCGAGCCAACACCTTGTTCTGGTAGCGCGGACGCCGGGTGTCCTCACCGAGACAAGCGCGGACCTCGCGTTCGGGCTGTTGCTCGCCGCTGCGCGCCGTATCGCCGAGGGCGATCGCTACGTGCGGGCCGGGAAGTGGCGGACGTGGGGTCCGGAAACGATGCTTGGTCCCGACGTCCACGGCGCCACGCTCGGGATCGTGGGACTCGGCCGGATCGGCACGGCCGTCGCGAGACGGGCGGCGGGCTTCGGCATGCGCACCTTGTACCACAGCCGCGAACGGAAGCAGGATGCCGAGCGAGAACTCGGGGCGGAATACGCGTCGCTGGACGAGCTGCTTCGCGAGTCTGACTTCGTCTCGCTTCACAGTGCCCTCACCAACGAGACGCGCGGTCTGATCGGAGCGCGCGAGCTCGGACTGATGAAGCCAACCGCCATCCTGGTCAACACCGCGCGGGGGCCGCTCGTCGACCAGGCCGCGCTCTACGAGGCGCTGCGCTCGGGCACGATCGCCGGTGCGGCGCTTGACGTTACTGACCCGGAGCCGTTACCCGCGGACAGTCCGCTGCTCACGCTCGAGAACATCGTCATCACGCCGCACATCGCCTCGGCCAGCGTCGCCACTCGCTCGGAGATGGCGCGGCTCGCCGCCGAGAACCTGCTGGCTTGCGTGCGCGGCGAGGTCAACGAGAACGTGGTGAACGCGGAGATCGCGGACGAATGGCGCGACACTTATGCCCGGCGCGTCTCCGTGTAAGTTGGAACCAGAAGGCAGCCAGCGGTGTATAGATTGCAGATGCACAAGGTTTGGTTGCTGGCTTGGACGGCGCTGCTGGCGATCTCGCTCGCCTTCGTGGCTTGCGGGGATGGCAGCGATTCCGACGGCCCGACGGCGACGTTCAACCTCAGCCCGCTGCCGTCGCCGGTCGAGTTCAGGCAGACGCCTGAGCGTGTCGCGCTCGAGGATCCGGCGTTTGAGCCGCTGAGCGGCGCGCGAGCCTTCTTCGGGCGGCTCGGCGGGGCCGTGTACCAGATCGAGATTCCGGATGACTGGAACGGCCGGCTCGTGCTGTACATGCACGGCTATGGGGAGATCGGCCCCGAGGCGGGTGTCAGTGCACCCGATTTTCGGAGGTACTTAATCGGCCAGGGGATTGCCTGGGGTGCGTCGAGCTTCAGCAGCACGATGAACATCCCCGGGCGCGCGGCCGACGAGACGGCTGCTCTCTGGGACTTCTTCGCGCGGAAGTACGGCCGGCCTTCGTTCACTTACATTACGGGCGAGTCGATGGGCGGCGCGGCGACTCACATCGCCGCCGAGCGCTACCCGGACCGCTTCGACGGTGCGCTCGGATTTTGCGGCGCTGCCGGGCTGACGCCGGGACTGGAGGGTGGGGCGGATTTCTTCGCGGCGGCCGCCTTTGTGGCTGGAGTCACGCAGGAGGAGTTCGAGAACAGGATCGATCTGGGCAAGCTGATCCGGGAGAGGATACTGCCTGCTCTCGATGACCAGGTCGACCATGACCGCTTCGAAAGCATCATGATCGACCTCACGGGCGGGCCGCGCGCCTTCGACCGCGAGGGCTTCCACCTGGAGGAGGAGATCAATTGGCACCGGTCAGAACAGGCAGTCACGGTGGGCCTCTCGGACAACGATGACAGGACGTATGAACTCGGCCCGCTCAGTGACGTGGCGAGTGATGCCTTCAACGATGGAGTAATCCGCCTCACGGCCAACGAAGGCGTGCTAAGCAGTTTCACCTATGGCAACGACATCACGGGCGATCTGCAGATGCCGGTGCTGACGTTGCACACGACGGGGGACGGACAGGTGCCGATCGAGCAGGCGCGGCTACTGCGGCGGCTCGTGGATGAGGCCGGCAAGACCGACCTGCTTGTGCAGCGGGTGTTTCGCGACCTGAACCACTGTGGCTTCTCGATCGCCGAATGGGAAGCAAGTCTTGAGGACCTCATGGCGTGGGTGGAGAACGGGGTGAAGCCGGAGGGCGAGGATTTGCTCGTTGAGGACTTGAGGACGTTGGGTGGAAGGTTCGAGATCACTCCTCGTGAAGGAACCGCAGCGGCGGACGCTGTGGCCGGCGCCTCCGCTCGCGCCGTCGTGCGCGGGAAACTTACACTGGACGGCGAGCCCTTCGATGCGAGATGGCTTGGCGCGATTGTTCGTCGAGGCGGACTGGTCACGCCATGCCAGGTCACACTCCCGCCCGTGGAGGACGGTCGCTACGAGATCAGCGTTTTCGCCGACGCTGAGTCGAGCGGTTGCGGAGCACCGGGTGGCGAGATCCTGCTGTGGACGTTCACGCGAGGCAAGAAGCTATTCAGTCAGGAGCCGGTGGCGTGGCCGGGCGATGTGGGAACGGCCAGCTTCGACACAAGCTTCTCCGTGTCGAGGCCTGAAGGTGACGCATTGCGGACCACCGACTTTAACGGGGCAGTCTACAACGAAAGCGGGGAGAGCCTGCCGGCCCGGCACTCGTATCGAAGCGTACATCGGTGGCGTACTGTGCGGCGTCGCGTCGCAGCGGCGGGGCGGGAGCTTCACAGGCTTCATCCTGGCTGTCGCCGGGCCCGACTCGGTTGACGGATGCGATGAAGGCGCGACCATCACCTTCCGCATCGACGGCCAGCCGGCTGTGGAGACAGCCGTCAACGACTTCAATGAGGACGGCGGGGACCCGCTCGATCTGACGCTGCGCTAAGCGGTCCGCGTGCTAGCCCAGGAGGATCGTCTGGGCGATCATCAGCGGCATCGGCCGCTGGTATAATCGAACGGCGAGCGGGAGTAGCTCAGTGGTAGAGCATCTGCTTCCCAAGCAGAGGGTCGCGGGTTCGAGCCCCGTCTCCCGCTCCAGATACGATTTCGGGGACCGAGCGTCGCCATATGGTCGTCGTTTTCTGGCAGTCAGATGCTCTCGTGCTCCCATTTCGTATCTACCGCGCTGCCCATCTGACTTAGCGCAGATACGACTTCGGGGCCACCTGACGTGCAGGCTGATGGGCACCTCGTTTTATCGTGTCTTCGTCTGCTGTACAATCCGTCCAACGATTCGGACGGCGTGTTCGACCATGGCGAACAGGGCATACCCGACTGGACAATCCACCTGTTTATCAACAACTCTTGCACCGCCGGCGGCACCTGATGCCACTCGTGATCATCGTTCTCAACACAACGCATCAGCTAACCTCCCCGTTCGGCTATAATTCCCGGATGCCAATGCGACGTCTGGCCGAGGAACGTTCCAAGTTGTTCGACCAGGAAGCCGAGTGCTACGACCGGTGCCGGCCGACCTATCCGGCTGCGGTGATCGATGAGCTGCTCAGTCCGAAACCGGCGTGTCTAGACGTGCTAGACGTGGGTTGTGGCACCGGCATCGCTTCGCGACAGATGGCCGAGCAGGGGGCCAACGTTCTTGGCGTCGAAGTCGCGCCACGAATGGCGGAGATCGCCCGCAACCACGGAATCGAAGTGGAGGTCGACGCCTTCGAGGACTGGGACGCCGCCGGCCGCACCTTCGACCGGGTGATTTCGGCGCAGGCTTGGCACTGGCTTGACCTGCCGCTCAGTACCGCGAAGGCGGCTTCGCTGCTGCGACCCGGCGGTAGGCTTTGCCTGATCTGGAGCGCCGGCTGTCACCCCGACGATCTCGCCGACGCTCTCGCCGAGGTATATGCGCGTTTATTCCCGACCGTCGGTAACGCTGGCTTCGGGTATGCGGCCAGCCGGCCAACGGATAGGAGGACCGGACTGACCTCGGTCGTCGAGGCCATCGCGGCGGTGCCGGAGTTCGCCACGGCGACGGAGAACTGGTTCCCCTGGGCCCGCGAGTACGACAGGAACCAATGGCTGGACCTGCTTCAATCACGCAGCGACCATGTCGCCCTTGACTCTGCTGTCAGAGAGCGTTTGTTCGAAGCGATCGGGGCGGCCATCGATGACCACGGTGGCTCTTTCGTCATGAGCTTCGAGACCGGCCTCATCACCGCGACCCGGCTGGCGTAGTCGTCGGCCATAGCAACGAGCGCTCTCCAGACGTCGGTTCCGGCGTGCCGCTACGCCATTCATCTTCCGCCACTCCTTCGCGCAGCCGTCGGCGCTCCGCTTCGCTCTCGCGGCGGTCGTAGCGCCACGGCGACACGGACAAGAACTCCTCGCCCGTGCTCAACAGCTGCGTGGGAAACTTGCCCGCGAGCGGGGAGCGCGGGCTCCACTTCACACGCCAACCCGCCGAGCACGACCACACGCGCCGACCAGTCGGCCACGCCTCCACGTCCTTGAGTAGATATTTGGCGAAGTAGTTGACGCCGCCGCCGATGTTTCGCAGCAGCCGCACATCGACGATGTAGCCGAAGCCAGCTTGCACGGCGAGTTTCTGCAGCAGCCCTTTCGGTAGCCATTGCAGACCACGCAGCGCAAGGTGATAGTGGATCGCACCGCGCGCTTGCACTTCACCGACGCGGAAGAACTGGATCGACTTTCGCGCAGCCGGGAACGCTTGCCGGATCAACTCGATAAGGTGATTCCCAAGCAGAGGGTCGCGGGTTCGAGCCCCGTCTCCCGCTCCAGAAAGTATTTGAGAAGGAGTTGCGAGTGCCTGAAGTCTTCGCCCCGTCTACCGGCGAGCCGGCCGTGACTCCGTGCGAGTCGCGTAGTATCCTCCTCGTCGGAGGCAGGATGGCGGCATCATGACCCAAAGCTCGGAGTACATCCCGCCCGCCTCGTCGGGCGCATACCCTGTTCGAACAGGAAACCATGTGCGCCCGCTCGTGGACGGCGAGCCAGCGTTCCGTCGTATCTGCGAGGCGCTCGAGAGTGCGAAGAAGAGCGCCTGGGTGACGGTTGCGTTCATCGATCGTGACGTGCAGATGCCGGACGGGCGCGGCAGTTTCTTCGATGTCCTCGACCACGCTGCGAACAGAGGGCTGGACGTACGCGCCCTCTGCTGGCGATTTGAGCCGCACGGAGAGCCACGGCTGGTTGCGTCGGCGTTCAGGGGTGACGAGGAGGAACGCGCCTGGCTGACCGACCGGGGATCCCGCTTTCGCGTGCGCTGGGACCACAACCCGGGCTACTGCCACCATCAGAAGAGCTGGGTGATCGACGCCGGGCAGCTGGAAGAGACCGCGTTCGTCGGCGGGATCAATCTGCACCACAACTCTGTTGTGCCGGCCGGTCACCCGTTACCGGAACCCGCGCGGGGGAGCACCCACGACGTGTACACGGAACTTCGCGGACCGGCAGCCACGGACGTGCACCATAACTTCGTCCAGCGCTGGAACGAAGCGAGCGAGCGAGAGCACGACCACGGTTTTTGGTTGGACGGCGACGACCTCCCCTTTCCCAGCACGTGCTCGGCGCCGGCTGGGGATGCGATCTTGCAGATCACAAGGACGGTTCGCGCTGGGCTGTACTCCGACGATACGCCGACGCCGGGCGGCAAGCCTTTTCCAATCGCAGACGGTGAGGGCAGCATCCTTGAACAGTACGTCGCGGCGATCGACGCGGCGTGTCAAGCGATTTATATCGAGGATCAAGCGATCGGTTCGCCGGTGGTCGTTACGAGGCTTGAGGAAGCGCTGAAGCGCGGGGTGGACGTGACGTTCCTCGTGCCGGGGGTTCCTCACCCGGATATGGCAGCGGCGAGGAAAGCTGCGTCTTCGGGGCCGTTTTTCGATCAAATGGCCCGCCTCGGCCAGCACGAGAACTTCCTCCTGGCCGGGATAGCCGGTAATAGGCCGGGCGGCGGATATTACGACATATATGTCCACGCAAAGATCGCGCTCGTCGACGACGTCTGGGCGACGATCGGCTCCGCCAACATCGCAAACCGCAGCTTCTATCGCGACACCGAACTCAACGCCTCGTTCTGGCACCCTGAGATGGTACGGGCGTTGCGGGTGGATCTGCTCGCAGAGCATCTGGGCGAAGATACGGAGAGGCTCGATGCTCGCGAAGCGATGCGCCGATACCGCGATGCCGCGCGGGACAACGCATCGCGTAGGCGGACCGGAGTACCTCTTCAGGGGTTGGCGCACGCGCTTGACCCTGCCATCTACGGACTCTAGGCGAAGCAACGAAGGGGACACATTGCGCGGCCTCTGGTGCGGAAACTGGTTCCTCGTGCCGACCTCGGTGAGTTTGTGGCGAAAGGGATCGAAGGAACCGGTGCGGATTTCCGAGGTCGACTGGCGCAGCTAGTAGTCAGATGGCTTGACGAACCGGCAGGCCAAAATCCAAACTTCAATCAGATGCTCAGCACGTCCTGAGTCAGATGCCCAAAACGACCGGTTTTTAGGCAAAAATTGCCGGAGCGCGTCCGGAGCGGCAAGAAAAGCGACCCATCCGATTCCCAAGCAGAGGGTCGCGGGTTCGAGCCCCGTCTCCCGCTCCAGATACGATTTCGGGCCCGACAGGTCCGGCGATTCCCGCACTCAGAAGTCAATCCAAGCGGTGCCCGTTGGCGATTACATGTAGGGACGCTGAAGTCGACCTTTTGAGGCGACACGCGTCGTTATTCGACAATGCCTTCGCGCACGGCCTTGGCCGCGGCGCCGGCACGCGAGGCGACGCCAAGCTTGGCCAGAATGTGGGCAACGTGCGTTTCGACGGTGCGGTCGCCGATGCCAAGGGCAGTAGCGATTTCGCGGGCCGTCTTGCCCCAGGCGATGTGCTGAAGGATCTCGATCTCGCGGGGCGTTATGCCGTGTTGCGATGGCGCAGGTGTCGAAAAAAACGGACCGAGTAAGGGGAGTCTTTCTTTATGAACCAGACGAAAGTCAGATTTTCCGGAACCTCCGCGCCCGTGAGCCAGACGCCGACGAGCCCGCGAAAAGAGCGCGTGTGAGCTGGCTGTACGGGCAATGGCTCAAGGATGATTGTCAGAGATTCGGATTAGCGGCGTTACCGTCTCGTCCGTGGGATAGTTTGCTTGACCGGATCGGAGATGCCGTAACCTGAAGGAATGAACCAACTTTTGTGCCGGCGCATCTGTTCAGCTAGATCAGTACGGCGGTCCTGCCGTCGCCTTGACGTGACCGCCGTGGCGGACGGCTCACCGTGGCGATAGCGATGCGGGATCAGTTCCTCGTCCGGGCTCCGATCGATGATGTCTGGGAGTTCCTGATGGACCCGCGCCGCGTAGTCCCTTGCATGCCAGGGGCTCACCTTGACGAGATCGAGTCCGACCGGGCGTTTCTCGGAAGCGTCAAGCTCGCCGTCGGGCCGTTCACGACGAGCTACAAGGGGCGCGTGGAGTTTGCAGAGGTGGATGAGTCGCTGCACAGGGCACGGCTCACGGCCGAAGGGCAGGAGCGCGGCGGCGGTGCTGCCCGCGCTTCGATGGTCAGCTCGCTGCGAACGGTTGAAGACGGCACAGAGGTCGCCGTTGACGTCTCCGTCGATGGGGCGAGCAGGATCGTGCACATGCGTCTGGGCTTGACAGATAACCTGGCACAAGAGCTGTTCGGCCAGCTCGTAGCTTGCGTGAAGGAGCGACTCGAAGCGCCACCGGGGGCGACATCCGCCGTTGCAACGCCGGCCGAAGCTGCGCCGGTGCAGATCCTTCCACTTCTTGCGAAAGCGTTTGCCCGACGCTTCCGCGCAAAGAGAGCGCCGCAGTAAGACGTGCCGCAGCCGTCAGGCTGACGGACGGCGATCGGCGGCCTTCGGAACGATGATGACGACCCCGAAACCTACGGCTCGCGCGACCCTCACTGCGCGCGTCGCGGCCCAGCGGATCAGCGGCGGCAAGTCGCCGAGATCAGGCATCGCATAGCCGGGTGCCGAGACCAGGGCGTGGCCTTCGCGGGCGCGGCCTCTCAGCCAGTAGCGCACGTCGGGGTTGGCATGCGCGTTGGATAGCCAGTCCGCGCGCCTTCCCAGTACCGTGCTGATCCAGAGGCAGCCAGCGGGACCCAGCGTCGCGAGAAGCGGCGTGCGGTACGTCTGGCCGCTTCGCCGCCCGGTGGTCTCGAGCACGATGAGACCAGCGGGGAGGAGTCCCGGGGACGCGAAACCGGACCGGACGCGAGGCTCGACGCGCGCGTTCAGCCGGCGAAAAACATCGCCAGCGGACTTGCGAGGGGCTTTCGATTTGTTAGCCCGGAGACGCTGGGACTTCGGTAGATCACTGGCCATGCCTCGATGATAGACGAAGAAGGGCGGCGTGAGGGCGGCGAAATAGATCAATGGATCTCGGAGAACGGATCGCGAACGGGCTAATCGAGCTCGGGTCAATCGATCGCGGCAGCCAGCGACGTAATCGGCCGCTCCTCGCGCGATTCTCCCTGGTGAGCGGGAAAGCGATGCACGAGTAAGGCGCACAACGCCGCGAGCACCGACATTACTACCAGCACCGCGAAGATCAGGCGAAAGAGGTCGATTCCGGGAGCCGCTGCGTGGGTGTTCAGAATCGAACCGAGGACGCCCGCACCGATGATGCTTCCGACATAGCGCATCATCGAGTTTGTCCCGGCCGCGGCGCCCGCCATCTCCGCAGGCGTCGATTCGATCGCCGCCGCGCTCGCGGGGCCGACGCTCAGCCCGAGGCCGACGCCGAGAAGCGCGAGGACCGCCGCCAGGTAGAGATACGGAACGTCGCGACTGATCCCAAACAGCAGCGCAGTCACTCCTATCGCTACCAACGCACTGCCAGCAATGACCGGTGACCTTCTGCCCACTTCATCGGAAACTCGGCCGCCAATCGGCGCGAGGAGCACGACAGGTATTGAGACAGCACCAAGGAGACTTCCGGTGATCAGGTTGCTCTTCCCTTGCACCTCCTCCACGAAGAAGGGCACGGCGAGGATTGTTGTGTACATGACGAGGTTGCTGAGCATAATGTAACCGGTCGCGCCGGCATAGGAACGGATGCGAAACAGCCGCCATTCCGCGATTGGAGTCGTGGCGGAGAACTGCCGGTGTATGAAGACTGCCAGGAAGGCCGGGAATGCCACGATCGCAGCCACAACCACGAGCGTACTTGAGTCGCCGCGCAGCGTGTTCAGCAGCACGGTGCCCACCGCGAGCACGCCTGCGAACGCCAGGGCACCCAGCCAGTCGAGAGATATGCGCGTTCTGGGCCGGTGGGATTCGTAGCTCAGTAGCTGTAGTGCGAGAAGCCCTCCCAAAACCAGCGGCACGTTCATCAGGAAGAGCAGCCGCCACGACCAGAGTGCCAGCAGTGCTGCGCCCAGGATTGGCCCGACCGCCGCGGCGATCGACATAACAGATCCGGTCGTCCCGCTGGAGCGCCCGAGCCGGTTGACCGGGACAGACTCGCGCAGCATCGCGAAGCCGTTGGGGATGACGGCGGCGCCGACGAGTGCCTGGCCGGTGCGGAACAGGATCAGGAGCAGATAACTTGGCGAGGCAGCCGCGGCCAGTGATAGCGCCAGGAAGAGCAGCAGGCCGACACGAAAGACGCGCGCGCGGCCGAGCTGATCGCCGAGGCGTCCGCCAAGTGGCTGCGCGACTGCCATCGCGATGAGGTAGGCGGACACGAGCCAGGCGATCTCCGCGTGGCCAACGTCGAAGTCGCGGCGCAGCTCCGGGAGCGCCACGGCTAGCATCGTGGAGTTGAGCGGGGCCAGGATCCCGCCCAGGGAAACGGTCAGGAGCAGCAGCCCGTGGCGAGGCTGTCGCGCTGCCGCCGGCTCGTTGCTCATCGGGAGCCCGGCGCTACGATTCCAGCCTGACGGTCCCCTCGGTACCGTCCACGGTGATCGTCTGGCCGTCCTTGATGAGCGATGTCGCCAGCTTCGTGCCGACGACGGCCGGTATCCGATATTCGCGGGCGACGATCGCCGTGTGTGAGAGCACCCCGCCATGGTCCGTGACGATAGCGGCCGCCAGTGCAAACAGCGGCGTCCACGGTGGCATCGTCGCCGGGCAGACCAGGATCTCGCCGCTCTTGAGGCGGTCTGCTGTGTCCAGCGAAGGGATCACTCGGGCAATGCCGGTGACTTTGCCGGCCGACGCTGCGTTGCCGTTAATCATTCGCGGGTCGGAGTGTTCCGGTGGCGTTTCCCCGAAGAATCTATCTTCAGGCTCCCCGGGGGGAGGAGGCGTGCCGAACTCCGGCGGTGGCGTCATCTCCTGCAACTTCTTCCGTTCCGCACGCCGCTGCGATACTAGCTCCCGGAGATCGCCCGCTGCGCCGCGCAAGGCGTCCTGCAGCTCGTCGTACTGCAGCATGAACACATCGTCGACACCGGTGATGCGACCGGCTTTGACGAGTCGCTTGCCTGCCTCGAGCGCGGGGATCCTTTGTACGCACGTTCCTTGCTGGTCGATCCAGAAGTTGTGGTTCTCCTGCACCGGCAGGTACTGCTGTGCCATCGCCAGGGACTGCTTGAACAGCTCGACGGGACCACCCGCCAGCTTGTCGATCAGCACCTTCTCTCGTGCCTCGCGTGCCGCGACCAGCGATTTGAACTCCTCTTCGGGGTCGTAGTCGTCGCGAGACGCGTACTCTCGGACGAGAGCGTAGACCGGCGTCGGGTCCTCTCGCCACGTGGTCTCCGCGATATCAAACTCCTTCGCGCGCCAGCCATACTCCGCGGTGTGCTCATCCACAAGATCCCGGAACGCGGGTCCGCCCTCGACGGTCTCAAGCGCCGCCTCGACTTGCGCCGCCGGACTCTCCCGCAACAACATGTGCACCGCGGGCCGGCTCCGAGCCTCCGCCGCCAGGTGCCACAGCGCATCCCCGACCTCAATGCTCTTGTTGCGGAACCCCTGTAGGAGCTGGAGGTGCTCGCTTCCCTTTGGTTCGCCGAAGAGGTTCCCGTACACCTCTTCGAAGAACCGTACGGCGCCGCCGGCGGGCAGCACCGCGAGGAAATGCAGTTGCCCCGCCCGCTCCCTCTTGTCGACGACCTTCTCGAGGAGCGCCGAAAGGTCGCGGTCACCAAGCGCGGAATAGTCACCGTTGAGCGTCTCGTCGTTTATTGCGCGGACCTCGGGCTCGTACACGGTGTTCCAGCGCTCCAGTAGGCCTGGGATGTGCTTCATCATTTGCGCCTGCATCTGTTGCATTCGGTCTTGCATCTCGTTTGGATCTTGTGACCACGGCACAACCGCCCTGTACGCGTAGTTATTGAACGCTTCGAAGCGGATCGAGCGAAATGGCATGCATAGTTCTTGGCCAGCCAAGTTGAATCCACGGATGAAAGCCGGCAGGTCCATCGTCGCCTGCAGCGGCGAGAGGCCGTGTGGCCAGTGCATCAGGTCGACCTGCCAGAAGAGGTTTGCGTCTTCGGGAGCCTCCCACTCGATTGGGAAATCGTCGGGGACGGCTATCTGCTGTGGTTGGGCGACCATATGTTCCCTCTTTCCAGTTAGTCGTGCGGGCGCTCGAACTCAAGTTGCAAGAGATTGTATTGTAAACGGCGTGTTACATGGCAATCCACAGCAAATGGTGGTTCCCATCGACAGCCTCTGCAAGGCCGACGTCGCGCGGGTCGGCGGCAAGGGCGCGAACCTCGGCGAGCTGACGCGTCTTGGCGTGCCGATCGTCCCGGGGTTCGTCGTGACGGCGCCTGCGTACTTCCGTTTTCTCGACGAGGCCGAACTTCGTCCGCGTGCCGAGCAGCTGCTCTCAGGGCTCGACGTAAACGACAGCGCGAGCCTCGATCGGGTTGCTGCTGGGCTGCGATTGCTGATCGCCGGTGCCGCGATGCCGGAGGAGATCGCCGCCGCGATCACGGCCGCCTACGCCGAGCTGAACGCAGGGGCGGTTGCCGTTCGGAGTTCTGCCACCGCAGAGGACCTCGCCGACGCTTCGTTTGCCGGTCAGCAGGAGACCTACTTAAACGTCGAGGGCGCGGCTGAAGTGGTTCCTGCCGTACAGAATTGCTGGGCATCGCTCTTCGAGGCGCGCGCCATTTTCTACCGTGCGAGCGGTGGGTTCGGACAGCTCGGCGTGGGGATCGCCGTCGTCGTCCAGCGCATGGTGCAGTCAGAACGCTCGGGCGTGATGTTCACCGTGCACCCGGTGACGAACGATACGACGCAGGTCGTCATCGAGGCGGTCTACGGCTTGGGCGAGGCGATCGTGTCCGGCCTTGTAAGCCCGGACATGTACGTCATCGACAAGGCGACCGGCGCGCTGATCGACAAGCAGGTCACTCCGCAGGAGCGGGAATACGTCCGCTGCCCCGTGGCCTCCCCTGCCGAAGATACCAATCACTGGATCGACGTGGACTGGGGACGCCGCACCAAGCAAAAGCTGACGGACGAAGAGGCCGCCCAGCTTGCCGCCATCGGGCAGCGCCTTGAGCAACACTTCGGGTGCCCACAAGACATCGAGTGGGCCCACGCAGGTGGTTCGTTCTACATCCTGCAGTCGCGCGCAGTCACGACAATCATTTAACCGGGGTGGTCGCCGGTCGCCGCGCCGCCGGGCCCGCTGAAGAACTGAAGGTCGGTCAGCCGAGCAGCCGCGGTACCGGGTTCTCCCGAGCGAGGATCTTGTCGAAGCGCTCGCGGATGATGCCGTCCATCTCTGGGTGAGTGATGATGTACAGCTTGTCGTCGCGGATCGCTTCGAGTACCTGGTCGGCGATGGCTGAGGGGGCCAGGCCGTTCTTGAGGAAGTTGCGGACCATCTCGGTGGCCGCGTCGCGCTGGGCGTCTGGCTCAGGTTGGGCCGCGTTCGCCAGATCGGCGGGCCGGTTGCGATCGGCGTCGGCGATCTTCGTGTTGACCCAGGCCGGGCAGAGCACGGAGACTCCCACCTTGGCGTTGGCCAGCTTGAGTTCGTTGTAGAGCGACTCGGACAGCGCGACGACGGCCTGCTTGGTAACGCCGTAGATGCCGCGGCCCGGCATCAGCCCGGCGAGCGAGGCCGTGTTGACGATGTGTCCCACCTCGCCCTGTTCAAGCATGATCGGCAGGAAGGTGCGGACGCCATGGATCACGCCCCAGAGGTTGACGCCGACGATCCAGTTCCAGTCCGCCAGCGTATTCTCCCAGGTTGGGCCCCAGGCCCCGGCGACGCCGGCGTTGTTGCAGAGGATGTGCACTACGCCGAACGCATTCAGCGTTTGCTGGGCGAGCTTCTCCAGATCCTCGGGCTTGGCGACGTCGGTCTGCACGGCGAGGACGTCGACGCCCTTTTCGCGGAACTCCACCTCGGCCTGTTTGAGCGCCTCTTCCTCGATGTCGGCTAGCACGACCTTCATGCCTTCGGCGCCGAAGCGATCGGCGAGCCCGCGGCCGATGCCAGACGCACCGCCGGTAACGACGGCGACTTTGCCCTTGAAGTCCTCCATTGGTTGCCTTTCATCGGTCGCAGCGTTAGGCGCCGCGATGGTCCTGAACCCGATTGGTGTGGAAATCATACCCTGTCGCCTGCAAGCTGATAGAAGAGAAAGGCGAACTGCTGGCATCTGGCCGTCTGGAACCGGCGGAAGCGAGGGATGCTTGACGCCACGGGTTCGCCGTGCCAGCGTCTGGGCGCCTACGCGAAGTAGTTAGCGCATGCCTCATCGATGGTAGACTCGGTCAGCGCCCGGTCTGTACCACCGTAACTCGCGGCGGCCGCGATCGATTCGATGAGGTCACGCGGATGGCAGCCCCGCATCTGGCGGCGAAGTTTAGTAAAGTGCTCGTCGACCAGGTATCGGGCTGCCGTTTCGTCATAAGCGACATCGTTGCGTTCACATTCCAGCTTCAATATCTCGTGGAAGAGGCCGGCGCTAGGGGGCGGAATCTCCACCTTGTAGCGGATACGGCGCAGAAAAGCTTCGTCCGCGAGTTCGCTAGGAGGGCGATTAGACACGAAGATTGGGATCACGTCGAAGGGCGCCTGGAACCGCGCACCGTTTTGCAGAGAAAGATTGTCTACTCCCTTCTCAAGGGGGACGATCCAGCGGTTGAGTAAGTAGGCCGCGTCCAGGTGCTGCCGCCCGAAATCGTCGATGACCAGGAGGCCGCCATTGGCTTTCATCTGGATCGGCGCTTCGTATGTTTTGTGGACGTCGTCGAGGACCAACTCGAGGTGGCTTGCGGCCAGCTCTCCCGCGGCAAACACAAGGGGCCGCTTGATGAGGACCCAGCGCCTGTCTGACATGGCGCCTCCCCCCCGCTGCCCGTGGTCCTCGGCCACTTCGTGGGTGCTCGGATCGAACACCTGAATGACCTGGTGCATCACCTCGACTGCATAGGGAATGAGGATGTTGCCTGAAATGGCGTTTCTGAGGGAGTCCGCGGCCGTGGATTTGCCGTTGCCGGAGCCGCCGTAGAGCAGGACCGCGCGCTTGGAGCTGATCGCCTGCCCTATGAGGTCGATCGTCATCTGCTCAAGTACGAGGCTGGACAGGGCGGACTCGATCGTCTCGCGGTCCAGCACGACATTCTGCACGGACTGGCTGCGGACGTATTCGAAGTACGTTTCAAGTGGCACCGGCGCCGCTCCGGCGTATCCGTTGAGCGCCATCGCGGCCGCCGCTCTTTCTAAACCTGCCGCTGTCAAGGTGTAGTTCAGTCCGGCCACGGACAGCCCGCCGCCGCCGGTGACCTCGCAGAGGCGCTCCCGGCGTAGGAAGGTGAGGACTTCGGTCATCACCGGCACCGGCAGGGCCAAGCGATCGCTGAGCACGTCGCCCGCGATGTTGCCCGCGAAGTAGAGTGACTTTAGAGCGAGGTCGGCCAGCAAGCCCAGATCCAGACCCGTGTCTTCAACTGAGGCCGGCGCCGTGGGATAGTCCACTGGGGGTGCGGTCCTTAGGTGATTCGTCATATTCATATCATAGATGACGCTGTCGTAAGCGCACATGTTGTAGCGATGGTCGATGTTCTAGCCGGCCACGCAGAGCCAGATCAGGCGGACCTGGAGGCGCAAGTGCTCGTAGGCCAGCAGGGATGCTTCGCTCGCCCACCTGGCCGCGCAGCGCCCTGCCCGAAATAGGAAGGTGGCAACAAAGAGGCCGGCCACGGCCAGCATCAGAACAAAGAGCAGGCTTCCAACAGCAGCCAGCACGCCTGGTCCATCTGAGAAGAGCCCAGCAATCAGGATTCCCACCAGCGAGGCCAGAATCCGCGGACACAAACTAGACAACGTCGTCCGGAGACCAGACGAGGAAAACAGCTGACGGACGGGCGCGCCGGCGTGAATCGTGTACGCGAATACCGCGATCGCCGGGTAAACAAGCCACGACGAGTTCGGCATTGACGACAACCCCAGTAGGCAAACACACGCCATCAGACCCTGCGTGGTGACCCGCCAGTTGAACGTCCCTTCAGAGAATGCCGCGCGGCTAGCATCAGTCATTGTGAGTCTCGAATAGCTGGACGCGGCCTAGATGCCCAGTGTTACGGGCGCGCTGACGAATCAAGCGTTAGAATTCAGGACGACGTCACAGTGTCTGAGAGCTGATGCCTCTAAGAACGGGAGGCGCGACTGGTTGTGGGTCAGGCGCTGGGCTCCGTCATCGTCGCCATAGGGGCGACGGGCTTTGCAGTGATCCGCGGCCCAGCCGTCAAGACCTACGCGACGATCGATGGTGTAATGTGCCAGAGTTACGAGCAACTGGATTAGCACGTGCACGCGCAACTGGCTATCTTCGTCGAGGGGGAGCAAGGCCCCTCGGCGGGCCGGATTGGCATCCGGGATGACTGCCTCTTCTGGCTTCACACCCACGACGAGGATGGATTGATACACGTCGAGGCGCCTGACCGTCTGGAGTACACGCTCGGTCAGTTCTTCGCCGTGTGGGGACAGCCCTTGAGCGCGCAACAGTTGCTCGACCGGACCGCGGATGCCTCACACGAAATTACTGCGACCGTCAACGGCAGTCCCTACGCTGGAGACCCCGCGAACATCATCCTCGAAGACGGCGAGGAGATCGTTCTGCAGTACGGTCCGCCGTTCGCCGGGCAGGCCAGCCAGGGAGAAGAGTGATGAAGATGTTGCGGGCGACGATAGGGGCGTCGGGCATGGTGTTGGCCGAGCGGGTGCGCGTTGCGGACAACATTTGGTCGCGGTTCTGGGGTTTGATGGGTCGGCGTAACATGCCTGCGAACGAGGGACTGCTGATCGCGCCGTGCTACTCGGTGCACACGATGTTCATGCGCTTTCGGATCGACGTCATCTTTCTCGATAAGGACGACCGCGTCCTAAAGATTGCGCCCGCCCTGAAGCCGTTTCGGGCAGCCGTCGACCGCGGAGCGCGCTCAGTGTTGCAGATGAACGCTGGGGCGGCGGACGAGGTGCAGTTGTCCGTCGGCGCCCAAGTGCTGTTTACGGAGACTTCCCAGGCCCCTGGCCAGGATCCGCGCCGTGGAGATGACTCTCGCTCTCCTTGACCGACGTTGCCACTCTGCCAAGGAATTTGTCTTCAACGTCCGATGGTGCGCGCTTCGCACGATCGCCTGGCGCATGAGTGACCACTGCCGAAGGCGCCCGGCTGGCGGCTGGACGGGTGACCGGGCGGGATCGCCACTTCTGCCATGCGCTACGTGCTTCTCTTCCGCCCCGTCGCATGGCTCGGTATGCCAGGCGGAGTCCGGCCGCAACCATTGATAGGGCCAACCTGGCGGCGCGGGACAATTGCCGCAGGGCCTTGGCCCTCAGCCGCTCCCGGGGAGGCGAGGCCTTGATCTCGTTCGCGGGAGAGGCAGGCGGGATCACTGGCGTCGCCTTCGCTTTCGTTACAGCCGCTGAATCGATTGAGCGTTTCCTGGTCTTGGCCGCCGAGGCTGCTGTGGAAGTTTGCTTGAGCGGCGCGTCATCGGCGGCTGCCGATGAATCTGGCCGAATGCCGTTCTGCGGTTTGGGCGCGCGCGCGTCGTACCGGCCCCTGGCCTCAGGGGAGCGTAGCGTCTCGTAAGAACGTTCCAGCGCTTCAAGTAGTTGCGTCCGGCGCTTGCCGTCGCACAGTCGCAGGTATTGGTCGCGCATGATCCGATTCGCGTGCGATAGAAGCTCCGGAGGAACGTTCGGGGCTACCCCCATCACCTCGTAGAGGTCTATCGATCCGTGGGTTGGGCGGCGAAGCAGGCGTCTCAGTACCGACCGCCGTGAGGGCGACAGCGGCCTGACCGTCAACGGCTGTGTGAGCAATGCGAAGGATGCGTTATAGCCGGCGCGGCGCTCCGATTCGGCCACGCATTCGTACGACCGTGTGAGGTGGTGCAGCTCATCGTCGACGGGCTCGCCTGCGGCGCGACGCCTCTGCAAGTCGCCTGCCAGCGCCCAATACATGGTCGCGAGCAACTCCGCCGGCGCCGTCGGGTGAACGAACAGTACCTCGTACGCGTCGGGCCGCAACCCTACGTCCAATGACATCCCGTTAGTCCTTCAGGTACTGCGTCAGATGGACGAACATCGGGCCGATTGTCACGATGAAGAAGGTGGGCATGATAAAGAGCACCAGCGGGAACACCATCTTCACCGGGGCGCGGCGCGCCATCTCCTCGGCCTTCTGACGGCGACGGACGCGCAGGCCGAGGCTTTGCGCCCGTAGCACGCGTCCAAGGCTGGTCCCGAGCTGCTCGGCTTGTATGATGGCGTGTACGAACGTTGTCACCTCGGGTACGTCCACACGATAGGCCAGGTCCTCAAGAGCCTCGCGGCGCGGCCGGCCCATGCCAACCTGCCGGAGCATCAAGGAGATCTCGTCGGAAAAGGGGCCCTTCAGCTTTCCTGCCACCTGCCTCATCGCGGCATCCAGCCCCAGGCCTGCCTCCACACACACCGTCACCATGTCGAAGACATCCGCAAGACGTCTCCAGATTGTGAGCTTGCGCATGCGCACGCGCCTCCGGAGCCATATGTACGGCAGGATGAACCCTGCGACTGCCAGGAAGGCGGCGGCGACTATCATCCAGGCAGCGACGCCATCGGTGGAACGTGCGAGGAAGAAGAGCCCGGCGGCCGGGAAGAACAGAGAACAGAGCAATGCCAGGGTGAAGAATGCCTGAGTCGTCATAGGTGAACCGGCCGAGAGGAGCAGACGGCTCACGCGCGACACGAACCTGTGCGGCAGCAACTGAATGAGCCCGTTGGTGAAGCCATCCAGCACTGGAATGAAAACGCGGTCGGAGAAGGGCGCCTTCATCGCCGAACTGGATCCGGCGGGCGCGAGCCTGGAGACCCGGGCCTCTACGGGGTTCCGCATGGCGCCGCCGAACCAGGCCAGAAGCGAGCTAACCGACACGAAGGCGGCGACGGCAGCGATCAATGCGAGCATGGAATCACCCCCTACACTTCCAGCGCCAGGATGCGGCGAATGGTTACTATACCCATCATTTGCAGTACGGCGGCAGTGACCAATAGGATACGCCCTAGCTCCGATTCGAAGAGCACCCTCCAGATCCCGGGTGCCAGGGCGAAGAAGAGGGCCCCCAGTAATATCGGATAGACAGAGAGCACCAGGCCCGTAAATCGCTGCGAGGCGGTCAGGGCGCGGATCTCTCCCTGGAGCCGCTCTCGTTCGCGGATGGTGTCCGCGACGTTATCCAGGATCTCTGACAGATTACCGCCTGTGTTGCGTTGGATCATAATGCTAGAAACCATCATGTCGAGGTCGTAACTGCCGCTGCGGTCGGCCATCTTCTGCAGGGCGGTGTCGGTCGATGCACCCAGTGAGATGTCGTGCAGGAAGCGCTCCAACTCCTGTGTAATCGGAGGGCCCAGCTGCTTCGCCGCCAGTTCCGCAGCCTGTGTAAAGGCAAATCCCGATCGAAGCGAGTTCGAGAGCAGCGATAGCATCTCCGCCAGCTGGCCGTTGATCGCCCGCTGCCTGCGCGAGCGGTAGTAGCGCAGTAGCACGGATGGGAGCATAAAACCAGTTCCACCCAAAACTACCGCGATGAGCAGGCCTAACGGGCTTGCGCTACCCACCAAAAGGCCGCCGAGGCCCAATACCGCGGCGGCAACCAATCTAATTAGGAGGTACTCGCTAACTTTCAGACCCCAACCGGCCTGAGCCAGGTCTTGCGCCGTCTGGGCGGACCAGGCGTTTCCTGTGGCGAGACCGCGTAATAGTGGGAACGTGCCCGTGTCCGTGCGCAGGACGTTCTCTACTGGTTTAGATTCTTTAGTCCGGTCCAAGCGTGAGAGGCGAGCCTCCACCCGCTTGGCCGGCGAGGCCTGGGTCAAGGCGAGGACTAGCGCCGCGACCGCGACGAATACGAGGGCGGACGCGATGATAGCCGGGATCATCAAGCCCACCGCCCGACGTTCGGTAGAATCGACTCCAGCGGCACGCCGGCCTTGCTGAACCGGTCGGCGAACGTGGGAACGATTCCCGTGCTCTTGAGTTCGCCCATGATCCGGCCGTCCTCGGCGATCGATGTCGTTTCGAACAGAAAGAGGTCCTGCATTGTGACCGTCGACTCTTCCATGCCGACAACCTCGCTTATGTTGATGATGCGACGAGTGCCGTCGGCGAACCGCGCGAGGTGAACGATCAGGTGAAAGGCCGCTGCCATCTGCTCGCGGATCGCACGCGTCGGCAGGTCGAAGCCCGCCATCAGGACCATGTTCTCGATTCGCGCCAGGGCGTCGCGAGCGGAGTTCGCGTGCACGGTCGTCAGGGACCCCTCGTGACCCGTGTTCATCGCCTGCATCATGTCGAACGCTTCTGGTCCCCGCACCTCCCCGACAATGATGCGGTCCGGGCGCATGCGCAGAGTGTTTCGCAGCAAGTCGCGCTGCGTCACTTCGTTCTTGCCCTCGATGTTGGGCGGCCGGGCCTCCGCGCTGATGACGTGACGCTGCTGCAGCTTGAGTTCGATAGGGTCTTCGATTGTCACGATACGCTCACGCTGGGGGACGAACGCGGAAAGCGCGTTTAGCACGGTGGTCTTGCCGGTGCCGGTCCCGCCGGAGATTACCATGTTCAGGCGCAGCTGTACGCCGGCGCGCAGGAACTCGCTCACCTCCGGGGTCAGCGTCCCGTTGCCAATCAGGTCCTCCACGGAGTACTTGTCAGGGCGGAACTTCCGGATCGTCACCACCGGGGAACGTGGTATCAGCGGGGGAATGATGATGTTGACACGCGAACCATCGGGCAGGCGAGCGTCTACGAACGGCGACGACTCGTCCACGCGCCGCCCGAGCGGCGAGATGATACGGTCGATCACGAGCATGATGTGATCCACGTTGCGGAAGCGGAGCGCAGACAGGTAGATAATGCCGTCGCGCTCGAAGTAGATCTCGTCGGGCGCGTTTACCATGATTTCGGAGATCGTCTTGTCATGGATCAGCGGCTCCAGCGGCCCGAGGCCGATGGCATCGTCGATCACGCGCCGGATAACCATCTCTTTGCGCTCCCCGTAGAGGTGCGCAGCGACTTCGGCAAGGAGCGTGCGGACACCTTGCTCGATCGCCTCGCGTCCGCGCGCCGGTCCCAGACGCTCGACCGCGGACAGGTCCATGTCCTGGATGACCCGGGTGTGCACTTTCTGCACCACCTTTTCGTCCTCCACGGACAGTGGGGCGAACTCGTCGACTGCGACCTGGTCGGTCAGCCGGAACGGTAGCGCCCATTCAGATCCAGGTTCATCTTGATGTCCCTTTGGCTGCATCATGCCTTATCCCCCTTCCGCCTCTACTACGGGCTCTGGTGCTGGTTTCCGGCGCTTGAAAATTCCGAACGATCGCGCCGGGCGCGCCTCCGCGGCGCTTCCGCCGGTAAGGGCCTGGGCGAGTTGAATCAGTGTGCGCGCGCCGTTGCCGTCCGGGCTCGCGATTACCGCCGGGTTGCCCACCTGGGCCCCGGTCCGGATCTCCCTGTCATACGGGATGGACCAGAAGAAGTCCCGCTTCAGCACTGTTTCGATCTTGGCCGGCCGGACCCCGTCATCTGATGAGGTCACGTTCAGGACGAGGCGGATGCGCGCTTCCGGATACGATATCTGCTGCAGCGCCTCCAACCCGAGAAGTGAGTTGTTTATGCTCGAAAAGTCAGTCGAAGTTATCCACAGCACCATGTTTGCTTCGTCCAGGATCGCCAACGCTAGATCGCTGAGCATCGCCGCCGAGTCCACCAGAACGATGTCGAACCGGCGGGCTACGATATTGAGCACTTTGCGGATGCCCTCCGGTGGCACTGACCGCCAGAGCAGGCTTTCTCGGGGGGCGGGCAAGACCCAGAGTCCGCTCGGGTGGCGCATCAGGTATTCGGTCACGTTGGTTCTATCGATCTTGTCGGTGTCGCGGATGAAGTCGACGATGCTGCGTTCCGGGCGCATATCCAGCATTGCCGCGACATCACCGAAGCTGTTGTCTCCGTCCACGAGCACGACCGACTGGCCGAGGCTGCCCGCCAGCGCCAGGCCGAGGTTGGTCGCGATCGTGGTTTTGCCGACGCCGCCCTTTGCGCCGAAGACGGCTATCACGAGACCCTTGGGCCCGATGCCTTTCGACTGACCTGACAGCCTCAGTCGTTTCCGCTCTTCGGATTCCAGCACCGAGCGTATCGAATCTGAAAGACGCTCGACCTCCGCCGGGATCTGGAGGAAATCGCGCGCGCCTGCCAGCATCGCCTGGCGTACGACGTCCACCTCTTCCTCGCGGGCATACGCGATGATCGGCGTCTCTGGCAGCACGTCGAGCAGAGCCTCGATCGTCCGCAACGAGCGCTCGGGTGGGTGGCTCATCCCGCAGATGATCACGTCCGGCTTAACTTCGCTGGCGAGCGAGACAGCCTCCGTGCCGAGGCCGGCCTCGCCGGCGAACCCGAGCTGGGCCGCCCGGACGAGCTGCTTCACCTCGAACCGGGCCTGCAGGTCCTGGTCCACGATCAGGACGTCAGGAACCCTGGCCATCAATACCCCCCCTGTATTCCTTCATGAGTGCTACGGCCCGATCAGGGTAGAGACATCGAAGCGGGCGCCGTCGCCTACAACAACATCGTCACCAATTGCGCGAAGTGATAGGAACACCCGTGACGCCTCTTGCTGTACCGCGGCGAGCGTCGCCACCTGCTGCGGGTCGAGCGCCAATGTGACCGTCGACGCACCTGGGTCGGTGTCCGGGTTATCGGGCAACTGCCCGCTGGTGCGGGCCTGTCCCGAAGCATCAGTCCCGTCTTCCAGCGCGGGCAAAGGCCCCTGCGCCTCCTGCGCAATAGCCAGTATTTCCACATCCTGCAGTATTGTGACCGCGGTCGTGCCTGTGTCAGAATCGAATACGGCGATGACATCCACGCGGTCTCCCGGAAGCAGCAGGCCGCCGACCGCGGTTACCTCCTCGACCGATAGCGCCATCGCGCGCTTGCCCCTGGGGATGACGTAGGCCAGCCCGTCCTCATCCGCCTGCACCCCGAAGCTCGCCCGGACAATCTGCTCGCCCTGCGAGATCGGAAAGCGTGCGGTCTGGCCGATTGCCAGGCTGCTTTCCGTGATCGCGTTCTTCACGAACAGGCCGGCCGGCACGTCGATGACTTTGACCATGTCCGCGGTGATCTCCGTCCCGACCGCGATATCCTGGTTGGCTACCACGACCGCGACGCCCACGCTACCAGGTGCGGATGTGGCCGTGTCGTCGTCGCTGCCGTTGTTCACAGCAACGAAGACCAAGACCGCGGCTACCAGCCCGGCTATCAGCGCCAACAGCAGCAGCGTCCTGTTAGATCCCGCGAGTCTGAGTTGTTCTATCCTGGCCATCGCTGACCCCCTCCTTGTCTATTCCACCAGTGAAATGCCAAATAGCGTTGTTTGATCAGTTGGTTTGCCGATGTCGGCGTTAGATACGATCAGGTTGACGAAGCGCCCATAGACCACGCAGTGGCCGGGCGCGCCACAGCTTGAAGGGCCAGGACCCGGTGTCGGCGAGGGCGACGGTGTACCCGTCGCCCCTGGGGTTGGCGTGGCCGTTGGTGTCGGTGTGGGGGTGGGCGTCGGGCTCGATGTTGGTGCGGGCGTGCATGTAGGCGCTTGCTGATGTCCGCATTTGTGGTTAGGCAGCGGGCCGAGCCCCGGGGCCGCCACATAGATCTCCGAGGATGGGACGATGTGCCTGTTCCCTGGTGAGTTGCAGTCCGGATCAAGGTCTGACTCGTCATCAACGGGGTCGCCCTCGGCGGCACAGCCCGCGATGTAGAAGCCCGCGAACGCGATGATCGGGTAGCCCTCGCTCGAGCCGCCATTCGGTGGCTCATCTTCCAGGATCACGATGGTCACCAGCCGCGGGCTGATCTGGACGCCGTCAAGCGCTGTGTCGCAGTCGCGCGCCTCGTAGATGCTCGTGAGCGGGTCTCCGGTGTCGAACACCATGTCGACTGACTCGAAGAACTCGTCCACCCCGTCGCCGTCGGTGTCGCAATCGCCATCCTTGGCCAACCGCGCCGCGGTCCCGTCCAGCACGTCTTGCGGATTGCCGTTCTGGATCGCCACGCAGTCGTACCACGGGCCGGTCTCGCAGGCGGCGGGGGGGTTCTCATTGATAAGGCAGATGCCGTCCGCCGAGTTTTCGATCAGGTCCGCGATGTCGGCGGATCCGCCGCCGTCACTGCAATAGTCACCAGGCGCAACCAGGTCCAGCATACCGCGCCCCGACCCACCGCCCTGCGCGCCCAGCTCGATCGGGCACATCGCAGTGAAGATAGGCTCCTCGTTCGTGTCGAAGCACGGGCCTGGGTCGTCGTCTAGCTGGAAAGGCACCAGGTTGGAGGGAGCCTGGACAGCACCGACACAGGCCTTGGCATGCGCGCCGATGTCAGGGTCTGTAACCCCGAAGATGTCAACAAAAAGGGCACGCGAATCGTGCCGTACGTCCACTGTCACCGCGTCGTTTACGCCGCGGTCGTAGCAACTGTCGTCCACCTCGATCGGTTGGGCGAGGCTTGCGTTGAGTTGCTCGTCGTTGGCGTCGAGGTTGTCCGTCGCCGCCTGGATCGCGTCGCCTGCGCTGGCGCCGGGGTCCAACAGCTCGAAGGCTCCGGCCAGCGCCGAGAAGTCAGCGTCCGTCTGCGCGCCCCGCCGTTCGCTGAGCCAGAGGCTAAGGTCCACCGCGATCGCGCCCACAACGAAGGTCACCGTCATCAAGAGGACGGCCAGGATGATCACCTGCCCGCGCTCGTTGGAGTCTCGCCGACGTCTCATGGTCATAATGCTAGCAGCTTGTGGCGCCGGTTACGGTACCCTCAAGTCGCGCCTCACCATGAGGCGTCATCGTAATCTCGAAATCGTTGGGATCAACCCCCAGCGGCCGCAACAGCTGACCGCTCACGGAAGCGAAGGAGTACACGAAGGTGGCACTCACACGCACGTTGTCTCCAACGTTGCCCGGGTAACTGTTTGAGTCGGGCCCGTCGACGAAGCAGACGTCGATGTCAGCAGCCCCGAGCACGCCCTGGGATTGGTTCTCGACGACCGTCAATGTCTCAGCCTCTGACAGACCAACGGCAGCTTGCCGCGCGCCCTCGCGGACGGCGTGTTGGATGACGACTCGCCTGTCGATGGCGATCCCGAAGTCCAGGAGCACGAAAAGGAACATCATGATAAATGGGAAGAGCAGGGCAAACTCGATGAGAGCCTGCCCTCGTTCGCTTCTCAGTTTCGTCCGGCTGCGTTGAATCATCGTCAGAAGGTGACGGGGGGGGGGGGGGGGGCCCCCCCCCCCCCCCCCCCACCCCGTCCTCACTTTCGGCTCGTTACGGCGTGCAGTCGGTGCCGTCGAAGTCGATGCACTCGCTGATACCGGTGGCCATTGCGTTCACGGCGTCTTCCATTATGCCGGAAAGAATCGCCGCGATCAGAGCGGCGGCGATGAGGCCGCCCAGAAGAGCGTACTCTACCAGGTCCTGGCCGCGCTCGCTGCGAACGTGCAACTTCAGCCACGTGAAGAGAATTGAAACCATTAGATTCCTCCCCAAATAAAATAGAACTGGGTTGATATGTGCCCGTCGAAAAGGCTACCGGCAGTCACCCCCCTCCGATTTTTTGTGGGTCGCACCCCCCCGTTCAGAGTGCGTCTGCCCGGAATGATAAGGGCGTCGCGCGATGAAGGGTGTAAGAGAGCCCTTAGAAGAGTGTTAGAAAGGAAGTAGGCGTATGAGCAGTTACTGCATATCGTGAAAGACCAGCGAGGAGCCATCAATCGCAATCTCATCGCCGTCTTCGAGGATCACCCAGGTGACCGGCTTACCCCCCACGGTGACGTGTCCGCCAACGGAGAGATTGTGCAACATGTAACGGCCGTCTCGCCGCCAGATACGGACCCGGCCGAGGGCGCCGCCGCTGCCGTCGCCAAGATAAAGCGAGCAGTCTGCGGAATAGCCGACGGTCAGCGGCGACTCGCCAAGCGGAGTGCGACGGCCGGCTGGGCCTTCGATCCATACCGGAGACTCGTCGGGCCCCGCGGCCCGCACGATCTCCGGGAACGCCATAGGCGCCGGTTTACGGATCAGACGCTCGATCGAGACTTCGCCTCCACCTGCCCGGCTCTTACGTCGCCTGATTAGGAGGACTCCGCCTGTAGTCGTCCCAGCGGCGACCAGGACAATCACACCGGCCGCCAGCACCCAGTCCGTGCCAGATGAATCCTGGCCAACAGGCTCGGGCTGAACGGCGGGCGGAGCGGTCTGTATCGCTGTGACGCCCGGACCGTCGACGGGCGCGGGAACTGTGATCTGGGCCTCACCCGCACCAATTGCACCGCCGACGTTGAGTTCCACGCGCAAGGACGTATTCCCGGCGGGTAGGGTCAGTTGAGACGCGTCAAGAGTCAGAACGTACTGCTGGCGCAGGATGTTGCCGGCCGTCACATACAGCGCGCGCAAGTCGTCGGGCGTTGGCGCGCTGAGGAACTGCGCGTGGCCAGCCTGCGCAAGCTGCGTCAAGTACTGTCCATCAATATCAGTGCCCAGTCCGATCGTGAAGAAAAGCACGCCGCCGGCAGCCACGGAAGTGATCGTTGTTGCCGGGTCGATGTCGCTTACAGCACCGAAGTCGTAGCCGTCAGAGAGGAACACCACTGCGCGCCTCGAGCTGGTCGCGTGCTGCGCCAGTTCGACGCTCCGCGCGACGGCCGAATACAAAGCGGTGTTGCCTTGAGCAGACAGACTGTCGATAGCGCTAGCGAGAGACGCGCGGTCGGCAGTGAAATCTTGAACCACGATAATATCGCTGGAAAACGAGACGATAGCTGCGACATCTTCCTGGCCGAGTTGCTCGAGGAGGGCCTTCCCGGCGGACTTCGCCTGATCAAGCGGGCCCCCTGCCATGCTTCCGCTCGTATCGAATGTCAGGACTACAGCGATCCCACGGCCCGGGTCGCTGGTTGTCCCGAATCCACTGATTGCAACCGGCGCATCTCCGATCCGGGCAGAAAACGCCTCGCGAATTAAACCGGAGATCGGCTGGCCGGTTGTGCCCAGCACTGTGACTGTAGTCTGGACCGTGGGCCAGGTCTCCGTGGAGACGGACGTCAATTCGACCTGTGGGTTCGGCGCCTGCGCATCCAAACTCGATGGACGGCTGAACACCGCCAGTGCCGCCAGGGCGAACATCAAGACCGGTCTCAACATGCCGAATGAGCCGCCTGGCAGATCCCGGTTTGCCGCGCCGGGTGCAGTTGCCACAGTCAGTGTTAGCCGGACGTGGCTATCCGAAATGCGGCACGAAGACCGCGCCGCCGTCCCGCCTCGGCTTCGACGAGACGGTATCCATAGCCCCATTCAGTTAAGAGGATCTTCGGACTGCGCGGATTGTCTTCCAGCTTGTTGCGTAGATATGCCATATACAGCCGCAGGTAGTGAGCGCAATCCTTGAAGTCTTCGCCCCAGACCCGCTCTAACAGTTCGTTGCGGCTGCATGCTCGTCCGATGTTCTCCGCGAGCACACGAAGGAGCCGAAACTCTATTGGCGTCAAAGCTACGGTAATACCATCCTTTGACACGAGGTAGTCATCCAGATCGATGAGAACTGATCCTATACGGATCGTGCCCTTCGCTGGTCTTGCCGGCCGGACGGCCCGCAGTAGTGACTGGAGCTTTGCTGCCAGCACCTCCGGCTTCGTGATACGGGAGACATAGTCGGCCGCGCCGTTATCCAGATACCAGATCAGTTGCTCGCGGTCCGAGGTCGTTCCCCGCACTACCATCGGCACGTCGGTGAGGTCATGGAACAGCCGGAAGAAGTCGATCGTCTCCGGCCGCGAATCAACATCCAGTAATACCACGGACACGGAGTTACTGGTGATGGACCTGACGGCGAGTTTCAGTTCCCGCGCGCAAGGAATCGCCTCTACTCCGCACAGACCAAGGCGCTCGGCAAGAGCCTGTGCTTGCTCCGGTCTTTCCCCTATTACGAGAACGCTTTCCACACATACCTCCCAGCGCGGGGTTCTATTCGACGGGTCCGAGCCGATCGTGCAACTACGAACTCAAATAGAGTGGAGGAGATGCGGACGTTAATGGCCAGAAGCGCCAACACCTTGGCCACCGCGAGAACATACCCCCTGCTTCTATTTATCTGTTCCGGTGGAAATCTATTACAGCCGGTTATCCACCAATTGTCAACAATTGTTCTAGATTTGCCATGCTTTGAGCGCTTCGATTCGCAATCTCAGCAGTCATTTAGCCTGCGTTCGAATCACGAACCCTTCTTTGGTATTTCTTTCAATGCTCTCGAGTGCCATCTCCAAAGAGTGGGCGGTTCCGGCGTTAAACAGTCTGCGGATCCTCGATCACGTCGTCGAAGTCTAGCTGGTCTCCGACGGCGAGTCCTGAGGCGGCTGCCGCACCTAAAGGCATCTCAAGCACGCGGCGCGCACCGCCGCCCAGAGACGCGCGATAGGGCTTGAGGCCGTCAGCGATCTTGACCACCCGGTTCTCCCGATCCAAATAGATCACGTCGATCGGGAACCTCATGAACATCGTGTGGACGGAGCTGCAGGGGTCGATAAGCAGCGCCTGACCGTCCGCGAGCGCTCGCCGACCCATGAGGCCCCAGAAGCGTGACCACATGCTCCGCGCAACTTCCGCGCGCGCGATCACACGCGCTTCTTGCCCTTCGACGGCGACGGTCACTACCACTGTCTTCACGCTATTCCTCGAAGGGTGACCCGGTCGCCTCGCCGAAGGGGGGACCATATTGGAGGACCATCGTCTCCAGATCGCGCAGGACGATTGACGCGGGGTCGCCTGCGAACGTCTCTCCGTTGACGGTCGCGCGCACTGAATGGGTGGCGTCGGCAGTACGATCCAATAGCTGGGTGCCGCTCAACGGCTGGCCCCAAATCTGGAAGAACTGGCCCAGCGTGAAATCCTGGGCCTCGGGCGCTTCGACGTGGATAACACCGTTTCGGCCGTGGGTGTGAAGCCAGAAGAGGCATTCGTCAGGGCGGATGCCAACATTTTCTGGCGATGCGATCTGCTCGCCCTCAATCAGGATCGCGAGGTAGGAGTGGACGTGGTATTCCAGGCGCTCTCCGCTCTGGCATTTGACATCTGCGATCGTCGCATAGGTCTTGATGCCCGACGGTCTGAGGGCGAAGAACAGCGACGCCACGACCACCAGTACAAGCAAACCTACCACCACGCCCCATAGCCAATCGCGACGCCCGGTCCTGACCCGCATTAGCGCGATTTTCCGTGCAAGCAGCTCGCGCCGGTAACGCCATGACGAGGGGGCGCGTCAAAGAACAATGACGGAGTCAATTTGCGATGAACATTGGGCATTCTGAGCCAAGAGTAACAGTTAATTGGGTTGCCGGCCTCCAGGCAATCGGCATCGCCTTCTGCCTCATCGGTATGTCGTCGGCTCCTCACGGCGCGTTGTTCCTGTACATTGCCCTGGCAATCGCCGGATACGGCCTGATAGTGCCGCTGCAGCTCGGACACGCCGTGTTCTCGCGCGGGTTCGTGAGGCTGGTGACCCGGTGTGCGATCCTGGGTGTCGGTGTGGGCCTCGCGGCCTATCTCCTGAGCTTCGCCGTCAACTCGAGCCTGGCGCCGCTGGCGCTGGTCGGCAACGCACTCTTCTTGGGCTTGCTTGTAGCGGTCGTCGTTGCCGTTCTGCTTGCTGCGCAGAAGAAGCTGGCGAAGTGGGTGCCGGTCGCCACGCGGAGCGCGGTCGGCACCCTCGCCAAAGCTCGATCGCAGCTTGACCTGATCTCGCTCTACTTCTCCTACCCTGCCCGCTGAGCTGTTGCCGGCCCGGCTCTCGCCAGCCGATTCGCCGCACTTGAGCGCATAGAAACGTCGGGCGATATGCCCGGCGTTCAACTGAGGAGGAGCGCCTGCTCGTCGCGAGCAGCACCGCCTACGAGCTCTACGAGATGGCCTGGACAAACGACATCATGACGATCGCCGCGCACGACAACATGGTCGCCGTCAACAACGCTCTTCTCGTAGACCTTGGAGGCCAGATCACCGGTGAATCCGTTGGCCAGAGGATCTACAGCGGCACTGGGGGTGGATTTGCCTTCCCAGCGGGCGCCATGCACGCCAAGAACGGGCGCTCGATCATGGTGTTGCCATCAACCGCGCTCGTCGGCGGTGAGCGCCACTCGCGGATCCTACCCACGCTTCCAGAAGGCACCGTTGTGACGGTCCCGCGGCAATATGCCGATATCTTCGTCACCGAGCACGGTATCGCGCGACTTCGCGACAAGACGCTGCGTGAGCGGCTCAACGAGATGATCGGCATCGCGCACCCGGACTTCCGCGGCGAACTGCGGCGAGAGGCCGGGAAGCAACCCTGGTTTTAGCGAGGCGTCCGGGGCGCTCTAGTACGAACCCGGCGTTTCGGTTCTTGCGACAACGGCTTCGTCTTCGTCGAGGTCGTCGCTGGTCGCGACCACCCGCACTCGCCGCAGCGGGGCGGTCGCCGCGGCTGCCGCGGCTGCAACGGAGTAATCAGCAGACCCTGATCCATCTGGCTGAGGCACTTCGCGAGGGATGTCTCTCAGCGCGGTCGAAGCCGGCCGGTGTCCACGCACCTCGCCACGTTCCAGCAGTCGTACGAACGTCTGTACGATCTGGGGATCGAACTGCTTGCCAGAGAGCTTTCGCAGGTAGGCGACCGCCTCGGCCTCTGGCCACGCGTCGCGGTAAGGGCGTTTCGTGACCAGCGCATCGAAAACGTCAGCCACAGCCGTGATGCGGGCGACGAGCGGGATGTTGTTTTCCGTCAAGCCGTCCGGGTAACCGTTGCCGTCCCACCACTCGTGATGGTGGCGTGTCGACTGTCTCTCAAGTTCGAACAGCGGTGACTGGCCCAGCATCTTCTCGCCGATCAAGGTGTGCTTCTTGATGGCTTCGAACTCTTGAGGTGTGGGTTTCCCCGGTTGCCCGAGCAATGCATCGGACACCGCGGCCTTGCCGAGGTCGTGGGCCACAGCGGCGCGGCCGATCGCGCGCGCCTCCTCGATCGGTATACCCAGCTCGAACGCGATCAGAGTGGCCGACTCGCGGACGCGGTGCAGGTGCTCGCTCTTCAAGGCGTCGCG
>JBBEAZ010000011.1:54250-65467 GCA_040882565.1 Dehalococcoidia bacterium
GTCTCGCGTATGCGCACTCGGCGGCGGGCAAAGGCTATTGCCCCCTTCCGTTTAGGGTTCGCTCCCTCAGATATTGGCATTCCGATATAGACGACGCCCCTAACGCAGCTTGCGTTACGCGCGCACACTTGCGGCTTGCTCCTGTGTTGGCCTGCCTGCTACCTTACGCGCGTGCCCGCTTTCAACCTGGGCGACCTAGAGCCGCTCGCCCGCGAGAAGCTTCCATCGCATATCTACGATTTCATTGCCGGCGGCGCTGATGACGAGGTCACTCTCGCCCGTAACCGCACCGCCTTCGAGGCGCTTCAGATCATCCCCCGCGTGCTGGTTGACGTAACTAGCGTCGACACCTCGACAACGGTCCTTGGGCGCGCGATTCCGACTCCAGTCATCCTCGCACCCGTCGCTTTGCACCGCCTCGCTCACCCCGAAGGCGAACTCGCCGTTGCGCGCGCTGCCTCGGCCGCCGGCACGATCATGACGTTGAGCACGATGTCCAGCACTCCGCTGGAAGAAGTGGCAGCCGCCGCAGGGGGTCCGAAATGGTTCCAGCTCTACTGCTACGGCGGACGAGAAGTTAGCGAGCGGCTGGTGCGCCGCGCGGATGCCGCCGACTTCGAGGCGCTCTGCCTGACTGTGGACGTCCCGAGGCTGGGCCGCCGCGAGCGCGACTATCGTCACGGCCTTGCCTTCCCACCCGACGTCATTCCGGCGAATTTCGCGCAGGAAGTCGACATAACTAACATTCCGCTCGATAAGCAGGGTTCGGCTATCGCCGCGTACGCGCAGGCGCTCATCAACCCCGGGGTGACCTGGGACGATGTCGACTGGATGCGCTCTCTCACGTCGATGCCGCTGGTTCTGAAGGGTGTTCTGTCGGCGCAGGACGCCGTGCTCGCCATCGATCACGGCATTGTGGCGGTGATTGTCTCCAACCACGGTGGCCGTCAGCTCGATGGTGTGCCGGCGGGGATTGAGGTTCTGCCCGAGATCGTCGACGCCGTGGGAGGTCGCATCGAGGTTCTTGTTGACGGCGGCGTGCGGCGCGGCACAGATGTCTTGAAGGCGCTCGCCCTCGGCGCAAGAGCTGTTCTTATCGGCCGTCCCTACATCTGGGGACTCGCGGTGGACGGCGAAGCAGGCGTTGGCCGTGTCCTCGAGATGCTGCGCCTTGAGTTTGACCTGGCGATGGCTCTTTCGGGTGTAACTTCCGTTGGCCAGATCAGTCGCGCGCTGGTCCGTTAAGCGCCCGGGTGTCCGGCCGCTTCCCAGGCCGCGACCGCGCGCCGCACCTGCAGCGTGTGGTCCTCCAGGTGCGCGGCGTAGATCTCTAGCCATTGTTCCGCCGAGTACCTGCCGCTCTCCGAGTGCGTGCCCGCCGCAGCCCAGTCGGCCTCGCTCATCCGCTCCAGGATCGGCACCGTGTTGGCTCGCACAGCTTCGACCGTGAGCATCGACGCATCGAGCGGGTGGTCGTGGTAAGAGAACTTGCGCGCCCAGTTGTCTGGGTCGTAGCCGAAGATCGTCGGGTTTTCTTCCGCCACGAGGTAACGGATCCGGCCGTGCGAGTTTGTCTCGGAGTCCGCGCAGTGCACAACGATCTCATGCACCGAGAACTCGCCTGGCCCTGGACGCCACTTGCGCATTGCCTCCGCCGCGGCCGCAACGGCCGCTTTCAGCTTCGCGGGCCCGTGTGCGTATGTCTGAATCAGACCCTTGCGCTTTGCCTTATCCACGAATCACTCTGGCCACTCGCCGTCAAACACGAACTCGGCTGGTCCAGTCAGGTACACGTCGCCCTCACCGTCCCACTCGATCGTCAGCAGCCCGCCTGGCTGTGTCACATCCACCCGTTCGCCGACCAGCCCCTTCACATGCGCCATCACCACCGCCGCGCAGCAGCCGCTTCCGCAGGCCAGTGTCTCGCCAGCGCCGCGTTCCCAAACGCGCACGTTCATCGACTCCCGCGAAACCACGCGAGCGACGCCGTAGTTGACTCGCGCCGGAAACACCGCGTGATGCTCCACGCTTGGGCCGACAGTCTCCAGCGGGTAGTCATTTACGTCCGAATCGATGAAGAGCACAGCGTGCGGGTTGCCCATCGATACGCAGCTGACAGCGACTTGCTGGCCGTCAATGTCGATCGGTATGTCCAGCACGGGCGGGCGCTGGTCAGTCGTCACCGGCACTTCGGACGGCTCGAAATGGGGCGGCCCCATCGACAATCGCGATCGTACTACCTTGCCGCGTTCAATCACTGCGTCCGCCTCCAGGACGTCGTGGATGGCCTCGATCGTGACCCGGCCGTCGGTGGCAGGCGCGATACCGCGCTCCACAGCATACTTCACGAGGCACCTCACGCCGTTACCACTCACTTCGGCCTCGGAGCCGTCCGCGTTGAACAACCGCATCCGGAAGTCAGCCCGGTCGGACGGCAACAGCAGCATCAGGCCATCGGCGCCGATGCCGAGGTGGCGCTCGCACATCGCTTCCGCGATTCGCGGCCAGTCGCGCTCCTCGCCGGCAGACTCTACGATCAGGAAATCGTTCCCGGCGCCGTGCATTTTCGTGAACTTCATCGCTTGTATTCCGGACTCATCGATAGGATTACGATTCTATCAGCCCCTCGTCCGACAATCGCCGCATGATCTCGTCGACGGTCTGGAACGCCGTCTGACCAGTGCTGTCCACCCACAGTCCGGTGTCTGTCATTGTCTGCCGCCGCTCGCGGTCAAGGTGGAGCGCCCAACCCGCGCCGACCGTCTTGCCCCGCGCCGCATCCCGCGTGATTACCTGGCCACGTCAGGCGCCAGTACGACCGGCCGGAAGGGCGCGCCGGACAACTCCGCGTGCAGGTGGTCGAACCGCTTGCCGATGATGATGTCGTCCACAATCGCCGTGAACCTCGCATCGTAGAACGACCGCGCAAGCAGACAAGCATTGTGTAGGCGCAGTCGCAGCTGGCGCGCCGCTTCGCCGCCCAGATCACCCACGTCCCTTACCCACGCACCGCCCGAGACCATCATCCGCTGCAGCGCGTCGGCCTCGATGTGAACGCCGCGCTCGAACCGCTGGGCCAACAGCCGGGATACGGTTGTCTTACCCGAGCCCTGCACCCCGGACACGACGATGATCGCCGTTTGTCGCTCAGCCGCCACGCATTTCCCTTTTCCGTTGCGGTGTTTCGGCGAGCCACCCCCCAACCGTCTGGCAACCCACCTCACTTGCGTGATCACCCGCATCAATCCACCGTAGGCGCGTGTCGCTCGCCTTGAACCAGGTGTTCTGGTGCCGAGCCAGTCGGTGTGTGCCGGTCTTCGTGCGCTTCACGGCCTCCACCCACGTCACGTCTCCGCCCAGATGCGCGCACAGCTCCCGGTAGCCAATGCCCGACATCGACGGCAGGTGGGGTCCGTAGCCGCGCTTCACCAGGCCCCGCACCTCGTCCAGGAACCCCGCCTCCATCATCGCGTCCACGCGCCGGTCAATGCGCTCGCTCAGAGCCTCGCGTGACAGGCGTAATCCGATCGTTAGGCAGTCGAATCCGGGCGCATCTTTTGTCCGCCAGTAAGAAAAGGGCTGGCCCGTAGCGTGGTACACCTCGAGCGCCCGGATGACACGCCGCACGTTGTTCGGCTGGATGTACTCCCGCGACGAAGGGTCGATCCGCGTCAATTCCGCCAGGAGGTCCGCCGGCGGGCGCGACTCCATCTCTCGGCGCCACTCCTCCCGCGGTGGCACCTCTGGCACTCGCCAGCCCTCCAGGAGCGCCCACACGTACTGTCCGGTGCCACCAACCACCACAGGCACGTGTCCGTGCCCCCAGATCGTCTCCAGCGCCTCCTTCGCCAGCTGCAGCCATCGCCCGAGGCTAAACGCCTCGTCGGGGTAGACAATGTCGACCAGGTAGTGCGGCAGCGTATCTCGCTCCTCTGTCGTCGGCTTCGCCGTCCCGATGTCCATGAACCTGTACACCTGCCGGGAGTCGGCGTTCACGGCCTCGAACCCGCCCACCAGCCGTCGCGCGATCTCGATGGCCAGCGCCGTCTTGCCGGATGCCGTCGGGCCAACGATGGCAATCAGCTTCTGCATGCAGGAAGGATACCGCAGGGGCCCGATGCTTCCCCATGGCGCCGGACTTACGCGCGCGCGGCTGCTGTCTGTTCGACTATCGCCCCGAACACATCAGCCTTGAGGCTCGCGCCTCCAACCAGCCCGCCGTCGATCGTCTCGCGACGCATGAAGTCGCCGATGTTATCGGGGGTGACACTACCGCCGTAGAGGATGCGCACCGCGTGCGCCGTCTCCTCGCCGAACATCACCGCCACTTCGCCACGGACCAGCGAGATCGCGACCTCGGCGTCGTCTGCCGTTGCTGGACGCCCGGTACCGATCGCCCAGACGGGCTCGTATGCGATCACGAAGGCTCCGGTCAGGTCCACGCCTGCCAGGCCACGTCGCGTCTGCTCAAGCAGCACGTCTTCCATCTGCCCCGCCTCACGTTCCACCAGCGTCTCGCCCACGCACATGACGGGCAGGAGGCCCACATCCAGGACCGCCTTCACCTTGCGGTTCACGGCCTCGTCTAGCTCCCCGAAGATGTGACGGCGCTCCGAATGCCCGATGATCACGTAGTCGCACAGCTCTTCGAGCTGCTGCGGCCCGATCTCACCCGTGGCGGCCGTGTCGTCCTCCCAGTGGCTGTTCTGCGCGCCCAGGCGCACGTCGCTCATCGTTAGTGCCGTCTCCACCGTTGCCAGGTAGATGAACGGGGGGCAGACGATCTTCTCGACGTCCTCGATGTCGTTCGTCCGTTCGACAATCGCCGTTGCGAGCTGGAATGCCGTATCCAGCCGCATGTTGCATTTCCAGTTGCCCGCGATTATCGGCTTGCGCATGCCGTCAGGCCCCGTACTTCCGGTAGCGGCCCGCACAGGCCATCGCCCAGGAGAGCGCCTCCTTCGCCGGGAATGTCCCCAGCGATCCGTGCGCCAGCGCCACCTCGTTGAACGAGTCGCAGTCGTCCGCACGCGTCCACTTGGAGCGCAGCATGAACGGCACTGGGTGCCACGAATGTGCGGCCATCGTCGCCGGCGTCGAGTGGTCGCCCGTGATCATCAAAACATCCGGCTCCATCTCTACCAGCTCGTTGATCGCCGCGTCTACTTCCTCAATCTTCTGGATCTTAAGACCGTACTCGCCGTCCTCGCCTGCCGCGTCCGTGTATTTGTAGTGCACGAAGAAGTAGTCGAAGCGCTCCCAGTTCTCCCGCAATGTCGAGAAGCTGTCCTCAAGCGTCGGCCCGACCGCCAGCGCCTCCATGCCGACAAGCTTCGCCAGTCCCCGGTACATCGGGTAGTGCGCGACCGCCGCCGGCCGGAACTTGAAGACGTCTGCCATCTGCGGCCAGTCCGGGCGCTTCGCGAAGCCTCGCAGAAGCAGCATGTTCGCCGGCTCCTTGTCCGCAAGGTACTTCGTTGCCGCGCCAACCCACTCGTTAACGAGCTTCGCGGTTGTCTCACCGGCCTTCGACGTCCCCTCCGCCGCCAGCGCCTTCGCGCCTTGCGCCTGCGGGTCCGTGTCTGACACCTCGTCTGAGAGGGAGTCGCCGCGCAGCACCAACACGAAGCGGTGCTCGCGGACCGGCTCCACGAACACGGTCACGCCATCCAGCTTGATCTTGCGCAGGCCATCCACCAGTTCAGCGCAGCGTTCGGTGCTGATGCGTCCCGCGCGCCGGTCAGCGATCAGCCCCTCTGCGTCGATCGTGCAGAAGTTGCCGCGCGCCGCCACGTCTGACGTCTGCAGGTCGAAGTCGATCCCTGCCGCCTCGAGCACTCCCCGGCCAATGTTAAACACCAGCGGGTCGTACCCAAACAGCGCAAGGTGGCCCGGCCCGCTGCCGGGCGTGATGCCCGGTCCAACGGGCACCGTCAGCCCGCAGCTGCTCTCCTTGGCGATGCGGTCCATGTGGGGCGTCCACGCCGCCTCCAGCTCCGTGCGCCCCGTCTCCGGGTGCGGCAGCCCGCCCAGCCCGTCCATGACAAACAGCACGATCTTCGTGTCCGCCTCCTGCGCCAGCTGCCGTGAGAGCTCGAGGTCCATACAGGTTCCGATTATGGCCGATGCCTTCGCCGCGTTCCACCCACGTGGTCATGGGCGGTGGCACGGTTGTTGCTCGTTCGCCCCAACCTTGTAACCTAAGCGTCCGCTTGGATACGCTGGCGATACCATGTCAGCCCCCCGGAGCGCCAGTACTTTCGCCTCGCTCCGGCACACACAGTTCCGGTTTCTGCTCACCGGCACGGCGATGTCGCAGATCGCGAGCTGGATGGAGGAGGTCGCTCGCGGCTGGCTTGTCCTCCAGTTAACCCATTCGGCGTTTCAGCTCGGCCTCCTGGCGTTCATCCGTGGCATCTCGCAACTCTTCATGTCGCCGTTTGCAGGCGTCCTCGCCGACCGTCTCGACCGACGCCGACTGGCAGCGGTTACGCAGGTCGTGCCGGCGATCGATGCGCTGATTATCGCGGTCCTTGTGGGCACGGACCAGATCGCGATGTGGCAACTGTATCCGCTCGTCTGCATCAGCGGCGTTACCGGCGCTGTCAACGTGCCGACGCGCCAGGTGCTTGTCTACGACGTTGTCGGCGGGGAGAGCATCGCCAACGCCATCGCGCTCAACTCGGTTGTCGCGAACATGGCCCGCATCGTCGCGCCGGCCGTCGGTGGCGTCGTCATCGGCACGGTTGGCATCGCCGCCTCTTACTACGCGCAGGTCGTCTTCTTCCTGCTCGCGACGGGCGCTACGTTTCTGCTCCACCCGACGATCCACGCCGACACCGTACGCGAGCCGCTCTGGCAGAGCCTCCGCGACGGCGCGCGGTATGCCAGGGGCGATCCGACAGTCTTTCGGCTGGTCCTCCTCAACGTGATTCCGACGCTGTTGATATATCCGTACGTCGGCATGATGCCGATCTTCGCGCACGACGTCCTCGGCGCCGGGTCCGAGGGTTACGGCATTCTGCTCACCGCCGCCGGTTTCGGCTCGATCCCGGGCGGCCTGATCGTGGCCGGGATGTCCGAGTCGCGCTGGAAGGGGCGGACGATGGGCTTCGCCTCGCTCTTATACATGGGCATGGTCTTCTGCTTCGCGCTCTCGACCGTGTTCGTGCTGTCGTTCGCGATCCTGGTCGTCGCGGGTGTCGGCTGGTCGATGATGGTCACACTGAATCAGACGCTCCTCCAGATCAACGTCGCGGACGCCTACCGCGGACGTGCGCTGTCGCTCTACAGCATGGCCAGCGGCACGACGCCGTTCGGGAACCTCGCGATGGGCAGCGCCGCCGGGGAATTCGGGGTCCAGGCGGCCGTGGCTGTGTTTGCGCTGACCGGCCTCGCCTGTTCGGTTATTCTTGGCATCGGCTCAAAACGCGTGCGCGCGCTGTGACCGCGCCTACGACGCCCGCCGCCGGAAACATCCCACTTCGTGGTCATTCACGAGCCCTGTCGCCTGCATGTGCGCGTAGCAGATCGTGCTCCCGACGAAGCGGAGCCGCGCTTGCGCAGGTCTTTACTCATCGCGTCGGACTCCGCCGTCGATGCCGGCAGCTCGCGCATGCTCCGCCAGGCGTTGACCTTGGGTGGGCCGCCGACAAACCGCCAGATGTATTCGTCGAACGAACCGAATTCGCCTTGGAGGGCGATTAGTGCCTGCGCGTTCGATATCGCGCTGGCCACCTTGAGTTTGTTTCGCACGATGCCCGCATCGCCGAGCAGGCGCGCTACGTCCGCGTCGGTGTATCGCGCGACCTTCTTGTAGTCGAACCCGGCGAATGCGCGGCGGTAGCCCTCGCGCTTGTTGAGGATCGTGTTCCAGCTCAGGCCAGCCTGCGCGCCCTCGAGAATTAGGAATTCGAAATGCGTGCCGTCATCGTGCACCGGGACGCCCCACTCCTCGTCGTGGTAGCGCAGCATCAGCTCGGAGCTGCCTGTTGCCCAGCCGCAGCGTGTCTGTTGGCTCATCGGCCCCATTCGCGCTGGTGGTTCACGACTGATCCCTTGTAGCCCAAGAGTCGAGACAGCATAGTGTCCATTAGCGTGACGACGCGGAGATACTGTTTCCAATTGGCCGGTGTGGGAAGAAAGCTCGCCGAATGGGCAAGTTCGTTCCTCAGTAATGAACCACAGAATCGAACTGGGTTGAAACCCTAATGACTCCCGAGAATTCATTTCGTTGAGCCTGTGCAGCAGAGTTTTCTTGCGCCACTTCTTTGGCTGTGTAGTGCCGTATCGAGTCACGAAATACTCTATCAGCACACAAGCCGCGAGACCCTTGGTCTCGAGAAAACTCCCAGTCTTGGCGTCGTGCACAGCATTGATCGCACGACGAAACCGGTAGAGTCGATCCGCTCTGAGGACCGGTAGGGTGCATCGAACAAACTCAACAATCTGATCAAGCGGAATAGGCGCAATGGAGGAGAACGGTCGTGTGACGCGATGACCGTGGACTGACTCGACTATCGCCCCATGACTGTCACGCGCCTCGTAGTAAATCCAATTGACTGTTGTGCCTCTGGCGAACGATACAAGGGTGCAAATATCCTCTATCTGCTGGAGGCGACGAACAACGCTACTTTGGCCGAGCAATGAGTGCACGTTGACCGTCAAAATTGCGGAATCTTGATACTTCGCCTGCGCCAGAGCGGCCTCGTAGTCAATTCGTCGCTTCAATTGAACTGCGGACCGGCCGATGCGTATCGTTACCTCACGTGACGGCCCAAGGTCGCAGTTAACGACGCCTGCAACAAGTTCGTGGAGTTGCCCTTTGGTCTGATGCGTGACGCGAACGTCGCGCGCGAACCAGTAGGCAGTCACGGACTGGTGGCGGCGACGTTGCCCCAGCGAAGCATTGGAGAATGAGAGGCTTGAAATGGAGAACGCGATCTTGTCACCATTGTGTGTTAGACCCAGCAGCTCAATGGCGCGAGACTCAAAGAGCGGGATCCGTGTTCCGCGAGTCTCTATGATGATTGATCCATCCTTGAGTTGGCGCGAAGTGAACGACACGCGTTCCCGGCTGCCATCATTACGACTCAGCGTGCCGGTGCCTCTCCATCGAAAGATCGGTTCACCATACAGTGACAAGCGGCTTCTTGTTGCCATCCGCTAGATCATAGCGAGACCGGCGGCGACGACGAACAGGTGGATGTCAGTTCGCATGCGAGACGGTTTGCGGCACCCTGCCGCGAGACTCGCACCACTCCTCGTAGGGCGGCACTTCCTCGCCGACGACGTAGAGGAAGTAGAAGCAGCCCATTTCCCCGACGAAGCGGAAGTTCTTGCGCAGGTCCTTCACCGTTCCCTCGAAGCCGCCGTGAGAGCGCAGGTACTTGCGGAAGCCTCTGTGTGCCTCGTCAAGCTCCACCATTCGCCGCGCGTTGTCGACGATCGCCTCCACCTTCTTGCGGTTGCGGATGATGCGCGTGTCGCTGGTGGCATCGGCGATCTCCGCCTCCGTCATCGAGGCGACGGCCAGGGCGTCGAAGTCGTGGAACACCTCGCGGGTGCCGGCCCACTTGGCTTCGACGACCTTCCAGCTCATTCCTGTCTGGAAGATCGCCTTGCTCATCACTTCGAGGTAGTCACCGAGCGCTTTCGGTTTGATTTGCGTCGGGGCGTGATGACTGTCTTCCGCCATGTCTTTCCCTCCTTGGGACCGGTAAGCTCCGGGGCGATTGCCGAGACAGCGTCGACGACACGTTCCGCAAGCTGCTCCTCGCCCTCGTACAGGTGCTCCACTCCCCACTCGCCGATCGCCCGTAGCACCGGGAAGAGTGAGCGGCCGCGTTCGGTGAGCACGTACTGGGACCGCGGCGGGTACTCGCTGTACACCTCGCGCTCAATCAGGCCCTTGTCGAGGAGGAACTTGAGGCGCTGCGAGAGCAGGCGCGGCGACATGCCCGGCGAGTTGGCGAGGATCTCGTTGAAGCGGGACAGGCCCATGAACATGTCGCGGAGCACGAGCAGCGTCCAGCGGTCGCCGATGAAGTCGAGCGTCCGGGCGATCGGGCAGGGCTGCTCGTAGCGTTTCTGCATGTTATCCGAAAGTATACAGATGGTAGTTGACATACGCAAGGAACTAACTATACTCAGGGAATTGTGGGAGAGACAGTGAAACGATCACGCATCCCCCCAATGCGCGAAAGCGCCGCAACTGTAGAAGGAGGTAACCAATGGTTACAAGCGCGTCCCTAAAGGACCAGCTCGCGGAGAAGGTCCGCCTGATCGACCAGCTCACCGCCGGCCTCAGTGACGAATCGGCGTCAAAAGCTCCCGCCGAGGGTGAATGGTGCGCGAAGGAGATCCTGTCGCACCTGGCCGGCTCCGAGACCCGGTCTTTCGCCGACGGGATCAAGTCCTTCCTCGAGGAGGACACCCCCGAGTATCCAATCACGCCCGGCGACACCTACATGGGTCCTTCGCGGGAGGGCGCGACTGTGCAGGAGCTGCGGCAGAGCGTGCTCGATCAGTACCGCGAGATCGGCGATCTCGTCGGCAATCTGAGTGCCGAGCAACTCACCCGCACCGCTCACATGCCTGGGTTGAAGGAGACTCCGATCGGGGAATACCCGCCCCTTAGCCTGTGGATCGGCGCGATCATCAATTTCCACCTGCCGGCGCACATCCAGCAGTTGGAGAATCTCACGAAGTGACACAGGACCGTTGGAGGTCCCGTCGATCTTCGGCATTCTGTTCGTCGTACAAATAGCAATCGATCATTCAAGGAGGTACACATGCCCAGTCGAGTAGTGCATTTCGAAGCCAGCGGGAAGGATGCCAACAAACTCCGCGACTTCTACTCAAACGTGTTCGGGTGGAGTTTTAACGTGATGCCGGAGATGGATTACGGCCTTGTCGACAACGGCGGCAAGGGGATCAACGGCGGCATCGGCGGCGTCGGCGACGCGCCGAGCGGGTCCGCGCCCTTCTACGTCGCCGTCGACGACCCGCAGGCGACGCTGGACAAGGCCGAGAAGCTCGGCGGCAAGACGACGATGCCGGTGATGGAGATCCCGAACATCGTCACGCTCGCGCAGTTCACGGACCTGGACGGAAACCTTATCGGCATCGTGAAAGACGACCCGACGATGACGCCGCCGCCGTCGACCGCGCCGCCGGCAAAGAATCCCGTAACCTGGTTCGAGATCACCGGGAAGG
>JBBEAZ010000011.1:65567-93475 GCA_040882565.1 Dehalococcoidia bacterium
CCGGGAAGGTCCGCGATTTCTATTCCCAGCTCTTCGGCTGGAAATACAACATGATGGACGACTACGCGATGGTGGAGGGAGATGAGCACGGCAGCGGCGGCGGCCTGGGGGCGGCCCAGGGCGACGCGCACGCGATCTGGTACGTCGAAGTCGCGGACCCGCAGGCGACGCTCGACAAGATCGCCTCGAGCGGTGGGAAGATTGTGATGCCGGCGACCGATATCGGCATAGTTACCTTCGGCATCTTCAACGATCCCGAAGGCAACCGCGTTGGCGTATTCAAGGGGGGCGATCAACAGGCTAACGGAAACTAGCTGACGAGGGCGCGCTTTACGGCCGCGACCAACGCTCGGTCTTCATCCCGCGTCACGGTCCGCGGGTCGAGGAGCAACGCGTCTCGCTCGATGCGTCCAACGACTGGCGCGTCTCCTGTTCGCAGGCGGCGCGCCAGTTCCGTTACTGACCCGCTCCCCACCGCTACTAACTTCGTCGGCAGCGACTCCTCCGGCAGGCTCCCGCCGCCGACCATCGAACGACCGTCCATCACCCGCGCCGCCGGTCCGATCGCTCGATTCCAACGTCGCGCGCGCGCCTCAATCTCCGTGAGCGGCGTCGCGATCATGCGCCAGACTGGGACCTTCGTCAGCGCCTCGCCGCGAAGGTAGTGGAGGAGTGTCGCGTGAAGACCCGCGACCGTCGCCTTGTCCATCCTCACCGCGCGTGCGAGGGGGTGCCGCCGTGCCAGGTCAACAAGATCGGCGCGACCGACGATAATCCCGGCCTGTGGTCCGCCGAGCAGTTTGTCGCCGGAGAACATGCAGATGTCAGCGCCCGAAGCCAGCGACTCGGCCACCGTCGGTTCTGACGCCAGTCCGAACTGTGTTGTGTCGAGGAGACAGCCTGAGCCCAGGTCGTCCAGCAGGAGCAGTCCGTGCTCGTGTGCGACTCTCCCCAGATCCTGTACCGACGGCTGTTCCGTGAATCCGACAACCCTGAAGTTGCTGGCGTGGACGCGCATGATCGCCGCCGTTTGGGGCGTGATCGCGCGTTCGTAGTCCCGGAGGTAGGTGCGGTTCGTGGTCCCCACTTCGGCCAGCCGTACGCCGGACTGCGCCATGACATCGGGAATCCGGAACCCGCCGCCAATCTCGACTGCCTGCCCGCGCGAGATGATTACCTCCCGCGGCGGATCGTCCGGTGGGCGTTGCGCGGCGACAACAGACAGTATGAGCAGGAGCGCCGACGCGTTGTTGTTCACTGCGATCGCTGCCTCGGCGCCGGTCAGCTGGCGCAGCGCCGCCTCGAGGTGTGTATATCGTGACCCGCGCTCGGCTGTCTCCAGGTCCAACTCTAGGTTCGAGTAACCGCGCGAGACCGCCGTCATTGCTTCGATCGCGGCGTCGGACAGAGGCGCTCGTCCGAGGTTGGTGTGGATGATCACGCCGGTGGCGTTGATCACCGGTCGTAACGATGGCTCGAACACCAGGCGAGCGGCCCCGGCCACCTGTTCAACGAGCTGTTCCTCACTCGGCGCGTCACGCCCGGCGGCTATCGCTGCGCGGGCCGTCTCCAGCGCCTGCCGGACGAGCGCTGTTGTCGTCTCGCTCTCCCCCAGCGCGCGCACGTCATCGCGGGCCAACAGGCGGTCCACGGAAGGGAGCGCGCGGTATGGGTTGTCGCTCATCGTATGCGGCATTGTAGCACCGCGTTTTCCCTGCGGTTTTACGGGCTGGTTACGCCGCTTAACCCCTTCGTTCATAACGACCGTGTACGGTATGATCGCGGGGCAATGAGCATGAGACCCAAGAGAATGTTGCGCTGCTGATGGCAGAGAAACAGGGACGCGTGCCCGGCGTCTTCGACCAGGCGTTCCTGACCGATGTCGAGGGCGTAACGGAGATCATCATGGTGCGCCACGCCCAACCCGACATCAACTTCGAGGGCGTGGTCGGCGACACGATCAACCCACCGCTCACCGAGCACGGGCGGCTGCAGGCGCGCCTCACCGGCGAAGCGTTATCTCTGAAGCAGATCGACGCCATCTTCGCCAGCCCCCTCAAGCGCGCGATGGAGACGGCGGAGGCGATCGCCGCCCACCACAAGCACCTCGAACTCCAGGTCCTCGACGACCTGCGCGAGGTCGAGGTCTTCCGGGACGTGCCACCGGACAGGACGGCGATCGAGTTCATCGGCAAGGAGCTGCTGCTCGCCGCCCGCCAGCGGATGCTCGACGAGCGTTCCTGGGACGTCTACCCGTACACGGAACCGAGCTTCGAGTTTCGCAAGCGCACGATCAATGCCGTCGAGGCCTGCATCGCCCACAACAAGGGCGAACGAATCGTCATCGTCTGCCACGGCGGGGTCATCAACGCGTATATGGGGCACATCATCAAATCGCCGTATGACATGTTCTTCCGCCCGGCTCACGCCTCCGTCAACATCGCCGTCGCCGGCGAGGGCCGTCGCGTCCTCCGCCTGATCAACGACACTCACCACCTCAGCACCACCGAAGACGACCACGCCACGTACTGATCGGGCCGTTCTGGGGAAGGGCTGCCCCCCGATTTCGTTGACCGTAATCCTCCTCAATCCTAAGATGGACTCCCACACCCTGAAGCGAGGCCGCACCAATGACTCAGCAGAAACAGAAGCAAATCAATCTCCGCATCCCCGGTCCTACCCCCGTGCCCGCGGACATCCTCGAAGCCGTTGCTCACCCAATGGTGAACCACCGCGGGCGCGAGTTCGCCGGCATCGTGGAACGCGCCACTGCGAGGCTCAAGAACTTCTTCCTGACCCAGAACGATGTGATGATCCTCAGTTGTTCTGGCACGGGTGGCCTTGAAGCCGCGGTCGTCAACGTGCTCTCGCCCGGCGACAAGGTCCTCGCCGTCAGCATCGGCGCCTTTGGTGACCGGTTCGCCCAGATCGCCGAGACCTATGGCGCACAGGTCACCAGTCTCTCTTACGAATGGGGGCAGGCTGCCCACGGCGACGATGTCCGCAAGGCGCTCAAGGCTGAGCCCGACATCAAGGCCGTCCTTGTCACCCACAACGAGACGTCAACCGGCGTGACCAATCCCCTCGCCCAGATCGCCGCCGTCGTCCGCGAGGCCGACAAGCTGATCCTCGTCGACGCAGTCAGCAGCCTGGGTGCCGTCCCGTTCGAGATGGACGCATGGGGCCTTGATGTCGTTGTCACAGGCTCGCAGAAGGGCTGGATGGTCCCGCCCGGCCTCGCCTTCGCCGCGCTGAGCGAGCGTGGTTGGAAGGCGTTCGAGTCGGCGAAGATGCCGCGCTTCTACTTCGACCTCGGCAAGCACCGCGACGCGCAGGCCAAGGGGCAGACGCCGTTCACGCCGACGATGTCGATCTTCTTCGGCCTCGATGTCGCCCTCGACCGCATGGGCGAAGAGGGCCTCGAGAGCATCCACACGCGCCACCACCACATGGGCGAGATGACCCGCCGCGAGGTCAAAGCGCTGGGCCTTGAACTGCTGTGCGAGGATGAGCGCTTCGCGTCCGACACCGTCACCGCCGTGAAGTGCCCTGAAGGCATCGAAGTCAGCGCCCTCCGCAACATGATGGAGGACGAGCACGACACGGTGCTTGCCGGCGGCCAGGCGAAGCTCAGCGGCAAGATCTTCCGGATCGGTCACCTCGGCCTCGTCGACGAAGACGACATCCGCGAGACGATGGACGGTCTGGCGCAAACGCTCGAAAAGCTCGGCTTTAGACGCTAAGGCTGCCATCCCGCGGGCTTCGCATGAAGCCTGAACTAATACAGACTATCTTGACTTATCCTGTACTAGTCGCGTAACCTCCCCGTATGGCCAGCGTGACTGAGCACGATGCTCTCAACGCCCTCAAGGCGGAGATCATCCGCGGCGGCTGGAAGTTCAAGGCCCTCGCGGATCAGATTGGCGTCACGAACCGTCACCTGAGCGAAGTCCTCAACGGCCGTGCCCGGCTCACTCAGCGCCTCGGCCAGCAGATCCACGACGCGACCAAGATCCCGATGGCTCTGATCCCACTGGAGAGCACCATGAAGATCCTCGTCTGTGACCCCATCGCTGAAGACGGCATCGCGATCCTCAAGAAGGGCGGCGCCGACGTCGACGTGAAGACGGGCATGACTCCCGAGCAATTGAAGAAGGCCGTCAACGGCTACGACGCCCTCGTCGTCCGCAGCGAGACGAAAATCACTGCCGAAATCTTCGAAGCCGCTTCGCACCTGCAGGTCGTCGGCCGTGCCGGCGTCGGTGTCGACAACATCGACGTGGCTGCTGCGACACAGAAGGGCGTCGTTGTCGTCAACGCGCCGACCGGTAACACCACCTCCGCCGCCGAGCATGCGATCGCGCTGATGTTTTCGCTTTCTCGCAACATCCCTGAGGCGCACGCCTCTCTTCGTTCCGGGAAGTGGGAGCGGAGTAAGTTCCTCGGCCTCGAACTGCGGGGCAAGACGCTCGGCATCGTCGGCCTCGGCCAGGTTGGTTCAGAGGTGGCCCGCCGAGCGCGCGGGCTCGAGATGCGCGTCATTGCTGTCGATCCCTTCGTCGCCGAAGAGCGGGCGCGTGTGTTGGGGGTCGAACTCGTGGCGATGGATGGCATCCTCAGCGAGTCCGACTTCATCACGGTCCACACAACGCTTTCGGAGGGTACCAAGAAACTCATCGGCGAAGACGAGCTGCGCAAGATGAAACCCACCGCACGTGTGATTAACACGGCCCGCGGGGGCATCATCGATGAGACTGCGCTGGTCAAGGCGCTTGAGGAGGGCTGGATCGCCGGTGCCGCGATCGATGTCTTCGAGAAGGAGCCCGTTACGGACCACCCGCTGTTCAGGACCGCCGGGGTCATCGTCACGCCGCACCTCGGCGCGTCGACTGCCGAGGCCCAGGAGCGTGTCGCCGTCGATGTTGCCGACCAGATCCTTGCCGTGCTGGGCGGCGAGCCCGCGCGTTGGGCCGTCAACGCCCCGCTGATCGACCCGGAGACCTACACATACCTCGCGCCGTATCTGCCGGTCGCGCAGAAGGTCGCCTCGCTCGCGGTCCAGCTCCACCAGGGGCAACTTGATACGCTCGAAATCGACTACGCCGGCGATATCGCCCAGCACGACCTGACGCCGCTAAAGGCCGCCGTCATCGGCGGCCTACTCGGTAAGATTAGCGTCGAGCACGTGAATGTCGTGAACGCGGACATCATCGCCGAGCGCCGCGGTCTGCAGATCAAGCAGGTCACCAGCCCCAGCCACGACATCTACGCCAACCTCATCACCGTGCGCATCGGCGCGGGCAAAGGCCAAACCGAAGTGGCCGGCACGATCGCCCACGACGGCGCCCACATCGTCTCCATCGACGGCTACTGGGTGGATGTCCCACCGAGCGAGGGCTACCTGCTGCTTGTCGAGAACAAGGACCGGCCCGGAATGGTAGGCGGCGTCGGCACGCTGATGGGTGAGTTCGGGGTCAATATCAGCTACATGAACGTCGGCCGCCACGCCAAGAGCGGCGTCGCCTTGATGGTGCTCGCCCTCGATGATCAACTGACGGCGGAGCAACTCGCGCGCGTCAAAGAAATTTCCGGCATCATCGCCGTCCGCCTCGCTCAACTGTAGCCAGGCGTTAGCCTTCCAGCAGGTTGAACACGAGTCCCGTTGGCACCTTTGGGTAGAAGAACGTCGACTTCTGTGGCATCCGCTCGCCTGAGTCGGCGAGTTCAAGTACCCGGTGCGCCGACACCGGCCGCACCAGTACGGCGTAGCGGGCTGTCCCATCGTCCACCTGGCGCACAGCATGCGCGGCGTCCTCCGTGAACCAGACGACCGACTGATCCTTCATCTGTTCGCCCGAAAGACCCAGCCCGTAACCCATGATTGCGTGATTCGCGAGCGCGTAGTCCAGCGCCCGCCATTCTGGCGTGCGGTCCTGCGGGAGCAGCGCGTCGACACTGGCGGTGTCCCTGACGGTGACGACGAAGAGCCCTGCGTCAGCGACTGCCAGCCCGAAGGCAGCGTCGCCTTCCGCCGCCTCAATCGTCTGCATCAAACTGCCGGCGTCGCCCGCGAAGGGCTCGAAGCTGAACATGGGCTCGAGGCGTGCCTGCACCTCTTCCCACGGCGCGGCGGACGCGCTCAGGCGGTGGGTGGGCAGCACGAGTAGCCCCGGATCGTCGACCGACACGAGGCCGACCAGCGCGAAGTTCTCTGGCTCGTCCCCGGTCCAGCTCGTGGCCTTCGCGCACACTTCATCGCGGTACATCAGCGCCGTCTCGAATCGATGGTGGCCGTCGGCGATGTAGAGGGTCCGTTCTGCGAACGTGCGCTCGATTTCCGCGACGATGCCGGCCTCGTCGATCCTGACGAGACGATGGTGTTGCCCGTCTGCTGCCTCGAACTCGGTCAGGGGGATCTGCTGGTGTTCACCCTCGGTGAGCAAGTCTCGGACGCGCCGGTCGTCATCGCGGTAGAAGAGGAAGACCGGGCTACCGTTGATGTGCGCGGCGCGCATCAGTTCCAGGCGGTCCGCCTTGTGCTTTGGGAACGTTTGCTCGTGTGGCAGGACGCCCCCGTCTGTCCAGGGGACAACGCGTAGAGTGGCGAAGAGCAGCGTCCGGCTGAACGTGCTCTCGCCGTACGGGAACGTCTGCTGCAGCAGGTAGAACGCTGGCAAGGAGTCTCGCCGTAGGACGCTTTCGTCGATGAACTGCCGCAAGGCGCGCGCGGCGTTGTCGTAGCGGCCGCCGTCATCGTCGAGCGCCAGCTCGATGTGCACGGCGTTGTACGGGGAGCGCTTGTGCAGCTCGCGCTGCAACTCGGGTGAGATCGTATCGAAGGGCGGACAGACGATCGTTGCGAGGTCGAGTTGGGGGTCGTAGCGCAGCGCGCGAAAGGGGCGGACGTCAGCCATCAAGGCCGAGCATAGCATTCGGCTGGCGACAGCGGCCAGCGCCTGCTAACGTGAGTTTCTGCCCATGCCGTACTGCGTGTTTTGTCAGATCGCCGAGCACAAAGAACCCGCTGAAATCCTCTACGAGGACGACGAAGTGATCGTCTTCCGCAACCGCCTGCGCTGGGTGCCGACGATGCTCCTCAGCGTTCCAAAGCGCCACATCACCCAGGCTGAGTTGTGGCGCGACCTAGGCCGCGTCGGTGAGATCGCCGTGCGCATGGGCCAGGAACACTGCCGTGGCGGTTTCCGCCTGCTATCGAACTTCGGCCACGACGCGATGCAGAGCCAGGAACACGGTCACGTGCACATCCTCGGAGGGACGTTCCTTGGCGAGTATGCGTAGCGTGGAACGGCTTAGGCAGCGGGCACAGCGACCGTTATGCCCGCCTCCGCCAGGGCCGACTTTTGTGCGCTGAACAGCTCGCGGATGCCGCCTTCGGCCATGTCGATCAGGCCCGTCATTTCGTCGCGGGTGAAGGGGCGGGTCTCGCCCGTACCCTGCAGTTCCACCATCTCGCCGGCCTCTGTCATTACGACGTTGAAGTCCACGGAGGCGCCGTAGTCCTCGCTGTAGTCCAGGTCGAGTAGCGCCATGTCGTCGACGAGCCCGCAGCTCACGGCTGCTACTCCGCAGCGGACAGGGGTCGACGAGTACGCGCCCGTATCCACCAGCTTGCCGAAGGCCTGCACGAGCGCCACGTATGCGCCGGTGATCGACGCTGTTCGCGTCCCGCCGTCGGCTCGGATCACGTCGCAGTCGACCGTGAACGTGCGCTCGCCCAGCAGGTCGAGCCGTGCCACTGAGCGAAGCGAGCGGCCGATGAGGCGCTGGATCTCTGCGGTGCGGCCCGACGTCGCGCTCTTTTCTCGTGACGTTCGCTGTAGCGTCGAGCGTGGCAGCATCGAGTATTCGGCCGTGATCCATCCCGAGCCGGATCCGATCGCGAACCGTGGCAGGCGGTCTTCGGTAGTCACGGCGCAGAGCACGGTCGTTCCGCCCATCGTGATCAGCGCTGAGCCTTCGGCGTGGGCGAGGAATCCGGGCTCGATCTGCACAGGGCGCAGTTCAGTTGGGCGTCTGCCGTCATTTCGAATCATGGGTCGAGTATAGCCGGTCGGGTTCGCTCAGGGCAGAAGGACGATAGGCACCTGCACCATGTTGATGACGCTGCCGTCCATGGCGCTGAGCATGTAGACCTCGAGGCAGGCATCGGTCGCCTCCGTCACTTCGAACGCCACCGGCTCCTCGTACGGCGCCAGCACCTGGCCCTCTTCCGTCATCCCCGGCTGGTCAGTGATTTCGTTCCCTTCCGCATCGACGATCGTGATGTGGAATACCGCTTCGAAGGCTGTTGCCAGCCCCTGCACTACCAGCGGACTGCTCACCTGCAGTCCTGCGCTCGGCGAGTTCACGATCAATTCGTCGGGCGTTGCCGAGTCAGGGTTCTCCGGGCAAACGTTCGTTACGGTTGGCCCGGGCGTCGCTGTGACCTCGTCTGTCGCCGAAGGGCTTTCGCTCGCGGTGGGCGCCCCTGTGACCGATCCAGCAGGCGTCTGCGTCACGTCGGTGTCGTCATCGTCGTCGCCGCACGCAGCGAAGGCCGCTACGGCAGTCATTGTTAACAGGAGCAGCAGCATTTTCATCTCAATCCTCCGTACTATTGCGGCGGCAGCAAGACAATGTGCCGCTGCGCGATGTTGATGATCGAGCCGTCCGCCGCGCTGTGCGAGAAGACCTGCAGGCACGCCCGAGTCTCCTCCGGCACTGCGAACTGGATCGACACATCGAACGGCGAAAGAGTCCCGCCATCCGCCGTCATGGCGTCCTGGTCGACCAGCGCGGTGCCATCCGGATGAAGCACTCTGATCTGGATTACGGCCTCGAACGCTGCGGCCTCGCCTCGCACTTTGAGCGGGCTACTGACTCGGTCGTCTGTTGCCGGCGCATCGATGACCACCTCCTCTGTGGTGGCCGGGTCCGGATTGTCTGGACACACCTCGGCCGCGCTCGGCTCCGGGGCCGCGCTTTCAGTGGGCTCGCCGCTAGCCGGCTCCGGCGGTAGCAGCGCCAGCGGCACCTGTACCATGTCCGTCACTCCGCCCTCCTGCGGGCGCAGAAGATACACTTCGAGACAGGCGTCGGTCGGCTCATCCACCGCAAATGTGATCGTCTCCTCGAAGTTCGCATTGACGTGCCCGAAGTTGGTCGAGCCGCCCTGGTCGAAGATCACGTTGGTCTCAGAGTCCAAAGCACGAAACCACACGCGGCCCTCGAACTCCGGCGCCGAACCCTGCACAATCAGCGGGCTTGTCGCGCTGTCGCCCTCAACTGGCGTGCTGATCGTCAATTCCGCCGCCATGGCGGGATCGGGGTTCGGTCCGCAGATGTCGGCGGCCGACGGCCCCGGAGTCAGGGTCGGCTCGGGCGACGGAGTGGGGGTGGCGCCATCGTCGTCACCGCCGCAGGCGACCAATGTCGCAGAGGCGCACGCGACCAGTATCAGCGCAAGTAGTGTCTTCATAGTCTCCAGTCTGGGGGCGGCAATCCGCACGCTCAATATCTGAAACGACGGGATTGCTTCAGGGGTTCCGTTTACGGTTGCGGCAGGCGCGCAGTCACCGGTAGCAACGCCGGCACTGCACCGTGCGGCTCCGTCTGGTACCAGTAGGCAGTTGACGAATAGTCGTGCGAAAGGTGCTTCGCGTGCCCGTGCTCGATCGTCACCCGGATCGACTCCCGGAAATGCACCGGATCCTCAATGTGATAGCGATACACCGACTGCTTGTCCTTGCAGAGCCACCCTTCGGTGCCCGTCGAGGCGATAGGCTGGCCGTGGTATGGAATGCAGAATTCAGTCGGCGGACTCGAGGCCGTATTGAAGTAGTCTTCCGTGCCTGTGCCGTGCGGCGTCGGCGATGTATCTCCGTCGATGAAGATCATGTCGTCGCCCCGGCCGGTGGCCGGGTTCTCGCGCCGCCATTGGGCGTGGAAGAGCGCGGCGTTGTCCAGCGGCGTTTCTTAGGTCTCGTAGTCGATGTAGAAGTACGCGACCAGCCGCCGCTCGCCCTCATTCGTCAGCTCGATCCGCGCTTGGCGGTTGAACGGCATCGGGAAGTAGCAGTTGAAGCCACGGCCGTCGCGCGGACTCATCGTCAGCCTCAGCGACCAGCCCTCCTTGATGAGTCCATGCCCCAGGCCGAAGAGTCGCCCGTGGGACTCCAACGCACGGCGTCGTCGCGCCGCCCAGAACGTGCGCAGGACGCTGCGGCCCGGGTACGCTTCTTCACGAGAGGCCGGGGTCATCCAGATGTGGCGCGCACCGCCCTGCCCCCTCGACTGGCGCCAGCGTCCGCGTCTCCCCCGGCTGCAACATCCAGAAGTCCAGGTGCCGCCCGACACGTCGTAGACGCACGGCCACGGCGAGCGTCCCGCAGGAAAGGGAGTCCGGAGAGGGACGAGGAACCGAGCATGCCAGACGGTTGATTGGCCCGAGGGCGAAACTTGATTGCGTTTTAGAGTTTTCCTTGGATCCGGGGGCCGGCAGATTGGAATTTGGGGGCGCATCTTGATTGAGTTCGGGATGATCGAACCCGGGGGTCTGTGCGTGGAGGAATGCAGGCAGGCGACTGAGTGGGCGAACGTCATTCGTGGCGACGGCATTGGCGCGACCGCAGGATAGCAGACGGCGCGCGTAGGTGAGTGGGGAAATGGCGCTACCGCTGCGTCGTTACCCAGATGCGCGAGCCGTCAGTCTCGATGCGCACGTCGCCAACCTCGTCCGTTCGCAGGACATAGTCGCCGCGCAGGCGCGCGAGTACTTCGTCGGTCGGGTGGCCGTAGGTGTTGCCGGCGCCGACCGAGATGACGTCGATGGCGGGGCCAACCCGTGCGAGAAACGGCGGTGATGTCGACGTGCTCGACCCGTGGTGCGGCACTTTCAGGACGGTTGCCCGCAACTCCGAGCCTGATCGCACGAGCGCGGTTTCTGCGCTTTCCTCGATGTCGGCTGTCAGGAGGAACGACACGTCGCCCATGACTAGCCGCACGACCGTAGAGGCATCGTTCAGGTCGCTCGAAGCGGCCAGGGGCAAAGACACCGGTCCTATCACCTCAAGCCGTGCGCCGCCGCCGAGGTTGATCGACTGGCCGCGCTCAGCCACGTAGCGCGGCACATCGGCAGCGTCGATCGCGTCGCGCCACGCGTCGTAGAAAGGCGAGTCCGCCTCGACGGCGCTGTCCAGCACGGCGCCTACGTCGTAGGCGCCGATGACCTCGGGCAGGCCGCCGATGTGGTCGTCCTGTGGGTGCGTCGCGATGACGAGGTCGATGCGGCGGTCGTAGAACGGTAACGCGCGTCCAAGCGCCGCTGAGATCACCTCGCCGCCGGCGCCGCCGTCTACGAGGACTCGCTGGCCGCCCGGCCCCTCGATCAATGTGGCGTCACCCTGGCCGACATCGAGGAAGGTCACGGATAGTCTGTCGTCGTCCTCGTGCGTGAGCACGGCCGTCCATGCGAGCATCCCGGCTGCCACCAGGACTGCGCCGAGCGCGAGTGGGCGCGTAAACCGAGGCGATGGACGCGGGAATACAGGCGGTAATTGGGGCACGGTCACCGGGCGGGCCATGAGCCAGACGGTGGCTGCCGCCAGCGCCGTGTAGCACGGTGCGACCATCCACCACTCGATCCCACCGAGCGCAATCGAGGCCGCGGGCAGCCTGTCGAACAATTCGATCACCCAGGTCATGTAAGTCGCCGGGAGCCATGCCAGCCATGCCAGCGCCTCCCCTCCGGGGAGCCCGCTCGCCAAGAGGGCCAGTGCCGATGTGAATGCGACGGCTACGAAGGCGGGCACCGCGAAGATGTTTGCCGGGAGCGCGACGAGCGAGATCCGGCCGAAGGTCACCGCTGTGATGGGCAGCGTCACGAGGATCGCCGACAGGCTGACTGCACCCGACTCGATCAGGGGTCGCACGATGGGCGAACGCGCCAGCGCCGGCCAGTGCGCGACCAGCGTCACGGCTCGCGTGGCCAGCTCGCGACCGAGGGTCATCAGGCCGATTGTCGCCGCGAAACTGAGCTGGAAGCCGACGTCGTGCACGACCTGAGGATCGAGCGCGGTCATGCCGGCGGCGGCCAGCAGCAGCGCGACCGGCGCTGTGTTCTGCCGACCAACGGCGATGGACATAACGTAGATTGCACCCATGATCGCCGCTCTCACCACTGATGCCTGTGCGCCGACGAGCATTGCGTACCCGGCGATCGTCACAAGGGCAAGCAGCGCCGCGGGACGTCTGCCGATGATCCACGCCAGGCCGGCGATGATGAGACCCGCCAGAAGTGAGACGTTCTGCCCGGACACGGCAACAAGGTGAGACGTGCCGGTCACGTTCATCGCGTCGCGCAGGTCCGCCGGGATGCTCGAACGGCCGCCCAGCAGAACGCCACTTGCTAGCGATGCCTGAGGTTCTGGTAGGGTGTCATCCAGCCGGTTCGTCAGGGATCCCCGCAAGTCGATTACCGTTTCTCTCAGTGCGCTACCGTGGCCAGTGTCGAGGAGTGTCATCTCCGGATAGGCGGCGATCGACACGATGCCGCGGCGCAGCAAGTGGTCGCGATAGTCGAAATCGGGGAATGTGGGTGGCGTCTCCAGCTCGCCCTCGATCTGGACCAGGTCGCCGTATTCGTACTCAGGGAACAATGGCGTTCTGACAAGGACCTTTCCCTTCGCCTCTTCCCAGCGCTCGCCGTCGAGCGTCTCGCGCACCTCGACTCGGTACAGCCGCCCGGTCGCGCGCTCGTCCGGTTCGTCGTCGATGACGCCGCGCAGCGTGACGGCCCCATCCGCGTCGTTATGTGCGGCGACAGTGCCTACCGTTGACGGCTGCGTGGCGTCATAGCGCCAGGAGGCCCCGGCGACGAGCAGAATTCCGGCTGCGATCACCAGGAAGGTCGCCGGCCGCGGCCTCAGCGCGAAGGTGGCTCCCGCGAGGAGCGAAGCCACGACTACGGCGGCTGCTGGGTCAGCACCGGTGGACGCCGCGGCGACAACCCCGAGGAGCCAGGCCAGTGCCAGCACCGCTGTTATCATCGGCGGCTCAATATACGGAAATCAGCGGCGCAATGTCTTCGAAGACCGAATCCGGGACGATATCCCGGCTCAGAAGGTCTTCGATCGCGCCGAATGGACCGTCGACGGTCCGAGATTGGATGATGCTCTGCGCGCGCACTTCGCCGATGCCGGGCAACCCTTCGAGTTCTGCCTGGCCGGCGGCGTTGATGTTGACCAACGGCGACTGGCTCGCCCCGGCGACGGCTGTGGTGCCGCCGATAGCTGGGACAATGATGTGGTCCTCGTCCACTATGCGCCGCGAGAGGTTGATGGCAGTGAGGTCGGCGGCTTCGGTTGGGCCACCGGCGGCGTCCAGCGCGTTGATCCAGCGGGTATTCTCGGCGAGAGGGTAGACACCGGGATTGACCACAGCTCCGGTGATGTACACCCGTACGTCAGCTGTAGGCAGGTCCCGAGACTCGATCACCAGCGGCAGCGGGCCGTCCAGCTCGTCGCTGAGCAGCACGCCGAGAGCAAAGACCATCGGCAACGCAAGGAGCGCTACGATGTACCAGCGCCATTGTTCCAGGAACTGCGCCAAGAGACCCCCCTCTTCACGAAAGACTCGACAAGTGCGCGCGATTATGCCGCGCACGAGTGCTGAGCGTCAAGTGAAGGCTATTGCTTGACGAGGCCGATGACGTTGCCTTCGGGGTCGGCCATCTGGGCGATGGTTGGGCCGCCGGGGACGTCGAACGGCTCCATGACGCGGCGTCCGCCGAGCGTCACCGCTTTGGCGAGGGTCTCGAGCGGATCCAACACCTGGACGTAGATGAGGACGCGCGGCTCCGGGCCGCCGAGGAGAGTACCGCCGATCTCCGGCGGTCCGCCGATGCCTTCGTGGACGACTGAGATGCCGAACGCTGTCGGCTCGTCGATCTGCCAGCCAAAGATCTCACGGTAGAACTGGCGCTGGCGTTCGCTGTCTTTGGCCCAGATCTGAAAGGCGACGACGGGACGGGTCATGGCACGCTCCTTCGCGGCGAGATGGCGCCATCATAGCGCAGCCGGATCGTATCTGGCCGATGATATACTGGTATCTAATCTCCAGGAGGCTTTCCGTGCGCGGTCGCGACTTGATATCAATAGCCGATCTCTCGGCGTCCGATCTGGAGCGCCTGCTCCAGACCGCGCTCACGCTGAAGGACGCCGGCCGCCGTCCGCTGCTGAAGGGTAAGACGCTGGCCCTGGTCTTCGAGAAACCTTCCCTGCGTACCCGCGTTTCCTTTGATGTAGCCATGAGACATCTCGGGGGCGATGCCATTTATCTCTCACCACCGGAAGTGGGTCTCGGCGATCGGGAGACGCCGGCCGACGTCGCCCGTGTGCTCAGCCGCTACGTGGACTGCATCGCGGCGCGGACTTTCCGGACTGAGACTGTGCGTGAGCTGGCTGAGTACGCCGATGTGCCGGTGATCAACGCTCTCTCGGACGGGGAGCACCCCTGCCAGGCGCTCGCCGATCTGCTGACGGTTCGTGAGAAGAAGGGGACTCTGCGAGGCGTTACGGTAGCTTTCATCGGCGACGGCAACAACGTCGCGAATTCGTTGAGCCTTGCCGGTGGCCTTGCGGGCATGCACATGCGTGTGGCCTCGCCGGAAGGGTATGAGATGACGACCGATGTGCGTGACTGCGCCCAAGCTTTCGCCGCTGAGTCGGGCGGAAGCGTGACGCAGCTCCGTGCGCCGGAAGAAGCTGCGGAGGACGCGGACGTCGTTTATACCGACGTCTGGGCGAGTATGGGCCAGGAAGGTGAGGCAGGCGTCCGGCGCGAAGCGTTCACCGGCTACGCCGTTGACGCCGACTTGATGAGTAAGGCAAAGCCGGACGCCATTTTCATGCACGACTTACCAGCGCACCGCGGCGAGGAAGTCGCCGCCGACGTGATCGACGGGCCACAGTCGGTTGTCTTCGACCAGGCGGAGAACCGGCTGCATGCCCAGAAGGCGCTGCTCGCGCTGCTCCTTGCTGAGGAGGCGGTGACTTAGTGGCGTTCTGGGACAGCGTCAACACTGCGATCGACGAGTTCGGTCCCGCGAGCGTCATCGACATCCTGAGCATTGCCCTGCTGATCTACCTGGGTCTGCTGCTGGTCAAGGGCACCACGGCGATGTCGTTGCTGCGCGGGATGTTGATCATCGTCATCGGCGCGGTCATTCTCGTCGAGGCTTTGAATCTGACGGTGCTCAGCTGGTTGCTGCGCAACTCTTTCCCGGCGCTGCTGATCGCGCTGCCGATCATCTTCCAGAGCGAAATCAGGCGCTTCCTGGAGCGCATCGGGCGAACGGGCCGCTGGCCCTGGCCGGCGGGACGCGCCCACTACGAGGGCGTGGTGGATGGGATCGCTGATACGGCGATCGCCCTGGCTGAAAAGAACTGGGGCGGCATCATCGTCATCGAGCGCGAGACTGGCTTGGAGGATTATATCGACACGGGGGTCAAGCTGGACGCGCTTTGCTCTCCCAAGCTCCTGATGAGTGTCTTCTATCCGAACTCCGCTCTCCACGACGGTGCCGTCATCGTGCGTGAGGACCGTGTTGTCGCCGCCGGTGCCACGCTGCCGTTGTCTGAGCGCATGGACGGCTTCCACGGGACGCGGCACCGAGCCGCCCTCGGGATTACGGAGCGCACGGACGCCGTCGCGCTTGTCATTTCAGAGGAGACTGGCGCCGTGTCGGTCGCAGCCAACGGCCGGGTCATCTCGAACCTGGACGGGCCACGACTGCGGGGCATTCTCCGCAGTCTGCTCCTGCCCTCGACAGAGATGGACAGGCCGAGCGGTCCACGGCTACCGAGACTCAGCCGCTGAGTTAGCACGCTATGCAAGGTATCGCAAGGGTGTTTCAAGAGACCCTCCACTTCTTCATGTCGCTCGTGCGTCCGACTGCGCGATCGATCGGGGACAACAAGGGACTGGCTGCGCTTTCCGTTGTACTGGCGTTCGGGCTGTGGATATTCGTTACTGACTCCGAAAACCCGACGCGCACGCGCGTGCTTCCCGTTGACATTGCCGTCCAGCCGGTCAACGTCCCGGACGACGTCGCCGTCTCCAGTGACATCAGCCCCGTCCGCCTCCGTGTGACTGTGGCAGACGATGTCTTCGGCAGTCTCACGGCAAGCGACTTCGAGGCGACCGTCAATGTCGACGGCCTGACTGTTGGAAGCTACGATCTCGACGTTGAGGTCCGGCCGCTCACGGGGCGAGGTGGCCTGCGGATCGACACCGTGTTGCCCGAAACGGTGAAGGTTGACCTCGCCCAGCTCACGAGCAAGTCCGTGCCGGTGGTCATCGACGTCGTCGGTCAGCCGGCGCCGGGCTACACGATGAGTACGGCAGAGTTGGACGAGGAAACGGTCGATGTGACCGGTCCGCAGGAGGAAGTGGACAAGGTTACGCAGGCCACTGCCACGATCGATGTGGCTTCGCGGACGGAATCGATCAATCAGGCGGTCCGGCTGACACCGCGAGACTCACGCGGCTTCCTGGTCCAGCGCGTGACGCTCGACCCACCCGTGACCGACGTTACGATCGACATCGACCAGGCGAAGTTTGCGCGCTCGGTCGCGGTTAGCGTCGTGACCGAAGGGGAGCCCGCGCCGGGCTACAATGTCACCTCGGTCAGTGTCAGTCCGGCAACGGTGACCGTGCGCGGCGACGAGTCGTTCATCAATGGCATCTTTTCGATCAATACGAAGCCGGTCGATCTCGATGGCCGCGACAGTCAAATCAAGAGTACCGTCTCGCTCGATCTCCCGACCGGAGCCGAGATCACCGGCGGAGTACGAGTCGTCACGGTGACGATCAACATCGAGGCGCGCCCGGGCGCCTTCAGCTACACCGTACCGCTCTTTGCTAACGGCCTGGGAGGCAATCTTGGGATTGTTGGGAGCCTGCCGGAAGTAGAAGTCCAGTTGGTCGGTCCGCAGCCTGTGCTTGCCGAGATCAGCGCGGTGGACATTAGCGCCACGGTGAACCTGACGGGCCTTGGGCCTGGTACGCATACGGTGCTGGTTGAGGTAGGCAAGCTCACCGGGGTGACGGGCCAATCCTCGACGCCCGCTGAGATTCAGGTCACACTGGAATAGAGGTAATGTGGCCAACGCCGACTCTGAGACTGCCATAGCATCCACCGCTGAGACCACAATTCCGGTTGTCGCCATAGTGGGCCGTCCCAACGTGGGCAAATCGACGCTATTCAACCGGCTCGTTGGCGGGCGGCAGGCGATCACAGAGGATATACCCGGGACGACGCGGGATCGGTTGTACGGGCAGGGCGAGTGGAAGGAGCATGCCTACACGGTCATCGACACCGGCGGCCTCGAACCGGACGCAACCGAGGGCTACTCGGCGCTGATCCGCGAGCAGGTTGCCGTCGCGATCGCCGAGGCCGACGTCATCCTCTTCATCGTCGACGCGACGACCGGCGTCACTCCCGTTGACCGGGAGATCGCTGAGTTGCTACGACGCACCGACACGCCGATCCTCGTTCTCGCCAACAAGGGAGACAACCCTGAGCGCCAGGAACTGGCGGTCGAGTTCTACGAGTTGGGACTGGGCGAGCCGCTGCCGCTGAGCGCTCACCATGACATCGGCGTCCGCGAGGTGCTTGACCGGCTTATCGAGTTGATGCCGGAGACGCATCTCGAGACGGGTGCGGACGTCCTGCGGATGGCGGTCGTGGGGCGGCCGAACGTGGGAAAGTCGTTGCTGATCAACGCGATACTGGGAGAGGAACGAGTGATCGTCAGCGAGATGGCGGGTACGACGCGTGATGCCGTGGACACGCCGTTTGAATACAAAGGTCAGAAGATGGTGCTGATCGACACGGCAGGCATCCGGCGCCCCGGCCGCATCGAGCGAGGGATCGAGAAGTACAGCGTGATGCGCGCCCAGCAGGCGATCGAGCGCGCGGATGTGATCGTGCTGATGCTCGATGGCACGGAGAAGGTGGCGCATCAGGACCAGCATATCGCCGGCGACGTCGCGAACCTGTACAAGGGGATGGTTGTCGCGGTCAACAAGTGGGACCTCGTCGAGGACTCCGAGGAGTACCGCAACACGATCGCGCACAGAGTGCTGACGCGCCTGCGCTTCACGCCGTGGGCGCCGCTAGCGTTTGTCTCGGCGAAGACGCGGCTCAATATCGACGGGCTGCTGGATCTGGTTACGGAAGTCGCCGAGACGCGCGCCGTTCGCATCCCGACAGCCGAGGTGAACGCCGTGTTGCGCGAGGCTGTCGCCGCGCACCCGCCAGCCTCGTCGGGGCGCAAGCCTTTGAAGCTGAAGTACGCGACGCAGGCGGGCATTCGGCCGCCGACGTTTATCATCTTCTGCAACGATGCGAGCCAGGTGCATTTTTCCTACCGCCGCTACATCGAGAACCACTTTCGCAAGCGTTGGGACTTTGAGGGCACGGCCATCCGGATCGAGTACCGGAGCCAGGCTGAGTGAACCTGCTCGAACTGGCGGCCGTGGTCGTCGTTTCGTACTTGATCGGGGCGATTCCCGTAGGCTACATCTTCACGCGCGCGCTTCGCGACACCGATATTCGCGAGCACGGCAGCGGGATGATCGGTGCGACGAACGTGTACCGCGTGCTAGGTCGCGGGCCGTTTATGATCGTGCTCTTGCTGGATGCGGCGAAGGGCTACGTGCCGACGCTGGCGACCTGGTACATCTTCGGCACCCACGACTTACAGGTCGCGGCAGGTATCGCGGCGGTCCTCGGCCACGACTTCCCGATTTACATCGGGTTCCGGGGCGGCCGCGGCGTCGCCACGTCATTGGGCGTATATGCGGCGCTGGCGCTGCCGCTCGCTGTGGGCATGGTCGCCGTCGGCATCTTCATTGTGCTCGCGATCCGCTACATGAGCGTGATGTCGATGATCACGGTGCCGGGCGGGGCGATCGTCTTGCTCCTGCTGGCTGTGTTTCACGTTCAAGACCACGACTTTACCTACACGAAAACGATATTCGGGGCGTTCGCGACGTTCTTTGTTCTGCTGACGCACATACCTAACATAAGACGTCTGGTGCGGGGAACCGAGCCGAAGTTTGGCGAACCACCTGAACCTGCGCCCGCCAATGCTCGACCTGGCACTACCTGAGCAGAGAAGGAGCCCAAGTGACCGAAGCACCCGCATTGAGAGAAGACATCGAAGCCGCCGTCAAGGGCCACAACGCCGACTACGCCGAACTGCGCATCGACGACACCGCGACGAACCGACTCATCTACCGGGGCAAGGAGCTCGAGGAGATCGGGCGTACCCGCAACTTCGGGGGCTGCGCTCGGGCGCTCGTCAACGGCGGCTGGGGTTTCGTCAGCTTCAATGAGACGGCGGATCTGCGCGCCCGAGTCCAGGAGGCGGTCGAACAGGCGCGGCACGTCGGCAAAGAGACGAGCGTCCTGGCGCCGGTAGAGCCCGTGGTGGACATTGTCCCGGTGCAAGTGCTGATGGACCCGCGCAAGATCACGCTGGCGAAAAAGAAAGAGATCTTCGACGACTACAACGAGAAGATGCTGTCGGTCGACGGCGTCACCAGCACGAACCTGGTGTACGGGGACAGCGACAAGCGAGTCACCTTCGCGAACTCTGAAGGCTCGTACATCGAACAGGAACGGATCGACGTCATCTCGCGCCTCTCGGCAACCGCCCGCCGCAATGGCGATATGCAACAGGCCAGTATGAGCTTGGGCGCGCTGAACGACTTCTCGTACATCGATACGCTCGGCGACGCCGCCTACCTGATCGCGAACCGCGCGGTCGAGCTGCTCAACGCGCCGTACGTCGAGCCCGGTGTGTATCCGGTGGTGCTCGACCCGATCCTGGCTGGGGTCTTCTGCCACGAGGCGTTCGGTCACCTATCGGAGTCCGACTTCGTCTACGAGAACGACAGGATGAAGGAGATCATGGTGCTCGGGCGCCAGTTCGGGCAGTCGCACCTGAACATCGTCGATGGCGCCGCTGTTCCCGACCTCCGGGGCAGCTTCAAATACGACGACGAAGGGACGCCGGCGAAGCAGACGGACTTGATTCGGGACGGCATTCTGGTCGGAAGGCTGCACTCGCGGGAGACAGCGGGGAAGATGGGCGAGCCGCCTTCGGGGAACGCCCGCGCCATCGACTACCGTTTCCCGCCGATCGTGCGCATGACGAACACCTATATCGAGGAGGCTGGGGCGTCGTTCGAGGACATCATCGGCGACGTTAAGCTTGGCGTTTACGCTCGAAACTGGTACGGCGGGACGACGAGCATGGAGATGTTCACGTTCTCCGCTGGCGAGGCGTTCATGATTCGCGACGGCAAGGTCGCCGAGCTGGTGCGGCCGGTGAAGCTTACCGGCAACCTCTTCACGACGCTGATGAACATCGACGCGATCGGTCGCGACCTCGACTTCAATCAGGGCGGAGGCTGCGGCAAGGGCGGCCAGAGCCCGCTGCCGGTGTCGAACGGGAGCCCGCACATCCGGATCCAGGACTGTGTCGTGGGAGAACGATAAATGAGTGACCTTTCTGCAATTCTCGATGCCACCCGCGCGGCCGGCGCGCAGCAGGCGGAGGCGTATCAGGTTGCCAATGAAGAGGTGCCGGTCAAGTTTGAGGCGAACCGGCTGAAGGAGTTGAACTCGCGGCGGACCAGCGGTGTGGCGCTGCGGGTGATCGCCGATGGGCGCGTGGGTTTCGCGTCGAGCACGCGGCCGGGCGACGTCGATGACCTTGTGGAGGCGGCGATGGAGACGGTGCCGTTCGGGCCGGAGGCGCACTTCGATTTCCCGAAGCAGGCCGAGGCGCCGATGGTCGACACATTCGACCCCGCGACGGAGACGTTTGCGATCGACGAGATGATCAAGACGGGCCAGACGTTGATCGACGCGATCCGAGATATTGAGGCGGACCTCCAGTGCGATGGGCAGGTCCGGCGGCTGGTCGGCACGGTGACGCTGGCCAATACGAACGGCGGTCGGTACACGTATCGCGGCTCGATGCTGATGCTGTGGATGCACGGCACACTGATACGTGGGACGGACATGCTTTTCGTTGGCGATGTTGACGCTTCGGCGTCGCCGGTCCTCGATACCAAGCGAATCATCGAGACCGTGAGCTGGCAACTCGAGCACTCGCGGCGGAACGCGACGATGCGGACGGCGGATATGCCGGTGATCTTCACGAGCACGGGTGTTGCCGATGCGCTGGTGATGCCACTGACCCTGGCGTTTTCCGGCCGGCTGGTGCACCAGGGGCAATCGCCACTGGCCGGGAAGCTGGGCGACGCGCTCTATGACCAACGCTTCTCGATGCACGATGACGCGACGATCCCGATGCGGCCCGCATCGCGGCCGTTTGACGACGAAGGTGTCGCGAGCCGGCGCATCCCCCTGGTGGACAAGGGCGTGGTCCGCAGCTTCATGTACGACCTGCAGACGGCCGGTCTGGCGAAGACTGATTCGACCGGCAGCGCGGAACGCTCCCTCGCGAGCCAGCCGAACATCTCGACGACTTCGCTGGTGGTTGACGCGGGCGATACGACGTTGGCCGAGATGGTGAGTGGCGTGAAGGAAGGGTTGTTGGTGGAGGACTTGATGGGCGCCGGGCAAGGTAACGTGATGGGCGGCGATTTCTCCGGCAACGTGCTGCTTGGGTATAAGATAGAGAACGGCGAGATCGTCGGGCGAGTGAAGGACACGATGGTCGCCGGCAACGTCCACGAAGCGCTGGCCAACCTGTCGGCAATCGGCAGCGAGTCGCGCTGGGTCAACGGCACCATCCTGACGCCGCCGCTCATGTTCGAGCGGATGGCGGTTTCTGCCAAATCTGAGTGAGGAGCGGGTTGCTGTATGGACTTCGCGGAATACCTGGAGGAGTTGTCTGACGCCGCCCGCAAACTGAAAGTGGCAGACCTTCAGCGTCTGTCCAATCTCTCCCCAGAGCAGATCGCTCAACTCCAGACAGCATGGCCGAATACTGACGTCCGGCGACGACGTCGTATCGTTGGCGAACTGGTCGATCTTTCCGAAGACAACGTCGACCTGAACTTCCTTGCGGCTTTCACTGTTGCCCTGGCGGACTCTGACGCTGAAGTGCGGCTGGGCGCGATCCGCGGCCTCTGGGAGGACGAGTCGACGGCGCTGATTGATCCGCTGATCGCGCTTGCGGACGAAGACCCGGACGCCGGGGTGCGCGCTGAGGCGGCGCTGGCCCTCGGTCGCTTCGTCCTCCTGCACGCACTAGGGCGTCTGCGGGAGCGCCATTTCGAGCGTGTGACGGCCGGCCTGCGTCGAGTGATCGATAAGCGACCCGAAGTCGAGGAAGTTCGCGCGCGTGCCATTGAGGCCGTCGGGGCGCATGACGCATCGTGGGTGCGGCAGGCGATCAGCGAGGCGTATGAGAGCGGTGTTCGCCGGCTGAAGGTGAGCGCCGTGCACGCGATGGGGCGGAGCGCGGGATCGCGCTGGTTGCCGCTGCTCACCCGTGAGCTGAACAGTGATGACGCCGAAGTGCGATATGAGGCGGCGGTGGCCTGCGGCGGCGTTGCCGATGAGGCGGCCGTTCCGCATCTGGTGGCGCTGGTCGACGATCCGGACGCTGATGTCCGCGCGGCCGCCGTTGCCGCACTTGGTGACATCGGCGGCATGACGTCGCGGAATGCTCTACACGATCTCCTGGACAACCCGTCGAAGGCCACTCGCGAGGCGGCTGCGGCGGCGCTCGCGGAGGTGGATTTCGAAGAGGACCCGCTCGGCTTCAGGGTGCGGGACTAGACGTTGGCTACGAGCCGGCGGAGCGGTAAGGTCGAGACGGCAGTCTCGGCGGGGGGCGTGGTGTTCCGCAAGGAAGGCAACGACATTGAGGTCGTCATCTGCGGGCGGACGAAGGACCGGGTCTGGGGGCTGCCGAAGGGAACTCCGAACGCGGGCGAGTCGCTGGAAGAGACGGCTGTGCGCGAGGTAACAGAAGAGACCGGGCTCGAGGTGCGGATCGTCGACAAGATCGGCGTGGTGGAGTACTGGTTCGCGCGCGAAGGCATCCGCTACCACAAGTGGGTGCACCACTACCTGCTGGAATGGACGGGCGGTGGCGACACCACGCAGCACGATCTTGAGTATGATAGGGTCGAATGGCAGCCGATCGACGAGGCGCGGCGGATGCTAAGCTTCAAGAACGAATTGGACATGGTGCAGAAGGCACGGAAGATGATCGAGGTGCTGAAGTGACGCCGCACGACGACATCGTCGCTCGCGGACGGCGGACTGTGATTCGCCGCAAGCGCCTGACGGACGCGGCGGATGAGTACCGCTGGCGCTCGGACCCGGAGCTTGCCCAGTACGATGCAACGCGGCCTGTCCAGGTGCCGTACGACAACTACCTGCGCAACTGGAGCTTCGACTACCGCTTCACGGACATGGGTGGGCGCTCGTTCGCAATCGAGGACGAGAACGGACGCCACATCGGCAATGTGATGTACTACAACATCGATCAGTCGCGCGCGGAAGCCGAGATTGGCATCAGCATCGGCGAGCGGCAGTACTGGTCAGGCGGATACGGCACTGATGCGATCGCAGCGCTGACGAAGGTGCTGCTGGCTCGGGGCGACCTGGCGCGGCTCTACCTCCACACGCTCGACTGGAACATCCGCGCGCAACGGGCGTTCCAGAAGGCCGGATTCCGGCAGTGCGGGACGTCGTGGCGCGACGCGCGGACGTTCGTGGTGATGGAAATAGTGCGCGAACAGGCGGTGCGGCAGACCGAGCGCGCGGCTACGGCTTAGACAGCGCTGGTCTCAGAGATCTACCGTCTCGACTGCGTCCAGTATTCTGCCAGCCGGGCTGCCGATGAGACCTGCAGCTTGCACGCGGTCCCAAAGCTTGTGGAGCTCTGCGAGAAGGGCCTCGGCTTCAGCGTGACTTTCGAATTCCAGGTCAACCATCACATAGTTGGGATCGTCAGCCGCGCGCATGACGCGATAGCTCCGCACGCCTGACCCCTTGCGGTCCAGGGGATCGCTATCGAATGACGCCTTCCAGGCGTCGTAGTCAGGGGCCGAGTGTTCGATTCGCAATGTGGGCATCTCGCCTCCTCCTCTACAACTTGCTCCGCTAGTGATGCTATGCAGTTGGCGCGGCCGGCCGGCCCGGGATGTCGAGGTCGGCTGGGGGTGGCGCGGGGTTCATGATGCCGGCCATTAGCTGGTTTGGGACCAGGGCGGCCAGTTCCTGGAGGGTCCACTTGCCGTCTTTCTCGATTGACTGGATGTGGTGCTCTTCGTGGGCGAGGGAGACGCTGCCGCCGGCGACGTGGAAGATCTTGCCGTTGACGTTCCAAGCGTCATCGGTGCAGAGCCAGGCCGTCATCGGTGCGACGTGCTCCGGGGTCATGGGAACGACGGGCTCCGGTGGGCGGGCCGGCTCGGCGATGCCGGCGCGGGCGCGGATCTCGCGGGATCCCTGAGGGATCTGGGCGATCATGCGGGTCTGGGCGCCGGGGGCGATGGCGTTGCAGGTGACGCCGTAGCGGCCGAGGTCGCGGGCGACGACGCGGGTCAGGCCGGCGATGCCAGCCTTGGCTGCGCCGTAGTTCGACTGGCCGGAGATGCCACGCAGGCCTGAGATGGATGAGAAGTTGACGATGCGGCCGTAGCGCTGCTGGCGCATCAGGACCGAGGCCGGCTTGATCGTATTGAAGTGGCCCTTGAGATGGACGTTGATGACGTCGTCCCACTCTTGCTCGGCCATGTTGAAGATCATGCGGTCGCGGAGGATGCCGGCGACGTTGACCAGGAAGTCGATGCGACCGAAGGCGTCAACGCACTGGCGGACCATGGCTTCGCCGCCATCGGCTGTGGCGACGCTGTCGACGTTGGCAACGGCATTGCCGCTGGCAGACTTGATCTCGGCGACGACCTGTTCGGCGGGGCCGTTGTCGTGGCCTGTGCCGTCGACGTTGACGCCGGGGTCGTTGACGACGACGTTGGCGCCTTCTTGCGCGAGGAGGAGGGCGACGGCGCGGCCGATGCCGCGGCCGGCGCCTGTCACTACTGCGTTGCGTCCGTCTAGTTTGGCCATCATCGTGTCACAGAAGTGGCTCGACTGCGCGACCGGGGCTTTCGATGTCTGGCGGCGGCGGCGCCGGGTTCTTGGTGCCCTGCAGGAGTTGAGGGACCTGCGCGGAGAGTTCGTCGAGGGTCCACATGCCGGGCTTGAAGATCGTGCGCGAGGGTGTGGGGTGCTGGAGGACGGCGACGGTGCCGCCGTAGACGTGGAAGATCTGGCCGTTGATGTTCCAGGCGCCGTCGGTGGCAAGGTGGCAGGTCATCGGCGCGATCCAGTCGGGGTCCATCTTGCCGAGACTTCCGGGCGGTGGTGCGTCCGCGGGCGCCTGGGCGGCGCGCTGTGGCTGACCCGGGCGGTTCTGCGGGATCGTCGCGGTCAGCCGGGTCGCTGCGCGGGGGGCGATGGCGTTGCAGGTGACTCCGTAGCGGCCGAGCTCGCGGGCGACGACGCGGGTGAATCCGGCGATGCCGGACTTGGCCGCGCCGTAGTTAGCCTGCCCGGCGTTGCCCCAGAGGCCGGATTCCGAGGTGTAGTTGATGATGCGACCGTAGCGTTGGTGGCGCATGAGGACGGTCGCCGGCTTGGTCGTGTTGAAGTGGCCTTTGAGGTGTACGGCGATGACTGCGTCCCATTCCTCTTCGCTCATGTTAAAGATCATGCGGTCGCGGAGGATGCCGGCGTTGTTGACGAGGATGTCGATGCGGCCGAAGGCGTCGATCGCGGTCTTGATGATGCATTCGCCGCCGTCGGCAGTGGCGACGGTGTCGTGGTTGGGGATCGCTGTGCCGCCGGCGGTCTTGATCTCGGCGACGACCTGATCGGCCGGGCCGTCGTCGGTGCCGACGCCATCAGGGCCGACGCCGGGGTCGTTGACAACGACCTTCGCGCCTTCCTCGGCCATCATCAGCGCGATGCCGCGACCGATGCCACGGCCGGCGCCGGTGATGACTGCTACCTTGCCTTCGAGTGTGCCCATGTTGCCCAGCCCTTCCGGTCTACCTGGACGGCAGCGCTACTTCGGCGGTGCCGGGAGTCGTCTTGTTGCCTTCGGGGTCTTCAGTCCAGACTTCGAGATCGACGATGTGGCTGCCGTTCTCCTGGCGCTTGCCGGTGACGACCCCACGGCAGATGACGTCCTTAGCAATCATGTCCATGCCGCGGTATGAGCAGGCGACGCGGCGGACGTTGCCCTCGTCGCCTGACCATTCGTCCAGCAAGCGGCCGAGCAGGGCGTGCTTGAGTGCGCCGTGGACGATGCGCTCCTTGAGGCCGGTGCCCTGCGCGAAGTCCTTGTCGTAGTGGATCTGGTAGTAGTCGCCGGAGCCGGCGGCCCAGAAGACGAGGCGCTGGGCGTCGCAGTTCTGGACGAGCTTCGGGATTTCCTGGCCCTCCGTGACGTCTTCGAAATACACCTGTGCCATGATTGTCTCCTAGTACCGGATCGCCTGACCGCGCTGAATAGCGACGGACTGGCCCTTTTCGTTGCGGAATGCGGTCTCGGTGCTGACGATCAGCATCGGGCCCATCTTGCCCTCGCGCTCGGCGAGGTCAGAAAGCTTGGTCGAGGCCACAAGCTTGTCGCCGGAGCAGACCTCAGCTAGGTATTCGATGTCGGTGCCGCCGTTGAGGACGCGCTTGTAGGGGATGTCGAGTCGGAACGATTCGGGCACGCGGGCCGATTGGCCGGGCACGACGACTGGGAGGCCGAGGAAGCCGTACGGAGCGACGATGCCGCGGTGGCCCTTGGCTTTCGCGGCGGCCTCGTCGAAGTAGATCGGGTCGGTGTAGCCCACGGCGCGGGCGAACTGTCGGCACCCGGTGTTGTCGACCTCGTGCGGGACGGGATCGGACTCGACGCCGATGCGGGCTCGCATCTCGTCCGTGATGACGGACGCCTTCTGTTGGGTCATGGGCACACCTCCGGGGATAGCGCACGCAACCTTGACGTGCGCGGCAGACTATAGCGCTTCGGGCGCAAACAGGCAAGCACGAGAATCCTGGAACAGCTGGAGGCTAGCGGTATGTGGTAGGCGAGGTCAGCTGCCGATGATGACGTTATGGATCGGCATGACGTCCGGCGTTCCTGGGTCAAAGCCGATTTCGTTCAGGACGGGCATGAGCTGCGCGCCGAAAGCGTCGTAATCCGCCTGCGACGCGAAGACGTCAAAGACCATCAGGTGGTCGGGTGCTCCAAAGCAGGCGTGGTAGAGGCGGCCCTTCGGAGAGCCGGCTCCGGCGGCTTCGAGGCGGCGGGTGATGTCGTCGTACAGCGATGCGGTTAGAGACTCCGGGTGGAAGTAGACACCGATCACGGGGGACTCCTTTCAGTTTGGGGATTGCTTGTGACTGCTAGTCGCGGCCGAGGAGGGTGCCGCTGGTTGGTTCTTCGAGGGTCATGCGTTCGGTGCCGGCTGCGAAGGCGAGGCCGAGCGCGTAGAGGAGGAGGAAGGTGGAGCGAGTGAGGAACGCCGCGCCGACCAGGCCGAGCAGACCCGCGGCTGTTGCGGGCGTTCGGGCGACGGGTGCGAGCGGGCCCTCGTAAGCGAGTGTCGCACCGGGCTGGCGGAGGGCCATGAAGCCGAGCGCGGCGCCCGCGCCCGCCATCACGAAACCGAGGACGCGGCCCGCTTTCGGCAGCTTCGGCACGTCCGACCGTCGCTCGAATGAGATGACGGCCGAGGGGAGCGTGATCAGCCAGAGACGCGACGACAGGTTTTTCGGCAGGGCGAGGTGTTCCTGTATCCAGTCCATGCGTGGGTGATTGTCTGTGGTGCGCGGCGAGCGGGTCAAG
>JBBEAZ010000011.1:93575-148423 GCA_040882565.1 Dehalococcoidia bacterium
CTGTATCCAGTCCATGCGTGGGTGATTGTCTGTGGTGCGCGGCGAGCGGGTCAAGCCTCTGAGAATCGGTGCGTATACTTATCACGAGGCGAAATGCGCGACATGCTGTTCTCGTTTCCTTTGGTGGTGCTAGTCGGGCTGGCTCTCGGCGCGGAGCTCGCCGGAGAGTCGAGTGACGAATGCGACGATGGGAGCTGCGAGCAAGACTGCGGTCTGTCGCAAGAGGTGATTGAGTCATTCGAGGGGCGCCCATCGAAGTATGAGTCGGTGTCGCGGAGGGACTATGAGCGTGCGTTGGCCTTCCTGACAGAGTCGTGCGCAACCCCGACGCCCACCTTCTATCTCACCGCAAAGGCCTCGCGCGGAAGCGCCCTGTCTTCAGCTCTGTGATCAGGTCGGCGAGACCGGTGATCGGCGCTTCGAAGTCTGAGGCGCAGGTTCCGATATCCGCCGCTGTGTGCGCGTCGCTTCCCGCCGCTTGGGGGAGGCGGTGATGTTCGGAGATAGCTGCCGAGAAGGCGTTCTGACGCTCGGTGCCGCGACCGTTGAGGGTCTCGATCGCGTGGACGTGGCGGTAGGCCTCGTTCTCGCAGGCCCTGTCGAGAGCCTCGGTCCAGTCGCCCTCATCGCGCAGCTCGAAGGGGAGCTGGCGGCGGTAGGGGTGGGCGGCGATCATCGCGCCGCCTGCGGCTTCCACCATGGAGACGAGATCGGCCAATCGGTGCATACCATAGACGAAGCGCTCGAGGCCGAAGACGACGATGTGGCCGAGCTCCGTGTTCACCTCGATGCCGGGGATGACGAGGAAGTTATGCCGGCGGGCCAGTTCGGCGGCCTGCTCGTGGTCCCAGAAGAAGTCGTGCTCGGTGAGGCAGACGCCGTCGAGGCCGGAGGCCTTCGCGGCTTCGATGAGACGGTCGGGCGTGAGGTCGCTGTCGTGGGAGAGCGGGTGGGTGTGGGTGTGGAGGTCGATCAGGGGCATGGGGGGGACAGCCTACTGACGTTCCGTGGGTGGCTTCGGGCCTGTCTTTCGTTGCCGCGTTTGTAGTTGCCGGTGAGCCTTGCCATGATCTGCTGCTGGCTTGTGTCCGATGCGTCGTCAACCTTCGCGAGGAACTTTTTGGCGGCGGCTCCGCGCAGCGTCGTGCCGAGCGTGTCGCCGTGGTAGATCTGCACGGCGCCGCTTGCGGTGGCACGGAACGTGAATCGCAGACCGGTGTCTCGGTCAGTGTTCATCACAGGGTACCCGGCTTCTCGGCGATGACGAAGAGGTGCTCGCCGTCGGCGTCGTCGGCGATCGGGTCGTGCACGACGTCGGAGTGCTCCACCAAGAACCCTGCGTCTTTGACCAGCGCGAGGCTCGCGGCCGCGTCGTAGTGGCTCCAGAGCATCGGCGCGCCGAACCAATCGTCTTCGTAGCCGATCGGGGTGTCGCCGCCGCCGAGGACGAGCAGACAGTGGCCACCCGGGACCAGCCAGTCGCGGATGCGGTCGATGATCGGCGCGTGTAGCCTCCGCTTGACGTGGATCAGGCTGTAGAGGACCACGACCGCAGCGAACTGAGAGTGGCGGAAGTGAAGGCTTGCCATGTCGGCGTAGATGAGCTGCGCGGAGCGCGACTTCTTAGCGGCGATCGAGAGCTGGCCGCGTGAGATGTCGGCGCCGATCACGTCGAAACGGGCGTTGAGCCATCGTCCCGCCGCGCCGGAGCCGCAGCCGAGGTCGAGGACGCGTGCTCCGTCCGGCAGCGGCGCGGTAAGACGCTCGAGCCAGGGGAGGACGTGGTCGATCGTCGCCTCGTCGGCGAAGCGCTGGGCGATCGCATCGTAGCCGGCTGCGACGCACTTCTGCCAGTCGAACGCTGTCAGTCTGCCCCCAGGATCAGCGTCCCCGTCGACGACAAGGCGCCGCCGGTGCCGTTGACGCAGGCGAGCTTCGCGTCCGGGACCTGGCGGGGGCCGCACTCGCCGCGCAGCTGGCGGGTGGCCTCGATCAGAAGGAACATGCCGTACATGCCGGGGTGGGTGTAGGAGAGGCCGCCGCCATTCGTGTTCATCGGGAAGTCGCCGCCGGGGGCTGTGCGCTGGTTCGAGACAAAGGCGCCGCCCTCACCGGGCTTGCAGAAGCCGAGCGCTTCCAGCGTCACGAGCGCGGTGTAGGTGAACGAGTCGTAGACCCCGACGACATCGATGTCGGTGTGTTTCACGCCGGCCATTTCGAAAGCGAGCGGGCCGGAGATGGAGGCGGGCGTTGTGGTCAGGTCCGGCATGTTGGCGAGCGTCCAGTGGGTGGTGGCTTCGCCGGAGCCGAGTACCCAAACCGGCTTCTTCTTGCAGTCTTTCGCACGCTCGGCGCTGGTGACGACGATCGCGCCGCCGGCGTCAGTGACGAGGCAGCAGTCGAGGAGGTGGAAGGGGTAGCTGATCCAGCGTGACGAGAGGACGTCATCGATCGTCAGCGGGTCGCGCATGAGGGCCTTCGGGTTGAGTCGTGCCCATTTGCGGGTGGCGACCGCGATCTCGGCGAGTTGTTCGTGCGTCGTGCCGTACTGGTGCATGTGGCGCGTGCAGGCCAGCGCGTAGCTGCTGGGCGGGCCGCCGATGTGATAAGGCGCCTCGAACTGCGATGAGGGGAACCAGGGGTCCATCGGCGCGCGGCCGACGCCCGGACGGAAACGATTGGAGTATCCTGTCTCGCCGTGCGTGATGAGCGCGACGTCGATCAGCCCATTCGCGATGGCAGCGGCGGCGTGCTCGACGTGGATGACGAATGACGAGCCGCCGACAGAGGTGCTGTCCGTGTACTTCGGCTGGATGCCGAGGTACTCCGCGACCTGGAGGCTGGCGGCGAAGCCGGCGCCGCAGGTGAAGAGACCGTCGACGTCCGAAAGCGTGAGGCCGGCGTCCTCGAGGGCGTTGAGGGCGGCCTCCGAATGATGCTGGAGGACGCCTTTGTGCGGCACCATGCCGATCTCGTCGGACTCGTCCGCGCCGACGATGGCGATGCGCTTGAGCCAGCCGGCGCGGTCGCAACCGTCGGTCACGATGCTACTGGCCGGAACTTGGGGAGCGTGATCTCGTCGGTCACGTCGTCGAAGACGACTTCGACAGGCATTTCGCAGCGCAGGGCCTTGGGGTCAGGTGCTACGTCAACGAGGTTGGAGAAGATGCGGACGCCTTCGTCGAGGTCGATGAGGGCGGTGACGTAGGGTGTGGCGTCGTTCCAGCCGGGGTGGAAGGCGCGGTACTGGATGGCGAAAGTGTAGACGCGCCCGCGGCCGGTGGACTTGCGCCACTCGACTTCGCGGGTGCCGCAGGTGGGGCAGAAGTCACGCGGGTACCAGTACGACTTCGCGCACGGACGACAGTAGGGGAGCCACAGTTCGTGGTTCTTGGCGCCCTCCCAGAAACGGCGGGCTTCGGGGCTCGGGACGGGTAGCGGCTTGGCGTATTTCTCGTCGGGCATGACGAGTTAACGTTTACGTGAAGAGAGGCCGCGAGGTCAAGCCGATCGGGATGGCAAGGTCAGCTGGCCGCAGCGAGTTCGGGCTCCAGAAGCTCCGGGCGCTCCGCGTACTTGAGGGCCGCGCTCGATATGGCGTCGCGTGGCATGCCCAAATCGCCGCCGACAGTGGCTCCGAGGCCGAAGAGCAAACCGAATACGCGCATGGCGAGAGCGATCTCGCCGGGCATTTCCGACATCGGATGACGGCGGAAGGCCTGGACCCAGGCTTCGCTGACGGCCTGCATGAGATCGCGGTCGGCGTAGGTGTCGGGGTCGCTCATCGTGCGGAAGAACTCGGCGAGAGCGATGACCGGCTCGGGGTCTTCATCGGTGAAGCGGAAGCCGCAGGCCCGCATGCCAGCGGCGACGCCGGCGTTGTCGCTGCGGAAGATGGCCCGGGTCGTCTGTTTGAAGCCGCGGCGGAACTCGGGCGTGAAGCGCTTGGTGAGCCCGAAGTCCAGCAGAGCGAGCCGGTTTCCGGGCAACGCCAACAGGTTGCCGGGATGAGGATCGGCCTGGAAGTAGCCGTGGATGAGCATCTTCTCGAAGTAGACATCGGCGAGCAACGTGAACACCTTCACCTGGTCGATGCCAGCCCGCTTTAGACCCTCGAGGTCGGAAATCTTGACACCGTCGATGTACTCCATGACGAGGACGCGCTTGGTTGTGTGCTCGTGGACGACACCTGGAATGACGATCTCCGGGCGGTGGGCCAGGGTGCGCCGCAGCCCGTCCATGTGCTGGGCCTCTTTGAGCATGTCGACTTCGTTCGGGATGTTCGCCTTGAGCTCCTCATAGACAGGGTCGAGCGGGAACGCGAAGAAGCGGCTCTCGAGCCAGGTGATGCCGCGGAGGATGCTGAGGTCGCTGCGGACGAGGCGGCCCATGCCGGGGTAGATTACTTTGACGGCAACATCACGGCCGTCTTTGAGGCGCGCCCGGTAGACCTGGGCCAGCGATGCCGCGGCGACTGGCTCAGGGTCGAACTCGGCGAAGATTGACGCGATCGGCGCTCCCAGCTGCTTCTCGATGTGCGGTCGCATGATGTCCCAGCGGCGTGGTGGGACGCGGTCCTGGAGCCGGCCGAGCACGCGGACGTACTCTGCGGGGAAGACGTCGGGGCGGCTGCCGATGGTCTGGCCGATCTTGATCATGAGGCCCTGCAGGCGGATGACGGCGTTGTAGAGGGCCTCGGCGTTTTGCTCGTGCAAGCGCGCGAGCCGGCGGGCGTATTCTTCGTCCGAGTGCCGGGAGCGCTGCAGTGACAGCAGCTTGTAGGATCCGACGACCCTGGCGCCGAGCGCGCCGCTGTAGGCCATCCTGAGTAGCCGTGCTTCGCGAATCACCAACGTCTTCCTCCTCGTCCTGAATCTGGCGGTCAGATGCTGCGGGGTCAATGAGGGTGACGTAAAGTTTGTATATCAGCGCATGGCTGCACGGGGTTTCTCGTATCTGGGGCCTGTGCTATACTCCGGGCCGCTAAGGATAAAATTCACAAAGTAATTCCTTCTTATGCTGCCTGAATGGGGACAAGTCGGCTTTCTGTTGCTTATTGCCGTGATCTTTCCGATAGGCGGCATCGGTTCTTCGTGGGCCCTCGGTCTCATCGGCATCCGGCCTAACAACCCAGACCGCGTCAAGGAAGACACCTATGAGTGCGGCGTTGAGACCGAGGGGCCGACATGGGTTCAATTCAACTTCCGCTACTACTACTTCGCGCTGCTCTTCGTGATTTTCGACGTCGAGGCCGTTTTCCTCTATCCGTACGCGGTGTCTGGTGAACGGCTGGCGGTGGCGGGGTTCATCGAGGTGTTGACGTTCGTCGGCATCATGCTCATCGGCTTGCTCTACGCCTGGCGGAAGAACGCGCTGGAGTGGACATAAGACCATGACCACGTTCGTGACCGGGCTCGAGATCGCGCACCTGATCGATGGCAAATTCCCCGGTGCGGTCGAGGACGCCCAGCCGGAGTTCGCCGTGGTGAAGCCGGAAAAGCTGGTCGAAGCACTCATCTGGCTCCGTGACGACGACGACCACTGGTACAAGTTCCTGAGTTCGCTGACGGGCGTGGACCGCATCGACTGGTTCGAGGTGGCGTACCACATCGAGTCGTTCAAACATAACCGCACGACGACGCTCAAGGTCCGCAGCAACGACCGCGAGAACCCGAGCGTGCCGTCGGCGGTCCCGGTATGGGAGGGCGCGCAGCTGCAGGAGCGCGAGGCGTACGACCTGCTGGGCATCCGTTTCGAAGGCAACCCTGACCTGCGGCGCATCTTCCTGTGGGAAGGCTTCGCGGGGTTTCCGTTGCGCAAGGACTACCTGAACATGCCGGGCGGGCAGATGGCGGGGCTGGAGCGGTTCCCGGGCGAGCCGGGCGTGGAGTTGTCGGGACGGGGTACGGAATGACGATCAAGTCCGAGCCGTTTGTTGTCAATATCGGGCCGCAGCATCCCAGCACGCACGGCGTGTTTCGTTTGCGGCTGACGCTCGATGGCGAGAAAATCCTCGACGCCGACATGGTGATGGGTTACCTCCACCGCTCAATGGAGAAGCTGGCGGAGGAGCGGACCTACACGCAAAACATCCCCTTTACGGACCGCACTGACTATCTCGCAGCCATGACCGGCAACCTCGCTTACGTGCAGGCAGTCGAAAAGTTGATGGAGATCGACGTGCCGGAGCGGGCGAAGTTCCTGCGGACGATCATGGCGGAGCTTCAGCGCATCGCCAGCCATGCCATGGCTATCGGCATTTTCGCGAACGACTGCGGGGCCTGGCAGACCCCGGTCATGCACATGTTCCGCGACCGTGAGAAGATCCTCGACCTTTTCGAGATGGCATGTGGTGCGCGACTGACGCTGAACTACATGCGCATCGGCGGCGTGTCCAAGGACATACCGCCGGAGTGGATGCCGATGGCCAAGAAGCTGCTGAAGGAGCTGCCGAAACGCTTCGCCGAATACGAAGACCTGTTGCTGAGCAACGAGATCATCGTGGCCCGCTCGCGTGGCATTGGTGTCCTCACTCCCGAGCAGGCGATGGCTTACTCGGTCAGCGGGCCGATGCTGCGGGCGAGCGGCGTGGCCTGGGACATCCGCAAGGCCGATCCGTACGCCGCGTACGACAAACTCGACTTCAAGATCGCTGTCGGAACCAACGGCGATGTGTTCGACCGCTTCGTCGTGCGACTCGCGGAGTTGCGTCAGAGCCTGTACATGCTTGAGCAGGCGCTGGACCTGATGCCATCCGGGCCGGTGCACGAGCGGGTCGGCACGTCGACGGTGCAGCCGTGGGGACAGGCGGTCGCGCCTCTCGCGTTCCGGCCACCGGTCGGGGAGGCGTATGCGCGCATCGAGTCGCCGCGGGGCGAACTCGGCTACTACATCGTTAGTGACGGTGGGCCCGCGCCGTTCCGATTTCACATCCGCTCACCCTCGTTTATCAACCTGACGCCGCTGAAGCTGATGTCCGTAGGCGCAACGGTCGCGGACGCGATCGTCATCCTCGGCAGTGTGGACATCGTTGTCGGCGAGGTAGACCGCTAGATGGTCCTGCTGAAGGGCGAGTGGTACGACTTCCGGGATCTGACCAACCCAGTGCGCGAGCTGCTGGACGGTCTCGGCCTGCCGGGTGATGTCGACTATGTGATATGGAGTATCCTCGGCGCGGTCGGCATTCTGCTGTGGCTGATCCTGAGTGTCCTCGCGTTCATCTGGATCGAGCGGCGCGTCGTCGCGTTGATGCAGAACCGCATCGGCCCCAACCGGGTTGGCCCGGCCGGCCTGCTGCAGCCGGTCGCCGACGCGATCAAGCTGCTGCTCAAGGAAGCGATCACGCCGCGGGCTACTGACAAGCTGATCTTCTGGCTGGGCCCGATCTTGATCTTCATCCCGACGATCGTCGTCTTCGCTGTGATCCCGTTCGGTGAGAGCATGGCGCTGGCTGACCTGAACGTGGGCGTGCTCTTTCTAATCGCGGCCGCCGGCATCAATACGCCTGCTGTGTTCATGGCTGGCTGGGCATCGAACAACAAGTACGCGCTACTGGGCGCGATGCGGACGATCGCGATGCTGATCAGCTACGAGATCGTGCAGGTGCTGGCGCTGCTGGGGGCGGTGATCTTCGTCGGCAGCATGCGGTTGCAGGACGTCGTCGGCTGGCAGGACGAGTTCAACACCTGGCTGCTGTTTGTGCAGCCGCTCGGCTTCGTTGCATACATCATCGCGGGCGCGGTCGAGATCAACCGTTCACCGATGGACATCAGCGAGGCCGAGTCGGAGCTGGCGGCGGGTTATCACACCGAATACAGTGGCATCAAATTCGGCTTCTTCTACCAGGCGGAGTACCTCGCGGGGTTCGCGGTGGCGGCGGCTGCCACGACGATCTTCCTTGGTGGATGGACCCTCTGGGGGCTGGAGGAGTGGATCCCGGGGTGGATCATCTTCCTGGGCAAGCTGTACGTCACGTTCTTTGTCTACATCTGGTCCCGAGGCACGTTGCCACGCCTGCGCATCGACCAACTGATGAACTTCGCCTGGAAGTTCATGCTGCCGCTGATGATCGTGAATGTTCTCGTGGTTGGCACGGAAGTGCTGATCTGGGATGAGACGGAGGCATCGCGCAACGTGGCGCTGCCGGCGATTGCCGCGATCAACGCTGCGCTGGCGGTGTTCCTGATCGTCGGGTGGGCGCGATTCCTGGGGCACGGAACGGGTACGCAGGCGGGCCGACGGGCCACTCTCACGGATGAGGTTGGCAGGATCTACTACGGCGCAGAGGCTTCGTCCTGATGGAGGATACCGGCACAGTAATCGCCTTCTGGTTGCTGGCGGCGATGACGCTTGGCTCTGCGATCGGCGTTGCTGCTGTGCGGAACTTGATCCACGCGGTCGGGATGCTGATCATGACGTTCGCTGGGCTGGCAGGGCTCTACATAACGCTCTCGGCGGATTTCATCGCTGTCGTGCAGGTGCTCATTTACATCGGCGCAATCGCGATCCTGATTATCTTTGCTATCGTCCTGACGCCGCAGGCGGGGCGACACAACCAGGAAGGCTTCATGCGTTTCCCGGCACTCGGCCTCGGCGGCCTCATTGCGGCGACGATGATCTATGCGGCGCTTGACACGGACTGGGCGACATCCGACCGACCGGGCTTCGAGGGGACCGCGACGGTGATTGGGGACGCTCTCCTCGACAGGTACGCGCTGCCGTTTGAGATCGCCTCGGTGCTGTTGTTGGCTGCCGTGATCGGCGCAATCGTGCTGGTGCGGCCGGAAGGCATGGAGGAGGACGAGTAGTGGGCTCGGTCGATCTCGAGCACTACCTGATCCTGGGCGCGCTGCTGTTTGGCATCGGCCTGTACCTGACGCTGGCGAAGAAGAACTTCATCGGTGTTTTGATGGGCATCGAGATCATGTTCAATGCCGTCAACCTGACGTTCATTTCGTTCTCGCGCTTCGCCGAATCGGACAGCCCTCTGGCCGGCCATGTTTTTGTGGTTTTCGTGATCACCGTGGCGGCTGCGGAAGCGGCGGTTGCGCTGGCGTTGGCGGTGCTTGTCTACCGCGTCCGCGACACGGTTGACGTCGACAGGATCGACTTGCTGAAGTGGTGACGTATGTGGGCTAAATTCATGGAAACGCAGAACGCGTACTCGGCGCAGATCTGGAAAGAGTTGCTGAACCAGTGCGCGGTCTCTGTCCAGGTCGTGCCGCGCTCCGGAATGCGCGGGGGCAGTTCTCAGTTCGAGCCGCATGATATTTACGTGCCGTGGGGCAAGCTTCACGTCGCCGAAGAGATCCTGAGGAAGAGCTGATGTCCCGGGTGTGTTCGTGCTAGACCCGATCAAGGAAGGCGCGGTATGGGCGATCATGTTCCTGCCGCTGAGCGCCTTCGGCATCATCACGCTTGTGTCCTTCCTCGGCCTGACCCGCGACCGAACGTGGAAGCCGGCATACAGCGGCTACTTGACGATCGCGGCGATCCTTGGCTCGTTCCTGCTGTCTCTGTGGACGCTTGACACGACCGCAGACGCTGACGGCGCGAGGGTTGGGTTTGAGGCCCACGAATGGCTGACGGTCGGCGGGTTGCAGGTCAACATTGGCATCACGCTGGACGGTCTGACCGCGGTCATGCTGGTCGTCGTCACGGGTGTTTCGCTGTTAGTGCAGGTGTATTCGCAGGAGTACATGCGCGGCGACGAGGGATACAACCGCTACTACGCATTCATGTGCTTGTTCACGACCTCGATGCTGGGCCTTGTGCTGGCTTCGAGTGTCATTCAGTTGTTCGTTTTCTGGGAGCTGGTTGGGCTGTGCTCGTACCTGCTGATCGGCTTCTGGTTCCAGAAGGACTCCGCGCGAAAGGCCGCGACGAAGGCGTTCATGGTGACGCGTGTCGGCGACCTTGGCTTCGTGATCGCGCTCCTAATTGTTTTCACAGAAACCGGTACGCTCGATATCGGCGAGATTCACGAGGCGGCGATCGCGGGTGCTATCGGTTCAACGGCGTTGACGTTCTTCGCGCTCGGGCTGTTTGCGGGCGCGGCGGGCAAGTCGGCGCAGTTCCCGCTGCACGTCTGGCTTCCGGACGCGATGGAAGGCCCCACGCCGGTGTCGGCGTTGATCCATGCGGCGACGATGGTGGCCGCCGGGGTTTATCTGGTCGCGCGATTCTTCCCGGTGTTCGCGGAGTCTGAGGACGCTCTTCTGACGGTCGCTGTGATCGGCTCGGTCACGACGATCATCGCGGCGCTGCTCGGGATCGTCGCGACCGATATCAAGCGGGTGATGGCGTACTCCACGATCAGCCAGCTCGGCTACATGATGATGGGACTCGGCGTGGGCGGGATGGTCGCCGCGATCTTTCACCTGTTCACGCATGCGTTCTTCAAGGCGCTGCTGTTCCTCGGCGCCGGTTCGGTCAACCACGCGACCGGTACTTTCGACATGCGCTCGATGGGTGGCCTGCGCAAGTACATGCCGATCACCTATGCGACGGTTGTTGTCGCGAGCCTGTCCCTGGTCGGCGTCTTCCCGTTCGCAGGGTTCTGGTCAAAGGATGAGATCCTTGCGGACGCCTGGGAGGACAAACCGTGGGTTTTCTTCATTGCTCTTAGCGGCGTGTTCCTGACGGCACTGTACGTGGGGCGAATGATTATCCTGACCTTCGAGGGTGAGTACCGAGGGGGCGTGGCGGCGGAGGACGAAGAGCAGAAGGGCGACGCGCACGCGGGTGGGCACCACGGAGACCCACACGAGTCGCCACCGCTGATGACGTACCCGCTCCTGATTCTGGCCGTGATGGCAGTGTTTGCCGGCTTCTTGAACGCACCGGGAGTCGACTGGCTTGGCGACATTATCGAAGGCTGGCTGCCGCACGAAACGGAGGAGTTGGCGACGCATTCTGACTTCAAGCTGTGGATCGCGGCGACGTCGGTTGCGACGGGGCTTGCCGGGCTGTGGACGGCGTGGGCGATCTACCAGGCACGCTGGCTGGACCCGGCGCGCATCCGCTCGCTGCTGGAGCCGCTGCCGGAGGTGCTGGAGAACCGCTACTACCTCGACGCTCTCTACCAGGATGTCTTCGTCAAGGGCGTCGTGTTCGGCACGGCTCGCTGGGGTATTGACCTCTGGGACCGTTACGTGATTGACGGCGCGGTGAATGGGGTCGCGACGGTGACCAACTGGAGCGCCTCGCAGTTGCGGCTGGCGCAGGCCGGGCAGGCGCAGCTCTACGGTGGCGTGATGTTCCTCGGCACGATAGCTGCGGTGGTCGGCGTACTGGTGGTGAACCCGTGAGGCCGGCGCGATGCTGACGTTCGCGATCTTCTTCCCGCTGGTCGGCGCCGCGATCATCGCGACGCTGCCGAAGAACCAGGAGCAAAACGCCAAATACATCGCGGCGCTGACCGGGGCGATTGTCCTCGGCGTTGTCACCTACCTCTTCATCGACTTCGACCGTGACGGCGGCTACCAGTTCGTCGACAGCACCACGTGGATCGACTCGGCATTCTCCGACTTTGAGTTGAACTACGCGGTTGGCGTTGACGGCCTGTCGTTGCCGCTGGTGATGCTGACGGCGTTCCTGGGGCTGATCTCAACGCTGATCTCGTGGCAGATCGAGCTGCGGCCGAAGGAGTACTTCATCTGGCTCCTTGTGCTCGAGACAAGCCTGCTGGGTGTGTTCAGCTCGTTGGATTTCGTGCTCTTCTTCCTCTTCTGGGAGGTGGAGCTGATCCCGATGTACTTCCTGATTGCGATCTGGGGCAGCGGCAACCGCATCTACTCGGCGTGGAAGTACGTCCTGTACACGTTCTTCGGGTCCGCGTTCATGATCGTCGGCATCCTCACGCTTGGCTTCACGGCCGGGACGTTCGACATTCGTGAGTTGGCGGAGATTGGGCCGATCGAGGGCGCAATCATCCCGGCCTGGCTGATGTTCGGGTTGATCATCATCGCCTTCCTGATCAAGCTGCCGATTGTTCCCTTCCATACGTGGTTGCCCGACGCCCATACGGACGCGCCGACGGCGGTCAGCGTGATGCTGGCTGGTGTCCTGCTGAAGATGGGGGGCTACGGCATCCTGCGGATGGCGTTCAACATCATGCCGGAGCAGGCGCACGACGCAAACCTCGTGCTCGCGATCATCGCTGCGGTCAGCATCCTGTACGGCGCGATGATGACCCTTATACAGACTGACTTGAAGCGGCTGATCGCGTATTCGTCGGTCAGCCATATGGGGTATGTGCTTCTCGGCGCGTCGTCCATCGGCCTCGTGGGCCTCACGGGCGCGGCGACTCAGATGGTCACGCACGGGCTAATCACGGGCATGTTGTTTACGCTCGTTGGCATGGTGTACGACCGCGCGCATACGCGTGACATCGGCGAACTGCGCGGACTGGCGACGCGGATGCCGTTCATAACGGCGATGATGCTTGTCGCCGGGCTGGCGTCGCTCGGCTTGCCGGCGCTGGGCGGGTTCGTCGCTGAGGTAACGATCTTCCTTGGGACATTCGGCCAACACGAGTCGCTGACCATCGCCGGCGTGATCGGCGTCGCTTTCGCCGCCGGCTACATACTCTGGACGATCCAGCGCGTATTCTGGGGCGAACCGGACCCGAAGTGGGCTGAGCTGACGGACGCGACGGCCTGGTGGGAACGCGGGCCCTTGATTGCGATGACGGCGGCGATCATCGCTATCGGCGTCTACCCGGCATGGGTGATGGATTTGCTGGAGAACGGCGTCGCGCCGATCGCGGAGCGTGTGGCCTGATGGACGACCTGAGCCGGTTTGGGCCGCAGCTCGCCCTTCTGATTGCCGCCGGGATCATCGTCGTGGTCGACACCATGCTGCCATTCTTCGGGCGCTCGGCTTACCTGAAGCGCCGGACGCTGATGTCCGGCCTGGCGCTGCTTGGGGTCGCTGGTTCCATCGCGTGGTCCCTCGGGCTGATTGCTGCAGATGAGCGGGGGCCAGCCTTCGACGGCATGATCGCCGTGGACGACTTTACGCTATTCTTCAACTTCCTGTTTGCAGGCGTCGCCGGGATCGTCATCCTCGGTTCGTTCGACTTTCTGGAGCGCAACCGCTACCAGGGCGAGTACCTGGCCCTGGTCCTCGCCTCGACGGCAGGGCTCAGCCTGATGGCCGCGGGGACAGACTTGATCACGATCTTCATCGCGCTTGAACTGCAGGCGATCGCGCTGTTCGCTCTTGTCGGCATCAGCAAGACGCAGGCGTCGAGTGAAGCGGCGCTCAAGTTTTTGCTGCTGAGCGCGATCAGCACCGCGATCACGCTCTATGGGATGGCCTACCTCTTCGGGCTCTCAGGTGAGACAAGCCTCGAGGGGATAGCGCGGTTTGTGGCTACTGCAGATGAAGGGAGCCGTTCTGGGCTGGTCCTCGCCGCCGTCTTCCTGACAGCAGGTCTCGGGTTCAAGATGGCGGTTGTCCCGTTCCAGATGTGGGTGCCGGACGTCTACCAGGGGGCGCCGACACCGATCACTGCGTACCTGTCGGTGGCGAGCAAGGCGGCTGGATTCGCCGTGGTGATGCGCATTTTCCTGGTCGCGCTGGGCGAGGGGATCGTCACGGACGATTGGGCAATCCTCTTCGCGGCGATCGCGGCTGTTTCGATGACGGTGGGCAACGTGATGGCCCTCGTGCAGACCGACATCAAGCGGATGCTCGGCTACAGCTCTATTGCGCAGGCGGGGACGTTCCTGATCGGGCTCGCGGCTGTGGCAGCGCAGGACCCGCAATTGTTGCTCGGCACGAGCTCCGTTGTGTTCTTCCTCGGCACGTACGCCTTCACGAACCTCGGCGCGTTCATGGCGGTGATCGCGATCTCGAACAAGATTGGCTCCGACAGGATCGAGGACTACGCCGGCGTCGCGAAACGGTCGCCGGCGCTGGCGCTGGGTCTCGCGGCGTGCCTCATATCGCTCACCGGGATCCCGCCGACGGCTGGGTTCATCGCCAAGGTCTACGTCTTCAACTCGGCGGTGCAGGCGGATTTGGTGTGGCTGGCGATCATCGGTGTGCTCAACAGCGTGATCTCGGCCTACTACTACCTGCGAGTGGTGCTCAACATGTTCACTCGTGAACCGGACACGGAGGAGTCTTTCCTTCCCAGCCCATCGCTCGGGCTCACGCTCGCGGCCTCGGTTGTCGGGTTGTTCGTGATCGGCGTTTATCCGTCGCCGTTGATCGAGGCGTCTGAGTCGGCCGCCCGCATCTTCGGCTAACCCAGGTCCACGTGGTAAAATCTCCCCGGACAACGAAACGGAGAAGTATTGACGGCGAGGCACTGGCCGATGCCGAACGCCACTGCCGCGAGCGAGGTGTCAAGGTGGAATTCGTCCTGGGCGACGTTCGCTCGCTGCCCTTTGCGGAGGGCGAGTTCGATTTCGTGATCGACTTTGGGACTTGGTATCACATCTCGCGCCCGCAGGAGGCGATCGAGGAGATCAGCCGAGTCCTGGAGCCGGGTGGTGTCTTCTGCTACGAGACGCGTGCGAGCCAGCTCCTCTCGCACCCCATGCGGCTCATTCGGCAAGTCGCTGCCCTGGCGCGCGATTGCCAGCCTGAAGCGCATCAAGCGACGGTTCTTGTGGGCCAGCCGCGTCAAGCTCACCCCGGCCTGATACGCTGACAGTGTGCCGACCCACGACATTCTGGTGTCTATCGACCCGGCGTTCGGCCGCCGGATCCAGGCAGACTGGCTGACTGGGATCGCGCGCATAGCCCTTGAGCATGAGGGTGTCGGCGATTGTCAGTTGAGCGTGGCGGTCACGGACGACGCGCAGGTGCGGGCGCTGAACCGGGAGTACGCGGACGATGACCACGCGACGGATGTGCTTTCGTTTTCCCAGGAAGAGGGGGAGGAGTTTGTCGCACCGCCGGGCGGGCCCCCGCGCCTTGGCGACGTAATCATCTCATTTGAGACGGCGGAACGGCAGGCGAAGGGGGCTGGACGAGATGTCGAGGCTGAGCTGGCGCACCTGCTCGCTCACGGCATCATGCATCTGCTCGGATATGATCACGCTGAGCCGGGCGAAGAGCACGAGATGCGCGCGCGGGAGCGCGCGGTGCTGGCGCTGGCGGGGATCGTCGAACGCGCTCACTGATATCCCCATCGCCGCGCCGTCCGCGCCTGTAACGTCTCTTCCCGCCAGCCTATAATGGGCTTGTGACCGAACTGCCCCTGACCGCCCCCGAAGCGCCGTCATCCGCTGGGTCCGGCGAAGTCCTATACCGCAAGTGGCGACCGCAGTCCTTTGCCGAGGTGTACGGACACGAGGCGATCACGCGGACGCTGCGCAACTCGATTGCTTTGGGGCGGCTGGCCCATGCGTATCTGTTGTGCGGACCGCGTGGCACGGGCAAGACGACACTCGGGCGTCTGCTGGCGAAGGCTGCCAACTGCGCCGCGCCACGGGATGGCGAGCCCTGCAACGAGTGCAAATCATGCCTTTCGTTCATCCAGGGGCGGGCGATGGACTTCGTGGAGCAGGACGCGGCCAGCCACAACAGCGTGGACGACATCCGTCAGTTGCGCGAGAACGTCGTCCTGACGCCGATGGCGGGCAAGCGCAAGATATACCTCCTCGACGAGGTGCACATGCTGACGGGCGCGGCGCAGAACGCACTGCTCAAGACGCTGGAAGAGCCGCCACCTCACATCGTCTTCGTTCTTGCGACGACCGAAGCGCACAAGGTCTCAGGCACGATCGTTTCGCGCTGCCAGCGCTTCGACCTGAAGCGCATCCCGCTTGCGGCGATGGTCGAGCGCCTAACGCACATTAGCTCGCGGGAAGGCTTCGAGGTTGAGCGCGCGTCTCTTGAAGAGATCGCCCGGTCGGCGACCGGCAGCATGCGCGACGCTATCAATGCGCTGGAGCAGGTCGTCACGTACTACGGCAAGACGCCAACAGCCGAGCAGGTAGAGGAAGCCCTTGGCACCAGCGTCGACATCCGCAGCGGCCTGCTGGCGAAGGCGGCGATCGGCGGCGACCTGCCCGGCGGACTGCGGCTGATCGCGCAGGTCCGCGACGACGGCACCGACATGAAGCAGTTCGCCAAGCAAGTTGTGCGCTACCTGCGCGGCCTGCTCCTGGCCAAGGCGGGCGCTACCGAATCGCTCGAACTGCCGACTGAGATGGCGGCGGAAGTGCGCGCGGAGGCGGCGAATATCTCGAAGGAAGATGTCATCCGCGCTCTCCAAGCGTTCGGGCGCGCCGACTTCCGGGACGACGCACAGTCGTCGCTTCCGCTCGAACTTGCGCTACTTGATCTGACAACCGGTGAAGCACTGACGCCTCTTGTTACAGCGCGACCCGAGCCTGTACCGACGCGTACGGAGCGACCGGCGAGACCGGGGCCGGCTGGGAGGCCGACACCTGCACCACGCGCGGCGGCGGCCACATCAACGCCAGCAGAGCCACCGGCGAACGGCGCGGCGGAGAGGTCGCCATCGGCGGCGGCGGAGCCAGTGGGTGTGCCTCCTAGAGCGCCCGCCAGCGCGTCGGACGCGCTGCTCGATCAGGTCCGGCAGGCCTGCAAGGGGAGCGACACGCAACTGTCCGCCCTTCTCAATGGTTCGTGCGAGGTGCGTTCGAGCGATGGCGATTCGCTGGTCCTAGGCTTCTACCACACGTTCCACCTCGAGCGGATCGAGAGCGGGTCGTTCCGCCAGCGTTTAGACGCGCTGTTCAGTGAGGCGCTTGGGCGGGCGGTGCAAGTCACGTATGAACACGCGCCACGGGAACGCTCCGGCGATCTTGCGCCAGCTACGGGTGGACACCTGGTGAAGGCGGCGCAAGAGCTGGGCGCGCGTGCGATATCCTCAAGCAAAGAGCCGGAAGGAGAAACAGATGGGTAAGCGCGGAATGCCGGTGGGTGGCGGTGGCGGCGGCGACCTGATGAAGCAGATCCAGCAGATGCAGTCGAAGCTCGCAGAGACGCAGGCGAAGCTGGATGAGATGGAGTTTGAGGCGACGTCAGGCGGTGGCGCTGTGCACGTTGTTCTGACGGCGCACCCTTCGCTCAAGTTGATAGAAATTCAGCCGGACGCCGTCGACCCGGAGGATGTTGAGATGCTCCAGGACCTGATAATGGCGGCAATGAACGACGGCCTCGAGAAGGTGCGGAGCGGCCAGATGCAGCAGCTTGCGGGGCTCGCCGGCGGAATCAACATTCCGGGGCTGAACCTCGGTTGATGCTCTCGCGGCGCGTGAGGCGATGCGGTTGAGACGATTTTCGTGAACGAGCGCAGCACCTCCACAGCCGCGCCGCTGGCCAGGCTCATCGAGGAGTTCTACCGGCTCCCGGGCATCGGGCCGAAGAGCGCGCAGCGTCTCGCCTACTACCTCTTGCGCATGCCTGTGTCCGACGCACGGTCACTGGCCGACGCGATCATTGAGGTAAAGGAGAAGGTGACGCTCTGCTCGATCTGCCAGAACGTCACGGAAATCGACCCCTGCCGCATCTGCACCGACATGGAGCGCGACCGTCGCGTGATCTGCGTCGTGGAGGAGCCACTCGATATCCTCTCGCTTGAGCGCACCGACTCGTATCACGGCCTCTATCACGTGCTCCACGGGGCGATTTCGCCGATGGACGGCATCGGGCCGGAAGACCTGAAGATATCGGAACTCCTCAGCCGGCTGCGCAGCGGCGAGGCGCAGGAGTTGATCCTGGCGACGAACCCCAACCTGGAAGGCGAGGCGACCTCGATGTACCTTGCGCGGCTGATCGGCCCGCTCGGGCTGCGTGTGACGCGGCTGGCCCGAGGTCTGCCGGCAGGCGGAGACCTCGAGTACGCCGATGACGTGACGTTGACGCGGGCGCTCGAGGGAAGGCAGGAGATGGGCTAGTGCCCATGTCGCAGCGCCTCTACAAGACGGAGGCGATCATCCTGCGCGCGCGGAAGATGGGCGAGGCGGACCGCATCCTCACGCTGTTTACGCCAACCATCGGCAAGATCGAGGCGAAGGCGAAGGGCGTGCGGAAGACGAGCAGCCGCCTTTCCGGGCACCTGCAGCCGTTGAACCGTTGCATGCTGCAGCTTGCCCAGGGACACGTGAGCGACGTGATCACGGGCTGCGAGACTCTGGACAGCTTTCGCGGTCTGCGCGATGACCTCGACCGGCTGAGCCGCGCGCTGTACGCCGCCGAACTGACGGACCGCATGACGGCTGAACACGTCCAGGCCTATCCGACGTACCGCCTGCTGCTCGAATCGCTGCGGCGGCTCGAGACGAGCGCCGACCAGGACACTGTGCTGCGCTTCTTCGAGATGCGGCTACTCGACCAGTGCGGCTTTCGGCCGGAGATCGAGCGCTGCGTCGGCTGCGGCAAGCCGCTGGACCCGGTCGACAACTTCTTCGCGCCGATCGCCGGCGGGGCGGTCGGGCGCGAGTGCGTACCGGGCCTTCCGGGGCCGCGCGTGATGACGCTCAACGGACTGAAGGTCTTGCGCCTGCTCCAACGCGGGTCGTATAACGATGTAGCGCGCGTGCGAGTGCCGCCGGAACTGGCTGAGGAGGTGGAGCGCCATCTCAGGAGCTACATCATCGGTGTCCTCGAACGGGATGTGAATGCCGCGGCGTTTCTGGAACGCCTTCGCCGGGACCGTGTGCCCACAACCATCGAGGTGTAACTCTTGCCGATCTACGAGTACTACTGCGACAAATGCGACAAGGTCTTTGAGACGCTGCAAGCGATCTCGAAGTCGGACCAACCTGTCCCCTGTCCGACCTGTGGGTCGGTGGCGGACCGGATCATGCCGACGATGTTCGCCACGATGTCGAGGCGCCAGGGCGTGAAAGAGCGCGTGCCCTACCACCACCACGACGTGCGTGGTGAGCAGCCGAAACGCGCGATCGCCCGCGTGAAACCGCAGGCGGCGGCGAAGCGTAGCCCAGGCGTGAAGACGAAAGCAGCGAAGAAGTAGCCATGCCGCTTTACGAGTACTACTGCGAACCGTGCAACGGCGTTTTCGAGGCGATCCGCCAGATGCGCGATGCGAGCACGCAGGCGATCTGTCCGGAATGCGCTCGCGAGGCGCCGCGGATGATGTCCACCTTCGCCGCCTTCACGATGCGGGACGGCTACCCGCGCAAGATCCCCGACAAGGGGACGTACTGGCACATGGGCAAAGAGGTGAAGCAGCGGGCCAAACGGATGAAGGGTTATGAGCATCCTGAGTTGGTCAAGCGGAAGGATCCCAAAGTTCCCACGAAGGGCGACGTTGCGGCGCTGATCGACAAGAAGCTGGGAGAGCACCGGGAAGCCGGCTACCGCGGCAAGTGGGGTACGGACCAGTACGGCATGAAGACGGCGAAGCAGGCCAAGAAGAAGGTCGCGCGGAAGACGCTCGGCGCCGGCTAGCTGCGGCGTTCTAGGATGTACAGCGCCAGGTTGGCGAGCGTCGTACGATCCGGCGTGTCTGGCAGGGCGTTGAGCGAATCCATCGCCCTTTCGGCGAAGTCATTGGCCATCTGCGAGGACTCGTCGAGGGCGCCTGAGTCGCGCACCATGGTCAGAGCGGCGACGAGGCGTTCGGGGGATGGCTCATCGAAGTAGGCGGACACGGGGTTGCCGTTCTTGGACCGCTCCATGAGCAGGAACGAGGGCAACGTGAGGGTACCCTGGATCAGGTCGCTGCCAACGGGCTTGCCCATTTCCGCTTCGTCGCCGGTGAAGTCGAGGATGTCGTCCACCACCTGGAACGCCATCCCGAAGTTGTACCCGTAGTCCCGGAGCGCCTGCACCTGGGCGTCGGGCTGCGCCGACACGACCGCGCCGCCCTCGCAGGCGGTGGAGAAAAGCGATGCCGTCTTGCCACCGATGCGCGCCAGGTAGTCGCGGATCGTCTGGCGGCTGTCATAAGCCGCAAGGTCCTGACGGATCTCGCCTTTCGCCATGATCATCAGCGTCTCGGAGAAGAGTTGCACCACCCGCAAGCTGTCTGTCTTCACGACCTGGCTGGCGGCGTGGGCGAAGAGGTAGTCGCCGAGCATCACAGTTGTCGAGTTCTGGAAGGCGCTGTTGACCGTCGCACGGCCACGCCGGGTGTCGGCCTGGTCGATAACGTCGTCGTGGACCAAAGTTGCTGTGTGCAGGAGTTCGACAGAGGCGGCCATCGGCACGAGCCGGTCGAGGTCATATGTCCCGAAGCGGCCTGACAGTAGCGAAAGGCCGGGTCGCATGAGCTTGCCGCCGCCCCCCAGCACCATCCGGAGCATTCCGCCGAGCGGGCCGTAGTCGACTTGCTTGATCTCGTCAAAAACGTCTTCCACGCGGCCGAGGTCGTCCTGCACGGCGCCGTACAGCGGGGCGGTCTTCATCGCGCTTCCTTCGCGGCCTCGGCCAGCGGTTGACCAATGTCGCCGAGGCCGAACAGCGACGACGCCGTCTGGGCCGTCTTGTCCGCGACTTCCGCGAACGTCGTTCCGCGCAAGTTGGCCACAAACTCCGCTACATCACATACGTTGGCCGGCTCGTTGCGTTCGCCACGGATGCGCTGTGGCGGCAAGTATGGCGCGTCGGTCTCGACCGCCATCCAGCGTAGCGGTATGCCGCTAGCGACGGCCCGTGTGGCTTCCGACCGGGCGTAGGTTACCGGGCCCGCGATCGAGATCACGAAGCCGATGTCGATATAGCGCAAGGCGAGGGGCAGGTCGCCGGCGTAGCAGTGCATCACACCTATCGGCCGGTCTTTCGGCCAATCGGCGCGGGCTTCGCGCTCGTACTCAGTGAGCACTTCGAACACTTGCTCGTCGGCGTCCCGGGAGTGAATCACGACGGGCAGACGCAGCGTCTTGGCCAGGGCGAGTTGTTCGCGGAAGGCGCGGTACTGTTCGTCGCGCGGCGAGAGGTCGCGGTAGAAATCAAGGCCGATCTCGCCGATGGCGACGACTCGCGATGAGTCCGCCATGCGGGACAGCTCATTGAGGTCGCGCGCGGTCAGCGTTTTCGCGTCGTGGGGGTGCACGCCGACGGTCGCGTAGATGTTGTCGTGCGCGTCCGCGATCTCGATTGCGCGGCGGCTGCTGGGCATGTCGTAGCCGATCGTGACGAGGGCCGTCACGCCGGAGTTGAAGGCGCGGTGGATGACGTCCTCGACGTCGGCGCGGTACTTGCGGTCCTGGAGGTGACAGTGCGAATCGACGAGCATCAGGTTCCCAGTAGCGCTTCTTCCGCTTCGATGATCTCAGGGTCGAGCTTCTTGAACAAAGGCTGGGCCTCCGCCAGCGGTCGCCCGGGCTCCGGCATCTGCAGTTTCCAGCCGGCTGCCTGTACCGGCCCTTCGTTGCCGAGGTAACCGTGCAAGGTCTGGCACGTGAAGGGCAGGTATGGATGGAGGGCGGTCTTGATGCCGCTTATGGCCGCGAGGGCAGTGTAGAGCACCGTGGCGCAGCGGTCGCGGTCCTCCTTGATCAGTTTCCAGGGCGCGTTGTCTTCGACGTAGCGGTTCGCCTCGCGAGCGACGGACATCGCGGACTCGACGCCGGCGCGGAAGTTGCAGGCAGCTATATCGCGGCCGGTGTCGGCGATCGCCTGCTCTGCCCGCGCGATTAGGTCTTGGTCGGCTTCGGTTAGCGTCCCCGGCTGGGGAACGACCTTGTCGAAGTTGCGGTAGGTGAAGGTCAGCACGCGGTTGACGAGGTTGCCCCAGGTCGCCACCAGTTCGTCGTTGTTGCGCTGTACGAAGCCCGCCCAGGTGAAGTCGGCGTCGGAAGTCTCCGGCATGATGGCCGAAAGATAGTAGCGTAGGGCGTCGGGGTCGTAACGTGAGAGGAAGTCCCGGACCCACACGGCGAGCCGGCGGCTTGTCGATACTTTGTTGCCCTTGATCGTCAGGAACTGGTTCGCCGGGACGTCGTAGGGGAGGTTGAAGTGCTCGCCGGTGGCCTTGCTGTAGCCCACTAACTGGACGGGCCAGATCAGCGTGTGGAACCAAATGTTGTCCTTGCCGATGAAGTAGTAGCTCTTGGCGGCAGCGTCCTGCCACCAATCTCGCCAGCGCTCCGGCGTGCCGTTCTTCTCGGCCCATTCGATGGAGGCGGAGAGATAACCGATGACGGCGTCGAACCAGACGTAGATGCGCTTGGTGTCGTAGCCGTCGAGCGGGATCGGAACGCCCCAGGTGATGTCGCGGGTAATCGCGCGGTCGTGGAGGCCCTGCTCCGTGATGCCGAGGGCGAAGTTGCGGACGTTCTTGCGCCAATGGTCCTTATCTGTGGCGCTGAGCCATTGCTTGACCACCTCGTTGTAGGCGCTCAGGCGATGGAAGAAGTGCTCGGACTCGCGCTTCTCGGGTGTCGAGAGGTCGAACTTGCACTTCGGGTCTTTCAAGTCGAAGGGGTCGAGGACGCGGCCGCAATTGTCACACTGATCGCCGCGCGCACCGTCGTAGCCGCAGTGAGGGCAGATGCCCTCGACATAACGGTCGAGGAGGAAACGCTGCTCGACGGCGCAGTAGGGGGATTCCATCGAGTCCTTGTAGATGTCACCGATCTCGAGGAGCTTGAGGAACATCTCCTGAGTGACGCGGGCGTGGTTTTCCGTACCAGTGCTGGTGAAGCAGTCGAAGCTGATGCCAAGCTTGTCCCAGCAATCGAGGAACTCTTCGTGGAACTGTTTGGCTACATCGCCGGGGGAGCGGCCCTCCTCCTCGGCGCGAACGGTGATTGGGGTGCCGTTGACATCGCTCCCGGACACCATGAGGACATCGTTGCCGACGGTACGGTGGTAGCGCGCGAAGATGTCCGGCGGCAGGTAGGCGCCGGCAAGCTGGCCGATGTGCAATGAGCCGTTCGCGTATGGCCACGCGACTGCCACGAAAATGCGTTCTGGCATGGTGATTTACGAGTGGATTGTAGCACGGAGCCTATCTGAAACGGCCCGCCGGGCGTGTCAGCGCGCCGAGGTGTCGGGGCTCTTGTGTGATGCCTCCAGCGACAGCGCGTAGACACGCCGGCGCGGCACTCCAGTCTCCTTCGCGACCTGCGCCGCAGCGTCACGGGCCGATGCTCCGGCGGTGCGGAGCTCGCGAATCGCAACGCGCAGGGCGTCGTCAGTGATGACAGGTAGCGCGGCAGTCGCACCGTCGACGACGACCGTGAACTCGCCGCGGGGCTCGGTGAAGTGCTCGATCGCCTCCGAGACGGAGCCGCGGAACACCTCCTCGTATAGCTTGGTCAACTCGCGGCAGACGGCGACTCGTCGCTCGCCGAGCGTCGACTGCAGGTCCTCCAAAGCCGCGCGCAGGCGGTGGGGCGACTCGAAGAAGACGAGGGTGCGGCGTTCGCCGGCGACGCCGGCGAAGATATCGCGGCGTTCTTTTGACCGCCGCGGGAGGAAGCCGATGAAGGTGAATTCGCGCATCGGCAGTCCCGACGCGGTGAGGGCGGCAACGACCGCTGCTGGGCCCGGGACCGGCGAGACCTCGTATCCGGCGGACAGCGCGGCGGTCGCGAGCTCGTATCCGGGGTCGCTCACGCCCGGCGTTCCGGCCTCCGACACGAGTGCGACGTCGCCCGTTGCGAGCGCCTCGAGCAGCGCGGGCGTTCGGGCGCGCATGTTGTGTTCGTTATAGCTGACGAGGCGCTGCTTGATGCCGTGGTGGGTAAGGAGCTTGCGCGCGGTCCGGGTGTCCTCGGCAGCGATGAGCGACACCTCGCGGAGGACGCGGAGGGCGCGCAGCGTGATGTCCTCGAGGTTGCCGATCGGAGTGGAGACGAGGTAGAGGATGCCCATTTTTTCACTGTACGGATATGTTCACATTACTTCGCAGAATATGGCGCAATGTTGTTGACCGGTTTCGCCGGCCGTTGGTACACTGGCTGAAACCCCAAGTTCGCTCCGCCCAGGGGAGCGGCCCATCACCGAGGCGAGGATGCTATGAGTTTAACGGTTGGATTGAAGGAATTACGACCCGCCTACGGCTTTGACGAAGTCGCGATTGTCCCGGGCGACGTTACCGTCAATCCGGAACTGACGGATGTCCACTTCAGCATCGCCCATTTCACCTTCGACTTTCCCGTTACTGCGGCTGCCCTTGATGCCGTAGTCAACCCTTCTTTCGCCCGCGAGATGGGCAGGCGTGGCGGTTTCGCGGTGCTGAACCTCGAGGGTTTGCAATGCCGTCACGATGACGCGGAGGCGGCGATCCAGGAAGTGGTGAACGCCTCGCAGGACGAGTCTGCGGCGATCATCCAGAGGTTGACTGCCGCTCCACTCAAGGAAGAGTTGATCGGGCGGCGGGTCCGCGAGATCAAGGAAGGCGGTGCGATTTGCGCCGTCTCTTGCACTCCGGCCAATACAAAGAAGCTCGCGGGCATCGCTGTCGACGCCGGTGCTGACATCTTCGTTGTCCAGTCCACCGTGACGACGGCACGCCACATCTCCCGCAGCGAGCGCGGCCTGATCTTTGAAGAACTGATCTCGAACATCCGGATTCCCGTCGTCGTTGGCAATACGGTTGGTTACGCGGCGACCAAGGAGCTGATGCACACCGGTGTCGCCGGCGTCCTTGTCGGCGTTGGTCCCGGCGCTATCTGCACATCGCGTGAGGTCCTCGGCATCGGCGTCCCGCAAATCACGGCGACGATTGACTGTGCTGCGGCCCGCGATGACTTCTACCGCGAGAGCGGTCGCTACATTCCGATCATCACAGACGGCGGCATGCGCAACGGCGGCGACATCTGTAAGGCCCTGGTCGCCGGCGCAGACGCGGTCATGCTGGGCACTGCCTTCGCCCGCACAGAGGAAGCACCTGGAAAGGGCGTCGCCTGGGGCATGTCGACCGGCCACGCGGCACTCCCGCGCGGCGTGCGCATCAACCCGGGCACCGACACGACCCTCGACCGTCTGCTGTTCGGCCCGACGTCGCGCACGAACGGCAGCGAGAACATTGTCGGCGCGATCCAGACGTGCATGGGCATGGTCGGCGCGCAGAACCTCGGCGAACTCCATGACGCGGAGCTCATCGTCGCGCCCTCGATCAAGACCGAGGGCAAGGTTTACCAACTGGCGCAGTAAGCACCTTCGCTACGGCAGGTACGCGAGCGGGTCGACCGCCGCGCCGTTGATCTGGATCTCGAAGTGCAGGTGGTTGCCTGTGCACCAGCCCGTGCAACCCACCGCGCCGATGCCTTCGCCCTGGCTGACGTACTGACCCTGGGCGACCCAGATAGAGGAGAGGTGCGCGTAGAGGGTCTGCGTGCCGTCGGCGTGGCGGACGATGATGTAGTTGCCGTAGCCGTTGTCGCGGTAGGTTGCGAGCACGACCTGGCCCGACCCCGCGGCGGCGATGGCAGTCCCGTACGGTGCGCCGATGTCGATGCCCTTGTGGAAGCTGCCCCAACGTGGGCCGTAGTAGCTGTTGAGCGAACCGCTCACCGGCCAGATGTAGCCGATGCTCGGAATGGGCGCCGATACTGGCTCAACGGCGACTCCAGCCGGCAGTGGCCCTCCGAAGGCGGGAGGGTCAGCCGGCGCCGGCCCCGGCTCGGGTTCTGGCAGCGGCTCGGGCTCGGGCGGCGGCGGTGGCACGGCGCCGGGCAAGACGAGGACCATGCCTTCGATGATGTTGTCGGGCGAGACCAGTTCGTTAGGAGCAAACTCGACGATGGCAGCCGGATCGACGTTGTAGGTCGCGGCGATGTCGGTGATGGTGTCGCCGAGGCGGACGTCATAGACGAGGCCTTCGGTGCCGGGGATCAGCAGGTTTTCGCCGATGATCAGGGAGTCGGGGTCGGCACCCACTTCCGGGTTGTTCCAGATGAGGTAGTCGATGCTGACGCCGTAGGTCTCGGCGATGGCGCTGAGGGTGTCTCCGGGCGCGACTTCGTAGGTGAAGAAGGCGACCGGCTCACGGAGTTCGCTATCTCCAGCGTCGTCGCCGGCCACCGCGTTGGTGTCAGACTGCCCCTCTGTCGTTTGGTCAGTCGGGGCAACGAGGTACCCGAGGTTGCCGGAGCGCGACGCGTCACTGCTGCGCCCGAGCGCGAATGCGCCCGCGGCGAGGACGAGCACCACCAGGGCGGCGTGTGATACGGGACTGCGCCGTTCCGCCAACCAGCGGAGCGACTCTATTCGGTTTAGGCGTCCAGCAAGGTCCAGCCAGCGAGGGCGGCGCTGGCCGGGGTCGGGGCTCATAGGGCGGCTCCCCCCGCTCGGGCCCAGCACTTCCTCCCCACGTCATACGCCTGGCCCGTCTACGAGTAGTCGGGCGGAAGTATAGCCCGATTGTGCCGGGCGCCACAAACCACACACAGAGGGATTAGCCGCTGTTCAACTGACGTGGGCGCGACGATGCGAGAAGAGAGCGGAGGTAGAGTCTATTAACTGCGCAATGCGACGAAATGCGCCCGTGAGCGCTCGTTTTAATTGGATTCTCACTGGAATCCAACGCCGGTCACTCATCAGATTGCGGCGGAACTGTTAGTCACCGACGGGTCGTTTACAGATGAACAGCTCCTGGCTGCCTGGCTCGACCTCGCTGTGTACGAGCGGCGCCGCCGATACGTCGAAGCCGGCGTCCACGAGCCAGCGGATCCAGTCTTCGCGGCTGAAGAGGCCGCCGACATGACGATCGTGGACGACACGCACGTTGTCTCCTTCAAGCAGAAGGAAGGCGTAGTCGGTGGAGTATTGCGTGTCCGAGGGGTCGGGGTCGCGCGTCCATTCGAGGTAGCGGGCGCTGCGACGATCACCGTCGTGCCCGCCTTCATCAGTGGATTCTCGGAAGTTCTCGCGGGTGTGATCCGGCGCGAAGAGCACGGCGCCGCCGGGCCGGCAGTGGATGAACGCGGTCTCCATCGCTGCGCGAAGGTCGGCCTCGGTGGTCATGTAGTCGACAGCATCGTGGACGAAGACTACGTCGAAGGTTCGTCCGAGCCGGAGAGTGCGCATGTCGCCCTCGATGTGCTCGCATTCCGGGTTGAGCGCGCGGCTGACGGCCAGCATGGCGGGCGAGACGTCAGTAAGCGTCAGCTGCCAATGCGCCTTCAGGTGCGAGGCGTTGTTGCCGCCGCCGCTGCCCAGTTCGAGGGCCGTGACCGGTGGCCTGTCGCACGCTTCAGTGAGCAAGCGGCGGTAGAGCGCTGCTTCCTCCGCGTAGGACTCGGGGGCAGTGATCAACGGGAACCATTCGGCCAGGTCTTCGTAAATCTTCGGCATTGACGTAAGAATACCGCGCTATTGCTCTGAGAAATATCGGAAGTAATCGGCAGTAGCCATTTGCGACGCAAGGCGTTATCCTGTTAGCCCCTTCGTGTGGGAACCCCCGCATGAAACGAATAGCCGATGGGAGGTCGATTTTGAAGCTCGGAAACAACCGCCGCGAGTACGGCAAACTGAGCAGCGACTGGCAGAAGCAGACGATGACGGAGAGCGTCCCGGAACGTGAGGAGCTCGATACTGAGTTTGAGCCGGAGCCCTCGTACCTGGCGCCCGCGACTGAGTTCCGCGCCACAGGGCCGTCGGACGACTTCGCGAGCGTGATCGGCGCTGAGTCCTCATGGCAGGGCAACTTCAGCACCGAAGGAAGCGTGCGCGTGGAAGGCACGGTGTCTGGAGAGATCCGGGCTGCGGGCACGGTCTTCATCAGCAACGGCGCTGAAGTGAAGGCCACCGTATACGGCCATTTCGTGATCATTGCCGGATCGTTCGACGGCAAGCTGTACTGCACGGAGCGCCTGGAGCTGCAGCCCTCGAGCAAGATCAAGGGCGCGATCCACACGAAGGCGCTCTCGGTCGGCGAAGGCGCGTTCATCGACGGCGAGATCCACATGGGCGATGTAAAGGATTTCGCGGCGATTGAGCCCGTGTCGGCCGCTGTACCCTCGCGGAACGGTGACAAGGAAAAATCCGCTGCGCGGGCATCGGGGACGGGCGACAGCTAACCGCTAGATCCACCCGGCGGAGCGATACCACTCATGCGTCAGCCGAGCACCCTCGGTGACTTGGACGGCTGCGCGCCAGCCCAGGTCTCGTTGGAGGTCGTCCGCTGAGCAGACCCAATAGCGCTGCCTCATTTCGCGGACCTTGTCGCGGTCGAATACCTGGGCGTTGCCTGTAAGGCGACCGAATAGTTCGCTCGCCAGTCCTGCTACCTGGTAGCCGGGGAGCGGCACCGGCAACATCAGCGCGCGCCGGCCGACCGCCATCTCGATGGCTGTCAACAGGTCCCGCCAGGTGTAGACATTGCCGTCCTCGGGAGAGTACGTCTTGCCACCGACTGCCGCTTCCGCGGTCGTGGCGGCGACGACTGCGCTCGCGGCGTCCGCCGCGTAGACGATCGAGAGTTTGTGGCTTCCGCCATCGAGCAGCGGCGCGAGCCGGTAACGCACGATTTTGAAGAACGGCAGCAGAGCCGGGTCGCGCGGACCATAGATCACGGGCATCCGGAAGATGACGCTGCGATCGGCAAGTTTCGAGGTCATGGTGACGTCCTCGCCGCCGAGCTTTGAGCGTCCGTAGGCGCTGACCGGCATTGGTTCGTCATCGACCGGCCGCGGAAGTCCGTCCGGACTCGGGCCGTGAGCGGACTGACTGGAGATGTAGACGAAGCGTTGGATGTCCGGCGCGTTCTGCTCGATCGCCTGGATCAGGTTCGCTGTGCCGCACTCGTTTACGGCGCGGAATTCGGCCTCATTTCGTGCTTTGATTAGCCCAGCGGGGTGCACGACAGCGTCGACGCCCCGCACCGCTGCGCCGAGGGATTCTGGTTCGGTGACGTCGCCCAACGCCTCTTCGTACTTAAACGTGAGGAACTGCTGATTGCTGGTCGGGCGAAGCAGCAGGCGGATGTCGTGGCCTGCGGACGAGAACTGCTCAGCAATGTGCGAGCCGAGGAAGCCGCTGGCGCCGGTGACGAGGACCTTCATCAGAGGGACTTTTCGTAGATGCGGTAGGTCTTGTACCGCTTTGCGCCGATCTTCTTGATCAGCGAATTGATGGGGCCGTTGTCCTCGAGTGTCCAGCCGAATTCCGCCCATTCATATCCGCGCTCCTTGGCGCCGCGATAGAGCTCGTCGCACAGCAGATAGGCGAGACCGGCGTACTGCCGCGAGCGGAACTCCTTCTTGATGCCGAGGAGGAGCAGGCGTCCGGACTTCGGCCGGCGGATCTTGAGGCGCCAGAGGAAGCGCAGCCAGCCAAACGGTAGGATGTGGCCGTTGAGCGGCTTCAACGCCCAGTTGACGTCGGGGAGGGCAAGCGCCATGCCAGCCGGCACTCCGTTCACTTCGACGACGGGGATAATGTCGGTGTCGACGACCAGCTTGAGATCGGCCGACATTTGTGCCGCTTCAGCATCGGTCGCCGGCACGAAGCCCCAGTTTTCGCTCCAGGCGTCGTTGTACAGATTAAGGACGGTCCGCACCTCGCTGTCGAAGTCCTTCATCCGAGCCCGGCGTACGGACACCTCGGGCCGCGATCGTAGCTCGGCGACCATACGACGGGGCGCGCCTTCAGGCACGGGCAAGGTTTCCCATGTCCAGGCGTAGATGTCCTTGGCTTTGACATAACCCGAGGTCTCAACGAGGCGCAGGTAGTACTCGGGCGTGTAAGCCATCAAGGGCTGGGGCGACGAGTCGAAGCCCTCCACGAGGAAACCGACCTCGCCGTTGACGGAGAAGTTCAGGGGGCCGCGGATGGAGTCCATACCGCGGTCGCGCAGCCAGTGCTCGGCGGTCGTCAGAAGGGCAGTTGCCGTCTCTGGATCGTCGTGGCATTCGAAAAAGCCGAAGAAACCGGTCTGCTCGTTGTGATAGCGGTTGTGCTCGCGGTCGATGTGGGCGGTGATCCGGCCGACGATCTCGCCGGCGCGTCGTGCCAAGAACAGCTGCACGTCCGCATGCAGGTAGAAGGGATTCTTATTGGGCGAGAAACGGTGGTGCTCGGTATAGAGAAGCGGGGGCACCCAGTAAGGGTTTCCGTGATAGATGCGCCACGGCAAGCGGATGAAGGCGTCGAGGTCCTTCTTCGATTCTACCGGGGCTACCTGGGCGGTGAAGGCGATGACGCTAGGAGATGACACCGAGCCTGCGGCCAACGATCTCGAACTTGCCCAGCGCCTCGTCCACCATTTCGTCCTTGTGCGTGGCCATGCAGCTCGTGCGGAGGATCGCCTCGCGCAGGTTCACGGCCGGGTAGATGCAAGGGTTCGTGTAGATGTCTTCCTCAAACAGGGCCTTCCAGAACATCACCGTCCTGTACTCGTCCCCAACGTTCACCGGAACGATTGGTGTAGCGGACCCGCCGACATCGAAACCGAGTTCCTGTAGGCCCTCTCGCCAGCGCTTGGCGATCGCTTGAACGCGCTGCACAATTTCGGGTTCGCGCTCGATCACATCGAGCGAGGCCAGGGCGGCGGCGGTTGAAGCGGGCGGGAGGCTCGCACTGAAGAGCATCGAGCGGGCGAAGTGTTTAATCCAATCGACGACCTCGCGCCGTCCGGCGACGAAGCCACCGATTGACGCCAGAGACTTGGAGAAGGTCCCCATGATGATGTCGACTTCGCTCTCAATGCCGAAGTGACTGGCTGTACCCCGTCCGCCCTCGCCGATGACGCCGATGCCGTGCGCGTCGTCGACGACGATCCGTGCCTTGTGGGGCTTGCAGGCCGCGACGATCTCTGGCAAGGGTGCGATATCGCCGCCCATGCTGTAGACGCCGTCGATGATCACGAGCGCAGCCTTGTCGGTCCGCGACAGCACCTGCTCCAGGTGCTCGGCGTCGTTGTGGCGGAAGCGGATCATCTCCCCTTCGGCGAGCTGGCAACCGTCGTAGATGCTGGCGTGGTCTGACTTGTCAACAACAGCAACGGAGCGCTTGTCGACGAGCGTCGAAATGATGCCTAGGTTCGCCTGGTAGCCGGTGGTGAAGACGAGCGCCGCTTCGGTGTGGAGGAACTGGGCGACGCGCTCTTCGAGCTCCTCGTGCAACTTCGTGCTTCCGTTCAGCAGCCGCGAGCCGGTCATCGACGTGCCGTACTCGCGAACAGCCTGTTGCGTCTTGTCGACCACGTATGGGTGGCGGGTGAGGCCGAGGTAATTGTTGGAGCCGAACATCAGGACGCGCTTGCCGTTGATCTGCGCGACGGGGCCGTCGTTGTTGTCCAACGGCATGAAGAACGTGTAGAGGCCGAGATCGCGCGCGCGATCGACGAGGGTGAACTGCTGGATCTTGGAGAAGATGTCCCGGCCTTCCCCTCCGTCGTAACGGTCCAGGAAGAGACCGTCCATGGTCACATCTTCGGGGAGCGCGGGAAGCGGTACCGCGGTGGCGGGTGTCTCCGGGACTCGCTCAGTTTCTCTCATAGTGGCAGCCTGGCCAGCTTGGATACACTATAAGCGAGCCAACTTGCCCGAACAAGGATGACCAGTGGGCGCCTATGGCTTGGCCTGCTTGAGGAAGTGCGAGAGCAGCGCAACCGGCCGCCAGCCCATCCGGGCGTATATGTGCTTCGGGGTGTCCGTGGGATCCGCGGCGATCACCACCGGCCCAGCGCCCTTGCTGCGAGCGTCGGCTACACAGTGATGGATCAGGGCCGTCGCGACGCCCTGCTTGCGCACATCTGGGTGGGTGAAGAGGTCCTCTACCTGCCCGACGCCGGCGATGCCGGCCCATGAGTTGAAGTAGCCCACGGGTTTGTCCTTCACATAAGCCATGAAATACTGCACAGGTGGCTGCTTCTGTCGCCGCGAGACCCACATCTCGCGCGCAACGTCGTCGGCTGCGGGGCGTTTTGTCCGCTCGTGATGCTCGCGCCACTCCACGAGCATCAGCTCCCAGAACGAGTCCCAGTCGGCGTCCGATTCAACCGGACGGATGTCGTTGCGGGGTGCCGAGCCGATCAACTGATTTTCCAGGACGAAGACCAATCCATCGTTTCGCTCGTATCCTTCGAGCGCGAGCCGGGCGGCGAACGCAGGTGGAGTGCGGTAGTCGACGTCGAAGCGGCGGTGCGTGGAGGCCGAGTACTCACGGTCCATGACGGCGAGGAAAGTATCGATCTCCTCGGGAGTCGTCGGGCGGGCGCCGGTGACGTGGTTCGCGTCGTAGATGCGAGGCGTGGCCGTGTTGCGAACGAATGTGGCGCCCATCAGCTCGAACGTGTCGTTGCCGAGCATGAAGTTGCCTGCATCGGTGGCGATGGCTTTGTCGGTGAGCGTGGTCATCGCGCCAAATCATACCCCGACGAGGACAAAGAGAACGGGCAGAGCAAGCTGGGGGGCACTTCGCTTGCTCCGCCCGCGACGGTGGAGGAACTGTTTGGGGCGGTTCTTACCGCTTCAGACGCTCAGGCTGGGCGAAATTGCGTCGAGAAGCGAACACCGTTCTTGGTGAAGGGCTCGGAGACCTCCTCCATGAGGGACGACCTCATTCGTGTAGTGGCTGCCACTGTGGCGGCTACCACAGGCGTGCTCTCGTCTCTGGTAACTTCTTCGACACTGGAGGATGACGGACTGCCTTCATCCGCGTCCCCATCGGTCGTCATCAGCGAGACGACGGGCCGGTGGTGGACTTGCATCTGGAATTCTTCCGCTGAGAAGACGCGGATGCGTTCCTGGTCGTAGCCGGACTCGAGCAGTGTCTCCACGAGCCGGGCAGCCTTTTGGGGGGTCTCCATGACATTGATTTCGCCATGGGCAGCGTTATCCAGGTCGCTGACCACGACTATGACTGTGCTCGACATTCCTCCAGCGCCCTCCTGTCATAGGGTTCCTCCCTTGTCCTTGTGTGCACAGTGTCTCAGGAGCGTCTCGCCAAATTCTGACCGTGAATTTACGGTCAAGTGAGGGCCCGGTTAAGATAGGGCGCGATCCACGTGCACATAGCTATGACAAACTTGCCTTGACACCTTCTGCCGTCCGTTCCACGCTGAAGCCGACCCGTCTCTCTCCATGCCTGACGTAGCCGCGACCCTACGCTCGATCGCCGAATCTCGCCGTGACGACCCGTTGCGGCCGGTGACGGTGATTGCACCCTCGCACGCGGCCGGTCTCCAGATGCGACGTCGCCTTGCCGAACTGGGGCCGTTCGCGGCTGTACGCTTCGAGACGTTTCCTCGCCTTGCGGAGTTGCTTGGGGCAGGCCACCTCGCAGCGGCGGGCCGGTCGCCGCTGGCGCGCCCTATCGGGGACTACCTTGCGGGACAGGTGGCGCTGCAATCCGGCGGTGGCTTGCAAGGTGTCAACGACCTGCCGGGTTACGCGCGTGTTCTGCGGCAGATGTTCCGGCGACTTCGGCGTGGCGGAATCGTGGACTCCTCGGATATTCTTGGCAACTTCCCGGTCCAGGCTCGCGAGATCTTTCGCCTGTACGACCTCTTTCGTGAGGCGTCGGCGGCCTTCTATGACGAGGAAGACCTGCTTGATGCTGCCGCTCAGGTGGTTGAGTCGCGCCGAGCGGGTGCACTTGCTGACATTGGCTCGATCTACGTCGCGCCGCCGGGCGCGCTGACGGCTGCCGGCACGCGTTTTCTGGAGGCGCTGCGAACTGCGGCTCCAGCCTTCGAGGAGATCGAGGAAAACAGCGCGCGACCTGCGACCCAGCGTTTCGTACTGGCGCCTGACCCGGCGAGCGAGGCTCGCTGCGTTGTGCGCGAAGTCCTGGGTGCCCTCGCTGACGGCGTCCCGCTACACGAGATCGGCGTATTCCACGGCGCGGACGCGACATACGGCCGGCTCCTCCGGGAAACGTTCGCCGCAGGGGGCGTCAACGCCGCGCCGCTGCCGGGGGTGCCACTGATCGAGACACGCGCCGGACGTGGCGTCCTTGCGCTCGCTGAGCTGCCGGCGAAAAACTTCTCGCGCGCGGCAGCGATGGAGCTGCTTTCGATCGCGCCGCTCAAGGACTGGCTGCCGACGTCCGGTGACCGCGTGCGCCTGATGACGAACGCGTGGGACCGGCTCTCGCGCGAGGCCGGCGTGACGCGTGGCCGTGACGCCTGGGGACGCCGCCTGAGCGCCTTCGTCGAAGACCGCGACGGCCGTCTCGAAGGACTCGATCCCGAAACAGACGAGGCGCGCATCCGCGCGATCACCTACGAGCGCGACGACGCGCTTCGCCTGCGTGACGTCGTTGCACACTTGGTGGCGCTGCTGGAACCGCTGCGCGACCGTCAAGACGCGACCGCCTTCATCCACACGTTCAAGGCCATCGTCCGCGAGTACTTCGACCCGGTCGCTGACGCCATCGAGCAGGTCACCGACGAGATCGATCAGCTTGGCACGGTGGGTGCTGTGGGTGGCGACTTCAGTCTGGAGAGTTTCACGCGAGCCCTTCGCGCCAACCTTGAGCTCGCGACGACGCGCGAACGTGGTCTGGGCGACGGCGTTGTCATCGCTGAGTACCGGGTAGCGGGCGGCCTTCAGTTCCAGTACACGATCCTTTGCGGCGCCTTCGAGGGCGCGCTCCCGGCCGGGCCAGGGGGTGACGCGATTTTAGACGACCGAGTGTGGCAGCGCCTGAAGGTGACCTACCCACACATCGACGATGCGACGACGCGGATCACCCGTGCCCGCGAGGCTGCCGCCAGGGCAATCGCCACAGCGGCAAGCGGGCAACTGACCTGGACGGCGCCTTCGTACCAACCCGGTGGCGCCCGCGAGTATTACGCCTCGCCGTTGATGGCGGAAGCTTACTCCGCGGCGGTGGGACGCCGCGTGACCGCTGCCGGTCTCCGGGCCGAACGCTCGTCAGACATCGCCTCCCACCCTGGTTCGGCGCTTGGGTCGATGCTCAGTGGCCCGGTTGTCGATCAGGGCGAACTGGTGCTGCGTGAAGCTGTGCGCTCGGTGCAGTCTGGCGCAGGAATCGTGGAGGGGCACCCACGCTGGTTATCGGTGCAACTCTTGCGGGGGCGCCGCAGCGATCGCTTCACGGAATGGGATGGGAATCTTGGCGCGCTGGCCGGCGCTGTCATGTTCGGCCCGTCGGGTGCTGTCTCACCGACCTCGCTTGAGAACTATGGCGCCTGCGGGTACAAGTACTTTGCGCGGTCTGTACTCCGCCTCAACACCGTCGAGGAGCCGGACGAGCGCGAGATGATGGACGCCGCCGAGCGTGGGACGCTCATTCACCACGTCCTCGAGCGGTTCTTCCGCGAGCAGCAGGCGCAGGGGCGGCCAAAGGTGCGCGAGTCCTGGACCCCCGAAGACGCCGCGCGATTGGTCGCGATAGCGCGCGAAGAACTCGAGCGCGCGCAAGCGCGCGGACTCACCGGCCTCGCCATCTATGCGCATCATGAGTCGCGGACGATCGTCGCTGACCTTGAGGCATTCCTCCGAGAGGACTCGTTGTTCCGGGCAGAAACGGGTGCCATTCCCACTGACTTCGAGGTCGCCATTCCTCATACCAACATCGCAGGCGTCACCCTGCGCGGGCGCGTCGACCGTGTCGACCGCACGCCGGACGGCCACGCAGCGTGGGTGATCGACTACAAGAGCGGTAGTACGTATGAGGTGCGCGACATGAAAGATCGGAACTACCTCGTCGGTGGGCGAAAGCTGCAACTACCCTCCTATCTTGCAGTCGCCGGCGATTCCGAGGCAGCGCAGGCGATGTACTGGTTCATCACGCAGCGGGGCGAATTCAAGAAAGTTGAGTACCCGGATACGCCGGAGAACCGTGCACGGTTTGAGGCGACGCTGACGGCGATCCTCGAAGGCATTCGTGCTGGCTCCTTCCCACCGGTGCCCGATGACGAGGACGAGTGGCACGGCGCCTTCAAGAACTGCGGATACTGCGAGTTCGATCGCATCTGTTCGCGACGCCGCGACCTCGAATTCCAGGCGAAGTCTGGTGACGACGCGCGCAAGCCATGGCACAACGTCGCCACGACCGCAGGCGGAGTCACCGATGACGACTGACCAGTACCGCCGGCAGGACGACGCGACGCGCCGTCTCATCAACGAGGCGCTGGATCAGACGGTGTTCGTCGAGGCCGGTGCCGGCACGGGTAAGACACGCGCCCTTGTCGATCGGATCGTTGCGCACGTGTTGGCTGGAACGACGATCGACAAGATTGCTGCCATCACTTTCACAGAGAAGGCTGCCGCCGAGTTGCGCGACCGCGTCCGTTCAGCGCTGGAACAGGCGCTCGACAACGCGCAACATTCCGGCGCGGTCGCAGCTGCGCTCGATTCACTTGACCGCGCCCAGATTTCGACGATCCACGCCTTCGCGCAGGCCCTGCTACGGACGTTCGCTGCCGACGCGGGCGTTGATCCGGACTTCGAAGTGCAGGACGCCGTGCTTACGGAGCGCCGGATGCAAGAGCGCTGGCGCATGTACCTCGAATCGCTGCACGACGATACGGACGCGGTGGCCGCAGTCGACCGCGTCCTTAGCCTTGGTCTCTCGACCCGCGACATCGAGCGGCTGGCGACTGAGCTTGCGGCCCGGCCTGACCTCGCCGACCTCCTTCAGGCGCGGCCCCTGGTGGCCGCCGAACCGCTCGCACCCGACGTTGAGCTGCCGCTCCGCCGCCTGGAAGCATTAATTGCGCGGGCCGACTCGACCGACACCCTCGTCGTCCGGGTAAGTGCGCTCGTTGAAGTCGTACGTACATTGCAGCGCTTGACCGGCCGCGACAGCGATGCCACCCTCGCTGCGTCCGCAGGGGCATTCACGTCGTCCCTGAACATAGGGCGAGCGGGTTCGTGGCGGAGCACCGCTGACCGCGACCAGGCAAGGGAGGACGCTGCATATATCGCTGAAGTGTTCGCCGAACACCTCAGGGAGCGTCGCTCCGCCGCGCTTGCCGCGCTGATGCCATACATCGTCCGCTTCGTGCAGGAAGAGGAGGTCGCGCGTGGGCGGGAAGGCACGCTCACGTTCGACGACCTGATCATCCGCACTCGCGATGTCCTGCGCGATAGGCCCGCCGCTGTGCGCGCCTTCCGAGACCGCTTCAAGACGCTGCTGATCGACGAGTTCCAGGACACCGACCCGCTCCAAATGGAGATCGCACTCGGCTTTGCCCGGTATCCTGACAGCGGCGAGTTTGAGTCCGGCCGGCTGTTTCTGGTCGGCGACCCAAAGCAGTCGATTTACCGGTTCCGGCGCGCCGATATGCAGATGTACTCGCAGACACGTGAGGGCATCGAGGCAGCTGGCGCCGGGTCGCCACAGCTCGCGCTCAACCAGCGCTCGCGACCGGAAATCCTCGAATGGGTGAACGGCGTCTTTCGCTCGCTCATCGGTGACGGCGACACGCCGGCGATCCAGCCGCCGTACCACCCGATTCACCCGAATAGAGACGAGTCCTTGGGCGGCCCCGGCGTCGCGTGGATGGGCGGCGAGACCCAGGTCAACGCCCGCGACATGCGCCGCGAGGAAGCACGCGCCATCGCCGCCCAGTGCTGCGAGATCGTCAAGGGCTGGGAGGTGCAGGAGCGCGATGCGAGCGTGCGGGCGGCGACTTACGCCGACATCGCGATCCTCATCCCTCGACGCATCCTGCTCTCGTCGCTGGAACGCTCCCTGGCCGCCGCGCGGGTGCCATACCGGATCGAGGGTGGGAGTCTGATCTATCGGACTCAGGAAGTACGCGACATCATCAACTGCCTCACTGCGATCGAAGATCCCGCAGACGAAGTCGCGATCGTTGGCGCGCTGCGGAGTACTGCGTTCGCGTGCTCCGATGTAGATCTCGCGAGTTTCGTTAACGAGAAGGGACGTTTCAACTACCTTCGCGCCGGCTTGGACGAGCGGGCAGGCCCTGTTGCAGATGGGCTGCGCGCGATACGGGAGTACCACCTCGCACGTCACGATTCATCTCTCGTCGGCCTCGTTGAGAAACTGGTCTGGGAGCGCGGGATCGTTGAGGCGGGGACACTGGACCAGGGCGACCGCAACAGCTTCCGGCGCGCGCGGTTCATGATCGAGCAAGCTCGCTCGTTCGAGAAATCGGCCCCGGAGAGCGTTCGCGCGTTCGTTTCCTGGCTCGAACGCCAAGCCGGGCGCATGATCGTCGACCACGAAGGCGCTGGGAGCGATGACGACGAGGACGCGGTGCGGATCATGACCATCCACGGCGCGAAGGGGCTGGAGTTTCCGATCGTGATCCTCGCCGGCCTAAGCGCCGCGCCCAGCGACAGCCGCAACCAACCGGTCTACCTGGCGGACTACGCGAGCGGTGATGTAGGCGTCCGCACGGGCGCATCCGGTGGCAACCGCCTTTTCTTGCTGGGTGACTACGACCAATTGTCGTCCCAGGAGCAGCTTCACTCGGTTGCCGAGATGGACCGCCTACTCTATGTGGGGGCGACGCGGGCGCGGGACCACCTTGTTGTGTCGTTGCACCACACGAAGCGGGCTACCAATTGCGGGGCCAAACGCCTGATTGCGCACGGCGCCACACGGCACGCGAACGAATTGCGTGCTCCGGAAGTCGTCACAGTCTCGCCCGAACGGCCACTGGCCGGGCTCGCCGTGGACATTCCGACGACCACACTCGAAGCGTTCACGGCAGAACGCCAGGCTCTCATGACCGCCGCTGTCACGCGGCGGTTCACGAGCGCCACCGCGATGCGCGACCGGAAGGAACAGACGAAAGACGAGACCGAGCCTTGGGCCCGGGGGCGCGGGAGCACGCGGGTGGGACGCGCGGTTCACGCCACGATCCAGAGCCTTTCCCTCCAACCCGACGACCAGACGATCGCCGCTTTCGCCCGCGCGCAGGCCGTCGCCGAGGCTGTGCCTCACCGCACGGCCGATGTCGAGCGGTTGGTTCGCTGGGTTGTCCGGGAGTCGGAGGCCTGGGGGCGGGCGCGGGGAGCGCCGAGGGCGATGCGCGAGGTACCGTTCGCGGTCGCGGGGGACGGTACGGTCCTTGAAGGCTTCGTGGACCTGCTGATTGAGACGCCGGAAGGCATTGAGCTCGTCGACTGGAAGACTGATCAGATCGACGCCGGCGAGATGTCAGAGCGCCTCGAGCGCTACGCGTTGCAGGCGGGTCTCTACGTGTACGGAGTCCAGCAGGCGACCGGTCGCGCTGTCACGCGGGTAACGTACGTGTTCGCGAGTGCGCGCACGGAAGCGTCGCCGGGCGAGCCGGGTGCTCTCGCAGAGGCGGCGTTGATCGCGCTCGGTGCGGCCTGACCACGATTAGCGAATTTTCACGTCGTTCTAATCGTCCGTTAATCAGGCTCGCCTAATCTAAGCATGTCAATCGCATGGTCCCCCCGTTGTCAGCCCCCGCCAGAAGCCTCCGGCGGGGGCTGACGGCGTTCCGGGGTCGGGTGTAGTAATCTATCGCCGTCATGCCGCAAGTAAAGGTTGCCACGCTCAACCTGTTCAACCGAATGGGCGATTGGGAGTCGCGGATGCCGTTGGTGATTGACCAACTGCAAGCGCTCGCGCCGGACGTCGTCGGCTTCCAGGAAGTCGACTTGATGATCGACCAGGGGATGGAGATCAGCCGCGCCATCAACCGGCGCATCGGCGATACGCCGCACTACCGCATCAAGCATGCGACATCGCCGGGGGTGCGCGCGAGCATTTTCGGCATCGGAACGATTGCGCGGGTCAAGTGTGTGGAACACGAGATCGTCGACCTCATGACGTTCGACCGTATCGCCCAGCGGATGGTTTACGAGGTGGACGGCACGCATTTCGCTGTCGTCAACACGCACCTACATCACCCGCCGGAGGAAGCCACGGCTCGCGAGGAGCAGATCGAGTACCTGCTCGGATGGCTCGATCACCGCGAGAAGCTCCCGCTCGTTGTCAGCGGTGACTTCAACTCCTACGAAGGCGAGAAGACGGTGGCGATCATGAAGGGCCGCTTCCGCTCGACGCACGAGGCCATCCACGGCAGAGAACCGGAGAAGACCTGGCCGACGCCGGTCAACACGCTCGACAATTCGCCGCCCGGCACGCTCGACTACATCTACGTCTCGCCGGAGTTCAAGGTTGTGGACGCCGGACTCGCATTTGACCAACCGTCGCCAGAGAATCCGGACCTGTTCCCATCGGACCACCTCGGGCTCTTTGCCGTGCTCGAATTCGGCGCGTGAGCGAGGAGCGTCAGCTTCGGGTGGAGCTGCCTGGTGGGCGCTCCGTCTCCGCGATCGCGACCGGACCTGAACCAGCCGCCGAATTTACATTCATCTATGCGCCCGGCGCGGGCTCCAACGTCAACGACCCATCTGGCCGATTCCTGTGCCGTGACCTCGCTTCACCCGGGGTCCGTGCTGTCCGCTTCCAGTTCCTGTATCAGGAGGCAGGGAAGCGCGCTCCGGACCGGCCGGCCGTTGTCTAGGAGACATGGCGGGAGGTGCTGAGTCAGCTATGAGGGGAGCTGACTATCATCGGGGGACGCTCGATGGGCGGCCGGATTGCGTCCCACATCGTCGCGGAGGGAGCGGTGGTTGCCGGGCTTGCGCTCTTCGCGTACCCGCTCCACCCGCCGGGCAATCCGGAGCGTCGCCAAGATATCTACGGAGAGGCGTCCACGGCATTTCGCGAATGGCTCAAGAAGCTCTGTTGATGCGCTAGGCTGCGCTTGGGATCTCGGTCATGGCGCGGCCGCTTTCCAGCATCGGCTCAATCTCGTCGGCGGTGACGGCACGGCTGATGAGGAAGCCCTGGAATTCGTCGCAACCAACGGCGTCAGGGATCGCTGACGGGACAAGTGGCCGGCGCAGGAATGCAAGCTGTTCCCTGCTCTCGACACCCTCTGCGATTACGCGAATGCCTAGGCTGTGCGCCATCGTGATGATCGCCCTGACAAGCGCGGTATCAGCCGGATCAACGCCGACGTTACGAACAAAACTGCAGTCGATCTTGACGACGTCGATCGGGAAGCGCTTCAGGTAACTCATCGACGAATAGCCGATGCCGAAGTCATCAAGCGCAAGCTGAATGCCCATCGCGCTCAATTGCTTAAGAGTGCTGATCGTGGTCTCAGCGTGCTCCATCGCCACGCCTTCGGTGATCTCGATCTGAAGAAATCGCGGATCGAGGCCGACGTCCTGGAGCACATGGCCGATCTGTTTGGCGATGTCCGGGTTCTGGAACTCCCGGGCCGAGATGTTCACTGCGACGCGTACCGGCGGGAGGCCAGCAGCCTGCCACTCCTTCGCCTGCGAGCATGCCCTACGCAGGACCCACTCGCCGAGGGGGACGATGAGGGCGGTCTCCTCGGCTACCGGGATGAAAGAGGCGGGCGGCATGAGCGCACCGTCCGGTCGCTGCCAGCGCACGAGGGCTTCGACGCCAGTCAGCTGCATAGTGTGCACGTCGAACTGAGGCTGGTAGTGAAGGACGAACTCCTCGTTCTCGATCGCGTGCCTCAGGCTGGCCTCGAAGGCGATGCGCTCGACGATCACCTCATTCATGTGCGGGGCGTAGAGCTGGTACTGGTTGCGGCCCTGCTCTTTCGCCCTGTACATCGCAATGTCGGCATTCCGTAGCAGCGTGTCAGCGTCCTCTCCGTCGTCCGGGATAATCGTGATGCCGATGCTGCCCGAAACCAGGAACTCCTTGCCGACCAGGACGAACGGCTCCGAGAGCCCCTGCAGGATCCGATCGGCGATGCGGACGGCGTCCTGTACTTTTTCAATCGTCGGCAGCAGCACTGTGAATTCATCGCCGCCGAAACGCGCGACCGTGTCCCCTTCGCGCAGAATCAAGCTGATCTTCTCGGCCACCTGGCAAAGCAACCGGTCGCCCTCCGCATGACCGACGCTGTCGTTGACCATCTTGAAGCGGTCGAGATCCAGGAACATCACAGCGGCCATCTGCTCGCTGCGCCGCGCCTGCGCAATCGCCAGTTCCAGGCGGTCGCGGAATAGCGCGCGGTTCGGCAGACCAGTCAGAGCGTCATGAAAAGCCAGGTGGCGGACCTTGTCCTCTGCGCGCTTGCGGTCGGTGATGTTCTCGATCATGCCGAGGCCGTAAAGAATGGCCCCGTCCGGGTCGCGGATCACCGTTGCGGTCAGGTCACCCCACATAGTTTCGCCGGACTTCGTGAGGTATCGCTTCTCAAGGCGGTAACTGGAGACCTCACCGCTGGTAAGCTGCGCCATGTGCTCCACGTCGTTGTGGAGGTCCTCGGGATGCGACACTCCGGCAACGCCCAGGGCAATAACCTCATCCTCTGTATAGCCAAGCATTTCGCAGAGCGCAGTGTTCACGGTTAGCACCGTGAAGTCGGCGCCAACGATGGCCATGCCGATCGGCGCTTCCTGGAAAATGGTCCGCATCCGCTCTTCGCTCTCGCGCATGACGTCCGCGGCCCGCTTCCGCTCCGTGACGTCGCGGCCGTTGACGACGATCTCGGAGTCAGCCACTCCTGGCGTTATTTGCCGGGCCGTGGCCTCGATCACGCACCAGGATCCGTCTTTGCGCTGCGCGCGGAACTCTACGCTCTGCTCGCGGGCTGCGGTCGGAGAGTCGATTTGACCAGTGGAGAACAGCTTCATCAGATCTTCTCGGTCATCGGGGTGGACGAGCATCAACGCATCGCTGCCCAGGAGCTCTTCGGCGTCATAGCCAAGCAGGCGGGTGACGGCGGGGCTTGCATACTTCGTTAGGCCTTCGTTGGTCACGACGACGATCGCGTCCTGGGCATTGTCGATCAGTTGACGGAAGTACTCCTCGCGCTGCCTCAGCGCCTCTTCAGCATTCCGGCGCTCTCCGATATCGCGGACGATCGTCAGCACTTCATCTGCAGCGACCTGCACGATGCGTGCCTCTCTGTAGATCGTTCGGGACCGCGCCGTCAATTCGAATTCGAACTGCGCGGGCAGGCCACTGGCCAACACCTTGCGAATGTGCTCGCGAACCTCCTGGGCGAGCGCGGCGGGAAGATAGTCATAGACACGCTCGCCGACGGGGTTCGGGGGGAGGGCCAGTCGCTGCGATGCTCCAGCCTGTGAGACGAAATAAGTGATCGTGCCGTCGGACTTGATCCGCAGCATTGCGTCTGGGATCGCGCTGAGCACAGCCTGCCCGTGCGCCTTTTCCCGCGTTAGCTGCTCTTTCTGCCAGAGGGTTTCCAGATGGAGGCCGAGGCGCGAGCCGATGTTTTGCAGGGTGACCGCATCCTTGACAATCGATTGCTTGTTCGCGCGCAGGATCAGCATGCCCATGTCGTCCTGCAGCCCCTCCAGCGGAATGAAGACAAGCTGCCGCTCCTTTGAGCCCACACGCACTATCTGTTTGCCGGGACGCGCTGCATCTATCGTCGGGCGGAAGGTCTGAACCAGTTCCTCGGCGCCGTCTGCCTCCAGACCGACGGCGTAGACTTCGCTCGCTCGCTCGTGGCCGCGCAGGAGGACCATTGCGGAATCAACTTTCATTGTCGCCAGGATCGTCTCAAGCGCCTGTGCCGCCGCTCCGGCCTGGCCGTCTTCACCCCGCATCGAAGCGAGGATGAACGCCGGGAAAGCGATGCGCATGCGGATTCGCATACCTTGGGCGAACGCGCCCTCGATCGCGGCCGTAGCGATCAGCAGGAAGACCGCGTTGTTGGCGACCGCGTACTTCAGTGGCTCATCAAGCAACACCGGGATGACCGGGCTCAGGAGAAGGATGAACCCGTATACGCCGATCCGCACGTAACGACGCAGTACGCGCGTCTCACCCAAGGGATCGATTGGACGCTGTGATACAGCAGAAGGCTGGGTGTCTATTTGTGGCTTCATTGGTGGATCAATACTGGTGTCTGAGAAAACAGACGACAGCAGACGCGAGGTGTTACCGGCAGGAGATAGCGATTTCTGGTGCCTGACCCGGATCTGCACGTTGCGAGGAGGCACAAATGCAAGCAGGAAGTCAGATGCGAATGGGTAAATTTGGCTCCCGGGACAGGACTCGAACCTGTAGCCTAGCGGTTAACAGCCGCCCGCTCTACCATTGAGCTACCCGGGAGCGCGTATCTGACCGTGCAACGCTGGCTGGCTGCCGAGCCAGGATTCGAACCTGAACCAAGGGATTCAAAGTCCCGTGTGCTACCGTTACACCACTCGGCACTGAAGGCCGGCGTATGCGATTGATGGTGCCGAAGGCCGGACTTGAACCGGCACGAGGGTTACCCCCCAGCAGATTTTGAGTCTGCCGCGTCTGCCATTCCGCCACTTCGGCAGGGCAGCCGACTAGCAAAGGAGCGGGCACCTGACCCGCTCCGTCACAATCATGTTAGCGAAAACTGGTTCCCTTTTCAAATCGCTCCGAACACAGATTGCCCTAGACCGCTTCCCAGTGCCGGCGTCCCTCACCACGTAGCACGCGGCCCAGCGTTAGCCCCGGGAAGTGTGCCGCCGTCATCAGGGCGCCGTCCGTTTCGATCTCTCGTAGCGCCGCCTCCTGCGACGCGCGCGCCAGCTTTGGGTCCATGTCGCCGAGGCCCGACCATTCCGTCTCCTCGAGTTGCACAGGGCAAGAGATCGCGTCGCCGAGAATGAATGCCCGCTCCCCCTGCGAGGACAGGATTACGCCGGCGTGGCCGGGTGTGTGGCCCGGTGTCGCGATGGCGTTCATCCCCGGCGCGATTGCGTCGTCCGCAGCCTCGAAGCGGCCGGCGACCGCCTCCAGCATCTTCGCCATCGCAAACGTGGGCGGCACCATTGCATCGGGGCGGCGCCAGTACTCATCCTCAGTAGACGTCCACCTGTAAGTGGCATTGGGGAAAAGCGCGCGCATCTTCTCGCCGTCGGGAAGGGCCACGTTGCCGCAGTGGTCGATGTGCAAGTGGGTGATGAACACAATGTCGATGTCCTCAGGCTTCACTCCGCCGGCGGCAAGCTCGGGGATCAACGAGCCACCCGTGAAGCCGAACATGTTCACCGGTCCCAGCCCTGTGTCGATGAGCACCTTCTTGCCGCCCGTTTGCACGAGGAAACAACTGAAGGGAAACTCAACCAGGCCGGCGTGGTTCAGCCAGCGCTTGTGCTTTGCCCAGTGCTCGTCTGTCGTTCCGCGAAAGTAGACCGTCGGCGGCGTCGCCGCGACGCCGTCGCTCACCGCGAGGACTTCGAGATCACCTACCTTGAATCTGCTTGCCATCAGTTCCCTCTTTCCAGGCCTCGTTTGGCCGCTTCATACACTTGTAGTCTGGGTCTGGCGTACGTCCGTCGCGCCAGCTCCTCGCAGCGCCTCCGCGATACTTTCCGCGTCGGCGCTGTCAACCTGCGCGACGAGCCGCTCGCTCGCCCCCGGGACAATGTCGCGTTGCGCTCGGTCGGCGAGGAGCAAGTAGCCCGCCCACATCCCGATCAATAGGTGCGCGAATATTGCCCAGGAGACGGCCTGGAGGATCAGGCCCTCTGTGCCGTGTGGCCCGAAAGTATACGACAGCAGGGCGCCGAGCGCCGCGCCCGCGGCGGTGCCAATGATGCTCCACAGCGCGATTATCAGGACGAGCCTCGTCATGAAGCCGGCCTCCCGCCGCGCAAGTAGAGGAAGTGCGTCTTCTGGCTCGACCGCAATATCGCCGGCGGGAACACCTCGTGCTTCGAGAGTCGGTACGGCGGCGCGGGCAGATTCGAGTTCACGAAAGAGAGCTGTGATGGTGACCTCAGGCACGCCGCCAGTATAGTGTTGACAAGATAGAACGCATGTTCCACACTCGATGAGCAATGCGTATTGCCTGCGTCCACATCCCACGTTTCGCTGTCGAAGCTGAGCGCCTGCGCCGTAAGGACATCGGCGCAAGGCTCGTCCTTATCGGTGAAGGCACAGTGCTCGACTGCTCACTCGGCGCCGAAGCGATGAAAGTGAGCCGTGGTATGCGCATGTCCGAGGCGATCGGCCTCTGCCCGCGCGCCACGGTGTTGCCACCGGATACTCCGTACTACGAGAGGCTCTTCAACGAAGCGCTTGACCTGCTTGAGACACTGAGTCCGCATGTCCAGAGCGCCGAGCCGGGAACCGCCTTTGTCGCGCTCGACGGGCTGCAGTCGCCGGAAGCGCGCGTCGCGGAGGACATCATTGCTGGACTGCACCGCCGGCTCAGCTTGATGCCGTCCGTTGGCCTCGCCACCGGCAAGTTTACTGCGCGCGTCGCTGCGACCAATACGCGACCGGGTACCGTCCGCGCCATCGTCAAAGGCGAAGAGTCTGCGTTCCTCGCGCCACTACCGGTCGATCATCTGCCTGCCGCCGACGCCATGCGCTGGCGACTCGGCATGCTCGGCATCGGCTCAATAGGTGAGTTTGCGCGCCTGCCAACCGGCGCGGTCCAGGCGCAGTTTGGCAGTGAAGGCGTGCGTTGCTGGGACCTCGCGCGCGGCATCGACAAGGAACCACTCGTGGCTCGACTCCGTGAAGAGACTGTTGTCCGCAGGCTGCAGATGCCGGCGCTCGCTGTCACGCTCGACGCCATTCTCATCGGCATCGAAAAGCTTGTGCACGCCACCTACGCCGTGCTGCCGGGTGGGCGTTGGGTGCGCAAGGCCGTTATCCGTGGGTCATTCGATGGCGGTGGCTCATGGGAACTCGCTGTCCCCTTCCGCGAAGCGCTCTCCGATCCCCGCAACGCCTGGTTCGCGATCAAGACAGCGATCGCCCGCCATCCGCCGGAGCGTCCGCTCGAAGAACTGGAGGTCGAGTTGATTGGCCTCAGTGGCGAGTCCGGCAAACAGGCGTCGATGTTTGAGGGGAAAGGCAAACTGTGGCGACAGGTAGAGGAAGCGGTACGCCAGCTCGAAGCGCAGCAAAGCGACGCTGTCCTCGGCAAAGTGATCGCGCTCGATCCGTCGTCCCGGATCCCCGAACGCCGTGCAGCGCTGGCCGACTTCGAGTCGAAGTGATGTAGTCGTGGCTACCTGACGATGCCGCCCGCTACCCGCCGCCTGCGCTCACTGAACACGCCTCGACGCGTAACCGTCGAAGCCGGTAGTGATGGCCGTCCTGTCTCTGTTGCGCTCTCCGGCCGCCGCTTTGCGATCGAGGACCATCGCGAGACCTGGCGGATAGATGACGAGTGGTGGCGCCCGAAGCTCGTCTCGCGTCTCTACTGGCGCGTTGTTACGGAGGACGGCCGCAGCCTCGACCTCTACCGCGACCTCGTGTCGGGCGACTGGTTCCGCCAGGCATACGGCGCGTAAGATCGGCGGGTGACGACCGCCGACACTGCCAAGCGCCTCTACGAGCGTGGCCTTGTGGACCTCCGCTCTCGTTTCGATCCTGACGTCAACTTGGTCCGCGATCCTTTTCGGCCGGACCGCCACCAACCGCATCCCAGCCTCTGGTACGCAGCTTGTCTTTCGCGCGACGGTGACACCACCGTCGCCGAGCAGATCATCGACGCGGCTCTGGCACTGCAGGACCGCAGGGCAGACGATCCGCACCACGGCAACTTCCGCTGGCATCTGGAGGACGACGTGGTCATCGACCTCAACGCCTGCCAGTTCGTGCTCGAAGCCCTCATCGCACTTCCACTCGATCGCCTTTCCGTGGTCACTCGAGAGCGCATCGCTGAGGCCGCCGCACTAGCATTCGCCGAAGCCCAACGTCTCGATGTCCATTGGACGTACACGAACATCTACCTCCTCGACGTACACAACCGCATCCTCGGGGGCGAGATCTTCGATCTGCCAGACGTGCGTGAGCAGGGCACAGAGCGACTTCGCGCGTGGGCCACGCGCACGCTCGAATTGGGCGCGCCACACGAATTCAATAGCCCGACATATGCAGGCGTTGACCTCAATTGCCTCGCCGATATCGTTTGTCGATCAAAGTCACAGGAAGCACGCGACCTGGCGCTCGAGATGGAGCAGCTGGTCTGGCGGCACATAGCGCGATACTGGCACGCGCCGACGCGGCAGCTAAGCGGCCCGCATTCGCGGGCATATCGCCGAGATGTTGTTGGCGCATCGGGTTTCCTGAAGGTCGTGCTCCACCGTGTCCTCGGCGATGAGGCACTCCTCGCCAAGACACCGTACTACGACGGCCCCGATGCCGAGGGCGAAGTCATCGTCGCCGGCATCGGCTACCATTGTCCGCCTGACGCGAGGAGATGCTGCGGTCGTCCGCCACGCGCCTCGTTCGCGAAGTCGTCGCAGCCTCGCCCCATACTGAATCCGTGGCTCAAATCACGCCCGAATTCACCCTCGGCTCGCTCTCGCGGCCGTACGGGGTCGGTGGTCCGCCGGAGCACTGGCCGATGAACGACGGTTGCATCGCGTATTGGACACGCAAGGAACCACCTGGTTACGGCGTCCTCTACACTCGCTATCGCGCCAACGCTGGTGTCACGGGCGAGCCGTCACGCGAAAGTGCCCCACGTTGGCTCGACATTTGGGAGGACGGCGTCTTTCGCAGCGCGCAGAACGGAAGCCGAGCGATTGTTGCCTACGGAGTCGCCCCGCGCGGAGTCAGGTCGATCGACTCGCTTCGGCTCGACATAAGATGGCTCGGGCCGGAATCGGCCTCCATGTCGGTAACGGGTGAGTCGTGGTCAGGGGAGACGCTTGCGGTAGAGCCAGGCAAGCCGGTCGTCATAGCCGATGGGGAGGTCTACATCGGCATCATCTCGCTGGAGCCCACGCGCATTGGCCACACGCCACCAGTTGTCCTCTGGCGTGATGGCGACGAGCCCGTACTGTCGATCGTGAACTACGAGGGGCCGCCGAAACAGTTCTGGGAGTACCGCTCTCTCGCCGGTCCGTTCTGGAAGGGCAACGTCCGCAACGGCTTCGCGCTGTGGATTGCGCCTCGCACAGACTTCGCCTCTGTTGAGGCCTTCACGCAGGCGCTCGCGGAAACTCTACTTGCGGACTCAATGGAGGGAACTGTCCGCACGATTACTTTCGGTGATGGTGATGACGCTGTCGCGACGCTGACATACGACCTTCGCGAGATGCGGCTCTAGTCCGCTATCATCGGCTCGTGAGCGACTTCCCCAAGGCGATCCTGATCGATCTCGACGACACGATCATCGACGACACCGGTTGCGTCGAAGCATGCTGGGCGGACGCCTGCGTACAAGCGGCCACCCGACTTGATGGCCTTGAATCCAGGGCGCTTCGCGATGCGATCAGAGAGCAGGCAGACTGGTTCTGGTCCGACCCAACCCGCCATCGTGATGGGCGTCTCGGTCTGCGAGCTGCAACGCGGCAGATCGTCGAGCGAGCCTTCAGGCACATCGGCAGGATCGATATTGCGCTCGCTCACGCCACCAGCGATCACTATCGCGCCCTGCGCGATGAGCGCATGTGCCTCATCCCGAGCGCTCTGGGGGCGCTCGACACTCTACGCGCGGCAGGTGTTCGCTTGGGCCTCATGACAAACGGCACCGGTTCCACTCAGCGCGACAAGATCAAGCGCTTCGGCCTCGCTCCCTACTTCCAGCACATGGTGATCGAGGGCGAGTTCGGGGTCGGCAAGCCAGACCGTCGCGTGTTTGAGACGCTGTTGCGAGAGTTGAACGTCGGACCAGCCGGTGCCTGGGCGATCGGCGACAACCTGGAGTTCGACGTTCTGGCCCCGATGCGGCTCGGCCTGCACGGCATCTGGGTCGACGCCGCCGGGAAGGGCTGCGACGGTCGCCCGGATCAGCCGGACCGCATCGTATCGGCGCTCAGCGATCTAGTCGCCAGGTAGCGACACTCGCTGGTTGACAATAAGAACGTCTGTTCGTATGTTTGTGCCCATGCTCAAATACGCCGAACTCCATGCCCACTCCAACTTCTCCTTCCTTGAAGGCGCGTCCCACATCGAAGAGCTGGTGTTGCGCGCGGCTGAGCTTGGTTACGACGCCCTCGCCCTCACTGACCACGACGGCCTGCACGGCGCGATGGAGTTTGCCCAGTGCGCCCGGTCCTGGGGTCTGCGGCCGATAACCGGCGCCGAGATCACGCTCGCCTCTGGCCATCACCTGACGCTCCTCTGTGCCGACGGCCGCGGCTATGCCAACCTTTGCCGAATCATCTCGCACGCCCATCTCGACCATGAGCGGGGGAAGCCCTGCGTCGAGCCTGAGTTCCTCACCGGCCATACTGACGGATTAATCACGCTCTCCGGCTGCCGTAACGGCGAGGTGCCATCGCTCGTTGCCAGCGGAAAGTACCGCGAGGCGGAGGAGACAGCCCGCCGCTACGCCGAACTCTTCGGCCGCGACAATTTCTTTCTCGAACTCCAGAACAACCTTGTCTTCGGCGACCTCCGCTGCAACCACCGCCTGAGCGAGTTGGCGGAGCACCTCGGCCTCGGCACCGTGGCCACCGGCAATGTCCATTACCACATCCGAGAGCGCCACCGCCTCCAGGACGTTCTTGTTGCGATCCGCAACCGTACCACGCTCGATGCCAGTCACCAGGTCCGCCGAGAGAACTCCGAGTACTTCTTGCGCCATCCGGATGAGGCAGCCGATCTATTCCGCGACTTTCCCGCAGCTGTTGCCAATACACAGGCGATCGCCGAGCGCTGCCAGTTCGACCTGACGAAGGACCTCGACTATCGTTTCCCGGACTATCCGGTTCCGGACGGCGAAACGCCGGATTCGTACCTGCGCCAGATCTGCCAGCGCGAAGCGGTGCTCCGCTACCCACGCTTCACACAGGAGGTCGAGGATCGCCTCGACCAGGAGCTACGGCTCGTGGAGAAACACGGTCTCTCCGGCTTCTTCCTCATTCACCGTGAGATCCTCAAGCTCGCCGAAGAGGTGGCGGCCGAGATCAAGGGCCGCCCCTACCATGGTCCGCCCGGGCGCGGCCGCGGGTCCTCCGTCGGCTCCGTCATCTGCTACCTGATCGGCCTCTCGCACATCGACCCGTTCGCCAACAAGCTCTTCCTCGGCCGCTTTCTCAACGAAGAGATGAGCTCTGTTCCCGACATCGACCTCGACTTCCCGCGCGACATCCGCGAGAAGTTGATGCTCCGCGTTTACGAGCACTACGGGAACGACCACGTCGGCCTCGTCGCCACCTTCCCGACGTACCGCATCCGCAGCGCCATCCGCGAAGTCGGCAAGGCGCTCGGCCTTTCGGCGGCGGAGCTTGACCGTCTCGCAAAGGTCAGTGAGGGCGGTTCCGCGAAAGACATCCGGGCCGAGATGGGACGCCTAGACGGCTTCCGCGAGAAGGCGGGGACAGGCGCCTGGGAGCATTTCGCCGAGCTTGTCCAGCAGATCTCCCGCTTCCCACGCCACATTTCGCAGCACGTTGGCGGCCTCGTTATCTCTTCGCGTCCGCTGATCGAGATGGTGCCAATGGAACAGTCCGCGATGGACGGGCGCATCCTCATCCAGTGGGACAAGGACTCCGTCGACGACGCGCGCATGATCAAGATCGACTTCCTCGCGCTCGGCACGCTCTCCGCCCAGGACGACTGCCTGGAGCTGATCGAGGAGCATCGGGGCAAGCGTATCGATCTCTCTCGCATCGATTTCAATGACACGCGTGTCTTCGACGGCATTTGCGCCGCCGACACGATGGGTGTCTTTCAGATCGAATCGCGCGCCCAGATGCAGACGCTACCGCGTGTCCAGCCACGTTCGCTTGAAGACCTCACGGTACAGGTCGCGATCATCCGTCCGGGGCCGATCGTCGGAGGCTCGGTGAACCCCTACATCGCCCGCCGCATGGGCAAGGAGCTCGTTACCTACGACGACCCCTGCCTTGAGCCAGTGCTGGGCGAGACGCTGGGCGTCGTCCTCTACCAGGAGCAGGTGTTGCAGGTGGCGATGGCGCTCGCCGGCTTCACGGCAGACCAGGCGGAAGGCCTGCGGCGCGCGATGAGCCGCAAGCGTTCCTACGACGCGATCCAGAAGCACAAGCAGGCGTTCATCGAAGGTGCGCTCGCACGTGGCGTTTCGCTGGAAGCCGCCGAGCGCGTCTTCGCGAAAATCGCGGGCTTCGCCGAGTTCGGCTTCCCCAAGGCCCACGCGGCCGCCTTCGGGCTCCTCGCCTACCAGACCGCTTGGCTGCGGACGTACTATCCCGCCGAGTTCCTGTGCGCCCTCTTCAACGCCCAGCCCATGGGCTTCTACGCGCCGCACGTTCTCGTCAACGACGGCAAGCGCCACGGCGTTGCCATTCTCCCACCTGACATAAACCAGAGCGGGGCGAATTGCACTCTCGAACCGGGTTCTGATGCGGACACACCGGCAGAGGCGCTCGCAGCCCTCAACAGAGTGGGAGAAGGAGCATCACCGCCATACGAAGGGACGACTCACCCGGTCCGCATCGGTCTCCGCTACGTACGCAGCATGAGCGCTGAGAAAGGCGCCCAGCCTATTGAGGACGAACGCCGCAGCAACGGCGATTTCCGCTCTCTCTTTGACTTCCTCGAACGCACCCATCTGAAACGCGAGCAAGTCGAGAACCTGATTGCCGGTGGCTGTTTTGACAGCTTCGGCCTCGTGCGCCGTGAGCTCCTCTGGCAGCTTGGCCTCGTCTACCGGCCGGAGGGACGCAATGCGACACAGCGCCAGCTCGCCATGCCGCTACCCACGGAGCAGGATATGCCCGCCGGCGCCGGCTTCGAGCTGCGGTCGATGACCGATTGGGACAAGATGCGCGCCGACTACATGGTCCTCGGCATGTCTCCGCGCATGCACCCGATGCAGTTCGCGCGGCCACGCCTCCACGAGGGCGTTATCCCGACGCGCATGGTCGAGTCGCTCGTCGACGGCACGCAGGTTGCGGTCGCAGGCCTTGTCGTTTGCCGTCAGCGGCCGGGGACGGCCAAGGGCTTCGTCTTCCTGGTGCTGGAGGACGAGTACGGCCTCGTCAACGTCATCGTCAAGCCAGACCTCTACGAGCGGTCACGAAACATCATCCGCGGCGAGCCGTTCCTCATCGTCAAGGGTGAGCTACAACGCCGAGACGGCATCACCAATGTCATCGCCAAGGAGACGGTCCCCTTCCACGTCGGCGATCTCAAGCCACAGTCCACAGACTTCGGGCACGGTTGCGGCGGCCGCCATTAAGAGTGCTTCGCGAGAAAGTCGAGCACGAGGCGGTTGAACTCGTCGGGCCGTTCCATGTTGGGGACGTGGGCAAGCCCCTCCATCACCACCACCTCGGCACCCGGCACGCGTTCGGCGACGCACTTCGACGCCCCGACGAGAGCGCGCACGTCGCCTGAGCCGTAGATGACGAGCGTTGGAGCCCGGATTTCGCCCAGGCGCGACATCGCGGATGGATCCAATTCCTTCTCTTCGCCCAGCGCTTTCCGAACGGGCGTAGTTCATCGCGTCGTAGCGGACCGTGCGATAGTTCTGGGCGAACACGTCGAACTGGTCGTCCCAGGCGTTGAGGTTTGCCACGCCAACGTGAAGGAGGACGAGCGCCGGGCCGTCTCCTGATTCTTCGTAATACAGTCGTCCGTCGGGCGTGGGGACCCAACCGGTCTTTGCGCTCAATACCGACGGGTCTCCTGGCCGGCAAACAGGCGCCATAAGAACGCGACCGCCAAGAGCAGTGCAACCACCCCCAGCGCGTAGGGGTCACTTGAGCGGCCGCCGAGGTCCTCGTCGACGACATGAGCGATCCAGTGCGCAGTGCCACCCACGGCCGCGCCGCCCAGCGCAGCAAGAACGGCGTCGCCTTGCCAGATCAGCGCGAAGAGCAGGCCAGCGCCGACAGCGATCTGAAAGGCGCCCACGTCGTGCAGGAAATGACGGTTGTAGGGCGGGAACTCGGCGATGTTGTCGTAGAACGAGGTAGTATCAACGATCGCCCAGATGCCGAGGGCCAGCGTGAACAGCCCGAACCCCGCCGCCACCAGGTTCGATACCAGACGTGCACGTTCCATTCGGTCCTCCGTATACAAACGCGGGGGCGACCACCCGGCCGCCCCCACTCGCGTTTCGTTTTGCGCTAGACGGCCAGGATGTGCACGGCCACAGCCGCCGGGTCGCCCTTCACCATGCCGCCGCCGTTCTCCGTCAGGCCGACTTTGGCGTCCCTCACCTGTCGGTCGCCCGCCTCGCCGCGAAGTTGCGTGAAGATCTCATAGATCTGCGCGACGCCCGTCGCGCCGATCGGATGACCCTTCGAGATCAGGCCTCCGCTCGGGTTCACTGCCTTGGGGCCGTCGATGTACGTCGCTTTCGAGTCGATCAGCGCGCCGCCTTCACCGGGACCGCAGAGGCCCAACTCTTCGTAGAGCACGAGCTCGGCGGGTGCTGACGCGTCGTGCACTTCGAGGACGTTGAGGTCTTCGGGGCCGACGCCGGCCATCTCGTAAGCCTTGCGCGCCGTTGTCGTCGTGACGTCCGGGCCGCCCGGTTCGCGGTCGAAGCCTGAGTTCAGCACCGATGCCTTCACCCACACCGGCTTCGAACTCATCCGGCGCGCGATCTCCGGCGAGACCAACACAGCCGCTGCCGCGCCATCGCCGATCGGCGAACACATCAAACGGGTCAGGGGCTCCGCCACGGGCGGCGAAGTGAGCACGTCCTCCAGCGAGTAGACTTCGCGGTACTGCGCGTGAGGGTTCAGCGAGCCGTGGTAGTGGTTCTTGACCGCGACGCGGGCAAACTGTTCCTTTGTCGTGCCGTACTTCTGCATGTGACTGCGCGCGAACGCGGCGTAGAAGTCCATGAACATCGAGCGCTTCTCTCCTGCGCCCTCCGCGACGTCCGGGTTGTCGTGGCCATTCGCCTTCGCTTCCTTGGCAGCGGCAGCCGCGGCCTGCATCTCCTGCAACCATTCGACGTCCACAGCCGAGCCGATCGCCTTGAAGGAGCGGGTCTTGTCCTCGTGGTAGAGCTTCTCCATGCCGACGGCGAGCGCGACGTCGTACATGCCGGAGGCAACGTACATCCAGGCGACGTGGAAAGCCGTCGAGGAACTGGCGCAGGCATTCTCGGTGTTGATGATCGGGATGCCACCGATGCCCATGTCGCGCAGGGC
>JBBEAZ010000012.1:0-37474 GCA_040882565.1 Dehalococcoidia bacterium
GCGATGAAGTTGTAGGCGTTGATGTAGCAGTTGCGGTGCGTCAGCATCACGCCCTTTGGCCGCGCCGTCGTCCCGGACGTGTAGTTGATCGACGTGACGTCGTTTTCGTCCTGCTCGACGGCAGGTGGCGCGGTGACGGGATGTGCGGCTGCCAGTTCGTCCCACGATGCCCAGCGCGCGGGAGATTCGGTCAGGTCGCCGGCGACGATCCAGTGCTGTACCGAGCGTAGCTCCGGCCGGATCGAGTCGACCATGGCCGTGTATTCGTGGTCGACGAGGACGGTCGTCACGCCGGCGTGGTTGATGATGTACTCGTGGTCGGCGGCGGTCAGCCGGTAGTTGAGGGGGACAAGGATCGCGCCGATCTGCGTGACGCCATAGTAGGCCTCGAGAAAGTAGTGCGAGTTCGGGCTGAGGATGCAGACGCGGTCGCCCTTGCCCACGCCCAGCGACAACAGCACGCGACTTAGCTGGTTCGCGCGCTCCTCGAACTGGCGGTAAGTGAAGTGCTGAGGGCCGTCGACGATGGCGGTCTTGTCGGGGTAGAGCTTCGCAGCTCTACGCAAGAAGTCTGATATGAGCAGGGGCACTTCCATGGCGAGTTCTCCTTCGCCGAGAGTATATAGGGAGATCCTAGCCGGTCGGAACGACCATTCATGCCGTCGCTGGCTGCCACCAGGACCTGGTGGCGGACTCTATCGTGTCGACGGCCTGCGCCAGCCGATCCGGCCGGACTCTGGCCTCGAAGCCCAGCTGAGTGAGGGCGCGGGACGCTGCGAAGAAGGCGAAGACTTCCGGGGAGCAGGCGGCGCGGGCGTGATCGATGGCCATATGGCCTAGGTTCACCGGGACCTGTTCGGGCACCAACGCAGACGAAAAGGCGAGCGTTATCAGGTCCTGTCGCCAGTCGCCCGCGCAAGCGAACTCCCAGTCGAAGACGCCGGTAATGTCGTCGCCGATGGCGAGGAAGTTGCGGTGGTGGAAATCGCCATGTACGACACCGTCCTGGAGCAGAGGCACACCTCCCAAACGGTCGATCACCAAAGCAAGCTCTTCGGCGAGCGGGCGGCTGGCGTCGAGCGCCAGGGCAGGCTCCAGCGAGTGGCTGGTCTCGCGGAACGGTTCGTCTGGGCCGTATCCCGGGCCTGGCGCCGCGCCCGCGTGAGAATCGGCCAATTCGAGCAACCGGCGCATGTGCGCTTCGCGGACAAGATCGGGGCATTCGCCGGGCAATAACTCCTGCAACGACCACGTCGCGCCCAGAGCAGTACCCGTGCCCCGGTAGACGGGCGCGGGGTAGCCTCGCGCCCGCATGTGAGTCGCTATCGCCACGCCTCGCTCGAACGTGGGCGCCCAAGCCTCTGAGGGGAGTGCCTTCAAGACCAACTTCTGCCCACTGGAATCGATGACCAACGTTGCACAAACTCGCCGCCCGCGAGCGGCCGAATGATTCTGAGGCCGAGGTGTTCGGCAAGGCGTGGGAACACGGCATCGACGCGCATGGTGGAGTGGATTATAACGAGCGGCTGTTCCGTCGCGTAGAGGTGACAAAAGAAGGCTCACGCCGGTACGCCCGCCCCCGCCCGCCCCGTAAGAAAAGGGTTTCGGGGGACACCCCCGCCCAGACGGGCCCATAAGGAACCCCCGGCAGCGACCCCGCTGCACCTTTGAGTTGGTGGGCACGCAAGAACCTCGCCGCTTGGCCATTCGGTATGAGGGGGTGCCTGACTGAGGTCGGCCCGAAGGCGCTGCGTGGCTACGGAATGTGCGCCTCCCCGGTGGTCGATTGCGGCATGCCTTGGATGTACTCTCGCCGCGAAGGCGTTGCGCCGCTACGATGGGCTCGTCACTTCGCGCCAAGTAGGAGCTACCGATGAAGATCACCGATGTCCGCGTCCGCCAGTTCGAGATGCCGCTGCAAAAGCCCTTTCATCCGACGTGGGAGCCGTTCCCGCACGTCGCCTCGCGCACGACGATCGTCGAGATCCACACCGACGAGGGGATCACGGGCATTGGTTCCGGCGGCGTGCCGCTGCGCTGGGATGCGACTGCGCGCATGCTGGTCGGGCAGGACCCGTTCGACCTCGAGCAGCACGTTTGGAACCTGCGCTCGATGGCGTTCTTCGTGGGCCGTCCCTGGCCGGTGGAAGTCGCGTTGTGGGACATCATTGGCAAGGCGAGCGGGCAGCCGGTGTACAAGCTGCTCGGCGGCGGCAGCCCGAAGATCCGGGCCTACGCCTCGACGGGGGAGTGCCGTCCCACCGCCGCACGCGTCGAGGCGGCGCAGCAGACGGTCGCGGACGGCTTCCGGGCGATGAAGCTGCGCTTCCACAGTGAGGACTGGCGCGATGACCTGAAGACACTGGAGGCAGTGCGCAAGGCCGTCGGTGACGAGGTCGACATAATGGTGGACGGGAACTGGGGCTGGCGGATCCCGCCGGACCTGCAGCGCCACCGCTGGGATCTGCGCACCGCGATCGCGGCTGCGAAAGCGATGGAGGAGTACGGTGTCTACTGGCTCGAGGAGCCGCTCGACGCCTACGACTACGACGGCCTTGCCGAACTGCGCAGCCACCTGACGACGTTGCGTCTGGCGGGCGGGGAGCTTAACCGCGGCCCGGAGGAGATCAAGACCTACCTGGAGAAGGGCTGCTTCGACGTCTACCAGCCGGACTGCACGTTCATCGGCGGCATCTCGACGACTCGGAAGATCGCGGCGATGGTGCAGTCGCACGGCCTGGTGTTCTCGCCGCACACGTGGACGAACGGCATCGGCTTCGTTGCGAACCTGCACTGTGCCGCGGCGGCGCGGATCGTGCCGTACATCGAGTTCCCGTACGACCCGCCGAACTGGTTGCCGGAGCACCGCGACTTCTTGTTCAAGGAGCCGATTAGGATCGACGGTGAGGGCTACGTGCACCTGCCGGAGGGACCGGGCTTGGGAATCGAGCTGGACGAGGAAAAGCTGGCGAAGTACGAGACGACGCGGGCTGAGCGCTAAAGCAGGGGTCATGAGCAGCGAGCTACGAGAAAAATTGGTTGAAGCGGCAAAGCGCGGCACGCTCATTCATTACGAAGACATCGCGCCAATGTTCGGGTTGAACTTTGATCTGGACGCCGATCGTGCAGAGGTGGGCCGCCTTCTGGACGTCGTATCGAGAAGTGAGCACGCGGCGCGTCGGCCGCTTTTGTCAGCGGTTGTTGTTCACAAGGGCGACGACGAAATTCCAGGCGCAGGCTTCTTCAAGCTGGCTCGCGAGTTGGGAACCTACAAGGGTGGCGACCGGAAGCTCTACTGGACGACTGAATTCATGGCAGTCTGCCGTTACTGGAAAGAGTCAAACGAGCGGTCGGTAGACTAGCTGATGCCGCCCCAGCCCGCGGGCATGTCGGCGAGGTGCGAGACGTCGTTCAGGCGCCAGATGACGCGGTGGTCGCCGCGGGCGCGGATCGAGCAGATGCTGGCGTTGAACGGATAGAAGACGAAGTCGCGCTCGATTCCGAGCACCATCGAAATGTACGTCTGGATGAACGCCGCGTGCACGACAACGGCGACGCGCTTGCCGGCGTTCTCGGCGATGACTTCGTCCATGACGGCGCCGATTCGCGCCCGCGAGGCGGCGCTGCCCTCGCTGCCGGGGAAGGCGTCCCACGTGCCCTCGTCGATGATGCGGCGGGCGACCTCTTCTTGCTCGTCCTCGGGCAGGAGGCGGATGTCGTTGTCCGCCTGGCCGAGGGTTACCTCGCGGAGGTCCGCCTTCGGGATCACTTCGAGGCCGGTTACGTCGGCGATGGCGAAGGCCGTCTCCTGGGTGCGGCGTAGGGGGCTGGCGTAGAGCGCGTCGAGGCGCGCGTCTTTCATGCGTACGCCGAGGCGTTTGGCCTGCTTGCGTCCGACGTCAGTGAGGTCGGGGTCGCCCGTCGTCAGGTCTTCACCCGTGTTGCCCTGCGACTGCGCGTGGCGAATGAGGTAGAGGCGCGTGGCGTCGCCGACGATGAGCAGGGCGTCGCGGAAGAAGACGTTGATGGGGTCGCCGGTGGGCTGGTCAGACATACGAGGGACATCATATCGGAGCGGTATACTGCGGGCCATGCAAACGGGCGTCAGCTACTTCTCGTCGCGGGACATCCGCCACTATCGTGCGGACCTCCGCGAGATGCAGGACATCGGATGCACGTACGTCGTCCACTGCTTCACTGAGACCGACCTGCTGTACTACCGCGAGGCGGTGCGTGACATCGCGGTGGCGACGCGCGCCGCCGGGCTGGAGGTGTGGTTCGACCCCTGGGGCCAGGCGGGGATCTTCTCCGGCGAAACGTTGACGCGGTTTCCGCTCGATCACCCCGAGGCGTGGCAGGTGCTGTCCGATGGTCGGCGTGTCGCGGCTGCTTGTCCGAACCACCCCGCAACGCGCGAGTTCGTCCGCGCCTGGGTGGACGCCTGCGCGGAGGCCGGCGGCGAGGTGCTGTTCTGGGACGAGCCGCATTTCTACACGGGCCTCTGGGCGCGCGACTTCACACCGGCCTGGGGTTGCTACTGCGACGAGTGCCTCGGCCGGTTCCGCGACCGCTTCGGCGGGGAGATGCCGCACGAGTTCACCGCTGAAGTGAAGGCGTTTCGCGAGGAGACGCTGATCGACGTGCTGACCGAGATGTGCCGCCACGGGCACGCGAAGGGCATGCGCAACGCCCTTTGCCTGATCCCGACTGACCTCACGGAGGACGGCTTCCCGGAGCCGACGGAACGCCTGCGCGGCGTGATCGAGCAGCGGATGCCGGGTGCTCCCGCGTCGTCGGTCGAGGCGATGATGCACATCGGCGTCGGCGACTTCGACCGCGCGGCGGCGATTCCGGATCTCGACATCTTTGGCACGGACCCCTACTGGTACCTCTTCGGCGTCGACCCGGAGCGCTTCATGCGCCTGTACAGCGAGGAGGCGGCCGCGTCCGCGAAGAAGCATGAGCGGGAGATGCAGCTCTGGCTGCAGGCGTTCCGTGTGCCAGCCGGCCGCGAGGAGGAGTTGCGGATGGGCGCCCGCGTCGCCGAGGAGGTGGGTGCGACTCATCTGGCCGCGTGGTCGTTCAGGGCGACGGAGTCGATGTCGATCCGCTGCGCGGACAGCGAGGCGGTCTGGCGGATCGTCTGCGAGGAGTTCCGGCGGGTGAGCGCTAGCCGGCGCTGATCTGGCGCAGGTGCGCCAGGTCGTGGTGAGTCGTGTGATCGACAAGAGAACGCAGCGTGAGCGGCCCGAGGGATTCGTGCAGGTACAGTCTGTCGAGCGCCGCTTCGCCCGCCAGTCGCAACATTTCGAGATTGGCGCGCCGGTTTGCGGCGAAGGTTGCGAACGAGGTCGCCACATCTCTCTGGCTGTAGTAGAGCGCGGCGGCCCAGACTTCCCCGTCGATGCGCTCGATAGCCGGATTGTCCTCGGCGATGATTCGGCGGAAGCGCATGCCGCGGAAGACTTCAGTGTCCGCCAGGTGGGCGGCTACCTCCTGTGGCGTCCAGCCGTCGTTTGCCGTGGATCTGGAATCGTGCAGAGCTGCGGTGATCAACTCGGGTGCCGCCGTGAGGGCGCCCATGACGTCAAGCGGCTCGTCGGCTTCGCCGCAGTTGGGGCACTGCACCCGGCGCGTCTCGAAGCGATACTCCGCCGCCGCCACCGCTATGCGCCCTGGATCTGGCGGAGGTGGGCGAGGTCGTGGTCCGCGATGTGCTCGACGAGGGTGCGGATGGGGCGCTCGCCGAACTCGGGATGGCGGTAGAGGCGCTCCAAGCCGGCGTCGCCGGCGCGGCGCAGGATTTCGAGGTTGAGCTGGCGGTTCGCGCCGTAAGCGGCGAGTGACGTCGCGAGGTCGCGCTCTTTGTACTCGAGGGCGTCCGCCCAGCGGTCCTGGTCGAACGGCTGGAGCTGCGGCGCGTCCTCAGCCAGCACCTGTCGGATGCGCCAGCCCAGCGTGACCTCGATGTCGGCGAGGTGGGCGACGACCCCGTGCGGCGTCCACCCCTCGCCGCCGCCCATCGCGTGGGGCTCCTTGAAGGCGCGCGCGACGACCTTCGGCATCTGGGCCATGCCGCCGAATAGGTCAACGGGAATCTCGACGTCGGCGTCGCAGATCGGGCAGTGGTGAGTCGTCGTCTGTACGTCCATCGTCTCTCCTAGAAGTCGTCGAGCACGCCGAATACGGACAAGAGCACGGCGCCTGTGTTGTAGAACGAATGAAGGACGACGCCGCCGACGTAGAACCGGCGAGTCGATCTTGGCAGCCTGCCGCGGCCGTTCACCCATTCTACGACAGCACGGGTAATACCGAGGCCGACGATGAAGCTTGCCGTCGCGTGCAAGGCGACTGGCACGGTGTAGCGGAACTGTTCGTAGTGCTCTGAGGGGTTGTCTACGTAGATGTTGACGTAGATCCAGCTCTCGATCAGGCCGAAGGTAATACCGCCGAGGGCGGAGAGGAAAGCTGTGTACAGGCGACTGCGGAGCGCCTGCGGGAACCACACCTGGCCGAGGTAGACACCGAGTGGCTTGAAGATCTCCTCGATGACGGGCGCGCCGATGAAGATCACGAGCAGGTAGCCACCGGAGCCCAACTCCGTGATGATCGCGCCGAGAATGCCGAGCCCGCCGAAGCTGATCGCCAACAGGACCAGGGCGAGATGCGTGAATGGTGTCGTGCGTTTCGGCGGCTCGGGCGCCGCGAGCGGTGGAACTGAGTCGAAATGCAGCGTTAGCCCCGCGGCAGGCCGAGGCCACGGCCGGCGATGATGTTGCGCTGGATCTCGCTGGTGCCCGCGGCGATCGTCAGGCCCGCCGTCGAAAGGTAGTATTCCTGCAGGCGCCCACCGAGCGGCGCCGCGGCGCTCCCCGCGGTGAGCTGTCCGGCGAGGCCGGTGATGTTGAGCGCGGCGTCCGCCAGCCGCTGCTGCAGCTCCGAGCCGAACACCTTTGAGAGCGAAGCCTCCGCGTTCGGCACTTCGCCGCGCGCTTGCATCGAGGCGACGCGGTACGCGAGCAAGCGCCCGATCTGGAACTCCAGGCCCAGCTCGGCGAGTTTGGCGGCGACGCCGGGGCGGTTGGTGGCTACCGATGTTGGGCGGCAGTGCATGACCAGTTCTTCGTAGATGCGGCTGCCGGCGACGACCCGGTTGATGCCGGAGCGCTCGAAGTCCAGCGTGGCGGCGGCGATGTACCAGCCCTGGTTCAGCTCGCCGACGAGGCAGTCACGCGGGATGCGGACGTTGTCCATGAAGATCTCGTTGAAGGTGTGGCGGCCGGTCAGGTCGATCAGCGGCCGCACTTCGATGCCCGGCAGGCGCATATCCATCAGCAGGTAGCTGATGCCCTTGTGCTTCGGGGCGTCCGGGTCAGTCCGCACGAGGAGGATGCACCAGTCGGCCTTGTGCGCCAGCGAAGTCCAGATCTTCTGGCCGGTGACGACGAAGTAGTCGCCGTCGAGCACCGCGCGGGTCTGGAGCGACGCGAGGTCGGAGCCGGAGCCGGGCTCGCTAAAGCCCTGGCACCAGACGGTCTCGGCACCCGCGATGCCGGGCAGATGCTGGGCCCGCTGGGCATCCGTGCCGGCGAGGATGATCGTCGGGCCTACGCGGTCTGGGCCGACGCCGACCTGCGTAGGGGCGCGGTTGTAGGACATCTCCTCGGCGTAGATGACCTGCATCATGTGCCCGGCAGCCATTCCGCCGTGTTCCTTCGGCCAGCCCAGCGTCAGCCAGCCCTTGGCGGAAAGCTTGCGCTGGAAGCCGCGCAGGAACTCATAGCGGTCGCCACTCGCTTCCCCGAAACCGCTGGCGCCGCCGCTGTCGGACCAACCGGCCGGCAGCTCGGCGCGGAGGAAGCCGCGGATCTCATCGCGGAACGCTTCTTCTTCGGGCGAGAATCGAAAATCCATGTGCTATCCGGTGCTCGCGCACCGTCCATATACTACACGTGATGTTGCGCTTCCTCGCGGCCTCGTTCGCACTGGTGCTTGTGCTGGCGGCCTGCGTCAGCGACGACGACGGTGGTAGCGCCGACGATCCGCTCGTCAACCCGCCGCCCGGCGAGACCGTGGGCGCCGCCTCGACTCCGCGGGGCCAGACGCCTGCGCCGACGCCAAACTTGCCGCCGCCGCTGGCGCTGACAGATGTATTCCCACCGCGCGACCTCTCGGGCTACGGGCTCGATCCGTCGCGCGTACGGACGTTGATCGCGACCGGCGACGTGATCCCGGCGCGCTACACGGACTACATCATCCGGCAGGAGGGCGACAACTTCCTGTACACGGTCGACAAGACATCGCAGGTCGTCGCGGACGCTGACCTGACCGTGATCAACCTCGAAGCGCCGCTCGTCAGCTACTGCCCCATCACGACTGAAGGTTTCACGTTCTGCGGCCGGCCCGGCTTCACGGCCGCACTGCTCGCCGCTGGCGTTGACGTCGTGACGATGGAGAACAACCACATCGGCAACTACGGACAGGAGGGCATCGACGAAACGCACGACCATCTCAACGCCGCCGGCCTCAAATGGGCGGACCGCGTGACGCCGGCGATCGTTGAGGTGCGGGGACTGACCTTCGGGTTCATCGCCTTCAACGGCGTGATCGAGACGATCGACCGCGAGGCGATGGTCGCTCAGATCGAAGCACTGCGGCCGCAGGTCGACGTGCTCGCCGTCGCTTACCACTGGGGCGCGGAGTACGTGAGCCTGCCGACGGTCGCGCCGGGCGTGGCTGAGGACGACCCCGTCGAAATCGGCCACCTGGCGATCGACTCCGGCGCTGACCTCGTCATTGGCAATCACCCGCACTGGGTGCAGGCAGTCGAGATCTACAAGGGCAAGTACATCACCTACGCGCACGGCAACTACATCTTCGACCAGATGTGGAGCTACGAGACCCGCGTCGGCGTCATCGGCAAGTACACCTTCTACGACGACACCCTGATCGGCGTCGAGTACACGCCGACGCTGATCGAGAACTACGCGCAGCCGCGGCTGATGGAAGGCGACGAGCGACAGGCGGTACTGGACGGAATGCGGGACGCGAGCACTGAGTTGGCGGGCTTATTGGCAGGCGGCTAGAGCAGTCCCTCGGCGCGCATCTCGCTCACCGACGCCTCGAGCGCCGCGATCGTGCCGTCGATGTCGTGGTCCGTGTGGACGCCGCTGGTGAAGCCGCCGCTGCCGCCCATGAGGTCGACGCCGTGGTTGAGCATCGCCCGTTTGAGGGCGCCGTTGAGTTTCGCTTCCATGCGCGGCGGTGTGCCCTCGCCCGTCCATTCGATACCGTTCGTTGGCCGCGCCACGTCGTGGCTGAGCGTGATGTGGAAGTAGCTCGCGAGTCCGTAGGCCGCGCCCGGGACTCCAGCGCCGTCAAGCACGGTGTTCAGCCCGTGTATGAGGCGCTCGTTGAGGGCGTCGGCGTGACGGTTGGGCTCGCCGGTGGCGACGAGGCGCAGCATCGCTGAGCCGGCGGCCGCTGAGACTGGATTCGCGTTGAAGGTGCCGGGGTGCTGGACGCGCTTGCGGGCGTTCCACGGGCCGTCGTCGCGGAACTCGATCATCGAGATGATGTCGGCGCGGCCGCAGACGGCGCCGCCCGGCATCCCGCCGGCCAGGATCTTGGCCAGCGTCGTCAGGTCCGGCGTCACGCCGTAGCGTGCCTGGGTGCCGCCGGGCGAGACGCGGAAGCCGGTCACGACCTCGTCGAAGATCAGCACCGTGTTGTGCTTCGCCGTGACTTCACGAAGGTCCGCGAGGAACGCCGGGTTCAACGGCAACTTGCCGTAGGACGCGCCGGTCGGCTCGAGGATCACGGCGGCGAAGTCGCCGCTGGCGAGGCGCTCTGCAACGGCGGCAAGGTCGCCCTGCCGGACGCTGACGGTATTGCTCATGGTCGCCTGTGGCACGCCCGATGACTCCGGGTTCTCGGCTTCGGGAGCGCGGGAGCCGGCCACTGCGTCGTGCCAGCCGTGGAAGTTGTAGTCGAACTTGAGGACGCGGTCGCGGCCGGTGTAGGCGCGGGCGAGGCGGATCGCCATCAGCGTGGCCTCGGTGCCGGAGCTCGTGAAGCGCACCTCTTCGGCGGAGGGCACGAGTTCTTGCACCAGACCGCCCCATTCAAGCTCGCCCCGGTGGTTGGCGCCGTAGTGCGTGCCCTTTTTCACCTGTTCGACGATGGCGGCTGTGATGTCCGGGTGGGCGTGGCCCATGAGGAGCGCGCCGTGCCCCATCACGTGGTCCACGTACTCGTTGCCGTCGACGTCCCACTTGCGGGCGGCGCGTGCGCTTTCGATGAAGATCGGGAACGGGGTCACGTAACGGAGGTCGTGCGTGACCCCGGACGGGAAGATGCGCGACGACTCCTCGTACAGGGCCGCGGACCCAGCGTGCGTCCGGCGGTACGTGTCGAGAATCGAGTCAGGCATCTGCGCGTGCGCCTACTCCAGGGCCAGGTAGAGCACTTCCTCGTCGACGTCGTCACCGAACATCTCGAGGAGGAGCACAAGGTCGCTGTCGTCCTCATCGGCTTGCACGCAGACTGAGCCCTCGGTGCTCTCGCCGGTCTCGAGGACCCCTTCGATCTCATCGGGCACGAGTCCGCATGAAGGATCGAACTCGTTGTAGGGCGTGCCTTTGTCGCCGATCAGGTTGTAGAAGAGGTCAAAGAACACGTCGAGGTCCTCGTCGCCCACGTTCGTTATCTCGATCTTCATCAGGACCATGTTCTTGTCCGCCGTCGCCACGTTCGTTGAATCCTCCGCCAGCACGATCTCCTCTGCGTCGAATTCGACCGTGAGCACCCGCACATCGGCGCGGCCGTTTATGACGCCGCTATCGCCAAACGGTACCGGGTCTTCCTGCGATGAACCGGCGCCGGAGGGCGGTTCGTCGTCCTCGACCGGCGGTTCGGTCTCGTCTTCGTCGGGGGTGGGTGACGCTCGATCATCGTCGTCGCTGTCGCCTCCCAAGACCGAGCGGACCTTCTCTTCGGCAATCTCGACGATGTCGGCCAGTTCGTCGTCCGGGTACGGCTCGAAGACTTCGGAGGCGGAGATACGGAAGCCGTACCGGTCGACCGCAACATAGATGAGGTCCAGGAAGACGTCGCCTTCCTCCTCGTCGCCGTCCTCGTTTGTGGCGACGACGTGAAAGGACATCCGGTAGGCGCGCGTCTCGTCGCCAAAGTCGCGTGGGTCATCGAGTTCCTGAAAGGCGAAGTTTGAGTACTGCGCGTCGTCCGTATCGAGTTCGCCGTCTTCAATGATGCGCTCGACGCAGTCCGCGACTTCATCGGTGTCTTCCAGACTGGCAAGGAGAGCATCGGCGTCTTCGAAAATGCGAATGTCTTCCCAGATGGTGTCGGTGCCGTGCTGCGAGAAGTCGCCGCCATCCGCCTTGCCGGTGAGTCCGGACGGTTCGCCGGGATCGCATTCGTCGAGCGGGTTTGGCTCGTCGTCATCGTCCGGGGGCGAGTAGTCCCAGTCACCAAGGAGGTCGGTCGGCGTCAGGAGCATCGACTCCGCGAGGTCGTTCTCGGTGAGCGCCGGGGTGGTGTCGCCGCCCTCGTCGCTGGGGGTATCGTCATCGTCACCGCCGCAGGCGGCGATCAGGAGCAGGGCTGCGAGTGCTGTCGCAAGCACGCCGGCGAATTTCATGCGTGTCCCCAGTCGGATGAGCCGGGCCGTTTAGACGATTGTCCGGACTCGCTCTTGCGGGGTCAAGCGCCAGACAGGGTGTAGTTCGGCAAGGGGCGCTCGCGTCAATCAGGTGCGAATAGCCGGGGGTTGTACCGCGCAGCCGGAAGCGGCGAAGGCTACTCGAACTCGCGGGCGACGGGCTTCGGCCGATAGTACGGCAGCAGCGGGAAGTCGCGCATAGTCAGCAGCCCGACCATCCGGCTGCGGGCGATGGCCGGCACACAGTTGGCGACGATCGAGGCGGTCGCGACGTCCCCCTGGATACCGCCGGGGAGGATGACCCGTATCGGCGGGTGGGCGTCGATCTCGATGGTGTCTCGCGGTTCGCGCGCGCCGATCGACATTTCGAGGTCCAGGCGGATCACTTCGTGGCCGCCCATGATGCCGCGTGCCGACTGGCGCAGGCCGAGCGCGTAGCCCTTCTCGACCGAGTAGTACTCGGTCTTCCTGCGTTCCTGCGCAAGGACCGGCTCGAGCGTTTCGGTGACGTCTTCGAGCTTCCAGCCCAGCGTGTCGGCGATCATGAAGACGGACTCGCGCAGGCCGATGTGGCCGATGGCGCCGTCCGTGGCGCCCCTCTGGAAGCCATGCGGACTGAGGCTGACGCCCGCCTTGCGCTGAAGCTGGATGCGCCGCTGGCTGATGTCGACGATGCGCTCGACGCGGATCGACTTCACCTGCTGGCAGGCGGTTAGCATCATCAGTGGCAGCATGTCCATCACGAATCCGGGGTTAACGCCGGTGCCCAGCACGCGGACGCCGCTTTCACGGGCCTTGCGGTCGAGCTTGTGCGAGATCTCGGGATAGCGCACCCACGGAAACGCCAGCTCCTCACAGGTTGAGATGACGCTCTTCTCCGCGGCGACGATCGCCAGGAGCTGGGGGTAGACCTCTGTCAGCGACGAACCGGTGGTGTGGATGATGACGTCAGCGTAAATGTCCTTGAGTACGGGCTCGACCTCGTATTGCACGGGAATGCCGAGCGTGTGGCCGATGCCGGCGGCCTCGCCCAGGTCGCGGCCGGACTTCGAAGGGTGGGCGTCGATCGCGGCGACGATCTCGACCTCAGGGTTGTTGAGGACGGCGCGTACGACCTCGGAGCCAATGGCCCCGATGCCGTAGTGGATCGTCCTGATCTTGTCCTGGTTCAAATATCTCTCCACGTTCCAGGGCAGCGGTTTGTTCGTCGGCCCGTCGCCGAAGTCGCCCACGTTCTCTTCTTTCATAGCGGTTTGTTCATCGTTCATTGCGGCCAAACTCCGGGGTGCGTTATACCACGGTCGCTTACTGACTAGAACCTGCAATCCTATCTAAACGTTACATTCGGGCAGGATTGGAAAAACTCAAGAGCTACGTGGTTGAAGATCTCCGGAGCTTCGAAGTAGACGGAATGTCCGGCGCCCGGAACCACCACAAACTGTGAGTCCGGTATCAGCGAGTGGGCGATCTCCATCAGCGAGACAGGCATCACCTCATCGTGCTCACCACCCAGGAAGAGGACGGGCATCGGCATCGCCGCCAGCCGTTCCAGCGTCGCGCCCGTTTCCGGCGTCCGCTCGAGCGCCCGCAGCCGTTGCACCTGTCGCGTGGAGTCGAGGCGGTTGGGCCCGGCCTCGTTCAGGATGCGGATCTGCTTGTAGAGGAACGTGCGGTCCTTGTGCAGGCGTGAGAACTCCGGCGCCAGCGCTCGTTTGATGCCGTCGGCGCGGCGGCGGTCCCAGACGGCGCGCACCGCCTCGCGCTTGTCGTCGGGGGCGGCGAGCCAGACCTCGCGCCGCATGCCGGCGAACGTGTTCGCCATCAGCAGGCCGCGCACTCGCTCCGGCTGTGCCAGCGCCACGCCGAGGCAACTGAGGCCGCCCATCGACTGTCCGGCCAGGACGGCGGCTTCGATTTCGAGATGATCGAGCAGGGCGGCGAGGTCGGCGACGAACGACTCGGGGCCTACGTCCCCGGTGTCGTGGGAGAGGCCCCAACCGCGATGGTCGTATGTGATACAGCGGAAATGGCGCGAGAGCGCCGGTACCTGCTGCCACCAGCTCAGGTGGTTGCCGCCGGCGCCGTGCGCGAGCACCAGAGGGAAGCCGCGGCCGTACTCCTCGTAGTAGAGTTCGATGCCGTTGATCGGAGCGAAGGGCATGCCGCTAAGGTAACCGCGAGGCGCGATCGGCCGCAAGAATCAACATATGTGGATAAGAATTAGCAAAAAGCCATAGCATTTACCACAGCCGCTTCATTACAATAACGGCAGATGGCAGACGCGCCAGATGCCCCTCAACCGCTGATCGACGGAACGACCGCTCCGCAGCGAATCCGCCGTCGAGCCATCGTCCCTGACACCACCGATTCTCCGACCGAGACCCCTGTCCGCCGCCGGCGTTCCGGCGGCCACCGTCACCGTCGCCGTTCGGCTACAGCCGAGGCGCTGCAGCCGGCGCCCGTCGATACCGCGATGAACGAACCCGCGCCGCGGACGTTCGAGACCGCCGAAGCGGACGCCACTGCGACCAAGACACGGACGCGCTCCCGGGGCGGCGTCAAGCACCGCAAGCGCACGCCGGTTCAGGCGCCCGAGGTCGCCGCCGCGCCGGTTGCCGAAGTCGAGGCGGAAGCGCCGGTCAAGAAACCACGAACGCGGACGCGAGGCGGCGTCAAGCACCGCAAGAAGACGCCCGTCGTGGCGCCCGATACCGACGCTCAGGCCACCCCGTTCGACGTAGCGCCCGAAGCCACCGCGACGAAGACGCCGACACGCACGCGCCGGGGTGGCGGGGCGCGTCAGCCGGAGCCTACCGAGGCCTACGATGACGTTGCGCCCGCGCGCGGCATCTCCGTGACGGAAATTCGTGCGCGGATCCCCGTTACCGGCACGCCAATCGACGTGCCCGCTCCGTTCGCGCACAACGCTGAGTACGAGTTTGCGCGCATCCTCGACTTCTACGGCATCCAGTGGATCTACGAGCCGCGCTCGTTCCCGCTGCGCTGGGAGAAGGGACACGTCACCGAGGCGTTCACGCCCGACTTCTACCTCCCGGACCTCGATCTCTTCGTCGAGTTGACGACCCTCAAGTCGGGCCTGACCGCCGAGAAGAACCGCAAGATGCGCGAGATCCAGGAGCTGTACCCCGACACCAAGATCATGATGCTCAAGAAGCGGGACTACCTGCGCCTGCTCGCGAAGTACGGTTACGGCCCGCTGTCGCCGTCGCAGGTGCCCGACGTTGACCACGTCCTCTTCACCGCGACGAAGATCCAGCAGCGGGTCGCCGAGCTGGGTGTCCAGATCAGCCGCGACTATGCCGGCCGCGAGCCGGTGCTCGTCGGCGTCCTCCGCGGCGTCATCTGCTTCATCGCCGACCTGATGCGCCACATCTCGGTGCCGACCAACGTCGACCTGATGGCGGTCTCCTCCTACGACGGCACCGGCCAGGCTGCTGTGCGCATCCAGAAGGACCTCGACATCAACATCAAGGGGCGCGATGTGATCCTCGTCGAGGACATCGTCGACACCGGCATGACCCTGAACCACATAGTCGACTACTTGCAGACGAAGCGCCCGGCTTCGGTCAAAGTCTGCACTTTGCTTGACAAGCGGGCGCGCCGGTTGATCGACGTGCCGCTGGAGTACGTGGGGTTCGAGATCCCCGACGAGTTCGTCGTCGGCTACGGGCTGGACTTCCACCAGCGCTTCCGCAACCTGCCGTTCATCGGCACGCTGAAGCACGACCTGCTCCCTTAGCCGCTTCGATAAGGGACAAACTCGGCCCAACATTCCCCGTTTATCTATTGACACCTTATCCCGGCTAGAGGACACTAAGTCTGCTCCAGAGCACGGAGCGGTGAACCAAGGGACTGGCCGGGGCGACTCGGTGAGACCTGGAAGCAGCCGATCCAGCTCCGGGGCATTTTTTTGTCCGGCGTTCAGCCGTCGGTTACGCGGGCGGCTTCGGTTCGTCGCCGGGCGAGTTAATCAACTTCGACGCCAACTTAGCGTCGATGTCCGTCGCCAGGGCGAAGTCGCGGTCCGTCAGGCCGCCTTCGCTGTGCGTGATCAGGCGCAGGGTGACCTTGTTGTAGTTGATCGTGATGTCCGGGTGATGGCCGGCGCCCTCAGCCAGGTAGGCCACGGAGTTGACGAAGGTGATCGCCCGCAGGAACGTGCGGAAGGTGTACTGCTTGCGCAGCCGGCCCTTGCGCAGCTCCCAGCCGTCAAGCGTGGCGAGTCCCGTCTCGATCTGCTGTTCGGTGTACAGCTCCGGTTTCGCCATGCCGCCAGCATAGCACCGGCCGCCGCTCGCTCGGCATAATGGCACGACAGGAGGAGCGAGATGCGGATTTACGACGTGACTGTACCACTCAAGCAGGGGATGGTGACCTACGCCGGCGAAGAGCCCGGCCCCGAACTCGACTTCCACTCGCTGATCACCGAAGGCAAGTCGGCGAACGTCAGTGCGCTGTCGCTGGGCTCGCACACCGGCACGCACGTCGACGCGCCCCACCACTTCCTCGACAACGGTGTCACAGTTGAGCAGATGCCGCTGGAGTACCTCGTCGGGCCCTGTTACGTCATGGGGTACGGCGGCGACGAGCACATCTCGGCGGCGGACCTCGCGGCGGCCGGCATCCCGGCTGGCACGTCCCGCCTCCTGATCAAGACGAAGAACGGCCGCTTCTGGGATGACACCACTTTCCACGCCGAGTTCATCGGCCTGGCCGAGGACGCTGGTCCCTGGCTGGTCGAGCGCGGCGTTGTCCTCGTCGGCATCGACTACATGTCGATCGAGCGCTTCCGCTCACCGACCCACGGCGTCCACCACGCGCTGCTGGCCGCCAACGCCGTCATCCTCGAAGGGCTCGACCTGCGGCTCGTCCCGCCGGGCGAGTACTTCCTGGTCTGCGCGCCGCTGCCGGTGGCGGGCGCCGACGGGGCGCCGGCGCGGGTGTTTTTGTTCGAAGGGACTCCCGGCGCTTAGGCCCGATGCGCGAGCACGAGTTCGCGCGCCTCGTCCTCGGTCGACGCGCCGGGCATTAAGCTCCTGACCGCGTCTTCCATCGCCTGCCGCGCGTCCGCGACCGGCGTGCCTTCCGCGAACCAGAGCGGCCTGCCGATGTTGACGTGGACCGGCGCCGGCTTCGACCTATGCTGTCCCGCAGGCAGGATGTCGATCGCGCCGCGGATGTAGAGCGGCGCAACCGGGACTCGCTGGCCGAGCGCGAGAATAGCCGGGCCGGGGTGGAACGGCAGGAGGTCGCCGGTGCGCGAGCGCTTCCCCTCGGGGAAGATCAGCAGGGACCAGCCGTTGCCGAGCAGCCACTGCGAGTAAGCAAGCGCTTCGCGGCCGCCGCCGCGGGTGATCGGGAAGGCGTTGTAGCGCAGCGAGTGCAGCATACCTTTGATTCGCTCCCGGTACATACGGTCGGCTGCGGCGACGATCGCCGTGCGCCGCTGGAGTCGCTCTGGAAGCACCGAAAGCGCGACCACGGCGTCGAAATGGCTGGTGTGGTTGGCGATGATCAGCGCCGGGTTGCCGAGCTGAGCGAGGTTCTCGCGGCCTTCGACGGTGAACGGGCGGCAGAAAGCGCGGATGTGCCAGTCGATGTCCCACCTCTTGGCGAGACGCCGGTAGGCGCGCGCCCAGAAGCTCAGCGCCCAGCGGTGTGGCTGTACCTCCACCAGGTCGTTGTCCGACTGGCGCGCGGTGTGTGCGAGCGGGATGTGTCGCATCACGTCCTCCTCCCCGCGAATCCCCGTGGGCCCGAGGAGCGCGGGGAATGCCTGTGTCGTCCCCCTTGTAGTTGAGCCGACAGCCGTCGGTAATCGGGCAGCTTCCGGATCGGCTGTGGGGCGTTCCACGACACGGCCAACAGAGGCCGACAAGGTGGGTTCACGCTCATGCCGCCGTCCGGCCAGCGCTCGTCATGCGCGAGAGGGGCACGCCACATCACATCCTCCTCCCCCATGAATCAGCGTGGATTCGGGGATGGTGCCACCGCCGGCCCACCGCGTCAAGCGGTCGCCAGACGCGGGCGGCCGCGCCCGGACCAAAGTTGATGCGATTGTCACGGGGACGAAATGTTTCCGGTTGGGGGCAGCGGCACAGGCGATGTGACCGCAGGGATCTGCGTGTAGTGATTGGGGTGACCAGCCGTCTCTGATCGCTCGGCGCGGCGTCTCCTTGTAGGATGTTGTCATGCTGAACGAGCCGGTAGGTGTGCTGGTGATCGGCGCCGGTGCCTCCGGCGCGGCATTCGCCTGGAGCATCGCCGACGTTGGCACGAGCGTCCTGTGCCTTGACCAGGGCCCATGGATGAGGCAGCAGGACTACCCGAGCAACGGGCTGGACTGGGAATCGCGCGGGATGGCGGACTACTCAACGAGCCCGAACGTGCGCAGGCTGGCTGCCGACTACCCCGTCAACGAGCAAGACTCGGCAATCTCGCCCCTGATGTTCAACGCCGTGGGCGGGAGCACAATCCTCTGGGCGGCGCATTTCCCACGGCTCACGCCTGGCGATTTTCGAACGAAGACCGAGGACGGAGTGGGCGAGGACTGGCCGATCGACTACCAGACGCTCGAGCCCTACTTCTCCCTGAATGATCGGATGATGGGCGTGTCGGGGCTGGCGGGCGACCCCGCGTACCCGTATCACGAGCCGCCGTTGCCGCCGCTGCCACTCGGAAAGACAGGGAACATGCTGGCCTCCGGCTTCGAGAAGCTCGGCTGGCACTGGTGGCCTTCGGACAGCGCCATCCTGTCGCGGGAATATGAGGGGCGAGCCCCATGCATAAACCTCGGGCCGTGCCTGACCGGCTGCGCGCAAGGCGCGAAGGCCAGCACAGACATCACGTACTGGCCCGCCGCGCAACGGAAGGGCGTCCAGTTGCGCACCGGCTGCCGCGTGCGCGAGATAACCGTGCGGCCAGACGGGATGGCGGACGGAGTCCTTTACTACGATGCAGATGGCGAGCTTCAAGAGCAGAAGGCGGAAATCGTGGTCGTGGCCTGCAACGGCATCGGTACACCGCGGTTGCTGCTCAACTCGAAAAACAGGCACCACCCCGACGGCCTGGCAAACAGCAGCGGCCTCGTCGGCAAGAACCTGATGTTTCACCCGTACGCAATGGTCACGGGAGTCTTCGAGGAACCACTCCGCGGCCGGCGCGGACCCGTGGGTTGCTCGTTCTGGAGCCACGAGTTCTACCGGACTGACCACTCGCGAGGGTTCGTGCGGGGGTATTCGTTCGAAGCCGTACGGGGCTTCGGGCCGGCGCAGACCGCGCTGTGGGGAATGGTCCACGGCCTGGTCCCCTGGGGCGCAGACCACCACTCGGCGTTCGCCCGGACCTACGATCACACGGCTACGTTGCTCGGCATCACAGAGGACCTGGCAGACGAAGCCAATACCGTCACCCTCGACCCGGAGCTCACGGATGCGCACGGGATTCCCGCCCCGAAGATCACGTACCGGCTAAGCGACAACAGCCAGAAGATGCTGTCGCACGCGGTGGAACGCGCGACAGAAGCGCTCACGGCTGCGGGCGCTGTTGAGACGGCTGCGATGCCGTTGGTCCGCGAAGCGGGCTGGCACCTGATGGGTACTGCGCGGATGGGCCACGACCCGAAGACCTCGGTGGTCAACGAGCGAGGGCAAGCGCATGACGTCAAGAACCTGTTCATTGTGGACGGTAGCATCTTCGTGACCGCGGGCGGGGTCAATCCCACTTCGACGATCCAGGCGCTCGCGCTCTACGTCGCTGACAGCATCAAGAAAAACCTTGCAACACTCTTCGATCCGGCATGACTGAATCATCCGCAGCTCTGACCGACCGGGAGTTCATGGACGCGCTCCTGGACCTCGTGATTCCCCCGAACGCCTCCGGCAGCCTTCCGGGCGCCGGCGCCCTCGGCCTATCACCCGGGGTGGCCCTAGCGCTCCAGGCCGATCCGTTGCTGGGCCCGATCGTCGAGGCTGGGCTGCAGGCGGTGCGGGCAGCCGCGCGCTCCCAGCACCCGGGTGGACTCCCAGGAATGACGCCGGAAGCCGGGACGAAGCTGGTCGAAGCGCAGCTCTCGGCCCACCCCTTCTTCATGATGGGCCTGCTGCGGTACGTATACCCGGCTTACTACCAGCACCCGCAGGCCCTGATTGGCATCGGCGAGCCGCCGCGTCCCCCTTTCCCGGAGGGATTTGACGTCGAACCGACTGGCGCCGCACTGCTCGAGAAGCTGCAGTCACGCCGGAGGGCGGGTTGATGGGCGACGTCCTGCGCCGCCACGAGCGCCGGGCGGGCTCTCCCCGAGCATCCGGTCGGCGAGCCGCTGGTCCGGGTGTCGGCGATGTCCATGTAGGGAAGGTAACGTCGCTACGCTAACGGGGCGATAAACCGCGGTCGGGCGGAGAGTACAAAGGCGTATCGGAGCGGGTGGGCCGCTACCACTCCACCAGCCGATCCTCCTCGCGGGCTCTCCAGAGGTCAGAGAGTGCGGCTGTCTTCCTTGGCGGCCATGTGCCTGCATACAGCGCCCGTTCGCTCCATTCCGCCGGAGTCCATGAGGACCACAGTTCGCCCCTGAGCCGCCAAAAGCACAATGTCCGCCGATATAACAGCCAGCACGTCTTCTGGAATCTCCTTATAGTCGACTGTTGGATGCTCGGTGACAGTAATCGACTTGCCAGAGTGGAAGCGATCGAGCCACTCCTGAAGCGACAGGCGACGGCCACGTTGCGCATCGAATGCGCTTCGAAACGAGTAGAAGACGAATTCACTCATGCCGTCTTCCTTGCATCCAAGAAGAGAAACAACGGCTGTGTTGGGCCCTGGGAGGCCGTTGACCCATTTGTGCACAAGGTCATCGGATACGCATTGGTTATTGCCTTTGGATCTACCAGGACGCGCGCACGTGTAGAACCAGGCGCCGCCGGACGTCGTGGGAATTCTCCAACGCTTTAGTTTGTGCGGCTCCACAAGGGCGCTCCTTTGGCCGACCTCGAGTGATCCGGGCGCCTACGTGTCGTCGCTTGACGCGGCTATCGCGCCACACAAACCTGAGGCAATGTCTTCCATCAGCCCGAAGTCTTGTTCGTTTGCAAAGGCCGGAGTGGCGTTCCAGTTCAGAACTACCCGTGTTGATCCGGCGCGGAAACTGAGGATCAATTCCTGCAGTTCGTCCCCATACCGTACTCCTGACGTCTCATCGCCGATTTGCCTGACATCTGGGAGTTCTTCAGCGCCGGCTACGTCGGCGTCCGGATTGTGGAACGCCAAACCAGCAGTTTCATCGTCGGCGAAAACTAGCACCTGCGCTCCAACGAATGCGAACTCTACGTCGGTGGCGATGTTCCCCTGCTGATACACGGCTATCCAGCCGCCGAGGAATAACTCTGGCTGCACGGCGTCCAGGTAGTCTACGTCCGCCACCTCGGTGGACACCTGTGGCCCGTCTGGCGCCCACTCTGCGAAATAGTCGCGCGTGCTGTCCTCGACCAAAGTTCGAAGCTGATCAGCGTTACCCGACATACGGCCAGAGCCGCACGATGAGGCAGCATTCTCCTGAGGTGAGGACGACTGAGCGGTGTTCCCTGGCGTCTCCTCGCCCCCGCCGCACGCGGCTACACAGCACAGCGCGCTCAGTACGCCGACCGCGCGTACAATGCCACTGCGCGACGCTGAGTGCACCAGGGTCAGTAACATTCTCTGGTCAGTATATTGTTCCGATCGCTGCGCTGGAAGCGCGAAGGGAGAAGCGCCATGAGAATACCGATGATCGCGATGATTTCGATCTTTGTGGCTATCTCCGTGAGTTGCTCATCGGGAAACGAGGATGAAGAATCACCGGCCGTGCGACTAAGGGAGCACTATGAAAACGTGATTGTGCCTGAGACCGAATTGCCCCTTAGCGTGATTGCCGAATCATGCGATATCGACGGGGATCCCGATCCCGTGGCATGCCAGATGTTCACTGTCTTGATAGGAGACGTCGCAACTGCCCGCGTCGCAAGGTATTGGGAAGCAATGCAGTGGTTGAAGGTTGAGGAACCAGGCGAAGAGATACTTCCGGCATTCTTCTCCTTGGAGGACGATTGCGAGACGCTTGTGATCCAGATGTTCCACGAGGACACACCCGAAGATGCCACTGGCATGTGCGGGTACTCTCGGTCTGAGCAGTTTCCTCCGTGTGCTTCAGGGGGATCTGGGACTCTGGAGGACAACGTCGCGGGATTCAGTCGCTGCCTTCGTCTTCTCGGCGAGTAGTGATTTGAGCCAACCGGCTGACACCAGTCCCTTCCGCTCTCGGCGTGCTGTCCGCGTAACAGTGTGGTCTACGCGCTGAGCGCGACGGCTACCCACTCCCCTCTACCCCTCCACCACTCGTTCCTCCACTAACCCTTGGACATCCACGCGCCGCGCGCTGCCGTCGCGGGCGATCCACAGCACGCCGTCCTTTTTGGCGACCGGGCGGAGGTGGATGCGCAGCTTCTCGCCGTCCCAGTCTTCGGCGGCGATTTCGAGGGCGCCCTGGAGGAGGTGGAGGGTAGAGCCGACGACCTGCGGGCGGCCGAGGTCGGGGGTGAGTCGGAGGAGGCGGCAGCCGTGGGGCGGGACGGGGAGGGTGAGGGCGTCGCTGTGGACGCCGAGGTATTCCTCGGCCCAGAGCTCGAAGACGTGCCAGGCGCCGGCGGGGAGGGCGACGCTTTCGTCGCGCTGGGCGTCGTCCCAGTTGAAGACGGCGAGGAGGGTGTGGGTGGGGAGGTCGAGGCGGAGGCGCTCGGGGGTGCCAGGTGCGGCGAAGAGATCGGTGGGCGTCGCGGACTTGCCGTAGACGGGCAGGAGCAGCGAGATGATGTCGCGGCGCTCGGGGGTCAGCGGCGGCAGCTTGTCGCTGTCGAGGACCATACCCCCGGTCAGGCCGATGACGGTGGCGAGCGCGCGCACTTCGTCGCCGGCCAGGGCCGTGTCGGTGGCGCGGACGAGGAGGCAGTCGGGGTCGTTCATCCAGAGGCGGCCGTGCATCCACCAGCGCGTCATCGTGTTGCGGATGCTGTTGATGGCGGACGGCTCGCTGAGGCGGGTGCGCGGGCCGCCCTGGTCGCCGGGCGGGAGCCAGTAGGGCGCGACATCGGGGCCGATGCGGGCCGCGTCGACGAGACCGACGCTGGGGCCTATCGGGTTGCCGCAGGCGAGGACGAAACGCTCGCCCGCGGCGTCACGGACGATTTCGAGTCCGCGGCGATAGGCCTGCGCGCGCGTCATGTTGGGGTCGTGGCGCACGCCTTCGACGGCGGCGGCGAAGATGAAGTCGATCTTCACGTAGTCGTAGCCCCAGTCGTCGAGGATGGTGCGGAAGACTTCGGCCTGCCAGGCCTGCACCTCGGGGTGGGTGAGGTCGAGCGCGAAGCACGGCTGGCTCCAGTTGACGGTGGCGATCGCGGGCATGCCCGTCGAGTACTTGACGAACCAGCCGGGGTGCTCCTGGAAAAGCCGCGAGCGGGCACCAGCGAGGAACGGCGCCAGCCAGAGCCCGGCCTTGAAGCCGCGCGCGTGGATCTCGTCCGCCAGCCATTTCATGCCGTGCGGGAACTTCTCGTTGGGAGTGAGCCAGTCGCCGATCTCGGCCTGGTAGCCGTCGTCGATCTGGACGACGTCTACCGGGATCGCGTCGCGATTGGCGGCGAGGTACTCGAGGTTCGCCATCACCTCGGCCTCGCTGATCCCCTGAAAGTAGTAGTACCAGGAGCACCAGCCGCTGGCGACCGAGGCGCCCAGACGGGCGCCCGTCTGGGCAAATGGCAGCGCCTCCATCTCGCGGCCCAGCGCGTTGCCGTAGCGCTCCAGCGCGGCGATCGGCGCGTCGCTGACATCGATCAGCAGGCGCTCCGATGACAGCGTGGCGCTCCTCGCCACCTCGATGGCGTCGGCGTGCGAGGCGGCGTTGAACTCGGGAGGATCGCGGTCAAGCCAGAGCTGTGAGAACTGGTCCGCTGTCGAGATGAACCCGGCGACAACGCCGCGCCCGGAGGCCGGGTCGACGACGGCGGTGACGAGGTCGGAGGTAAAGCGCCCTTCTCGCGGTGCCGGCTGCGTGCCGGGGCCGATGACCGGCGGCGACATCGGGACGTCCTCGGTGCAGTCGAGGACGAGCGTGGGGGACCAGCTCTGCCAACCCTGTTTGTAGAAGCGGCAGGTGGTCATCGGCGCGCCGAGGTCGACGCGACCGGCGTCGAGTGGGTGGAACGCGCGGACGCGGACCGGCGCCGGGGACGTGTTCTGCACCGTGCCCTGAATGATCGCGAACGGGTGGTTCTTGTAGAGCGTGATCGTGAAAGAGAGGTCCGGCTCTTGCTCGTCGGCCACGCGGACGAGCATCAGCGCGATGCCCTCGCCCTGCGTGTCGTCGACGTCGTCCGGGCCGGAGAACTCGAGGCCGGCGCCGCGCGTCGTGAACGTCGGCCCGTCCGTGATGGAGACCGACACCGCTGCGTCGGTGATGACGGCGCGGCCGGTGGCGTCCAGCACGTCGAACGCGCCCTTGTTCAGGTGCACGCGCACCGTGATCTGCCCGTTCGTGATCGCCGGGCCATGTCCGGTCTGTTCGACGCGGACCTCAGACATCGCGCACCCGCATTCCGCCGACCGCGCGGCAGACGTGCGCCTCGGCGTCGAGGCCGGTGCGCTGCTTGTACGCAGAGACGACCGCGTCGATGGGGGCCTGGGTCTGACCCGCCTCGACGAGGTTCACGGTGCCGCCGCCGAAGCCGCCGCCGGTCAGCCTCGCGCCGATCACGCCGGGGGCGTCAGAGGCGAGCTCGACCAGAGCATCGATCTCGGGCGTCGAGACTTCGAAGTCGTCGCGCAGACTGGCGTGCGACTCGGCGAGCAGGCGGCCGAGCGCAGCGGTGTCACCGGTGCGCAGCGCGGCGACGGCCGCGAGGACGCGGGCGTTCTCGGTGATGACGTGGCGGGCGCGGCCCTGGAGTTTGTTTGGCAATTTCGGAATGTCGGTGGCGTCGGCATCGCGCAGCGACGCGACGCCGAGCGCAGACGCCGCTTCGGTGCACTCCCCGTGTCGGCGGTTGTACGGCGTCGCGGCGAGGTCGCGTGGCACCCTTGAGTCGATAACGACAATGGCGATGTCTTCCGGAATCGGGATGTGTTCTACGTCGAGCGAACGGCAGTCGAGGAACAGCGCGCGTCCTGCTTCGCCGAGGGCGGAGGCGAACTGGTCCATGATCCCGCATTGGACGCCCGCATACATGTGCTCCGCTCGTTGACATAACAGCGCGAGTTCGCGCGGCGGCAACGCGACGCTGGCGGCCGCGCAGAGCGCTCCGGCGACCGCAAGTTCAAGCGCTGCCGATGACGACAGGCCCGCGCCCGCCGGGACGTCGCTGCTGATCGAGAGGTCGACGCCGCGCAGAGGGACCTGGTGGTCGAGCAGCGCCCAGAGCACGCCGCGGACGTAGTTGCGCCAGCCGCCCATCGGGTGGCGCTTGGCGGCGCTCAGCGAGAAGTCGTCGCACTGGTCGAAGTCGACGGCATGGACGCGGACGCGGGTGTCGTCGCGCGGGGCGGCGGCGACGGCGGTCGTGCGGTCGATCGCGGCGGGGAGGACGAAGCCGTCGTTGTAGTCGGTGTGCTCGCCGATCAGGTTGACGCGCCCCGGCGCCTCGGCGATCAGCGTCGCGGGGCGGCCGTGCCTTTCGGCAAAAGCGCGGGTCAAAGCATCGGTGTCGGCGGGCATATCGCGCACAGTATAGAGGCGCGCTGCCGTTGCAATCGACAGCGCGCGTGCCTATGATGCGTCTCGCTATGCCTGAGCGCGCCCTCGAAGGGCTCACTGTCATCGAATGCGGCACCCGCGGCGCCGCCGCCTATGGATCGAAGCTGATGGCTGACCTCGGCGCCGAAGTCATCAAGATCGAATCTCCTCGCGGCGGCGACCCGGACCGCGCGCTCGGGCCCTTCCCCGGTGGGACGCCGCACGCGGACAAGAGCGGCACGTTTCTTTATCTGAACACCAACAAGCTCGGGGTCACTCTCGACCTAACGCAGGCCAAGGGCCGCGATGTGCTCGCGCGCCTGGCCGTGAACGCCGATGTGCTGATCCACGACTCGCTGCCCGCTGACGCTGAGTCAATCGGCCTCACCTACCAGACGATCCGCGCCGCCAACCCCGATATCGTGATGACGTCGATTACTCCGTTTGGGCTGACGGGGCCGCAGAAGGACTACAACGCATACGACCTGACCACGCAGAGCGCCGGTGGCTGGACGTGGATCAACGGCTGGCCGGGCCGCAACGAGATGCCGCCGCTGAAGGCGTACGGGCGGCAGCCGTCCTACCAGGGCGGCGTCAACGGCGCGCTGGCGACGATGGGCGCGGTCTACGGCCGTTCGCGGGGCGGGCCGGGACAGCACATTGACATCTCGATCCAGGAATGTATCGCCTCGATCCTCGAATCGGTGCTGGCGACGTGGTCTTACATGGAGATAACCGTGATGCGCTGGGGTCAGCGGCCGATCCACCCGATCGACATGTTCCAGTGCAAGGACGGCGCCTGGGTCTTCGCGCTCTGCATCGAAGAGCACCAGTGGCAACGGCTGGTCGAGCTGATGGAGACGCCTGAATGGGCGACCTGGGAAGTTGCGGCGAACCGCTTCGTGCGCGCCTCGAACTGGGACGCGCTGCGGCCGTTCATGCAGGAGTGGGTCAGCCAGTGGAACGCCGACGACCTGTACCGCGCGGCGCAAGAGAAGCGCATCCCGTTCGCGCCGGTCTCGACGCTCGGCAGCCTGTTGGACTCTGAACACCTGAAGCAGCGCGGCTTCTTCGTCGAAGTCTCGCAAACGGCAGCCGGCAAGCTGACGCAGGCTGGGGCTCCGTACAAGCTCAGCGAGACGCCGTGGGAGATCCGCCTGCCTGCCCCGACGCTCGGTCAGCACAACGAAGACGTCTACGGCGGCCGCCTCGGCATGTCGGCGCCGGAGATCGAAGCGCTCAAGGCGGAGGGAGTCATCTGATGGCCGGACCGCTTGAAGGCATTCGCGTCGCCGACTTTACCTGGGTCTGGGCCGGGCCGACATGCACGATGCAGCTCGCGCACATGGGCGCCGAAGTGATCCGCATGGAGAGCTCGAAGCGCGTCTGCACGATCCGCATGCTGCCGCCGTGGCCGGGAGGGCAGCCGGGGCCCAATCGCAGCGGCTACTTCAACCAGTACAACCAGGGCAAGCGCGCGATCTTGCTCGACCTGTCGAAGCCTGAGGGGGCGGCGATCGCGAAGCGCATCGTCGAGGTGAGCGATGTTGCGGTCGAGAACTTCGCCGGCGGCGTCATCGGCAAGCTCGGACTGGGCTACGAGGAGCTTCGCAAGGTCAATGGCGACATCATCATGATGAGCATGTCCGGCTATGGCGCGACCGGCCCGGAGAGCGGCTTCGTGTCGTACGGCCCGGCCCAGGTGCCGATGTCCGGCCTCTCTTCGCTGACCGGCTACCGGGGCGAGCAGCCGATGCACGTCGGCATGTCTTACGGCGACCCGACGGCGGGACTGCACGCAGCGTTTGCCGTGATCGCCGCTCTCTACTACCGCGACCGCTCGGGCAAGGGTCAGTACATCGACATGTCGCAATGGGAGTCGAGCATGGTTGTGCTTGGCGACGCGTTCATGCACCAGGTGATGAACGGCGCGCAGCCCGAGCGCGACGGCAGCCATGACCCGCACATGTCGCCGCACAATGTCTACCGCTGCGCCGGCGAGGACCGCTGGGTCACGATCGCCGCCGGGGATGACGCCGAGTGGCGGGCGCTGTGCGAAGCGATCGGCCGACCTGGGCTGGCGGACGACGCGCGCTTCAAGACGCTGGCCGACCGCAAGGCCAACGAAGACGCGCTCGACGCTGAGATCGAGGCGTGGACGGCGGAGCGCGACCCCTTCGAAGTGACGGAACAGTTGCAGGCTGCAGGCGTCGCCGCCTACCCGCCGCTCGTCAACCGCGAGGTGATCGAGAGCGAGCAGCTCGCCGCGCGCGACTTCTGGGTCGAGCACGAGCACCCGGAGGTCGGAGTCAGGCGGCACGCTGGCATTCCATGGCACCTCTCGGAGACGCCGCTCGCTGTGAAGCGCGCCGCGCCGGTCATGGGCCAGGACAACGACTACGTCTTCGGCGAGGTGCTCGGCATGTCGAGTGCCGAGATCGCCGACCTGGTCGAGCGCGAAGTCATCAAGTGAGCCCCGATAACTCCGGCGTTAAAGCGGAGTTCGACCGGGCTGCGAAGACCTACGACTCCCTCCGCCGCCTCATGATCCCCTGCTTCGACGACTTCTACGGTACGGCTGTGCGCATGCTGCCGTTCGACGCTAGCGACCCCTTCGACGTGCTTGACCTCGGTGCGGGAACTGGTCTCTTGTCCGCGTTCGTGCGGGAGCGCTTCCCGCTGGCGCGCCTCACGCTCATCGACATATCCGATGAGATGCTGATCCGCGCGCGAGAGCGGTTCGCCGGAGCGGAGAACGTTCAGATCGCGGTCTCGGACTATTCGGTCGAGGCGCTGCCTGGAAGGTTCGATGCGATCGTCTCGGCTCTCTCGATCCATCATCTCGATGATCCGGGTAAGGCCGCGTCGTTCCGCCGCGTCCACGCGGCGCTCAATCCGGGCGGCATCTTCGTGAACGCCGAAGAAGTGCTTGCGCCGACGACCGTGCTGGACGCTTTGTACTGGGACAAGTGGGAACGGCTGGCGCGGGCGGCGGGCGCGCCTGATGAAGAATTCGCGAACGTGGAGGAGCGCGCGAAGTACGACAAGCCGGCGCGTCTGCAGGACCAACTCGATTGGCTACGCGAGGCAGGGTTCGACGATGTCGATTGCTACTACAAGTACCTGATGTTCGTGGTGTACGGAGGGCGCAAGCCGGCATAGGCGCTGTGCTAACATTGGGCGCGCCATGAAATTCGGCATCTTTCACGAGCTTTCCGTCGGCAAACCGTGGCACGCGAAGTCTGAATACGAGGTCTACCACAACGCGCTCGCGCAGGTGGTCCTCGCCGACGAGCTGGGCTTCGACCAGACGTGGGCTGTAGAGCACCACTTCCTCGAAGAGTACTCGCACTGCTCGGCGCCGGAGGTCTTCCTCGCCGCGGCTGCTGCCCGCACGAAAAACATCCACCTTTGTCATGGGGTGATGATGGCGCTGCCGCCGTTCAACCACCCGATCCGCTGCGCCGAGCGTGCGGCTGCGCTCGACATAATCTCGAAGGGCCGGATGGAACTCGGCACCGGCCGCTCCGCGACGTGGACCGAACTCGGCGGTTTCCGCTGCGACCCCGACCTCACGAAAGAGATGTGGGACGAAGCGGTCCACGCGATCCCGAAAATGTGGACCGAGGAAGTATTCTCGTGGGAAGGCAAGTTCTTCTCGTCGCCGCCACGGTCCGTGATCCCGAAGCCGGTGCAGAAACCGCACCCGCCGCTATGGGTGGCGGTGTCCAGCCCGGAGACGGCAATCCAGGCCGCAGAGCGGGGTATCGGTTGCCTCGGCGTCTCGATCGGCACGCCAGGGGAGTACGAGAAGCGCGTCAAGGACTACCGCCGCGTGATCAAGGGCTGCGAGCCGGCCGGCGAGTTCGTCAACGAACAGGTCAACTGCGTCACATTCCTCTACGTCGACGAGACGGACGAGGCGGCAAGCGTCTGGGGGACGAAGCTGGCGTACAACTTCGCGTACCTGGCCGCGCACCTGGTTGGCATCAGCTCGATCTACCCGACTCCCGCGTATTCGACGCCGGGGCTCCTTTTCGGACTGCGCGCCGGAACCGATGAGCGCGCTCCGGGCGGAGGCGGTGTGATCCGCGAGGGCATGGGCATCGGCAGCCCACAAACGGTGATCAAGAACCTCAAGATGTGGCAGGACATTGGTGTCGACCGCATGGTGTTCATCCTCAACGCGGCCGAGCAGATCCCGCAGGAGAAGGTGTTGAATTCGCTGCGCCTCTTCGCCGAGCACGTGATGCCGGCGTTCGAGAAGGCCGGCATCCAGGCGAGCGTTGTGACCGCTGCCGAGCGCGAGTCGGCGCTCCCGATGCCGTAGCGATGGCTGAAACTCGCCGAATCGCGTCGTCCGACGGTGTTAACATCGCCGTCCGCGTAGAGGGCCACGGTCATGCGCTATACGTGCTGCACGGCGGGCCGATGAACGACAAGGGATCCTTCGGAGATTACTTGAGGCCGCTCGCCGACGACTACGAAGTCTGCTTCATCGACCAGCGTGGTTGCGGCGAGTCTGATGACGCGCCGCCGGAAACGTATACGATCCCGCGACTGGCAGAAGATATAGAGGATGTTCGACTGGCCATGGGGCACGGTCGGGTGATCGTCCTCGGGCACTCCTTCGGCGGTATCCTTGCCGTGCAATACGCAATTCAGCATCCGGCTGGCGCAGCGGCTGTTGTACTGGTCGACGCGCTGTTCCGCGGCTGGCGCGGGGTCATGGCGACGCCATCGTCCTGGCTGCTCTGGCTTAAGGCGCTCCGGCCGGGCAAGGGCGACTCGGCGGGCCTCGAATTTCATCTGCGCTACGAAGTTGCCAATCGCGAGAAGGTCGACGAGATCCGCGCGATGTGGAACCGTCCGATCCGATATGACGAGGCGCGCGCCGGTCCGTTGATGAAGCAGGGTGCCGGATCATTCGACATCAATAAAGTGATCGCCTCATCCATCCCAGTGGTCGGCATCTATGGCGCACAAGACCGACGGTTCCTTGGGGACGCTCGGGCGCTACAACGCGCGGGCGCACCCGTAAAGTTCATTCCGAACGCCGGTCACGAGCCTTTCGTCGAGCAGCCCGAGTTGTTTCATGCGGCGCTGCGGGATCTGCTGTCCGGGGCGCTGGCGGAGGGCGCGCATGCCTGACGCCGGGCGTCTCTCCGAAGACCGACTTCCGCACTGCACGCCGGCGTTGACGCCGTACTATCCACCGCCGCCGTGGTCATTGCCCGGGGCGCGCGTCCTCAAGGTCGTCTATGAGACGGACATTGAGCCTGTGCTCGAATGGTTGACGCCGAAGCTGACCCGCTCGTCGCCGCCCTATGCCGTGATCACGGTCGAGAGCTATCGCAAGAGTCCCGTCGGGCCGTTCAACGTTGCGACACAGTACATCGGTTGCCGGGCGGGGTTCTTCATCCGCGCGCTGGCGCTGCAGTCGGTCGTGGACTCGCCGCAGGCGTTGTCCGCGCTACGGGAGACCTGGGGTTATCCGGCGGTGCCGGGCGAGGTCACTCTCAAGAAGACGAAGTCGGGAGTCTCCGCCCGCGTCCGCAGCGACGATGGCAAGGTGCTCAAGGTCAAGCTGGAGGACCTGGAGTCAGTGGACGCCGGGCTCGTCCGCTTCGACCCGGTCCTCACGCTGCGCGCGGCCCCTTCGCTGCAGGAAGGCACGCGCCATGACCTGCTGCAGATGGTTCAGATCGACCCCGACTACCAGGTCAGCGAGGCGCGCCGCGCCGCGACCTCGCTCACGCTCGGGGCGCCGTGGGACGTCCTGCCGGTGCGCAACATCATCGCCGGCGTGAGTTGCGAGATGGATACAGAGCTGCCACTCGCCCGCTTCGTGATGCCGTACTGAGCAGACGCTCGTCAAATTGACCCGTTGGCGCCACGGGCTGTATTCTTCGTAGGGACGTTTCGGCGTCCGTGCGCCGAAGTGGCGGAACGGCAGACGCGCTGCGTTCAGGGCGCAGTGTCCTTATGGACGTGGGGGTTCAAATCCCCCCTTCGGCACCAGGCCTGACAACCCGGGCCAACCGGCCCATCGCGCGCTCGTAGCTCAGTGGATAGAGCGCCGCCCTGCGGAGGCGGAGGTCGTGAGTTCGAGTCTCACCGAGCGCGCCATTCTATTTCGCTCCTCACTTGCGGCGGCGAGGCGGAGGTCAGTGGGCTCTCCGCCGCGGCGGATCCCTACGGGTGCCACTCTTCACTTTCGGAAGTTCCTGATCCCCATCGCCCCGGTTTGTGGGCGAAAGTCACATTATCGACACACCATCGAGCGCTACCGCGCGTTATACTATTAATAGACGTAATGAGTGGGGCGATTTCAGCACAACTATCGCCGGCTGGCGAGGATAAAGACGAACCGGCCGCAGTCTCACCGTTAAGGCGCTCCATGGAACTCCCCGGATGCTGACCGACCGGATCAGCACGTTCAAATTGACACCGCCGGTGGTCGTCGAAAGCGGCACCAGCGTCGCCAGCGCACTCGACGAAATCCAGCGCAATTCCGTTGGCTGCATCCTGGTCGTCGAGGCAGGCAAGCTTCGCGGCATCCTCACCGAGCGCGACTTCCTGCTGAAGGTTGTGGCCCGTGATGTCGATTACAAGCTCGCGGTCGACAAGTACATGACGCCGGACCCCGTCACGCTGACGCCCGAGGACTCGATCGGTGATGCCGTAAACGTGATGGTGGAGCACAAATTCCGCCACGTGCCGATCCTTGAGTCGGGCACGGGAAAGCCGCTGGCCGTGTTCAGCATCAAAGATGTGATTAACCTCGTCGCGGAATCCTTCCCGGCGCAGGTCTTGAACCTTCCGCCCCGTCCACACCAGAAGATGAGCACACCTGAAGGAGCATAGTAGGTGCAATGAGTGAACGAGACGGACACTCGACGGGCGTTAAGCACGACAAGATCGAGGAACTGGACCGCGTAACGATCCGCTTCGCCGGCGACTCCGGCGACGGCATGCAACTGGCCGGCCTGCAGTTCACCAACACCTCCGCGGTCTTTGGCAACGACGTCAGCACGATCCCCGACTTCCCGGCAGAGATCCGCGCTCCGGCGGGCTCGATCCCCGGCGTCAGCTCGTTCCAGGTCAGCTTTTCCAGCTACGAAATCTACACGCCGGGCGACGAGCCCGACGTCCTCGTCGCGATGAACCCGGCGGCGCTCAAGGCCCACCTCGACGACCTGCCCAAGGGCGGTTTGCTGATCGTCAACACCGACGAGTTCACGGAGTCAAACCTGCGCAAGGCGCTCTACGGCTCGAACCCCCTCCAGGACGGCTCGCTCAGCGGCTACCGCGTGATCGAGGTGCCGATCACCAGCATGAACGCCCGCGCGCTCGTCGATAGCGGCCTCAACACGAAGCAAATCGACCGCTCGAAGAACTCCTTCGCGCTCGGTCTGATGTTCTGGCTCTACGAGCGGCCGCTGGAGCCGACGATCCGCTGGTTCGAAGAGAAGTTCGCCCGCAACCCCGCCGTCCGCGACGCCAACATCACATCGATGAAAGCCGGATACAACTTCGGCGAGACCGCCGAGCTTTTCCCTGTCCACTACCGCGTGCCGAAGGCGAACCTGACGCCCGGACGCTACCGCAACATCACCGGCAACGAGGCGACGGCGCTTGGCTTCGTGGCCGCGTCCAGGCTTTCGGGGCTGCCGCTGTTCTACGGCAGCTACCCGATCACACCGGCCAGCGACATCCTCCACGAGTTGTCGCGCTTCAAGCACTTCGGCATCAAGACGTTCCAGGCGGAGGACGAGATCGCGGCGATCGGCGCGGCGATCGGGGCTTCCTTCGGCGGCTCCCTCGGCCTCACAGGCACGAGCGGGCCCGGCCTCGCCCTGAAGAGTGAGGCGCTGGGCCTGGCCGTGATGGTGGAGCTGCCGATCGTCGTCGCGATGATCCAACGCTCGGGTCCCAGCACCGGTATGCCGACGAAGACCGACCAGGCCGACCTCCTGCAGTGCCTTTATGGGCGCAACGGCGAGTCGCCGGTCGCGATCGTCGCCCCGGCCACACCGTCGGAGTGCTTTCACTACGCGATTGAGGCCTGGCGCATCGCCCTGCGGCACATGACGCCGACGATCTTCCTCTCGGACGGCTACCTCGGCACGGGCTCGGAGCCCTGGCGGGTGCCGCACCCCGACGATCTCGCGCGCATCGAAGTGAAGTTCGCCACCGACCCAACGACGTTCAAACCGTACACCCGTGACCCGGAGACGATGGCCCGTCCGTGGGGAGTGCCCGGCACACCGGGCCTCGAGCACCGCATCGGCGGGCTGGAGAAGGCCCACATCACCGGCAACGTCGACTACAGCGCGGAGAACCACGATAAGATGACCCACCTGCGTGCCGAGAAAGTCGCTCGCATCGCCGACGACATCCCGGATGTCGAAGTGATCGGCGACGAGTCCGGCGAGTTGCTCGTGCTCGGCTGGGGCAGCACTTACGGCGCGAACCTCTCGGCCGTGCAGCGCGCCCGCGCCGGCGGCGCTTCTGTGTCGTGTGCCCATCTGCGTTACCTCAACCCGATGCCGGCGAACCTAGGCGGCGTCCTCTCGCGCTTCGAGAAGGTGCTGATCCCGGAACTCAACCTCGGCCAGCTCTCGCTGCTGATCCGCGGCCACTACCTCATCGATGCCGTTGGCTTGAACAAAGTGACGGGCCGGCCGTTCCTGATCCGCGAAGTTGAGGCTAAGATAAATGAACTCGTGAAGAGCAAGGTGAAAGTGTAATGGCTACCGAGACCGCCAAGGAAGAACCGCAGGCACTGCAGCGCAAGGACTTCGTCACGGACCAGGAGGTCCGCTGGTGCCCCGGCTGCGGCGACTACTCGATCCTCGCCCAGACCCAGAAGCTGATGCCCGACCTCGGCGTCCCGCGCGAGGACATCGTCTTCATCTCCGGCATCGGCTGCAGCAGCCGCCTGCCGTACTACATGAACACTTACGGCTTCCACAGCATCCACGGCCGCGCGCCGACGATTGCAACCGGGCTCAAGGTCACGCGTCCGGAGTTGCAGGTGTTCGTCATCACCGGCGACGGCGACGGCCTCAGCATCGGTGGCAACCATCTGCTGCACGTGATGCGCCGCAACGTGAACCTGACGATTGTGCTCTTCAACAACCGCATCTACGGCCTGACCAAGGGCCAGTACTCGCCGACCTCTGAGTTCGGCAAGCGGACGAAGAGTTCGCCGCTGGGCACGGTCGACTGGCCCCTCCAGCCGTTGAGCGTCGCGCTGGCCGCCGAAGCCTCGTTCGTCGCGCGTTCCCTCGACATCGACCAGCATCACCTGATCTCGACGCTCGAAAAGGCGGCCCACTTCAAGGGCACTTCGTTCATCGAGGTCTACCAGAACTGCAACGTCTTCAACGACGGCGCCTTCATGGAATTCGCCGATAAGGCCGTGCGCGCCGACCGCACGCTGCTCCTCGAGCAGGGCAAGCCGATGGTCTTCGGCAAGGAAGGCGAGAAGGGCATTCGCTTGAACGGTATGACGCCCGAGATCGTTGAGCTTGGCAACGGCGTCAGCGAGTCCGACCTCTGGGTCCACGACGCGACGCGCGAAGATCCGACGGCGGCGTTCCTGCTTTCGCGCATGCACTGGCCTGAGTTCCCGGAGCCGATGGGCGTGATCCGCGCCGTCGAGCGGCCAACCTACGAAGACCTCGTCCAGCAGCAGGTCGACGAAGCCACGCAGCGCCTTGGCAAGGGTGACCTCGACGCGCTGTTTATGGAGGGCGACACGTGGACAGTCGAGTAGCCGGCGCGGCCCGCAACGTCATCATCTGCCCGGACTGCCGGGCGGAGAACATCGAAGGCACGGACGTCTGCATCGTCTGCGGCACCGACCTGCGCAACCTCTCGGCCGCCACGAGCGAGCTCGAAAGCCGCCTGATGCACGACAAGCTGAAGGACATCGGCGCTCGCGAGGCGCTCGCCGTCGCGCTCGGTGATCCCGTCTCGCTCGCTATCCACTTCATGCGTCAGCACAAGACAGAGTGCGTGCTCGTGCGCGACGCGCACGGCGACATCGTTGGCATCCTCACGGAGCGCGACATTCTGCTCAAGGCCGCCGGGCCGAACGTCGACCTGATGGCGCTCGCCGTTAAGGACATCATGACGAAGGACCCGGTGATGCTGCGCCAGGACGACTCGCTGGCCGTCGCCCTGCACAAGATGTCTGTCGGCGGCTTCCGGCACATCCCGTTCGTGTCTGACGATGGGATGACGTTACTAGTGTCGATCCAGGACGTGTTCCACCACGTCGCCGCTCTGATCCCGCACCACTAGCGCGCCGGCGTCGGACGCAGCACTTCCCATTGTCAGGGCGCGAACGCTGGGCCTGACGCTGAGATGGGAACCCCCGCGCCGCCCCACCCCACCGAAAAAAGAAAGGGGATTTTCGGGGGGCACCCCCGAACCCCCGGCAGCGTCCGTCGCTGCACCTCCGCGTTGGGCACGCACCGAGGCGTCAATGAGTGACGTCGGTGAGCACGGTTCCGCGCCACTACCGTCAGGCGAGGTGGATTGCTACAAGACGTGGTGTGGCCGAAGGTGGTGGTGGGACTACTTTGGCGGCGATTCGGAGCGAGGCATACGGATGAGCCATTCGTCGTGTGTCCAGAGTTGCAGAATGACAGCGATGGCTTGGGAATCTAGCAGTCGGGACAGGAAATCTCTCGCAGCACTGATCGTCGAATCTCGATGCGCTGCCCACAGTTCATCCTTGCGCGGGGAATAGTCAGCGATTAGGTCCAACCGTGGCCTGACGAAGCGATCCAGAAGGTCGAAGCCTTCAATAGAGAGAACCGCCATGTCCTCCTCACTGATCTCATCGATGACGCGGAGGGCGTCCTTCGGGGTGAGGAATATTTCGTTTCCGGTATGCACCGACAAGTCGCGATATCGCTCAATGAGCTCGTCACCTGTCAATGCGCAAACTCCATCATCGTCTATTGCAGCCTCATGGCCCGCCCAATCACTGCGGCGATTCGGGGCGCGGCATTCGGATGAGCCCTTCTTGCGCGACCGAGACCACGTGCGTGCCGTCTTCGCGGTACATGGCGCCGTGGATGAGGGCGCGGGCGTTCTGGGCGATGGGGCTGAGGCTCGTGTAGAGGAGCCAGCCGTCGAAGCGCGGTGGGTGATGGAACCACATCGCGTGGTCGAGGCTGGCGTTGGCGCCGGGGCCCCAGTTCTCCTCGAGGCCGTGCGAGTAGCGGGCAGTGCTGAGGAAGGCCATGTCCGAGGCGTAGGCGAGAACGGCGGCGTGGACCATCGGGTCTTCGGGGAGGACGCCGCGCGGCCGGATCCAGGTGCGGCGGTCCGGCGTGTCGCCTTCGCGGCGGATGCCGATCGGCTCGACGGAAAGGATCTCAACCGGACGTTCGCGGCGCCAGCGGTTCATCATGTCCTTCATCGGACCCTCCGGACGCACCATGTCCCATGAGGGCAGGCCCTCGGGGCCGGGCGCCTGCGGCGGCGGCAACTGGCGTGACGCGCCTTCCTCCGGGCGCGTGAAGCTGCACGACATCTGGAAGATCGCCTCGCCGGACTGGTAGGCGACGACGTCGCGAGTGGTGAAGGTCTTGCCGTCGCGGATGCGGTAGGTGACGTAGCGTATGGGCACCTCGTGGCTGCCTGGACGGATGAAGTACGCATGCAGCGAGTGGATCGAGCCGGACTCAACCGTGCGATAGGCGGCGACGACGCACTGGGCCAGCACCAGCCCGCCGAACAGACGGCCCTCGCCCTTGCCCGGGTGGGCCAGGAAAAGGTCTCGGTCGAGCTGATCGAGCTGGAGTTGCTTGACGAGCTTGTCAAGCTGGCGCGAGTCCGAAGTCATAACGAGACCCATTCTAGAATGCGCGGAGTCTCAGAGGCTACGCGATGGCGAAAGTGGTGGGCGGTGCAGGACTTGAACCTGCGACCTCTTCCGTGTGAAGGAAGCGCTCTTCCAGCTGAGCTAACCGCCCACAGGTGGTGAC
>JBBEAZ010000013.1:0-6156 GCA_040882565.1 Dehalococcoidia bacterium
AAAACCCTTTCATTCCCCCAGGGGGCGGGGTGGAGTCACGCGCCAGCAAGACGCGGGGGAGACCCTCGCCCACAAGATCCCCCAGCGCCCACCTCATCGCCGATAGCGTATGGCCCGACCTCCAACATCGCGAACACCCACAACACTGAGGTGCAGCGGCGGACGCTGCCGGGGGTTCGGGGGTGTCCCCCGCAGGACCCCTTACTTCCTGGGGCGCGAGTCACGCGCGGGCCCCAACATCCGAGAACACTCACAACGCTGAGGTGCAGCGGCGGACGCTGCCGGGGGTTCGGGGGTGTCCCCCGAAAACCCCTTTTATTCCCGGGGGGTGGGGAGTCACGCGCCAGCGAGACGCGGGGCGGACAGCGATCGCACAGCTTCACTCGGTCCTTCATCTCCACTTCACCCCGCCCTCGTACGGTGGGATATGGCGCCAACAGAAGCAATACACCCATCGAGGATCAAAATGAGACTCATAGCACTCACGGCCACCGGACTGCTCCTGGCCATCGCTTCGCGGCCTGCGGAGGGGACGACGACGATGAGGTGACACGTACTCCAGGCGGGTCGTCGGAAACAGACGCGCCGGCTGCAGGCATCAACCCCGATGACTTCACCAACGTCATCGACAATCCGCTATTCCCGCTGAGCGCGTACTCGCAGCTCATCTACGAAGGCGAAGAGATAGACCCCGACACGGGCGAGACGATCCAGGGGCGAGTCGAGATGACAGTCCTGACAGACGAGAAAACAGTCGCGGAGTAGAAGTGCTGGTAGTACAAGACCAAGCGTTTGAAGGCGGCGAATTGGTCGAGTCAACCCTCGACTACTTCGCCCAGCACGTGGACGGCAGCGTCTACTACTTCGGCGAGGACGTGGACAACTGCGAGGACGGCGAACTGAAAGACCACGACGGCTCGTGGCTGGCCGGCGAGGGCGAAAACCAGCCAGGCGTGATCATGCCGCCGGCGCCTGCAGTGGGCGACATCTTCGAACAGGAGAAGGCGCCCGGCATCGCCGAAGACAAGATGACGGTGCTCTCCGTGACTGAGACTGTGGACGTGCCTGCCGGCAGCTTCAGCGACTGCGTCAAGACCAGGGACGAGAACCCGCTCGACCCCGCCGCCGCGATCGAGTTCAAATTCTACTGTCCGGACGTGGGGTTCGTGCTTGAAGAGTTCCCGGAAGGCACCCTCGAACTCATCAGCTACGAGTAATCCGAGAAACCGAAAGTGGAGCACACAACGAGCGCACCGAATGCGCCAGAGGCGCGACCGACCACCAACGCAAAGGTGCAGCGGAGCCGCTGCCGGGCGGTTCGGGGGGTGTCCCCCGAAGACCCCTTCCCCCTTTCGGGGGGCCGCGCGTGGAGGCGGGCGGACGGCATACTCGCCGTATTCATACAGACTTCACGCGGCCTTCATCTACACAACCTATCGTGGAAACCGTCACAGAAGAGTGATAATGGAATCAGCAGGAGGAAACGAAGATGAATGGTAAGAAGAAACTAGTAGCAATCGCCGGTGCGGTCCTCACAGTCGGCGCCATCGGCGGCGGTGCCGCCGTTGCCACCGGCGAGCTCGATGACAGCGAGAAGCCGATCACCGGCGAGGCGCTCGAAAAGGCCAGCGCCGCGGCGCTCGCGCACACAGGCGGCGGCCGGGTCTCCGAGACGGAAGAGGGCGACGAAGAGAGCTACTACGAGGTCGAGGTCACCCTCGAGGACGGCAGCCAGGTGGACGTCCAGCTCGACAAGGACTTCAACATTGTCGGCGACGAGGCGGACGACGAAACAGAAGGCGCAAACGACGACTAAGCTCTGAACTGTCTCCTTTCAGCCACGAGGCCCGGCGTAACAGCCGGGCCTCCGGCCGTTCAGGCGAACTCGTCAGGAACCAACGCCAACCGGCAGCTGCAGCAGGTCCCCAACCTCGACGTCGTTGTCCTCAAACCAGCCCCGGTTCGCCTCGACGGCGTAGCGGAACTGCTCCGGCGCGTGACGCAACTCTTGATCCAGGGGCTCCAGAGCCTCAAAGTGGACCACGCTCCCGGTCGCCGAGATGAACGCAACAGTAAGCGGGACGGTCGTGTCCTTCATCCAGAATCCGCTCTCCGTGTCCTCCGGCCAGAGAAACAGCATCCCGGCGTCCTCCGGCACAGACTCGCGGTTCATCAGCCCTGTCGCCCGCTCCTCCGCTGAGTCAGCGATCTCGACGTTCAGCGTCACATCGTGCCCGGCACGCGTGAAGTGCACCGTTTCGCTATAAACGCCGGTGGGCGTCTCGCCTGGGTCGTCGCCGCACGCCGCGAGGGCGAGTGTCAACACCAGGACCAGCGAGATGACCCCGGCGAAGCGCACAGGCTAGCCGGCCGCGGCCATCAGGCGCATTCCGGCGCGCACACGGCCCAGCCGCCGCCGCTCGGCGACATTTGCGAAGAACTCCATGGCTACCCGCATCGGGCCGATCCTTCGCATGAAGTCCAGGTACGTCATGTCGCCGCGGATGACCGCGCAGAGGAAGCGCCAGACCAGATCGCTGCGGCGCAACATCGCCAGGTACGGCGGCGGCGCGAAGTTCAGCAGCTCTTGCAGACGCCGCGAGACCGTCAGTTCAGACTGCAGCTCGCGGTCCACCTCCGCCTCGTATCCCGACATGTCGTCTGCCTCGCCGCCTAGCACGCGCAGGGCGTGCTCCGCCGCTAGCCGCCCGCTGGCGAAGGCCATGTGAATGCCCTCCCCGGTGAGTGGGTCAACGAGACCGGCGGCATCCCCAGCCAGCGCAATAGGGCCGCGCGCGATCGGCGTACCGGCCACACGCACAGGCAGGTGGTGCCCGCGCAAGTTGTCGAGCCGCGATTCATCGAAGCCGTAACGGCGCGCGATCGCGGCGAGCTTCGGGCGCAGAGTGAAGCCCGCGTACTTCCAGCCGCCGACACCCACGTTCAGGTGATCGCCCTTCGGGAAGACCCAGCCGTAGCCGCCCGCCATTCCCCCGAAGTCCAGCGCCGCGACTTCTCGCCACTCCTTCGGGACTCCGGCAGTGCAGAGCACGTTGCCTTCCAGCGCCACCGCCACTTCGTACTCCGGCCGCAGCCCAAGGGCTCGCCCGGTCACACCGTTCGCGCCGTCCGCGCCGATCAGGACGCGCGACTCATAGGTGTCGTGGTCGGTCCGCACAATGACTCCGTGCCGGATGGGTTTCAGGCTCACCTCGACCTCCCGCGTGCCCTCACCGCCGTGGAACTCGGCGCCCGCTCCGGCCGCCCGCTCCGTCAGGAATGCGTCAAGGCGGCTGCGCTGCGTCATGTACGTCAGCGGGCGGTCCGAGACGCGGTCGAACGACTCGCCCAATTGCAGCGTGAAACGCGCGCCACGGATCGTCCGTTCAATGACCGGCGTAAGGTCAACGTCCTGCTCGGACGCCGCACGCGACGTCACACCGCCGCCACACGGTTTGTCCCTGGGAAAACGCTGCTTGTCCAGGAGGAGCACGCGCGCGCCGCGTCCGGCCACAAGCCGCGCCGCCATGCTGCCGGCAGGCCCCGCTCCGGCCACGATCACGTCGTACGTGTTCACACGGCTAGTCTACGACCGGCAGACCAGCCTGCGCCATCACGGTCTTCACGGCGTCCGCCATCACGGCCTGCCCGGTGTCGTTGGGGTGGATCAGGTCCTGCGCGATGTACTCCGACTGCTTCCCGAGGAAGAGCTCATACCACTCGACGACGGTGACTCCCGCCGCCGCGCCCTCTTCGCGGATCGCGTCGTTCAGGCCGCTAGGGAAGGGCGTTCCGTCCTGCCCTTCGAGCGAGAGCACGCCAAGTTGGTCGACATGCGATGCGCCGCCGGAGAACGGGTTGTACAGCGTCATCAGGAACAAAGGCACGCCCGGCGCCGCCTCGGTCAGCCGGCGCAGGGTCTCCCGCAGGTTCGCACGATACGTTGCGAGCGCGTTCGTCAGCGCCTCGACACACATCGGGCGTTCCAGCGACTCGACCACACTGGGGCAATCGCCCGGAATCACGAGATCGAAGTAGATGTTCAAAAGATCGTTGCCGCCGATCTCCAGCGTGATCACTTGCACCTCGTTGCTCGCCTTGTCGTCGGCTTTCCGTTGCTGAATCTCCCCAATGCCATCGCCCAGCGAGCCCCCGTTGAGAAGGTCGTCGCTGGTATCGCCCGGGATCCCGAGGTTGATCAGGTCCCAATCCGGCAACGAGCTGTGCACCAGTGCTACCCACGAAGTCGTTAGCGGGTTGGACGCGCCGATCCCGGCCGAGAGCGAATCGCCGAGCGCCAGGTAAACGGGCAGAGTATCGCCGGCAGGGGCGGGCGTGATCTCGGTTGGTTGGGCTGTCGCAGTCGCGTTATCTGTCGGATCGCCGATCGCGGTTGGCCCTTGCGTGGCGTCCGCGCCGCTGCTTGTGTCGTCGTCTCCGCCGCATGCCAGCAGCAGAAGCGCGGCGAAAACGATGAGGAGGCCCGCGATCGTCCGCGGCATGGTGAGGGTTACGCGTTCACGACGGCGACGCCGGCGCCGATCCAAAACAGCACCTGGAAGAATAACGTCGCGCTCAGCACCAGGTAAGTTGCCGCGCGCTCTTTCCATTCGAACATCAACCCCGCTACAAGGTTTACGCCGAGGAAGGCGCTCGCGGTTGCCGGAATCGTCAGTATGTCCGAACGTTCTCGGAGCGCCGTGATATCGCCGATCGGCGGAAACTCGATCGTGATCTCGTTATTGAGGTCGGGGTACACGGCGAGGACATAGCCCCAGAGCGCCACGTTGAGCGCGATCGCTGCCAGCGCCAGGTACTGCGCGACGCGATCGGCCCAGATCGGATGGGAGGCGATTTGCTCGCGCCGGATCGTTGGCTGGGAGGGTTCCTCTTCGCTTGCCGCGTCCCAGAAGCGGCGCACCTCGGCGGTGAAACGCGCCGGGTCCTGCGGGCTCAACCCGTAGGCCACAGTCGCCGTCTGCACATAGACCAAGTCTTCCGGCGAACGGTGCGTCGAGAAGAAGACGACTGTGCCGATGCCCTCCGTCTCACCATGACCAATGTGGTAACCCCACCAGCCGAGGCCGCTGATCCGCGGGCGCATCTCGCCGCGACCCGGCGTCACCCTGATGATCGAGGAGATGGGGATGAAGTGCGTCATCGGTCCCCACTTCACGGTCAGGCCGGTGTGGTCCAACACGTAGCGCATGTCCGCGCATGACCAGGTCCAGAATGCGAAGGCTGCCGCCAGTACCGCCAAGACACCCGCGCCGCTATAGGCGAGGAACTGCGGGAACGAGGCCGGCCAGCTGGTCGCGCGGATGAGTAAGGCAAGCGCCAGGACCAGTGAAAACGCTACGAGTGCGCCCCCGACGGCCATTCCGGTCGTCCGGGAAGGCCGCTCGATCGTTAAGCCTTGACTTTTGAGTAGCAAGGTGTGCACCAATGCGCGTATTTGGGGTTCTTCCCCTTGATGATGTCGAAGTAGAGCCTGACCAGTTCGCCCGCGACCGGACCCATCTTGCCGTTGCCGACCGGGCGCCGGTCCAGCTCGACCACCGGCGTCACGTGAGCGGCCGTTCCAGTCATGAAGCATTCGTCGGCCACGTAGATCTCGGAGCGGTCGATGTCCCGTTCGACGACCTCAATGCCCAGCTCTTCGCGCGCCAGCGTGATGACGGTCTCGCGCGTGATGCCGACGAGGATGTCGGATGAAGGCGGCGGCGTGTAGATGCGCCCATCCTGCACGACAAATATGTTCTCGCCGGAACCCTCCGAGATGTGACCGCGGTCGTCCAGCATAATCGCCTCGTCGAAGCCGTTGAGCTGCGCCTCGGTCTTGGCGAGGGCAGAATTCGCGTAGATGCCAGTGACTTTCGCGCGTGCCGGGATCCCGGTGTCAGCCACCCGGCGCCAGCTCGAGGTCTGGCAGCGCGCACCCTTCTCGAGATCCAGGTACGGCCCGAACGGCGCGACGAAGATCAGCAGATCGTCCTCCAGGTCGTGCAATCGGACGCCCAGCACTTCGCCACTCTTGTACGCGAGCGGCCGGATGTAGACGTCCTCGTGCATCTCGGACATCTCGACCAGGCGGGTGACGATCGAGACGAGTTCTTCCGTCTCGTAAGGGAACTCGATGCGCATGATCTTGCAGCT
>JBBEAZ010000014.1:0-113979 GCA_040882565.1 Dehalococcoidia bacterium
GAGTGCCCGTTCCACGGCGGCCAGTTCAACGTGCGCACCGGCGAAGTGGTCGCTCCGCCGCCGGAAGAACCGATCACCACCTATCCTGTCGAAGTCGACGGCGACGAGATCAGCGTTGCGGTTTAGCGCCGCCGGACGCTAGTCTGGCCCGCCGATCCAGCTGACGAACCGATCCAGGTTCGGCAGCGAACCAGCGTCCTGTGCCAGGAACAACGCGCCGACCACCAGACTGAAGACAGCCGCCACGAATCCTGCCGCCACGTAAATCCACTGTCGCCGCGTAGTGGAAACGAAGCCAACCGTGCTCAGGAGCGTGACAGCGGTGTTGGAGATCAACAGACCGACGATGAACGCGAGCAGCGCGATGATGCCGCCCAGTTGGCTTGACGCGCCGACGGCGGTCGTGATCACGAGGACTTGCGTGCCTGTCTCGGCACCAACGCCGTGGATCGCGCCGATGCCGAACGCCGTCTTGACGCCGTACTGTTGAGCGGCGTGCACATGCTCCCGAGGCGCGCCGAAGAACCGCGCGCGGATGCCCTCGTAGACGTTGCGAACGCCGGCGAAGACCAGCATCCAGCGGCTGCGCATGCGGAACTCTTGGCCGCCCTGGAAAAACCGAAAGATCGCATAAAACAGGTATGCGGCGAGAATGATCAGCGTCACCCCGACGACACGCTCCATGATCGGGTCAATCCAGTCCGGGAGAAACTCCCGAGCCACGATGGCGGTGACACCGAGAATGAATACGACGCTGCCGTGCCCGAGCGCGTAGAGGCTACCCAGTAGCAGGGCGGGACGCTGCTTACGCACGAATCCGGTTACCGCCGCCAGGTGGCCGTTTCCACTGAAGCCACCGCCGTTCGAGGCGGCAGGGTGCATGTGTGGATGGTCGTGTCCCGAAGCTACCGCGACCGTCGCGGCCACTGTAGTGCCCGTCCCGACGTGGCTGTGGCCCATCGCGTGGTGCGACTCATCCGTGAGCATCACGCCCGGTTCGCCCGTCAGCCACTTCTCCGCCTCGTCCGGGGTGGCTGTGGTGCTTGTAATGTCGGTGATCGCTGCAATATGGTCCCAGTCGATCCCATGACGGATGCCGAGCGCCAGTGCGGCGCTGATCACGCCAAACGAACCGACGAAGGTTAGGATGGGCAGGGCGTCGGTGGGGATCATGGGATCGCTTAGGTCTGGCCCTGGCATGGCTTGCAGACGCCGAAGATCGCGAAATGCCCGAGGTCTGCGGCGAACCCGGCCTCTTCGTATAGGAGTGTCGCCAGGCCGTCGAGGTAGCTGTTATCGAGTGAGGTGACCTCGCCGCATGAGCGGCAGATCAGGTGGTGGTGGCGGTGTTTGCCCACCCACTCGAACTCGCTCTCGCCCGTGCCCATGTCGGTCTCGTAGACGAGGCCGAGGTCAGAAGCGGACGCCAGCGTCCGGTAGACCGTCGAAGCGTCGATGAACGGGTGCGAGGTGCGGAGGTCCTCGATGATCTGCGAGGCGGTGACGTGGACGCCGGCGTGGCGGATGCCGCAGAGAACGTGGACGCGCTGTGGGGTAACCTTCTGGCCGGCCTCCCTCAGGACGACGGCTGTTTCGTTCTCGCAAGCCATATATCTCTCCCGATGAATGCAAATGCGGGCAACTGCAAGTGCATGATGCAGGAGGTGCCTAGAACTGTCAAGGGATCACGCGATTCTGCGAAACGAACTTCGGGCGACGGCTCGGACTCGGGGGCTAAGAGCCACCGGCGAGCGGTGGGACGAGTGTGAGGCGGTTGCCTTCAGCGAGCGGCTGCGCTGGATCCGTTGCCTCGCCGTTGATGATGGTTGCTGCCGAAAGGTCGTCCGGGATGTGCAGACGGCGGATCACGTCGCCGACGGTGGCGCCGTCCGGCATCTCGTAGGGGAAGGTCGCGGCGTCGGTTGGCGCGTACTGATCGAGATAGCCCCGCAGTTCGACTGTGATCTTCATGTTCGTCCAAAGATACTCTGGGTGTTCGGTCACCTGCTATACTCGGCGCCGCTATGCCCTACGACATTGAGGAAGTCCGCCGAAAGTACATCGGCTTTGAGACGGCGAAAGCGAAGGGTAGGTACCCGGTCGAGTACGACCCGATCCGCCGTCACTGCCATATGGTGGAGGACACCAATCCCCTCTTCATCGACCCGAAGTATGCGGCTAGCACGGAGCACGGCGCCGTCCTGTGCCCTCCCTCGGGCTGGCTCGCGCTCTACTTCGCCAGCCTTGGGCCATGGCCCGCTGCCTTCGAGCCGCTATTCCCGATGGTGCCGACGCTAGGCAAGCGCATCGTCAACATGAGCCAGGAAGTAAAGTGGTCCACCCGGATCAAGGTCGGCGACGAGCTGTCCGTTGTGCGCCGCGTGGCCGACGTCTACCAGAAAGGCATAACCATCGACCCGGAGGCCGTCTGGATCGTCGCTGAGGCGGTGATCACGAATCAGCGCGAAGAATTAGTATGCGTCATCCGCAACACGCTGTTGACGCACCGTACTCCGGAAGAAGTCGCGGCAGCTGCCGGCACATGAGGCGAGACCAAGTCTCCTGGGACGAGGTGCAGGAGGGAGACGAACTTCCCGAGATCTCGCTCAGCATCAACATCAAGCGTCTCTTCCAGCAGGCCAGCGGATCTCAAGACTGGTACCCCGTGCACTTCGACCCAGCGTACGCACAGAAGGCCGGGCACTCGGACGTCTTCATGAACACCGGCTTCATCCAGGCGGCGCTCGTGAGGCTGATAACTGACTGGATGGGCGAGGCTGGCTTTCTCAAGCGGCTGTTCTTCGAGATGCGCCGCCAGTACCGGCCGGGCGACACCATGATCTGCCGCGGCCGTGTGACTGAGAAAGAGCAACGCAACGGGGAAGCGCTGGTATTCCTCGAGGTCTGGGGTGAGAACGAGCGAGAAGGTGTCGCGACACCCGGAGAAGCGACCGTAGTCCTGCCGGTTGCCCAGAATCTGCGGTAGCTTGGAGGCCAATTTCCGCGAGTGTGTTGACGCGCCGCGTATTAGTTGCTACAAAGGGGCCACCACATCTGGCGAGACGGAGGAGCATATGGGTCGCGAGGACATGCTTAAGAGCGTGCCGATTTTTTCTGAGCTGGGTAAGCGGGACCTTGAGCGCCTCGCCAAGCTGATGGTGCCCCGCACCGTGAAGGCCGGCGAGGTCGTGATCAAAGAGAACGACCAGGCCGCCGGCTTCTTCGTGGTGGCCAGTGGCAAACTCGAAGCCGTCCGGGGCGCCGATTCCGGCAACCCGCAGGTCCTAGCCACATACGGGCCCGGTGACTTCTTCGGGGAGATGGCGCTCTTCGAAGGCTTTCCGCGTTCCGCAACGGTGCGAGCGGTGGAGGACAGCGAGTGCCTGGCGATGACACGCTGGGACTTCACGGCCGAAATGAAGAACCACCCTGAGATCGCCGTCAGCATGCTGCCTGTGCTTGTCCGGCGTCTGCGCAACGCGGACGCCAAGCTCGCCGAGTAGCTACTCCAAGATTGCGCCTTGCTCCCTTAGCGAACGCTGCAAAGCCTGCACGTCCACCTGCGTGACGTCCTGGTTTTCCGCCGCCATCGCCGCAGCGATGCCTGCAGCCTGGCCTGTTGCCATGCACGCCGGGATCTCCTTTGTGGCGTGGTGGACACGGTGCTCGACGGAGATGCAGCGCCCTGCGACTAGCAGGTTCGTCGTGGCACGCGGGAGGAGCGAGCGGTACGGGATGTTGTACGCGCAGGCGTACTTAGTCCAATGGCCGGTGCGCGCTATCGTGTCGTCGAAGCTGCGGTCCAGGTCGTCGCGCACCATCACGTAAGCACCCTGCAACCGGCGCGACTCCGTGATGCCGAGCTGGTCTGCCATCAGCGTGACGTGAGCGTCCTCGAAGCCGGGCACTGAGCCGCGCAGCCGCGACGCTTCTTCCTGAACCATCCGTCGGCACTCGACCAGAGCGGCGGAGACTTCGTCTGGATTGGTAGCGTCGATTTTCTCCCGGACGCGGGCTTCGCCGCCCCACGGCACGAGCACCCGATCGCGGCCCGTTGTTCGGAAATACAGGCTCTTGACGGCCTCAAACGACTTCTCGACATCTCGAACGCCGCCCATCTCGAACCACAGCCATGGGTGCACGCGCTCCGACTCGAACGGTTCACCAGCGCCCGCGAAGACGTCACCGTCGCCGGTTGTATCAATGACGACGCGTGGGATGATCGCCTGTCTGCCAGCCTTGTTCTGAACGACGACAGCACTGATCCGCTGGTTCTCGAGGAGCGGCTCGCATGCCCACGTCTGGTAGAGGACGCGGACGCCGGCCTCGCGCAGCATCTCGTCTGCGGTGAAGACAAAAGCGTAGGGGTCAAAGGCGACGGAATAGCGCACGCGGTGGGGCCCGCTGCCCCAAACGAGGCCCCACCGCCGGCAGTGCTCGACCAGCGCCGGATCGGGGTCGTTCCATTGGTCCGGCGTCGGGTAGTAGACGCCGCTGCGCTTCTCCATGCGGTCGACCATCTCCTGGCAGATTCCGGCGACGGCCTGCTTGCCCGCGCCGTCGTCCAGTGTCAGGAGGAGGATGATCATGCCGCCCGTCGCGAGCCCGCCCGTGTAGCTGAAACGCTCGATCAGCAGCGTCTGAGCGCCCGCCCTTGCCGATGCTACCGCAGCCGAGACGCCGGCCGAGCCACCGCCGACAACGAGGACGTCCGGCCGAGCCATAACCGAGAGGCGCGATTCAGGAAGCGTGATGTAGTCTGGCACGCCACGAGGATACATGAGTGTGCGTGGGCCGGGAACGCGGGCGCGTTATTCGGTGACTTTGCGCCACTGACCGCGACCGTCCGTCGTTGTGCGGGCAGCCTGGCCGTGTAGGACGGTGTTCTCGGCGAGCAGCTCTACGGCGTCCGAGCGAATATACGCGTATGGCAGGAACTCATCCGGATCGACATCACAGACGGCGCTTCCCGTCGAATACATATGTCCCTCGGTGTAGACCGAGTCGATCACCTGCACGACCGGAATGTCCGACAGTGGGTCGTGGGACGAGTCGCGGAAGACCAGTTCGCCGCGGCCCCGCCGGGCGGCCGTTACGTTCGTCGTTGTCGATACGTGGATCAGCCGCGGTGGGCAGTCGAAGCCGGCGCCGTCGGTACGCGGCAGGAACTTGAAGAAAAAGCTGGAGAAATCCAGCCTGCTGGGCGGCGCGGGCTCGTCACACCGTCCGCGGAGGCTGAGGTAGCGCACTTCGTGCCGCTCGCTGGAGCCCCAGACATGCTCGTCCTGTACCTCAAAGACGACCTTCGCGAGCTTCGTGGGCTCCCCGAAGATCTCCCGACCAACGATCACCGACTCGGTGGTCGAACGCGGCATCGCGATGCAATAGTGACCGACAAGGTCTCCGTAGCGCGCGCGCAGGTAGACGCCGGCGCCCGTGAAGCTGCCCATGCAGTTCGAGTTCCGGATGTCGGCCACCCAGGCGACGCCGAGTGGCTCTGGTGTCGGTTCGAGCGGCGGGGGCAGGAGGGCGCGCACTGCTTCCGGCGTCGTCTCGAAGTAGGCAGTGAGCTGCCTCACGCCCAGGAACTGAGCGCGGGAGTAGAGCGACTGAACCGCTGCGATTTCTTCCGGTGATTTGACCAGGCGCACGAGTACCCTCCGAGCTTGTCTCTAGTACTACAGACGCCGGAGACCACCAGAAGTTGCGCTGGTGGGCAAACGGAAACGACAGGCCGTGTTGGCCTGTCGTTTCATTGCGGGTTGGCTTTAGCTGCGGGCGGTCGACTTGCCGGAGGTTGCCTTCTCGCCGGACTCATAGCCGTCCTGGATGTTCTGGACAACCTCGTCGACGGAGATCTCGCTGGCCTCGGCGGCCTGCTTCAGGTCGTCCATCACGATGTTTCGGTCGTCATTGTGGCGCTCGTTCGGCATTTTGCAACCGCAGGATAGACACATCTTCTGTTCCTCCTTCTCCACTTCGAACTCTATTGGTTAGCTTGAGCGTAGCGCCGAGCGTGACAAGGTCGAATAAAGCGCCCGTCGCACCACGTAACACGGGCATTGCATTGCGGCGGCCATTTGCGGGTTCCGGCTAGCGGCGCTTTGCCATAATCTGGCCTTGGATCCCCCGCTTGAGCCCAACCAATGTCTACTGATTCCGGCGAAGCCGTTGCTACTACCACTCCTGGGCTGATCGACGAGGATAGGCTCCTCAGTTCGGTCATTCGCCTCGCCTGGCCTGTTGTTGTCCAACAGGTCAGCTTCTCCATGGTTCAGCTCGTCGACACCGCCCTCGTCGGGCACCTCGGCGAGGATGCTCTCGCCGGCGTGCGCCTCGCCGGTCAGCTGTTCTGGTTCTCGCAGGCTGGCATCATCGCGGTCAGCGTGGGCGCAACCGCAATCGTGGCACGGACAGTTGGCGCCGGACACAAGGAGGAAGCGTCGCACGTGCTGCAGTCGGCGTTCGTCCTCGCGTTGGCCTGGGGTTTGCTGATGGCGTTCGCCATGTGGTTCGCTGGCGAGTGGTGGCTCAACCTCATGGGCACGGAGCCTGCGGCGAGGGAAGCCGGCGCCGAGTATCTCCGCGCGGTTGCGCTGGGCATGCCCTTCGCCTCCCTGATGTTCGCAGGCAACGCTGCCCAGCAGGGTGCGGGCGACACCCGGACACCGATGGTCGTCGGCCTCGTAATCAACGTCGTCAACGTCATCGTTGCGTACACCCTCATCAACGGCACCGGTCCGGCCCCACGCCTCGAAGTGACCGGGTCGGGCCTCGGCGGCAGCGTCTCCTCGATGGTGGGCTGCGCCCTCGTCTTCGCCGTCCTGATCTCCGGCGCCCGCCAGCTGAAGTGGTCGCCGCGTGAGATTCGCTCATTCAACCCTGCGCTTGCCCGGCGGCTCCTCAACGTCGGCGTGCCGGCAGGCGTCGAGCAACTCCAGTTCAATATCGCCTTCATGATCTACACAGCGATCATCGTCAGCCTCGGGACCACTGCGCTCGCCGCCCACGGAGTAACGCTCGCCATCCAGAGCCTGACCTTCAACGTCGGGTTCGCGCTCAGCGTCGCCGCATCGGCCCTGGTCGGCCAGAGTTTGGGGTCCGGCCGACCCGACCTCGCTGAGCGCTCGGCGTACCTGACGATGCGCTACTCCTTGCTCTTCATGGCGAGCCTATCGCTCATCATGATGCTGTTCGGCGGCGAGATCACCAGCCTCTTCGTCGGCGGCGAAGACGCGGACAAGGTCGTCGACATCGGCGCCGATCTCCTGTTCATCTTCGCGTTCGCGATGCCGGGGCTGGCGGTAAGCCTGACACTGGGAGGCGCGCTCCGCGGCGCGGGCGACACTCGCTCCGTGTTGTACATCATGGCTGGGAGCACATGGATTCTCCGGCTCGTGCCAGCGTATGTACTGGCGATCGTGCTCGGAATCGGCGTACCCGGCGCCTGGCTGGCGGCGATAATCGACATAAATGCCCGAGCACTGATGATGTTCCTGCGCTTCCGCCAGGGCAAATGGAAGCATATTAAGGTCTGATCCGCTGTTAGAATCGATACGGAGGAGCCTATCCGTGTCTGTTATCATCTACACGCTGCGCAATTGTGAGGTCAGCGATAAGGCTATGGTCGCTCTACGCGACCGTGGTATCGATCTCGAAGAGCGGCGTGTGGACGACGACGTCGACTGGTGGGAGGAAGCACTCACCCACGCAATGGCCGTCCCGATCATCATCTGGGAGGACGGACGCGTCGAAGTCGGCTGGGAAGGCGAACACGGCTGAGAGATCACGTAACAGGTGCCGTGAGCGCCTCCCGTGAGCCCCACATGCGAATCTACAACACCCTGAGCCGTCGCAAGGAAGAGTTTGTCCCGCTCGAGCCGGGGCGGGTGAAGATGTACTCTTGCGGCCCGACCGTTTACCGCTTCGCCCATATCGGCAACCTGCGCTCCTACCTGATGGCCGACTGGTTGCGGCGGCTGCTCGAAGCTACGGGCTACAGCGTCCATCACGTCAAGAACATCACGGACGTTGGCCACATGCGTGAGGGCCAATTGGAGCACGAAGAGGACAAGGTCATCGCGGCCGCCCGCGCCGAGGGCAAGCCGGCGACAGAGATCGCGCAGTTCTACACCGACGCCTTCCTCGAAGACGAAGCGAAGCTGAACATCATGCCGGCCCACGATTTTCCGAAGGCCACCGAATGCGTCCCGGCAATGATCCAGATCATCGATGTGCTCGTCGATCGGGGGTTCGCGTACGAGGCCGGAGGCAACGTCTACTTTAGCGTCGACCAGTTCCCCGGCTATGGAAAGCTTTCCGGGCAGCAGACCGAGGATCTCCTGGAAGGCGACCGTGCCGCACCCGACCCGCTCAAACGCGACCCGCGTGACTTTGCTCTCTGGAAGGCGGCCGAGCCGGGCCGCGCCCTGAAGTGGCCCAGTCCGTGGGGCGAAGGCTTTCCCGGCTGGCACATCGAGTGCTCGGCGATCGTCGCCTCGGTCCTTGGCGACGAGATTGATTTCCATAGCGGCGGCGTCGACAACATCTTTCCTCACCATGAGGACGAGATTGCCCAGAGCGAGGCCGTTCTCGGACGCCCGCACGTGCGTTCTTGGGTCCACGGGCAGCACCTCCTCGTGGACGGCGTGAAGATGGCAAAGTCCACCGGCAACGTGTATCTCGTCGCTGACCTCGAGCGCCGAGGTTTCGATCCGCTGGCTTTCCGCTACCTCTGTGCCGGCGCCCACTTCCGCGCCCCGCTGAACTTCACCCCAGCCTCGCTTCGCGCCGCTCAGCGCGGCCTTGGGCGGCTTCGCGCTGCAATGCAGCAGCAAGAAGGCCGCCTCACCAAGAAGGCCAAAGCCGACGGCGAGAAGCTGCGCGCTGAGTTCTGGCAGAAGGCAGCCGATGGGCTAAACATCCCGGCGGCGCTCGCTGTCGCCTGGCACGTCGCCCGATCGCGCTTGCCCGGGCCGGTGAAGCGCGATCTATTGATGGACTTTGACCGCCTGCTCGGTCTGAGTCTCGCGGCGCCGCAGCGCGTCGCGGAACTCCCGAGCGAGGTGAAGGAATGCGTCCGCGACAGGCACGCTCTGCGCAAAGCCAGGCGATTCGAGGAGGCCGACGCCGTACGCTCACAGATCATCGAGAGCGGATACGAAGTCCGTGATAGCCCCTCCGGCACGACTGTGTCGGCAGTACCGGTCTGGAAGCGCGACGAAGGCAACATCGCCGCTAGCAGCGACGTTAGCTCCCTGCTCGACGAGTCCGGCGACCTCGAGTTCACGGTCGCCGTCGTTGCGCGGCGCGGCTGCAAAGAACTGGAGCGCTGCGTGTCGTCCGCCCAAAAGTGGCTGGGCGACGCAGGCGAGGTGATCGTTGTCGACAACGGGATGCCCGATGAGTGCTATCCAGTGGTTGACGCGCTACCCTCGGCGGCGCACGACCTGCGCCTCTTCCGCGCCGACCACTTCCTCGGCACGGCGGGCGGCCGGAACGTCGCGCTGCGGCAGGCGCGCGGCCGCTTCGTTGTCATGCTGGACACCAGCGTCGAGGTCACTGGCGACCTGTTTGGCGCGCTCCGGATACTCCTCGCGGATGAGACTGTGGGCGTCGTTGGCCGTTGGGGCGTCGTCACTGAAGACATGCGCGACTTCTCGGAGGCTGACGGATCTGGGAACGTGGATGCCGTCGAAGGTTATCTGATGGCCTTTCGCCACGAGGTCCTGCGCGAGGCTGGACTTCTCGATGAGAAGTACCGGTTCTACCGCCACTTGGACCTCGACTTCAGCTATGCCGTCCGCAGCCGTGGTTACCGTGCCGTGATCGACACCACGCTGCCAGTGAAGCGGCACGACCACGTTGATTGGCTGGCGACGCCCCCCGATGAACGTGAGCGCCTGAGCAAACGGAACTTCTACCGCTTTCTGCGCAAGTGGGGCGGGCGCGAAGACTTGATTGACGCGCGGCGCTAGTCGCCGTTCTTCCCGAGGCGCCGGTCGATCTGCGTGCGCACAGCACGGTCGCCGCGGCGTAGCGCGGAACGAACTGCCGCCATGCGTGATTGCACCTGGCGCCGGATCGGCTGCCAGCGCGCGACGGTTTCTGGGATCGGCACTGCCCAGCGTAGCGCGAGCGCCGCCCACGAGAGGCCAGCGCCGAAGCTGCTGAGGACGACGTAGTCGCCAACGTGCACCCGGTCAGACTTGATCGCCTCGCAGAGCGCGATCGGGATAGAGGCGGCGCTCGTATTCCCGTATTCACGGACGTTCGAGAAGACTTTGTCACTCGACAATCCAAGGCGCCTCGCCGTCGACTCCATGATCCGGGAGTTTGCCTGGTGAGGGATCAGCAGCGAAATGTTCTCGGGCTTGAGGCCTGATGCCGCCATCACCTGCTCGGCTGCCCGCGGCATGATTTGCGTCGCCCAGCGGAAGATCTGGGGGCCGTTCATCCGCAAGTAGTTGCCCGACGCGCCGTTGGCGTGACCGCCGTTGCGGCCGCCATTCGCGCGGGCACCGTTGGCGTTCGAGCGGATCCGCGAGCCGCCGCCCGGAATTGTCAGCAGGTCGGCGCCCGAGCCGTCGGAGCCCATTGTCGAGCCCATGATTCCGGGCTCGTCTGCCTGGCGCAGCACGACCGCGCCGGCGCCGTCTCCGAAAAGGACGCATGTACTCCGGTCCTTCCAATCGAGATAGATCGAAAGCTCGTCGGCGCCGATGACGACCACATTCTTCGCCCGCCCGGATTCGATGTGTGCCGCCCCGGTTGAGAGCGCGTATACGAAGCCAGAGCAAGCGGCGTTCATGTCCATCGCGCCGGCGTGGAGTGCTCCCAGCCGGTTCTGGACGATTGACGCCGTCGCCGGCATCACGTGGTCAGGCGTGCAGGTCGCGACGATGATCAGGTCGATGTCGCCGGATTGCAGTCCGGCCACCGCCAGAGCGTTCTGGGCAGCGCGCACGGCCATATCGGAAGTCGCCTCGTTGGGGCCAACCATGTGGCGGCGTTCAATGCCGGTGCGGGAGGAAATCCACTCGTCGGTGGTGTCCAGCCCCATTGTCACGAACGTGTCGTTCGGGACGACACGCGATGGCACGTACATCCCCCAACCTGCGATTTCCGCGTAGCGGCGTTTCATATTCATGTGCGGGACGGCGCGGCCGCGTCGCTTAGGCTCCGGCGATGCCGAGCGACTCGGCGGCGATCTGCCAGATCTCCTCCGGGGTAAAGAACGTGGTGCGATAGCCGACCCACCGGTCGGCGGATTCGTCGTATGTGCCGTTGTAAGCTTCCTGGACCCGGTCGTAGATCTCCTTGACGACACGGCTCATCGAAGTGAACCGCGTCTCGATCCCCCGGCGCTCCGCCTCGCTGTTCAGCAGTGCAACGATGCCCTCGGAGCCGCTCATCGCGCCGATTAGATTGCGCTCCGCCGTGCTCTGACCGACAAGCGACGGTTCGTAGGCGAGATAAATCAGGCCGCCGGGCGCTTCCTCTTGTCGTGCGACGCCGGCCTGGTGTATGCCCGCCTGTGTGGTGAAGACGTCGCCGATGACTGGCGCGTTGGTCGCGACCTTGGTGAGTGCCCTGTCGACAAGCTGCTTCATCTCCGGCAGCACGCTCAGGTTGAAGCCGGGATCGCCGTACAGCCGGATGTAGTTAACGAGCATCTGCTCGAGTGATGTGTTGCCCGTGCGCTCGCCCAACCCGGCGAAGGCGACGTTCACTTTGCGGCAGCCGTAGCGCCAGGCGGCAATGGAGTTCGCGGTGGCCAGGCCAAAGTCGTTGTGCCCGTGGAACTCGAGTTCAGCGCCGGTCTCATGGAAAAGAGTCGAGATGAGCTTCGGCACACCCTGAGGCATCGCGGCGTACGCGTCTGGCACCCCCCAACCGATGGTGTCACAGATGCGGAACTTCGCCCGGCCCTCCGTCTGTTCGAGCACTGTCCGCATGAACGGGACGACCCAGCCATGGATGTCCGCTCGCGTTGCGTCTTCAAGGTGGACGCGCGGTGTGATGTCGTGCTCGCAGGCGGTGAGGATCGGCTTCAGGTACTTGTCAACAGCCTCTTCCTTTGAGTGATAGCCCATTTTGTCGAATATATGGTGGTCGGAGGAAGAGGCTAGCATGCCGGTCTCGGTGATCCGGCCCTGGGTTACAGCATGCAGCTCCTTAACGTCTTTAGGGTTCGCGCGGATCCAGGTTGTGACCTTCGGATATTCATAACCGCGCTCTAGCAGCTTCTCCAGCACCCAGAGATCGCGCTTGTGGTAGATGAACGTCTCGATCGCGTGAATGCGCCCGCTGCCGTTGTCGAGCTCGTGAAGCAGATCGAAGTAGCGCAGGCGGTCCTCATTCGGGAAGAGAGGGAACCGGGCGTCCTGAGCGCCGTCACGGAGCGTAGTGTCCGTGATCAGCTTGGGCTCTACGTCTGTTTGTGGGAGGGGCGCCGGATCGTGTTCAAGAGTGACGGGGGGCATGTGCCCTTCGTAGTTGTAATAAACACGTTCCTCGTTAACAGAGTCCTTCGTTACCATTTAGCCTTCCGTGCCAACTACTCATAGCCAATCTCCATTGTAGTAGGTACAACATCCCCCCGCCACTGCGCTTCGTCCGCCGTGCCACGCTTCCGAAACCTGCTTGGACAGCCAGTTTATGTCCTCGCAACAGGAACCCGGTTACGCTGGGCTTACATTTCTGAGATAGGAGGAGCAATGGCCACCACAGGCAAAATCAACGGCAAAGCTGACGAGATCAAGGGCAAGGCCCGAGAGGCCGTCGGCAAGGCGACGGGCGAGAAGTCCCAACAGATCCGCGGCAAAGCGGAGCAAGTGAAGGGCAAAGTCCGCCAAAAGGTCAACTAGAGGCAGCATCTCAGCCGGCAGCCCGCTGGGGAACTCCCCAGCGGGCTTGTTCTTTGTCCGTTGCCTCGGGCCACGGTGGCCGCTATGCTCGCGCCATGCTAGACCACCCGAATGCCATCATCGTCCGTAGCCTCTTCGCCGCGCTTGCGAGCCGCAATGTCGGGGCAGTCAAGGTGGCGATCGCCGACGACGCGATATGGCGCTTTCCCGGGCGCCGCGGCCTGCTTGCCGGCGAGCACCGCGGTCGCGAGGCAATCCTCGCGTTCCTTGCGAACGTGATCGTGCTGACGAACGGTACGTTCTCGCTAAAGGTGGAGGACATCACCGCGAGCGGCGAGAACGTCGTCGTGCTTTTCACCGGGCGCGGAGAGCGTAAAGGTCGGACGCTCCACAACCCGACGGCACTTCGCATTCGGATCGCCGAAGGCAAGGCAGTCGAGTTCACTGAGTTCGTCTGGGACCTCGAGCATGTCGAAGAGTTCTGGGCATGACCTTGTCATCCCGGCGCTGCCGCCGTACTATCGCCCCGCAAGCTGAAGGAGGCGCACCATGGTCATCGCAAGCACATACAAGTACATCCTGTTCGAACAGCGGGACCGCGTCGGCGTCATCACCCTCAACCGGCCGGACCGGCTGAACGCCTGGACATGGGACATGGATGCCGAGATTCACGCGGCTATTGAGGCCTGCAACGACGACCCTGGTGTCGGCGCCATAGTTGTCACGGGCGCCGGGCGCGGGTTCTGCGCTGGCGCCGATGTCCAGGGCTTCAATCGCTCGATCGAGAACCGGGAAGGCCACGGCTCAGAGCGCTCGCCGTTAGATCCGCCGCCCGAGCGCCCGCGGGAACACCTCGCCGCTTTCTTGCGTCGTTCCAAGCCCCTGATCGCCGCTGTCAACGGCCCCTCGATCGGTGTCGGTATGACGATGACGCTGCCGATGGACCTCCGCATCGCGTCCGAAAATGCCAAATTCTCGATGCGATTCATCCGCATGGGCATCACCCCGGAGGTCGCTAGTACGACTTACCTGCCCCAGATCGTCGGCCTCCAGAACGCCCTGGACCTTATCCTCACGGCGCGCACGATCGGTGCCGACGAAGCGCTGCACATGGGCCTCGTCGCGAAGGTCTCCCCGGCAGGGGAGCTTCTCAAGGAGGCAGTCGCCGTCGCGACGGCGATCGCTAACAACCCGCTTGAATGCGTGATGGTGGGCAAGCGGATGGTCCATCAACACATGGTGGAACCGGACATCGACGCGGTTGTCGGCGCAGAGGACAGGGCGATCACCACGTCCTACAGCAGGCCTGCGCACAAAGAAGCCGTTAACGCCTTCATCGAAAAGCGCGAGCCTCGCTTCAACCAGTCCTAGGCGCTCTGTTCGAGCACGGCCTGATACAGGCTGACCTCCGGCGGGCCCTGAAGTAGCCCGAGGACCGAGCCCTGGCGATGGCTCTTCGCGAAGGCCTCGCTGGCCGTCCAGTCCAGGAACGCTTGGCGGTCCGTCCAGGTGGTGTGGCTGACGTACTCGCCGGATTTGTCGCCCTTGAGCAGAGCGAAGTGCATGAAGCCCGGGACCTCGGCCAGATAGCTCTCGCGTCCGCGCCATTGCTCTTCGTAATCGGCCTCGCGACCCGGCGTCACCTTGAAGCGGTTCATCGCTATGAACATCTGATCCTCCTATACCATCTTGACATAACGAGCGCCCGTCAAGGCGACTAAATCGTCGACTGCAAGTTCGACATCAATCCCTCGGGCGCCACCGCTGACGTGGATTTTGCCAAACAAACTCGCCCGCTCGTCGACCAATACGTCGAACGCCGGCCGCTGTAGCGCCAGCGCGGAGATGCCGCCGACCTGCATTCCGGTGAGTTTCTCCGCTTCCTTCCGAGTCGCCATCCGAAGCCGTTTCTCGCCCAGAGCCGCAGCCAGCGCTTTCAGATCGACGTCGGCCGCAACCGGCACCATCACCAGCATCGGCTTGCCCGACGGCGGGTCGCGCGAGACCACGAGCGTCTTGTACACAACCTCGGCGGGAGCGCCGACGAGAGCCGCAGCCTGCTCGCCGGTGTGGAACTCGCCGGAGCCGTCGTAGACCGTGACAAGGTGTGCGATGCCCTTCGATTCGAGCAGGCGGATCGCGTGAGTTTTCTTCAGGGGCTTCGTTGCCATCGAGGAGAAGCATACCAACGACGACTGACAACTGCTGACATGGCAGCGTCAGATACGCTGCTACAATTGAGACGTCATGGCAGTGGATCGCGATATCACCATAACTCCGGCTGAAAAGCCCTTCATCCTCAATGCTGACTTCGAGATGACCGGCGATCAGCCGGACGCTGTCGGCAAGCTGGAGACGGGGCTCGAAGCCGGCAAGAAACACCAGACTCTGCTGGGCGTCACAGGTTCCGGCAAGACGTTCACGATGGCGAATATCATTTCGCGATACGCCAGGCCGACACTCGTGATCTCGCCCAACAAGACTCTGGCGGCACAGCTCTATGCCGAGTTCCGGGACTTCTTTCCCGAGAACGGAGTGGAGTACTTCGTTTCGTACTACGATTATTACCAGCCGGAGGCTTACATCCCGCGTACCGATACGTACATAGCCAAGGACGCGGACATCAATGAGGAGATCGACAAGCTGCGCCACGCCGCCACGCGGGCGCTGTTCGAGCGGCGGGACGTCATCATCGTGGCGTCGGTGTCGTGTATCTACGGTCTGGGTGAGCCGAGTGAGTACTACAATTTCGTGCTCAACTTTCGTGTCGGCGAGATCACGAATCGGGCACGCGCGCTGCGGCGGCTCGTTGACATGCAGTACGAGCGCAACGACCAGAGCCTGACACGCGGCCGGTTCCGCCTACGCGGCGACAGCCTGACGATCCTGCCAGCGTATGAGGAGCTGGCGGTCCGCGTGGACTTCTTCGGTGACGAAGTCGAGCGGATCATGCAGCTCGATCCGTTGACCGGCGAGGTCCTGGCGGAGATGGACGCGGTGGACATCTACCCGGCCAAGCACTTCGTGACGTCGACGGACAAGATGGAGGCGGCGATCGCGGACATCGAGGCGGAGCTGGCGGAGCGCTTCCAGTGGATGCAGGACCGTGGCAAGCTACTCGAAGCCCAGCGGCTGGTGGAGCGAACGCGCTACGACATCGAGTGCCTGCGGGAGCAGGGGTACTGCTCCGGGATCGAGAATTACTCGCGGCATTTGGCGCGCAGGGATGCGGGCAGCACGCCGTGGACGCTGATGGACTATTTCCCGGACGACTTCCTGCTCTTCATCGACGAGTCGCACCAGACGATCCCTCAGATCAGGGGCATGTTCCACGGGGACATCCGGCGCAAGCAGACGCTTGTGGACTTTGGTTTTCGCCTGCCCTCCGCGATCGACAACCGGCCGCTCAACTTCCAGGAGTTCCTTTCGCACGTCAACCAGGTGATCTACGTTTCGGCGACGCCGGGGCCGTGGGAGCACGAGATGAGCGAGCAGACGGTCGAGCAGATCATCCGGCCGACCGGGCTCGTCGACCCCGAGGTCGAGGTGCGGCCGACGAAGGGCCAGATCGACGACCTGCTGCACGAGATCCGCCTGCGAGCCGAGGCCAATGAGCGCGTGCTGGTGACGACGCTGACGAAGAAGATGGCCGAAGACCTTGCGGACTACTTGATGGAGATGGGCGTGAAGACGCATTACCTGCACTCGGAAGTGCAGACATTTGAGCGGGTCGAGATCCTGCGCGACCTGCGGCTGGGGATTTACGACGTGATCGTCGGCATCAACCTGCTGCGCGAGGGCCTCGACCTGCCCGAGGTGAGTCTGGTGGCGATCCTGGACGCGGACAAGGAGGGGTATCTCCGCTCGGAGTGGTCGCTGATCCAGACGATGGGGAGGGCGGCGCGCAATGTCAACGGGCGAGTCATCATGTACGGCGACGTGATGACGGACTCGATGAGGAGGGCGATCGGGGAGACGGAGCGGCGGCGAACGGTGCAGCAGTCGTACAACGCTGAGCACAACATTGAGCCGGCGGGTATCCAGAAGACGATCCGCGACATCACTGACCGCGTGCGCCAGGTGGCCGAGACCTCGGAGGAGTACAAAGTTGGCGATATCCCGAAAGACGAACTGGCGCGCCTGATCAAGGACCTTGAGAAGCAGATGAAGGAAGCTGCGCACAACATGGAGTTTGAGAAGGCGGCGCTGATCCGTGACCGCATCGTCGAGTTCCGGCGCGAGTTGGTGGGCGATGAGGAAGGCCTGAGCATCATTTCGGCGATGCGCAACGCCGGAAGCGCCGCGCCGCGCCGCGGCTACGGCCGCACGCGGCCGCGCAAGTAACCGAGTGGCCGACGTCCGCGCCGCCACTCCCGACGACGTTCCCGCAATTCAGGACATTGACCGTTCGCTTGAGCAGCGGGTGTCGGACGAGGAGGTGCTGCGGCATGCGATGGACGGCGGGCGCGTGGCCGTGACGCTTGATGGCGATACGCTGGCGGGTTATCTGCGCTGGGAGTGGTTCTGGGACCGCATTCCGTTGTGCGTGTTTGTGCGGGTGAAGCCTTCGCACCAGCGGATCGGCATCGGGCGGGCCCTGTATGCGCATGTGGAGGTGGATTTGCGGGGGCGCGGGTGCGAGTTCTGGATTAGCTCGACGGAGGAGGCGAACGACCGCTCGCTGCGGTTTCACCGGGCGCTGGGGTTCCGGTTGATCGGGGCGCTCAGTGACCTGGGGCAGGAGTCGCGCGAGGTGTTTATGCGGAAGGACCTGGGGTAGGCGGTATTGGTAGTCGGAGCAGGGGTCAAGAAAGCGACCGACCGCGAAATGAGAAGCCCCCCGACTGTGTCAGGGGGCTTTGGTTTCTCTTTACCGCGTTCGGCATTCCATTGGAGGGCGGTGCTTTAAGCACCGATGGGCTCTTGAGCCTTTGTCCACTAGCCGCTCGGCGGTTTTAAATTTCCCCTGCGCCCGGTTACTTTCCGGGTTATCGCGCAGAGGACCTTCCGTAGTCAACCTGGAAACGCATGAGGATCAAGTGCAATCGTGTCATTCTGCTTGCCTCACCTCCAGTCCTTCAGAGTTACCTACAACATAGCACCGGGGCAGAGGATGTCAAGACTGTCTATGGGCGGTATTCGTTGCATGATTCGTGACGATCTTGTGACGGGTGGGTCACGGAGGGGGCACGACCAAAGCGGGTGCACTCCGTTTGGGTCTGCCCATTTGCGCGGTAGATGAGCAGGTCGGGATGTAAGGCCTCTCCGTCGTCGAGGAGACAAGTGAGGCGCCTCTCCTCAATCGAGGGGACGATTGGCGCAGGTGGGCTTATTCGAAGCGGTCGTCGGGGTCGAAGGGAGGGGTGTCGGAGTCTTCGTCGTCGGTGAAGGGTTCTTCTTCGACGACGTCGTCGGCCGAGACGAGGACCTGGCGGGATTGGCCGGACTCGGCGGCGCTGACGATGCCTTCGTCTTCGAGCATGTCGATGAGACGGGCGGCGCGCGGGTAGCCGATGTGCAGGCGGCGCTGGAGGAGCGAGGTGGATACGCGGGAGTGCTGGATTGCCAGCTCTTTGGCAGCTTCGTATAGTGGGTCGTCCTCGGCGCGCGATTCGTGTTCCTCGTCCGCACTCTCGGCGAGAAGGTGGTCCAGCTTGTCGGGGGCGAGGTGGCGGAAGCGGTCGTTGGCCCACCAGTCGACGATCTTCTCGATCTCTTGGTCGGAGACGAAGGAGCCCTGGATGCGGCGGGGCTTGGCGGCGTCTGTCGGCATGAAGAGCATGTCGCCGCGGCCAAGGAGCTTGTCGGCGCCGGCGGTGTCGATGATCGTACGCGAGTCGACCTGCGAGGAGACTGAGAAGGCGATACGCGTGGGGAAGTTGGCCTTGATGAGGCCGGTGACGACGTCCACAGAGGGCCGCTGCGTGGCGATGATGAGGTGGATGCCGGTGGCGCGTGCGAGCTGGGCAAGGCGGCAGATCTGGCGCTCGACTTCGTAGGCTGAGGACATCATGAGGTCGGCCAACTCGTCGATGATGACCACCCATTGGGGCAGCTTGTGGGTGGCTCGTGGGTGCTTGTTGTAGGCCTCGAGGTTGCGGACGCCGATCTCGGCGAAGCGGCGGTAGCGGCTGTCCATCTCGTGGATGACGGCCTGGAGTACGCCGGGCACTTCCTCGACGTCCGTGATGACCTTGGAGAAGGCGAGGTGCGGGACTGAGGCATATGTCGTCAGCTCGACGCGCTTGGGGTCGATGAGGACCAGACGAAGCTCCTCCGGGGTGTTGTGGAGCAAGAAACAGGCGATGATGCCGTTAATGCAGACGCTCTTGCCGCTGCCGGTGGAGCCGGCAATGAGGAGGTGGGGCATTTTGGTGAGGTCTGCGGCGACTGGTTCGCCGGACACGCCCTTGCCGAGCGCCACGGCGAGCTTTGTCTTGGCGTTGGCCTTGAGGAAGGCGGTGCTTTCGACGACGCTGCGCAGGGAGACGAGCGATGAGGTAGTGTTGGGCACTTCGATGCCGATGATGGGTTTGCCGGGGACGGGGGCCTCGATGCGGATAGTCGGAGCGGCGAGCGCGAGGGCGAGGTCGTTCGCGAGGTTCGTGACCTTGTTCACGCGGACGCGGGTCTTGGACGTGATCTCGCTGCGGATGACGGGCTTGCCTTCCTTGTCGAAGATCTGACGGCCGCTTTCGTCGCGGACGGGGGTGGTGCGGGTCTTGATGTCCCAGCCGGGCTCGACGCCGAACTGTGTGACCGTCGGGCCCTGAAGGATAGAGGTCACCTTGGCATCGACACCGAACGAAGCGAGAGTCTCGATTATCAGTCTGGCGCGGACTTCGTTGTCGACCGGACGGACCTCGATCTCGGCAGCTTCGGCGAGCTGGTCGAGGGGCGGGAGCTCCCAACCGCGGCCAGCCGGGCGTCCCATAGGAAGCGTGCGCTGGAAGCCGGCTTGTTCCTCGTCATCGGTGCCGGTGACGAGCAGATCGTTGGCCGGGTCGGCGGTTGCCTCTGCTTCCTCGTCTTCTTCGATGACGACGGGGCTGTCCTGCCACTCCTCGTCTAGTTGCGGGACATACGGTTGTTCGAGGAGTTGCTGGTCCTCGTACTCATCCTCGCGGGGGATCAGGGCGGTGAAGAATGACGCGAGGGCGTGCCAGGTGCGCTTAGGAAGTTGCAGTGAGTTGAGCCAGCGGAGACCGGCAAAGAGGCCGTCGCGGACCTGGCCCGCGCGGCGAGGCCAGACGAGGGAGCCTCCCGCGCCACCGACGCTTGCCCAAGCGAAGGCGCCCGGGAAGCCGGCAAAGAAAAAGTGCCCGAGGTTCCCGCCGAGCGAGACGTCGTTGAAATGGACGTCGCCGATGGACCAGGATGGCGAGAAGACTCCCATCATCCCGAGGGCGAAAAGCGCGAGTAGATGGGTGCCGACCGCTACGCGGACGAACTCTGAGGTTAGTTGCGGCCTGGCAGATCCGATCCTGGCATCGATCGTGATTACGGCGGCGACCAGAAGGGCACCGAGGCCGAACGTGCGCAGGATAGCCTCAGCGGCGTCGACCAGGGGATCGAGGAAGACGAAGACGAGGACGAGCCCCGCGAGGCCGCCGACGGCCAGCGCGATCAGGCGCGTTTCGCCCTGAGGGCCGCGGCCGCCTGAGCGTTTCGTGCCGCGGCGTGCACGGGGTGCGGCAGGGCGCGGCCGGTAGCTTGTCGACGAACGGCGCGTCGACCGTGGTTTTGTCTTGATGGACATAGGCTGGTGTTAGATCTCTACGCTCACGGGAAGGATCATCGGGCGGCGGCGCGTTTCCGCGTACAGGAAGCGAGACAACGCGTCATGCACCCGGGCGTTGAAGTCCGCTCGGTTGCTCACGTGCTGTTGACCCGCGAAGGCATCGATGATGACGTCGCGGGCCTTTTCCATCAGGGCGTCGGACATATCTGCTTCTATGAATCCTCTAGATACAACGTCCGGGCGGCCGATTGGTTTACCGGTATGCCTGTCCATAGTCACGATTGCGACCATCACGCCGTCGCCCGAAAGGTGCTTGCGATCGCGCAGGACGACTTTGTCGACGCCGACGGCGAGGCCATCGACGTAGACGAAGTCGGCCGGGATTTGTTCGACAACTCGAGCCTTGTTGCGGTCAATCTCGAGGACGTCGCCGTCTTCGATCGTGAAGATGTTCTCCTTGGGGATGCCCATCGAGCGCGCGATCTCAGAGTGCATGACAAGGTGCCGGTATTCGCCGTGAACGGGCACGAAGTACTTAGGCCGCGTGAGGCTGAGCATGAGCTTTAGTTCTTCCTGCGCGCCGTGGCCACTAACGTGGACACTGGCGGTGCGACTGAAAAGGACGTGCGCCCCGAGCCGATAGAGGTTGTCGATCGTCTTGGTAATAAGCTGTTCGTTACCCGGAATCATGGACGAAGAAAACACGACGGTGTCGCCGGCGACGATCTCGATGTGCCGGTGGTCGCGGTTGGCCATGCGCACGAGAGCGGACGAAGGCTCTCCCTGGGCGCCGGTGGTGAGAATGGCGATCTTTTCCGGCTTGAGCTTCTTCATGCGATCCAGTGGCTCGAGTGGATCGTCCTTGGCTGTGATATAGCCGCGTTCGAGCGCCATGCGGACGTTTTGCATCATGCTACGGCCGGTGACGAAGACCTTGCGGCCGTTGCGTTCAGCAGCGTCGATGACTTGTTGGGCACGTGAGATCAGGGAGGCGAACGTGGCGACGATTACGCGGCCTTCTGACTTGGCCATGATCCGATCGAAGGGCTCGGAGATAGCCATTTCGGAGGGCGTGTAACCGGGTGTGTCGGCGTACGTGGAGTCCGAGAGAAGGAGGAGGACGCCCTCCCGGCCGTAGTGGGCGATGCGCATGATGTCGGAGGGGCCGCCCATGACCGGAGTGTGGTCGAATTTGAAGTCGCCGGTGTGGAAGACGGTGCCAAGCGGCGTGTGGATGGCGATCGCCGTGGAGTCGGGGATGCTGTGGGTTACGTGCACCCACTCCGCGGACAGCTGGCCGAGTTGGACGCCGTCGCCGGGCTTTACTACTTGGAGGCTGGACTTCTTGAGGAGCTTATGTTCTTCGAGCTTCAGCGTGATGAGGCCGTGTGTGAGAGGTGTGCAGTAGACGGGCGGCATCCGGCCGTTTGGCAGGCGCAGCGCGGGTAGCACATATGGGAGAGCGCCGACGTGATCCTCGTGACCATGAGTGATGAGGATGCCGCGCAGCTTCTTGATCCGCTCCTGGACGTAGGTGACGTCCGGGATGACGAGGTCGACGCCGAGCATCTCTTCTTCGGGGAACATGAGGCCGCAGTCGATGATGACCATGTCATCTGAGGTCTCGAGGACCATCATGTTCTTGCCGATTTCACCGAGACCGCCGAGGGGGATGACGCGTAGCGTTTGAGCCATGCTTTAGAAGAGCCGCCCTTGCTCCACGGGCGGCTCTGCCGCCGCGACGGCGACGGGCTGGCGCTCGCGCACCTTGTCGAGGGCCTGCGGGATCTTGGCGAAATCCTGCTGGATCACCTGGCGGAGGTTGCCGGCGTGGAGTGCTGCCGCGGGGTGGTAGAGGTGGAAGTAGTGGCGGTCGTTCAACTGCTGCAAGTGTCCGTGCATTTTGCTGATCGAGGACTGGGGGAAGAAGAATGAGAGGGAGAAGCGGCCGAGAGTGACGATCAGCTTCGGGTCGATGAGCTCGATTTGCCGCAGGAGGTAGGGGCGGCACGAATCGATTTCGTTGGGGAGAGGGTCACGGTTGCCGGGAGGGCGGCATTTGACGACGTTGGCGATGTAGACGTCGCTGCGGGAGAGGCCGATGGAGCCGAGGAGTTCTTCGAGGAAGCGGCCGGCGGGACCGACGAAGGGGCGGCCCTGCTGGTCCTCGTGGAAGCCGGGGCCTTCGCCGACGAACATGATCTCGGCGTTCGATGGACCTTCGCCTGGCACTGCGTGGGTGCGGGTCTTGCAGAGGCCGCAGGACTCACACGCTGATATCTGGGCGTTGAGAGTCGCTAGTTCGGTCACTCAGGCGATGATAGCGCGGTGGTGTTGAGGGGGTCAAACGATTTGACGGGTTATCAAGATAGCGGCGGGGACGGTCGTTTGGCGCCACCCCCCACCCCCCACCTCAAAATATCGAGGAGATCGGGGGGACACCCCCCGAACCGCCCGGCAGCGGCTCCGCTGCACCTTCGCGTTGGTGCTTGGGCCCGAATGGTATGCACGATCGGGACGTGGGCGGGCGCGGCGAGTAGCGCCCCTACCGAGGGTGTGCGAGAGAAACCGTGTTGCCCGTGGTAACAATCGCGGTGGCGCTAGGGCTTCGGGGGGCGGGGCTGGACGATGACGCCGAGGATGATGCCGAGGAAGTAGAGGACGATGATCGGTCCGGCCACAAGGGATTGGGTGACGGGGTCAATCGTCGGCGTGACGATAGCTGCGACGATGAAGGCGCCGACGAAGGCCAAGCGCCACCACTGGATGAGTTGTTTGGGGGAGACGACGCCGACGCGGGTGAGGAACATGACGATCAGGGGGGTCTCGAAGGAGACGCCGGTCCAGAACAGGAGGCGGGTGACGAAGTCGACATAACTGCCGACGCGGATGTTGGGCTCGGCGAGGTCGTTGTTGAAGTTGAGCAGGAAGTCGAGCGCCGGCGGGAGCGCGACGTAGTAGGCGAAGGCGACGCCCGCCAGGAAGAAGCCGGTGGCGCCGATGACGGTGCCGTAGAGCCATTTACGTTCGCCGGGCTTCAGGCCGGGCGAGAGGAAGCGCAGCAGATGGTAGAGGATCATCGGCATGCCGAGGACCAGGCCGCCGAGCAGAGAGACGCGGAAGTAGGTGACGAAGTTCTCGAACGGTTCGATGAACTGGAGCTGGAGGCCCGGATGTTGCTCTTCGGCGGGTTCCTTCAGGTAGTTCAAGAAGTCGTCGGCGAAGATGGCCGAGATGACGAGGCCGATGACGACGCCGATAGCCGACATCATCACCCGGTAGCGAAGCTCGGCGAGGTGCTCGAAGAGCGTCAGGTACTTTTCGCCGGGCTCCTCCTCGGGTGTCTGCGGCGGTGGTGGGGGGGCAGTCGCGCGGACCATGCCAGCGACCATGGCTAAAACGATGACCTCCGGGAGGCCGATGCCGAGGAAGTTCACCTACGCTCCGTTGTTGGAGTGGTCGACTTCCGGCGGGAGTTCACCACCGGGCTCGATGATTGGCTGGTTACTACCGAGGAGGCGGTCTGGGCGCGCAGATTCGATGACCGGCTTGGTCTCGTCGATGACTTTTGCCATTTCGCGCGTCGCTGAGGTGATGCCCGAGCCGACGGCTTTGCGCACCTCCTGCAGTTCGTCGCGCATTAGCTCGTATTCCTTGGTGAGCTCGGCGAATTCGTTGCGGAGGTCGCGGGTGTTCTCGGTCGCGTAACCGCGAAGGTACTTGATCGCGCGCGCCACCTGAACGGCGGCCTGCGGGAAGCGCTCTGGGCCGAGCACGATTACGGCGACAACGGAGATTAACAAGATTTCCGGGAGACCGATGCCGAAGAAGTTCATCGCCTATAGGATACGACAATCCCCCGCCTGTGGACGGGGGACCGGGATTGAGAGATGAGGAGGGCTGGCGCGGTGCGTGCGACTTCCGATAGAAGGCGGCGTGTTGGCCAAGGCGGATGCTGGGATGGATTTGAGGCAGGGCTGGAAGCCTTGCGGCTACGCGGTCGTAAGCGGTTAGTCGTCGGTGAAGCCCTGCTCGTTGATGAAGTTGACCGCGTCCTGCACGGTAGCGATCTTCTCGGCGTCTTCGTCCGAGATCTCCACGGTCTTGCCCTCTTTGCTGAACTCTTCCTCGAGCGACATGATGAGCTCGACGAGGTCCAGAGAGTCGGCGTTGAGATCGTCGACGAAGGACGTCTGAGGATTGATCTCCGACTCTTCAACGCCGAGCTGTTCGGCTATTATTTTCTGCACTCGCTCGAATACGGTTGCCACGCGGGTACCTCCTTGGCCTCGTCAGCCGGTGACAAGCACGCTTACTGAACCGAGGACACCATTTACAAACTTGGGGGAGTTCTCTCCGCCATACTCTTTTGCCAACTCGACGGCTTCGTTTATGGCGGCACGCATCGGCACCTTATTATCGATGACGATTTCGTAGACCGCAAGGCGAAGGATGTTGCGGTCGGTTGCTGCCAGTTGGTCCAGCGGCCAGGCGGGCGCCGTCTCGTGGATGATGCTATCGATGCGCTTGCCGTTGGCGATCACTCCCTTGACCAGCTCGTGCGCATAGGCGGCGGCATCCTTCGACGCGCCGGTGTCATCGGCGAGACGGGAGACCACCTCGTCCGGGTCGTGGTGGACGGCGTCCAGCTCGAACAACGCCTGCAGGGCGATGATGCGTGCCTTCCGCCGGCGGCCCGTCACGTCAGAGCCCCAGTCCGCCGTCGACGGCCAGGACCTGGCCGGTGATGTACGACGATTCGTCGGAGGCGAGATAGACGACGCAGGCCGAGACGTCTTCCGGCTTGCCCATGCGGTCGACGAGAAGCCGTTGTTTGACGCCCTCGATGATCTCCTTGCGGATGTCCTTGGTGAGTTCCGTGATCACGAGTCCGGGCATGATGAGGTTCGCGGTGACGTTGCGGGAGCCCATTTCGCGGGCGACGGCGCGGGTGAAGCCGACGAGGCCCGACTTGGCTGCTGCGTAATTGGCCTGACCGGCGTTGCCGGCGAGACCGGAGACGCTGCCGATGTTGATTATGCGGCCCCAGCGCTGCTTCATCATCGGCCGCAGCGAGGCCTTGGTGCACAGAAAGACGGCGCGCAGGTTGAGGTCCATGACCTCGTCCCAGTCCTGCAGAGACATGCGGAGGATGAGGGTGTCGCGATTGAAGCCTGCGTTGTTCACGAGGATGTCAAGGCGGCCAAGGCCGGTGACGGTCTCTTCGACGAGGCGCTCCGTGTCTTCGGGTTTGCGGACGTCTGCCTGGACCGTGATGGCTTTGCCGCCGGACGCTTCGATCTGCGTTTTCAGTTCTTCGGCCTGCCTGGCGCTCTGGTTGTAGTTGATGGCGACGGCGGCGCCCTGCCCGGCAAGTTGGGCGCAGATTGAGCGTCCGATACCACGAGAGCCACCGGTCACAAGCGCCACCTTGCCGGAGAGGTCAAACATTGGCAGTCTCAGACAGCTCTTCGAGGGCGCGGACGCCGAGTTTCGGGTGGCTGCGTTTGAGCTGAGCGGTGAGGATCTTGCCGGGACCGACCTCGATTACGCGGGTGACTCCGGCGTTCGCCATCGCGTCGATCGACTGGTGCCAGAGGACGGGGCTTCGAACCTGCTGCTCTAAGTCGGCACGCACGTCGGTTGCTGTGGTTATGGCGTTGCTGGTCACGTTAGCGATGACGGGAATTCGTGCATCATCAATCTGGACGCCGGTGAGGTGCTGTGTGAAGGCGACGGCGGCCGATTCCATGAGCGAAGTGTGGAAGGCGCCCGATACTTTGACGGGCAGGCCGCGTCCGCCGCGTTCCTTGGCGAGGGCGCAGGCGCGCTCAACCGCGTCGGCCGGCCCGCCGATGACGGTCTGTGTCGGGGCATTGTAGTTAGCGACCTCGGCACCGGAGTCTTTGCAAATTGCCTCGACTGCCGCCTGGTCGAGGCCGACGATGGCGGCGAGTGTTCCGGGCAACGCCTGTCCGGCCTGTTCCATCAGTCGCCCGCGCTCGCGGACGAGCTGGACGGCAACCGTGAAGTCGAGAGAACCGGCGGCGACCAAGGCGGAGTATTCGCCCAGGCTGTGGCCCGCGACGAACGCCGGACGGCGATCGATCGTTTCGGCGTCTAGCGCAGCGGCGAGGATGGCGATGGAGGCGGTGAGGATGGCCGGCTGGGTGTTGCTGGTCACGGTGAGGGAGTCTTCAGGGCCTTCGAAACAGAGGGTGGAGAGCGAGAAGCCGAGGGCGGCATCGGCGGCGTCGAAGACTTCTTTGGCGGGCGTAGAGGAGGAGCAGAGGTCGCGCGCCATGCCGACTTTCTGGCTGCCCTGGCCGGGGAAAACTAGTGCGAGCGTTGGATCGGCGGGTAGTTGGAGGAGTTTGCTTGCGAGCGCGCGGGGAGCGGACGCCTGGTTCATAGGCGGGAGTCAGGCGGACGCGGTCTCTTGCTCACGCGTCAGTTTGCCGAAGTTGCAATCCGGGTTCGGGCAGCGGCCGAACTCATCGAGGCGGGTGCGGCAGAAGGTGCAATGAGTAGCGTCCCACCAGACGAAATAGGTGATCGCCGCGGCAGCTGCCAGCAGCAGGCTGAGGGGGGGCAGGACGAAGAGAAGGCCGCGTCTCATGGTAAGGCGAGTATAGCACGCGTTTGTGAGCGGCCGGAACGCAGATCCTAGGTAGTTGGGGTGCGTGGTTCGCGGTGGACGTTGAGGACCTGGCGGCCCTTGTAGGTCCCGCAGACATGGCAGGCCTGGTGCTGGATCTTAGGGCTGCGGCATTGAGGGCAGACCATCAGCGCCGGGACGGACGCGGTGATGTGCGCGCGACGTCCGCGCTTTCGGGCTAATGATGTTTTTTTCTTTGGTAGTGGAGGCACGCTAGTTCCCTTCGTCGATCTCTTTGAGTCCTGCCAAGACGTTCCAGCGCTCGTCGTGTTCGGGCGGGCATTCGTGCGGCCCGGCGTTGAGGTCGGCGCCGCAGGCGAAACAGAGACCAGCGCAGTCCTCTTTGCAGAGGGGCTTCGCAGGCTCACTCAAAAGGATATATTGCCGCAGCCCCTCTCGCAAATCGAGCCAGAACTGTGGATCGATGCGGAACGCTTCTTCGTCCTCGCCGATGTAGACCTTCGTTCCGGTATCGGCGTCGACGGTAGGCACGTATTCCTCGCGGAATTTCACCCGAACTTCGACCAGGACATCGGCGACGCAGCGTGCGCACTTTTCGTCGAGCTTCGCGGTGGCCTTGACGGTGGCGAGAAGGCCGCGGTCCGTGCGAAGGAAGGTGACGGTGCCAAGAAGATCGTGGAAGACGATGTCATCGACGACAACGCGAGGCTCGTCGAGTTCAAATTCGTTTACACTGCCCAGCGTCTGGCGGAGGGCGTTGAGGACATGAAACTGCATTGGAATTACATTCGGATAAAGAGTCGAGAGCGAGCGCGAGCGGGCCGCGGAAGCCTGTTGCAATCGCTTACAAATCGAGTCTATAATCCGCCAGCAACCTTGTCCAGAAGCCATCGCCCTGCCCCGCATGTCCTCACAACTTATGACCATCGCCGCTGATCTTTTTGCGCTCCAGGAGATTGACCTCTCCCTGGATAAGGCACTTTCGCGGCTCGCCGAAATCGACGAACAGACAGGCGAGACAGAAGAACTGACCGCGTCGCGCGAGGCATTTGAGGCAGCGACTGAGGTCGTCCGGCAGCTCAAGTCGAAGCAGTCGGACCTGGAGTTTGAGGCTGAGGAAGTCCGCATTAAGGCGGCCGACGTCGAGCAGAAGCTATACAGCGGGCGGGTGACGAACCCGAAGGAACTGGCGGACCTGGACGCCGACCTGAAGTCGATCAAGGCCTTGATCAAGACGCGTGAAGACGTCCTCCTCGCCCATCTGGAGGAAGCAGAGGCGGCGGAGGCGACGATGCGCGAGGCGGAGTCGACGTACCGGACGATCGAGGCGGAGTGGCGGGATAGCCAGGCGCACCTGGTGGCTGAGAAGGCTGAGATCGAGCCCGAGATCGCGCGGCTGCGAGCGCGACGGGATGAGGAGGCCGGCCGGATCGCGCGTGCACCGATCGGTTTGTACGCGCTACTGCGTGAGCGGCGAAACGGGGTGGCCGTTGCGGGTGTTGAGCGCGGGATGTGCCAGGGGTGCCGGATCTCGTTGCCATCCAACCTTTTGCAAAAGGCCCGCATGCCGGGCGCGATGGTGCAGTGCGTGAGCTGCGAACGCATCCTGCTTTTTACGTGATATGAGAGCGATAGGTTACTTCCGGGAGTCGAAGCGTAATTCCCTCGCTGAGCAGAGCGAGGCGTTTATCCAATTCTGCCGCGAGAACGGGTTCGAGGCGGCGGCGACGTTCCTTGACAGCGACCGCAACCCGGAGAGTCCGGGCTTTCGCCAGCTCCTGGAGTTTGGGCGACAGCAGGGTTCGCAGGGGTTCCTGATGGTCGTCGTGCCGGACCTAGCGACACTTGGTGATGGCCCGACGGACGCGGCGCGGCGCTACTTCCAGCTGGCGACGCTGTCCCTGCCGATCATCAGCATCAACACAGGCGGCGACCTCTCGGCCGAGTTCCTCGAGGCGTGGACGAAGCTGCGCGCAAACGGAGGGCTCGGTGACCGGGTGAAGGCGGCGATGCGGAAGAAAGCGGTCAAGGGTGAGGCGTTGGGACGGCCGCCGTACGGCTATCGAGTTGGGCCGAAGCGCCGGCTTGTGGTCGTCGCTGAGGAAGGGTCGGTTGTGCGGTATATCTTCCGGCTGTACCTCAAGGACGGCCTCGGGATTCGCCGCATCGCGAGGCGACTGAACGAGGACAACCTGCGTACGCGCCGGGGCGGACTGTGGAGCATGGTCACCGTGCGCGACATTCTTCGGAATCGTGCTTACGTCGGTACGTACTCTCGGTTCGGAGTGCGCGTGCCGGCCAGTCATGCGCCGCTGATTTCTCAGGAGGACTTTCGACGAGTGCAGGAACGTCTTGACCAGCGCCGACCGAGCAGCGCGAAGCGCGAGATATCGCCGTTCTTGCTGTCGGGGTTTACGTTCTGCGGTTACTGCGGGAACAAGATGATCGGCGTCACCCGCAAGCAGCGGTGGAAGAGGGGCGATGGCACCGAGAAGGTGGCGCAATATCGCTACTACCAGTGCGAATCGCGGACCAACCGCAGCCTGTGCGACTACCACACGCGACGCGCCGAAAAGCTAGAAGAAGAGGTTGGCCTGGCGCTTTCGGCGGCTTCGTTGTCTGACGCCACGAATGGCGCCGGGAGTAAGGCTGACGTGCAGGCGCAGATGACACGGATGCGCGACAAGGTGCGGCGGCTGGATAAGCGGCTGGAGCGCTGCCTGGACTCGGCGGCCAACGGTCAGATCAACGCCTCGCGGGCGCAGGCGATGGCGCAGACGGTCGCGGCCGAGCAATTGCAGATTGAGGACCGGCTGGTAGAGGCGCAGCGGGTCGCGCTGCAGTATGAGTCGGAAGGCGAGGCGCGCCGACACCGCGAACAAGTGGTCGGTCGCCTGCGCAACGAGTGGGAGACGATGGAGTTCGCGGAGAAGCATGAGTACCTGCGCGAAGTGATCGACCGGGTGACCGTGCGTGATGACGGCGTCGAACTGACGTTCAAAGCGTAGACGGGTGCCCGGCGCGAAGTGGACAGTCTACGCGGACGGCGCGTCGCGAGGTAACCCCGGTCCGGCATCGATTGGGGTCGTGGTCTACGATGAATCGGGCCAGGAAGTACATACGGTTTCGCGTAGCCTTGGGCGGGCCACCAACAACGAGGCTGAGTACCAGGCGGCGATCGCGGGACTTGAGGCTGCGCTGGCGCTTGGTGGGGGTTCGGTCGAGCTGAGGATGGATTCGGAGCTGGTTGTCAGGCAGCTAGAGGGGCGTTACCGGGTGCGCAACCCGCGGCTGAGGTCGTTCTTCGAGAGGCTGGTCGAGATCAAGCAGCAATTCGAGGCGTTCAAAGTTGTGGCGGTGCCTCGTGCTCAGAACAAGCGCGCGGACCAGTTGGCGAACATGGCGCTGGACGCAGCGCTTTCGTGACTCGCCAAGCTGTTAACATGAAGATGTTCAGCAGGCTGGGTGACCGCCCCGGTTCGCCGGGGAGGAAGGTCCGAGCTCCATCCGGGCAGCGCGCTGGGTAACTCCCAGGCGGGGCAACCCGACGGAAAGTGGCACAGAAACATACCGCCCCGAGCAATTGGGGCAAGGGTGAAATGGTGGGGTAAGAGCCCACCGGCGCCGGTGCGAGCCGGCGGCCGGCCAAACCCCGCGCGGAGCAAGGCCAAATAGGAGAGTGTTAAGGGTGCCCGGCCCAAACTCTCGGGTTGGCCGCTTGAGACTCCGGGTAACCGGAGTCCTAGATTGATGGTCACCATCCGCTTCGGCGGATACAGAACTCGGCCTACAGGCCTGCTGAACAACAGCGAACTCGCACGGCCTTCGGGCCGTTTTATCTTTAGCCTATGCAACTGAAGGAACTCGCGCGGCTGACCGGCGCACGCCTGATCGGCGACGGCGAAGTCGAGGTGACTGCGATTGAGAACGACTCCCGAGGGGCCGGGCCGGGATCGCTCTTCGTTGCGGTGCCCGGCTTCACTGTCGATGGTCATGCATATATCGCGCGCGCCGTAGAGAGCCGCGCGCAGGCGGTCGCAGTCCAGGAAGACCATGAGGCGCTGTGGCGGCCCTTGGTCGAGGGTGGTGGCGCGGACATCCTAGTCATGCCTGATACACGGGTCGGCCTGGCGAAGCTAGCCGCGGCGTTCCACGGGTATCCAGCGTGGAAGCTGAAGGTAGTGGGCGTTACGGGGACTGACGGCAAGACCAGTCTCTGCCACCTGATAGCGCATGTACTGAACTCGGCGGGTCACAAGGCTGGGCTCATCAGCACTGCTGAGTGCCGGATCGGCGATGAATTGCTGCCCGACACGGGGCGATTCACGACGCCGGAGGCGCCGCATATACAGTCGATGCTCGCGAAGATGGTGGAGGAGCGCTGCGAGTGGGCTGTGATCGAGGCGACATCGCACGGGCTGGCGCTCCACCGCGTGGACGAATGTGAGTATGACATCGCGGCATTCACGAACCTGGGACGAGATCACATAGACTTCCACGGCAGCGAGGATGACTACGTGGCGGCGAAGGGACGCCTCTTTCAGATGCTGGACGAATCGATCGACAAGGGGATGGCGAAGGCGGCTGTGCTGAATGCCGACGATCCTGCGAGCAAATTCTTCGCGGCGCAGACCAAGGCCAGGCGGCTGACCTACGGGAGTACGCGAGAGGCGGACGTGTACGCGACGGACATCAACGCTGATGCGCGCGGATCGCAGGTGGAAGTGGACAACCCGAACGGGCGGGTTAGCATGCGGGTTCCGCTGCCAGGGCGATTCATTGTGTACGACGCGCTTGCAAGCATCGCGGTGGGGCTCGCGGCCGGGCTGGATGTAGAGACGGTCTGTCGCGGGATCGAGTCGTGGGCGGGCGCCCCGGGGCGGATGGAGCTGGTCGATGAAGGCCAGCACTTCACCGTCGTGGTCGATTTCGCGCATTCTGCGGATGCGCTGCGGCGAGTGCTGGAGCATTTGCGAGGGACGGTGCAGGGACGCGTCATGGCCGTCTTTGGCTGCATCGGGGAGCACGATCGCGAGCGGAGGCCGGGGATGGCGAAGGTGGCGGCCGAGCTTGCCGACTATACGATCATCACGGATGACAACCCGTACAGCGAGGACCGGATGGCGATCATCGGCGAGATTGCGGATGGCATGCGTGCCGCGGGAAAACGTGAGGGTCACGACTTTGCGGTTGTCCCGGACCGGCGAGAGGCGATTGGGCAGGCGCTGGCGATGGCGGTGGACGAAGACGTCGTGTTGCTGGCCGGGAAGGGACATGAGCGGACGGTGCATCTCGGCGATTCGGAGTACGAGTGCCACGACCCGACGGTGGCGCGGCAGGTTATCCGCGAGATGCTGGCCGGGCGCTGATATTTCTTCCGAGTTGAAGAATTCGCCTGAGGAGGGTGGCCGCGCGGTTTTGGAATCTGTTACCATGCGTGGCAGGAAAGGAGGTGATGTGAATGGATGACAGTAGTGGCAGTAGCCCTGTCCCATCACACCGCCACCTCAATGAGGTGTTGGTGCTCTAGATAGAGGCGTAGGACAGGTCTACCTGCCCTCGCACAGGAGGCCGGCCCCAAGGGGCTGGCCTCCTGTCTTTTTATCCGGCATCCTGTTTTTAGTGACACCGCTCAACCTCGCTGAAATTGAACGTCTTGTGACGACAGCTGCCGTCGGCCGCCACATCAGCTACTTTCCGTCGACCGGCTCGACGATGGACGATGCACGCCGCCTGGCCGAAGAAGGCGCGCCTCATGGGTCGATTGTGATCGCCGATGAGCAGACGGCAGGGCGCGGACGTTTCGCCCGTCATTGGGTTTCGCCCAGCGGGACGAACCTGTACCTGACACTTTTGGTCCGGCCAGAGGTCGCTCGGCTGCGCACACTCAGCATGGTGGCGCCGCTGGCCGTTTGCCGCGCAGTCAAAGCGGTGACGGGATTGGCGCCGATGATCAAGTGGCCGAACGACGTGCAAATCGGTGGGCGCAAGCTCTCCGGCATCCTGATCGAGAGCGAGCTTTCGGGCGCGGAGGTGAACTATGCGCTGATTGGGATCGGGCTGAACGTGAACGACCCGATCGCCGACCGGGAGATCGCGGAAATCGCGACGAGCCTGGCGCGCGAAATCGGCCGTGACCTTTCGCGCGAGGCAGTGCTTGCGGCTCTCCTGAATGAATTCGAGGCGCTCTACGAATCCGCCGACGTGTACGCGCGTTGGCGCGAGCGGGTCATCACGCTCGGCCAGGACGTACGGGTCACGTTCAGGGCGGACGTGTATGAGGGCCTCGCCGAGGACGTCGACGCAGACGGGAGCCTTGTGCTACGGCTCCATGACGGCAGCCTGATGACGTTCGAGGCGGGTGAGGTGAGCCTGCGGGCCTAGTCCTCTTTGGCCGGTGGGACAGTGCGCTTGTTGCTCCCGCTGGTGCCGCCACCGCTGTTGTTGCGGCCTTGCACGAACATCTGGATAAGGTCTACCGGGACGGGGAAGATCACCGTGCTGTTCTTGTCAGACGCGATCTCTGTGAGCGTCTGCAGGTAGCGAAGCTGGAGCGTCGTCGGCTCAGCGGCGATCACGGCGCCGGCCTCGGCAAGGCGCTTCGATGCCTCGAACTCACCCTCTGCGTGAATGACCTTGGCGCGGCGCTCGCGCTCGGCCTGGGCCTGGCGGCTCATCGCGTTGATCATGTCGGCAGGCAGGCTGACGTCTCGCACTTCGACGGTCGTCACCTTGACGCCCCACGGCTCCGTCGCTTCGTCGATTATCTGCTGGAGGCGCTGGTTCAGCTCGTCTCGCTTGCTCAGGAGTTCGTCCAACTCCGATTGCCCAAGGACGCTACGCAAGGTTGTCTGAGCCACGAGAGAGGTGGCGCGGATGTAGTCCATTACGCGGACGACGGACTGCTCGGGATCAACTACGCGGAAGTAGACGACGGCGTCCACCTTGACGGTGACGTTGTCCCGTGTGATGACATCCTGGCGTGGCACGTCCATCGTGACGATGCGCAGGTCGACTTTCACCATCCGTTCAACGAAGGGGAGGATGAAGAAGAGGCCGGGGCCGCGGGCGCCGACGAGACGCCCCAGGCGGAAAATGACGCCCCGTTCGTACTCCTGGACGATGCGGATGGCGAACGGAAAAAGCGGTACGGCCAGGACATACCCGAACGCCGTCAGAACCCGCGCGAGCCAATTGGGCCCTTCAAACTTGGGTGGTTCAGGAGCGGCAGGTGGTGATGCGGCGGTCATGACTATTCTCCTTCTGGCTTCTGCTTGCGCACCTTAAGCCTTAGACCCTTGATTTGTGTGATGATAACGCGCTCACCCTTCTGGACCTGGCCGTCTTCGGCTTCCGCTCGCCAATTTTCGCCGTCCATGAAGACGAATCCTTCCGGCGTAAGCGCTGAACGGGCGACGACGGTGCGGCCGACGATGGTCTCGATCCCCATCTTGGCGGGCATGTGGCGGATGCGGAGCATGTTGACGAAGACGAAGACCACGAACAGACCGAGGGTGATGGCGACCGCGAAGATGACTGACTCCGAGACCTGGAGGCCGGGCTCGTTGCCGCTGGTCAGCAGCATACCGCCGAGCACCAGGGCGATGGCTCCGCCAAAGCCTAAGACGCCGTGACTGGTCACGAATAACTCGAGGGCGAATAAGGCGAAGGCGAAGACGATCAGCGCGACGCCAGCCCAATTGAACGGGATAACGCTGAGCGAGAAAAACGCCAGGAGGAGGGCGATGACGCCGAAGACACCGGGGAAGATCGCGCCGGGGTGGAACAGCTCGATGAAGAGAGCGAGCGATCCGAGGGACAGCAGGAGGAAGGCGATGTTTGGATTGGCGACCAACTCGAGGAAGCGCTCGATGAAAGTGCGGTTGTTGAAGGCAACCTGGGCGTCCGATGTTTCGAGTACGGACTGGCGACCGTCCTCGAGCGTGACTTGGGCGCCGTCGATTTGATGGAGGAGGTCTTCGAGGTCGTCGGCGACGTATTCGACGATGTTCAGCTCCAGCGCTTCGCTGGAGGGCGCCGAAATGCCCTCGCGAACGGCCCGCTCCGCCCAGTCGGCGTTGCGGTTGCGGAGGGCAGCGTAGTCGCGGATCTTGGCGACGGCATTGCCGATTGCCTTGTTGCGGAGGTCGTCAGCGAGGTCATCGCCGCTGCCGCTGATCGGCGTCGCCGAGCCGATGACGGTGCCGGGCGCCATTGCCGCGACGTGCGAGGCGTAGGTGATGTAAGTGCCGGCGGAGGCAGCTTGACCGCCCGAAGGCCAGACGTAGACGACTACCGGCACTTCTGAACGGAGGATGCGCTGAACGATGTCGTCAGTCGAGGTGAGGAGGCCGCCTGGGGTGTCCAGACGGACGACGACAGCTGTGGCGTCCTGGTCCTCGGCGTTGCTGATGCCGCGGTCGACGTAGCGCTCCATCACCGGGTTCACGTCGCCGTCTGTGGTGAGGATGTGGACTGAGCCAGGCGGCGTGTCCGGATTTCCTGAACAGGCGAGGAGGAGAGCGGAGAGGACGACGAAGGTCAAAAACAGGAGCAGGCGCGCCGCACGCGCGCTCATCAGGCAGTATTCCGTCATCTCAATCGTCCCCTCAGTATACGCCGTTTCCAGATACGGCGATGGGTTCATTCAGACGCTGCTGGATGCTAGAATGACCCCATTCCCTGAGGAGTTGACCCATTGAGTGAATCTATGCGTTCCCGCGGCATGCGGGACATGCTGCCGCCGGAAATGGAACGCTTCCGGCGAATTGAAGACGCTTTCCGTAAGGTCTGCCTTGGCTGGGGTTACCGTGAGGTGCGGACGCCGACGATCGAGCACATGTACCTATTCACGGCGGCGGGGACACTGTCGCCTCAAATGCTGGACGGAGTCTATTCGTTCCTGGACTGGGACGGCTGGAGCGGCGAACGCGTCGTTCTGCGTCCCGACTCGACGATCCCGACGGCGCGCCTCTTCGCGGAGAACCTCGCGGGTGAGAAGCCCGCGAAGCTCTTCTACGTGCAGAACGTCTTTCGCTTCCAGCAGGGCGACGACACACGCGAAGACTGGCAGTGCGGTGTCGAACTGATCGGCGCGACGCCGCCGCAAGGCGACGTTGAGCTGGTCATGATGGCGCTGGAGGTGCTGGAGCGCCTTGGTGTGAAGCCGTCGCTGAAGCTGTCAGACCCTGGGATCTTGCGAGCGATCCTCAACCAGGCGGGACTGGCTCAGCCAGAACAGATCGGCGTGTACGACCGCATCCTCGGCGGTGATATGGCGGCCCTCGACGAGCTGCAAGCGAGCTTGCCGGGTGCGCCCGTCTTGCGAGCCACGCTATCGGTGGAGGGATCCGGCGCGGCGTACCTGAGCAGCATTCGCAGCTTGCTCTCGCCGGTTGTGGCTGACGTTACGGCACCGCTGGATGAGCTTTCCGCCGTGTGCGAGATGCTTTCCGGAATCGGGATCGAGCCGGCGATCGCGCCGTTGCTGGTGCGAGACTTCGAGTACTACACGGGTCCGGCGTTCCAGCTATTCGCCGGCGAATCGAAGATCGGCGGCGGCGGGCGGTACGACGCGCTGGTTGCGCAAATTGGAGGCGAAGCGGTGCCATCCTCTGGGTTCGCCCTTGACATGGAGGCGCTGCTTGCCATCGTCGGCGATCACGCCGGTGACGACTCTTCGATCAGCATTCGTTGCGAGGGCGGCGGTAGTTCTGCAGATGCCTTCGCGCTGGCCGTCGCGCTGCGGCAAAGGGACTTCGTGGTCGAAGTCGGGGGGACGTCGACACGCGGCCGCCACATTGTTGTCTCGGGCGAGGGGTTCTTGGTCGCCGTGAATGGCAGCCAGCCACGCAAGGCGAGTACCGTCGACGAAGCGGTCGCTGCGGTTAGTGGAGGCTAGCGTGATCAAGATCGCGCTGCCAGCAGGCGACCTGCGGACCCCAGTGGCGGACGTGCTCTCGGGTGCCGGCCTGCACGTCGAAGGTTACGGGGAGGGGTCGCGTCAGTACCGGTTGGCGACTCGCGGACGTGACGATGTCCGGGTCCGCGTCTTCCGCGAGAAGGACATTCCGATCCAGGTGGCGCTCGGCAACTACGACCTCGGTATCACCAGTCTGGCCTGGGTGCACGAGATCCAGTGTCGCTTTCCGCAGCAACCACTCGTGACGTTGGGTGATCTGGGCATTGGCACCGGCCGCATTGTTGCCGCTGCGTCGCGGGAGCACGTGTCCTCAATTGATAATATCGGCTCGCTAGGCCGAGTCAGGCTGGCGAGCGAGTATCCGAACATCGCCGAGTCATTTGCGCGGTCCGCGCGGCTGGCGCACTATCGCGTGCAGTCCGTTTGGGGTGCCGCGCACGCTTATCCACCGGAGGACGCAGACGTCGTGTTGCTGAACGTGACGGATGATGGGTTCCTGCCCGAACACGGGCTTGTGGCATTGCTGGAAGTGCTCGAGAACTCCGCGTGGGTGATTGGCAATGCTCGCGCGCTGGCTGAAAAGGACCTACGGTCGGTGCTCGATGCGCTGCTTGAGGCGGCCGGCGACCGCGCGGGCAGTCACCGCTTGCGATTGCCGGCGCCGATCGCAGCGAGGGCGAACGGCCAAGGGGCAGCGGTGCCGCGCGAGGTGCTGCGGATGGCCGTGCCGGACGGTCACCAGCAGCGACATGTGCATGAGGCGCTGCAAGTGGCGGGGCTTGAATTCGACGGCTATGGTGAAAAGACGACGGTTCGAAGGCCTGAGTCCGGGATCGAAGGCCTCGAGGTGAAGGTGGTGCGGCCGCACGATATGCCGCAGTTGGTGGCAACTGGCGACATCGACATCGCGATTACCGGACGGGACTGCTTGAACGAGCACCTGTACCAGTTCCCGTCGAGCCCCTCGTACGAGATCCTCGACCTCCAGCGTGCTCAGTACAACCTGTCTGCTGTCGTTGACCGCGAGTTGCCGGCGGACGACCTGGCGGGCGCGCTGGAATACTGGCGGTCAGAGGGGCGGACGGCGCTGACGATCGCGGCCGAGTATCCGGCGACGGCCGACCACTACGCGCGCAGCCGCCATTTCTGGCGGTACCGGGTAATCCCGATCGCCGGGGCTTCGGAAGGGTTTGTGCCAGAGGATGCGGACCTCCTGATCGAGGGTACGGAGACGGGGCGGACGATCGCGGAGAACAACCTCAAAGTGATCGACCTCCTCTATCGTTCGACGACGTGTGTGATTACCCGTCGCGGCGCTGAGTTTTGCGGCAAGCAGCAGGAGGTCTTTGAGCATCTCTGCGGCACCCTTGCAAAGGCGTCCGGGTCTGCGTAGACCTCTGATACACTTTTTCGAGCGAGTATCCCGGAAATGCCACCTCTTTCTTTGCACACTTCCTTCGCCAGGCGCATCGCTGAGCGCCTGCGTACGGCCGTGCTCGACGACGAGCGTGGGAACCTGTACCTGGGCGCGACGGCGCCAGATATCCGCGTGATCACGCACTGGGAACGCGTGCGCACGCATTTTTTCGACCTCGAGAACTTTGAACACCAGGACGCCGTCGGCGACTTCTTCAGGGCGTACCCGGCTCTGGTCGACGCCGCCTGTGTCTCGCCCGCGACCCGAGCCTTCATCGCCGGGTATGTGAGCCATCTCTTATTGGACGCGACCTGGATCAGCCACATCTATCGCCCGTTCTTCGGACGCGACTCCGAACTCGGCGGTGGAGTGCGCGCGAATATTCTTGATCGGGCTCTCCAGTATTCGCTGGATTCTGACACGCGTGGCAACGACGAGCTGATGATGAACGTTGTGGAAGCGGTTTCGCGGTGCGACCTCGACCTGGAGATCGACTTCATCGACCGCGAAACGCTGCGGGATTGGCACCGGATCATCTCGGACTTTGCGGCGACCCAGCCGGACTGGGGACGCTTCCGTGAGCGCACTCGCAAACACCTCGCGGACACAGGCGTGAGTGTGGAGGACGAATGCGAGGAACTGGTGCGCGATCTGCCGGATCTCGTCGATGAAACGTTGCGTTTTCTCAGCCGTGAACGGATCAACGAGTGGATGGACGAATCATTGGATCAGTCCGTCGCGGCAGTGCGGGAGTACTTGCAGTGCGCATAGTCAACGGCGCCGATGAGGCCAGGGAGACTTTGCTGCGGCGCGTCCGGATGGAGGAGCCGGAACTGCCTGCGTCCATCCTCGAGACGAACCGCAGGGTCTTCGGAGCCGAGCTTGGCGTCGAAGAGATCGTCGATCGTATACTGCGCGACATTCGCACGGATGGCGATGCTGCGATTCGCCGCTACAACGAGGACCTCGACGGCGTCCGCGCACCGGACTTGCCGCTGGAGGTCTCGAAGGATGAGATAAAGGTGGCGTATTCGCAGGTCGGGGAGCGTCTGGTCGAGGCGCTGCGCTTTGCCGCGGGCCGCATTCGCGCGTTCCACGAACGACAGTTAGCGAACGCCGCGCGGTCGTTCGAACACGAAGGTATCGGCCAGGTGGTGAGGTCGATCGCGCGAGTTGGGCTGTATATTCCCGGCAACCAAGTGATTTACCCGTCCACACTGCTGATGATGGCTGTGCCCGCCCGGGTCGCCGGTGTTGAAGAGCTGATCGTCGTGACGCCGGCAAGATCCGATGGCAGCGTGGCGGCACTGAAGTTGGTCGCCGCCGACATCGCAGGTGTCGATCGAGTCTTCCGAGCGGGTGGCGTTGCCGGAATCGGCGCGCTGGCGTACGGAACGGAGTCTGTGCCTGCGGTGGACAAGATTTGCGGGCCGGGGAGTATCTTCGTGACGATCGCCAAGAAGAAGCTGTTTGGAGAAGTTGGCATCGACGGGATCTTTGGGCCGTCCGAGACGCTAGTTGTCGCGGACGAGCACGCCGACGCGCGCCTGGTTGCGGCGGACATGCTGGCGGGCGCTGAGCATGATGAGCTGGCGACCGCAGTCCTGATCACGGATTCGGAGGGGCTGACGGAGCGCGTGGCGGAGATGGTCGAGAGCGAGCTGTCGTCGCTTGATCGCGCAGATATCGCGCGGGCGAGCCTCGACGCCCGCGGCGGCGCCGTCGTCGCCGGGTCGCTGGATGAGGCTCTGACGTTGGCGAGCGACTACGCCGCCGAACACGTCTGCCTGCACATCCGAGATGCTGATCGCTACATCGAGCGCATACGCAACGCCGGTTGTGTCTTCGCGGGGGACTTCTCGGTGGAATCTATCGGGGACTACACAGCCGGGCCCAGTCATGTGATGCCGACCGGCGGCAGCGCGAAGTTCTCGTCGCCGCTTGGTGTGCACGACTTTCTGAAAGTGACAAGCGTTGTGAAGCTGACGCGCGAAACGGCTGTGGAGGTCGGTCCAGCGGGGGCGGAGATCGCGCGCGCCGAGGGGCTGAGTGGACACGCGCGCTCGATCGAGAGCCGGTTGACGGGAGAGGGCAGATGAAGGACGGACGCCGGAGCGCCCGAGACCTCGTCCGACCTCACCTGAACGATCTACCCGGGTACCTGCCGGTGGAGTTTGTGGAGGTGATCGCCGGGGAGCTGGGTGTCGACCCGTCTGAGATATCGAAGCTCGATGGCAATGAGAATCCGTACGGGGCGTCGCCGAAGGTGGCGGCAGCGCTCGGGCGTTACAAGCGCTACCACGTCTATCCCGATCCCGCGCAGATGGCGCTCAGGGAGGCGGTCGGGCGTTACGTCGGGGCCGACCCGGAACAGATCATTTTCGGCAGCGGCTCCGACGAGATGCTGGGGATGATGGCCACGCTGTTCCTCAACCCCGGTGACGGCATTCTCAACGCTACGCCGACGTTCGGGATGTACGAGTTCCTGGCCAACATCCACAACGCTCGCCTCGTCAGCGTGCCGCGCCGAGAGGATTTCACCCTGGACCTGCCGGCGATGGAGCGCGCGCTGGACGACGGTGCGAAGCTCCTTTTCCTGGCCTCCCCAAACAACCCCACGGGCAATCCGCTGCCGCGTCCGGACCTGGAGGCTCTGCTGGGCCACGACGCGGTAATCGTCGTAGATGAGGCCTACGCAGAGTTCGAGGGCGTCAGCGCGGTCGAACTCCTGCCGGATCACGACAACCTCATCGTCATTCGGACGTTCAGCAAATGGGCGGGCCTCGCCGGGATGCGGGCCGGCTACGCCGTGGTGCCGAAGAGTATGGTCGAGGTCGTGTGGCGGGCCAAGGTGCCGTACAACCTCGGCGTTGCCTCCGAGCAGGCGATCCTCGCTTCGCTGGAGGACACGGAGGCGTTGCGCGCCAATGTTCGCCTGATCATCGCCGAGCGGGAGCGGATGATGGCAAAGCTCTCCGAGGTCCCGTGGCTCAGACCCTATCCCTCGGTGGCGAACTTCATACTCTGCGAGGTGCGCGGGATTACCGCTAAGGAAGTCCGATATGGGTTGCGGGAGCGCGGGATACTCGTTCGCTACTACGACCAGCCCGGCCTGCGTAACTGTGTGCGCATCAGCGTTGGCCTGGCAAGGGATACTGATCGCGTGGTGAAGGCGTTATCTGAAATAGGAGCAGCTGTTGGCTGAACGCCGCGCCGAGATCACCCGCAAGACCAAAGAGACCGACATCTCGCTGTCGTTAACATTGGATGGCAGCGGGCAGTACGACGTGTCGACTGGCATCGGCATGCTCGACCACATGCTCGAGCAGGTAGCGAGGCACGGACGGTTCGATCTACGCGTGCAGGCGAGCGGCGACCTCGACCGCGATACGCACCACCTGGCCGAGGACGTTGGGATTGTGCTCGGCCAGGCGCTCGACAAGGCGCTCGGCGACAGGCGAGGCATCACGCGTTTCGGCGATTCGATTGTGCCGCTGGACGAGGCGCTAGCGCTCGTGGCCCTCGACCTCAGCGGGAGGGCCCACGCTGAAATCGACGGGGCGTTCGACCGCGACCTCGTGGGTGAGTTGCCGACGGAGAACCTCTGGCACCTGCTGGAGTCGTTCGCGCGGGAGGCGCGGATGACGCTGCACGTGCGGCTGCTCTCCGGGGGCAACGACCACCACCGGGCAGAAGCTGTGTTCAAGGCGCTGGCGCGGGCGCTGCGCGTCGCTGTGTCGTTCGACGAAGGTGCGGCAGGCGAGATCCCGAGCACGAAGGAAGTCCTTTAGTGGCTGACCTCGAGTCCGCGCTCAAGGCACGCCACCCCGACCGCTTCAAGAAGCACCGGATGATGATCGCCGTCGCTTCGGTGATCGTCGAGGACGGCAAGCTCTTGCTTATCTGTGATCCTCATGGGTTCTGGGCGAGCGTGGGGGGTTGGGTGGAAGAGGGGGAACGGCCTGACGAGGCGGTGATTCGGGAGGTGCGTGAGGAAATCGGCGTCGATGCTGAAGTGATGGAGGTGTTGCATCCGCACCTGCAGTGGCAAGCCTACCGCTCGACTGACGATGCCGGCTTTCTGCTTTTCGTCTATCGAGTTCGGCTCTTGTCGAGGGATTTCAAGCTGTTGGAATCGGAGTGCTCAGACGTCCGTTGGGTGGGCAGAGACGAGTGGGCGGACCTGCCGATGCTCCCGTACGTGCGCTCGTTGCTCGAGGAGCGCGCCGATGAGTGGCTGGGCTAAGCGTCGCGTCTAGGCGGCGTCAACTTCGAAGCGGAAGTCCTCGATCACGGGGTTGGCGAGAAGCTTCTTGCACATCTCGGTGACGGATTTCTCGGCCTCATGCTTGCTCTGTGCATCTAGGCGGATCTCCATGTACTTGCCTGCGCGTACGGCGTCGACGGCTGCGAAGCCGAGCGACTTGAGGGCGCCCTCGATCGTCAGGCCCTGGGGGTCGTTGACCGTTGGCTTGAGAGTGACGTAGACGCGCGCCAGGAACATCCCGCTTTAGGCCCTCGGGTATCCGGCGGCGGCCTTGTTCTTGTCGATCTGCTGCATGTGGTCCATGCCGTGCAGGCGCTGGAAGGCGATCCACTGGAGGATGCCGAGCTGACCGAACGCAGGGTGCGCGAACTGTTTGCCGAGGTTGGCGTTGCCATCGAGCGAGTTAGTCAGTTCGCCAATCTCATGGAAGATGGCGGCTGTCTCCTCCCGGAGCTGCGCGACGGGCGGGGTTTCGCCGGGCCGCTCGTCAGGCCTGCCGGTGGTGAGCTGTCCGACCTCCTGGCCCGCCGCCAACCTGCGAATCTGGTTGTTGACGGACCCGGTCGCCATGAGGAAGTGCGTCACGACTTCCTTCGTCGTCCATTCGCCGGGTGCCGGGGAGAACTCGGCCTGCGTGTCGCTGACGCCCTCGAGGCAACGCTTCCAGTCGTCGCCGGTACGCTGCATTAGGGTGACGAGCGAGTCGATGCCCTTGTTCGCCTGGTGGCTGCAATAGTCGATGGCACTTTTGATGATGTCCGGCTGCTGCAGGGGGGTCATGTCTCCGGCGATCTCTGGCATTTCCTACTCCTATTCCAGGCCGAAGCCTTCTGTGTGCCATTTTAGCGGGCGTACGTGGATCGCCACGTGGTCCATGTCTGACGTTTCGCTGACGTAGGCGCGCCCGGCCGTGGGGCCGAGGTAGCGGGCGGCGACGCGCTCGCGCCAGACGTTGTCGATGAGGCTGCCGGCACGGACCGTGCCCTCGACTGTGACCTGTTTGTATGGGAGTGCCTGTGAGTAGATGGAGATCGCGGCGAGCGCCTTGGTGTGCAAATTGCGCAGCTTCTGGGTGTCGCGGAAGGTGCTGATCGTGAACTCGCGTCCGTCGTACTCGTACCAGACGGGGACGACGTGAGGGCGCCCGTTGGGCCTGACGGTAGCGAGCGAGGCGAGGTGCGGACCTTTGAGGAATTCCGCCACGTCGGCGGCGAGGACGCTCAAGGGCGCACCAACGTGCGGCCGGTGATGCGTTCGAAGGCCTCGACGTACTTCTCGGCGGTCCTGGTCACGATGTCGTCGGGCAGGTCCGGGCCGGGCGGGTTCTTGTCCCAGCCGATCTCGTTCAGGTAGTCGCGCACGAACTGCTTGTCGAAGCTGCGCTGGCCGCGGCCGGGCTCATACTCGTCTGCGGGCCAGAAACGGCTTGAGTCCGGCGTGAGCGCTTCGTCGATGAGGATGATTTCGTCATCCAGCCAGCCGAACTCGAACTTGGTGTCGGCGATGATGATCCCGCGCTCGGCGGCGTAGTCGCGCCCGTAGCGGTAGACGGCGAGGGAGCGCACCTTCATCGCGTTTGCGGCGCGCGCGCCCGCGAGTTCGACGACTTCCTTGTAGGAGACGGGTGGGTCGTGGCCTTCTTCGGCCTTGGTGGAGGGCGTGAAGATGGGCTCGGCGAGCTCCTGGCTCTCGAGGAGTTCAGGCGGCAGCTTGATGCCGGACACTGTGCCACTCTTCTGGTAGTCGGACCAACCTGAGCCGGTGATGTAGCCGCGCACCACGCACTCGACGTCAAGGCGCCGGGCTTTGCGGACGACCATGGCGCGGCCGATCATGTCACGCGGCAGTTCGATTGGTACGCCTTCGACGTGGGTGTCATCGACGACGGCGATGAAGTGGTTGGGGACGATGTCGCCAGTCCGCTCAAACCAGAAGGCTGACATCTGGGTGAGGACGCGGCCCTTGTCTGGAAGGCCGGTCGGGAGCACGACGTCGAACGCCGAGATGCGGTCGGTGGCGACGAGGAGGAGTTTGTCGCCGAGGTCGTAGATGTCGCGTACCTTGCCGCGGGCGAGGAGGGGCAGGTCGAGGGTGGTTTCGGTGATGATCGAGGTCATAGTCCCAGCCTTTGGAAGCTGGCATCGACGTGACGCAGATACCAGCCGTAGTCGAAGAGAGAGGCGAGTTCGTCGCGCGAGAGGCGGGAGGTGACGCGCTCGTCGTCGAGGAGGAAGTCGAGGTAGGGCTGCCTGGCTTCCCAGGCCTTCATGGCGTTGCTTTGCACGACCTTGTATGCCTCCTGGCGCATCAGGCCCTTATCGATGAGGGCGAGGAGCACGCGCTGGCTGAACGGGAGGCCGTAGCTGGCTTCCATGTTCTCTTTCATCCGCTCCGGGTAGACGTTCATGCCGCGGATGATGAATGCCATCAAGTCCAGCATGTAGTCGAGGGCGATGCAGGCGTCGGGGAGGATGACGCGTTCGGCTGAGGAGTGCGAAATGTCCCGCTCGTGCCAGAGGGCTACATTATCCAGGGCGGAGACTGTGTAGCCGCGGAAGAGACGGGCGAGACCACAGATGCGCTCGCATTTCTCGGGGTTGCGCTTATGGGGCATCGACGAGGAGCCGGTCTGGCCTTCGGAGAACGGCTCCTCGACTTCGAGGACCTCGGTGCGCTGGAGGTGACGGATCTCGGTGGCGAAGCGTTCGAGCGAGGCGGCGATGACCGCGAGGGTGCCGATGAAGTACGCGTGTCGGTCGCGGTGCACGACCTGGGTGGAGATTGGCTCCACGAGGAGGCCGAGCCGGCCGCAGACGGCGTCTTCGAGGTCGGGTGGGACAGTGGCGTGGGAGCCGACGGGGCCCGAGATCTTGCCGACGGCGACCTGCTCTTTTGCGTTGACGAGGCGATGCGAGTTGCGCCGCATCTCGTCGTACCAACCGGCGAGCTTCAAGCCGAACGAGATGGGCTCGGCGTGGACGCCGTGGCTGCGCCCCATGACGGGCGTCATCTTGTGTTCGCGGGCACGTACGGCGATCGCATCCATCAGTTCGCGGACACCGTTCTCGAGTTGTTCGGTGGCTTCGATGAGACGCAGGGCCAGCGCGGTGTCTTCGACGTCGTGCGAGGTGAGGCCGAAGTGGACGAAGCGGGACTCTTCGCCAAGCGAGTCGGCGATGGAGCGGAGCCACGAGTTGAAGTCGTGGTGCATCTCGCGCTCGTAGTCGGCCCATTTGGCGAGGTCGAACCTCGCACCGCGAATCCTGGCCATGTCGTCGGCGGGTATGACGCCGCGCTCGGCCCAAGCCTCGCAGACGGCGATCTCCACCTGGAGCCATTTATCAGCCTTGTTTTGCTCCGACCAGATGCGGGCCATCTCCGGTCGCGTGTAGCGTTCGATCACCGGTTGGCCGCCGACGCTTGGACGGCGCGGATCGAGAGGGGCGGTCTCACGATACTATCTTAGGCGAACCGCGTGGCACAGGGTAGAGCGGCAGGCTAGCGGTATTCTTCGCGGGGTGGGGAGAAGACGTCGATGACCAGGGAGCGTTCGAGCGCTGTGACTTCGTGAGGGAGGTCGCCGGGGATCATCCAGGTGTCGCCGGGGGCGAGATCATGCGTGTCGTCGCCAAGCTGGAAGCGCAGGCGACCGCTGACGAGGTAGCCGGTCTGCTCGTGCGGGTGTGTGTGCATTGGCACCACCGCGCCGACCGCGAGTGTGACTTCGATGAGCATCATGCGGTCGCCGGCGGTCATCGTCTTGCGGGAGACGCCGGGCATCATATCGATCGACTGGACTTCGCGATTTTGGGTGAGCGGCATTTGGAGTCCTCTCAGGCTAGGTCGATGTCTACGAAGGGAGTGTTGTGCGGCACGTGGTCGTGGTCGTGGGGTGTGACGAGGGTGCCGTGGTTGCGGCGTTCGCCTTCGATCACTGCCGGGTTCTTGTAAAAGTTCTCGACGACTGAGGCGTCAGTAGCCTCGTAGATGGTGACGAGGAAGCCGCCATCGTCCGGGGATGCTTCGGGTGTGTGAAAGGAGGTGATGCGCGTGAAGCCGACGGCTTTCAGGGCGGGAGCGGCAGTCTCGAAGCCATCCTTGACGTTCTTGAGGAAGGCATCTTTCTGACCGGGGAGGATTTTGGCGACGTGGACGAACTGAGGCATGACGCGCTCCTTATGCTTGCGATTGTTCGAGCCGAAACGCGGCGAGCTTGTCGCGGACGGAGTCGTGCTTAAGGGCGAGGATGGCGGCGGCGAAGAGAGCTGCGTTCTTGGCGCCGTTGACGGCCATGCAGGCGACGGGAACGCCGGGAGGCATTTGCGCCATCGAGAGCAGCGCGTCGAGGCCAGACACGGAGGTACCGCCGGGCTGGGCGACCGGGACGCCGATGACGGGGAGGGTGGTCCAGGCGGCGACGACCCCGGGCAGATGCGCCGCCATCCCAGCGGCGGCGATGATTACTTCGAAGCCCTGGTCGGCGGCGGTGGCTGCGAACTGCTGAACCTTTGCCGGCGCGCGGTGCGCGGACATGACGTGGAGCTCATACTCGATGCCGAGCGAGGCCAGCGTCTCGACGCAAGGGTCGAGGGTTGGGACGTCTGATTTGGAGCCGGTGAGGATCGCTACTTTCGGCATGTGGTATCTCGCATGGGGTTTGGATACGTCATGGGGCGTCGCGGCGTCAAGTCAGTCGACTCGCGCGTTTTGTGATGGGGCGGCGACATCGGTGCGGTAGTGGGCCTTTGTGAAGTGGATGCGCTGCACGTTGCGATAGACCTTCGCACGGGCTTCGGTGAGGGTCGGGGCGGTAGCGACAACGGTAAGGACGCGGCCGCCGGCTGTGACCACGGCGCCATCGTCGCCGTGGGTGGTGCCGGCGTGGAAGACGAGGGCGTCCGGTTCGAGGGAACCGAGGCCGGCGATCTCGTAGCCGGTCTGGTAGTCGTCGGGGTAGCCGCCGGAGGCCATGACTACGCCGACGGCGGCGTCGGTTGACCAATCGATCTCGCACTCGTCGAGCCTGCCATTGGCGACGGCCCAGAAGATGGCGAGGAGATCGGACTTGAGGCGCGGCAGTAGGACCTGCGTCTCGGGGTCGCCGAAGCGGCAGTTGAACTCGATCATGCGCGGACCGTCGGCTGTGATGAACAGGCCGGGGTAGAGCACGCCCGCGTAGGGCGTGCCTTCGGCCCGCATCGCGGCCACGGCGGCCTCGGTGATGTGTTCGTGGATGTAGGGCTCCATTGCTTCGTCGAGCCACAGGGGCGGGCTGTAGGCGCCCATGCCGCCCGTGTTCGGCCCCTCGTCGCCGTTAAAGATGCGCTTGTAGTCGCAGGAGAAAGGCATCGGTGAGACAGTCGTGCCGTCGGTGAAGGCCATGGCGGAGGTCTCGCGGCCGATAAGGCGCTCCTGGATGACGACTGTAGATCCGGCTGAACCGAACGCGGCCTCCTCGCCCATCATCGAATCGATCGCCGCCAGGGCCTCCTCGGTTGTTTCGCAGACGACGGCGCCCTTGCCAGCGGTGAGTCCCGACGCCTTGATGACGATGGGCCCGGGGTGCGCTTCGACATAGTTGGAGGCGTCGATGCGCCTCTCGAAGGTGGCGGATGCCGGCATCGGTATGCCGTATCGCTCCGCAAGGTCCTTTGAGAAAGCCTTGGACGATTCGATGCGTGAGGCGGCCTGTGTCGGACCGAACGCGGCGATACCGGCGTCTGTCAGACGGTCCACGAGCCCGTGCGAGAGCGGATCTTCTGGGCCGACGACGACGAGGTCGAGCCGGTTTTCCTGCGCGGCGGAGACGATGCCTTCGACGTCCGAAGCCGGGACTTCGAGGTTAGTCGCTAGGGCTGCGGTGCCGGCGTTGCCGGGCGCGACGAAAAGATCGGTAAGGCGGGGTGATTGACGGAGCTTCCAGGCGATGGCGTGCTCGCGGGCGCCCGATCCGACGACTAGAACTCTCATGGGACACCCCGAATATAAGGGACGAGTGCGGACAAGTCAGGCGGGAACACTGAAGAGGTTATTCCGGAATAAACTAAAGGCATACAGGATTCGGAACGAATGGGCCGAAAGACTGATGGATTGCGTGGGCGATGCGGCTTGAATGGACTCTGAGCCTGCACCCTCCCTGCGTTGAGTTCGGCGGATTTCTCCAGTCCGCCGAACTTTCTTTTTAGCGACGGACGATCACGCGCCGCACGATCAGCGTTTCACTGACCGCGATCACATCTGGTGCGGCATTGTCGCGCTTTGCGAGGGATTTGGTGTTCCGGCCGCCCTTGCTCTTGAATGGTGTGGCGATGGCCCTCCTGGCGGCGTTCCGAAGCGCCCACTGGCCGACAACTCCGGCTGCAACAAGGGCGGCGCCGCGGATGACCACTGGTGCGGCCTGCTGCCAGAGCGGCGCGGGTGGCAGGGAGGGCTCGTGCTTGACGGGAAGGCGGTAATTGGGTTCGGTCATGCTTCCTCCGATGTGCGTTCGGGGCGACATTGCGATTATAACGCAGAGGTTGGGTTCTCAGGTTTGCATGAGGGTCGCCTCGATGTCGTCCGTAAGGTCGTAGCCCTCGATTGGCTCACCGCCAGGATCGACCCCTTGCTTGTTCTTGACGCGAATGCGGCCATCGACGAAGGCGCGTAGGGTCTCGATGACGAGGGGGACCTCCCGGAGGACGCCCCTGCGGCGGATCTCTTTGAAGAGCGGCCGGTCCTCGTCTTTGGCGGCGGCGGCCGGGAGGCGCTCGGCTTCGCGCCAGAGTTCGTCGATGTCCGCCCCACGGATCGGGTAAGTGCAGTAGGTGACGACGGGGCCCTGGTCGAGTTCGGGGGTCGCGAGGTGCATCATGACGCCGGCGCGCTCTGCGCGTGCCTCAATCAGCTGCCAGATCACGTCCTGCCAGACGCCAGCAGGGCCCCCGGGCGCGGCAGGGTGCAGGTTCAGTAGATCCCATTTCGCGGCGGCCTCATCGCAGAAAATGAGCATGAAGCCGGCCAGGACGCCGATGTCGAACTGATACGGCTGGAGGAGACGGATGACTTCGCGGTCGTAGTCGTGGCGCCAGTCGGGGAGGGCTGCGCCTTTGCGGGCGACTTCGCCGCCGATCTGGCGACGGAAGTCGCGAGAGCTGAGGGTGACGAGCGGCAGGCCGGCGGCTCGGACCTGAGCCAGGAAGGCGTCGGTGTTAGTGTCCTCGCCCTGAGCGCGGTTGCAGAAGACGACTACGATTTCAGCGCCGAGGCGGCCGGACTCGATTGCTTCGAGGGCGGCGCCCAGGAGCTTGCTGGACGTTTGGCCGCGGGCGGTCGCGAACCAGGCGATGCGCAGTGTCACAGCCTCGGACCCAGGCCGAGCCTGCGGCGGATGGTGGAGTAGCGGCTGATGAGGTGAATGAGCGGAGACGAGAGTCTTCCGTGAAGGGTCCCGGACCGCAGCGACAACAGGAATTCTTGCGGCGTTGAGAAGTCGGGCATTTCGACATAACAGCGAGCGACTTCGCGGGGTGAGTGGGCGTCGCTGGCGGCGGACCTGGGGATGTCGTGAGACCTCGCGAATTCCCGGGCCTGGTCGTTGTGCTCCGAGCGGATCATGCGCGCGTTCAAGCCCTCGATGAAGTCGAGCTTGCCGACGAGCGCGGGCATCGCATCACGAAGAGCGGTGCGATATGGGTCGAAGGGGTGGGGCGCACCGGCGATGCCGCCCTGAGCGTGGATGCGATCAATGGTCTCGTCCGCGCTGAGGTCACGTGGGATGTCCTCCGTGAGGAAGAGGCCAAGGACCTCGCCGTCGCGGGTGCGCACTTCTTCGCCGACGATCACGCGCACCAGAGGGTAGCCCTGGGCTGCGACCTCACGAGCCTTCAATCCGCCGCGTACTGTGTTGTGGTCGGTCACGCAGATGACGTTGAGGCCGCGAGACTCGGCGCGGCGGACCATGGTGCGGGGCGAGAGGATGCTGTCGGGGGAGTAGTGGGTGTGGTTGTGGCAGTCGGCGCGGATGAGCGTGGAGTCGGGGCTCACAGGCGTGAGTTTGTTTGGCAAAATCGCTGTTTGGTAACGAGGTGATGGAACAGGGATTCGCGAAATATCATGCGCCTATCAGTCATCAGCGTGCTCATCGGACTCGTCGGAGACAGGGTCGTATTCGGCCTCTTCTTCGCGGATGGCGCCGAGGCCGTCGCTGAATTGCTCCTGGAGGCGGGTCACGCGTAGCTCAGCGTCACGGAGAAGCTCCTGGCAGCGTTTCGCGAGCTTCATCCCCTCCTCGTACAGGGCCAGCGATTCTTCGAGCGTGAGGTCGCCCTGCTCGAGCTTTGACACTGTCTCCTCGAGGGTCTTGTACTGGGCCTCGAAGCCGTCCTGCTTGCCGGTCTTAGAAGCCATACTGGCGCGAGGCCTCCGCAGGGAATTTGCCGTCCTTGACGTGCACGTCGAGTTTGTCTTTGCCGTGCACCTGGGAAACGCTGGTGATCGCCTGCTTGCCGTCGCGGAGTTGGACGACGGCATAGCCGCGCGCGAGGGTCGCGCGGGGGTCCAGCGAGCCGAGCTGGTTGGCCCAGCCGGCGATCCGCTCGTCACGGCGTTCGACGGTGCGCTGGACAGCGCTTAGCGCGTGGCGGACGCAGGCGACGACGCGTTCCTGGTGGCGCCTGACGTCGGGCAAGCCGGTGTGCAGGCGGTGTCCGGCGCGTTCGGTCTCGCCGGCACTCCGTTGGAGGCGGCCGCGGACGTCGATGCCCATCGAAATGGCCATGCCGGCGACCTGGCGCGCGATGTCGCGCCGGTCGGGAGCGACCGTTTCGGCAGCGGCGGACGGTGTGGGAGCGCGGACGTCGGCGACGAAGTCGGCGATGGTGAAGTCAGTCTCGTGGCCGACGGCGGAGACGATGGGGATGGCGGAGGAGAAGATGGCGCGGGCGACGATCTCTTCGTTGAAGGCCCAGAGTTCGTCCATTGAGCCGCCGCCACGGGCGACGATGATGACGTCGATGTCGCCAGCGCCATTCAGTGCGCGGATGGCTTCGGCGACGCCGACGACCGCGTCGGCGCCCTGCACGGCCGTTGGGGCGAGGACGACTTCGGCGAGAGGCCAGCGGCGGGTGAGGACGTTGCAGATGTCGTGGAAGACGGCGCCGGACGGGGAGGTGACGACGCCGATGCGAATGGGGAAAGCGGGCAGCGGGCGTTTGCGCTTGATGGCGAAGAGGCCTTCGGCTTCGAGCTTCTCTTTGAGGCGCTCGAATTCTGCCTGGCGGGCGCCGACGCCGGCGGGCTGGACGAAGTCGACGAGGATCTGGACGTCGCCGCGGGCTTCGTAAAAGGAGACGTTGCCGTGGGCGAGGACCTGCGCCCCGTTCTCGAGGGGCATGCCACGGTTGCGGCGCTGGAACATGACGCATTTGAGCTGGAACTGGCCTTCCTTGAGGGTGAAGTAGACGTGACCGGCGGGGGAGCGGCTGAGGTTGGTGATCTCGCCCTCGACCCACATGTTGGAGAGGCGGAGGTCGCCCTCAAGGAGTTCCTTGAGGTAGCGGCAGACGTGGGATACGGAGTAGGCGTCAAGCATGGAGGGAGGAACAGGGGACTGGGAACATGGAACACGGACTGGTTCGGCTCACGGGAATATTGTAACGGCGAGGTGTGGTCAGGTGCTGCGGGGCGTTGGCACTATCGGGCTAGTGCGCATGGTGTACGTGCCCCTCACCCATTCGTGAGCCTCAGGGTGAGCGGGTCGTCACGCGTATGATTCGCCTTCGCGAGCGAACCTCGCGCGCCCTTGATCGGTGAGCCGATATCGGCCTCGACTTACCCACGCCGTGTCGCCTGCTTTCCTCATGTTGGATATGACGCTCCGCGTCACGTGTTGGTACGCCGGTCGTCCGCCCCATTTGGTCGCGCGCCGGTCGCTGTCTTCCAGCGGGAAGTTTTTGTCGAGCCGGACGTAGATCGCCTGCAAATCCGCTTCACCCTGGGAGTGGGCGAGTATTTCGCTGATGGCGTATTCCCAGCGGAACATGTCTAATGCACCTTACTTGCTGGCGCGTTCGAGGTATTCGCCGGTGCGGGTGTCGATTTTGAGCTTATCGCCGGTGTTGATGAAGAGGGGGACGGTGACGCTGATGCCGGTCTGGAGCTTGGCGGGCTTGGTGCCGCCCTGGGCGGTGTCGCCGCGGACCCAGGGGTCGGTCTCGGTGACTTCGAGTTCTACGGCGGCGGGGAGTTCGATGCCGACGGCTTCGTCGTCGTACATGAGGAGGTTGCAGGTGCTGTTCTCGGTGAGGTAGTTCATCGCGTCGCCGAGCCTGTCGGTGTTGACGGGGAACTGATCGTAGGTCTCGGTGTTCATGAAGTAGTGGAGGTCGCCTTCGGAGTACAGGTACTGGGCTTCGGAGCGCTCCACGCGGGCGCGCTGGAAGCGGGCGTCGCTTTGCGACGACTTGTCGATGATGTGGCCGGCGCGGATGTCGCGCAGCTTCATGCGGACCTGGGCGCTGCCACGGCCCATCTTGATGTGATCGACTTCGATGACGGAGTACAAAGTGCCGTCGATTTCGATTGTGGTGCCCCTACGGAGCCCGCTGGCCTCGATCATGAGTTCCTCGTTCGTGTTTCGTGTTTGTGGGTGGGGTTTGAGCCCCGAGATAGGTTAACCGGTGGCGTCGTGATGTGTCACGCCGTCGAGTTCGTTGAGGATGCGCCAGAGGCACTCGTCGTCGAAGGGACCTGCGTGGATTTCGTCGTGGAGGCGCTCGTACGTGAGGTAGAGGAGGTCGCGGAGGGCCACGCGCTGGGGTTCGTCGAGGGTGTGCAGGCGGTTCTGGATGTGAAAGAGGACGTCGCCGACGTTGTAGTGCTCGCCAGAGCGGGGAAGGTAACGGAGGATGCCCGGCGCGAGGTAGTGGAACGCTTCCTCGGTCAGGAAAGCGACGGGGAGTGTTTCGAAGGGGTCGGTGAGGGCAGCGAATGATTTGGGGGTGTGTTGCTGGAAGAAGGCGTCGGTTTCCGAGCACTCGCAGCAATGTGTGTGATTGGTGAAGTGTTCGGGCCGGGGTGCGTCGCCGAAGGCGGCGTCGATTGCCGAAAATGCGGCTGCCCAAGCGGGGTCGCTGGAAGTGGCAGGGATCATGGCTGGTGTCTAGTTAGACGTTGAGTTTCGGGGCGTGTGACATGACACTTACGTTTCGGTCATCGCATGCTTGTCATCGTGGGTTGCTGTTTGGCGGGGCCAGGCCCGGCGAGCGGCGTCTGCCCGCGTCTCGCTGGCGCGTGACTCCCCACCCCACCCCACAAAATGAAGGGCTTTCGGGGGACACCCCCGAACCCCCGGCAGCGTCCACCGCTGCACCTCAGCATTGAGGGTCATGCGTGCGTTGAAGGGGTAAGGCGTGTAGCTGGGGCGCGCGTTCGCACCCTTGGCATGTGGGGTCGTTATTTGCCTGCACGATGGGTTACCCCGCTAGCTTCGGGGCGTGTGACATCACGCGTACCTTGCCGTCCTCGATGACGCACTGGTCTTCGATGCGGACGCCGCCCCATCCGGGGATGTAGATGCCGGGTTCGACGGTGATGATCATACCGTCGAGGAGTTCGTTCTTGGCAGTCCGTCCGATCTGAGGGGCTTCGTGGATCTGGAGGCCGACGCCGTGGCCGAGGCCGTGGCCGAAGTTCTCGCCGTAACCTGCTTCGGCGATGACGTTGTGGGCGAGCATGTGCGCTTCTTCGCCGGTCATGCCGGAGCGGATCAGCTCCTCAGCGGTGAGCTGAGCAGCGAGGACGATGTCGTAGATCTTTGCGAACTCGGCGTCGCCTTCGCCGCCGCAGACGATCGTGCGGGTGAGGTCTGAGCAGTAGCCGTCGAAGATGACGCCCATGTCGATGACGACTGGCTCGCCCTTTTCGATGGCGTGGCCCCGCGGCTGGGCGTGAGGCATCGCGCCGTGGGGGCCGGCAGCGACGATCGTGGGGAAAGACATGAACTCGGCGCCGTTTTCGCGTGCGTGTTTCTCGATTTCCCAGGCGACCTGACGCTCGGTCCAGCCGGGTTCAAGCTTCGCGGCGACGTGCTCGAGGGCCGAGTCGCCAATGTCGACGGCGCGCTGGAGGGCGTCGATCTCGACCGGCTCTTTGATTGCGCGAAGGTCGGAGATGAGCGGCGGCGCGGAGAGGAGCTTGGGGCGGTCGGCCTCGGGCATGCCGTCGATCGCTTTGCGGACTGCGTTGAGGCCGTCGACGGAGAGGTCCTTCGGTTCGAAGCCGATGCGCTTGGCGCTGAGGCCAGCTTCGCCGGCCAGGTCGGGGAACCAGCGTTCGAGGCCAGCGATGAAGCGGAACGGCTGGAAGGTGGGGCATTCCTTCTCGACCTGCTCGAGGTAACGGAAGTCGACGGCGATGAAGGCGCGCTCGGTGGTGACGAGCACCCAGCCGGTTGAGCCGGTGAAGCCGCTGATGTAGCGGCGGTTGGCGCCGCTAACGTGGAAGATGTCCTCGACGGGGCAGCCGACGAGGAAGCCGCCGAGGTCGTGCTCGGCCATCTTCTCGCGCAGGCGTTGGACGCGGGCGGCGGTCATTTCTTGTCCTTGAGCATGCCGAGGAGTGATTCGAGAGCGGTGATGTAGCCGCGCCAGCCGAGGCCGGCGACCTGGGCGACGGCGATGTCGGCGAGGACTGAGTGGTGGCGGAACTCCTCACGGGCGTGGACGTTCGAGATGTGGACTTCGACGAAGGGCTTCTGGATAGCCTCGAAGGCGTCGCGGATGGCCAGGCTGTAGTGGGTGAAGGCGCCGGCGTTGATGAGGATCCCGTCGGCGCCGGGGGCGTTGGCCTGGATGAAGTCGATGATTGCGCCTTCGGAGTTCGATTGGAAGGGGACGATCTCGGCGTCAAGCTCCTTCGCGCGGGCGGTCACCCGGCCGACGATGTCGTCGAGAGTTGTCTTGCCGTAGACCTCGGGGTTGCGGGTGCCGAGGAGGTTGAGGTTGGGGCCGTTGATCAGCAGGATTCGCATGGTTCTAGGTTACCCCGGCGGGTCCGTAGCGGACAGGTTGTAGGTTTGGCGTTACAGGGTCTGGCGTCTGCGCTTGCGGGCGCTGTCTTCGAGGCGTTTGCGGGAGATCTCGGCCAGTTTCTCGCGGGCCTGGTTCATGGTTTCGCGTTGGCGTTCTTCGGTGACGTGGGTGTAGATCTGGGTGGTCTGGGCGCTGGCGTGGCCCAGTAGCTCCTGGACGACGCGGAGGTCGGCGCCGCCGTCGAGGAGGTGGGTGGCGAAGGAATGGCGCAGGAGGTGCGGCCAGACGTGAGTAGCGAGGCCAGCCTTGAGGGCGTGGCGGCGGACGATGTTCTGCACGGAACGGCCAGAGAGGCGGGTGCCGTCGCGGTTGACGAAGAGCGCGGTCTCGGGGCCGGTGACGAGCTTCGGGCGGGCAGTCGAGAGGTAGCGACGCACGGCGTCTTCGGCGGGCTCGCCAAGGAGCACCATGCGCTCCTTGTTGCCCTTGCCGCGAACGACGACGGTGCGCTCGTCGAGGTCGATCTGACGGATGTCGAGGCCGACGATCTCGCTGAGGCGGACTCCGGAGGCGTACATCAGCTCGAGGATGGCGCGGTTGCGGACGCTCAGTGGGGTGGTCTCGTTGGCGGACTCGAGGAGGGCGCTGAGGTCGTTGAGCGACAGGATTGTTGGCAGCTTGCGTTCACGCTTGGGGGCGATGAGGCCGATGAGCGGGGACGCTTCGAGCTTGCCCTCGCGCAGGAGGAACTTGTAGAAGCTGCGGATGGTGCTCACTTTGCGGGTGAGGCTGGCGGTGGCCATGCCGGAGTTCTTGAGAGCGCCGAGGTAGCGCCGGGCCATAATGCGGTCCGCGTCCAGAACGGCGACCTCTTCTTCGTCTTCGAGGTAGCGCGCGAAGTGGAGGAGGTCCGTGCGGTAGTTACGCAAGGTGAGCGGCGATAGGTTTTTCTCAGCGACGAGGTAGCGGACGTAGGCGTCGAGGAGTTCTTCCATCATCAGTACAACGCGGGTGGAGTGCGGGAGGTTTGCGAGCGATGCGCGGGTGTCAGGAGACCTGAACGGGTTCAGGGGTGGCTTCCGGCGCGGGCCCGCGCCAGTCGCATTCGGTGCATTTGGCCGTGTTGTCTTTGTCGGCGACGATTAGCTTGCCGCAGTTCGGGCAGGGCTGGGGGAAGGGGCGTGTCCAGGAGGTGAATTCGCACTTCGGGTAGTTGGCGCAACCGTAGAAGGTGCGACCGCGCTTGGTGCGGCGCTCGACGACGTCGCCGCCATCGACCGGGCACTTCACCCCGGTGCCTTTGGTCATTTGTTTCTTGCCCTTGCATTCGGGGTAGCGGCTGCAGGCCATGAACTTGCCGAAGCGACCGCTGCGGATGACCATTGGAGTGCCGCACTCAGGGCACGGCTCGTCGGTCAGCTGCGGCCCCTCCTGTTGCTCTTCGCCCTCGAGCCCGCGGGTACCTTTGCACTCGGGGAAGCGAGTGCAGGCGAGGAAGCGGCCTCGGCGTCCCCAGCGGATGATCATCGGCGCCTCGCACTCGGGGCACTTCTCGGTAGTCTCCTGGACTTGCTTTGGCGCGGCTTCCATGGCGCCAGTCAGAGCGGTCTCAAGCGGGTTGTAGATATCGCGGACGACCGGCTGCCATTCGCGCTCGCCGCTGGCGACTTCGTCCAGCTCATCTTCCATCTGCGCGGTGAAGTCGACGTCGAGGAAGTCGTTGAAGTACTCGACCAGGAGGTCGTTCACGGTCATGCCGAGGTCGGTCGGCTTCAGTTGCTTCTTCTCGCGTTCGATATAGCCGCGGTCCTGGATCGTCGACAGGGTCGGCGCATAGGTGCTAGGGCGGCCGATGCCTTTTTCTTCGAGTATCTTGACGAGCGTCGCCTCGGTGTAGCGTGGGGGCGGCTCCGTGAAGTGCTGCTCCGGGAAGAGGTCTCGCAAAAGCAACGCATCGGCGTCGGAGAGCGCGGGCAGCGGGTTGCTGCCAATGTCTTCTTCCTGCTCGTCGTCGCGGGCTTCCTCGTAGACCTGGCGGAAGCCGGCGAAGCGGAGCTGCGTGTTCGTTGCGCGCAGGAGGAGCGTGTCGTTGCCGCTCGCGGGCTTCGCGTCAATCTCGACCGTGGAGACGTCGAAGAGAGCGTCGGCCATCTGGCTGGCGACGAAGCGCTGCCAGACGAGCGTGTAGAGGCGCACCTGATCCGGGCTGAGGAATGCGCCCACCTCATCGGGCTCGCGCATGACGGACGTCGGGCGGATCGCTTCGTGAGCCTCCTGGGCGCCCTTGACCTTACGGGTGTAGACGCGCGGCTTGTCCGGCAGGAACTGCTTCCCGTAGCGGTTGCCGATGTAGTCGCGCGCCTCGGCCTGAGCTGAGGAGGCGACGTTGGTCGAGTCTGTTCGCATGTAGGTAATGAGACCGGTCTCGCCGCGGGCGCCCAGCTTGATGCCCTCGTATAGTTGTTGGGCGATGGCCATGGTGCGCTTGGCAGTGTAGCCGAGGCGGCGCGAGGCCTCCTGCTGGAGGGTGCTGGTGATGAACGGCGCGGCCGGGCGGCGGGTCTGCGTCTTGGTTGCCACTTTGGCGACGGAGTATGACGCCGATTGCAGATCCACGGTCAGCCCTTCGGAGGTTGCACGGTCGGTGATTTCGAGTTTGTCCTTCTTGTCGGAGTAACCGGCAAGTTTGGCGCGGAAGGACGGTACCGCGCCGGCTTTCTCGAGCAGAGCCTCGATCGTCCAGTACTCCTGAGGGCGGAAGTTCTGGATCTCGCGCTCACGTTCGACGACGAGCCGCACGGCGACGGACTGCACGCGCCCGGCCGAGAGGCCACGGCGAACCTTGCGCCAGAGGAATGGGCTGAGCCGGTAGCCGACGAGCCTGTCGACGACGCGGCGCGCCTGCTGGGCGTCAACGAGCTTCATGTCGATGTCGCGTGGGTGGTCGAAGGCTGCCTGCACGGCCTCGGGTGTGATTTCGTGGAAGACGACGCGACTCATCGGCAACGAGCGCAGGCCGGCGGCCTCGACGAGGTGCCAAGCGATCGCCTCACCTTCGCGGTCGGGGTCGGTGGCGAGGAAGACCCGGGATGCCTTAGAGGCGGCGAGCTTGATGTCTTTGATCGTCGCTGCTTTGTCGCGGGGAACTATGTACTTCGGCTCGAAGCCGTTGTCGACGTCGACGCCGAGGGCCGACTTCGGCAGGTCGCGGACGTGACCGACCGAGGCCTTGACGTCGAACTTGGCGCCGAGGATGCGCGATATGGTCCTGGCCTTCGCCGGTGACTCGACGACAACCAGGCTCTTTCCGTTCTTACGTGTTGCCAATTTAGCTTATGTTCCTCCGCCCGCTGCGGCGTACTCTGCGCGCACCTCGCGGGCCCTTATGTATGATTTGGCCCCGACCTCGCGGACGAGTCCCTTCAGTTCCATCATAGCCAGAATACTGCTGACCGTTGTGGTGGGAAGGCCGCTGTCGCGGCAAACATCGTCGATGTGAACCGGCTCTTTCGTTATATGACGCAGGATTTGTGCTTCTGTATCCGTCGCGGGGACAAGCGTCTGCATCTCCAGCTGCTGGGGGATCATCGTGAGGTTGAGTTCGCCGAGGATGTCCTCCACACGCTGGACGAGTTTGGCCTCCCCCTTCGCTATCTTCAGGTTAGTGCCCCGACTCTGCGAGGAAAAGATGCTGCCCGGCACGGCGAAGACGTCGCGGCCCTGGTCCAGCGCGCAGTTCGCGGTGATCAAACCGCCGCTTTTGACGTCGCCTTCGATCACCAGTACGCCGAGGCTGAGACCGGAGAGGATGCGGTTGCGACGCGGAAAGAAATCGCCGCGAGGCTCAGTACCAAGAGGCTGTTCGCTGATCAGGGCACCGCGCTCGGCGATGTCGGCGGCCAAGCGTTTGTGCTCCGGCGGGTAGACCATGTCGAGGCCACAAGCCAGCACAGCGAGCGTCCTTGCGCCGGCGGCAAGCGCTGCGCGATGGGCGACACCGTCGATGCCACGTGCCAGCCCGCTAACGATGCAGACGCCGTTCGCCGCGAGCTGGTGCGACAGCTCCTCTGCGACCTGGCGACCGTAGGGTGTGGGGCGACGGGTGCCGACGACAGCGACCGCGAGGGCGTCAGCCTCGACGAGCTCGCCGCGCAAGTAGAGGACAGGCGGTGCGTCGTCGATCTCGCGGAGGATTTTCGGGTAAGCGGCGTCGTCCCAGGTGATCGCGTGGACTCCGGCTTGCTGTAGACGCTCCATTTCGGCCTCGGGATCGATTGAGGCGCGATGTTCCGCAATCTTGCGGACGACGCCCTCGCCGACGCCTGTTTCCTTTAGCTCGGAACGGGTGGCGCGCCAGGCTTCACCGAGCGTGCCGAACCGCGAGATCAGCGCCTGGAAACGGACGCTGCCGAGGCCGGGGATGCGGCTGAAGGCGACCCAGAACGGGGTGTCGGATGCGGTCTTAGTGCGTTTGGGGGCCATCTCAGGCGTGGATGTTAGCACAGGCGTCAACAAAGCGACCGGGGGTAACTGGCACTGACTCAGGCGGCGACGACGGCGATCGCCTCCACCTCGATAAGCCACTCCGGGCGGGCAAGCGCAACGACCTCGACGGCGGTGCTGGCGGGCGGGTTCGCGGTGTCGACGTAGCGGTTGCGGATGTCGCGGACAGTGGTGATGTGCGACATGTCGGTGAGGAAGACGGTGATCTTGACGACGTTGGCGAAGGTACCTCCGACGGCGGCTAACGCTGCCGTGAGGTTTGTGAACACCTGCTCGGCCTGCGCCGCGACGTCTCCTTCGCCGATGAGGTTGCCGTCGGTGTCGAGAGCGACCTGTCCCGCGATGAAGACGGATTTGCCGCCCGTAGCGATGACGACGTGCGTGTAGCCGCTGGGACGGTGCATCGTGTCTGGGTTCACGCGGTCAATTACGGGGCCGCTGCTCATGGGGACTCCTTCGGTGCTGGTGGCCGGCTAGCGGCCGTTGCTGTTTTGATCTTCGTGTTCGCCGGAGTCGGCCACGCGAGTGACGCGCACTTTCTTGATGCGACGTCCGGCGACGCTCATCACTTTCATGCTGATGCCGTTGACCTGGACGGTGTCGCCGATCGTGGGCATGCGCCCGAGCTCGTTGACAATGAAGCCGCCGACGCTGTCGAAGTCGTCTTTCTGGAGGGAAGTCTCGAAGCGTTCGTTGATTTCGTCCAGGCTGACGCGACCGTCGACGATCGCCTCGTCATCGCTCAGCTGCTGGACCTCTTCCTCGGGCGCGTCGTACTCGTCACGGATCTCGCCGACGATCTCTTCGACGAGGTCTTCGACTGTGACGATGCCTGCCGTGCCGCCGTACTCGTCTACAACGAGGGCGATCGAGAGTTGCCGCTGTTTCATCTCCCTGAGTAGCTCGTGCACCTTCTTGGTCTCGGGCACGACATAGGCGGGGCGGACGATATCACGGATCGCGGGCCGCTGCTTGCCGTTCGTGAGGTGGCGGAGCAACTCTTTGGCGAAGGCGAAGCCGAGGACGTGGTCGATGTCGCCCTCGTAGACGGGGATGCGGCTGAAGCCGCGATCTGCCATCAAGCGGGCGAGGGTGTCGAACTCCTCGCTTGCGTCGATGGCGATGATATCGGTGCGGGGGATCATCACCTCGCGGATGACCGTGAACTCGAGTTCCATGACACCGCGGATCATCTCGCGCTCTTCGTCCTGGAGGGCTGCGCTCGCGTCCTCCATCTCAGAAAGAAGTGTCAGTTCCTCCGCGCCGCCGCCGGCGCCGGGCTGGTAGCGCTGCCAGGTGCGGATGACAGCACCCATCGGCGCGTCGAGGAGAAGGACCGGCAACCGGAAGACCAGGCGAATGACGATGACAAGAGGGCGCAGGTTCTTCTGCCAGGCGGTGGGATCTCGTGCTACGAGCATCCGCGGGAACGCCTGCAGAAGCATGAAGCCGACGGCCACGGCGACGACCGTCAGGGCGACCCAGCCCCAGCTGTCCGACGTGTGTTTGAGCACGAGGAAGACGGCGATTGCGGTGATCGCGACGGACACTAAGTTGCGCGCCAGCGCCAGCGTCGAGATCGTGAGCTGGCGCTCCTGGTAGAAGCGTTTCAGTGCCTCGACCGGAGACTCGGCAGGTTCGCGGAGGGCGCGCTCGCGTACGCCTGCGATGACGCTGGCCTCAGCGGCACCGAGGAGGACGAGAGTCGTGACCGCCCCGAGGAGCGCGACGAGGCCGATGATTGTTTCGTTATCCATCGCGCGCACGCTTCTTGATCGGCCGCGCGGGAATGCCCGCTACGCGCTCGCCGTCCTCCACGTTGTCGGTGACCACGGAGCCCGCCCCTGTGGTGGCGCCTTTGCCTACGCGGACAGGGGCGACGAGCAGAGTGTCGCTGCCGATGAATGCGCCGTCGTCGATGACGGTGCGGTGCTTTGAGACACCGTCATAGTTGCAGGTGATGGCGCCGGCACCGATGTTGACGTCCGCACCGACGTCCGCATCGCCGATGTAGCTGAAGTGGTGAGACTTGCTGCCGCGGCCGATTCGCGATGCCTTGACTTCGACGAAGTTGCCGAGGTGCACGCCCGACTCGATGTGGGCGCCGCCGCGAAGGTGGCAGAAGGGCCCGACGTGGACGCCCTTCTCGAGCGTAGAGTCTTCGATAACGGTGTTTGGGCCGATGCGGCAGGCAGGACCGATCACGGATTTGCCGCTGATTGTGGTGTTCGGCTGAATCACGGTGCCTGCGCCAATTTCGACGTTGGCGTCGATGTAAGTGGTCGCGGGGTCAATGATCGTGACGGCGGCTGCAGTCAGGCGGGCGGCGTGTGCGACGCGCGCTTCCAGGTCGCGCTGGAAGCGTTTATGCGCTTCGTTTTCTGTGGTGTTCGTGGATTGGGTAGTCATCTAGGAATGTCAGGTGATGTGCGGAATCGCAATGCGGCTAGTTCGCCGGAAGGGCGGCGATACAGGGAGTCAGACGCTCCGGCACCCCGCGGCGTTGACAGACGTCAGGCGAGCGCGTACCGGGAGGTTCGCTGCTATCTGGGGGTTCGCTAACGTCCAAGTGAGGTCGGCTCGTTTGCATTCAAGGTGTGGAACAAATGTTAGCGAGCATACGGAAAGGCTGTCAAATTTTACGTGGCCGCCAGCACCGTTCGCGCCCTCCAGGTCACCTGTCTCCTGCCGCATGCGCCCGATATACTGGCCATCGTGGACGGACACGAGTTAAGACAGGCTTTCCTGGGCTTCTTCGAGGAGCGCGGGCATCGTGTCGTGCGCGGCGCGCCGATTGTGCCTCCGGGCGACCCGACGCTGCTTTTCACGAGTGCCGGGATGGTGCCGTTTAAGGCTTACTTCACGGGGCAGGTGGAGCCGCCGTCACGAAGGCTGGCGAGCGTGCAGAAGTGCTTTCGCACGAGCGATATCGAGTCGGTCGGGGACACACAGCACCTGACGCTGTTCGAGATGCTGGGCAACTTCAGCATCGGCGACTACTTCAAGGCGGAGATGGTGCCGTGGGCGCAGGAGTTCCTGACGCAACGCCTCGGCATCCCGCAGGAGCGTCTGTGGCCGGCGGTGTTCGAAGACGACGACGAAGCGTTTGACCTGTGGCTGGCGGAGGGATATCCGGCGGAACGGATCATGCGCTACGGCGAGGAGGACAACTACTGGTTCTCCGGTGACGTGGGCCCCTGCGGGCCTGACTCCGAGATCCATTACGACTTTGGGGAGCAATACGGCTGCGGGCCGGACTGTCATCCCGCGCACGGCCACGACCGCTTCGTCGAGATCTGGAACCTTGTTTTCATGACTTACTACTGCGACGGCGAAAAGCGTGAACCGCTGCCGCAGAAGAACATCGATACTGGTTCCGGATTCGAGCGGGTGATGACTGTCGTCCTGCATAACAGCGATGAGTGGGATAAGAGCAAGCTGCCGTCGGTTTACGATACGGACCTGTTCCGGCCGATCATCGCGAAGATCGAGGAGCTTTCTGGCAAGACCTATGGTGTCGCCGATGAGACCGACCGGGCGATGCGGATTGTTGCGGAGCACGCACGCGCTGTCACGTTCCTGATCGGGGACGAGCGGACGCCTGTTGTGCCGTCGAACGAGGAGCGTGGGTACGTCTGCAGGCGGATGCTGCGGCGGGCTGTATACTTCGGGCGGCGCGCATTGGGGATCGAGGGACCGTTTCTTGCCGACTTAGCGGAGACGGTGATCGCCGGGATGAAGGACTCGTACCCCGAACTGGAGAGCCGGGCGTCGTTCATCCACGAGATCATCGGCCCCGAGGAGCGCCGCTTCGATGAGACTCTGCACAGGGGGCTAGAACGGCTAGAGGAAATCATTCGCTCAGCCGATGAGAAGCAGGTTGCCGGCGCGGACGCGTTTGTCTTGCATGACACTTACGGGTTTCCGATCGAGCTGACTCGGGAGATCGCTGCCGAACATGGTTTCTCAGTCGACGAGGCCGGATTCGAGGCGGAAATGGCTCAGCAGCGGACGCGGGCGCGGGCAGCTGCCGGCGGCGCGGAGTTCGTTGCGGCCGAAGCGTTTTATGCATCCCTTGTGAAGGATGCAACGCTGTTCACCGGCTACGATGAGGTGGAGACGCGCACGAAGATCGTCGCGCTGCTGGTGAATGGCGAGGCTGTGGACTCGGCGGATGACGGCGTGGTGGAGGTGTTTCTGGAGGCGACGCCGTTGTACCCGGAGGGTGGCGGACAGGTGAGCGACCGCGGCGAGATCACGGGGCCGAGCGGGCGGATTGAAGTCGAGGACACGCATCGAGTTGCTGAGAAGCTGATCGTGCATCGGGGCCGGATTATCGAAGGCCGGGTGGCTGTTGGCGATGAGGTGACAGCGCGGGTTGACCCGGAGCACCGGGCGAACACGCGTAGGAACCATACGGCAACGCATCTTCTGCACGCTGGACTGAGGCAGGTTCTGGGCTCGCATGTGCGGCAGGCGGGGTCTCTTGTTTCGCCGAACTACTTGCGGTTCGACTTCACGCACACTGAGGCGGTGACGGCGGAGCAACTCTCCGAAGTTGAGGCGCTGGTGAATGAGAAGGTGCGTCAGGATGTGCCGGTGCACACGCGCGAGACGACGTTTGACGAGGCGATGAGCGAGGGTGTGCTGGCGTTCTTTGGAGACAAGTATGGGGAGAAGGTGCGGGTCGTCGAGGTGAATACGGTGGTGCCGCGCTTTAGCGCAGAGCTTTGCGGGGGCACGCACTGTGAGCGCACCGGCGAGATTGGGTTGATCCTGATCACGGGCGAGTCTTCGATCGGCTCCGGCATGCGGCGGGTTGAGGCGCTGACAGGCGTCGCGGCTGAGAAGCATGCGCGCGAGCAGGAGCAGGCGATCGCCGAGATCGCGAGGCGGCTGGGTGCGCCGAAACGGAACATCATGCAGAAGATCGAATCGCTCATCGAAGAGAACGATGCCGCCCGTAAGCGTATCGAGAAGCTCGAACGCTCGCTCGCGAGTGGGCCGAAAGGTGGAGACCTGCTGGAAGGGGCGACCAGTGTCGATGGCGTGGCGCTCGTGGCCAAGCGCGTCGATGCTCCGAGCGTGGATGCACTCAGGTATATGGCCGATGCGCTGCGGCAGTCGCTTGATTCGGGCGTGGCGGTCCTTGGTTCGTTGATCGATGAGAAACCGTTCTTTATAGCGGTGGTGACGAAGGATTTGAATGGGCGCGGAGTGCATGCGGGCAATCTTCTGAAGCAGGTCGCGACAGTGGCAGGTGGCAGCGGTGGCGGGCGGCCGGACATGGCCCAGGGTGGCGGCAAAGAAGCCGGGAAGCTGGAGGAGGCGCTCGCCATTGTTCCGGACGCGGTGCGGGAGATGCTCAAGGGCGCGGCGATCAGCACTTCTGAGTGATATGCGGATAGTCGGAATCGACTTTGGAGAGAAGCGTATTGGGGTTGCTGCTGGGGACGATCGCATGCGGCTGGCCGTCCCGGTGACAACGGTCGAGAGCCGTGGGGATCCCGTGGGCGAGATCGAGAGCATAGTCACCGAACAGCACGCCGAGACCCTAGTAGTCGGCCTGCCGCTGTCGCTGACTGGTGCGGAAGGCCCGCAGGCACAGCGCGTCCGCGAGGTGGTCGACGCGCTGGCGAAGCGCCTGACGATACCGGTGCATACATATGACGAGCGTTTGACGACGGCGCAGGCCGCGCGCCTGCCAGGGGGTTCGACGCGCAAGGCGACGAGCGGGGCGGCAAGTAAGGACGCGGTCGCGGCAAGCATCATGCTGCAGGCGTACATGGACAGCCAGAGGCCGTACGATTAGCGCCCGTATCCCTTCGCTGCTTGCGGCGGGCGTGGCGGTGGTGCTGGCGGTTATTGCCGCGTGGTTGGTTATCAGCAGTCCGGGTGCGATCGACGGGCCGAGTGGGTACTCGGAGGCGCCGACGCCGGGTGCGGTGATTGAAGTCGAGGTTGAGCCAGGCGAAGCGCCGAGCGAGATTGCGGAGACGCTTGAGGCGCGCGGCGCGATCGAGTCTGGAACGCAGTTCCGCGTGCTCGTCTCGCTGATGGGGTACGACGGTCTGCTCCAGGCTGGCAACTACGAGCTGCAGCGCAATATGCCGGCGCTCGACGTGATCTACCGCATGCGCAATGGGATTGTGTCGACGCGCTCTGTGACGGTTGTTGAAGGCTGGCAGATGGGCGAGATCGCGGATGCCGTCGACCAACAGGGTGTATCACGTGGCGACTTTCTGGCGGCGGCAGGGAGCCGCGAGTACGACTTCGACTTAGTGCAGGCGATCCCGGAGGGGGAGTCGCTACAGGGCTATCTCTACCCGGCCACCTATTCGTTGAGGGCGAGCGACACAGGCGCAACGGTGGTGGAGCACATGCTGGAAGCATTCGATGCCAACGTCCCTGACGACGTGATGACGAAGGCGGAAGCGCTCGGGCTGACGCTGCATGAGGTCGTGACGCTGGCCTCAATCATCGAGCGCGAGGCGCAGGCGGCGGATGAATCGTCGATCATGGCGCAGGTGTTCCTGAAGCGCTTGCGCGATGGCTATTCCCTGGACGCCGATCCGACGGTGCAGTTTGCGCTGGCTCAGGACCCCGGCAACGTCGCGGAGTTCGGGTACTGGAAGCAGGCGCTGACGCTTGACGACTTGGCCTACGATTCGCCGTACAACACGTACGTTTACTACGGCTTGCCTCCGGGGCCGATCTGCAATCCGAGCGCTGCCTCAATCACAGCCGTGGTCAATCCGACAGACACCGAGTTCTTATACTTTGTCGCCAAGTCTGACGGCACGCACGCGTTCGCGGAGACGTACGAGGAGCACCTGGCGAACGTGGAGTTGCACCAGGGTGGGAGCCAGTAGTGCAGTACGTGGGCGTGATCTCCGGTGTCGGGAAGAAGTCGCTGTCGCGCTTTTTCCAGCAGGCCGCATTCGACCGTCTCGGGATCGGGGTGAAGTACGAACACTGGCCGACGCCCGCCGACGGCCTGGAGACGCGGGTCATCGGGCTGCGCGCGCCGAGCGTCCTCGGGGCCAACGTAACGATACCGCACAAGCAAGCATGCGTGGGAATGATGGATAGTGTTGACCCGTTGGTGGAGAAGGTGGGTGCGCTGAACACGATCCTGAACGACGAGGGCAAGCTGCGAGGGTACAACACGGACGTGCACGGCTTTTTGACAGCGCTCGCTGACGCTTACTTTGAACCGCGTGGTTGCCGGGCGCTGATCGCCGGCGCGGGCGGAGCGGCGCGCGCCGTTGTTGTGGGACTAGCGGGCAGGGGCGCTGCGCGAATCGTCGTTATCAACCGGACGCCGGAGCGGGCTGAACGCTTGGTGGCGGAACTGACACCGATTGTGGGCGACACGGAGCTTGTAGCGCGGCCCGACACACGCGAATCATGGGAGGATGCGACAGCTGAGGCCGGCCTTTTGGTAAACTGTACCTCGCTCGGTTCTGCCGGGACGCCCGAAGAAGACCAATCTCCTGTGCCTGCCGATTTGATTCATTCACAAGCTCTTGTCTATGACCTCGTCTACGGGCCGGCGGCGACGAAGCTGATTCGTGACGCGCGCGCGGCGGGGGCACGAACTGTGGGCGGGCTACCGATGCTGATCCATCAGGGCGCAGCGTCATTCGAGCTATGGACGGGGCAGAAGGCACCGCTCGATGTGATGTTTCAGGCTGCTGAGGAAGCGCTTGCCGAGGAGAGTGGCTGATGCTGACGTGGGCGCTCCTCGGATTGTTCATTTTCTTCCTGATCGTCACCTACATAGTCGTCCAGGGCACACGCGCAGCGCTCGCGTGGCGCGAGGCGGCGGCGAAGGGCGATGTCAAGGTGATCCGCGATATTGTCGAAGACTGTCTTACCTCCTGGCGTTCGCAGAAGCGGCCGAAGCCGGTGCCGATCGAAGTCTGGCGTGGCATCCAAAGCCTGCAGTTGGTGGATGTCGAGGCTGATTTCGTGCGCGTGTCAGCGACGGCTGAGAGTGAATACAAGCTCACGGACCGCAAATGGATCGAGATGAGGAATCCTCTGCAAGAAGGGACGGCGATCGTCGCCAAGGCCGCGGAGATGATCTTCTATGAACTGCCCCACTACCAGCCCGACCGCCTGCAGATCGACGTGTACACGACGTTCCGTGATTCGTCTGGCGCCACTCAACGGGAGTGCATTCTGTCCTCCGAGACGACGCGCGAGCTGGCCCGCGAAGTGGACTGGGAAGAGTGGACGGCCGAGGAGGTCGTCGAGAGCCTCGGCGCTCGATACCGACTGAGTGAGAACGGGCGGCCGCAGGCGATCGAAGTCGCACCACCGCCGGTACGCGAGGAAGAGGCACCGGAAGCGGCTTCGACCGCGGCGGAGGCGCACTCATGACGCAGCTGCGGTTCCTGACCGCGGGCGAGTCACATGGGCAGGCGCTGGTGGCGATCCTGGAGGGAATTCCGGCCGGGCTGCCGATTACTGAGGAGTACATCGCCGAGGACATGCACCGACGCCAGGGCGGCTACGGCCGCTCGAAGCGCCAGCAGCTTGAACAGGACCATGCACAGCTGATCGGCGGCGTACGTCACGGCCGCACACTTGGCAGCCCGATAGCGATGGTGGTCGCGAATAAGGTCTGGGAAGACTGGCAGGAAGTGATGAAGGTCGGGGCGTACTCGGGCGACGCGAAGAAGGTGACGCGGTTGCGGCCAGGTCATGCTGACCTCGCCGGCACGATGAAATATGGATTCGACGATGTGCGGAACATCCTCGAGCGGGCGTCCGCTAGGGAGACTGCGGCGCGGGTTGCGGTCGGCGCCGTCTGCCGTCGTTTCCTCGAAGAATTCGGCATTGCGGTTCACTCGCATACCTCGTCGATCGGCGAAGTTACCGTTGAGATTGACGGCGAGCCAGACTGGAAGGCCGTCGAGGAGTCAGCCGTGCGTTGTGCCGATCCCGCTGCGAGCGACCGGATGGTGGAGGCGATCGACGCCGCACGCGAAGCCGGCGACACGCTCGGCGGGACGTTCGAGATGTGGGCGACCGGTGTGCCGATCGGGCTTGGTTCGCATGTTCAGTGGGACCGGAAGCTTGATGGGCGCCTCGCGCAGGCGATCATGAGCATCCAGGCGGCGAAGGGCGTGGACATCGGCGGGGGGTTCGCGGTGGCTGCGGGGTTGGGGTCGGCCGCGCACGATGTCATCATGCCGCCGGACAAGTGGGACGGGCGCAAGTGGCGGCGCGAGACGAACCGTGCCGGCGGCCTCGAAGGCGGGATGACGAACGGTGAGCCGGTGATTGTGCGTGGGGCGCTCAAGCCGATATCGACATTGTCGAAGCCGCTGCCATCCGTGGACCTCCACAGCGGTGAGGAGATCCAGGCGCACTACGAGCGGTCGGACGTTTGCACGGTGCCTGCGGCAGGGGTGGTCGGTGAGGCGATGGTGGCGATCATCATTGCCGGGGCGATGACCGAGAAATTCGGTGGTGACTCGCTGGACGAGGCGAGGCGCGCCTACGCTTCGTACCAAGACACGATCGGTCCGCGCGGGCGCCCGGTAAACTAGAGGTATGGTCCGCGATGCTCCCCCTCCTGCTAGCTTGCCTTCGCGAATCATCCTGACGGGCTTCTCGGGAACGGGTAAGACCGTGGTAGCGCCCATCCTAGCGAAGCATCTTGGCTGGGAGGTCCTCGACACCGACGAGGTGGTTGAGGAGCGCGCCGGGAAGCGCATCCTCGAGATCTTTGGTGACGACGGTGAGGCGGCGTTTCGGGATCTTGAGGCGGAAGCGATCGCGGATACGTGCAAGCGTGAGAACGTCATCATCTCGACAGGCGGTGGTGCGGTGCTGCGAGCGGAGAACCGTCGCGCATTGGCTGAGGCTGGCTTCGTGGTGTGCCTGGAGGCGCGGCCGGAGACGATCCTTGAGCGGCTGACGTCTCGGGCGGAGGATGCGCCACTGGACCGGCCGCTGCTAACGACCGCTGAGCCACTCGCGCGCATCGAGGAGCTGAAGACGGGGCGGCAGCATTTGTATGCGCTCTGTGATTGGGCGGCGCACACGGACGGGCTCACGCCGGAGCAGGTCGCGGACGAGATTGCCAGGGCACACGGCGAGCACGCGGCGGACATCATGTCTTTCCCGGGCCGCGTCGATGCATTGACGGCGCCGACGGCGAGGGCGCCCGCGAGGACGCTGCACGCAATCCCCCTTGGCGCTGCTTGCATGGTGCGGGCGGCTTCGGGTGACTACCCGGTCTTTGTTGGCTGGGGAATGCTCGCTGGACTTGGCCGGCGACTGCGGGACGCCGAGCTCGCTCGATATGTGTATGTGATCAGCGATGAGACCGTCTGGCATCATCTGGGCGACGAGGTTGCGGCTTCACTGCGCGGTGCAGAGATCGAGTTCGACTCGTTCACGATCGCGCCGGGTGAGGAGAGCAAGACGACGGCGTCGGCGACGGAGATCTATGACTGGCTGATCGAGCATCGGGCCGAGCGAGGACACACGATCGTTGCGGTTGGCGGTGGGGTTGTCACGGACCTTGGCGGGTACGTTGCCGCCACGTTTGCGCGTGGGATTCCGCTGGTGCATGTGCCGACGAGCATGCTCGGGCAGGTGGACGCGGCGGTCGGCGGCAAGGTGGCGGTCAACCATCCGCGCGCCAAGAATATGATCGGGATGTTCTATCAACCGCGGTTTGTGCTGGCGGACGCGGCAGTGATGCGGACGCTGCCTGAGCGGGAGATTCGCTCGGGACTTGCGGAGGCGTTGAAGATGGCGCTGACGGAGAGTGAGGAGGCCGTGCGCTTCTTCGAGGAGAACGCGGACGCCATTCTCAAGCTTGACCGAGATGCGACCGTGGCGGCCATCCGGCGCAGTGTTTGCTTCAAGGGCGAGGTAGTGTCGGATGACGAATTCGAAACGACGGGCCGGCGGGCGATCCTCAATTACGGACACACGCTGGCTCATGCGATCGAGTCGACGACCGGGTACGCGCGCTTCCGCCACGGCGAGGCGGATGGCATCGGGATGATGGCGGCGGGGCAGATGAGCGTGGCGATGGGCCTGCTAGCGCCCGATGTCCTCGAAAGGCAGCGTAGTCTTCTCGAGAAGTACGGTCTTCCCGTGAGCGCCGACGGCCTCGACCGTAGGGGGCTGTTTGATGCGGTGGCGCTGGACAAGAAGGTGCAGGGGAAGAAGGTGCGGTGGGTGCTGCTTGAGGGCATTGGGCGGCCTGTGTTGCGCGGCGACGTGCCGGATGACGTGGTCGCTGCGGCGCTCGATGCGGTCCTTCGCTAGTAGTGCCCGAAGAGCCGATCGTGTCGCTGCGCGCCGTAGTCCGCGGCCGCGTTCAAGGGGTGGGGTTTCGGGACTGCGTGGTGACGCGCGCAGGTTCCCTGCGCCTCGCGGGCTACGTACGCAATCTGCCGGATGGCCGCTCCATTGAGGTTGGCGCGGAGGGACCGCGCGGGACGCTGGAGCAACTGCTTGAGTACCTGCGTGAGGGGCCGAGTCAGGCACGCGTTGAAGAAGTCGAGGCAGAGTGGGGAGAGGCGACACGGGAGTATCGCGGGTTCGGCGCGAGGTGGTGAGGGTGAGCGTTGCGGCTACAGGGGTGACTTCAGCATGTAGAAGCGGGCGTGGCCTTCGGGCACTTCGGTGACTTCTGCGACGACCTTATAGCCTAAGCGCTCGTAGAACGGACGTGCCTGCCAGTCGAAGGTGTCGAGGTAGGCGGCAATGGCCCCTTTGGAGCGGCCTTCGGTATGCGCGGCCTCGATGAGCTTTGTGCCCCAACCGCTGCCGCGCAGATCTTCATCAATCCAGAGGATGTCGACGTGCAGGCGCCGGCCCCAGACGTAGCTGAGGACGCCGCCCCGGATCGTGCCGTCTTCATCGCGGATGAAGAAGGTGGCCGGAGCGTAGTCGCGGTGGCCGGTGACATCGACGTTCCATTGGGCCACCCTGTCGCGCAGCAGTTGCTCGTCTTTCGGCGACGCCTCAGGTTCGGCTGAGAGACGGAAGTTAGTGGTCATGAAGTGGGAGGGGTTTCAGGATTGATGCGCGGCGATGCATCGGGGCCTTCCTAGCGGTTTTCGGGTGCGAGCGGTTGTCGCGAGCGTATGGCTTACGTTTGCAAAGTGTCAACTGTCATCGCGTTGGGGATATGGAGGGCGGAGTCCCGGGTGCGCTCGGTGAGCGTATACACTTCGTGTGAGCATTAATGTGAAGAACTTGGCCGCGCGAGGCGGCCGGAAGCAGACGATCGTGGCGTTGTTCGTCGCCACGGCCCTGGTATTCCTGATCGCTGGTTGCGGCGGAGGTTCGAGTGCGCCGGCAGGTTTGGATGACCCCGGAGAGTCGGCGGAATCTGGGCAAGCTCCGGAGTTTCCTTCCGGTCAGACCTGGTTCAATGTGCGCGAGCCCCTGACGATGGAGGGCCTCCGCGGGAAGGTCGTCCTGCTCGACTTTTGGACGCTGGGTTGTGTGAACTGCCAGCACATTGTGCCGGACCTTGAGCGGCTCGAGGATGAGTTCGGCGACGCGCTCGCCGTCATTGGCGTCCATTCAGGCAAGTACGAGCGGGAGCATGAAGACGACAGCATTCGCGAGGCGGTGTTGCGGCTCGGCCTACAGCATGCGGTCGTCAATGATCCGGACTTTGCGATCTGGAACCTATACGGTGCGAATGCCTGGCCGACGGTTGTCGTTGTTGACCCGGCAGGCGGCATCGTGGGCGGACACTCTGGCGAGGGCGTATATCCCGTCGTCCAGCCCGAGATCGAGCGACTTCTTGACGAGTTCAATGGCTCGATCGACGAGACGCCGATTCCGCTGGATCTCGAGGCGCAACCAGTATCGACTGCATTCCTCAGCTTCCCGGGGGCGGTACTGGTTGATGAGGCGAGTGAACGTCTTTTCATTGCCGACTCGGGGAACAACCGGGTCCTCGTCTCCGATCTCGATGGCAAGCTTCAGCGGGCGATTGGGAGCGGCGTGGAGGGGTTGAAGGATGGATTCGCGGAGGAGGCGCAGTTCGATCAACCTCACGGGCTGGAGCTTTCGGCTGACGGCGGGACGCTTTACGTGGCAGACACGAGAAACCACGCCTTGCGTGCCGTTGACCTCGGCAGCGGTGACGTTACCACGATCGCTGGGGATGGCACGCGGGCGGGCCGCTACCCGGCGCCAGCTGCGCCTGCGGCGACGACGGCGCTCGCTTCGCCGTGGGGACTGAAGCGGGTCGATGATGCTCTATACGTCGCGATGGCTGGGACGCACCAGATCTGGACGCTGGACCTTGTGAACCAGACGCTCGACGTGTTCGCCGGCAGCGGCGAAGAGGGGATCGACGACGGGCCGCCCCTCGAAGCCTCGCTCGCTCAGACGAGCGGTCTGGCCACGGACGGAACGCACTTGTTCTGGGTCGATCCCGAGTCAAGCGGCGTTCGCCGGCTGATGCTCGATGGAAAAGGGACGGTTGAGACTCTTGTGGGTACGGGGCTATTCGATTTCGGAGACGTCGATGGCCCGCCGGGTGTCGCGCTACTGGAGCATCCGCAGGGAATCGCTTACGCGGGCGGGGTTTTGTACGTCGCCGATACGTACAACCACAAGGTACGGACGATCGATCAGTCAACGGGGAATGTTGGTACCTATGCCGGGACCGGCGAGCCTGGCGGTGAGGACGGGCAAGTCGCCACTGCTACGTTCGATGAGCCCGGTGGCATCGCTTACGGTAGCGGCGAGCTGTATGTGGCCGACACGAACAACCATGCGATCAGGGTCATCGGCATCTCTTCGGGCGTCGTTTCTACGGTCAAACTCTCTAACCTTGGCGTTGCCGTCAGCGGAGCGCAGGGGAGGACGATCAAGGTTTCGCTGCCGGCGCAGCAGGTGAGCGCGGACACGGATACGGTACGAATTCGTCTGAGCGCGCCCGCGGGCTATCATCTGAACGACCTCGTCGAGTCAAGGCTCGTTCTCAGCACGTCGAACGTAGACGCGTTCTCGCCGGAGGATGCCGCAGTCTCGTTCCAGGTGAGCGACTCGGCGGTCGACCTCAGCATCACGGCGGAGGCGGCGGCCGGGCAGGCGATCCTGAGCGCGGTTGGCGAGGTCTACTATTGCCGAGTAAGCGAAGAGGCGGTGTGCCTGATCGACGATGTAGACCTGGCGTTACCGCTCACGATCAGCGCGACGGGTGAGCCCGAGGTCCTGATCGAGTACGAGTTGCCGCCATAACGCAGTTAGTTGGCATAACGCCGCTGTAACTATCTCAGCCCAGCCCCGTCGTAGTAGTGCGCCTATCAATGGGCGATTGCTATGACATTACGACGCGTGCTTGTGCCGGGCCTGCTTGGACTGCTGATCCCGTTCGTCTTGGTTTCGACGGTGTCGGCGGCGGTGAAGCACACGGTGTCCCCCGGCGAAACACTTACGTTCATCGCGCTGGTCTACAAGACGAGCGTCGAGGAACTGGCGAGTGCGAACGGCATCCTGAATCCGGACTTCATCTATCCGGGACAGGAGATTGATGTGCCCGGCGACGACGACGGTCCGTCGTCCAGCACTGGCGGCTCTTACACCGTGCAATCGGGTGACACGTTGAGCGCGATCGCGTACGAACACGGGACAACGACAGATGAACTTGCGTCGGCGAACGGAATTGGCGACGCGGACCTCATCGTTGTGGGTGACGTGCTGACGATCCCCGGAGACGCGCCTTCGGCGTCCGTGGTGGCCGGGGTGCCGAAGCTCCAGTTCCCGGTTCGGCCGTGGGACCCGGACGTCGAGGCGATCATCGATGAACTGGCGGCGGAGGAAGGAATTGACGCAGGATTGGTGAAGGCAATCGCGACTGTGGAGAGCGGCTGGAGCCAGTGGGCCCTGAGCCACGCGGGCGCGATCGGCGTGATGCAGGTGATGCCAGGTACCGTCGCGTGGCTTGAGGATGATGTCTTCTACTATGACCTCAACGAGTACGATAGCGTATGGGACAACGTCAGACTGGGCGTGCGCTATCTGCACATCCTGCTGGACTCTACAGGCTGGGATCTGTATGACACGGCGGCCGCATACTACCAGGGGCTTTCGCCGACACAGGCGGGTGTCTACTACCCCGATACGGCCGACTACGCCTCGATGGTCCTCTCCGTTAAAGCCGCGTACTGGCCCTAGGTGCGCCCAGCAATCCCCAGGTCCGCGGCTACCGGCTTCAGCGATTCGATGACGAAGGCGATGTGTTCGTCCAAGTCGACGCCGAGAACGTCGGCGCCGCCGGTGATGTCGTCGCGGTTCACGGTGCGCGCGAAGCCTTTGTCCTTCATCTTCTTGCGGACGGCGCGGACGTCGACCTCGTCGATGCTCTTGTTCGGCCGGACGAGAGCAACGGCGATGATGAAGCCTGCGAGTTCGTCGACGGCGAATATCGCGCGGTCCATCATGTTCTCGCGCTGGACGCCGAGCTTCTCGAGGTACGGCGCATGGCAGAGGACGGCGTGCACGATCTCCTCCGGCACGCCTCGTTCGCGTAGGAGAGGGGCGCCCTTCTCCGGGTGCTCGTCGGCGGTTGGGTGGATTTCGAAGTCGAAGTCGTGGAGCAGGCCGGTGCAGCCCCAGGCCTCCTCGTCCTCGCCGTGCTTGCGGGCATAGGCGCGCATGGCCGCTTCGACAGCGAGGCCGTGCTTGCGTAACGGCTCGGTTTTAGTGAACTCACAGAGGATGTCCCAGGCGTCTTCCCGCTTCATGGCGCGCTCCTTTCGGGGCCTAATGATAGCGTCTCGATAGCCAATCTGATAACTCGTCGCGTTTTCGTGCGTCTAATCCTGCGGTAACATGGCTAATGCTCGGCAATCGATCCGGGCACACGCGAGGAGAGTAGCTATGCCGAGATCAATCTGGAACGGCGTGATCAGCTTCGGGATGGTAAGCATCCCGGTGAAGCTGTACACGGCGACGGAAGACAAAGACATCAGCTTCCGGCTCATTCATAAGGACTGTGGTGCGAGACTGAAGCAGCTCCGCTGGTGCCCTGAGCACGAGCGCGCGGTGGAGTGGGACGAAGTCGTACGTGGCTACGAGCATGCGAAGGACGAGTACATCGTCATGGACGATGAGGACTTCGCCAAGATGCCCCTGCCGAGCAAGAACACTGTCGAGTTATCGGCGTTCGTGAAGGCAGAGCAGATCGACCCGATCTACTACCAGAAGACTTATTACCTGGAGCCGGACGCGAAGGGCATGAAGCCGTACGCGTTGCTGATGAAGGCGCTCAAGGACAAGGAGTTGACGGGAATCGCCAAGATCGCAATCCGCAACAAGGAGCAACTTTGCGCGCTGCGGCCGCTGGACGGCACGCTTGTGATCGAGACGCTGTACTACCCCGATGAGATTCGCGAGGTACCGACCGAGGTGCCGGAGCAGAAGTTCACAGCGGCGGAAATGAAGATGGCGCACGCGCTGATCGACCTGCTCGAAGCGGACTTCGACCCGGCGCAGTACCACGATGAGTACCGCCAGGCCCTGATGCAGCTGATCGATGCGAAGCTGGAAGGCGTCGAGCTGAAGGAGCCGAAGGCGGCGCGGCCGGCCAAGGTGACGGACTTGATGTCGGCGCTTAAGGCCAGCGTGGAGGCGGCGAAGAAAGGCCGCCGTGGGGCCACCGACGACGAAGAGGAAGAAGAGGAAGAAGAGGAAGAGGAGCGCCCAGCGCGCCGCAGGAAGGCTGCCGCCGGCTAGATCGCAAGGACGTGAATTAGAATAAGGGCCGGGAGACCCCGGCCCTTTCGATTTCGCGGGAACTCAGGACTTGGCCTTCGCGCTCGTCCTGGACCGCGGCTTGCGGGGCGCCCGCCGCCTGGTGCCGTGGCTGTTGCCGTTGATTGATTTCGGCAGCCGATCAACCTTAGCGTTCGTGCCCCCCTCGTTCGCGACCTCCTCAAAGTGCTTGCGTAACTGGCGCAGCTCCTCCTCGCTGAAGTTTTCGGCGGCGGTGAGTTCGTTGTGGGCGCCCAGCGTGTGCACTATCAACTCATCTAGCTTGGCGTGAAGGGCGGCGTTATCGCGGTTTTGCGTGTTCTGAATCATGAAGACCATCAGGAACGTGATGATCGTCGTCCCGGTGTTGATGATCAGCTGCCATGTGTCCGAGAAACCGAACACCGGGCCGGTCAGGCCCCAAATCATAATAACGGTGAGCGCGCCGGCTAAGACCCAGACCGTGCCGGTCAAATCAGCTACCGCGTTAGCGACTTTGCGAAAAATGTCTTGCATCAGATCCTTCCTTAGCTCGTAGTCCATTACAACGGCGGCGACGAGAACGTCCCATATCATGAAGGCGCTTCGTAATTACAATTCCGTGCAAGGCGGCTGAGATGCGCCGGGTTGGCGCATAGAGACGCGATAATAGAGCTGTGCTCAAGGAATACGAGAAGAAACGCGATTTCGAGCTGACGTCGGAGCCACCGCCGGAGCCTCCCAAGACGGGCGAGGGACGGCTGATCTTTGTCATTCAGAAGCACCACGCTACCCGGCTGCACTATGACTTTCGGCTGGAAGTGGACGGCGTCCTGAAGTCGTGGCCGGTACCCAAGGCGCCGTCGTTGAACCCAGCTGACAAGCGCCTGGCGGTGATGGTCGAGGACCACCCGCTGAGCTATGGCGGGTACGAGGGCGTTATACCGAAAGGTGAGTACGGCGCCGGGCCCGTGATCGTGTGGGACGCTGGCACCTACTGCCCGGACGAGAAGGGCCTCTGTTTCGACGACCGCGAGGAGGCGGAGCAACAGATGCGGGAGGGACTAAAAAAGGGAAAACTCTCACTTTTCCTGATGGGCCAGAAGCTCAAGGGATCGTGGACGTTGGTGAAGATCACTCGCGCCGAGAACGAGTGGCTGCTGATCAAGCACAAGGACCGATTCGTTGATACAGAGCGCGACGTTACGTTGGAGGACCGCTCGGTGATCTCCGGACTGAGCATAGCCGACCTGAAGGCCGGGCGGCTGCCAGACCGGAACCGTAACCGCTTGATCGTAGGACCTGCAGACATCGCCAATGCAAAACGGTCGCCGTTTCCGAAATCGATGGATCCGATGCAGGCGACGCTGACCGAGACGGCGTTTTCATCGCCTGACTGGTACTTCGAGCCGAAGATGGATGGCGTTCGCGCGCTCGCCTTTGTCGACGGCGATAAGGTGCGCCTGATGTCGCGCCGGGGGATCGATCAGACGAAGGCGTATCCCTCGGTCGTTGAATCGCTCAAGGATCAGACGGAGCGCATGGTGCTGGATGGGGAGATCGTGGCGCTTGACGAGCGCGGCGTACCGTCGTTTCAGATGATCCAGCAAAGGCTCGGCCTGACTCGGGAGTCGGACATCCGGCGGATGGAGGAGGAGATCCCGGTCTACTACTACACGTTCGACATCCTCTGGGCCGGGGGTTACGACCTGCGCGGCGGACGTCTCGCAGAGCGCAAGGCGCTGCTCCGGCAATTGCTCCTGCCTGATGACTGCACGCTACTACTTGATCATTTCGAGCAGGACGGTGAAGCCGCCTACGAGGGCGCCGTGGCCAGTGGGCTGGAGGGCGTGATCGCGAAGCGCCGTGACAGCACGTATGAATCGGGCCGCCGGACGAAGAGTTGGCTGAAGATCAAGGCGACGCGCGAGGACGACTTTGTGGTGGGCGGGTTCAGTGGCGGGCTCGGCGGCCGGGCGAAGACGTTTGGCGCGCTGTTTGTCGGCCAGTATGACGATGAGGGGCGATTGGTGTACGCGGGGAACGTAGGTAGTGGGTTCAATGACAAGCTGCTCGGCTCGATGCTCAAAAAATTGCAGGCGCTGGCGACGGACAAGTCGCCGTTCGACGTGATGGAGCCGGGGGGTGCGCGCTTCGGTCGACCGAAAGACGTGGCCATCACGTGGGTGCGACCCGAGTTGGTGGCAACCGTAAAGTTCACTGAGTGGACGGCTGACAATCACCTTCGCGCACCCAGCTTCGTGGGAATGCGCACCGACAAGGCGCCGGAGGATGTTCACCGGGAAACGGTGGCCGCACCGCCGTCGTCGGCTCGCGGCAAGGTTCCCGCGTTGTCGGGCGGTGATGACGTGGCGGAGGTGCTGGAGCAACTCGCGCAGGAGAAGGCGCAGATTACCCTAGAGGTCGGCGGCGAGAAGGTGAAAGTCACGAACCTGGACAAGGCCCTGTGGCCAGCGTGGGAGAAGCAGCGGCCGCTCACCAAGCGCGATCTGCTGACGTACTTCGCCCGCATCTCGCCCTACCTGTTGCCGCACACACACGCGAGGCCGCTGACCTTGACGCGCTACCCGAACGGTGTCGGCGCCGGGCACTTCTATCAGAAGCACTGGGAGGGCAAGCTGCCGGATTTCGTGGAGACCGTCACGCTCTGGTCCGAGCAAAACAAGGCGGACGGCGAGTACCTGATGTGTAACAACCTGCCGACGTTACTCTGGCTCGGGCAGATTGCCGACATCGAGCTGCACACGTGGTACTCACGAGTCGATCCGGAGCCTGACGGCCACAAGCTGCCCGAGACCTACGGCGGCTCCGAGAAGCGGTTCGAACGGTCGCGGCTGAACTACCCCGACTTCATCGTCTTCGACCTCGATCCGTACATCTACTCGGGCGACGAGGCGAAGGGCGAGGAGCCGGCGCTGAACCGCAAGGCGTTTCAGAAGACAGTTGACGTCTCTTTCTGGCTGAAAGATTTGCTGGATGGCCTATCCCTGTCGTCGTTCGTGAAGACGACTGGGAAAACGGGGCTCCATATCTACGTGCCGATCTTGCGCCAGCTCGACTACGACACAGTACGCGCGGCAGCCGAGACGATCGGCAGGTTCCTGGTACGGGCGCACCCGCGCGACATAACAATGGAGTGGGCGACCGCAAAGCGGAAGGGCAAAATCTTCTTCGACCACGGCCAGAACACGAAAGGCAAGACGCTCGCATCGATCTATTCGCCACGACCGCTGTCATGGGCAGGCGTCTCGATGCCTGTGCGCTGGGAGGAACTGCGGGGCATCTATCCGAGCGAGTTCACGATACTCAACGCGGCGGACCGAGTGGCCGAGACGGGAGATCTCTGGGCGAACATCCTGGAGGCTAAGCACGACGTATCGGCGATGCTGGATGTGGTGGCGGAGGCGGGAGAGTAGTCAGTGATAGTGGAGCGCCACGACCGCGCTTACGATAACAAGCCCTCTTCGTCATCGTTTTCGTGCCAGTCCTCGGGATCGCTGCTTGTTTCCGGTAGTTCCACGAGTAAGGCGATCGCCAGGTAGAAGAGCGAACCGAGGGCGAGGAACCAACTTCCCGACTTGATGCCGACGGCGAGCCAGATGAAGGTGATGCCGAGGTTGATGAACCACCAGGTGAATGATGACATCACGCGTCCTCCGGAAGTCGGCAACTGACGGCGGGGACGTCTGGTCGTGCAGCTTCGAAGACGGGGAAGCGCAGCGTGCGTTCGGGCGTCCAGCCGCCGAAGCGGATGGTCGCGCACATTTCGGGGCGGCACCAGAAGACGAGGCGTTCGAGTGGTGGCTCCTCCGCGAACGGGCACTCGCGCGCAGTCAGTGCGTCGAGCTGTTCGGCGAGGTCCGCCGCTGTATCGCGGGAGAACCCGCCGGCGACCTCTGCTACGAGGCGGAGGTTGTCCTCGGTGTCGTACAGGCCGAGGAGCAGCGACTGCAGGGGCTCGCGGGCCGGGCGCGAGGGGCGACGGGGGTCCCAGCGGCCGCCGAAGGTGTAACCGGCGATCACGAACTCGTCCCGCTGGTGCACTTTGATCGAGAGCCACGAGCGGCTGCGTTGGCCGGGGAGGTAGCGGCTGTCGAGTTCCTTCGCGACGATTCCCTCGAGGTCGTGCTCGCGAGTTGCCTCGAAGAAGGCGATGCCGTCGCGAATTACCCAATCGGGTACGGTGATGGCAGCGGAGGGGCGGACCAGGCTGCGCAGCATCTCCTTGCGGCGGCGCAGAGTCCAGCCGATCACGGGCTGCCCCTCGCGGTAGAGCAAGTCGAACGCCTGGAATGTGACCGGGGCGTCTTCCGCCAGCTCGGCGGCGAGGACCGCATCGTCGACGGTGAGCCGCGGCGCGAGGCGGCCGAAGTCCGGGCGGCCCTTAGGATCGAGGGCGACGATTTCGCCGTCGAATGCTATGCCTGAACCGTGGACTCGCGAGGTGATGCGCTGGAGTTCTGGGAAGCGGTGCGTGACGTCGCGACCATAGCGGTCCTGGACGCGGACGCCGCTACTCTCGACGAAGAGGATGGCGCGCAGTCCGTCCCAGATCACTTCGAAGATGTGCGCTGAGGAATCGAAAGGTTCGGTGGCGGCGACCGGGAGCATCGGCTCGATGACGCGCGGAAGGCGGCTGCCGACGGGCCGCAGGGAAGGCTCGCTCCTGGAGGAGCGATTGCCGGGGCGGAGGCTCACCGGGATGGCCTCCGTGAGGGCGCTACGGGACCGGCGCCGATCGACGGCATCTCATACCGAAGATAGCGCAGTATATGAGAAACTGCCAGTAGCACGTGTCACCCGCCCGGCTCACTGAGATTTCACGGGCGTGTAACCCGCGCTTAACCGAGTTCTGCCTGGCAGGGGCATACGATGTTCATAGGCGCGTACGGGAATCTCATCGCCGCACCCCCATGAGCGATCGAGGCCACTCGGCGCGCTTTCTTTTCGAGGGTGATAGGGGAGGGCAGGTTGTGAAGAAGGAACACCAGAACGGATGGTACTTGTGGTCGAGCCATGGTACCGTCCTGTTTTTCGTTGCCGTAAACCCGGCGTGCACGATTCAAGAGATCGCTGACGGGCTGAGCCTGACGCCGCGGACCATCTGGGGCGTCATCGGAGACCTGCGGAGAGCCGGCATGCTCGAGATTACGAAGGACGGCCGCCGGCACCGCTACAGCGTGAACCTGGACGCACCGTTTCGTCACCCGACGATCCGTGACGTGACGCTGCGAACGTTGTTGGCGGAACTGCCGGCGGCGGCGCAGCGCCAGCAGTTACGCGCGACCGTCGCGATGCGCTAGGGTTTCTCGTGTCCGCGCAGCTTCTCCAGCCGCTCCTTGATGCTGGCTTCGGCGCCTTGCTCGGTCGGGGAGTAGTACTGGTGGCCCGATAGCGAATCGGGCAGGTGTTGCTGGCCACTGTAGTGGTCCTCGAAGGCGTGGTCGTACTTGTAGTCCGCGCCGTAGCCCATTCCCTTCATCAGGGGCGTGGCGGCATTGCGCAGGTGGAGCGGCACCGGTTCGGCAAGCGTCAATTGTGCGTCCTCAAGGGCCCGACTGTAGGCTGTGCCGACTGAGTTCGACTTGGGTGCGGACGCCAGGTAGATCGTCGCTTCGGCGAGAGGGAAGAACCCCTCGGGCATACCGATGAAGTGGACGGCTTGCTGCGCCGCCACCGCAACCTGCAAGGCCTGGGGGTCCGCAAGGCCAACGTCCTCGGACGCCAGGATCACGAGCCTCCGGGCGACGAAGAGCGGGTCTTCACCGCCTTCCAGCATCCGTGCCAGCCAGTAGAGCGCGCCGTCAGGGTCTGAGCCCCGCAGCGACTTGATGAAGGCAGAGATGATGTCGTAGTGCCAGTCGCCGGCGCGGTCGTACATCGCGGCACGGTGCTGGAGGGCTTCTGTAACGTGCTCGATCGTGACGCGGCGGCGGCCCTTCGCGTCGGGCTCCGCGGTCTGGGCGGCCAGCTCGAGGGCATTGAGGGCTATTCGGGCGTCGCCGCCGGAGACGTTGGCCAACGCGCTCAGGGTGTCGTCGTCAACCTCCGCTCGCAGTCCGGCGATGCCTCGTTCCTCGTCGGCCAGAGCGCGCTTCAGAAGGCCTGCTATCTGCTCAGGGCCGAGCGCTTCGAGCCGGAACACGCGTGAGCGCGAGAGCAGGGGCGAGATGACCTCGAAGGAGGGGTTTTCAGTCGTGGCGCCAATGAGGGTGATGGTGCCGTCCTCGACGTAGGGGAGGACGGTGTCTTGTTGCGACTTGTTAAAACGGTGGATTTCGTCGATGAAGAGGATCGTGCGCTGGCCGGTCTCGCCGAGCCGGTCCCGCGCCTCGCTGACGACGCGCCGGAGGTCGGCGACGCCGGAGGCGACAGCGGACACCAGTTCGAAGTGCGACTGCGTGAGGGAGGCGATGATCCGGGCGAGGGTGGTCTTGCCTGTGCCCGGCGGTCCCCAGAAGACGAGCGATGGTATGCGGTCCTCTTCGATCGCGCGGCGCAAGGCCTTGCCCTCGCCGACGATATGCTCCTGACCGACGAACTCTTCGAGAGTGCGGGGGCGCATGCGGGCTGCAAGGGGCGCGTGACGCTCGGCGCGGACGCGGGCGGCTTCTGCGAACATGTTCAGCGGATTCTTGGCACCGCCTGAGGGCGTCGTCTTGCGAGGCATAGCGCGGCAATTATCGCACGGGGGAGACCGCTGGAAGGACTGGTCAGAAGTCGATCCGGAACGCCTCGTGGGGTGCGTTGGAAACCCAAGCGCTCGTAGAAGCGGTGGGCTTCGGTGCGGCGCTTGTTGCTGGTGAGCGAGACCTTGTAGCAGCCAGCACGCCGCGCTTCGTCGATGGCGCGCTCGATCAATGTCTCGCCGACGCCCTTACCGCGTTCGCTTTCGTCGACGACAACGTTCTCGATGATCGCGTAGGGTTTGCCCTGGTGGCTGAGGTTCTCGATGATCACCAAGATCAGCGTCCCGACGATGCGGCCGTCCGTCTCGACGACGAAGAGGCGCTGGTTCTGTGCCTCGGAGCGCACGAGCGCCGAAGCGTAGATGTCTGGGCGCGATGGGTCTTCGCGGTCCGCGACGTCTGGTGCCAACTGGGCCAGCAACTCTACGATGCGCGGGAGATCGGCTTCCGTGGCGAGGCGGACGATGGCGCTCATGGGCGCGCGATGAAGACTGTGCCGTCGCCGTACTGGCGGTGCAACGGCTCGTAGTTTGCGATGAGCTCGGCGAGGCGCCCGGACTTATGGTCTTCGCGCATCCGCTGGAATGCGGAGTGGCGTTCGTCTTCTGGGACGCGCATGAAGACCGCCGTGTTGCCCGCTCGCTCGCTTTCGAGGAGGGCGTCCGGGAACCATTTGAGCGCCTGGAACGAGCCGTCGACGATGTCGGTGTAGTAGACACGGCCGATCTGGACATGGGCGAAGCCGGCTTCCTGCAACGCTTCGAGGGTCGTTTCTTCTGGCTGGTAGTGGTACGGCGGGGATAATTCGGCGATCTGCGGCAGGTACTCGAGGACCCAATTCGCCTTCTGTGTCTCCTGCGTGGAGACCTTGAGCACGAACGGCCCATCGCGGATCACCCGCCTTGCTTCACGGAGGGTGCTGTGCCAATCGAGGACGTGGCCCAGGACGTTCACTGACAACGCGCAATCAAAGGAGCGATCCGAGAACGGGAGCGACTGTGCGTCGGCGACGATTACGGGATTGTGCGGAAGCTTGTCCTGGGCGCGCACCGCCATTTCCGTGGTGACGTCGCAGAGCGTGACCTTGAACCCAGCGTCGCCGAGGGTCTCCGCGAAGTTGCCCGTACCACCTCCGATGTCGAGGAGGGAGCGATCAGCAGCCTCACCGAACGCCTCGAAGAGGATGCGGAGGACGCTGGGGCTGGCGCCGCGAGTCTGGTCGTAGCGACCGGCCCAGCGGGAGTAGTCGATAGTGGTCATGCGGGCTGATTATGCACCATGGCTTGCTGATACGTGCGTGCAAGGAGCGCTGCTGTGGCGGCTATGACATTTGTCATAGCCGCTCGCGTAATGTCAGGTCTGTAATTTAAGACGTAGGAAGGAAATACGCCCGAATGGACGCTTTCACCCTCATCAAGAAGGACCACGACCGCTTCCGCAAGATGTTCAAGGACTACGAAGAGGCAGGCGAGCGCGCCTACAAGACTAAGCTGGGCATTGCAACCACGTTCTTCGACGAATTGAACGCCCACGAAGTGATGGAGGAAGAGATCTTCTACCCTGCGCTGAAGGAGCGAATGTCCAAAGACGGCGTGGAGCTGGTGATGGAGGGGTACGAGGAGCACCACGTGGCGGACCTGATCGTGGCGGAGTTGAAAGCGCTGGACGTCGAGGACGAGACCTACGATCCGAAGTTCAAGGTGCTACAGGAGAACGTGGAGCACCACATGGAAGAGGAAGAGAAGAACATGTTCCCGGAGGCGAAGAAGGTCCTCCGTGAGGACGCTGAAGAGATCGGCGAAGCGATGCAAGCACGTAAAGAAGATGAGTTGCAGAAAGTTGGTGCGAGCTAACAGCTCGCGCGACCAGGAGGCGGACGATGGCTACGGCAGGATACACCCAGGAGCGGCCCACGGAGGGTCTGCCGACTCTATCGCGAGGTGGGAGCGATCCCTGGAAGAATGATTTCGTGCTGCTGAATCTCAGCACATGGTGGATCCGCGCGACCCGGCCGTGGTCAGTCGAGTCAAGTTCTGAAGTCGCGGCGGTAATGACGGAGCTGCGCGAAGAACTCAGCTAGTCAGTCGAAGCCAAGCACATCGCGGGCGCGATTGTAGTCTTTTTCACGCACCCAGAGTTCGTACGAGTACGCGACCTTCCCGTACGCCGTGTCACCTTCAGATTGGATGCGGTACCAGATCCCGGCGGATCGGAGGGCGCGGCCCCAGAGATCGGCTTCCGCTTCACCTGCCGCGATACCGATTCTGGCGAGCGGTATGGCCGGCCGGAACGCCGTCTTGAGGTGACAGCGATCATGCCAAGAATGAGCACTGCCCCGCCGACAACGAAGGCCACGAAGTAGAGGTAGCCCAACGCTAGCTGGCGTCGGCGGCGAGAGCTTGCGGAGTCGCGCCGGTGGCGTGGCGTTGCGACTGCGCGGGTGCCGAAACGCCGAGTTGTGGCAGGTCGGAGCGCTCGACGCCGGCGGCGGAGCGGAGTTCGACGAAGGCCTGGTCGGTGAATTCCTTCAGGCGCTGGACGTCTTTCGCGGCCTCAGCGTCCGCCATGTAGCCGAAGTAGAGCTTCTGGTCGTAGCTGGTGACGCCGAGGCCGATGCCCATCTCCCAGCCGAGCGGCACAAGCGGGTAGTGGCCAAGCAGGCGGTGACCGAGGCTGTAGAGCGGGATCATTGGCCCCGGGACGTTCGTGCAGACCATATTGGCGACGGTGTTCGGCGGTGTCGGGAATTGGCTCATTGCCGACTGGAGGATGGGCGGCGCGCTACCGAGGACGGTGGAGAGCGTCTCTATCCCATCGGCGATACGCTGGCGCTTGAGCGAATCCGTACGCGTGGTGATGGCGCGCAGGCGTTCGAGCGGGTCGGACAGGCCAACCGGCACCTCGATCAGAAGCATGGAAACACGGTTGCCCAGCGCGGCCTTCTCGGCTTCACGGCGCACGTTTACGGGCATTAGGACGCGCGCTGTTCGGCCTTCTGTTCCCTGGCCGTGCAGTTCGAAATAACGGCCAAGCGCTCCGCCGAGGACTGTGAGCACGACGTCGTTGACGGTGCCGCCGGCGGCCTGCCGGATCTGCCTGATTTCGGCGAACGAGAACTCGCTGAAGGCGACGCGGCGGGCTTCCCTAAGGGGCTTATTGAAGGGCGCCCGGGTGACAGGCACCTGGAAGTAGGGAACGGCTGTTTCCATGGCCCGCGCGATCGAGCGGACCTGCGTTTCACCGCCGGCGACGTCGAGGACGAGGGAGCGTCGTGCCGCGAAGCGGTCGATGTCTGCTTTCGCGTTGTCGAGCAACGCGTCGATCAGGCGGGTGAGCGGCGGCGGCGGTGGCTCCTTCTCGAACTCGGGCGCCGGCATCGGCGGGATCGGTGTCGGCGAGACGTCCAACATGATCATGAGGAGCTCGATGCCGGAGACACCGTCGACGAGGCAATGGTGGACTTTCGTGATGAGCGCCGAGCGGTTGCCCTCGAGGCCATTGACAAGATTCAGCTCCCAGAGCGGCTTTTCACGGCCGAGCATCGGTGCGAATATCTCCGCTGCCTTCTCGTGGAGCTGCTGGTCGGTGCCGGGCCCATCGATGTTGACCTGGAAGATGTGGCGGGCGAGGTCGAACTCCTGGTCCCATTCCCACGTTGGGTGACCGAGGTTGAGCGGAGCGGGGAGGACGATCTGCTGGTAGCGCGGGATCAGGTGGAGCTTCGAGCGGATGTTTTCGACGAAGTCTTTGTAGGCGACTTGACCCTCGAAGACCGCGATAGAGCCGATATGCAGCGGCGACTCTTTTCTCTCCAAATAGAGGAAAGAGGCGTCTTGCGCACTCAGGCGCTCACTCTGGCCTCGCTGGGTCATTGGTGCTCCTAATCGGACGGCGAATCGCCGCTGATTCCTCCGCCCGGCTTGCCCCCGCGATCTCCACGCATTATATACTCTCGGAAACCGTGTTGAGTATCGTTAAGGACAAGTAAAGAAGAATATGCTGTGCTCCTGGTTATAGATGTGCGAAATACTGCAATGAGTTGTTATTTATAATAGAAGACGATGGCGAAGCGTAAGGGGGCGACGGTGAGAAGGACCTGGGGAGATAGCCTCGAGGAAGAGTTCCAGGCGTCCACAGCTTTGCCGCTCTGGCGCGAAGCGCTACTCGGTATCGACTGGATTTCACTGCGCATGTCGTCCGTTTTTCGCGGCGACGGTATTCCGCGAGGCGACGGCTCCGGAGTCGTGGTGGTTCCCGGCTTCATGGGGTCCGACCAGTACCTCGGCGATATGAACGCCTGGCTGCGCCGCATCGGCTACACGCCGTTCCTCTCAGGCATCGGCCGTAATGCCGATTGCCCGGACATTCTTACGCAGCGTCTGAGCCAGACCGTTGAGGATGCGTACACTAAGAGTGGCCGGCCGGTGCACCTGATTGGGCACAGCCTTGGCGGCGTGCTCGCGCGCAGCGCGGCGGTGCGGTCTCCCGGGCGCGTGAAGTCGGTGGTAACGATGGCCTCGCCATTCCGCGGCGTCCGTGTTCATCCCTTCGTTCTTCAGACGGCGCACTTGGTTCGAGGCCGCATCCTGCAGCGACAGGCCACCGAGCAGAAGAAGCCACATTGTTATAGCGGGTACTGCACCTGCGCGTTCCTTGATTCGCTGCGCAACGAATTTCCAGCGAAGGTGCCGCAGATCGCGATCTACACGAAGACAGACGGCGTCGTCGATTGGCGCTGCTGCATTAACGAGCTGGGTGACGGCAGCGACATCGAAGTGCCGGGGACGCACGTGGGTCTGGCGTTCAACGCGCAGGTCTACAAGCACATCGCGCAGTTCCTGGCTGAGCCCGCGAGCTACCGGCAGACCAGAGTCGCGTAAGCACCAATACTTCGACCACAAAGAGAAGCGGGCCGGTTAACCGGCCCCCCCCCCCCCCCCCCGCTTCTCAGTCCGTTTGAGGGAGGGGTTGTCTAGGCGCTAGCGTCGGTTGCGGTCGTCGTGGACTTCTTGACGCTGGTCCCGGCGCGGCGGGTGACGCGCGCCGCACGAGTGCGTACGCCGTTCACAGCCTGCTCGACGCGGGGACCGGCGCGCTTGACCGTGGTGCGGGTCGCCTCGACGGCGGCCTGGCCGGCGCCACGGTTGGCCTCGATGATCTTGCGGGTCGTGTCGCGGGCCTCGCGGCCGGTGTCGGCGACTTCATCGAGGATCTGGCGAGCCAGGTCCAACGTGCGGCTCTGGGCTTCCGTCAGCGAGCGGACGACGCTGGACGAAAAGCCGGCGAAGTCAGTCGGGGCGGTAGCGAAACGGCGGCCGAGGTCGATCGTTTCTCGCTGAGACTGCTCGACTTCGTCGATCAGCTTTCGCGAGACCCGGTAACCGCGGTCGTTGGCGGACTTGACGGCGTCAAGCAGCGCGTCGTACGCGTCGTTGACTGCGTCGAAGAACTTGTCGGTCGTGTCGGTCTTGGGCATTTTTCTTTGTCCTCCTTGACATGAAATGCATCTATGTGCAAAATACACATAGAGGTTAGTTGCTGTCAACCCCTGGATAGGACAAAATTGAGAAAATGCCAGAAAAAACCAAGAACACAAGTAAAAAGGTAACAGCCGGGAAGAACGGCCGCGCGAAGTCCGGTAGCGGATCGATGGAGCCGCGGCTGACGGGCGATCTTCTGAGTTCGAGCCTGCTGGCGTTTCTGCGGCAGTCGAACGCATACGGGTACGCGCTGGTGCAAGAGCTGGCGAAGGCCGGACTGCCGGGCTTCGACTCGACGACTGTGTACCGGACGCTCCGGCAATTGGAGAGCGCTGGTCTTGTCTCGTCGTTCTGGGACACGTCGGAATCTGGGCCGGCACGGCGGCGGTACTCGCTGACGAAGGCGGGCGAGACGTTCCTTGACCTGTGGTACGAAATCTTTGGAAAGTACCAAAAGGTATTGCAATCTGCATGGGAAACATTGGAAAATCGAGACCGCATCCGCCCAATGCGGACGGCGGATCCCGACGGTAGTTCGCAAGAGGAGTGATTCGGATGCCAGCACAGAACGGTAACGCTCAGCCCGGCAGCACTGACGTGATGGAGATGTGGCGCTCGTGGCTTGGCGAGACAGAGCGACAGCTCAACGGCTTCTTCGGCGAGGTCCTTGGCAACGAAGGTTTCGCGCGTCTTTCCGCGAATTACGTCGACGCCTACTCTGTGATCCAGCGCTCGCTTAACGAGGGCATGGAGCGCTACCTCAACACCTTCAATCTGCCGACTCACAGCGATATCACTGACCTGGGCGAGCGCCTCAGCAACATTGAGGAGCGGCTCGCCTCCATGGAGACGATGATCCGATCGATCGCCGACGGCGCGGGGGTTGCCGCCGGGGGAACGGTTACACCGCTGCGGCCACGGCGAACACGCCGACCGCGCGCGCAGACGAACTCAAACCAGGGCTAACCGCCCAGAGGGAGGCCAGGTTGGCCACCGCACGTCCACCCGTCGAAACGATAATCGAGACCGCACAGGAAGAGGTCGAACGCACGCGAGAGCGGGTGCGTAAGGGGCTCGACATCCTGCTCGCGCGGAACGAGCCGCCGGTGGGCATCACGCCCAAGGAAGTGATCTACCAGCGCGGCACGCTCAAGCTATATCACTACAAGCCGATGAGCGACGAGGTCTACCGGGTGCCGGTGGTGTTCGTGATGTCGCTCGTCAGCAAGCCGTGGATCCTGGACCTGACGTTCGGGCAGAGCTTTATCCAGTACATGCTGGCGCAGGGTTTCGACGTCTTCATGATCGACTGGGGAGTGCCCCGACCGGAGGACAAGCGGCTGCGCTTCGAGGACTATGTCTCTGACCTGATGCCGGACTGCTTCGAGCACGTGCAGAAGGCGACGGGGGAAGAGGACTTCACGATCCTTGGCTACTGCATGGGCGGTATGTTTGGCCTGATGTATGCCGGGCTCTACCCGGATGCGCCGCTGAAGAACCTGGTGTGTGCGGCGACGCCCGTTGACATGCAAGGCATGGGCCTGATGAGGAAATGGGTCGACCAGCGCTACTTCGACGTTGACCGGCTGATCGACTCGCTCGGCAACATCCCGCCGGACATGATGCTGCGATCGTTCGAGCTGCTGCGGCCGATGGACCGCTGGGGCGGCTACATCCGCCTGATCGACAACCTGTGGGACCCGCAGTTCGTATATGGGTTCCGGATCATGTACAAGTGGACGAACGAGCAGATCCCCTTCCCGGGCGAGTGCTACCGGCAGTTCGTCAAGGAGCTGCTCTGGGAGAACAAGCTGATGAAGGGTGAGATGGCGCTTGGTGGTCGACGCGTCGACACGAAGGCGATCAAGATCCCGGTCATGCACGCGATGGCGGAACACGACCACATCGCGCCGTACGCGGCGACGAAGCCGCTGACCAGCCTGGTCGGCAGCGAGGACACGGAAGATGTGGTGCTCAAGGGCGGCCACGTCAGTCTCGTGGCCGGGAAGAACGCGATGTTCCGCCTGTGGCCACGGGTCGCGGACTGGCTTTCGCACCGCTCGGTCTAGAGCCATGTTCCGGATCACAGGCCGCACAGTCATCGTTACCGGCGCCTCCTCCGGGATTGGCGGCGCGACGGCGAAAGAGTTCGCCAAGCACGGCGCGAACGTAGTGCTGGCCTCGCGGAACCGCGAGAAGCTCGACGCGATCGCCGACGAGATCGGCGAACAGGCGCTGGTGATCCCGGTTGATGTGACGGAGCGGATGTCGGTTGAGGCGCTGGTGCGGCGGACGGTGGAGGAGTTCGGGAGCATCGACGTGCTCGTGAACAACGCCGGGGTCGGGCTGTTCGCGCCGATCGCGGAGGGGAACTTCGAGAATGCTCGGCACCTGTTCGAGGTCAACTTCTGGGGGGCGGTGCAGTGCATCCAGGCGGCGTCTTCTTACATGGTGAGCCAGGGGCGAGGGTACATCGTCAATGTGTCGTCGATTGCGGGGCATATCTCGCCGCCGCACATGGGGATGTACGCGGCGACGAAGCACGCGCTGGCGGCGGTCTCGGACGCGCTGCGGGTGGAGCTTGCGGGGCGCGGGGTGGGCGTGAGCACGATCTACCCGGGGCTGACGGAGACCTCGTTCATGGAGAACATGCTGCAGGAAGTCGAGGCGCCGGCGGTGCCGCCGGTGGCGCGGTTCGCGTCGTCGGCGACGGTGGCGCGGCGGATCGTGCAGGCGACTCGCTTCAACCTGCGGGATGTGTACATCTCGCCGGAGGACATCGCGGCTGTGGCGACGGACGCGCTGGCGCCGCAGGTGTCGGACTGGCTGATGCGGCTGTTCTTCCGGCCGGGCCGGAGGCCGCTGTACGACGTGACGTTTAAGCGGTTGATGAGTGCGCAGGAGGAGGGAACAGTGAATAGTGAACAGTGAGCAGTGAACTAGGAACCGGGGCCGGAGCCTCGAATTCGTTCAATCACCCCTTTGCGGGGGTGTTTTTGTATCTGGGGGGTGATTGATCGGGGGGTTTGGGTTTGGGGTTTGATTGTCGGTCCGTGTTTTTTCTTGCGGCGGGGGGCCTTTGTGTCTGGGTGGGCGCGGCGGACGAGGTTTTTCGCTGATAGTGCGTCGTTCAATGCTTTGATTTCGGGGTCGCCCTTCGGCTCCGGCTCAGGACAGGCTCCCGTTTGCAGAAGGTGGGCGAAGGGGCCGGGGGAGGGTTCGCCTCGGGCGATTTTTTCGGCGTGCTGGAGGAGACGGACGATCCAGATGCCGGCGACCCTTCGGCTGGCTTAATGGCCGCTCAGGGCAGGCTTCTTCGGCCTTGAGTTGTTTGGCGATGTGACGGCGGCCGAGGTCGATGAGGGCGTCGCGGAGGGTAGGGTTGGACGGCGAGGACGGCGCCGATGCGGGCGAGCTGGCGTGAGCGGCCGCCGTGCTTGAGGGCGTTGAGGTTGCCCCTGGGGGCGCCGGCGCCGGGGCGGCGGCCACCGCGGCCGGGTTTGGGTTGGGGTTGGGGCGTTGGTGTGTCCATAGTCGGACTATGGTGGCGGGTGGGCGAGGGGAACTCTAAGGGGGAAATGGCACAGCGCAGCGGCGTCTGCGCGCGTTATCCTATGGAGGCTATGGATACGAACGTCATTTACTGCGGTGACAACCTCGAGGTCTTGCCGAAGTATGTTCGCGAGAACTCTGTGGATCTCATCTACATTGACCCGCCGTTCAACACGAGCCGGAACTACGAAGTGTTCTGGGGCGAGGCACAGGAACGCAGAGCGTTCGAGGATAGGTTCGGCGACGCCATGGCATATCTGGAGTGGATGCGGCCGAGGGCGCGCGAACTCTACAAAGTTCTCAAGCCAACTGGCAGCTTCTACTATCACTGTGATTGGCACGTGTCCCACTACATCAAAGTGGAATTGGACAGAATCTTCGGGGCGGACAACTTTGTGAACGAGATTGTGTGGCAGAGGACGAACGCCCGAAGTACCAGCGGCAGGTGGCCGCGCATTCACGACGTGCTTCTGTTCTACAGGAAATCGAATAAGGTAACGTTCCACAGCTTGAAAGTGAAAGCAAACAAAGCCCGAATGCCGCACACCTTGATAACAGGGGCGGACGGGCTGAAGTATCAGACCTATGAGCTCACGGCCCCAGGGACCACCGCAGAAGGAGAGAGCGGCAAGCCGTGGCGCGGCTTCGATGCATCCCGCATGGGACGACACTGGGCCAATACCCACGCCATAATGGATGATTGGGATGTGAAGGGCCTCATCCATTGGCCCAAAAACGAGGGGTTTCCACGCCGCCGCGCCGATACTGCGTTTGACCCGGAAGAACGGAGCGTAACGGTCGGAGACGTTTGGACGGACATCGATCGCATCAACCAATCTGCGAAAGAGAGATTGGGTTATCCGACGCAGAAGCCAGTGACGCTCATGGAGCGCATCATCGGGGCGAGCTCCAACGAAGGCGATATCGTTTTGGACGCGTTCTGCGGCTGCGGGACGACGCTGGAAGCGGCAGCCAAACTCCGTCGCAAATGGATCGGCGTGGACTTGTCTCCAACGGCCTGTCGAGTGATGGGTGAGCGATTGGAAGGAATCGGACTCGCCGAGGGCCGTGATTTTGAAATTCGTGACATGCCCAAGAGCGAGGAGGATCTTCGACGGATGCCGCACTTCGAATTTCAGAATTGGGCTTGTATTGCCCTGGGTGGCATCCCCAACCGTGTGAAGTCAAACGACTACGGAATAGACGGGCGAGTGTACCCAGCGGACCTCGAGAAGCGTGCGGACAAGCCAGCGCGCGCGGGCCAGGCGGACTTGTTCCGCGAGCTCGACAAGTGGTACCCGATTCAGGTGAAGCAGAAGGATAAGGCCGGAAGGCCAGATATCGATTCATTCGAGACTGCGATGATGCGGGACCGCCGGACGAGGGGTTACTTCGTGGCGTTCGGCTTCAGTAAGGATGCGGACGCGGAGATCAAGCGCGCGGGACGCGAGCACGGGCTGGAGATCGTGCCTGTGACGGTGGGGGAGTTGCTGGAGTTTGAGCGGAAGGTGGGCGCGTAGGCCACAATCCCCGAGCCTTAGCTGAACATCGCGACTGGAATCACCTGTATCACGGGTCCACTGATCGTCGTCTCGGTCTTTGAGAAATCCATCCCCGACTCTCCAGCTTTGTCGAAGGCCGACTCCAACGCGGAAAGAGTTCCTTCCGGCAGGCGCGCAAGACCGGACTTCCTGAACAGATTGACTCCCTCTGATTTTACCTTGATGACCCTCGTGATCTTGCCGAGCACCCAGAATTCGCCGTCGATCAAATCGTTGAGGGAGGGGTCGTTGAAGTAGTTTGCGTCAACCATAAGCACCGCGCGCAGCCCTCGTGAGCCTGTCAACTCAGCCACGAGATCTACCGGGCCGTCTTGTCTCACTATCTTGAGGATGCTCGCCATCTGCTTGCCAAGCGTGGCCATCTGCTCGGTCTGACTTTTGTTGTCCGAGTTGAGGCGCGTGACAGACTCGAGCACTGCTACCGCTTGGACGAATCCTTCGAGATTCCCCACTAGGGGATTCTTCCGAAGAACGGCCCGGAACTCGACATAGTCACCGCTGGTCAACCGCATGAACTCATCGGAACCGGATATCTCGTGAATGACTCCATGCTTGAACAGGTGATCGCGGGCCGGGATGTTGGCGTGTGTACGCGATCGGCTGTGACTTCCTCATTGTATTTTGTGCCGCGCTTCGCGTCCGTTCCGAGTTGGACGCCGACAAATGCGAATGGGTTCCCGGTCCCGAGGCTTGCCCTCGCCTCTGTTGAGTCGACTTGCTCATCCAGCGACGAAGTACGGACCCGACGGAGCCCGGCAAATCCATCTTCAATGATCGCCAGGAGGTCAAAAACCAGTCTTTGGTTCAGATAGATGGGAATTGGGAAGTCCCGGGCGGTGTGCGCGGGACCGGGCTGCGGGGGCTCCACCGGCGTGCGTTTCTTACGGAACCACATTTTGAACACTCTTTGTCCTCCGGATCCATGTTGCCACGGCCAACATTGCGTCTGTCAACGCGCAGGTGACACTAAGCCGCTGCCGTCCCTGACCAAAATTCGTTAGAGTCTAAACGACAGAGCAACACCAGCCAGCGATTGCCTAGAGAGACAATAATGTTCGATCCGTGGAAGAGACCCAGCCAAGAGATGCCAGAGCCGGTCGGACGAGTCCTGTCCGTGCGGTTCGACGAAGTCGAGGAGATACTAGCCGCAGAGGGGATGTTCGCCGTTGAGTCAATGGGCGATCGTCGGTTGCTAGTCTTCCATCAAGGCCTGCGTGTTGGCCGCGATCTTGTGGTAGCGCGGGCGGACAAGCGCTATGAGGGCTATCTTCAGGTAGTCCTTACCGCACTGTACTTCAAGGTCGTAAATGATCTACTTGCGGCGTGTCTGCTGATTAGATGCGGCTATGCGCTACAGTCGTACCCTTGCATGCGTGCTGCCTTCGAGGCGGCGGAAATGGCGGAGTACCTCCTAGCGAACGCAAGCGAGGTGAACGATTGCATTCGTGGTGGCGGGCGATTCGAGCGCAACCTAGATTGGATCAGAGCAGAATTGCCCGATACGGCAACGCGAAGAAAGGCTTATGGATTCTTCAACTATTTCGCCCACAACAACATGAAGGGGATGAATGTCTATATGCGTCATGAGGACGGCGATGTCGTCATCGTGCACGCCGGCGCTCAAGAGCCACCGCACGACGCGCTGCGGCCATATGTCTTCGCGACAACTCTGCTGGCGTACGCCACGCGTACGTTGTGGCAGGCGGATGTGGATGCCATCGATGACGACTGGGTCAAGCGGTTCAACGCGTTCGACCAGTCGACGAACCGGTCGTTCTCGGAAGTTGGTGAGCCACCAAATGATAAGGCAGCCGCGCCAACAGAATAGTGCGACCTTCGATCAATTAGTTTCTTGTGGCGAGCTGTACTTCGTAGGCCCAGCGGCCGAGGCTAGGCCCTGACCTACGGAGGAGGGTGGCGCGGCGGTTCGGCGGGGGCGCTGGCCTTTAGTCGGTCCTCATCTTGGCCGGGTCTATCGACATTTCGTGGCACCAGGCGACGTAGGCGAGGGGGGAGATTTCGCTGGGTTTGATTTCGCTGCGGCCGCCCCAGAAGACGTTGGTGTACGTGACGGGCATGCCGAGTTCGGCGAGGTGGGTGTCGATGGCGGCTTTGTGGGCGAGGACGAGGGTTTTGTCGGTGCCGTGGGCGACGCCCATGATGTTGACGTTGTTGAAGTTGGCGCCGCCTTCGCGCCAGTAGGCGTGGGTGAGGATGTGGTGGCGGCCGACCTCGCGGCCGGCTTCAACTTCGCGGCCGGGGGGGACGGCCCAGTGGAAGAGGGCGTTGTAGCGGGTGACGCGCTCGCCTGAGGCAGTCTCCTTGACGTGCTCGAGGAAGGTGGAGAAGCGGCCGATGAGCTTGCGCTCGTGGAGGGACTCGGCGACGCGGAAGAAGGTCTGTAGGTCGACGCCGGCTCTGGTGGCGCGAGCGCTCCAGGGGTCGCGGGCGATCTCGGCGACGTCGAACTCGCGCTTGAGGGCGGTGAGGACGCGCCACTCCATCTCGGTGAGTTGGGCGACCTCGGGGTACATGACCTCGGCGGGCTCGTCGGAGCGGCTGCCGGGCGCCATGCCGCGGCGGCGGGTGTGGCCGACGCCGAGGACGAAAAGGGCTCTGGCGGGCATCAGTCGGTAGGACTCGCAGCCTGTGCGGAGAGCGAGGAAGTCGCAGTGGGCGGGCATCGAGTAGCCCTGGGGGACTTTGACGGTGGTCCAGAGCCGGTACTTCGAGCCGGGGGTCGCGCTGTTGTCGGTGGTGCGGATGACGACGTGGCCGCTGAAGGGGTCGCGCTGGAACATGAAGTCGAAGGCGGACTGTAGGCGGTCCTGGGGGACCTGCCAGGCGACGAGAGAGCCCTGGGCGAGGTTGGTGGAGAGGAGGGTCTGGCGGACGCGGCGGATGGTGCCGGCGGCGAGGAGGGCGCGGATGCGCTCGATGACGGTGTCGAGGGGGATTTCGGAGAGGCGGGCGATTTCGGCGAAGGGGTCGCGGTGGAAGCCGGCGAGGCGGTCTTCGGAGACGGCGAGGATGGCGGTGTTGGTGGGGTCGGTGAGGGAGAGGGGGGCTGTTTGAGTCATGAGTGGTTAGCGGAGAGAGGCGAGAGTGGGCGGCAGGGTATAGCGTACGTCAGCCGGCCATCTCCGGCCAACTGTTAACTGTTCACTATCCACTGATCACTACGAATAGCGTTCTTCTTTGAAGGGGTCGCCGCGGATGTGGTAGCCGTAGCGTTCCCAGAAGCCGGGTTGGTCGCGGGGGATGAATTCGAGGGCGTTGAGCCACTTGGCGCTTTTCCAGAAGTAGAGGTGGGGGACGAAGAGGCGGCAGGGGCCGCCGTGCTCGGAGGGGAGGGGTTGGCCTTCGTAGGTGTAGGCGAGGAGGTTCTGGTCGCGAAGCCCTACGGGTCCGAGAAAGTCGTCGAGGAGGAGGTTGGTGGTGTAGCCGCCGTAGCAGTGGGCCATGACGGCGGTGGCTTCGGGCTTGAGCTGGACGTGGGTCATGAGATCGAGGACGGAGAGGCCCTCGAAGTTGGTGTCCATCTTGGACCAGGTGGTGACGCAGTGGATGTCGGTGTGGACCTTCGTGGTGGGTAGGGCGGCGAACTGCTGCCAGTTGAACTCGACTTCCTTCTCGACGAGGCCGAAGATACGGAGCTTCCAGTCGGCGGTGGAGACGCGCGGGGTGCCGCCGTAGGTGAGCGTGGGCCAGTCGTCGGTGACTTTCTGGCCGGGGGGCAGGCGGTCGCCGTACTTTTCGCGGTCCTTGGAGCGGCGGGAGAGGATGTCGAAGGCCATGGGATAAGGGTACAGGGTTGGGGAGAGAGTGGACAGTGGAGAGTGGACAGTGGACAGCGGGCTGAGTGGCGCCGAGAGCGTGGTGTCGTTCTGGCGCTCACCTTCGTTGCGCCGGGGCCCTTCGCTGCGCCTGCGGCTGCCCTCAGGGAACGGCGGGACGCGGGAAGGGGCGTGGGGTCGTGAGCGACGGGTGTGCGTCGCGTATCATCGACGGGTATGCAGACGGTTGATGCGACGAGTGCGGCGGGGGAGCCGAGCGCGGGGGCGCCGGCGGTTCATCGGTATGCGTTTTGGGTGGCGGCGGCGGTTGTGGTGGCGCTGGACCAGGCGACGAAGACGGTGGTGCGGTCGACGCTGGAGCGGGGGGAGGCGTGGCCCTCGGAGGACTGGCCGGTGCGGATCAAGCACGTGACGAACACGGGGGCGGCGTTCGGGATCCTGGAGGACCAGACGGCGTTCTTGATCGTGATGGCGTGCATCGGGCTGGCGGCGATCTACGTGTACTACCGGAACCCGCCGTTCAACCACTGGACGGCGACGCTGGGAATCGGGATGCTGCTGGGCGGGGCCGCGGGGAACCTGATCGACCGCGTGCGGGTGGGCCGAGTGACGGACTTCATCGACTTTCCGAATTTTCCTTCGTTCAACGTCGCGGACTCGTCGATCAATGTGGGGGTGGCGATCATTGTGATCGGATACCTGTTGTTTGAGATGCGGAACGAACAGACGCCGCCGGCTGATGAGGACGGTTGAGCTAACGGCGGACCGCGGGGGTGAGCGCGTGGATACGTTTGTCGCGCGGCGCTTGCCGGAGCTTTCGCGGAGTCATGCGCAGAAGCTGATCGACGCGGGGTTGCTGACGATCGAGGGGCGGATACCGCGAGCTTCGGAGAAGGTGGGCGCGGGTGAGCGGGTGCGTGTGGAGATCCCGCCGCCGGAGGAGATGCGGCTGGAGCCAGAGGCGATCCCGCTGGCGATCGTGTACCAGGACCGCGACATCATCGTGGTCGACAAGCCGGCGGGGCTGACGGTGCACCCGGCGCCGGGCCACCCTACGGGCACGCTGGTGAACGCGCTGCTGGCGGCGGTGCCGGACCTGCAGGGGATATCGGGGACGCTGCGGCCGGGGATTGTGCATCGGCTGGACAAGGACACTTCGGGGCTGCTGGTGGTGGCGAAGAACGACCGGGCGATGCGGGCGTTGCAGGGGCAACTGAAGGCGCGGCTGGTGCACAAGACTTACCTGGCGCTGGTCGAGGGGGTGCCGTCGCCGCGTGAGGGGGCGATCGAGGCGCCGATCGGCCGGAGCCCGAAGAACCGCAAGAAGATGGCGGTGGTGGCGAACGGGCGTGAGTCGGTGACGCGGTACAAGGTGCGGGAGGAGTTGCCGGGCAAGCTGGCGCTGCTGGAGGTGGAGCCGGTGACGGGACGGACGCACCAGATCCGGGTGCACATGGCGGCGATCGGGCATCCGATCGTGGGGGATGCGGTGTACGGGAAGCGGTCTGAGGTGGTCGGGCGGCAGTTCTTGCACGCGTGGAAGCTGGCGTTCGGGATGCCGCTGGGTGGGCGGCAGGTGGAGTTCGAGTCGCCGTTGCCGGCGGACCTGTGGGAGGCGCTGGAGACGCTGCGCGGAGGCTAGTCGACGCCGGGAGGTTTGCCGGCGCCGATGGGGGTGACGCCGGTGGCGTAGATGTAGATGCGGTTGTAGAAGCGGGCGAGGACGGGCTTGTGGCCCTCCGCCTGAAGTTGCCTGATGAGGCCGGGGAGGACCGCGCCGTAGCCCTTGAGGGGCAGGGTTTTGTAGTACCAGTAGTCCTCGCCGTTCCAGATGAGTTTGACGGAGGGCTCGACCTGGCCGTACTCGATGTAGGGTAGTTCGAGGCCGCCAGAGGCGAGGGTTTCGAGGCGGTCGTCGTGGACTTCGTGGACGCCTTGCATTGGTTGCAACGATAGCGGGAGGTGGTGGCCAGGGGCAAGGGCGAATAGTGGACAGTGGACAGTGGACAGTGAATAGAATGGCGGTATGAGTGTGCGAACGCGGTATGCGCCCAGCCCGACGGGGGAGCCGCATATTGGGAATATCCGGACGGCGCTGTTTGACTGGCTGCTGGCGCGGCATCACGGCGGGCAGTTCATCCTGCGGATCGAGGATACGGACCGCCAGCGGTTTACCGAGGGCGGCGTGGAGGCGCAGGTGGAGACGCTGCGCTGGCTGGGGCTGGACTGGGACGAGGGGCCGGACGTCGGCGGGCCGTTTGCTCCATACACGGAGTCCGAGCGGCTGGACATCTATAACGAGCACACGGAGCGCTTGATCCAGACTGATTGGGCGTACAGATGTTATTGCTCGCGAGAGAGGCTGGATGAGGTGCGGAAGGCGCAGCAGGCGCGCAAGGAACCGCCGCGATACGACCGCCATTGTCGCGAGCTGTCGGCGGAGGAGCGGGCGCAGCGTGAGGCCGAGGGCACGAAGCCAGTGGTGCGCTTCAAGACGCCTCTGACCGGCGAGACGGCGACGCGGGATGCGCTGCGAGGTGAAGTTACGTTCGCAAACGATACGCTGGACGACTTCGTGATCCTGAAGTCGGACGGGTACCCGACGTATCACCTGGCGGCGATGGTCGACGATCATTTAATGGAGATAACGCACGTGCTGAGGGGAGAGGACTGGCTGTCGAGCCTGCCGCGGCACGTCTTGATTTATCGGGCGTTTGGATGGGAGCCGCCGATCTTCGCGCACGTGTCGAACATCGTGGGCGCGGACCGGTCGAAGCTCTCGAAGCGCCACGGGGCTCATGCGGCGCTGGAGTACCGCGAGATGGGGTATCTGCCGGAGGCGGTGGTCAACTTCCTGGCGCTGCTGGGGTGGTCGCTCGACGATCACACGGAGATCATCGACCGGGAGACGCTGATTAAGCATTTCGACATCGACCGGCTGCTGCCGAACCCGGCGGCGTTCAATGCCGACAAGCTGTTGTGGATGAACGGGATGTACATCCGCGAGATGTCGCCGGAGGAGCTGGCGGCGCGGGCGCGGCCGTTCCTCGAGAAGGCGCTGGGGCACGAGGTTGAGGCGGCGAGGCTGGCGCGGATTGTGCCCCTGATCCAGGAGCGAATTAAGACGCTGACGGAGATCGTCGAGATGGCGGACTTCTTCTTCACGGAGGGGCCGCTGGAGTACGATGCTGCGACGCTTGTTGGGAAGAAGTTCGCGGATGCGCCGGCGCGGGCGGCGGAGGGGCTGGAGCGGGTGATCGCTGCGTCTGAGCGGGTGACGGAGTGGTCGCACGAGGCGCTGGAGGCGGCGATCCGGACGCTGGCTGATGAGATGGGCGTGAAGGCTGGGGACCTGTTCGGGGTGGTGCGGGTGGCGATCACAGGGAAGACGGCGGCGCCGCCGTTGTTCGAGACGATGGAGGTGCTGGGGCGGGAGGTTACGCTGGCGCGTTTACGGGAGGCGTTGGGGAGGTTGAGGTAGGGGATTGCCGGGCTACCTACTTCGGGAAGTGGGTGCCCCGTTCGCCCATTCGTGAGCCTCAGGGCGAACGGGACGGGGCGTGCTACACCGCGAAGTGCTGGGCGGGCGGCCACGAACACAGCGGGCCGTTGAGGCGATTCGTGGGGTGCCTCGCCCCTACGCGGAATGTTGGGTGGAGGGGGGCAGGTTTGACCGGGATAGCGCTTCAGCTTCGATTCCTCAGCTTTCGCTGATGGTGGAGTTGGCGTCCTTCGATTCCTCAGGATGAACGAGAGGGGTCAGGCGACGGCGATGAGGACGCCTCGGAGGACCTGGCGGTGGTCGTATTCGGCGCCGATGGGGCCGGGAACAAGGACTCTTTCGCCGGCGCAGGTGATGATGGTGATGGTGTCGGCGCCGGTCGGAAGCATCCAGTGCTGGGCGTCCTGGTCTGTTGGGGCGACGGTTAGTGAGTCTGTGATTTCGTAGACGAGGTGGCTGCCGTCCTGTCGCTGGATTTCGACGTGATCACCCGGTTGCATCTCACTCAAACGCTTGAAGACGGCGTCTCCGCGCCACGTGACGTGTCCGGCGAAGACGGCGTTGTCGCCGTTGCCGGGATACGCGGAGAAGTTATACCAGGCGACGAGTTGGGCCTCGTACGGTACTTCGGGTACCTGGTTCTCGTCGACGCCGTAGGCGGAAACGGGGGCGTCGACGCCGATCTTATCCATGACCAAGCGGAAGGACTCGGTACCGACAACTTCGGCACCTGGAGGCAGTTGTCCGTCGGCGCCGGGGGCGGGACCGTTCGGCCGGATCCAGGCGAGCTGGCCGGGGGTGTTGCCTTTGTAGACGTACTCATACCCCGCGAAGCCGAGGAGACTGAAGCCAATGACCAGCCACATCATCGCGAGGATCATGTAGAAGCGTCTTTGACCCGTGGTTTGCGAGCGGGGCGAGCCGCGACGATACGCCATATCCTAATTTGATAACGCAGGGGGTGGCGTGAGGTTGCTCTTAGAGCGTGATACTTTGTGAAACTTTGCGCGTACTAGCCGCCGGCGGAGACAGCGGCGGGGCTCTCGAGAGCGGCTCGGACGACGAGCCGGTTGTCGTATTCGCCGCCGAAGATCGGGTCGTTCGTGTCGGTGTAGGTCCCGTCGCAGGTGATGATCGTGATGATATCGGTGTCGCTGGCGCTCATGACCTGCAGGGAGTTGGGGTCACTGGCGACGACCTGGAAGACGTCGGTGACTTTGTACTTGAGCTCGACGCCATCAGTGCCCAGCAGCTTGATCTCGTCACCGACGCTGAGCGACTCGAGCCGGTAGAAAACGGCGGCGCCGAACCAAGTCACGTGGCCGGCGAAGACGGCGTTGCTGCCGGTTCCAGGCTGAGCCGAGAAGTTGTACCAGGCGACGACCTGTGCTGCGTCGTCGCCGGTCGGGACCTCCGGCACGGCGTCTGCGTCGAGGCCGTACTTGCGGACGGGCGCCTGGACGCTGATCTTGTCGATAACCATCGTGTAGTCCTCCAAGGGCAGTGGAGGGGTTGGTATTGGGGTCTGAGTGAGGTTGGCCGTAGGTTTTGGCGTGCGGGGCGCTGTCGTCGGGGTGCCGAGATCGCGAACCTCGACTTCTTCTTTGCCGTCGCCACCGGTCACCTGGAGGACGGCGACGGCGACGAGGGCCACGCCACCGACGAAGGCGAGGCCGCCGAGCGCGAGGAGCGCGCGGCGGAGGGGACTTGCTTCGCTGAAGAATTTCATAGGTATTGGGCAACCTCTATTATAAGTGGACGGCACGTTACGACACGCCTTTACACATATAGACGCGATAACAAGACGAATGGATGCACACCTTGGCTGATGAATCTGGACTGACTGCCATCGAAGGGCTGGTTGTAGGCCATTGGACGGACCTCGACGCTGCTACGGGCTGCACGGTGGTCTTGTGCCCGGCCGGGGTGGTGGCTTCGGTCGATGTGCGGGGTGGCGCGCCGGCGACGCGGGAGACTGATCTGCTCCGCACGGGGAACCTCGTGGATCGTGTCCACGCGATCCTGCTGTCCGGGGGGAGCGCGTACGGGCTGGACGCGGCGACGGGAGTCATGCGTTGGCTGGAGGAGCGCGGTCACGGTTACCCGGTGACGAGCGGCGTTGTGCCGATCGTGCCTACTGCTGCGCTATACGACCTGGGCTTTGGGCGAGGGGACCGTCGGCCGGACGCCGACGCTGGATATGCGGCGTGCGAAGTGGCGAACGACGGCGCGGTCATGGAGGGCACGGTCGGTGCTGGAACGGGCGCTACGGTGGCGAAGGCGCTGGGGATTGAGCAGGCGATGAAGGGAGGGATTGGTACTGCGGCGGAACGGACGGTGTCCGGCATCACTGTGGCGGCGCTGATCGCAGTCAACGCCTGGGGAGAGGTTGTCGATCCGACCAGCGGGCGAGTCGTCGCGGGGCCGCGGGCTGAGGAACGGGGGTTCGTGGATACGATCGAGGTATTGCGCGAGCGACCGCCGCTATCGCCGTTCGCCGCGGAGAACAGCACGCTAGGGGTTGTCGCGACGGATGCTGTGCTGACGAAAGAGGGGTGTGCGCGGCTGGCGACGATGGCGCACGCGGGGCTGGCGCGGACGATTCGGCCGATACACACACCCGTCGACGGCGACATCATTTTCGCGCTGGCGACCGGGGCGAACGAGACGGCGACGGACCTGCTGCAACTCGGTGGGCTGGCGGCGCGCGCAGCGGAGCGGGCGGTGCTGCGTGCGGTGCTGGCGGCGACCGGGCTGGCGGGCGTTCCGTCCGCGGCGGAGTGGCCGGCTTAGGGCGTCTTTACCGAACCTTTACTAACGTCGTATGGCCCTTCACCTTCCTATTCACTCGTAGGACGGACACTTGTGCCAGACACGTCGCAGTCTATTGCCGGACGAAGGCCGCGACATATAGGGGGCAAGCGCCCAGGAGGGTTTAGACCATGGGTATTGTGAATAGTCTCTTCCGACGGACGGAGAGAGAGGCTGACGGGGAGTACGGCGATTCGCCGGTAGAAGCGCAATCGACCGCGCAGCTAGTAATCCTCGTGCCGGACGGCGCCGGGATTGCGGCATATCAGGTCCACGCATTCTCGTCGGCCGAAACCGCCGAGGAATTCCTGGAGTCGACACTCCGTGGATGGATCCGCGAGGGCACGATCCTCTTCTGGGGTATGACCTGGCTTCCGCACTTTGACGATGACTGCATCATCGAGCCCGTCGTCCTGATCAAGGACATCAGGCGCATGGGGCCGGTGTACACCTTCTCGTTCGCCGACCTCGATTCTGCGTACGCGTTCGTCCGTCACGAGATGAAGGCGGGTCTCGATCTCGGACAAGTCAGCGTCTACTGGGCGCTACCGGCACGCATACACAACGACTACTCAAGCCGGCCGCTGGTGACGCCGAGCGACTCGCCGCACCGGGCGCCGATGCTTGTGCAGATCCGGCGGGAGCACTCACCGTTGGCCGACATGGCGGAGGAGATTGCGGCAGAAGCGGCCGTGGCCGCAGCCGAACCGCAGGCGCGGAAAGTTCCTTCTGACCCAGCGCTGCCCGAGGAACTCGTGGGTAACGCACTCGGTGAGGTTGACCTTGCGAAGGTGATCAACATCCTGAGCGCGAAGGGCCTGCGCCCGATCGCGGGGAATTGTACGAATGGAAACGGGGCGCATGCAGCGCCTGCTCAGGACGAAGGCGTGGCTGCGGCGGACGCTACAGTTAAGCTGCCTCACGACGAAGCTGTCGTTCAGCCGCAGACTGCCGATGACGCGCCTGATGGCGTAAGGCCGATTGACGACGAGACACTACATGTGACCCTTGGCGACGTATACGGCGAGCCGATGCGCATCGTCAGGCGGACGAACCGGGACGCGCTTCCGCAATTGGGTGACTTTGAGTGCGAGCACGAGGAGCCGGAGGCGTTCAAGACGCTACCGCACGGCGTTGAGGAGATGCGCCAACCCGAGACAATGGGAGATGACGCGCCATCCGGGATTGTCGCTGCGTGGGGCAATGTCAGCTTTGGGCTGGACAAGGCCCTCGACGTGCACGTTGCACGGAGGGTGACGGCGATCCTTGCGTGGAAGCGTCTCAGCCGAGCCTTCGCACTTGGCGCGCGGGCGCGCGATCTGCAGAAGACGCGCATCATCTGGCGAAATGGTGTCGAGGCCCTGGCCTCCGCCGCGACCATTCAGACGTTGGAGCGCGAGGCGATGGTACGCTGCTGGCAAAATGCTGCGCGAGCACTGGGAAAGGGCGCGGAAGTGCGCTCCGGCCGGCGGGCGATCCGGCATGCGTGGCTGAACATATCATGGACTCTTGAAGAGGCGGCTTACGCTGCGAACCTGGAACGCAAAGCGGCGTTGAACCGGGCGTGGTCGTCGCTCAGCACCGCGTTCGCGCAAGCGAGGCTGTCGCTGGGGGTGTCTGAAGCGGCCAAAGCGAAGGGCAGGTATGAGGGGCTGGTGTCTGCGTGGAGCGCGGCGACTTCTGCGTTGCGCGCCTTTGCATTCGCGAAGCGGCGGCACGATGGGCTGATGCGGGCCTGGGAATTGCTGGCATACGCCTGCGCGGACGTTTTCGAGGCGGCAACGGCGCAGGCCGTCGAGGCGGAGGCGGCAGTCGAGACGGTCGCGGAGGAAGCGATCGACGGGGCGGCCGTGATCGAAATGTGGCGGTTCCGTGAGGGCGGGCGTTTCCAGTCGAAGGAAGAGGACTTCCACGGCTTCGGCTCACCGCCGGGCCGCTTCTAAGGTCTGTAACTGAGGCACGACGGGCCGCCGGGAAACCGGCGGCCTTTTAGCGTTTCTGGTGGTTTGTGGGCAGCGGGTCAGTCGATGTCGACGATGACCCAGGAGTCGGGGTCGCAACCGACGCGTAGCTCGCCTTTGGGGTCCCAATAGACTTTCTCGAGGGGTCCGCTTTCCGCTGGCGCGGCGACAACGCGATCTCCTTGACTGACGGAATTCGCGATACCTTGGCCACGGACATCGGTAACGACGCCCTTGTTTAGAATTACCAGGGCGTCCGCCTCACAAGTCTGCGAAACCCCATGCCCCGGCTTGCCGAGAATGACCTTGCCGCTCTCGTCAACTGGAAATGAATCGGCGATGACAAAGAACTGGAGCCTCCCGGAGGGCGCCAGGTGGAGCCCGGCATCATTTGAGATAACGGCGGGATCTGGCGTTTCCTCGGCGCTTTGCGCTCTTGTTGGGATCCCTCCGCCGCCGTCTGTCAACAGCGCGACGGCGAGGAAGAGTAGCGCGCACAGGAATGCTGCGCCAGTGAGGACGTTGATGCGGTTGTTGTCTCGAGTTAGGGATTTCAAAGTCTACTTACCTCTCAGCATGTATATGCATACATGCAACGGGGCACCAGCACATCACTTGTCTCCACGGTGTTCAGGCACGCGCCCAGCGCCATAACCGTCTGGCAAGGGCTGTGGTGTTCTAGCGCCATCGCGTGGCCGAGTTCATGAGCTAGGATGAATGTTTGTATGCCTTCCGAGAAGCCTTGGGCATCGATCCACAGCGTGTTTACCCAAACGCTCGATTTGGTCGCTGCGACGCAACAGCCACCCACATAGCTCCACGCCTCGGGTACTGATTGCCATAACTCAGGGAACCAACAGGCCGCGTAGGCTGATCCCTGCGGAGGAACCCCGCACTGGTTCTGATTGGAAAATGTGCGGAACCCGAGTGGGATTGACCCGCATGTCCCGTTGTTGTAATAGTCGATTCCGTAACCATGGGTGGTTTCCCAATCGTCTGTCGCTAGCGCGATGTTTGGCGTCAGGCCGAAGGTAGTGAGAGCTTGGTCGCATGGGCGCCACTTTACCTGATTGGTGGTGTAATCCTCAAAGAAGTAAAACCTGGTGTTAGGATAGTACGCGTAACGTGAATCGACGTGCCCTGCTTGCCCGCTACGGACGGAGACGGCGAGGACAGAAACTGCGAGAGTGGTGCAATGACCAACATCCTCAACCATGGGATGTTTCTGCGTGTGACCATCGACGCACCCCATTTCTGACGCCGAGGCGTCACGTTTCGTTTATCATAGTCCTCCGCCGTTGTCAAGGTCTTGTGCAGGCTACCTCAGCCCAACCACCCCTACCTACAATGGCTAATCAGAAGAGAGGGTGTCCCGAAATTTCTTGAGCCAGCGCTTGGTAGGGGCGTCACGTATCTGACCCTGATTACCATGGGCTCTGCCTGGTTTCGCTTCCAACTTGGTTGCACCCCCCGGCACGGCGGCGCCCCGCAGGTGATTCACCGCGCGGAACGCCGAGCCCATGGCTTGTTCCCTCAGGGTTTCTGGCACCTGGGGCAGAAGTGGGTGCTGCGGCCGCCGAGGTGGATGCGGCGGATGGGGGTACCGCAGACGAGGCACGGTTCGTCGGTGCGCTGGTAGACGCGCACCTTGAGGTGGTGGAAGCCGGCCTCGCCGCGGCCGTCGACGTAGTCGCTGAAGCTGGAGCCGCGGTCGCCGACGGCCTCGGTCAGGACATCGACGATGGCGCGGTGCAGGCGTTCGGCGGCCGGCCGAGTGATTTTGTTGGCCGGCTTGCGGGGGTCGATCGCGGCCGCGAAGAGGGACTCGTCGGCGTAGATGTTGCCGACCCCGGCGAGCACTGCCTGGTCGAGGAGCACCGCCTTGATGGGCGCGCCGCGCCGCTTGAGAAATGAGTGGAAGGCGGCGATGTCGAAGGCTGCTTCGAGCGGCTCCTGGCCGAGCTTGCCGGTGACGAGTTCGACGTCGTCGACGAGCCACATTGTGCCGAACTTGCGGACGTCGATGAAGCAGAGCGAGGTGCCGTCGTCGAGCTCGAAGCGGGCGCGGAGGTAGGGGTCGGGAAGGCAATCTTCGGGGGCGTGCTGGAGGCGGCCGGTCATGCGGAGGTGGACGATCCAGGTCAGGCCCTGGTCGAGGTGGATGAGGAGGTACTTACCGCGGCGGCCGATGTCCTCGATGCGGCGGCCGGTGAGGCTGCGACAGAACTCCTCGGGCGGGATGAGTTGCACCAGGCGGGGGGCGTTGGGGGAGATCCAGGCGCTGCGGACGGTGCGGCCGACGATGACGGGGAAGAGGTCGCGGCGGATGGTTTCGACTTCGGGGAGTTCGGGCATGGGGGAATAGTAGCAAGAGACATGAGATATGCGCATGGGACGGACGTGGGAGCAAGTGAATAGTGAACGGTGGACAGTGGACAGTAGATAGGCAGGGAGGGCGTTGTTCGGGCGTACACTGTTGGGGAGATGAGTTCGGATGGGGTTGAGCGGGATCTGGCGCCGTTTGAGCGGATGCGGTCGTATTTGAAGGCGATTGGGCAGGGGCCGCGGAGCGGACGGGATTTGACGCGCGAGGAGGCGCGGGATGCGATTGATCTGATCCTTGACGGGGGGGCGACGCGGGCGCAGGCGGGGGGGTTTCTGCTGCTGCAGCGGTACAAGGGGGAGTCCGTCGAGGAGTTGATGGGCTTCTGCGATGCGTACCGGGCGCGGGCGGCGCTGATCAAGCCGAAGGCTGAGGGGCTGCTGGATGTTGGGAGCCCCTATGACGGGCGCAAGAAGAGCATTGTCGTCAGCCCGGCTTCTGCGATTGTGGTGGCGGCGGCGGGGGTGCCGGTGGTGATGCACGGCGAGAAGGACCTGGGGCCGAAGCACGGCGTGCCGGTGGGCGATGTGCTGGAGTCGCTGGGGGTGGATGTGGACCGCGAGCCGGCGGAGGTTGCGCGGTCGATCGAGGAAACCGGCTTAGGCTACATGCGCCAGGCGCGGTTTGTGCCGGATGTTTACGGCGTCCGCGGCTTGCGCGAGGAAGTGGCGCTGCGGACGGTGTTCGCGACGGTGGAGAAGGTGGCGAACCTGGCGGGGGCTGACTACAGCATCATCGGGCTGGCGCACCTTCCTTATATGGAGAAGATGCTGGCGGCGGCGGCCGGGAACGGATTCAAGCGGGTGCTGGTGGTACAGGGGATCGAGGGGAATGAAGACGCGCCGACGTCACGGCCCTGCCGGGCGTTCCTGCGGGAGGGGGGCGAGACGACCGAGCTGAAGATCGACGCCTCGGAGTACGGGCTGCAGCCGGCGACGAAGGAAGAGATGGCCGGTGGCGATGCTCGACATAACGCGGCGATTGCTGAAAGCATCTTTGGCGGGGAGGCGGGAGCTTACCGTGATCTGGTGCTGCTGAACGCTGGGGTGCGGATATGGCTGGCGGAGCGGGCGGCGGATATTGGGGCGGGAATTGAGATGGCGCGGGATGCGATTGATTCGTGGGCGGCGAGGGCGAAGCTGGACGCGCTGCGCGGCGTGGCGGGGGCTGCATAAAAATGGTGAGGGTTGGCGTAGCTGGGATTGCGGCTGCCGCTGTCCTCGCAGCCTTGTTTGACAGCTCGGGAATTGGGACGCCGACGAATGCGTCTGTTCCAGATTGCTATGTAGCGGCGCAGCCGACCGGCGGGAACCCTAACGCACCGACGGATCTTGACGCGGACTTACCTCCTTTCCAATTCCTTGGCCAGACCGATATAGCCTGGACTGACAATTCGGACAACGAGGCCTGTTTCGTTGTGGAGAGGAAGTTTGTTGACCAGGAGTATGAGCTTGTCGCGATACTCCCCGCAAACACCGATGAGTTCCGAGATGAGGGACCATATGACCAGGGAGATTGGCTGTTTTACCGCGTCTACGCAGCAACTTCCACGCAGCGGTCCTTCTATTCCAACGAGGATGATGTCGACATACCGATCGTAGATCCAACCCCAACTCCAACTCCAACTGGATCGCCGCCGATAGCCGGGAACCTCCGTGGGGACCTCAACTGCGATGGAGATGTTGACCCTCTGGACTCAATGTCGTTGCTTCGTACGGATGCCGGGCTTGCGCTGGACCTCCCGAGCGGTTGCCTTCCGCTGGACGCCGAGGTGGACGTGGATCCGACTGGTGTTGGCTTTCCTGTCCACCAGAAAGGCGACCTGAACTGCCTGGACGGGATGGATCCTCGCGATTCGCTTGTTGTCCTGCGCTATGACGCCGGCCTCGATCCAGGTCTGGTTGAGGATTGCTGGCCGCTTGGTACTGAGGTGTGGCCAGCGTGACCGGGCGATGGGCAGTCTAGCGAGTCGCTGCCGCGCTGTGTCGGAGGGTCTGCGGACTGCTCGCCTTCGCTGCGCCGACGCCCACCTCCGACTTGGCTGGCGCCGCGCTCAAGACAGGGCTTCGTTGCGCCTTCGGCTTCGCTCAGGGAACGCGTTTGACCCCTGAAATCTGAGGAGCGTAGAATCGTCGGTAGATGGACGATTTTGGCCTCGATATGGACGAAGTGACCCGTGTCATTGATACGGCCGATGTCCTGGTCGTGCGATTCGCCATCCTTGAGAAGCGGCTGCTGGTGGACACCCGCAGTACGGAGGCGGAAGGGCCGCTGATCGCGGTTGTCGACAAGGCCGGGTCGGTTGAGGAGCGGTTCAAGTCGCTGAAGAAGCTCCGCCCACGGTTCTCGCTGCCGGAGAAGATCATGTCGTTCATCTGGCCACGACATATCGAGACCTTCCGTCACTCTGGTCTCGCCGAGCGTATCGTCTCGCGGCTGGTGAGCATCGGCGGCGAGGACATGCGGGCTGTTGCTGAGGGCGCGTTCGACGAACTGATGCGGCACGAGCAGGCTGAGGTTGTGACGGCGATCCGCGGCGGCGACAGTTACCAGACGCTCTGGGAGCGCCCGGGCTAGCCGCCCCTCGCAGATGGAGAGCGAGCCTGTCACTGTGCCCGGCGAGGCCGAGGTGCGCACGCCGGAAGTGGTCGCAAAGCCCTGGGGCGAGGAGTTGGTGCTGGCGCATAACGACCGCTATGCGGGCAAGGTCCTGGTCCTGAACAAGGGCCACCGCCTGAGCCTGCAGTACCACGAACGCAAGCACGAGGTGCAGTACGTCGAGTCGGGGCGGATCAAGTACACTCTAGGGTCGAGCGAGCGCCCGGATGACTACCGGGAGCTTACTGCCGGGCCAGGGACGGTGATCGAGTTGCCGCCGGGCGCGGTGCACCGGATGGAGGCGCTTGAGGACTCGCGCGTGTTTGAGGTTTCGACGCCGGAGCTGGATGACGTCGTGCGGCTTGATGATGACTACGGGCGCGAGGGTACGAGCGCTCCTTGAACGTGATTGACCTGCGCAGCGATACGCTTACGCTGCCTTCGCCGGAGATGCAGAAGGCGATGGCGGATGCCGAGCTAGGCGACGATGTGTTCGCCGAGGATCCGACGATCAACCGCTTCCAGGAGATGGCGGCGGACCGAATGGGCAAGGAAGCGGCGCTGTTCACTTCGAGCGGAACGCAGAGCAACCTTGTCTCGCTGCTGACGCACTGTGGGCGCGGCGCGGAGGTGATTGTCGGCGAGGAGGCGCACATCCTGTTCTTCGAGCAGGGCGGCGCCTGGGCGGTTGGCGGGATGGGGCTGCGGCCGGTGCGAAACGACGCGAAGGGGCGGCTGGACCTGGCCGAAGTGCGGGCGAAGATTAGGCCCGACAACGAGCATTTCCCGCGGACCGGCTTGATCGCCGTCGAGAACACGCACAACCGTTGCGGCGGCACCGTGCTCGGCGAGGAAGATCTGGCCTCGGTGCGCGAGATTGCGGATGCAAGCGTGGTGCCGGTGCACATGGACGGCGCGCGGATCTTCAACGCGGCTGTCAAGCTGGGCGTGCCGGTTGACCGGCTGGCCGGGTATGCGGACTCGATCTGCTTCAGTCTCTCGAAGGGATTGGGGTGTCCGGTGGGGTCGGTGATCTGCGGATCGAAGGAGTTCATCGCGGAGGCGCGGCGGAACCGCAAGCTGCTGGGCGGAGGCATGCGGCAGGCGGGGGTGTTGGCGGCGGCGGGGATCTACGCGCTCGAGAATATGGTCGAGCGGCTGGCCGAAGATCATGAGAACGCACGGCTGCTGGCTGAGGGATTGCGCGAACTGCCGGGTGTCCATCTAGATCCGGAGCCGGAGACGAACCTGATCTACTTCACGATTGAAGGTTGGGACACGGGCAAGCTGGTGGTGCGGCTGGCGCAGCAGGGGCTGTTGTGCTTCGACGAAGGGAGGCGGCGCATTCGCTGGGTGACGCACTTCGGGATCGAGCGCGCGGACGTCGACGAGGCGCTCGGGCGGATGCGCGCGGTGTTGGCTGCGGGCCCCGGCGGTTGATGCGGCTCGGGGCGACGATTCTCGCGATGCTTTTGGTCGCGGCGTGTTCTGGTGGGGACTCGGTGGTGTCGCGGGATGTTGTCGATCAGATCCCGTGGCCGGAGACGGAGACGGCGACGTACCGGGTGCTAAATGACGACGCCAAGGAAGTCGGGACGATGGTGTTGACCGTTGAGCCGGGCGAGGAAGGAGAGACGGTGCTCAGGCAGCACTTCGACTTCCCGGAGACCGGTTTCACGAACGATGCGGAGGTAGTGGTCGACAGCGCAGAGCTGCAGCCGCGGAGTTCCCGCTTTCAGATCGATGGGCCGGAGGGTGTGCTCGATTGCGAAGCGACATACGAGGGTAGCGAAGTGAAGGTGCACCGCGTCGGGGAGGATGGCGCGCGTGACGACACGCTGGACGTGCCGTCGGTCGCTCACGACAGCTGGTCGGACCTGTTTGTCTGGCGGACGATCACGTTCTCGCAGGGCTTCGACACGGCGTACACGGATATGTTGTCGTGCGTGCTGGCGAAGCCGCAGCGTTTGGAGATCAAGCTCGATGTGACGGGTTCGGAAGAGGTCGAGGTGCCGTTCGGTACGTTTGAGGCGTGGCGGGTGGAGATCGAGGCGGGGCGCGATCAGAAGGCCTGGTTTACGACGGACGACGCCCACATTCTCGTTCGCTACGACAACGGGGAGCAGGTGTTCGAGCTTACGGACTACGAAGCAGAGTAGTCGACGCGCGTTAGGGCGGGCGTGGGCGTTGGGTGCGGGATCGGCGCGGCGCTGCCGCCGACATCGGCCATGCATTCGATGAAGATGACGAAGGCCAAGAGGAGGGCGAGGATGAGCCAGGCGATGCGGAACGCGCCGATGGTCATGGGGTTGCTCCGAGGCTGAGGGTCATCCATTCAATGATAGGCGGATAGGCGTGGGGCCGCCATGTCAGCGCTGTGGCCCGCGGTCCCGCCCCACCCTCCCCAAGGAATGGATTCTTCTCGGGGGGCACCCCCCGCCCAGACGGGCCCGTAGGGAACCCCCGAGGCAGCGACTCCGCTGCACCTTCGAGTTAGGGTGAGAGAGCGCCGCGTGGGTCAGGGCTGGGGCCCTG
>JBBEAZ010000014.1:113989-142497 GCA_040882565.1 Dehalococcoidia bacterium
CCGGGGGGGGGGGGGGCGGGGCCCCCCCCCCACGGGAATGGGTGGGGCATGTGTTGTGGCACGAGCGGGGCGTGGGCGGGCGCCCATACCTGTCCGCTGAGTCGGCCGTGGCTTAGACGGGGATCTCGGTGATGTGCCAGCGGGGGCGTTTCATGGTCAGGGTCAGGGGGACGGCGAGGAGGGCGCCGGCGGAGAGGATGAGGAAGGAGAGGCGGTAGCTTTCGGTCTGGTCGTACATCCAGCCGGCGAAGACGGGGCCGACGAGGCCGCCGAGGGTGGCGATGGTGAAGACGAGGCCCTGGATGGCGCCCAAGGCTTTCATGCCGAAGTACTCGGCCTGGAACGTAGGGCGGACGGGGATGATGCCGCCCCAACCGATGGCGAAGACCGGCAGCGCGTAGATGATCTGCCAGGGCTCGAAGATCGTTGCGTAGAGCACGAGGGCGAGGGCACAGGTGCCGAACGAGGTCGCGAGCACGCGCCGCTTGTCCATGACGTCGGCGAGCTGGCCCATTCCGAAGCGGCCGCTGAGGCTGATCAGGGTCATCGCCGTGACGGTGCCGGCGGCGAGGCCCTCGGAGAGGCCGATGCTCTTGGTGAAGTAGGGGATCTGGTGCACGATGACGGCGATCATGCCGACGTTGGTGAGCATGACGGCGAAGGAGAGCTGCCAGAAGGCGGTGGTGCGAATAGCTTCGCTGACGGTCAGGCCCTCGGCGGGGAGAGGCGGGGCAGTGCTGCCGTCGGCGAGCAGGGTTGCGGCGTCGCCGTCGGGTTGGAGGCCGAGGTCTTCGGGGCGGTTGCGGATGCTCATGGCGAGGGGGAAGCAAACGACGAGCTGGGTGATGCCCATGATGACGAGGGCGTCGCGCCAGCCGAAGGAGGAGATGAGCAGCTCGAGGACGAGGACCATGACGCCGCTGGTGCCGGCGCCGGCTGTCATGAAGGCGAGGGCACGGCCGCGGCGTCTCTTGAACCAGTGAGCGATGGCGACCATGCCGACGGGGCCGGCGGTGGCGCTCATGCCGATGGCGATGACGACGATCGCCCCGTAGAAGGCGGGTAGCGACTGCACGCGGCTCAACAGGACGAAGCCGAGGGCGACGATGACGACGCCGCCCATCATGAGGCGGCGAGAGCCGACACGGTCGACGAAGAAGCCGACGACGGGCGCGGCGAGGCCGCCGACCTCGGAGCGGAGGGAGAAGGCGAGGGCGACGCTGGCGCGCGACCAGCCGAATTCGTCGGTAATGGGGTTGAAGAGGGCGCTGAAGCCGTAGAAGAAGGTGCCGCCGGTGAGGAAGACGATGACGGCGCTGGCGCCGACGACCCACCATCCGTAGAAAATGCCCTTGGCCTGGGCGATGGCGGCGACGCTCAATGTTGCTCCCGGCGCTATGATATAAGCCTGCGCGGATGAAGCGCAGGTAGCGAGCGGGAGTAGCTCAGTGGTAGAGCATCTGCCTTCCAAGCAGAGGGTCGCGGGTTCGATCCCCGTCTCCCGCTCCAGATACGATTTCGGCGGTTGTGGGTCGCAAAATGCAGTTGGTTTTTTCAGAAGTCAGATGGCCTCGCCCTGCCTTCCTGTATCTAGCGCAGTGCACCTCTGACTTAGCCTAGATACGAATTTGAGGCCCCCTGACATATGCGCAGGGGCCCATGCAGCCCATTCGCGGCGCTGGTTGTACTCAGGGTGACGGTGGCAACCTTGGCATCGGCACGCACAGCGAGGTAAAAGGGAAATAATCCGATCCTTACCGGCACATGGTAGGCCTGGACAGCGATGACCTGGACGCGGATTCCAGCGGCTGGAGGCGGCGGGCCGTTGAGTTCATCGAGCCGCCTACGGATTACACCGGCCTGCGAATCGCCACCCTGCGCGATCCAGAAGGAAACATCGTGCAACTGTACCAACCGGTCAGTTAGGGACTCACAACCGACAGCCGCGAAACCAGGTGGTTGCAGGAGGTTTCTCTAGACGTATTTGTAGCGCGCCGCTAGGAGGCCTGTTGCCTCGCTGGTGTCGACGTCGGCGATGAGCAAGCCTGCTTTGCCGTACGGCTGGTAGGTGAGCAGCGTTCCGTCCGGCCGCACCACCGCCGATGTGGTTGGGGAGCCGGCACTGGCGAAGTTTACGCTGGCGACATAACAGGTGTTCTCCGCCGGCGCGACATAACAACGCTTTCTCATGGAATGAATTCGCAGGATCGGCGAAAGTCGAGGGCTGGTAGCTGCCAGGCTCGGCTTCGTGGAAATGCGGGTGGAAGACGACTTGCGCGCCGTGGCGCACGGCCCAGCGGACGGTTTCCGGATAGCGCCAACCCTCGTGGCAGATGGCGATACCGAATGTCAGCGGACCGGTTTGGAACACCCGCCTCCCGGAACCAAACGAGTAGGTGCCTTCCTCGGATGGATCGATTTGGACTTTGTCCTGGAAGCCGGCGATAGTGCCGTCTCGATCGACGACCAGTGCAGTGGCTAGCAAGGCGCCGTCGACGACGCGTTCGGTGCCGAGAACAACTGCGACGTTGGCCTGCGCGGCGGCCGCGCAATGGCGGACCAGGCGCGATCGAGGAACGCAGGGTCGGGAGGCGGCACGGTCTTGCCTGGCCCTCGGTAGCCGGGAACGAAGCACTCAGGAAAGCAGATGATGCCGGCGCCTTCGTTTGACGCTTGAGCGATGGCTTGCTCGGCCAGCGTGACGGACTCCTCGGGAGTCGCCGGGAAGCGGATGTTGGCGAGCGCGATGCGAAAGGTGGTCATTTGGTGATGCCAATTTTGGCGTCATCTGCCTTTCTGGGCAAGGCGCGATCTTTGGCCGGCGTCCCCCGGTCGGGCTGTGCAGGAGTTGGGTCGGTGAAGTTCACGCTCCGCGTCGAGCGGCGGGGGTGCCGTACAATTCGCGCCATGGAGCGCGAAGTGCGACGAATTCCTCCGCGGATCGCGGTGGCGATCATGCTGATTGTTGTTGCGGTGGTGGCGTTCGGCGCGCTTGCTTCGGCGTCGACGACGTTTGAAGACGCGTTCGATCGCAGCCGTAGCACGACGCTAGGTCAGGGTTGGCAGGAAGTGCAGGGCGATCAGCTGATCCAAGGTAATGAGCTCAGGAGTGCGGCAGGGATAACCGGGACGTCGATCGCCATCCAGCCGTCAACGGCGAGCAGTGAGCAGACCGTTTCGGCGATGTTCGCGTCGAGCAACAACAATTCGGTGCCTGTGCTCGGACTCGTCCTTCGCTATGAAAGCCCGCAAGCGTATTACGCGTTTTACCGGCTGGTTGGAGGCACGAGCGTACTTCGCATCGCCAAGGTGAGCAACGGACAGGAACTCGTCCTCGCCCAGCTGGGAGTGCCAAATCCCTCGGTGGACAGCTTCTTCACGCTGTCGGCAACGGCCATCGGGAACAACCTATCGCTCAGGTTGAACGGCGGGCAGGCGGTTACGGTGAGTGACTCGAGCATTGCGTCGGGCGCAGCCGGCATTCTTCTCGGTAGCAGGACGACGAATCCTGCGCTGCGGTTGTCGCAGCGTAGCGACAACTTCAGCGCCACGGGCACGACATCGGGGCCGCCGATGCCGCGTCTCGCTGTCTCGCTCGCGTCCAACCCGTCACCGCAGAGTGTGGCCCCGGGTGTCCAGGGTGTGACGTTTACGAATGTTGTACTCGATGCGGGCGGGTCGGCTGAGGATGTTTGGGTCGGTTCGCTGGAACTGGACCTCGAAACTGACAGCGGAGCGACTAACCCGGATGCGTGCCAGCTATTCGATGGTGTGAACGTGTTGACGACTGGAGGGAATGTCGTTAATCCCAGCGCTGACGGGACGTATGCGTTCACGCTCGATAACGTGCTCATCGTGCCGATGCAAGCCCAGAAGAATCTGAGGGTCGGATGCAACGTTCCCGCGGGCGCAGCGGCGGGCGATACGATTGAGTGGCGCCTGAGCGCTGCCGACGCGATCGATTCGCGCGGTGCGACTTCGGGTGAAGCGGCGGTCACGCAGGTACAGGCGTCGCAGGACAACCAGAACAAGGTGACCGTGCACCCTGTTGTGGGCGGCACGGAGGCTATCGATCTGACCGAGTTGAGGGCCGTGCTGCGCGCCGGCGAGATCAGCCTGGGGTCCGACCTTGGTGAGCAGGCTCCGGGCTATCCTTCCCATTTCGCCATGAACTTCGAGGGCCAGTCCCCTCCGAATACCGCGTGGCTCAGCGTTTGTGACCAGGCGTTATCCGGCGATGCGACCGTCTGCGCCGACATGCTCGACTCGGAGATCAACGGTGAACAATGCGGCGGGGTCGCCGCTCTTGTCACCGAGGGGGCGTCTGGCCGGGCGATCGTCGCGCGTTCATGCGATGCGAAGGGCACGGACATGCTGCGCTTGGGCGTGCTGAATACGGCGACCGGCGTAGTGACACCGCTCGTGAACACGAATCTCTTCGGCCGGACCGACACGTACGGGGGCAGCGTCCCGCCAGCTAACTGCGATCACCATCAGAACCAGGCGGACTACCACATGTACTGCCAGTGGGTGCGGACGTGCCTGACGGTGGCTACCAATCAGGACGGCACGGTCACCTTCACGGCTCGGTCTTGGCTACGAGGCAGCGGACCGAAGAACGATCCCTCGAGGAACGACCCGAACTCCGCGGCGCTGACCCTGATCGGGACCGCCACATGGACGGGCCCGCGCCCCGGCAATGTGGCAGCGAGCGGCAAGGTCGGACTGATGGGAACGGCGACGCAGGCCTGGGAGCGCGCGTCGTTGACGAATCTCGCTGTCGATTGGTGAACGGCCCCGTCGCGATTCCCATTGAATCGAAGAGTTGTTTGGGAGAGGCTGCCGAGGCGATAGGTGCAGGGTTCAGCCCGCGACGGGAACTTCGCCGCCGGCGGGAGGGGCAATCTGATAGAAGTTGCCACCGTGCTCTTTGGCTTCGTACATCGCGGCGTCGGCGTGACTGAGCAGCGCTTCGATGTTCCGCCCAGCGTCCGGATAGATGGCGATGCCAATGCTGGCGCTCAGGTGGGAGGTTGTGCCGCCAAAGGCGAACGGCTCGCTTACAGCCTCCAGAATCCGCTGGGCGACAGCGACGGCCTGGTCCTGGCAGCTCAGGTCGTTGAGGACGAGCACGAATTCGTCACCGCCGACCCTTGCCAATACGTCGCCCGCGCGAATCAGACGCTCCATGCGCTGAGCTACGATGCGTAAGACTTGATCCCCGGTCGAGTGCCCGAACCTATCGTTGACTCCCTTCATGCCGTCGAGGTCCATGTAAAGGAGCGCTAATTTGCCTTCCTGCGAGTCAAGGCGAATCGCGGCCCTCGCCAGCTCCTCCATGAGCAGCGAGCGATTGGCCAGACCGGTCAGAGGATCGTGGAACGCCAGGTGGCGGATCGTAGCCTCGGAGCTCTTGCGTTCCGTCACGTCGCGAGCTATAGCGATGAAGCCACTGGCTTCGCCGGCCTCGTCGAGCAGTCGCGACACGCTGAGCTCCGCGGGGAAAGTCTCGCCATCCTGTCTGATCAGCGTAAATTCGACGATTTCCACAACGTGAGCCCCGAGCGCTGCGGCGAAGCTCTCGCGCAGGCGCTCCCGGTCTTCCGGGATCACGAAGTCAAGCGCGTTCCTGCCGAGTAGCGCCTCGACGGTTTCGACTCGCAGCAGCTCCTTCGTCCGGCGATTCGCCATGACGATGACGCCCTGCTGGTCGGTGACGATCACTGTCTCTGGCGACGTCTCGATCAGCGTCCGGTAGAGGGCCTCGCTCTTGTGCAGCGCTTGCTCGGCGCGCTTTCGCTCGGATATGTCGTGCGCGATGTAGACCGTCCCGATATCGTCGCCCGCCCGGTTGTTCAGGACAGAGGAGGAGACGACGGCTATGCGCTCTTCGGCGCCCTCGCCGTAGTTGATCTCCACGCTGCTTGTCTGCCTCTCGTTGACTTCCGAGAACGGCGGACGTTGAGCGTCCAGAAATGGCCTGCCAATTAGCTTGTCGCGGCGCGTGCCGAGCATGTCCGCGGCCGCCTGGTTGGCGATTCTAATCGTGTCTTCCGAGTCCAGCACGAGGAGGGCGCCACCCATCGTCTCGATGATCTGGTTTGCGGCCAAGGCCGGTGTGACGTCAACCAACCGGTAGCGCCAAAGGGCCCGCGTTGTCATCAGGATGAAGATGCCGATGAAGACATAGCCGAACGGGTAGACTTCTACGCCCGTGGACGGAAGCCAGTCCACTGACGCGAGGTAGGCGATTGAGAGGGCAACCAGTAACGCGGTGACGCGTCGCCGTTGCGTGGGGGAGCGCGTAGACTGCTGCGCCGAGCGTAACACGATGGCAGCAACGATGAGACAGCCGGTCTCGAAAATAGCGAAGGGGAACAGCGCCGGGCGAGACATCGCATTGTAGCCCCAGAAGTAATGTCTTACGTGGTCGGTGAAGATCTCCGTGCTCGTGTTGATCCCGAGGCTCAGCGCTGAAATCAGTGCGCAAACGAGGATCACCGGCCAATACCGCTCGAACCGGTTCGTGACGGCGAAGGCGAAGGCCAGCACTGCTGTTGGCAGGAACGCAAGGCCGAAGAACATCACCTTCAGCCAGGCGAGGGCTACCTCGGGATCCGTTGTGGCGTAGCAACCCGCGAATCCGATCAACCAGATAGCGGAGCTTAGCTCCATCACCATGAACGTCACGCTCACTGCTGACCCTCGTTCGCGCGCCAAGGTGGCGAGGCCGAGGGTAGCGGCCATCAACCCGACGAATGCGACGGGCAACCAATACATAGTGAACGCGTAGTTTCCCGCGTCGAAGAACTCGTTCATCAACTTCCAGGTGGCGGACTCCCGCCTGATAAGACAGAGGACAGCTGGGCAATTGTTGTTACATTGGAGAGCGGTGGAGCATCCGGGAAGTGCTGACGGTCACGTTCGCGCAAGCGTGATCCTGCGGACTGGTGCTTTGGCCGTTCAGAGGCTTGGGCGAGTGTCCCCGGTGGACGGGCTCAACCTATCGTTTCGATACGAATTCGGGGCCCTCGGCCAATCTGCGCCTGGACGTGAGCATTTGGGTAAAGTCAGCGATCGTCATCGGCCTGGCAAATAGATACCCCTGGAACTCGTCGCAGCCCTTCTCCTTGAGGAAGGCCAGCTGTTCTGGAGTTTCCACACCCTCCGCGATCACCCGAAGGTCCAGGCTGTGCGCCATCGATATGATGGCCGACACGATTGCGGCGTCATTCGAGTCAGTGGTTAGGTCGCGGACGAACGAACGATCGATTTTGACGGCGTTGACGGGAAATCTCTTGAGATAGCTCAATGATGAGTAGCCAGTCCCGAAGTCATCGACCGAAACCGTTACGCCGATGTCACGTAGACGGTTGAGGGAAATGACGATCGGTTCAAAGTTGGCCATTGCAGATCCCTGAGTGATCTCCAGGATGAGATTTCTTGCTGGAAGGCCGGTGGTGCTGAGAATTCGCATCACGCGGTCAACCAAGTCCTCGCGCTGGAGCGTGCGTGCGGAGACGTTGACGGCTATGCGAAGTTCACCGTAGTCCGCATCACGCCAGGCTTCGGCTTGTGCGCAGGCGCGGCCCAGCATCCATTCGTCCAGATCGACGATTAGCCCGCTGTCAGCAGCGAAGGGAATGAAGTCGTTCGGCAGGACCAGCCCCCTCGCGGGGTGCTGCCAACGAATTAGAGTCTCCGCCCCGATAACTTCGCCGGTTCGAACATCGACGATCGGCTGGCAATACATCACAAACTCGTCTCGCTCGAATGCATTTCGCAGGTCATTCTCCAGCGCCAACCGCAAGACGACATCTTCCTTCAGTCGAGGAGATTGAAGTTGGCTATCACTTCGAGTATGCGCGGCTGCCCGTCGGAACGAATGATCCGGAACTCAATTGGTACACCGATACCACGTTCGATCAGCCTTGTCTGGAAAATTGCTGCGAGTTCCGCGACGTCCTCGGGATGAACGAAGTCGAGGGATGAGTGACCAACGAGTTCCTCCTCGGAGTAGCCCATCATTCGCTCGACGGAGGGACTGACGAAGCGGATCGTCGCCGCCCGGTCAATAACGATGATGAAGTCTGACGCGTTTTCGATCAGTGCTCGGAAGCGGGCTTCGCTCTCGCGGAGCGCCTTCTCGGCTGCGAGCCGATCGGTGAGGTCGTGCACGGAGGCGACGCGGACCACACGGTCATGGAGGAGGTATTCACGGGCGAGGATTTCAACCGGGAAGGTCGAGCCATCCTTCCTGACGCCGACGTATTGCATGGGACTATCCGCCAACGTGGAGGCGCTCTGAGCAGCCGATTCGTGCGACTCAGGAGCCAAGAATTTGAACGCGGATTGCCCAATCATCTCGTCGTCGCTACAGCCAAACATCTCCGCGAGCGCCTTGTTCGCAGCCAGGATGACGTGTTGTGCGCGCAGCGCGGGTGGTACAAGAATCTCGATCGATTCGTTGAGGGCTAGGCGACCGGAAAAACGACCGGCAGCGAGCGCGGGCCGCGGACCTGACCACCGGCCCAGGTTACGGCGTCGGGGTCTTCGACCCAGAAGTCGGGGATGCGCGCCATCCACTCCTCGAGCGCAACGCGGACTTCCATGCGGGCGAGGTTGGAGCCGACGCAGCGGTGGATGCCGACGCCGAAGGCGATGTGCGGGTTCTTGAGGCGGTCGATGACGACTCTGTCCGCGTCCGGGAACTTCTCCGGGTCGCGGTTGGCGGCTGGGAAGGCCATGAGGACGCGGTCGCCCGAGCGCATCGGGCAGCCGGCGACTTCGGTGTCCTCGTTGACGATGCGGGCCATCGTCACGGGTGCGTAGGCGCGCAGCAATTCTTCTACGGCGGTCGTCATCAACTCGGGATCGGCGGCGAGGCGCGCGCGGTCTTCCGCGTGGGTCGCGAGGTGCCAGAGGGATGCGCCGATGGCGCTCCAGGTGGTGTCGATGCCGGCGATGAGCAGGAGGACGCAGGTGCCGATGACGTCGTCGTCTGATACGGGATGCCCGTCCACTTCGGCGGCGAGCAACTCGCTGATGAGGTCGTCGCCCGGGTTGGCGCGCCTCTCGGCGATGCACTCGCGGAAGAAGGCGATGATGGCGGCACGTGACTTGACGCGGACCTCAGGGTTCTGGAGGCCGATCTCGAGGACGCCGCGGACCCAGCCCGTGAATGTGTCCGACATATCCGCCGGGATGCCGAGCATGCCGGCGATCACGCGTACGGGAATCTGCTGAGCGTACCCGACTGCCGCGTCGGCTCGGCCCGTCTCGCCGAAGCCGTCGATGAGGGAGCGACAGAGGTCGCGGGTGACGGGCTCCCACTTCTGGACGGACTGCAGGTTGAACGCCGGAAGGAGCAACCGGCGCGACCAGGTGTGTGTCGGTGGGTCTACGGATATGGGCAGCGCGCGGACGCCGTAGTCCGCCGCCGCGGCCTGCTCGTGCGGGACGGGCGTTACGGTGATCGAGCGGGAGGAAAAGCGCTCGACGTCCTGCGCGATCGTAAATACGTCCTCGTAGCGCGTCGGCAGCCAGGAGCCGCTCCAACGTTCGCTGTGAGCGACGGGGCAACTGTTCCTCAGCTCGTCCCAGATGGGGTACGGATCACGGACGTAAGTGGGATCGAAGATGTCGTAGTCGGCTGCCCAGTCTTCCTTCTTCTCCGCGACCATCGTCTGTCTCCTCCGTGCTGCGGGCGATCTAAGCGTGCCCCAAGTGTTAGGCAGGCACGAAAGGCTGTCAAGGTCAGCACCATCAGCCCTTGTCCCCCACCCCCCCAGAAAGATTAAGGGGATTCCGCGGGACACCCCCGGACCCCCGGCAGCGTCCGCCGCTGCACCTCCGCGTTGGGCTCCACGTGCGGATGGGCGAGCGCTGAACGAGGGGTCCTGCGCGTGCGTCCGGCGCAGAGAGCCTTTCGGAGGCACGTGTGCGCAGCGGGCCCCTCTTGGAACGCCCGGCAGCGTCCGCCGCTGCATCTCTGCGTCGATCCCAAACGGGTGTATTGGACAGGGCGGACGCGCGCTCGAGGTCGCATCCCGGACGTCCCACCCCAGGGGAAGGATGAAAAGACTTCGGGGGCACCCGCCGCGATGGACGGTTATCCGGGGAGCGTGATCGTGACTGCGGTGCCGACGGCCGGACAATCCGGTTCTTGAGCTACGTTCAACCCTCCGTCGTAACGGAGGAGTTTTAGCGAGTCGACTGGATTGACGTCGCCGGCGCAGTCGATGTCACCCCACGGGTGGGGCGAAGCGCTCGCCACGTCGACGACGACGCCCATGCCGGGGCAGTCGCCGGTGTTCGTGCTAAGGCCGGCGTCGAAGCGCAGCGTCAGGAGCGAGTCCACCGGGTCGGCGTCGCCGGAGCAGTTGTGGTCACCCCAGGTGCGCGAGTCGCCGGCGGGCGCGGCAAGTGTGACTCGGATGGGGATGTTGCTCGCATTCAACGTGCCATCGCCGAGTTGACCTGACTGGTTGCCGCCCCAGCACCAGACGCTGCCGTCTTCGCGGACAGCGCAGGTGTGATAGTAACCTCCCGCGATGTGGACGACTTCCGTCTGATTCTTGACGGCCACAGGCTCGCTACGGTTGAAATTCGTGCCGTCTCCGAGCTGGCCGTTGGCATTGCCGCCCCAACAGTAGACGTTGCGCTGTGTGGTGAGCGCGCACGAGTGGAAGGCCCCGGTAGTGATCTCCACAGCGTCGTCCATGTCATGCACCTCGACAGGCACAAGGCTGCCTGCGTCCTCGGTGCCGATGCCGAGCTGACCCTGGAAGTTGCTGCTCCAGCAGCGAACGCTGTGGTTTGCCATCATGGCGCAGTCGTGGTTGCCCCCGGCGGAGACGGTGTCGACGCCGGAGCCGAGGCCCGACACTTGGACCGGCACCTGCCGGTTCTCCGTGGTCCCGTCGCCAACGCGTCCGTCTGCGTTGTTGCCCCAGCATTTCGCGGCCGCTGACGCGGTGACGGCGCACGTGAAATCGTCCTCTCCGCCGTCTATTTGAACTGCGTTGTTGAGATTAGCGACGGTCACCGGAGCGAAAGCGTCGTTATCGGTCCCGCTGCCAAGCTGGCCGGAGCCATTGAAGCCCCAGCACTGTACGGGCCCGCTCAGCACGGCACAGGTGTGGAGTTCGCCTGAGGCGAGGTCCGACACACCCGAGTCCAATCCGATCACATCGACGGGAATCGGGCTGTCCACTCCAGTGTCGTCGCCGAGCTCGCCTTCGCCGTTGTAGCCCCAGCAGGAGACCGCGCCCGTCGCGCTCTGCGCGCAGGTGTGAGAGTCTCCGAGGGCCACGATCTTGGCAGGCGGGTCAAGGCCAACGACAGGCGTGGCTGTCGGCCGGTCTGTCTCAGTGCCGTCACCCAGCTGACCGCTGTTGTTGTCGCCCCAGCACTGCACGCTTCCGTCGGTGGTGACTGCGCAGGTGTGCCCAAAGCCGGTCTCCACGAAGGTCGCCTGTACGTCTGGCGGGCCGCCAGCCGTCGCCGGCTCTGCGCGAAGGTTTAGTCCGGCGATGATTACGAGCGCCAGAGCTGCAATCAGGGGTCTCATCATTTCTACATTCGACGGATCTTAGGAAGCCGGCAGGACTTCATAGAGACGTACCGGCTCGGCGAAGCCTTTGAGGTCGACCGAGCCCGTGTCCCCGAACTCTATGTCCTTACCCGCGACAAGCTGGCGGACAACATCTGAGACGAGCACTTGCCCGGGGCCGGCGCGGTCGCAAATGCGGCGGGCCATCTGGACGGCGGTGCCGAAGATGTCCTTGCCTTCGTTGACTGGCTCGCCGGCGTTGAGGCCGATGCGGACCGCGATCGGATTCTCCGGTTCGGCCTCGTTCCTCACAGCCACAGCTTCCTGGATGCCGGCGGCGCAGACGATAGCCCTGGCCGCGGAGCCGAATGTCGCCATAATGCCATCGCCTGTATGTTTGATCTCCCTGCCGCCCGTCATTGTCAGGTTCCGGCGGACGACTTCGTTGTGCTCGACGAGGAGTTGCTGCGCCCGCTGATCGCCGAGCCGCTGAGTCACCTCAGTCGAGCCGACGATGTCAGTGAAGAGAATGGTCTGGAGGCCCTCGCGGATGCTGCCGCCTGCTGACGGGCCCTCGTCGCCGGCCAGGAAGTCGGCGATGTTGCTGATGATAGGTTCGACGTCGCCGAGAGCGATGACATGGATGTCGCCTTCGAGCGGGACGAACCTGGCGCCGGCGATGCGCGCGGCCAGTTCGCGCCCTTGCTGAAAGGGGCACGTCTTATCGCCACGCCGGTGAAGGACGAGAGTGGGCGTTCGCACCTCTGGCAGCAGGTGGGTGACCTTGAACTCGAAGAGACTTTGCAGAGTGGCGATTGCGCCGTCGGCGGTAGCCGCCTGGCGCTGGAAGTCGGCGAATAGCGCGCGCACCTCGGGCGGCAGGCCGGGGATGAACATCTCCATCGTCGCGGTCGCCCCGAAGCCACCCCAGTCAGCCTTGATCAGGGCAACGAACCCATCGATCAAGTCCCGGAAGTAGGCGGTCGTACCGTCATGATATGAACCATAAAGGATGAGGTGGGAGATGTTGTCGGGATTGGCGACGGCGTAGGCGATCGCGATCGGGCCACCCTGTGAGTAGCCCATGAGAGCGGGTCGCTTCAAGCCGAGCGCGTTGATGATGGCTTCGAGGTCGCGCAGGTTCGCTTCGGGCGAGTAGTCGGCGATGTCACGGTCGGAGAGGCCGGTGCCGCGTTTGTCATAGCGGACCAGGAGGTGGTCCGCGGCGAGACGTTCGTAGAGGTCGCGCAACGGCGGCGCTTGCCATTCCAGCTCCAGGTGGCTGATCCAGCCGGGGATCATGATCAGAGGGTGGCCGCCACCCAGGGTCGCTACGGCTATGCCAACGCCGTCAGGGGTGGTTACGAACTGGATCTTCTGCTCCATCGTGGTTATCGAAGAGAATAGCACGGAATAAAGCGGCGTCACTCCCGGTTATCCATGCGCCGCCACTGTGACAAACTGCATCCAGCGGTGCTAATCTCCGCCCGTAACCTGCATCCGGAGGAAACAACATGCCTGACTACGACATCATCACCGTCGGCGGTGGCATCGGCGGCTCCGCGCTCGCCACAGCGATGGCCGAGCACGGCCACCGCGTCCTTGTGATCGAGCGCGAAACGTCCTTCAAGGACCGCGTCCGCGGCGAATGGATGGCGCCCTGGGGGGCGGCCGAAGCGAAGAAGCTTGGCGTCTACGATGCGATCATCGCCTCCGGCGGTCAAGACTCCCCCAACATCGCCGCGCGCGCCGGCCCCGCCGCGCTACCCCTCCGCAATCTCGTCACGGAGTCGGTGCTCGGCATGGCCGCCCTGGCGATGTACCACCCCGCGATGCAGGAAGGGCTGATCGCCGCTGCTGAGACGGCCAGCGCCGAGGTTCGGCGCGGCGTCAAGGTCAAAGCGGTGCGGCGCGGCAAGGAGCCCGAAGTCGACATCGAGTCTGACTCCGGCACCGAAACTCTGACCGCCCGCCTCGTCGTCGGCGCGGACGGCCGCAACTCCATGGTGCGCAAGTGGGCCGGTTTTGAGTCGCGCGAAGAGCAGCCCGGCAACATCCTCTCGGGCGTGCTCCTCGAGAACCTCGAGCTCCCCGCGGAGACATCGGTCATCGTCTTCAATCCCTTCGTCGGCCAGGTCGCTCTCCTCTTTCCGCAGGGCGACGGCCGGACGCGTGCCTACTTCGGCTGCCGCGAAGCGTCGGGCGTCCGCCTGCAGGGTGACGGCGACCTCCCGAGGTTCATCGAACTCAGCATCCAGACCGGCGCCCCGGCCGAGTTGTACGACGGCGCGAAACAAGCCGGGCCCGTCGCCTCGTTTTCTGGCTACGACTCATGGGTCGAGCATCCATACAAGGACGGCATCGCTCTCGTCGGCGACGCGGCCCAGACGAGCGACCAAACGTGGGGCCAGGGCCTGTCGATCACGATGCGCGACGCGTGCGAACTCCGGGACGCCCTTCTCGCCACCGACGACTGGGACGCGGCGGGACACAAGTACGCAGAGGCCGCCAACGCGTGCTTCGAGCAGATCCGCCTGGTCGAAGACTGGATGACGCTGATCATGATGGACCAAAGCGACGAAGCGAACGCCACCCGCTCGAAGGTCCTGCCGCGCCTGGCGATGGACCCGGGCGTCCTGCCCGACACCCACTTCTCCGGTCCCGAGCTCGCACCCGCCGACGAAGCCGCCCGCGCCCGCCTCTTCGGCGAATAGCGCGAGGATCGCCGGCGCCTCTCGCGCACTCGCACGGCGCGGTACAATTCGCGCCATGGAACGCGAAATCCACTACTGCACGTCCCAAGATGGCACCCGCATCGCATACTCGATCGACGCCAAGGGATTCAAGAACCTATGCGGGTATACGAATTGAAGTGGCGGGGATGAACGCGCCACCCGTTAGATATACCCGTACTTCAGACGGTGTCAGCATCGCCTACGCCACCGCCGGCGAGGGATTTCCGCTTGTGCGCGCCGCCTTGCCGGGAATCACCCACGTGCAGCGCGACTGGGATATGTACTCCGATGTGCTGTAGCCCCTCGCGCGCAAGTTCAAGGTCGTCTGGTACGACGGGCGGGGTACTGTCTGATCGCACTGCCAGAGACTTCTCGATGGAGGCGATGCAGCGCGACCTGGAAGCGGTTGTCGCAGCATCAGGTTTCGACCGCTTCGCGATGTTCGTCTGACCGATGCAGCCCCAATCGGACTGATCTACGCGGCCCGCCACCCGGAGCGCATCTCACACCTGATAACCATCGATGCGACGGCGGCGTCGGCAAGCAGACGTGGCAGTAGCTTGTACAAGGGCTCGCGGGCACTGCTGGACATCGACTGGGACTTGTACGTTGAAACACTTGCCAAGGTGATGATCGGTGTTGACGATCCAGAGTATGTGAGGCGCTGGGCCGATCACTACCGCGCGTCCATCGACCGGGAGGCGCAACTCGCTCAGGATGCCGCCGTCAATGATTGGGACGCTACCGCAGTCATCGGGGATATCGAGGCCCCAACCCTGGTGTTGAACAATCAGAACAGCGCTGGATCACCCCTCGCCGACGCCCAGGCGCTGGCGACCGGCATTCCCGATGCCCGACTGACTGTGATCGACGACCCCGTGTACAGCGTGGTCCCTTCTCTCATCGAGGAGTTCGTGCTGCAATCAGCGCCCGCGCACCGGCAAGACGCCCGCGAAGGCGCCGTCCGCACCGTCCTCTTCACCGACCTCGTCGGCCACACCGCGATGATGTCCCGCCTCGGCGACGATCGCGGCCGCGACGTCCTCCGCGAGCACGAGCGCATCACCCGCGAGGTACTGAAAGCGAACGGCGGCACCGAGGTGAAGACAATGGGCGACGGCTTCATGGCCTCCTTCGGCAGCGTCACGAAGGCAGTCGAATGCGCCGTCGCTCTCCAGCGCGCCTTCGCCGACCGCGAGGGCGAGCCGTTGTCCGTCCGGGTCGGGATCAACGCCGGGGAGCCGATCGAGGAGGAGGGCGACCTGTTCGGAGCTACCGTCATCCTCGCATCCCGCATCGCAGCGAAAGCGGACGGCGGCGAGATCCTGGTCGCGAACACCGTGCGCGAGCTTACCGCCGGCAAAGGCTTCCTCTTCGCAGACCGCGGGGACTTCGTGGCCAAGGGCTTCGAGGAGCCGGTGCGCCTGTACGAAGTGAGCTGGCGGGGCCAGTAGTATTCTCCTCGCCCGAAGCTAAGGGCCACCGCCTCTGGAGACAGAGGAACCTTCACGTATTCAATCTGGATCGTTCCTTGTCTGACAGGATTGCCTGGACTCGCAGATCGCTCTTCGGCACCGCGAGTTGGCTAATAAGCGCGGTCTGTCTATTTGACGAGGACGATGCTCAATGGCAGATTCTCGTCCGGGTCTCCTACGTCCTCCGGCGGCGCCAGGCTCTTGATGAAGATCCCGAGGATGTCGTCTTGCGCCCCGGGGTGATCACACTGGTTGAGATAGCTGTGAAAGTCGGTTAGGTCTTCTTCTATCGCCAGCTTTGTCTGCGTTGCGATGTCATCGTCGTAACAGCCGATCACGTAGAACGCCGCAAAGCCCGTGATCGTTGCCGTCTGGGAGCCCTGTTCGAGCACGTCGATGATGACCAGGTCAATCGCGCGCGGTGTGTACGTGTGGACATGGCCATCTGGGTCCGGCGGGATCCCGCCCTGGCCGGATGTAACGGCGCAACTGTTAAGCGAAAAGACGTTGTCGGGCGAGGGCGTCACTGGCTCGCCCGGGTCCGCGCCGATCAAGGAAAAGACATCGCTAAAGTCGTCCAGGTCATCCCCCGCGCCGTACAAGTCGTCGCAAAGCCCCTCCTCCACCAAACGGTCGTTGAGGCCGCCCAACAGCCCAAGAATATTTCCGGTTCCGGTGTTGACCTCCTGGCCCAGAGTGCAGAGAGCGTTCGTGCCGTAGTGAAAGTCGTGATCCAGGGTGTTCGCGCTCGTCTGCTCGCAATTGGCGCTGCCGATCGTAAGTTGGCCCCGCTGCCCCGAGATACCGCCTTGAGCGCCGGTTTTTAGAATGCAAACCGCTCCGTAGACCGGCCGCGTGCGTGCCGAATTGTTCGGGTCAACTTCCATGCAGCCCGAGAGCGGGCAGCCGTCGTTCACGGCGCCGTCGCCGTCATCGTCCGTGTCGTTAAGGCACTGATCGTCAGTTTCTGGCGAGCCAACGGGCGGAACGATATTACTTTGTACTCCAAACGGACTTAGCTGGGACATTCCCCGAATTGAACCTATGCACGCCCGCGCTATTGCCCCAACATCCGCATCTCCCAACCCAAAAATCCGCCCGAACAGCGCCGCCCCCGGCCGGCGTATCCTGGCTTCGACCCATGGCATCGAGGTATCCGTCCCATCTTCGCGGCAGTTACCAATCCCGACGTCTATGCAGCTATTGCCGTCAGAACACGATGATGTCGGTGAATCGTCTATCGCTGCGGGGTCGGTACGGTTCGCGACCGCCATATCCACAGCGGCATTGAATGCAGCCATTGTGTCGCCGCTATCGTCCAGTAGTTCCTGAACGCCCCCCAGCGCTGAGAAATCAGCGGTCGTCTGGGCGCCTCTGCGCTCACTCACCCAGAGACCGAGGTCAACGGCTATGAACCCGACGATGAATACAACGGTCATCACAAGCACCAGCAAGACCAGTACTTGGCCGTCTTCTGAGCGTTGGCCTCTGTTCGCGGTATTCACGCCTCGATTACCCCCCAATTCGCGAGAGTCCGCGGGAGTATAACCATAGCACCAAATCGTTGACCCATCAACCGCCGGGCTCGAGCCCCGTCTCCTCAAGGAGGACGAGTGGGACGAGGGAGTGACGTCGTTTGGCCAGTACAGCACGATCGCGACGTCGTTTCGGCGATACACCAATCACTGGCAGGAGCACCGGGCGGAAATCCTGAAGGGCCTCGGCCGAACGTGAGTGTACAATTCGCGCCATGGAGCGCGAAGTCCGCTACTGCACCACTGAGGACGGCGTCCGCATCGCATATTGCGTTGAGGGCGAAGGGCCAACACTGCTTGTCACTCCGTTTCTGAGCGAATCTTCCCCCAGGAGCAACCAGCGGCGGCGCAGGGCGACATGCGCACCGTCCTCTTCACGGACCTTGTCGGCCACACCGAGATGATGTCCCGCCTCGGCGACGAGCGCGGCCGCGACGTCCTCCGCGAGCACGAACGCATCACCCGCGAGGTCTTGAAGGCGAACGGTGGCACCGAAGTCAAAACCATGGGCGACGGCTTCATGGCCTCCTTCGGCAGCGTCACAAAGGCCGTCGAGTGCGCCGTCGCCCTCCAGCGCGCCTTCGCTGAGCGCGAGGGCGAGCCGCTGAACGTCCGTGTCGGGCTCAACGCCGGTGAGCCCATCGAAGAGGACGGCGACCTCTTCGGCGCGACTGTGATCCTGGCATCGAGGATCGCTGCGAAGGCCGAAGGCGGCGAGATACTGGTCGCGGACACGGTGCGCGGGTTGTGCTCCGGCAAGGGGTTCTTGTTCGCGGACCGCGGGGAGTTCGTAGCCAAGGGCTTCGAGGATCCGGTACGTGTGTGCGAGGTGAATTGGCGGCGTTAGCGGCTCCCCTCGTGTTTAGTGAGAATTCTGCGCGCCTTGAGGCAGCCTGCCGGATTGATGTCTACTCGACGATGCTCGGTGGAGCGTCCGAAGGCACACCGGGGGTGAATTCGAGTTCCAACGTGGGGTCATAGACCTTCTTGACGAAAGTACCACTCACCTCGCAGTTGTTGCCCGTGCAGGTACCCAGGTTGTTGAGGAAGAGGAGCGCGAAGTATTTGAGTGTCAATGTGCAGTGCCCATTGCAGAATTGGTCTACGACCGGGACAAGGACGACTTTCAGGCTTCCGCCCGCGCCGATGAAGGGATTGCATTCCTCCACAATTTCGTATCCGCCACTGCCGTTCGGCACAAAGACCTCCCCGAAGGCATCACAGGCGGCGATGGTGTTCGTGAGGCGATAATTTGTCCCATCCCTCGTGCCGCCGACCATGTTTCCCGGTTCGGTGTCTTCGGTTGGGTCCAGGCACGTCGGCTGGCTTTGGGCACAAACCGGGCCCTGGACGCCGTTCTTGATATTGTTTTCGTAATTCTTCGACCCGTTTCCGAAGAACCGCAGCGCGCCAAAGTTTCCGGTCTGACCATTATTCGAGTCGTATTTCATGACCGTCGGCGTGCCGTCCAGCTTGATGGCGCTTTCCTTCACCGCCCAGGGCATCAGGCCGGTAAACGGATCCAGTTCCTCCATGCATGCAACCGCGCGGGTATTGATACTGAAGAACTCGATGTCGAAGACACGCGCGAAGGCGGCCGTCGAGTCCGCGGAAACTTTTACTTCGACGCAATCCTCATCGCCGGCGGACGCGCCGCTGGTGGGTGGAATATTAACGATTGTCTGCGTGTCAGGGTCATCGATTCCGTTTTCGGCAGCGTAGTCACGGGCCTCTTCGATCGCAGCGTCCACATCTAAATCATCGCCTTCTAGAAGCGCTTGTACGCCGGCGAGGGCGGCCGCATCAGCGGCGTTCTGCGCATTGCTCTTCTCCTGGAAGGCCATGCCGACGTCAAGGACCAGGCCGACCAGGCCCAGGACTGCGGTCATGAGCAGGGACGCTATGATCAGGGTCTGTCCGGACTCCGAATTTCTAATACTCAACCGAGCACCTCTTTAAAACTTGACGATAACTTTACGATAAGCATGACGTGGATGCCGGTTCGAGGTTGCGGCGCGAGTGACGCGTGAAGGTCAATGGATGGTGAAGATGGCGGAGATCCGGGGGAGTGGGGCAAGCGAGCAGCCGTCAGTCGGCGAATCGAGGTTAGTTGACGGGCCGACTCGCCCAGACTTTCCGAGCTGGTGGCGCGAGGATCGCCAGGCGCGCTATGTGAGGAACTCGAGGAGCCAGTTCGCGACGGCTTCGGGGTGCTCTTCGTAAAAGAAAAGCTTGGCGTTTGGGAGCGTTCTGAAGTCGCGGACGTTCGGGAACTGGTTCGCCATGTCACGCGCTCGGTGCTCGGGGAAGGTCGGGTCTGCGTCGCCCCAGAGGAAGGTGACGGGCATCGACAGTTCGCTGTGCAGTTTTGCGAACTGGTCGATGCGGCTGAACCTCATCTCTTTGAGGAACTGGAACATCGAATCGAGGTGCTGTGGTGATGACACCAGAGGAGGGACGAAGAACTCATGGAATTCGCCGTCGATGAAGTCCAGGTCCTCGAAGCAGCCGCCGAATCCCATGGGGGAACGGCGGAAGCGCCGAGAGAGCAGCATCCGCTTCATCACGAGACCGCTTCCCGGCAGCCGAACGAGGAATTGGTATAGGGGGATCCACGGCGGACGGTGGCCGGGTATCTCTGTGTTGGTCAGGGCGAGGTGAGTGACCCGCTCGCGGTCGAGGAGCGCTAGTTCTCGGGCGATCCATCCTCCCGTGTTGTTGCCCATCAGGTCGTAAGAGGTCACGCCCTCGGCAGCGAGTGCCTGCTGGAAGAGCCGCGCCTGGCCGGGAGAGGAGAAGTCGGCCGGCTCGGTGGAAGTGGAATCGCCGAGGCCGACGAGGTCGAACGCGTAGCAGGTGAAGCGCGGCGCGAGCGGCGGCACGACGTTCCGCCAGGTGAGTCCGGACAGCGGGAAGCCGTGCAGGAGCACGAGCGCCGGGCCGCTCCCTGTCTTCCGGTAACAGACAGTGGCGTCGCCGATCTCCACAAGGCGTTTGGTGGCGAAGTCTTCCATGCTAGATGCAGCAAGGGCAGGTGCCAGCGCCGGAGACGATGAGCAGTCCGGCGTCGCGGACGGCTTTGGCGGTGGCGTCGCGCGAGGCGGGTGGGGTTGCGGAAGTGGTCGCGGGGGCGGTCGCGGCGTTTGATGCGCTGCTGCCGGAGCGTCGAGTTGCGCTGGAGCCAGCAAAGACCATGAAATCGTGATCTTCGATTTCGGTGTCGATCTCTATCACGCCGTGTGCGGTGGTTCGCCAGCAGTCGTACGGCGCGTTGTCGCGACGGACGGTGATGTCCGCCGCGGGATGCAGGTTCTCGACGCGGAAGCTGGTGGTGTCGCCCCGATGCGGCGCGGTCGCCGTGTAGGTGGTGAGGTGCAGGACGCCGTCGTCGTCGTTGACGGCCCGCGAGAGGCCCATCTTCGGGTAGTCGACGCCGACGACGGCGGGTTCCTGGAACTTAACCAAGTTCGGCTGGTTGAACAGCCGCCACCACGAGCCTTCCTCGACTAACTCGCCGAGCATCAGAAACGCGCTCATCTGGCCGCGCGGGTACTCCTCGCCCAGTTGGAACCAGAAGCCGAAGTCGCCGTCGTCCGATCCGAAGAAGCGCGGTTCGCACCATTCTTCGACCCGCTCGCGTAGGCGCGCAGCTGTGACGGCGTCGCCGAGTTCCTGGGCGAGTACGAGGCCCATCGTGACGAAGCGGAGGTCGGGCGGACGGAGCACGGGCACGTTGGGGTTGCTCCAACCCAGGGTGGAGACGGCAGTCTGGTACATGATCTCGGCGAGCGGGCGGTTTTGAGGGATGACGTACCAGCAGGGAGCGAGGCCCATAATCGGGTTCGGGGCCTGAAGGTGGTCGATCTCGGGATCGTAGTAGAGCGCCATCGATTGCATGCGGCCGTCGGGGGTGAAGGCCATGTATTTCTTCTTGAGGAAGTCTTCGGTCCACTGATCGAAGACCCAGTGGTGGCTTGTCGACGCTACGCCGTCGGTCAGCTGAAGCCCCAGGCCGGCCGCCGACAGGCAGAACGGCCAGATCTTGGTGTTCTCGCAATGGGGGCCCTCTGGTCTAGCTTCCCACTGGTCAGCGAGGAATCTTGCGATGCGAGGATGGGTCCACTCGAAGGTCTGGTCTTCGAGGCCGGTAACGGGGAAGGGCTTGTCCCACTTCTCGTCGCCCGAAACGTAGCGGCTGATCGACAGCATGAGGTTCAAGAATCCTCGGAAGAACAGGTTGCCGTCTGAGCCGATCGGGTCGGGCTGAAGGCCCCAGGGGTCGACTCCGTTTGCGGTCCAGCCCGGGGCGTCGTACTTGCCCCACAGGTGTTCGGGAACGAGGAGTCCCTTCCAGGCCTCGGGATATTCGCCACGCTGCGGATCGTGACCGAACTGGGTTAGCCAGTCGACCGCCGCCCAGAAGGTTGTGTGGCGTTCGATCAGCTGATCGAGGATCTCTGTGTAGACCTCGCGCCAGGCGGGTGTGATGTCGGCCATGAGCGCCAGTGGATAACTGGATTCAGACAGGTCGAAGCGTGGGAAATTGAGCATCGGCGGCGTGCTGTACTGGTCCCACCATTTATTTGGCTCGCCTCCGGCGCTCCAGTCATCTGGTGTCGTGGCCTTGCGGTAGAGGTGGCGGAGCCATCCCCGGGCGCGCTTGTTTAGCTCTCGCGTTGGCTCTGCCATACCGGGTCTAAGGTACACCGCGCGGCTCGGTAGCAGCGACCGGTTTCGCTTTCATTGCAAGTGCGAGATGTTTACAAAGCAGGTATTGACTTCGGTTTCTGGCTGGTGTACTTTACCACTTGGTTAAATACACATGGTGACCGCAACAGCACCCGACCGAATCAGCAGCACCTTCGCTGCCCTCGCGGATCCGACGCGGCGGGCTATCCTGGCGCGGCTGGCCTCGGGTGAGGCGAGCGTCACGGAGTTAGCTGCGCCGTTCGAGATGAGCCTGCCGGCGGTGTCCAAGCACCTCAAGGTGTTGGAGCGGGCAGGTCTGATTGCGCGGAGCCGCGAGGCGCAGTGGCGCCCTTGCCGGCTGGAGCCGGCGCCGCTGAAGGACGTCTCGGACTGGATAGGTGAGTACCGCCGCCTGTGGGAAGAGAGGTTCGATCGCCTGGATCAGTACCTGCATGAACTGCAAGAGAAGGAAGCGAAGCAGAAAGAGGAGAAAAATGGCCAAGGCAAGTAGTTCCGCCCCGCCGATGACGAACGGGCGCAAGAAGAAGACGACGCAGAAGATCAGGCCGTGTCTATGGTTCGACGGCAACGCCGAAGAGGCGACGACCTTCTACGCGTCGGTCTTCAAGAATTCGAAAGTCCTGGACGTCGCCCGATGGGGCGAAGGAGGACCTGGAGTGCCGGGCACTGTTCTGACGATGAACTTCGAGCTCGAAGGACAGGAATTCATCGCGCTCAACGGTGGCCCTGAGTTCAAGTTCACCGAAGCGATATCGCTCTCCGTGGACTGCGGATCGCAGGCCGAGGTGGACGAGCTGTGGCGGAAGCTCACGGCGGACGGCGGCGAAGAGAGCGTATGCGGGTGGCTGAAGGACAAGTTTGGATTGTCCTGGCAGATCGTGCCGACTGTCCTCGGCGAGATGTTGAACGACGAGGACCCCGAGAAGTCGCAGAGAGTCATGGAGGCGATGATGAAGATGAGGAAGATCGACATCGCCACGTTGAAGAAGGCGTACTCGCAGGCGTAGGCCGGCGCCCACCAATCCAGCGGATTCACTACGGAAGGAGAGACGGAATGACAACGAAGCAAAACACAGAGGACGCACTGGTCATTGAGCGGATTTTCGATGCATCTCGAGAGCAGGTATGGAAGGCGTGGACGGAGCCTGAGCGAGTCAAGCGCTGGTGGGGGCCGACGGGCTTCACGGCACCGGTGGCTCAGATCGACTTTCGGGTGGGAGGCAAGTTCTTGATGGCGATGCAGTCTCCCGAATTCAACGACGGGAAGCCGATCTGGAGCACCGGATTCTACCGGGAGATCGTTCCGCTGGAGCGGATCGTCTGCACCGACAGTTTCGCGGACGAAGAGGGCAACGTCGTGCCGGCTGAGCACTACGGAATGACAGGCGACTTTCCGCTGGAGATGCTGCTTGCCGTTACGTTCGAAGACCATGATGGCAAGACCAAGTTGACTTTGCGGCACGAGGGCCTGCCCGCGGGCGAGCACAGCCATGGGGCGAACGAGGGCTGGAACCAGTCGCTCGACAAGCTGGCTGAAGAGCTGGCGAGGGCGTAACCGGATCGATTCCGAGGGAAGGAAGGAGAATCGCAATGAACAAGCTGGAGGTTATTGCCGAACCGGGAAAGCAGGAACTCTTCCTGACGAGGACCTTCAACGCGCCACGTGACCTGGTGTTCAAGACATGGCTCGACCCGAAGGCGATCCCGGAGTGGTGGGGGCCGAGAAAGGACGCGACGATCGTCGATCAGATGGACGTCCGGCCGGGCGGCACCTGGCGGTTCATCAGTCGCGACGCCGAGGGGAATGAGTTTGGCTTCCATGGCGTCTACCACGAGATCACGCCGGGCGAACGCATTGTCCAGACGTTTGAGTTCGAAGGATGGCCCGGACACGTAGCTCTCGAGACAGCGACCTTCGAAGAGGTCGACGGAAAGACCAAGTTCACCGGTCAATCCGTGTTCCAGTCGGTTGAGGATCGTGACGGGATGGTCAGTTCGGGGATGGAGGAGGGCGCCGCCGAGACGATGGACCGCCTCGCGGAGATCGTTGAGAAGGCCCGCGTTTCTTAGGGAGATCTGGCTGTCGTAGCGCGGTATCGGGGCGCGGCGGGGATTATGCCGCCGCGCCCTCGGAATTTGGCCGGGAATCGTTATATGCTGCCTGCGAAGACTCACAACGCCAGAAGGGAGCAGACATGAGTGGAGTACGAGTGCTGGTTGGCACGCGCAAGGGTGCGTTCGTCCTGACGTCGGATGAGAAGCGGGAAAAGTGGGATGTCAAAGGACCCGAGTTCGCGGGCTGGGAGATGTGGCACATAAAGGGGTCGCCGGCAGACCCAAACCGGCTCTATGCATCGGAAAACACCGCGTGGTTCGGGCAGCTGATCCAGCGTTCGGACGACGGTGGCAAGACCTGGCAACCGGTGGGCAACGAGTTCAAGTACGCGAGCGAGACGGGCACCCACCTCTGGTACGACGGCACGCCGCACCCGTGGGAGTTCGCACGAGTCTGGCATCTCGAGCCCTCGCTGACGGACCCTGACACGGTCTACGCGGGAGTTGAAGACGCCGCGATCTTCCGCTCGACGGACGCGGGGCAGTCGTGGCAGGAGTTGTCGACGCTGCGGTGTCACGAGACGGCGTCGCTGTGGGCGCCGGGCGCCGGGGGGATGGGTGTTCACACGATCGTGCAGGACCCCGGCGATGCGAAGCGGATTTTCGTGGCGATCTCGGCCGCGGGCGTGTTCCGGACGGATGATGCGGGCGAGACGTGGCGGCCGATGAACAACGGCCTGGTCTCCAAGGAAACACCCAACCCGACTGCCGAGGTCGGTCACTGCGTCCACCGGATCGCGATGCATCCTTCGCGGCCGTCGACTCTGTTCATGCAGAAGCACTGGGACGTGATGCGCAGCGACGACGCCGCCGAGTCGTGGACGGAGATCAGCGGGAACCTGCCGAGCGATTTCGGGTTCCCAATTGATGTACACGCGCACGAGCCGGAGACGATCTACGTCGTGCCGATCACCAGCGACTCGTTCCACTTTCCTCCTGATGGGAAGTTGAGGGTGTACCGCAGCAAGAGCGGCGGAAACGAGTGGGAGCCGCTGACGAAAGGTCTACCACAGAAGGACTGCTATGTGAACGTGCTGCGCGACTCGATGGCCGTCGACTCGCTCGATTCGTGCGGGGTGTACTTCGGCACGACCGGAGGGCAGGTGTACGCATCGGCGGACTCGGGGGACAACTGGGCGCCAATCGTGCGCGACCTGCCGCCGGTGCTGTCGGTCGAAGTCCAGACGTTGCGATGATCCGGGTGGTGCTGCCGCAGCACCTGCGGACGCTGGCGGGTGTGGCCAAGGAAGTGGAGATCGAGGTTGCGGGCGAGGTGACGCAGCGTGCGGTGCTGGACGCGATCGAGGCGCGCTACCCGATGCTTTGCGGGACGATAAGGGACCGCGTCACCCGGGAGCGACGGGCGCTGGTGCGGTTCTATGCGTGTGAGGAAGATCTGTCGAACGAGGCGCCAGACGCTCTGTTGCCCGAAGCGGTCGCGAGCGGGAAGGAGCCGTTCATCGTGCTCGGGGCAATGGCCGGCGGCTAGTGACCACGCCAGTCGGCGTCCCACGTTTGTACCCCGCGATCGAGCCGTACGAGCGCGGGCTGCTGGACCTTGGTGACGGCAACCAGTTGTACTGGGAGACGTGCGGCAATCCAGCCGGCAAGGCCGCTGTTGTCCTGCACGGCGGGCCCGGTTCGGGATGTACGGGGTGGCACCGGCGGCTCTTCGATCCTGAGGCGTATCGGATCGTGCTGTTCGACCAGCGGAACTGCGGGCGGAGCACGCCGCACGCGAGCGCGCCCGATACTGACCTGGCGACCAACAACACGGCGAACCTGATCGCGGATATCGAGCGCTTGCGCGAGCACCTGGGCGTTGAGCGATGGTTGGTGCTGGGCGGGTCGTGGGGGTGCACGTTGGCGCTGGCCTACGCCGAGAGGTACCCGGACCGGGTGACCGAGATGGTCTTGTTCGGAGTGACGGCGGGACGGCGCGCGGAGATCGACTGGCTGTTCCGTGGCGGGGTGGCGATGTTTTTTCCGGAGCAGTGGGAGCGTTTGTGCGCTGCTGTACCGGTCGCCGAACGAGGCGGCGATGTCGTTGAGGCGTACAGCCAGTTGCTGAGCGATCCTGATCCTGGGGTCCGGGAGCGGGCCGCGTTCGAGTGGTGCATGTGGGAGTCGGCGACGCCCGCGTGGCCGCCGGCTCCGGGGCTGGCCAAGCGGTTCACCGATCCTGCGTTTGCGATGGCGTTTGCGCGCATCGTTACGCACTATGTCCGGCACGATGCGTGGCTGGAGGATGGGAGCCTGTTGCGGGATGCGAGTGCGCTGAGGGACATTCCCGGGGTCATGGTGAACGGACGCTTCGATTTTCAGTCGCCGATCGCGAACGCGTGGGAGTTGAAGCGAGCCTGGCCGGGCGCCGAACTAGTGATCGTTGACAACGCTGGGCACTCGGCCGACAACGCGGCGATCACAGAGGAACTGGTGCGGGCGACCGACCGATTCGCAGTGCCGGTACGCAGATGAAGGGAAGACCGACGATGAGCATCAAGGAGCCTGTGGCTGAGATAGATTCGCAGTTCAGTAGCGCCGGCGCGGCTCCGACACCGTGGGCGGAGGCGCGCGAGGCCCTGGAGAAAGCGGAGATTTACTGGCTTTCGACCGTGCGGCCCGATGGACGTCCACACGTCACGCCGCTGGTCGCCGTCTGGCTGGACGACGCGCTGTATTTCTGCACCGGCGAAGGCGAGCGCAAGAACAAGAACATCGAGCACAACGCGCACTGCATGCTGACGACCGGCTGCAACTCCTTCAAGGAAGGCCTGGACCTGGTGGCGGAAGGAGAGGCTGTGCGAGTGAAGGACGAGACGACGCTCCAGCGTCTGGCCAGCTTGTGGGAATCGAAATACGACTGGCCGTGGACAGTGCGCAACGGGATGTTTCACGGCGACGAGGGCAACGATGCGCTCGTCTACGAAGTCCGAGCGACGACTGTCTTTGGTTTTCGCAAAGGCGAGACGTTCAGTCAGACGCGCTGGCGACCATAGTCCAGCCGAATATTCAAAAGACATGAAGGAGGTAACCAGATGAGCTACGTTGATGGATTTTTGCTGCCGGTCCTGAAGAAGAATGTCCCGGCCTATCGCCGCATGGCTCAGAAGGCGGGCAAGATCTGGCGCGAGCATGGGGCCCTCGACTACAAAGAGTGCGTTGGCGATGACCTTAATCCAAAGGGCATGGGTGGTTTTAGTCCGGTGCGCTTCGGGAAGACGATTGCGCTGAAGCCCGGCGAGACCGTCGTGTTCTCATACATCGTCTACAAGTCGAAGGCGCACCGGGACCGCGTCAACGCGAAAGTGATGGCGGATCCCAGGATGGGCGACGACGGCGGGAAGCCGATGCCGTTCGATCCGAACCGTATGGCTTATGGAGGGTTCAAGGTTATCGTTGACGAGTAGGCTACTCGGGGCGCAAGGCACGGCGCTGGGCTGAGCGTGGTCCTCGGTTCGTACTGTGGTCATGCTGGGGCTGCGGCGTTAGAAAGCGCCTTGCTTCTGGAGCCACTCCCAGAATTCGTCCGGGGCGGACATCGTGCTGAGGCGGCCCATGCGCACGAGCGCCCAGTCGTCGAACTCGTGCGAATCCTTGATCTCGCGGAGGGTGACGGGGCGTTTGGCGTGCTTGACGTACTCGAAATCGGCGACCCAGGAGCGGTCGTCGTTGGGGTCAGGGCGGGGGTCTGACACGACTTTCGCGAGGCCGACGACGGCCTTGTCTTTCTGGGACTGGTAGATGATGACGGTGTCGCCGGGCTTCATCGTCTTAATGGCGTTGACGGCCGCGGGGTTGCGGACGCCGTCCCAGGTGGTGGTGCCTTCGCGCTTGAGGTTGTCGATCGAGTATGTTTCGGGGTCGGTTTTGGCGAGGAAGTAGGCCATTGTTAGTCACCTCATGATCTGTTGGCGGTGCAGATTATCGCACACTGGCTGGCGAGCCCACGACCATTCGCCGGGCGGAGGTATGAGCTTTGGGAACTCGGTGAACCGGGCCGCGAGGCTATAATCCAGTTGATGCGGCATCGGATCGCTGCCACCAGCTTCCAAAAAGTTTCCGCGCCCAAAAGACTGACCGCCGGCCCCGCGTCTCGGTTGGGGGCGTATGTCGAGATGCTGCACCTGCCCCCGATATTGGTTGTCGTCGGCGCCGCTACCGTCATCACTGCCACGGCCTCGTATCCACCGCAGATGAGCGACCTGGCGATGTTCATCGCGGCGTTGTTCGTCAGCCAGCTCGCGATTTCGGTGCACAACGACTATTGCGATCGGGAACTCGATGCCCAGGTGAAGCCGTGGCGCGCCCTGCCGCGCGGACTCGTAAGTCCTGCACAAGCGGTGGGCCTTGTCGTCCTGCTGCTGATGTCTGCCGTCGCGAT
>JBBEAZ010000015.1:0-42760 GCA_040882565.1 Dehalococcoidia bacterium
GGCGCCCCGCCAACTGGGGGCCGCCTCTTTGACAGGGCTGAAGCCCTGTCCCTACGGTTCGGTTGGCTAGGTCAGTTGGAGGGACTTCGTTTCGAGGTACTCTTCGAGGCCGAACTTGCCAAGCTCGCGGCCGTGGCCGGACTGCTTGTAGCCGCCGAAGGGGGCCTGCGCGTTGAAGTTACCGCCGTTGATCTCGACCTGGCCTGTGCGTAGCCGGCCGGCGACGCGCCTGGCGCGATCGGCGTCGCCGGACCAGACACCGCTCGCCAGGCCGTAGACGGTGTCGTTGGCGATGCGGATCGCGTCTTCCTCGTCGTCGTAGCCGATGATCGAGAGGACAGGGCCGAAGATCTCTTCCTGGGCGATCGTCATGTCGTTGGTGACGTTGGAGAAGACGGTCGGCTGGACGAAGTAGCCCTTGCCGTCGCTCTTGTCGAGGCCGCCGGTGACCAGCTTCGCGCCTTCGTCGATGCCCTTCTGGATGTAGCCGCGGACGCGCTCGTACTGCGTCGCGGAGACGAGGGGCCCGAGCTTGGTTGTCGGCTCGAAGGGGTCGCCGGTCGCGAAGTTCGCGGCGGCCGTTGCGGCGATCTTCTCGGCCTCGGCTACGCGGTCCTTCGGGACGAGCATGCGGGTGAGGGCGCTGCAAGTCTGGCCGGAGTTGGCGTAGCACTTGGTGACGCCGTCGGTGACAGCGCGCTCGAAGTCGGCGTCGTCGAGGATGACGTTGGGGGACTTGCCGCCGAGCTCGAGAGTGACACGCTTGACCGTCTGCGCGCCGAGTTCGCTGACGCGCTTGCCGGCGCGCGTGGAGCCGGTGAAGGAGACCATGTCGACGTCGGGGTGGGCGGCGATCGCCTCACCGACGACGGGGCCGAAACCCGTGACGAGGTTGAAGACGCCCTTGGGGAGGCCGGCGGACTCGATGGCCTCGGCGAGGATGAAGGCGTTGAGCGGCGCGACTTCGCTCGGCTTAAGGACGACGGTGCAGCCGGCGGCGAGGGCCGGCGCGACCTTGGCCGCGATCTGGTGCAGGGGGTAGTTCCAGGGGGTGATGCAGCCGACGACGCCGACCGGCTCTTTGACGACGAGCGAGCTGCCGCCGAACATGTTCGGGATCGTCTCTTCGAACTGAGTAGCGGCGAGGATCGCCGGGATCGAGTTGAAGGTCATGATCGGCATGCCGGCCTGGATCATGCGCGAAAGCATGATCGGCATGCCGACTTCCTGCGAGATGACAGTGGCGATTTCTTCCGAGCGCTCCTGGAGCTTCGCGGCGATCGCCTGGATGAACTTGGCGCGGTCGTCGGCGCAGGTCTGGCTCCAGCCTTCGAACGCGGCCTTGGCGGCGGCGACGGCCTTGTCGACGTCCTCAGGCGTGCCTTCGGGGATGCGGCCGATAACCTCTTCGGTCGTCGGGTTGATGACGTCGATCATCTTGGAGCCCGTGGATTCTACCCACGCGCCGTTAATGAACAGCTTGTCCTTCGTTGCTACTTCTGCGACCTGGGTCATTCCGTGCTTCCTCCTGTGATTTTGTTCGCTATTTAAGGTTTATCCAGACGGATTTGTATTCAGTGTACAGGTCGAGCGCCTGCCTGCCCAACTCGCGGCCGAAGCCGCTGTCCTTGAAGCCGCCCCACGGCGAGCGCGTGTCAGTCGCGCCATATGTGTTCACCCAGACGGTGCCTGCCTTGAGGCGGTGGGCGACGTCGTGGGCGCGGGCCACGTCACGGGTCCAGACGGCGGCGGCGAGGCCGTAGCAGGTGTCGTTGGCGATACGGACGGCCTCGTCGGCGTCCTTCGCCGGGATGACGCTGGCGACGGGGCCGAAGATCTCTTCTTGCGCGATGCGCATGCCGTTGTCGACGCCGGCGAAAATAGTCGGCTGGACGAAATAGCCGCGGTCGCCGATGCGCTCGCCACCGGTCATCAGCTGGGCGCCTTCGCCCTTGCCGATCTCGATGTAGCTCATCACGCGGTCGAACTGCTCGTCGTTGACGACGGGGCCCATGTACGTCTCGGGGTCGAGCGGGTCGCCGACCTTGATCGTGCTGGCGCGCTGGCTGAGGCCATCGACGAACGAGTCGTAGATGCCCTGCTCAACGACAATGCGGGAGCCGGCGCTGCAGACTTCCCCCTGGTTGAAGAAAACGCCACCGGCCGCGCCGCGGATTGCTGCGTCAAGGTCAGCGTCGGCGAGGATGATGTTCGGGGACTTGCCGCCGAGTTCCAGCGAGACCTTCTTCAACGTGCCGGCGGAAGCGCGGACGATGATGCGCCCGACTTCGGGGCTGCCGGTGAAGGCGATCTTGTCGACGTCCGGGTGCTCAACGAGGGCGGCGCCGGTCTCGCCGAAGCCGGTGACGATGTTGACGACGCCGGCGGGGATGCCGGCCTCCAGGCAGAGCTCGCCAAGCTTGAGCGCTGAGAGCGGCGACTGCTCGGCGGGCTTGAGGACGACGGTGTTACCGCAGGCGAGGGCGGGCGCCAGTTTCCATGCCGCCATCATCACGGGGAAGTTCCAGGGGATGATCTGGCCGATCACGCCGACCGGCTGCCGGAGGAGGTAGGTGAACGCGGGGGCGCGCACGGGCACCGTTTCGCCGTGGAGCTTGTCAGCCCAACCGGCGTAGTACTCGAAGCAGTCGACGGCGGCAGGGATGTCGACGCGGAGGCTGTTTGTGACCGGCTTGCCGGCATCGATGGCATCGGTTTCGGCGAGTTGTTGGGCGCTGTCGTTGACCAGCTGTGCGAGCTTGATCAGCATCCGTCCGCGGTCGGCGGGGTGGAGCTTTGACCAGGGGCCTTCGAATGCGGCGCGGGCGGCTTTGACGGCGCGGTCGATGTCCTCGGCGCTGCCTTCGGCGACGCGGGCGATCGTCTCGCCGGTGGTGGGGCCGACGTCGTCGTAGTGCTTGCCGGAAGCGGGCTCGACCCACTGACCGTTGATCAGGAACTTAGTGGGGCCGCGAACGGCGGTCTTGTCCTGGGTGGTCTGAGTCATGTTGTGTGGTTACACATTATATCGCCCGAGCGCTTTGTCAAGCGCTTGCTAAGTTAAGCCTCGGCGTTGACTGCCCTAAGGGTAGGACAGAGGTGCGACAAAACATGCGACATGTCGCGCCATTTGTCGTTGTATAACGGGCACTTTTACAGCTACAATAAGCCAACAACAGAACGTCACTGTCGGCGACATTGTCGCTAGAAGGGAGCAACAGTTGCCATCTTGGGACGTTCACTTTGGCCTGTCTGTGGACTTATCAAGTACGGACATAGTCCGGCAGATTGAGCGAGCCCACGCTCTTTCCACGGTCATTCAAGAAATACCCATCCCGCCTTACCTGAAGGTCGAATTGGACGCCATGAACATCATGCGCGCAGTAAGGGGCACAACCGCGATCGAAGGTGCGGAGGTGTCCACTGCCGAGGTGCGTGAGATTATGCGATCGCCAGCGCGCATGACGCTCCCGCAGGCACGCCAACGCGATGAGCAAGAAGTAAAGAACGCCCAACAAGTGATGCTATACGTCGCCAGCATTCTCAAGCGTTATCCAAATCATCCCATCACGCAGACCCTAATCTGCTCGATTCACGAACTGACCACTAGGAATATCCCATACGAAAGCAATGAGCCAGGGAAGTACCGGAATTGCCCTGTGAGCGCTGCAGACTACCAGGCTCCACCTCACGACGAAGTTCGGCGGCTGATGACCGAATTTGTCGATTGGCTGAATTCTCCGCCTGCGGCGAATTGGGATCCCATCATAAGGGCGCTCGCTGCTCACTTCTACGTCATTAGCATCCACCCATTTGGGGATGGCAACGGCCGCACGTCGCGCGCGCTTGAGAGTTTCTTGCTTTATCAGGGTAATGTGAACGCGAGGGGTTTCTACTCGTTAGCAAATTACTACTATCAGCATCGCCCTGACTACGTCTGGCATTTGGACAATGCGCGCTTCAATTCGCAGAACGATCTCACCCCGTTCATTAGGTTCGGACTTAACGGATTGGTCGAGGAGCTTCAGGCGGTTCACGCCCAGGTTGTTGACGAAGTCAGATTGATCTCATTTCGAGACTACGCCAGAGAGATGTTCCAGCACACGGGTAGGCTGGGAACGAAAGCCGGGGCGCGTATCTTCCACCTTCTCATCGCAATGGGGCGCGATCCCATGCCGCTCGCGGAAATAGCAGCTAGTCCGCTCTACCGCAAGGTATCTACTCGAACCTTGCAGCGAGACATCGCCATGCTGAAGGAGCAAGAACTTGTGCGAATTGAGGACGGGGCTGTCGTACCCAACTTGGAGTTGTTGGACCGCTTCACACTCAATGAATTTGGGGAGGCAGCGGAGTTCGAATACGACCCGCAGCAGCTAGAGTTGCAGGAAGGAACACCTGACTAGTGCGAGTCTACGCGGTGCAACCTTTCTCTGCGACTTTGCGGAGTCCGGTTGACCACTACCCCAAGCTAAGCGACTGCCATCTCGGCGTTGACTTGGTCCAGCAGGCGCATGCAGCGGCCCAGCGTTTCCAGACGTGCGGCGATGCCCTTGCCTTCGGGGTCGACGCGGACGGTGGTGACGCCGCAGTCGCGGTAGGCGCGCATGCGGTCTTTGACCATGTCGTCGGTGCCGAGGAGGTTCGTCTGCTTGACCATCTCGTCGGGGACGAGGCCGGCTGCGCCTTCGCGGTCCCCTTCGATCCAGCGCTTCTGCGCTTCCTTGGCGATGGATTCGTAGCCGGCGCGCTGGAAGGCCATGTTGTAGAAGTTGTGCTGCTTCGAGCCCATCGCGCCGAGGGTGAAGGCGAGGCCAGGCTTGCGCGGCGCGTAGAGCGCGTCAACGTCGTCGGAGAAGGCGACCACGCCGCCGGCCTGGAGGTCGAGGTCATCCGGCGAGCGGCCGGCGCGCTTGGCGCCGGCGCGGATGGCGTCGAAGAAAACGTCCGCGTGCTCAGGCATGAATGAGGTGCCCAGCCAGCCGTCGGCGATTTCGCCGGTCATCTCGAGGCTCTTCGGGCTGAGGGTCGCGAGGTAGACGGGGACGGGGTCGCTGGCGCCCATCGCCGAGCGGATCGGCTTGCCCTCGCCGCCGGGGAGCGGGAGCGTGTAGACACTGCCCTGGTAGGCGACCTTCTCGCCGCTCTGGACGATGCGGGCGATCTCGACGATCTCGCGCATGCGCTGGACGGGGCGCTTGAAGGGGATGCCGTGCCAGCCTTCGATGACCTGCGGGCCGCTGGTGCCGAGGCCAAGGAGGAAGCGGCCGCCCGTGAGCGCATTCATCGTCTGCGCGGTCATGCCGATGAGGGCAGGGGTGCGGGTGCCCGCCTGGAGGATGCCGGTGCCAAGCTTGTCTTCGAGGTGCGGGCGGCGACGTAGGCGAGCGGCGAGATGCCGTCCGAGCCCCAGGCTTCGGCCGACCAGGCGTAGCCGACGCCGAGCTTCTCCGCCTCGACGATGAAGTCGACGGCCTGCTCCCAGTTCTCCCGCCCGAAACCAACCTGGATTCCTGCGCTGAGTTTCTTCGCCATTTGGTGTACGCCCCTTCCTTCGTGATGCGCAGCAAAGCATACACCGGCGGCGACGGCTATAATCGCCCCGGAGAACCGATGCCCCGCGACGAAATCGTCCCCAGCGAAGCGACGATCTACTCCTGGATCGAGGAGGTGTTTTCGCACGGCATCCGGCGGCCCGGCTACGCGGCCGACCGCTGGGCCGAGGACTGGTGTCAGGAGCGCTTCCGCGAGCTCGGCCTCGAGAACGTACGCGCCGAGCCGGTCGACCTGCCGTACTGGGAACCGAAGTCGGCGACGCTAAGCGTTACACCAAACGGAGGCGAAGCGTTCGACGTGCCTTGCTTCCCGCTCCCGCACAGCGCATCGACAAGCGGCGTCGAGGCGGAGCTTGTCGCGTTCGATCCTGCAACGCCGGGCCAGGCGGAGGGCGCCGTTTCGCTTTACGACGTCCGCTTGCAGCGACCGCCGCACATGGTGCTGGCGAACCTCGCTACGTGGTACTACGACCCGGAGGGCACATTCGCAGACGCGCAGCACATCCTGCCCTTTGGGCGCGAGATCATGGGTGTGATGGAGCCATCGATGGCGGCCGGCGCCGCCGCGTTCATCGGCGTCCTCTCCGGCTATCCGGGCGATTCGCACGAATACTACGTGCCCTATGACGCTGTCGAGCGCGCGTTGCCCGGCGTCTGGATCAGCGGCAGCGCTGGGCAGAAGCTGCGCGATGCGCTCGAAGCGGGCTCCGTCCGGGCCAAGCTGACGGTCGATGCTGTGCGCGAACCGATCACTTCGTACAACATCATCGGCGAACTGCCGGGCGCCGACGAGGAGATCGTGATCATCGGCTCCCATCACGATGGACCATGGTCATCGGCGGTGGAGGACTCGTCCGGTATCGCGCTTGTGCTGGCGCAGGCGGCGTACTGGACGAAGGTGGAACCGGCGCAGAGGCCGCACAGGCTGGTGTTCCTGTTGAACGCCGGGCACATGGCCGGTGGCGCCGGCACGAAGGCGTTCATCGCCAACCACACTGCCGAGCTCGAGCGTACTGTGCTCGAGGTTCATCTTGAGCACGCGGCGAACGAATACTCGGACGCTACCGGCGAGCTGAAGCCGACGGGACAGCCCGAGGCTCGCTGGTGGTTCACGTCTCGCATCGCGCCGCTGGAAGATCACGTGCGGGCCGCGATCGAGGCGGAGGGACTCGGGCGCTCACTAATCATGTCGCCGACTGTTTTCGGCGAACGGCCGACGACGGACGGCGGGGACTTCCACCTGGCGGGCGTGCCGATCGTCAACTACCTGACGGCGCCGTTCTACCTCTTCGATTCGATGGACACGATGGACAAGATTCACAGACCGAGCCTGGTGCCGGTTACGCGCGCCGCTATCCGTATCATCGAGTCGACCGCCGGAGTTTCGGCGGCGCAGATGCGCGGAGCGGCTGTCACAGGAGGACAACGGTGACGAAGGAAGAGCAAGCGACGGCGCTGGTCGAGAAGATCATCGGCTCGGCGTCGGGATTCTTCAACGTGTTCAGCATCTATCTGGGGCACAAGCTGGGGCTCTACCGCGTCCTGGCGGGCGGGCCGATAATCTCGTCCCGACTGGCGGAGGCAACGGGCACGCACGAAAGATACGTGCGTGAGTGGCTCGAGCAGCAGGCGGTGGCAGGCATATTGGAAGTTGGGGCGAAGGATGGCGATGGGCAGACGCGCGCGTACAGTTTGCCGGAGGGACACGCCGAGGTGCTCGTTGAAGAGGACAGCCTGAACTACCTGTCGCCGTTCGTGCAGCTGCTCGTCGGGGCGGTGAGCCCGCTGCCGCGGCTGCTGGACGTCTACCGCAACGGCGGCGGCATTCCCTACGGCGACTACGGTCAGGACGTTCTCGAAGGGCAGGGTGGTGTGAACCGCGCGCCGCTGCTGCAACTCCTCGGCGGGGAGTGGCTGCCCGCCGTGACGGAGGTGCACGCGCGCCTGCAGGCGACTCCCCCGGCCAGGGTGGTCGACTTCGGCTGCGGCGCCGGCTGGTCGTCGATCGGGCTGGCGAAGGCGTACCCGAACGTGCAGGTGCACGGGCTGGACCTGGACGCGCAGTCAATCGCTGCGGCGGAGAAGAACGCAGAGGATCACGGGGTAGCTGACCGCGTGAAGTTCGAGGTGCGCGACGCAGGAGATCCGGCGCTGGCGGGGCAGTACGACCTCGTGCTGGCAGTCGAGTGCGTGCACGACATGTCGAACCCGATCGCTGCGCTCAAGGTGATGCGGCAGCTCGCCGGGAAAGGTGGCACGGTGATCGTGATCGACGAACGTGTCGGCGAGCAGTTCGACCCGCCGGGGAGCGAGCTGGAGTGGATGATGTATGGCTGGAGCATCCTACACTGCCTGCCCGCGGGGATGGCGGACACACCGTCGGCGGGTACGGGCACAGTGCTACGCCCGGCGAAGCTGGCCGAGTACGCGGAGGCGGCGGGGTTCGCCCGGACCGAGGAGTTACCGGTGTTTGCGGACTTCTTCCGGTTCTACCGGCTGCACCCGTAGTTTGTTGGGCGAGACTCACGGCGACAGCGCGCCGCGTATACTATTTGCAGATGGCTGAGAGCGAGATAATTTTCAGCGTGACCGAGGCGCCGGAGGGCGGATATGACGCCCGAGCGCTGGGGCATCCGATATTCACGTCGGGCGAGACGCTTGACGATTTGAAGTCGATGGTGCAGGACGCGGTGCGCTGCCACTTTGATGATGAGGAGCGACCCCAGGTCATCCGCTTGCACTTCGTTCGCGACGAAGTCATCACCGCGTGAAACTGCCCCGAGATCTCTCTGGTCAGCGGTTGGCAACGCTGCTGCGGCGGTACGAATACGAGACGGTACGCCAGACCGGCAGCCATGTGCGACTGACGTCGCGAATTCGTAGCAGCGAGCACAGCATCACGATTCCCTCTCACCGTGCTCTGTCGGTGGGTACACTCGATGGGATACTCGGCGAAATCGCTCAGCACCTCGAGATGGACAAGAGGGACTTGGCTGAGGAGTTGTTCGGGTAAGCCGCCATAAGGTGCGGTATACTCCCGCTCACGATGAACGTTTGGCTTGAAGACGGCTCCTCGCTCGCTGATGCGGTGCGGCGCGGCGAAGTGCGCTCCGCTGACGCCGTTGAAGCGTCGCTGGACGCGATCGCGGCGTCGGAGCTGAACACGGTTGTTACGCTGGACGCGGAGGGTGCGCGGCGGGCGGCGGCGGAGGTCGATGAGCGCGTGAAGCGCGGTGAAGATCCCGGGTTGCTGGCGGGCGTGCCGATCCTGGTGAAGGACATGGAGGACGTGGGCGGGCTGCCGACGACCCACGGCTCGGTCGTCTTCAAGGACAAGATCGCCGAGAGTGATTGCACGAGCGTCGCGCGGCTGCGGGCCGCGGGGGCCGTGATCGTGGGCAAGTCGACGCTGTCTGAGTTCGGGTTCGTGGCGTACACGTCGACGAAGCTGTCGGGCACGACCCGCAATCCCTGGAACGTGGAACGCACGCCCGGTGGGTCGTCCGGCGGTTCGGCGGCGGCGGTGTCCGGTGGGCTGGTGCCGCTGGCGACGGCGGGCGACGGCGGGGGCTCAATCAGGATCCCTGCCTCGTACTGCGGGCTGGTGGGCATGAAGGGCACGTACGGGCGGATCCCGAAGGGGCCGCGGACGGCGTATGGGATGTTGGCGGCGGTGAAGGGTACGGTGGCGAGGACCGTGCGCGATGCTGCGCGCTGGTACGACGTGACGGCGGGCTACGACGTCCGCGATCCACTGAGCCTGCCGCGGCGCGAGGAGGGCTGGGAGGCGAACTTGGGCAAGGCCGACTTGCGCGGGCTCCGCGTCGCGTTCTCGCCGGACCTGGGGAACGCGATCGTGCACCCGGAGGTGGCGAGCATCGTCACGGCGGCCGCGGACGCGCTGATCGAGGCGACCGGCATGAGCCGTGTCGACATCGCGATAGAGGTGCCGGAGAACGGCACGGCGTGGGCAAGCGCGGGTCTGCCGTCGCTGGTAAACGACCTCAAGGGCTACTGGCCTGATTGTGAGAATGACCTGACGTTCGAGATAGCGTTCGGGATGCGCGCGTCGCCAACGTATCGTGCGTGGCACGGCGCGTCGGTGGAGCGCTTCCGGATCGAGATGAATGAGGCGATGGCGACGTTGTTCGAGCAGGTCGACGTGGTGCTGTGCCCGACGAACCCGATGGAGCCGTTCAAGGCTGAGGGGCCGATGCCTTCGCAGGTGGGCGAGGTTGTCGTCAGCCCCTATAATGCGGGGGCTCTGACGATACCCGCGAACCTCTCGGGATATCCGGCGATTTCGATTCCGGCCGGGGTCAATTCCAGCGGGCTGCCGATTGGGTTGCAGGCGTACGCGCGGCGGCACGACGATGCGCTGCTGCTGGACCTGGCGCTGGCGATGGAGCGAACGCAGCCGTGGCCGCTGGTGGCGCCGGGCGCGCCGGTTTAGGGAACCGCCCGGCAGCGGTGACGCGTTACGACGCAGCCGCCATCTCTTCGATGTCTTCGCGGCGGGGGAGGCCGCTGGCGTGGCTTTCGAGGTATTTGCGGATGCCGAGGGCGAAGGCTGCGCCTTCGCCGGCGGCGGAGGCGGCCTGCTTTGGCCAACCCAGAACTGGCGGTAATTGCCGATGACGCGGGTGCAAGCCGTCTAAGCGATGAGCGCTTTGGCCGGACTGGCGGATACCTTCAGGGCGCCGATGATCAGGGACCGCCGAGACTTCGCGCAGACGGCGTTCCAGGTAAGCGCGCTCCGTGGCGTTGTCTGCCAGCAGCGCGCGGCGGTAAGCCTCTGCGGCTTCGGTGTGGCGGCTGGCGCGGTGGAGGTCGGCGCGGGCGACGTGGTAGAGGTGGTAGGGAGTCGAGGGCGGAGGCGAGCTCGGGGTGTCGGATCACGGAGGGGCGTTGGGGCGCACCAACCGCGAAGGCGGGAGTGGGTGCGATGCGTGGGGACGGTTGCTGCGCCCCTACGCGGTGCGCGGCGAGTGGCCTTGAGTTAGTTTGAATTGCTCGGCGTAGAGGGGGTCGCGGGGGACGCAGCCGGCCGGGAACTGGCCGAGGTCGTTGTTTTTGGCGCGCATGAGGGCGGTGCAGTAGCTGACGCCGATGCAGGACTTGCGGTCTGCCATTGCGCCGTGTTCGGCGACGTCGGCGGCGAAGTCTGGGTAGGCGAGGGCGCCTCGCCCAAGTCCCATGGCGGAGACGCGGCCGGCGGCGATGTTGGCCGCGCCGGCGTTGGCGGCGTAGTGGCGCAGCCAGCTGTACCCGGTGCCGATGACGGCGAGGTCCGGGTACGCCTGCTGCACGGCCGCCGTCAGGCGGAAGTGGCGCTCGACGCCGCCAAGCGGGTGCTCGGGCGGCTCGTAGCCGTCGATGGGGGCGCGCTCGAAGGGGCGGCCGACGTGCGAGTTGAAGTACGGGCTGCCCATCGTGACGTTGACCATCGCCACGCCGTACTCGCGGAGGAGGCCGATGAGCGCGAGTGGTTCGGTCGTATCGGGCTCTAGGCCGTCGACGGCGACACCGAAGCCGGGGTTATCGGGGTCGGGCATTGGCGTGCCGGGCTGGCCTGGTTCGCCGGAGTAACGGGGGCCGTCGTAGACGTTGAGGCGGGTGGCGAGGATGAGGCCCGGCGCGTCGGAGCGTATGCGGGCGAGCAACTCGCGGATGAAGCGGGTGCGGTTCTCGAAGGAGCCGCCGAAGGGGCCCGGGCGCGTGCGCGCGCCGAGGAGTTCATTCAGGAGGTAGCTGTGGCATTGCTTGATGTCGACGAAGTCGAAACCGATGTCGCGAGCGCGGATGGCTGCTTCCACGTACGCCTCCGTGAGCCGTTCGAGGTAAGAGTGGTCGAGGACCGGGTCGTCCGGGACTATGTGCTTGAGCGGGTCGAGGGTGGCGCTGTGGCGGGCAATCAGCGGGCGCGGGTAGCTCCAGCGGCCGGAGTGCGTCAGTTGGATGCCGACGAGGAGGTCGTCGTCACGGCCGAAGCGCTCGCGGTGCGCTTTGCGCGTGCCCGCAAGGAGGCGCGCGATGGCGGGCGCGGTGTCGTCGCTGAGCAGGAGTTGGCGGGGGTTGGCGCGGCCTTCGGGGACGACGGCGGTCGCCTCCCCCCAGATGATCTTCGCTCCGCCTCCGCCGAAGCGCTGCCAGCGGCGCTCGGTTAGATCGCCGGGCAGGCCCGCTAGGGTGCCGTCGCAGCCCTCCATCGGATGCACGGCCATGCGATTGCCGACGATGCGGCCGGCGATGGTGAGCGGCTGGAGAAGCGGGGCGAGGTCGTCGTCGAGGCGAATGTCGACGCCGCGGGCGGCGACGTCAGCGCGGAGTTGGTCCAGCGCTTTGTAGTTGAAGTACTTCGACATGGCGCATCGCCCTAGTCGAAGTGGACGTCGTCCAGTTCCTGCGGCGGGACGCCCATGATCAGCACGTCCATCTCGCCGTCGGAAGTGTGCCGGATGCCGGGCGGGATCATCACGAGGTCGCCGGCGGTGATGGCGCTCGCTTCGCCGTCGAGCGTGATCGTGCCACCGCCGGAGAGGACGTAGTAAAACTCGGTCATCGTCTTGTGGTAGTGCATCTTTGAGTCGTCGATGCGCAGGTAGGTGATGTTGGCGGTGTCGGTGTCGTCGTTGGTGATGAGACGACGGCGGTAGCCGCAGACGCCGCGCTCCTCCGGGATGGCGCTGACGCTGCGGAATATTGCGGCCTTTGTCTTCGTGTCCATGGCTAGTCTCCGATCAGTGTAAGCGAGGGCGGCCGGGCGTACTCGGCGAAGCGCGCCGGGATGCCGGCCTGCCAGGGGTCGCCCTCGTGGACGATGATGCGATGACGCAGCGACCACGTCTCGCCCGGCTGGAGGGTCAGGTCGCCGTCAAAGAACGGCAGGTTCGTGCCCATCGGCCCGTACGAACGCGCGAACCAGGCGTTCGGGTGATTGCGGTTCGAGGGGTGGTCAAGCATGGCGATGCCCCAGAACTGCGGGTCCTGGCCGGGGCGTCGGACGAGCGGGCCTGTGCAGTCTGCCCACTCGGCGCGCTTTGCGAAGGCGTCCTTGCCGCCGGTGGTTCCGTCGGAAAGAGTGAGCGTGCCGCCGTCCCATTCGTCGATTACGTCGGCGACGCGGATCAGGGGCAGCGCGTTCTCGTTCGTCTGGTGGAAGGTGACCGGCGCGTCGAGGGCGGTGAAGTCGGCGGCGATGTCGAAGAGGCGGAGGGCGCCCTTCAGGCGGTACATCGTGAACCAGCGTTTGTCGGCGAGCAGGTCCTTGCCTTTGGCGGTGGTCCACGTCAGGTCTTCCTCGAAACCGCCGAAGACCGGGCCCGAGTAGACGTCGGCGAAGCGCTTGTGGACAATGCGGCTCTCGCCGCCGTTTTCGAGATAGAAATCCTCGTGGTCGTTGACGATACCGGCCGCGTACCAGAGAGAGCGGTGCCAGATATGGTCCGGTGGGCTGTCGTCCGTGATGCTTTTCGGGTAGACCGTCGTGTCGCCGTCGATCTCGCCGAGGCGAGCGCAGGGGACGCTGATCGGGTAGAAGCGGGGCTTAAAGTTCTGCGGGCCGTAGTGGTAGATCGTCTGCATGAAGCCGCTGTAGTTGACGACGATGCGGCCGTTCTCCGGCTGGTCGTCGAGATCGATGCCACGGCCGGGCGCGGTTGCGGATGTTTGCAGGTCGAGGTCAAGCGATCGGCCTGCTGCGAGTTCGCTGACGTAGACGCCGACGCGGCAGGTGCCGTCGCTGAGGCGCGTAACCTGGGCGGGCGCGTCGCCGGCCTGCCAGGCAGGCACGTCGGGGAGCGCGTCGCCGGGGACGGTGCCGAGCGCGACAGCGTTGCGGACGTTGACGGGGGACTCGATGCGGATTCGGGGCATCAGGTAGTCACTTGAGGCGGACGACTTCGCCGGTCATCGCCGACTTGTAAATAGCAGTGGTCACCTGGAGCGCGGTGCGGCATTCGTCGATGCCGATCTCGGGGCGGCGGCCTTCCTGCAGCGCCGCGAGGAAGTGTTCGATGGCCGGGCGGTGCAGCATTCGCGAGGGAGCCGGGATCTCCGCTTCCATTCGTTGCGCCAGCGCGTCGGCCTGCGCCTGGTCAGGCGCGCCGAGGCTAAACAGCTCAGAGGTGGCGTCGTAAGCGCTGCCCTGCGAGACAGCGGTGAGGTCGGTGCCGTAGACCTCGAGGCGCGCGCGCTCCGGGCCGAAGGCGGAGACCGTCGAAGTCACTTGGCCGATCGCGCCGTTCGCGAAACGGATGATCGCGACCGTGGTGTCGTCGATCTCGGTGCGGGTGCGGAAGGTGCCGGCCTGGGCGTAGACGCTGACAGGCTCGCCGAGGAACCAGATGAGCGCGTCGATGACGTGGATCGCCTGGCTGACGGTGACGCCGCCACACTCCTGTTCCCAGGTGCCGCGCCAGGGGACGTCGTAGTAGTCGTGGTCGCGGAACCAGAGGGTCTCGGCGATGCCGAGGTGCAGGTTGCCGAAGTGACCCTCGTCGAGCAAACGGCGCACCTGGCGCGCGCCGCGGCCGCAGCGCAACTGGAAGACGCCTGAGAACGTGGCGCCGCTGGCGGCTTCCGCGGCGGCGATGACGTCGAGGCCAGCGAGCGTCGGCGCGACGGGTTTCTCGCAGAGCACATGCTTGCCCGCGTTGAGCGCGGCCACGGCCATCTCGACGTGGAGGAACGGCGGCGTGCAGATGCTGACGGTCTGTACATCGTTTGCGGCGAGCACGTCGTGGTAGTCCGTGTGGACGCGGTCCGCTCCGAAGCGTTTGGCGGCGTCAGCGGCCCGTGTCTCGTCCACGTCGACAACCGCCACAAGATGCGCGCGTTCCGCGCGCTGGTAAGTGTAGAGGTGGGCGTTGGCGATGGAGCCCGTGCCGATCACCGCGACGCCGAGGGGCGCAGTCATGGGACGGTTGTACCGCAGGGGCGTATGCCTGTAAAGGGATGCGATGCTTGCGGCTACCGGCCAGTTGTATACGCAACTGATACGGCGTTGGCACGGGTCTGCTATCTCGAATACTTATCCTCGAACGGATAATGCTTGTGGCAAATAGCGTTCTGATATCTGGCTAGAGGGGATTCAGCGTTCGGCTTTCCCCGGGGGGCTTCCAATGGTGGTTTCAAAAACAAAGAGCCCGGTCGCCAAGGTTGCGGAGGAAGCGCTGCGCGCTAGTGAGGCGCGATACCGTGACTTGATGGAGGGGATCGACGTCGCCGTCTACACTACAGACGCGGCCGGACGAATCACGCTCTACAATGAAGCAGCGGTCCGACTGTGGGGTCGGCGGCCGGAAGTCGGCGTCGACGAATGGTGCGGGTCGTGGCGGCTGCACCACCTCGACGGCACACCGATGGCGCACGAGGATTGCCCGATGGCGATAACGCTCAAGGAGAACCGGCCGCTGCGCGGCGAGGTCGCGATCGCTGAGCGGCCGGATGGTTCGCGGGTCTTCTTCATGCCGTTCCCGACACCGCTACGTGACGCGTCCGGCGCGCTCGTGGGCGCTGTGAACGTGATGGTCGACGTTAGCGAGCACAAGCGCGCGGAGGCCGAGGCAGAAGGCCAACGGGAGCTTGTCAAGGCCATCACCCAGAACATGTCCGTCGGCCTGCTGATGATCGATAACGAGGGCCGGATCGAGTTTATGAACCCGGCCGCTGAGAAGATCACCGGCTACCGCTTCGACGACGTTCGCGGCCAGGTCAAGCACGACTTGCTCCATTACAAGCGGCCAGACGGTACCCCCTATCCGGAGTCGGAATGTCCGATCAATGGAGCGAACAAGAGCGCCCAGAGAGTGACCGGGCTGGAGGAAGTGTTCGTCCGCCCCAATGGGACGCTTTACCACGTGCTGTGCAACGTCGCGCCCGTGCTGCGCGACGGCATCACCGTCGGCGCCGTCGTCGACCTCCGGGACGCCACGGAAGAGAAGAAGGCAGAGGAAGCGATCAAGCATTCGATGGCGATCAAAGACCAGTTTCTCAGCCTGGTGTCACACGAGCTGCGGACTCCGATCTCGACGATCGTCGGGAATGCGCTATTAATACTCAGGCGCGGGGGTACGCTCCCTCAAGACGACAGGGACCAGGCGCTGCTAGACGTGGCGAACGAGTCGCAGAAGCTCCAGCGCATCATCGAAAACTTGCTGCTGCTGGCGCGGATGGACGCAGATGAGCCGCTCGATTCTGAGCCGATCCGCCTGGGGCAACTGATCACGCAGGCGGTCGCCTCATTCCAGCGCCGCCACCCGCGCCGGGTCAACGTCAGTGCGGAGGGCGACGTCCCCATCGTGCTCGGGCAGAATACCATGCTGTCGCTGGTGATCGACAACCTGCTGAGCAACGCGGCCAAGTACAGCCCAACCGAGGCACCGATTGACATTACAGTTAGGTCGGATGGGGGCGACGACGTTAAGGTCATCGTCAGCGATTGTGGGATCGGCCTGGAACCTGAAGAAGCCGAGAATATCTTCACGCCGTTCTACCGCTCGCCGAAGGCCAAGACGCAAGCAAAAGGCATTGGTCTGGGGCTGGCCGTCTGCAAACGAATAGTCGAGGCGCACGGCGGCCAGATCCGGGCGGACTCCCGTCCCGAGGGTGGCTGCGACTTCATGTTCAGCCTGCCGAGCGCGCCGGACAGTCTGGTCTAGTGTCAGCCGCCTCGGAAACCGCACCTTCGCCGCGTGTGTTGGTGATTGATGACGACGAGGCCCTGCTGAGGATGCTCCGCCTCTCCATGGTGTCGGTCGGGTTCGATGTAGCCACGGCCGAGGACGGCCAAGCCGGGCTGGAGAAGCTGGAGTCTGATGACTTCGACGTTGTGGTACTTGATCTGCAGATGCCAAAGATGGATGGGCGCGCGTTCTACCACGAGATGGCCTCGCGTGGATACAACACGCGCGTCGTTATCCTCTCCGCCTATGGTGCGGAGGAAGCGAGGCGCGAATTGGGCGCTGCCGCTGCCGTGCCCAAGCCCTGCGACCCGGATTTCCTCGTGGACACCGTCAGCCGCGTCGCCCAGCGTTAGACGGTCGAGCGTTGCTGCGGTAGTATCCGCACGGGACATTCGAGTGGCGCAGAGAACGTTCGTGGCGTGGGTAGAGCCGGTCGCCGTTGTACTTGCCGAGGACCGACGGCTGGTCATCGACTTCACGCGTTCGGTCCGGCGGGACATCTGGGAGTGGGACAGCGGCGTCGAAGGGTGGACGTGCAAAGACATCCTGGCGCACCTCGCGGGCGGCAACGATCAGCTCTCGCAGACTCTTCTGCGGAAAGTGGTCGCGTGTGAGCCGTTGGAGGCATCGGTCATGGATGTCGACACGGACGGCGAGAACGCGCGGCGGGTTGCTGAGCGCCGCTCCTGGGCAGTCGAGCGGCTGATCGCCGAGCTTCAGACGGACGGCGATGAGGTGCAAGAGCTGCTTTCGCGCCTCACGGAGGATGACGAGCAACTGCGCGACGGCCTACCGATGACGCTCGGCGCGTTCCTCCAGATCGTGCTGCATGAGCGGCACGATTGGGAGCATCTTGAGCAGTTGCGGGGCGCGCTCCGCTAATCAGGGCGCTGCCGCTCCCCACTTGTGCAACCCGCGGGGCGTTGTACGGCCCACCCACCCGCCCGCGAGGTTGTGGCACTGGGGGGACACCCCCCAGACCCCCGGCAGCGGGCACGCTGCACCGGGCGGGCTTTGGGCACGGTTGTTACGCCCGACGCGTTTCGTCGTTGCGGCGGGACATTGTCGGCGGCTACCGCTTGAAGCGCTTCGCCTCGTCGGAGCCGGCGGTGGCGTTGCCGGCGCTGTAGGAGTGGGCGCTGTAGGAGTGGGCGCCGGCGCCGGCGAGCTTGCCCCCGTCGACGATCAGGTACTCCTCGCGGATCGGGCGGCCTTCGAACCAGCACTCGAGGATCTCGCGGGTGCCGGCGGCGTAGCGCGCCTGTGCCGACAGCGAGGTCCCGGAGACATGCGGCGTCATGCCGTGGTGCGGCATCGTCCGCCAGGGGTGGTCCTGAGGCGGCGGCTGCGGGAACCAGACGTCGCCTGCGTAGCCCGCGAGCTGGCCGCTCTCGAGGGCGCGCACTACGGCGTCGCGGTCGCAGATCTTGCCGCGGGCTGTGTTCACGAGATAGGCGCCGCGCTTCATCTTCGCGATCAGGGCGTCGTTGAACATGTGCTCCGTTTCGGGGTGAAGCGGCGCGTTGATCGTGACGACGTCGCAGACCTTGACCAACGACTCGGCGTCCGGGTGGAAGGTGAGGCCGAGTTCCGCTTCGACTTCGGCGGGCAGGCGGTGGCGGTCGGTGTAGTGGAGCTTGACGTCAAAGGGCTTGAGGCGGCGGAGGACGGCGAGGCCGATGCGGCCGGCGGCGACGGTCCCGACGTCCATTCCCTCGAGGTCGTAGGAGCGGGAGACGGCGTCGGCGATGTTCCAGCCGCCGCGGACGACCCAGCCGTAGGACGGGATGTAGTTCCGCACGAGCGACAGGATGAGCATCACGACGTGCTCGCTGACGCTGATGCTGTTCGAGTACGTTACTTCGGCGACGGTCAGGCCCCTCTCAGTCGCCGCCTGCAGGTCGACGTGGTCGGAGCCGATCCCTGCAGTGATGGCCAGCTTGAGCTTCGGCGCCCGCGCGATGCGCTCCGCCGTCAGGTAAGCCGGCCAGAAGGGCTGCGATATGACGACATCCGCGTCGGCTAGCTCGCGGTCGAAGACGCTGTTTTCGCCGTCCTTGTCGGAGGTGACGACGAGAGTGTGGCCCAGGCCTTCTAGGAACTTACGTAGCCCCAATTCGCCCGAGACGCTACCCAGCAGTTCGCCGGGCGTGAAGTCAATGGCGCTTGGCGTGGGTGTCGTCTGGCCGCCGGGATAGCCGGTTATTTTCGGGACGTCGTCCCTGGCGTAGGACGCGGGGAAGCCGTCGACGGGATCGTCGTAGAGTACGCAGAGGATCTTCGCCATGTTGTTCACTCCTTGATGCCGGTATGATGTCTTGCGCCGCGTCGTCGCGCTGTAACCGTATACCACGCAGCGCGGAAGATTGCGAGAGCGGAGAGAGACCATGAGCGACGACGAGCGATACACGAGGCCCCCGAGCAGCGAGTCGCTGGGTCAGGCGCCCGGCCGCGGACGGCTGGTGACGCGGAAGGTCCTCGTTGTCGGCGGCGGACAGCGTGTGCACGACGCAGCGACCGACCCGGTCGGCAACGGCCGCGCGATGTCACTGCTGTTCGCGCGCGAGGGTGCACATGTGGCGGTCGCCGATATCAACGTCGAGAGCGCGCAGGAGACGGTCGACTTGATCACCGGCGAAGGGGGGCGCGCTTTCGCGATCCACGCGGACACGTCGAAGCCAGACGACATAACCCGGATGGTCGACGAGGCGCGCGAGGGCATGAAGGGGATCGATGGCATGGTGCTGAACGTCGGTGTCGGGATCGGCGAACTCGGGTTGCAGGGAGTGACGCCGGAGCACTGGGACCGCACGCTGGCGATCAACCTGCGCGGGCCTGTGCTCTGTTGCCAGGCTGCCTTGCCGCGGCTCGAGGACGGTTCGTCGATCGTGCTCATCTCCTCGATCGCGGGACAGATCGCGGGAAGCCGTCTGCCGGCGTACGACGCCTCGAAAGCGGCGCTCGCCGGAGTTATGCGGCATGTGGCGCTTGAAGGCGCGTCGCGTGGTATCCGCGTCAATATCGTCGCGCCCGGACTTGTGGACACGCCCCTGGGCCGGGCGACAACCGGCGGCCGGCCGTCGCGCGCCCGCACACGGACGCCGTTCGGGCGTCAGGCGACAGCGTGGGAGATTGCCTACGCAGCGCTCTACTTCATCTCAGACGAAAGTGTGTACGTGACTGCGCAGACGCTGGCTGTGGACAGCGGCCTGACAGGGATAAGCTAAGGCAACGGAGGCAACCATGAACATCGAAGCGAAGGAAGCCGGGTTCGACGCGGCGCGGCTGGAACGGATCACCGAGCACCTGGAGCGGAACTACATCCGGCAGGGCAAGATCGCCGGGTGCCAGACGCTGGTGGCGCGGCACGGCCACGTCGCCTATTTCAAGTCGCTGGGAATGGCGGACCGTGAGCGGGAGACTCCGATGGCCGACGACACGATCTTCCGCCTGTACTCGATGACGAAGCCGATCACGTCGGTGGCGCTGATGACCCTGTACGAGGAGGGGTACTTCCAGCTCAACGACCCCGTGCACCGGATCATTCCGGAGTGGCGCGACATGGGTGTGTACGTGTCGGGCGAGGGCGAGAACATCGTGAAGCGGCCGCCGAAGTCGCCGATGACGTTTCGGCATCTGCTGAGCCACCAGAGTGGACTCTCGTACGGCGACGGGTTGGCGCGGCTGGTGGGCGTCGACATCCCGTTGCACCCGGCGGACGCGGCCTACTCAGCGCTCGGCGTCCAGCGCGGGCGTGATGACACGCTGCGCTCGTTCGTCGAGAGGATGGCGAACGTGCCGCTGCGATTCGATCCCGGCGAGAAGTGGATGTATTCGTACGCAACCGACGTGTGCGGGTACCTCGTCGAGGCCATCTCGGGGATGCCGTTTGACCAGTACCTGCGTGAGCGAATCTTCGGGCCGCTGGGCATGAAGGACACGGCGTTCTTCGTGCCGCCGGAGAAGGCGAACCGGCTGGCGGCAGGGTACTGGCGCCGCCCGCGGGACAAGTCGCTGAACCTGATGGACGATCCGCAGACGAGCGAGTACCTGAAAGAGCCGAAGATGTTCGCGGGCGGCAGCGGCCTGGTGGGCACGACGGCGGACTACCTCCGTTTCACGGAGATGCTGCGCCGCGGTGGCGAACTGGACGGCGCGCGCATCCTGGGCCCGCGGACGATTGAGATGATGCGACAGAATCATCTGACGGGCGGCAAGGAGCTTTCGGAGATGGCGATCGGGGTGTTCTCGGAGACGCCTTACGACGGCATCGGTTTTGGGCTGGGGTTCGCGATGACGCTGGACACGGTGGCGGCGGGGACGATCGGCGCGGGCGACTTCTACTGGGGCGGCGCGGCGTCGACGATTTTCTGGGTGGATGACGAGGAGGACCTGTGCGTCATCTTCATGACACAGCTCATACCGTCGGCCACATTCAACTTCCGGGGACAGCTGAAGAACATCGTCTACTCGTCGATCGTGCACTAACTGTCGGCTGGAATGGGTTAGCTCCGGCTAGGCGAACCGCGCCAGCTTCTCGCAGTATGCGTACAGGGCGTCGTAGACAGGAAGCTCCGCTGCGAGCTGTTGGTGGTCGTCCTCATAGCTCATCTGGAACCCTGTTGCGATCGCTTCAAGGCCGCGGGACTCCGGCGTCAGGTCCTTCGCCGATGTGTCAGCCCCGCGTACGATCAGGGCAAGTTTGCCCAGCGCTGGATCAGTCAGCTTGTATTTCTTGATGATGGCGTCGAAGCTGCATTCTTCGCCCTGGTGTCCGAGTTCCACGTTGGGAACGTCGTATGGGGTTGCGCCCTCACGTTCGGCGATCTCCATCACCTGGTCGCCGGGCGCGTAGATGAACTCCGCCTCGTGGTCGACGAACTTCTTGATCAGCCACGGGCAGGCTACGCGGTCCACTTTAGGATTTGACCGGGTTATCCACTTCATTTCGGTCCTCCTTCTGGTGATTGGTACAGGCTCAATACGGGGAGCTGACTCGCTTGGTTCACGGGCCAGCTCCCCGTTTCGCGATGGCGTCTGGAGTGGTGGTTGCGACGGCGGAGGTCTGGTCGGGCGCGTCCTCGAGCGGGACTCGCCGGAACCAGGCCCACAGCGTGAGGTCGTAGGCGACCTTCAGAGTCCCGGCGATAACGAACGGCGCGCCCAGCGCGATCTGTTGGACAGCGCCGGCCAAGGCCGGGCCGATAGGACGCGTCAGATACCGCGCCGTGTTGGTGTAGGCCGCGGCGGAAGTGCGTTCCGCCGGATCCACGAGGTTCGCGATGTACGCCTGTCTCGTCGGCACGTCCATCTGGCTGAGCGACTGGCGGCCGAGCAACAGCGCAATCGCGACAGGGAGCGATGGCGCGAATGCTATGGCGGCGAGAAATATGTTCGAAGGGATGTGGCTGAAGACCATTGTGTTGAGCAGGCCGAAGCGCTCGCCGAGACGGCCCGCCGCCAGGAACGATGCCGTTTGCATCACGCCGACACCGAAGAAGAGCAGCCCAAGTACTTCCGGTGACACGCCGAACTTCACGCGAAACCAGTAGGCGATAAAGCTCTGCACGACGAAGCCGCCGGCGAAGGAGTCGACGGCGAACAGCCCGGACAGCCGAAACACCGTACCGCGCGACTTCTCCAGCCCGCCAAAGCTCGTGCGTCGCGCCACCGTCGTCTCTACCGCCGCCGAGAGCGAGAGCGCGACGACGGCCCCCAGCAGCGCCACCGGCACGAACGCGAGGAAGAACCGCTGGTCAGCCGGAAGGTTGGGCCACACGTCTCGCAAAAGGGAAGGCCCACCCGCGGCCAGTGCGCCCACTGAGCCGGTGATTGTCGCGGCCGCGTTGTACAGGGCGAAAGTGCGCCCGCGCCGGGCGGACGGCACGCTCTCGGCGATCATCGCCTGCTCCAGCGAGGTGAACGGCCCGGACTCGACGACCTCGGTGGAAAGTGTCCCGGTGAGCGCGACAATGGCGAGGATCCAGAACTCATCCGCCAGGCCGAAGGCAAGGCCCGACAGCGCCAGCCCGCAGAACAGCAACGCGTAAGCGCGCCGCCGCTCGATTCTGTCGCCGAACATGCCGATCACGATCGACATGAGCGCCGTACCCGCGACGATGGCGGTCAGCAGCGCGCCAACCTCCGTGCTCGACCAACCGCGTGATGCGAGGGTCAGTCCGAGGAGCACTGAGCCAAAACCATATGCCAGCGCGCGCAGTCCCTGTGCGCAGAAGATCCTGACGATGTCCGGATTCATTGGTTCCCGCCGAGCAGCGTCGCGCGCAGGCAGTACTCGTATAGCCCGTCGAAAAGCGGCCCGGTGATCGCGAGCATCTCTTCGTCGCTCCGGACCATCGATAGCCCTCTGATCAACACGTCGACTCCAGGTGCCTCCGGGGCGTCGTAGACTTCGTCGCCGAGATCGGCCTCGTGCACGATTCTGGCGATCTGGTCGAGGGCCGGTTCGTGCAGTTCGTAGTGCAGCAGCAGCGTCTCGAAACTACAGCGCCCGCCGTGATGCGACAGCGGTACGCCTCGTATATCAAAGGCAGTTGCGCCTTCAGGAATTTCGTCGGGGTCGTTGACGAAAACAAACTCGGCTTCTGGGTCAATGAAACGGCGGATCAGCCAGGCGCAGGCGACGCGGTCTATGTGGCAGCCCGCTCGGGTCACCCACCTCATGGCGCTACCTCCAGCGCTGTGCCGAGTGCCTCCACGGCAGACTCGGCATCTTTGCGCTCGGGCGGTGGGAAGAAGTCACGGGCGCGAATCCTCCGGAGCTCGCGGCGTAGTCGTGCCAGCGTCCGGTGCGCGTTGGCTCGATCCTCCTGCGCCGTATTCGCGGCGTTGATCACGAGGCGGTATTCATCGGCGATTGCGTCAGTCATCGTCCGGGCGAGCACGCGTTCCTGCGCGGCGGTCCCCGGGCGCGCTGTCCAGATCGAGGCTTCGCCACCGGCCTCGATGACTTCCTCGGCCGACCACTCCATCTGTTCCTTCGTGCGCCCGTCAAGGGGCAGCGCCACGAGCCCGTCTGACAGCTGTCCCGCGCCCAGACGCTTAAGCTTGCGCCAGAGGGCGATACGTGGGGTAGAAGGCTCGCGTGGAAGCCGGTACGCCAGCAACACCCACTCACTAGTCCGCTTTACGAAGGATGTAACCACGGTTACATTCTCAATGAGAATGGCCATGAGTGCAAGGCTCGGCGACGCCAAACCTCGAAAAAAGTGCCAAACAAGCTCACCTTGCTGTGGCGGCTCTTTGCCCATGCTAAGCCGCGCCTCCCGGCGTATCATCCAACGCATGAGCAGGTTGATGATGTGTGTCAGTGAGACGTGTGGTTGAACGACGAATCTAACCGTTGGCTGCAGTCGCGGAGCGTGTCCGGCGACACGTATGACGCGACGTACGAGCGCCGCGCCGCCGCCGGCGAGAACGTCCACGGCGAAGCCGAATTCGTGCTGCGGTTCGTGCCGGAGTCGGTGCTCGATGCCGGTTGTGGGACGGGGCGCGTTGGGCGAGAGTTGGCGCGGCGAGGCGTGGATGTCGTTGGCGTCGACATTGATGCAGAGATGCTGGAAACGGCGAGGCGCAAGGCGCCGGAGGTTGACTGGCGGCTCGCTGACCTGGCGACGGTGGATCTCGCCCGGACGTTTGACGCGATCGTGATGGCCGGGAACGTGATGATTTTCCTGACGCCCGGTACTGAAGGCGCTGTCGTCGCGAGCATGGCGCGCCACCTCCGCACCGACGGCCAGCTGATCGCCGGTTTTCAGCTGGTGGCCGACCGCCTGAGCCTGGAGCGCTACGACGAGATCGCTGCGTCCGCGGGGCTCGTGCTGGCCGAGCGTTGGTCGACCTGGGACTGCGGTGTCTGGAAGGCAGGCGGTGATTATGCAGTCTCGGTGCACCGGGCGGCGTCATGAACCCCGAAGGGGCACTGACGTACGGCGACGCGCGAGAGCGGGTGCGGGCGGGTGAGGACGCTGCGGAGGTCGCGGCTGAGTTCGTGGCCGGGCTGACGCTCGAGGAGAAGCTCGAGTGCCTGGACGGGGACGAGGACTTCTGGCCGGGGTTGATACGGATGGCGGGGGCGGCGGTCTCGCGCGTCGCCGGTGACGGGTACATGGGCCGGCCGTACTACGGCGCGGCGGTGGAGCGGTTGGGGTTCCCGGGGATTGCGTTCTCGGACGGGCCGCGCGGCGTCGTGATCGGACCGAATACTTCCTTCCCGGTCAGCATGGCGCGCGGGGCGACGTGGGACCCGGACCTGGAAGAGCGCATCGGTGAAGTGATTGGCAAGGAGTTGCGGTCGCGCGGCGCGAACCTGTTCGGCGGGGTGAACGTGAACCTGCTGCGGCACCCGGCCTGGGGGCGCGCGCAGGAGACATACGGCGAAGACCCGCACCACGTCGGCGAGATGGGCGCGGCGCTGGCGCGGGGTGTGCAGCGGCACGCGATGGCCTGCGTCAAGCACTATGCGCTGAATTCGATTGAGAACGCGCGCTTCAAGATCGACGTGCGGGCAGACGACCGGGTGCTGCACGAGGTGTACCTGCCGCACTTCAAGCGAGTCGTGGACGTGGGCGTGGCGTGCGTCATGTCTGCGTACAACTCGGTCAATGGGTCGTGGTGCGGCGAGAACCGGCAGTTGCTGACGGAAATCCTGCGCGAGGAGTGGCGGTTCGAGGGGTTCGTGATCTCGGACTGGATCTTCGGCCTGCGTGATCCGGTGAAGTCGGTGCGCAGCGGGCTCGACATCGAGATGCCGTTCCGGCAACAGCGCTTTCAGCACGTGCCGCCGGCCGTTGCGGACGGCAGGCTGACCGAGGCGGACATCGAGGCGGCGGTGCGGCGTGTGGTCGCGACGATGCTACGCTTCGATGAGGTGCTGTCGCGGGTGGCGCCGGATGCGGCAGTGGCCGCCTCGGCGGAGCACCGAGAACTGGCGTACGAGGCGGCGGTGAAGTCGATCGTGTTGTTGAAGAACGAGGGTTCGCTGCTGCCGCTGGATGGGGGCGAGTTAAAGCGGGTCGTCGTACTGGGGCGGTTGGCGGCAATCGCTAACTTAGGCGACCGCGGGTCGAGCAATGTGATGCCGCCCTCGGTCGTGACGCCGCTGGACGGGCTGCGGGAGGCGTTGCCTGGCGCCGAGGTGATTGCCGAGGATGGCGCCGACCTCGAAGCGGCGGTTCGGGACGCGCGAGACGCGGACGTTGCGATCGTCGTAGTGGGGTGCACGTACGAGGACGAAGGCGAGTACATCTCGGCGCAGCCGGAGTTGCTGCGCGACCACGCGCCTCCGCGCACGGGGATCGAGCGCATGCCGGAGCGCCCGCCGAAGGCCGAGGGAGAGGCACCGCGCGAGAGGGCGCCAGGCTTCGCGACTGGCGGCGACCGTGTGTCGCTTGATCTGTCGGCGGCGGACCAGGCGCTGGTGCAGGCGGTGGCGGCTGCGAACCCGAAAACCGTCGTGGTGATGATGGGTGGGAGCGCGATCATGGTCGAGGCGTGGCACGAGGCAGTGTCGGCGATCGTCATGCTGTGGTATCCCGGCATGGAGGGCGGCCGGGCGCTGGCCGACGTGCTGCTGGGACGCGCGAGTCCGTCAGGGCGGCTGCCGTTCGTCGTGCCGCGCGACGCGGGGGACCTGCCGCACTTCGACCGCGAGGCGACGAGCATCACCTACGACTTGTTCCACGGCCAGTGGCTACTGGACCGCGATGGTCGCGAACCGCGCTACCCGTTCGGGTTCGGGCTGACGTACGGGTTCGTGGAAGTTCGCGACGTCGGGGTGCGCGTGATTGATGGGTCGATCGCGGTGTCGGCGAACGTGGTGAGCACAACCAGGCGCGACACGACGGAGGTGGTGCAGGTGTACGCGGGGGCGCGCGGGTCGCAGCTCGAGCGGCCGCTGTGGCGGCTGGCTGCGTTCGCGCGAGTGGACGTGCTGGCAGGCGGTGCGACGTCGGTTCATCTTGACGTGCCGCTAGAGCGGCTGGCGGTGAGGGTCAAAGGCTCGTGGGTGGTCGAGCCGGGGCCGTATGAGATTGCGGTCGGGCGCTGGGCGCGGGACCCGGACGCGACCGTCGTGCGCGTCGAGCTCTAGAAGCCCTTCCGGTACATGGTGACCACGACGGCGCCGCCAAGGCCGATGTTGTGCTGGAGGGCGACCTTGGCGTCTTTCACCTGGCGCTTGTCCGCCGTGCCGCGGAGTTGCCACGTTAGTTCGGAGCACTGGGCGAGGCCGGTCGCGCCGAGGGGATGGCCCTTCGAGATCAATCCTCCGGACGGGTTCACGACGACCTTGCCGCCGTACGTGAAGGCATCCTCGTCCACCAGCTTATGGGCCGTGCCTTCCGCGGCAAGGCCGAGCGCTTCGTAGGTGATCATCTCGTTGGCGGAGAAACAGTCGTGGAGCTCGATGACGTCGACGTTCTCGGGGCCGAGGCCTGTGTGCTCGTAGACCCGCTGGGCGGCGACGCGCGTCATGTCGCTGCCGATTAGCTTGATCGAGCTCTTGCTGTCGAAGGTCTCCTGGGTGTCGGTAACCATCTCCTGGTCGAGGATCTCGATCGCCTGGTCCTGGAGGTTGTGCTTCTTGACGAAGTCTTCGCTGGCGAGCACCGCCGCCGCCAACCGTCTGAGGTGGGGCAGCACTGGAGTTTGGTGAGCGGGTCGTGGACCATCGGCGCGGCGAGGATCTGCTCGAGGCTGTACTCCTCCTGGAACTGGGAGTAGGGGTTGTTCGTGGAGTGCTTGTGGTTCTTGTAGCCGATTTTGGCGAATTGCATCGGCGTTGAGCCGTACTTCTCCATGTGCTCACGCCCGGCGTTCCCGAAGAGCTGGGCGGCTGGGGGGTGGGGCTCGAAACCACGCAATTGGACCATTGCGTTCACGTGCTGGTCCATCGGGTTGATGCGGTCCATGTACTTGGCGCCGAGGGAGCCCTTTTCCATCTTCTCGAAGCCGAGGGCGAGGACGCAATCGGCCAGGCCACCCTCGACGAGCTGCTTGCCCATGAAGAGGGCGGTCGAGCCGGTGGAGCAGTTGTTGTTGACGTTGTAGACGGGGATGCCGGTGAGGCCGAGCTGGTAGACAGCGCGCTGGCCGCAGGTGGACTCGCCGTAGACGTAGCCAACGACGGCTTGCTGGACCTCGCCATAGGGGATACCAGCATCGGCGAGCGCCTTGGTGCCGGCTTCTTTGGCCATGTCGGGGTAGTCCCATTCCTTGGATCCGGGCTTTTCGAACTTTGTCATGCCGACGCCAACGACGTATACCTTCTTGCTCATGGTTCTCCTTCTGGTGGGCGCACGCCCGTTTCGGTTTCCGCGCGGTTGACTATATCAGGACGCGGCGCTTCTCTAAAGTCAGAGAGGGCCCAGCATACGAATCGTGGAAGATTGACGCGTTTGTGGGCGGCGGCTGATTGCCGGCGCTTACACTCGCTTGGCCATCAGATTCGGCGGGGGCGTGGAAACCGGGTGTTCTCGGTGCGCCTCAAGCAGGCGTGTGAACTCGTCGGCAGGGCATGGGCGTGACAGCAGGTACCCCTGGTACTCGTCGCAGCCGCGATCACTCAGAAGGTCCAGTTGTGCCTCCGTTTCGACCCCCTCGGCGGTGACGATCAAGTTGAGTGAGTGCGCCATGGCGATTGTTGCAGAGGCGATGGCTGCATCATTGACATCATCGGGGAGGTCCTTGACGAAGGAGCGATCGATCTTGAGCTTGAAAAGCGGCAGGCACTTCAAGTGGCTCAGCGACGAGTAGCCCGTTCCGAAGTCGTCGATCACCGAGTGGATGCCCATACTCTGGAGCGCCGAAAGGATATGCGCGGTGCGTTCCGGGTTGGCCATCGCGACCGTCTCGGTGATTTCCAATTCGAGCGCACCCGCGGAGAGGCCGCTGTTCCAGAGGGCGTCCGAGACGATGGAGACGAACTCACGCTGGAGGAGTTGACGGGCGGAGATATTGACCGACATGCGGAAGCCCGGCCATTGTCGCTCCCAGATGGCTGCTTGCGCGCAGGCGGTGCGAAGGACCCATGCGCCGATCGGCAGGATGAGGCCCGTGTCCTCAGCGATAGGGATGAATTCGATCGGGTTGACCAGGCCGCGGACGGGGTGTTGCCAGCGAATCAGGGCTTCAGCGCCGAGGATCCGTCCTGTGGCGATCTCCGCGACCGGCTGATAGTAAAGGATGAACTCTTCGTTGACGGTCGCCTGGTGCAGTTCTCGTTCCACTGATAGCCGCGCGAGGATACTCGCGTTCATCGAGGGTTCGTACAGTTGGAGGTTATTCCTGCCCTGATCCTTGGCGCGATACATCGCGATGTCAGCATTGCGGAGGAGGACCTCGCTGTCCTGGCCGTCATCGGGGAAGAAGGAAAGGCCGATGCTCGCCGTTATATGGAACTCGTGACCGTCGATTGACTGAGGTTCACGAAACTTCTCCAGTGCGCGATTGGCGAAGTTCACGCCCTCCTGGATGCCTTCCACCTGAGGGAGCAAAAGGACAAATTCGTCCCCGCCGATGCGGGCAATGGTGTCCCCCCCGCGGGAGATTTTGGACAAGCGGTCGCCAATAGAACGCAGGAGGTCATCTCCACCGGCGTGGCCAATCGAATCGTTGACGTCTTTGAAGCGGTCGAGGTCAACGTAGATGATCGCAAGGCGCTCCGTGTTGCGGCGGGCCTGGCTGATCGCCAGGTCGAGGCGGTCGCGCAGCAACTCGCGGTTCGGGAGGCCGGTGAGCGCGTCATAGTACGCGAGATAACGAACAGTCTCTTCGGCTCGCTTACGCTCGGTGATGTCGCGGCAATTGACGATGACGCTCCACTGCCCGTCAGCGTCGCGGACTCCCTGGCTCATCGCTTCGAGCGTGCGCCACGTACCGTCTTTGTGACGCGCACGGATCTCCACACACGTAATCTCGTTGGTGCCGATCACCCGCTCAAACGACCGTTCAGTCTCCACGATATCGTCTGGATGAACGAATGAAACGAGATCGATGTCCTGAAGCTCCGCGACTTCATAGCCCATCATGCGTGTCACGGATGGGCTGGCGTAACGAACCATTGAGTCTGTCCCGAGGACAAGAATGATGTCCGAACCGTTTTCGATGAGCGAGCGGAATTGTTCCTCGCTAGCTTTGAGGGCGTTCTCGGCTCGTATTCGGTCCGTCACGTCCTGAACGAGAGACAGCACGCAGTCGCGCCCGTCCAGTTCGAGCCGTTCGGCGGTCAGGATGGCTTCCAGGACTCGGCCGGCCCGCGTGCGGAACTGTGCCTGCACCTCGCGGGCGTGGTCCAGCTCGCCGAGCAGCCTCGCCACGGTCTGGCGATCCTCCTGTCGCACCCAGAGGTTCAGTTCCTGACTTGACTTGCCGATTACGTCGTCACGATCGTAGCCGGTGAGCTGGAGGAATGCGTCATTAACGTCGACGAAGGTATCGTCGTTGGTGGCAGTAATAGCGATAGCGAGGGGGCTGCGATAGAAGGCCTTGGAGAACTTCTCTTCGCTCCGTTGCAGGGCAAGTGCTGCGCTGGCACGTTCGGTCACATCGCTGAAGGTCCACACCTGACCTGCTGGAGAGCCATCGACCATTTGCGGCCGCGAGGACCACTCAGCCGTTCGACCGTCGGTGAAATGGATCACGTCATAGCTAATAACGCCTTGGTCGTCGCGAACCTGTTCGACTCTGGCGCGGACCTGGTCCGGGTCGACCAATTGCTTCAGGAGGTACTCAAGCAGCAATGGTGCGTTGTGTGCATCTTTAATGTCCTGCGGGACATTAAACATTTCCCGGAACTGTTCGTTGAACAGGGTTACGCGCCGCTCCGCATCGACGACGAGGATGGCGTTGGCAGTCGAATCCACCGTGGATTTCAGGACCGAGAGCGCTTCCTTAAGTTGGTGCTCTGTCTCCCGTTGCGTCCCAACGTCGTCCTCGAGTCTGCGGTTGCGCTCGAGCAGTTCCTGAGAGGCGAGGTCGAGAGACCTGTCAACCGTGGCGCGGTCAGAGTCAAACTCTCCGTAAGTGTCGCTGACTACGCGGAGCAGAGCCTCAACCTGAGCAGGGCTGCAGTCCGAGCCGAGGTGACGCTTAATCTGTCTGCGAAGGAGTCCGTGGAGATCTGCCAAGGGTTAGGCCTGGGACCACGTTGTCACCGTCACAGCGAGCGCTCGGCGTGGAGCAAAAACGAGGAAAATGTTCGCGGTTCGATTGAGTGATGCTGGATCCAGCGAGCTCCAGCCGACATCGTTAGTCCATACGCTCTGTTCGATTTGCATAGGAGACCCTCCGTCTGTATCGGCTGTTACTAGGGACGCCTGGCAATGCACCGCCGTTACGACGATCCGCGACTGTGGGCCGCGAAACCCTCAGGCGGCGCAGGGCAAGGGGGTGGGGAATGGGAGTGAAAGTCCCCGATCGCAGTCGTTTGACGACTAGCGCCTGCCGGGGAACGTGGAAGTAAGCATGGCGCCGATGATGAGCCCAAGGAGGGTCATGAAGACGATCGTTTCCCCAGATTGTCCCGTGGCGAGCCCGACAACCAGCAGCGCGATGGGATCCGACAGCCCGAGTACCAAAACCACCGTCCTGAGCGCCCGGTGCAATCTCGCCGTATCGGGGTAGGCGCCGGTGCCGATGTGCTCGAGCCTGTCCCACATCTGAGCCTCACGCTGGTCCGTCGCCGGTTGGCGCCTGCTTTTCGTCGTCTATGACACGGTCGCTGTTCTGCACTCGAAGCTTGCCGTCGGAGAACTCGATGCTGAGTTTCCGGGCGTCCGCGGTACGCCCGGACTCGTCGGGTGACGATTGGGCTTCGTGGATCTCATGTTCAAGCGGATGCTCGTGGGTTGGGTCGTCAACCGGTGGTTTACGGCCGAAGGATAGCCGCAGCCGACGAAATAGGCGGCCGCTACTGCGAGGATTGCGGCGTTGCCAAGATCACCGATGACGCAACCTCAATGACCGGCGTGCGCGCTTACGCGCTGGATGCCGCGCATGCGGAAGCCCTCTGGTCGTTCAGCGAAGAGCTGGTCGGCGAGCGATTTCCGCACGGACGTCGCTGACGCAGAGCGCGCCCTCTACTTCATGCTGAACGGCGGGTACTCGTCGGTCAACAGGTCGAATGCGTAGGCGTTGGCTCGCGCGTTCCAACGGAGAGTCCCGACGATGAAGTCGAACATCCCGCGCGGGAACTTGCCCGTGAAGAGGATCGCAAAGAACGCGATGATCCAGAGAACATAGGCGACCAGCATCACCAGGATGAGGACGATGAGGTTCGGGATGATAAGCAGCCACTTGTACCACGGGCCAAAGCGCGACAGCTCCTGGGGATAGTCAGCCTCGAACGTGACCGGATACTTGCCCGGCTCCCAGCTGAACGGCGGGTATTCGTCTCGCATGAGACCGACGTAGGCCGTCACGTTCGCCTGCCAGCGCAACACTCCGACCACGAAATCGAACAGCCCCCTTGGGTACTTCTTAGTAAAGAGGATCGTGAAAAAGGCGATCACGATAATTACGTACACGACAAGCCACAACGCATACAGGATGATCAGATGCGGGATCGCGAGTAGCCACTTGACGAAGATGAGCCACCGTGAGAGGTTCTCCGAGTACTCAACGTCGAAACGGACAGGATATACCGGCCCTCCTGGCGCTGCGGTCGCGGTTTCTTGCATAACCTTGCTCCCTTCCCTTAGTTCATGCTGAACGGCGGATAGACATCGGTTAGTGACATGACGTACGCGCTCACACGTGCCTCCCAGCGCAGCCACCCCACAACCAGGTTATAGAGGCCCGCCGGGAAGCGTCCGGTGAAGAGAATCGCAAACCAAGCGATCACTACAACAACGGCAACAAGGAACCACAACGCGATCAGTATGAGTATGTGCGGTATCGCGGTGATCACCTTCCAAAACAACAGCTTCCAGCGGGACAATACTTCGGGCCGCTCCACCTCGTAACGCAGGAACCACTCGCCTTCAAACGGCGGGTATTTGTCCGTGAGCAAGAGAATGTAGGCAAGAGCCCGAGTGCTGAATCGTTGGATGTGCACGATAGTATCGAATAGCCAACCCACCGGCCGTCGCCGCACCAGGATCACCACCCAATGCGCCACAACAAGGCTCCCGAGCGTGCCCAGCGAGAAGTAGAAGCCGTCCTGAGTTTGGTCGGCAGCGCTGCTTTCCACGCCACCGGACAACACGGCAACGAATATGAAGAGCGGAATCGCCAGAATGATGCGGAAGAAGGTGCTGAGGCGGCTTAACTCACCGGGTGGGTCTGCTTCGAGCGTAACCGGATAGCTCGGAGCAGGCGGCTCCGGCGGCGGCACACTGTACAATTGGGATTCGTCTGTCATCGCGCTCGTCTCAGCGCGTCCCCCGGCTGGGGCGCTGCGCGCTCAACAGGATAACTCGCGGGCGCCGGATAAGTTAACGCCGGCGTATCTCTATCGCGTCGCAAGCCACTACACTTTGCCCCTCGCCAGGTCCATCCCTCGTTCCACACCCTGGTGGAGCCAACGCAGAGGTGCAGCGACGGACGCTGCCGGGGATTCGGGGGTGTCCCCCGAAAATCCTCCCTTTTCTGGGGCTGGGGGCGGGGCGGCGATTGTAACTCCCGTTAGACGCCCACCCTTGCCCACTCAACCACCGATTTCCAGATCAGCAGCCCGTCCTCGCCGCCCAGCAGCGGCTCGCACGCCCGTTCGGGGTGCGGCATCATCCCCAGCACGTTGCCGCGCTCGTTGACGATGCCCGCGACATTGCGGTCGCTCCCGTTCGGGTTCGCTGCCGGGGTCACGTCGCCATCCGCAGTGCAATACCGGAACGCCACCCTCCCCGACGCCTCGATCTCGTCGAGCACCGCTGGATCCGCCGTGTAGCGCCCCTCACCGTGCGAAATCGGCACGTTGATCACTTGCCCCGGCTCGAGCCCCATCGTCCACGCGGACGCTGTATTCTCGGCGCGCAGGCTCACCCACTCGCAGCGGTACTGCAGCGAATCGTTTCGCATCAGCGCCCCCGGCAGCAAGTGCGCCTCGCACAGGATTTGGAACCCGTTGCAGATGCCGATGACCGGTTTGCCGGCCCCCGCGTCCGCCACCACAGCCTCCATCACCGGCGAAAACCGCGCGATGGCTCCCGTGCGCAGGTAGTCTCCATACGAAAAGCCACCGGGAAGGACAATCGCGTCGTAATTCGACAGGTCCGTCTCGCGGTGCCAGACGAGGTCCGCTTCCTGTCCCGCCAACCGCAGCGAGTACTGCGAATCGTGGTCACTCCACGTGCCTGGGAAGACAATCACCGCGAAACGCATGGCCTAACCCAATTTATACCACGCCACCGCGCCTAGATCGCCTGCTTGTAACGCCGTCCTCGCTCAGACCGCACGCGCTGCGCGACGAACTCGAACACCGGCACCCCGTATCCGCAGCTCGTCTGCGTGCTCTCGACCGCAACGTCCACCGCCTGGCGCGCCGGCAGCTCGATAGTGTCCGCCTTCGCACCCAGCAGCAGGTCGCGCAGTGGCGACTCTTCCACCGGCGAAACCGTCGCGTGTCCGAACAACCGCACGATGCCCGCGTTCTCCCCGTCCATCGACATCACCATCAGCGTGATCGGCCCGCCGGCCGCCGCATGATGCGCGGTCTGGTTTCCACTGCCCGTGTAGTCCAGATATGCGACCCGGTGCGCATCGATCACGTGCAGCGGCGTCGCTCCCTTGGGTGAGAGGTTGACCGCGCCCTGGCCGTCCGGCCCAGCGCTCAGGTCTGGGGCCGCGCTCGCCACAAAGAACACCGGCGAGGTCCTGATCAGGTCCGCCTGCTCGTCCGTGATGTGCGAATAGCTCGTGCCCATCGTGCGCCTACTTTATCATCCGGCTGCGGTTGTCCTCCGTGCGGCGCATCACTTAGTCTCATCCGCGTGACCGACGATACGTTCGCCCGCATCGACGCCATCTTTCGCCCGCGCTCCGTGGCCGTCGTCGGCGCCTCCGCCAACCCCGACACCCCCGGCTACGACTACGTGAAGTCGATGCAGGAGTTCGGCTTCAAGGGCGACATCTATCCCGTCAACCCAAAGGGCGGCGAGATCCTCGGCCTGCCCGTCTACGGCTCCGTCGGCGACATCCCCGGCGACGTCGACTACGTGATCTCCTGTATCCCCGCCGACCACATCCTCGACGTCGTTCGCGACTGCGGCAAACGCAACGTCAAGGCGCTCCAGCTCTTCACCGGCCGCTTCAGCGAGACCGGTCGTGAGGAAGACGCCGAGGCCGAGCGACATCTGCTCAACGCAGCCCTCACCGCCGGCGTGCGGCTGATCGGCCCGAACTGCATGGGCCTGCTCTACCCGGAGCACGGCATGTCATTCCGGGGCGATATGTCGCACGAGCCCGGCAACATCGGCTTCCTTTCGCAGAGCGGCAACCTCCTCTTTGAGATCACCCACTACGGCGGCCCGCGCGGCCTGCGCTTCTCCAAGGCGATCAGCTACGGCAACGGCGTCGACCTCGACGAGAGCGATTTCATGACCTACTTTGGCGACGACCCCGAGACCAAGGTCGTCGGCGCCTACGTTGAAGGCGTCCGCGATGGCCGGCGCTTCCTCGACGCGCTCAAGCGGGCGTCTGCCAACAAGCCAGTCGTCGTCCTAAAGGGTGGCCGGACCCGGGCAGGCGGGCGCGCCGCCGCCTCGCACACCGCTGCGCTCGCCGGCGCCTCCGCCGTCTGGGACGCAGCCCTCGCCCAGGCCGGCTGCCTTGCCGTCGATACCGTCGAGCATCTCATCGACATGCTACTCGCCTTCTCGCGCATGCAGCCGGGCACAGGGCGGCGCCTCGGCATGGTTGGCTCAGGCGGCGGCCGTTCTGTGCTGACCGCGGACCTTTGCGAGGAACTTGGCCTCGCTGTCCCTCCCTTGCCCACCGACGTCGAAGCAAAAGTCGCCGAACGGGCGCCAGGCCTCGCTGGCTGGGTCACCAACCCCGTCGACCAATCGATCCTCGCCAGCAGCGGCGTCGGCGGTGGCCAGGTGCTCGAGTGGTTCGACGACAGCCCCGAAATCGACCTTCTCCTCGCCAACATGAACGAGGCCTGGGCCTTCGGCCGCCCCAATGCCGCCGAAATTCTCCCCCGCATCGCCGACCGCTTCATCAAAGTCGGCGAGCGCACCCGCAAACCCTACGCCGTCGTCCTCGGCCCCTCCGACTACCCCGAACAAGTCCGCTGGCAAATGGTCTCCGATATGCGTGAACGCCTCGCCACCGCCGGCCTCGCCCTCTACCCAAGCGTCGAACGCGCCGTCCGCGCCCTCGCCGCCTTCACCACATACTGGCAACGGCGCGCTTAGCGGTCTCGTTCCCTGAGGAACGAAGGGCCTCGGCGCAGCGAAGGCGAGCACACCCCCCAACTGCGCGAATCGCACCGACGTGCCACCACATCTGTTTCGTGACCGTTAGCGCGGCCCCGCCCCCAACAACCCCACCTCCGCCGCGCAGCCACAACCTACGCGATGCCCAAACGCCAAGGTGCAGCGGAGCCGCTGCCGGGGGGTGTCCCCCCGGCAATTCCAATTTTATGTGGGGGGCGGGGGGTGGGGGCCGCGCAGCATCGCGCGGGGGCAAAAGTGGAGCCAAACGCAAACGCGAAGGAGGTCAGGCGTTAACGCCTGACCCCTCGCCAATCACGCGAAAAGCGCACCCCTAGAACGGGTACCCCGTCGCCCCCTGCACACCCTTCAGCGCCGATATCTCCCCAACGTGGTTCGCCGGGTGAATCAGCGCCCCGATGCCGAGGAAATACGCCAGCGAGTGCTTCCCGAACCCCGGAATGTCCACTTCCTTGTCCAGGTCGCTTTCCGACAGCGTGTCCACATACGACAGCGTGTTCGCGTACACCGCCTGCGCGTACTTGCGCGCCTGCCCCAGGTCCAGCTTCACACGGTTCGCCCACCCGAAAGTGTCGCCACCGGGAGCCGGCGGCGGCTCGCTTGCGCCCGTCTTGCCCGCCCATTCGCCCATCAACAGCGGCGTCTGCCCACGCAGCATCATATTCACGATGAAATCTTCCGATATCACGATGTGGGCGTAAAGCGCCCCGATCGGGTGGGCCTTGCCGCCGGGTATGTTGTCGCACAACTCGGGAGTCAGGTCCGCAACCGTGCCCTCCACAATTTCGTGCGATGCATTTATCTGCTCGCGCATGAGTTCAGTAGCTTTCATCGGGCTCTCCTTCTGCTCTATTCGTTTCGGCGCGATTATAGGGCGTCGCGACTCTCGCCCGTCAAGCAGATCGTCGGCGCCTTCCCCCAACCTGGTAGCGAGGCCTTACTCCCCGAACACACGCCCGATCCCCTCAACGCTTGCGCTGCCCCCACCAGCTGGCCACGGCCATCGACTCAGCAGGCCTCCACTCCCACACCGAGACAACGCTCAACGCACCGACAACCCGACACCCATCCACCCCGCACTGACTCAAGGTACGGCGGAGCGCTGCCGGTTGTTCGGGGGTGTTCCCCCGGCCAATCAACATCCCGCTCGCGCCATCCACCGCCTAGAGATGTGCCGGTGGCACGTCTCCCACGCCACGCTGACGCCCAACTCTCGCCGGGTGCAGCGACCCGCGGCTGCAATCCAACGCGGAGGTGCAGCGGAGCGCTGCCGGGGGCTTCGGGGGTGTCCCCCCGACACCCCAATTTTATGAGGTGGGGGCGGGGCCGCACAGCATCGAGCCGAGTGCACCAGTGGAGCCCCACCCCAAACGCATGTCGTGTGCGGCGACGCCCGCCGTGGCACTCCCACGCCAAGGTGCAGCGGAGCCGCTGCTTGGGGGTTTCCCTACGGGCCCGTCTGGGCGGGGGGTGTCCCCCCGACACCCCTATCCCCCTGGGGGTGGGGTGGGGGGCACAGCACGAACCCCCCAGATCGCCTTGCTGGTAGGATAGTGACGCCACAAACGTGGACTACACAAGAGGGGACACTCCATGCCAGACGCAACCATCAACGGCGTACGACTGAGCTTCGAACTCCACGGCGAAAGCGGCCCACCGCTCGTCCTCGTCCACGGCTACACCGGCGACATCACCGATTGGCGCCACCAGTTGCCCGCCTTCTCCCCCTCGTTCCGCACCCTCATCATCGACCTCCGCGGCCACGGCCAATCCGAAGCGCCAGCCGACCGCTCCGCCTACTCGATCGGACACTTCGCAGACGAAGTCGAAGCTCTCATCGATGAAGTCGGCATCGATCGCTACCACCTGCTCGGCCACTCCATGGGCGGTGCCATCACCCAGGAGATCGCCCTGCGCAGCCCCGGCCGCCTCCTCTCCTTGACCTTACACGACACCTCCGACGGCTTCGGCGCGTCCTTCTCCAATCCCAACCTCGCCATCTGGATCAACTACCGTCACAAGGTCGCCGAAGAGCAGGGCATGCTCGCCGTCTCGAAGCTCACCTCGCCCTTCCCGGCACCACCATACATGCCCGCCGAGAGAACAGCCGAGACCGCGGTCCGCCTCTCGAAGATGTCCGTCGACTCGTTCATCGGCGCCTGGCACGGCCTCTCTGACTGGCCTGGTTCCAAGGATCGCGCCGCGGGCATCGAAGCGCCGACGCTCGTCATCTACGGCGACCTCGACGCCGGCTTCCTCGTCGACGCCGCGAAGCGCCTCGCAACCGCGATCCCCGATGCGGAACTCGCGGTGGTGCCCCAGGCCGCCCATTCCCCACAATTCGAGCGTCCGGAGCTCTTCAACGCCGCCCTCGGCGCCTTCCTCAACCGCGTCTCCGGCGAACGCTAGACCGGCGTCGTCGTCGGCTTCGGCGCCCCGATCGCCTCCTCGGTCTCCGGATCGAACAGCTGTATTCGCTCCGTATCGAACGCCAGCGTCATCGCCTGCCCGGGCCGTGTTTGCACCCGCGGGTCAAGCCGCGCAAGGAATGTGCGCCCTCCCAGCGTCAAGTGTGCGATTGTTTCGTTGCCCAGCAGCTCGATGACCTCCACCTCAGCCTCAACCTCGGCGTGCTCGATCCCGGGCGGCACATACTCCAGCGCGTGGATGTTCTCCGGCCGCATCCCGACCACGAGCGGCTGCCCGGCCCGCGATTCCAGGTCACTCTTTCGCGAAGCGGGCACCGGCAGGCGGAAGCCCGCCAGATCCAGGTAAAGCTGGCCGCCCTCGGCGGAGATCGCCCCGTTGAAGAAATTCATCGCCGGGCTACCGATGAAACCTGCCACAAACATGTTCGCAGGCTCGTCGTAGAGCTGGCCCGGTGTCCCCACCTGCTTAATCACACCCGCGTTCATGACGACGATTCGCGTCGCCATCGTCATCGCCTCCACCTGGTCGTGCGTAACGTAGACAAACGTCGTCCCTAGCCGCAGGTGCAGCTTGCTGATCTCCGCCCGCGTCTGCACGCGCAGCTTGGCGTCCAGGTTTGACAGGGGCTCGTCGAACAGGAACACTGCCGGGTCGCGCACGATCGCCCGTCCCAGCGCCACCCGTTGCCGCTGCCCACCGGATAACGCCCGCGGCTTGCGCTTGAGAAGCGCCTCGATCCCGAGAATACGCGCTGCCTCATCGACACGGAGCTTTATATCTTCCTTCGGCACTTTGCGCAGTGAAAGGCCGAACGCCATATTGTCGTAGACGCTCATGTGCGGGTACAGCGCGTACGACTGGAAGACCATCGCGATGTCACGGTCCTTCGCCGGCACGTCGTTCACCACGCGGTCGCCGATGCTGATCGTGCCCGAAGTGATCTCCTCGAGACCCGCCAGCATCCGCAACGTCGTGGACTTGCCACATCCGGACGGACCAACGAGCACCAGGAACTCCTTGTCCGCTATTTCGAGGTCGAAGTCAATCACAGCCGGCTGCTCGCCTCCGAAGTCCTTGTATACATGCTCGAACGTCACGCTTGCCATCGCCCTCCTAGCCCTTCACTGAACCTGCCAGGATGCCCTGAACGAAGTAGCGCTGCAACGCGAAGAAGATCGCTAGCGGTAGCGCCATCGAGATGAATGCCGCGGCCGTCAGCAGCTGGTACTGCGTGCCGAAGGAGCTGACCAGCGAACTGATGCGCAGCGTCATCGGTGCCAGCTCCGGATCGCCCAGCAAAATCAGAGAAACGAGAAGGTCGTTCCAGACCCAGAGGAACTGGAAGATCGTCAGCGCAGCGATCGCCGGCATCGAAAGGGGAATGATCAGGCGGAAGAAGATGCGCGCATCCGAGGCGCCGTCGATGTACGCCGACTCCAGGATGTCGCGCGGGATCGAACCGAAGAAGTTCCGTAACAAGTAGACGGCGAAGGGCAAGCCGTAAGCCGTATGCGCCATCCAGATGCCGATATAGCTGCTCGTGCCAAAAACGCGCCCGCCAAGCAGTGGCATCTCCGCGTCGATCGTCAGGTCCGTGTACAGCCTCAGCACCGGGATCAGCGTCATCTGCAGCGGTACAACCAGCAGTCCCACCATCACTATGAAGAGGGCGTTGCGGCCGGGGAACTGCATCCACGCGAACGCATAGGCGGCAAAGGCCGCGACCAGCACGACGAAGAAGGTGCTCGGAATCGTGATGATCAGGCTGTTAATGAACGCCCGGTCCATCGAACGCGTCGTCAAGACGTCTTCGTAGTTCGCCAGCGTCAGGTCGAACGGGTGGGTGAATGCGTTCCACCATCCGGATGTCACGACGTCGCCCGGCTCGCGGAACGAACTGAGCAGAAGCGCGAGCGTCGGGATGCTCCAGAGCAGAGCCAGGAAGATCACCAACAGGTGCAGTGGCAATCGCCGGAACGTCCGCCGCAGGATGGCGGCGACCGGCTGACGCCTCACCCTCAGCGGCGCCGGCGCCGCGTCGCTGACTTCGCCGGCGTTCCCCGCCATCAGCGCGTCTCCTCTTGGAACTGGAAGCGGCGGATGCTGATCACCATGATCGGCACTACCCACATGAGCAGCACTACGGCGAGCGCCGCGCCCCGCCCAAACTCGCCCTGCCTGAACGCTTCCGTATAGAAGAGCGTTGCGACGACATCCGTCTCGGCCCTTCCCCCGGTCATCACCCAGACTAGATCGAACTTTTTGAGCGCCTGGATCACCAGCGTCGTCGCGACGACTACGATGGTCGGCGAGAGGATGGGCAGGATGATGCGCCGGAATATCTGCCATTCCCCGGCGCCGTCTACGCGCGCCGCTTCCAACACTTCCGTCGAGATGCCTTTGAGGCCGGCCGAAAGGACGACCATTGCGAAACCAGCCCACATCCAGACGCCCACCATGACCAGCGCAAAGTTGTTCACCTGCAACGGCCCCCACGCCGTGTCCGGACCGGCATCGGTGAACGGTGTCTGGGGCGAACCCCGGTCGAGCAGCCAGGCCGTCGAATCGCTCCCAGCGGCCGTCTTGAGCGCATTGATGGTGCCGACATCCGGGTTGAACTCATACATGAAACGCCAAATCACCGACGCCGCAACAAACGAGATCGCCATCGGGATGAAGATCGTGGACTTCGCGACCGCCTCATAGCGGACGCGAGCCGCCAGCATGGCAAACAGCAGGCCGATCGGCACCGTCAGTCCGGTGAACACGATCAGCCAGAAAGCGTTGTTGTAGAGTGCCGCGTGCGTATTGCTGACGAGCGGCCGCGGGTTGTCGATGATGAACTCGTAGTTGTCGAGACCGACGAACTTGTCCGGGTCATCGATCAGGTCCCAGATGCCGCCGGCGGAGTCGGCGTCCATGAAGCTGGTGACAAAAGTGTTCAGCACAGGGTAGAGCAAGAACACTGAGACCAGCACCACCGCCGGCGAAAGCCAGATCCAGGGCGTCCACCATCTTCGGCCTATCATCGCGCGGAATTATCAACCGGTGGGGCAGCCCTGACACGGGCTACCCCACCAGAAATCAGCAGTCCTTATTCGTACGATGCCGCAATCTGGGCCAGGATGTCGTCCAGGTTCCCTCCGGAGAGGTACGCCTGCACGCCCTCGAAGACGGCCCCCTGCGGGGCGGAACCCTGCGCGTCGTCCAGGTCGAAGCGGAAGATAGCATCGGAGCTACCCAGCACTTCGGCGATCCTGCGATCGATCTCTGTCGGGTAGGCGTCGAGCGAGACCTCTTTGTTCACCGTGAGGAAGCCGCCCGCCGCCACCCAGATCTCTTGGGCCGCCGGCGTCGCGACGTGCTCCATGAACGAGCAGGTCGTCTCGTCGTTGTTGAACATGATCGCGATGTTGCCGTCACCGGTCACACCGCCCGCGAACTCGTCAGTGATCGTCGGGAACGGGAAGAAGTCGAAGTCCTCACCCGCCACCAGGCCTTCAGGGAAGCCCAGCGCCGTGTCCGTGATGAACCCGGAGTTGAAGGCGCCCAGGTAGTGCATGTACGCGCCCGGCGGGTCATCGAACAGCGGCAGGCTGCCTTCGGAGAACGTCGTCGCCTGCGCCTGCGTGGCCCCACCGATGACGTAGCCGTCTGTCAGCGTGATCTCGCCGTACTTCTCCCAGGCCGCCTTCACGCGGTCATCCGTGTAAGGGATCTCGCCGGAAGCCACTTGGTCATAGACGTCCGGGCCGGACTCCTTGATCAGGAACTGCTGGATGAAGTCGGAGCCGGGGAACCCGGTACCCCCGTTGGCGAACTCGGCCACGCTCCAGGGCGTGCCGCTGTCGCTGACGATCTGGTCCGAGAGCGCGATCAGCTCGTCGTAGGTCTCAGGGATTTCGTAGCTGGCTGCTTCGAAGGCCGGCGGGCTGTACCAGACGGTGCCCTTCATGCCGCTCTTGAAGAGGAACCCGTAGACTTCGCCGTCGACCGTGAAGTCGTCAAGGCTCGCTCCGTACATCGACTCCATCTCGGCCATATCGATGTTGGCGCAAGAGCTGAGAGGCATCAGGTGACCCTCGGCCTGAAGTTCCCGGAAGAAGCCGAGGTTGGCCGGGAAGTAGACGTCCGGCGCGTTGTTGCCCTCCACCCGGGTGCGCACTGTCTCGACATCGTCGCGCGTGCCGGTGTAACTCAGGCTGCCGCCGGTCTCAGATTCCCACGGAGCGACCAGCGCGCGGAGGTTGTCCTCCTCCTCTGCTCCCCACAAACTAATGACGTCTACGTCGCCGATGTCGCCGCCGCCGGTTGGCTCGCCACCGGTACCGGTCGGCGCGGTGGTCCCACCGTCATCGTCATCGTCGCCACAAGCCGCGATGCCTAGCGCGAGAGCGATTACGAGCAAAATGCTGACTATCGGCGACCATGGTCGCCCTATGCTGAATTGCATGCCTACACCTCTTCTTTCCGCTTACCAAGCACGCTCAGTGCGCAGCCAATATAGCAGTGAAAGCGCCCTACCGGCGTTACATGAGATTACAGAACGATAGCAGACTGTCCGCCGTATGCGACCGCTAGTTGGCACAGCAACCTGGAGGTGCAGCGACGGACGCTGCCGGGGGTCTGGGGGTGTCCCCCGGACAAACTCTTCTTCTTGGGTGGGGTGGGGGGCGGG
>JBBEAZ010000015.1:42770-136929 GCA_040882565.1 Dehalococcoidia bacterium
ACGATCCGCGGCTCCGGAACCCGTCGCTCGTGGGGGGGGTCCGGGCGCGCCGCCTACGCCGGCGGCACTTCCATCGGGTCCGACGGCGGCTTCAGAAACGCCACACTCGCACTCGAGGACTGCAATTCCCCCTTCGTCGGCGCCGGGTACTCGATCCGCTCGTGGTAGATCCCGCGCAACGTCGCCTTGAACGACTCCGAGATCGTCTTTAGGTCCCGCATCGTCAGGTCCGACTCCTCGAGTTGCCCCTCGTTGAAGCGCTCCCGGATCACGCCGTCCACCAGCTCATCGATCCGTTCGTGCGAACGGTCCCTGCTCGACCGCACGACCGCCTCGACCGAGTCAGCCAGCATCACCATAGCCGTCTCTTTGCTCTGCGGCTTCGGCCCTGGGTAGCGGAACTTCTCCGAGTCCACGTTGGGGTCCTCGATCGCCGCCTTGCGATAGAAGTACGTCACCAGACGCGTCCCGTGGTGCTCCGGCACGAACGCCCGCACCTTCGACGGAATGCGGTACTTGCCCGTGATCCGCAGGCCCGCCCGCACGTGCTCCGAAACCATCTTCGCGCTCGACGCTGCGTCCAACCGGTCGTGCGGGTTCTCGCCGCCCATCTGGTTCTCGATGTAGTAACCCGGCTTCGAAATTTTCCCGATGTCGTGAAAATAGCAGCCGACCCGCACCAGCAACGCGTCCGCCCCGATCAAGTCGGCGGCGCGCTCGGCCAGGTTGCCGACGATCACGCTGTGGTGAAATGTCCCCGGCGCCTTCTCCTGCAGCTCCCGCAGCAGCGGATGGCTCAGCTGCGCCAGCTCCATCAGCTGTACCCGCGTCGCCACTCCAAATGCGGCGCCCAGCACGTACGCCCCGCCCATCGTGATTACAACTGAGCCGATCCCGGCCACAACCGCTGCCGCCGCCATCCAGACGATGTCGACCCCGTCCCGGTTTGGCAACAGCAGCCAGAACGTGAACAGCGACCCCAGCGTCATCACGCCCACGCCGACGCCTGCCGTCGCGTAGTCGTTGACGCGCTCGGCGTTGCGCACCGCGAACACCCCGGCAATCCCCGCCAGCATCAGCGTCGTCACCATCTGCAGCGACTCCGTTGGGCTCGTCGATAGGGACTGCCGCGCGTCCGGCATGTAGAAACCCGCGAACGTCGCCACGAGCGCCAGCAAAGCCGCCGTGAACAGCGCGAGCCCTGCGTCCAGTAGCGTCGCGATCAACATCGGCGCCGTCGCGATCGGCAACATGTACGCCAGGTAAAGCCGGTCATTGTCCGGCAGCGCCTGCGAGAAAAATATCTTCGCCGCGGCCACCCACAGCACCACCAGCAGGCTGTACATGAACAATCGCCGGTTCGTGTTCACCTCGGCCGGCTGGAACAGGTACAGATACAGCGCCGTGAACACCCCCGCCAGGCCCGCCATCATCAGCCCGCTCAGCGCCTCCGTGAAGCCAATGTCGTTGTCTAACAGTCCGGCACCCTCGATCCTGTCGAGGTCCTCCTGCGTCACAACCTCCCCCTCACGGACGATCGTCTGCCCGCTCGCCTCGAAAGTCCGGAACGCCAGGTCGCCCACATGTAGCGGCGTCTCTCCTGGCACCGCCGGGATCAGCACAACAGCAAGCGCCACCGCAATAGCGATCGCCACAACGAACGCCTGCAGCGGGGTGACCACAAGGTGAGCGCTTCGGCCTATCATCCGTCCATCTGCTTACACGAATTACGCAGAGTCATGATACCAGAGGCGCCCTCGACTCGCCCTGCTTTGACGGCATCGGGAGCCCCCTGGGCGCTCACAGTCCCGATTGCCCCAAACACCGGTTCTCGTGCCAACGTTGAGGTGCAGCGACGGACGCTGCCGGGGGTCCGGGGGGTGTCCCCCGGAAAACCCCTTTATTTTGGCAGGTGGGGAGAGGTGGGAGTCATGTCCCCTATCTGCCCATCCCGATTGCCCCAAACGCCGGTTCTCGCGTCAACGTTGAGGTGCAGCGACGGACGCTGCCGGGGGTCCAGGGGTGTCCCCCGGAAAACCCCTTTATTTTTGGGTAGGGGTGGGGAGGGGCGGGGTTCATCCCCTCGATCCTGCGCCCGAGTCGTTTCGCTGTGGCGGACCGAGGGCCTGGGGTGTCCCCCTAAAGCGCAGCCAGCAGCTGCGTCACAACCTCATTGATATCGCGGCCCTCGGCGCGCCCCGCCAGCCGCGGCACGATCACCTGCATCACCTTGCCCTTGTCCTGCGGGCCCTTCGCGCCGGCCTCTTCGATCGCCTTGCGCGCCTCGGCCTCGATCTCGTCGCGCGCCATCTGTGCCGGCAGGTACGCCTGAAGCACCGCCAGCTCCGCCTCTTCCGTCTTCACCAGGTCCGTGCGGCCGGCCTTCTGGAACTCGTCGATGCTCTCGCGCCGCTGCTTCACCTGCTTCGCGATCACCTGCATCACCTGGTCGTCCGCCAGCTCCTTGCGCTCCGAACCGGACACTTCCTGCATGTTGATCGCAGTCATCAGCATACGCAGAGTGGACTTGCGAGTTTCTTCGCCATTGCGCATAGCGTCGGTAAGGTCGGTCGCCAGCTGCTCTTTCAGGGACATGGGGCGTTCGGGCGTTCGGGTCAGGGGTGCGGCCTAGCCGCGCTGCGCGTTCTTCAGGGTCTTGCGGCGCTTGGCCGCTGCCTTCTTCTTGCGGACGACGCTCGGTGGCTCGTAGTGCTCGCGGCGACGCGCTTCCGCTAAGATCCCGGTCTGCTGAACAATCTTGTTGAACTTCTTCAGCGCCTGGTCGAAGTTATCGTTACTTGAAATTATGACTTCAGCCAAAAATTATCTCCTCGGCGGTCCGGTATAGGTTGGGACTCCCTCGGATTGTAGTTTTTTTCACGTTATTCTGTCAAGATTCGTCGGTCACCCGGCGACAAGCAGCCTGGACAGATATGAAGTAGGGCTACTTAGCGACCAGATTTTTGTGTGTTATGTGCCGTTTTAGTCCGCTGAAGGCAGGACTTTGGGCTGCATCAGCTCCATCGCCTTGCCGCAGCAAAGCACTTCCCCGTCTCCGGCCTTGATGCAGAGGACCTCCGTGTTGCACGTCTCGCACTGGAATCGCTTGCCTAGCTGGTTCGCCACGCTCAGTCCCTCCGCCTACTGCTTCTGCTGCATCGTCTCGCCACAGCAGGCGAGTTCGCCGTCGCCACCCTTGGTGACGATCATCTCTGTGTTGCACTTGGCGCACATGTACCGTTTGCCGACCTGGTTAGTCACGTTAGATCACGCTCCGTATTCGAAATCGGGACGTGGGGCGTCCTCAATTCGAATATAGCCCAGCGCAACAAATCGCGTCAAACCTATGCCGCTACCGCGACCAGTTCAGCCGGCCGCTGTCATCCCGCGACGGCCGGTACCCCGCCCGCACCATCGCCGCCGCCGCCTCCGCGCCGTGAATCGTCGTCAGCAGACCCGCCACGCTATCGACATCCGCCAGCCCTGCGGCGTCCAGCGCCTGCTGCCAGCCGGCCTCGTCCACCCCGAACGCCTTGGCGTGCGCCCTGTTCCAGGGCAGGTCAGTGCTACGCAGCGCCTCCACCAAATCGGACAATGTCACCGAATGTGCTGCGAGTACCGGCGCCGCGCGCATCTCGCGCTGCTGCACCGTCATCGGAGCGCTGGCCACGCCGCTAAGCTCCGTCAGCACCTCGTACAGCACGCTCTCATCCATCGTCAAAACGTAACCACGTTCCGCTGCGTCGCCGCTTCGTGCGCCACGCGGCCCTTCCTGCCCACGAACTCCTCGCGCGTCATCGACCACAGCAACTCAGCATCCGCGGGCGTATTCGCCATGAAGCGCGTCCCGTCGCCCAAACGCCCGATCACGATCCCCTGCTCCGGCTCACCCTCGCGCCCAAACGCGACCGTGTACGTCTCGACCGTCGCCTCGCCGTTCGCCTCGGCGGCAAACGCCGGCGACGCCATCCCATCCAGCGTCGCCTGGTCCACCGCCGGGTCCGTGCGCTGCCATTCCCCCGACGGCGGCCGGCCGCCGTATACCCCGGCCGAGTGCTTCGTCGCAAACCAGCCAAGGCCCGTGACGAGTCCCAGCGCCTCCGGCTGCTCCCGTAATCGCTGCACCGCCGTCGCGATCGAGTGAGTGACGTAGTTGTTCCCCGGCCCGCCCGTGTACGGCAGTCCGCCCGTCAGCGTCAGCGGCCGCGGATCAATTGCCGCGAGCCCCAGCGCCTCGAGCCCGTACTCCACCGCCGAGGGAAAGCACGAGTAAATGTCGAACATCCCGATCTCGTCCACCGTCGTCCCTGCCATCCCGAGCGCCCGCTGTGTCGCCGCCCGGATCGCCGGCGAGCTGTAGTAGTTCACGCGATCGCTCACGAGCCACTTGTCGACGCCCTCGCCGCAGCCATGCAGGTAGACCCACTTCTCTTCCGGGACACCGAACTCGCGCGCTGTTTCGCTGCCGGTCATGAGCAGCGCCGCGCCCTGGTCCACCTCGATGATCGCGTTCATCAGCTTCGGGTACGGGAAACACACCCAGCGGTTGTCCGACCGTACCGTCGTGATCTCCTCCGCCGATCGTTCCTCCGGGAACCAGGCGTATGGGTTCGTCGCGGCAACTGCTGTGAACCGTGCGCAGAGCCGCCCAAGGTGCGCCTGGTGCTCCTCAATCGTCCGCCCGGCCTGCGCCCGGATCGCGTTCTCGAACAGCGGGTACATCCGCGTCGGCAGCACCGCGCCGTGCCGCGTCTCCACGTCCGAGAACCCACTCCGCGTATCCCCGACCACTTGCTCCGGCGTACCCCGCAACCACGGCAACTGCGCCTCCGCCTTCCGCGCCAGCCGCCGCGAATGCATCGCCTCAGCCCCGGCGATCAGCGCCAGCCGCGTCCGCCCCCCAACGATCGCCTGCGCCGTCTCATTCACGAGCCGCTGCGGCGAGTCTCCACCGACCGCGGCGTACAGCTTGTGTGCCGGCGCCGCGCCCACCCGTTCCGCCAGCAACCCCGGCGCATCCGGATATTGCCAGCCAAGGATGTTCACCACCTGCACCGAATCGACCTTCGACAGCAACCCGGCACCGGCATCCTCCTCAGCCAGCCGCGCCGAACGCGCCATCAACTCCGCCGGCTCCAACGCCTCATCCAGCGTCCGGGCCCGGTTCGTCACCTGCCCAACGCCCACAATCACAGGATAGTCCGCCATGCGCGCGTCACCATACGCAGACACGCCGCGCCCGGTCAAGGCGCCGCTCACACCGCCGCAGCACCACCCACTATCTCGACGCCGCGCCGCGCTGCTACAATTCTCGCATCCGGCCCTCAGACTGTCGCCAAACGGGAGGTAATACATGCGAAACCGGTTCCCACGACTCATCATCGGCATTCCTCTGCTTCTCCTCATCGCTGCATCTATGCTCTTCGCCGCCTGCGGCGATGACGACGACGATGACTCCGGCGATGACGGCGGCTCGACAACCGCTCCCGTCGGCACCGGCGAGATCGACATCTCCAGCGTCCCCGAGCTCGAAGACGGCATGCTCACCGTCGGCTCCGACATCGCCTACCCGCCCATCGAATACTTTGAAGAGGGCACCGACAACGCCACCGGTCTCGACGTCGACCTCCTCGCCGCCATGGCCGAGGTCCTCGGCGTCGACTACGAGTTCAAGCAGGTCGCCGATTTCGCCGCCATCGTCGGCGACGTTAAGTCCTCCCGCTACGACATCGTCATGTCCGCCATTAGCATCACGCCCGAGCGCGAGGCCGAGATCGACTTCATCCCCTACTTCGGCCCCGCCGGTACCGGCATCCTCGTCCAATCCGGCAACCCCGAGAACATCGAATCCATCGAGGACCTCTGCGGCAAGGCTGTTGGGGCTCAGGTCGGCACATACCAGGTGGATCAGATGGAGGGTTTCAACTCCAACGAGTGCGCCGAAAACAAGATCGACATCAAGACCTTCCCGGACAACCCCATCTCGGTGCAAGAACTTGAACTCGGCCGCATAGTCGCCCAGCTCTCGGACGACCCCGTCGCCGCCTACAGCGCCTCGCAGTCAGAAGGTGGCCTCGTTGAGGTCGCCGTCCAGGGCTTCGAATCCGCGCCATACGGCATCGGCCTGCGCAAAGACTCGACCAACCTGAAGGCAGCACTCGTGGCCGCCCTCGCTGTGATCCGCACAAACGGCACCTACGGCCAGATCCTCGAAGACTGGGGCCAATCCGACCTCGCGCTGGCCGACTAGCGCCCGGCAAAGGCCAACATCACGACCACGCGACCTGCACCGGCGTCAGACGCGTCAATCAAACACCCGGTAAGGGCGTCCGCGGTAGCGGACCACCCGCGCACGATCTGGTCTGGCGACCACACGCGTCAATCATCCCCCGTGGGGGGGGGGGCCCCCCCCGCCCCCCCCCCCCCCCCCCCCCGCGACTCGTAGCGGAGGCCTTACACCCAACCATTCGAAGCACCACCGCCTCCCGCGATACCCGGTCATTTGGTAACGGGCCAAGCGCACCGCAGGCCTCCACGGCGCCCCGCCAACCTCAATACACGCCAACCGGAACAACGTCAAAGTGCAGCGCATCCGCTGCCGGTGGGCTCGGGGGGTGTCCACCCGATACCCCAATTTCATATGGGGCGGGGGCGGGGCGTTCAACACCCGCCATGTGCGAGAGTGGAGCGCACCGCCACGTCGGTCAAGCGCCGGTAGGGCGTCCGCCGCGGCGGACCGCGCCCACCCACGTCCCGACCGTCCACGACCCGCACGCTCAAGGCTCAACGCAAAGGTGCAGCGGAGCCGCTGCCGGGGGCTCCCCTACGGGGCCCGTCTGGGCGGGGGGTGTCCCCCCGAAGACCCTATTTTTTCTGGGGCGGGGGGTGGGGGCGGGCTGCCGCGACACGCGGTAAGCTCCCTTAGCCCATGGACGCCCTAGCTCCCCTCCTCCAACTCGACTTCAGGCCGGATCTCATCCGGGAATACCTCTTCAACGACGTCATCGTCGACGGCGCCTGGATCACCCTCCAGGTCGCCGTCCTCGCCCAGCTCCTCGGCATCTTCCTCGGCGGGCTGTTCGCCCTCCTGCGAATCTCGCGCAACCCCGTGCTTGGCGTGATCTCCGGCTTCTACGTCTGGTTCTTCCGCGGCACCCCCGCCCTCCTCCAGCTGATCATCCTCTACATCGGCCTGCCGACCGTGATCGACGACCCCAGCTTCACCCAGGAACTGACCGCCTTCCGCGCCGCCATCATCGCCTTCGGCATCAACGAGGGCGCTTACATGACGGAGATCATGCGCGCCGGCATCGTCTCCGTGGAGCACGGCCAGATGGACGCCGCCCGCAGCCTCGGCATGACCCAGCTCCAGGGCATGCGGCGCATCGTCCTCCCCCAGGCGATGCGCGTGGTCGTCCCACCCACCGGCAACGAGTTCATCGCCATGCTCAAGAACAGCTCCCTCGCCTTCACCATCGGCCTCGTCGATCTCCTCGGCGCCTCCCGCCTCATCTATTCCGTCAACTTCCGCCCGATGGAGTTGCTCGTCGTCGCCGCCATCTGGTACCTCGCGATGACCACCGTCTTCAGCCTCCTCCAGGCCGAACTCGAACGCGTCCTCGCCGTCGGTGACCGCGATCGGCCCCAGACCCTCCTCTCCCGGGCGATGGACCTCATGGGACAAAGGCACGCCCGATGACCGACCCGCTCGTGCAGGTCCAGGGCGCCTACAAGCGCCTTGGCAAGACCGAGGTCCTCCGCGGCATCAGCCTGGACGTCGCCCGCGCGGAGACCGTCGTCGTCATCGGCGTCAGCGGCAGCGGCAAGACCACCCTCTTGCGCTGCATCAACCACCTCGAGGTGCTCGACGCCGGCCGCATCTACGTCGGCGGCGAGCTCGTCGGCTACCGCGAGGTCAACGGCCGCCTCGTCGAAGACCGCGAGCCGGAGGTCGCCCGCAAGCGCGCCGCCATCGGCATGGTCTTCCAGCGCTTCAACCTCTTCCCCCACCTGACCGCCCTCGGCAACGTCACCGCCGGCCCGCGCTATGTGAAGGGCACGCCGCGTGACCAAGCCGACGACCTGGGCCGTGAGCTCCTCGCCCGCGTCGGCCTCGAGACCAAAGTGGACGCCTATCCCTCGCAACTGTCCGGCGGTCAGCAACAGCGCGTCGCCATCGCCCGCGCCCTCGCCATGGAGCCGAAGCTGATGCTCTTCGACGAGCCCACGTCGGCCCTTGATCCGGAACTCGTAGGCGAAGTCCTTGAAGTCATGAAAGCCCTCGCCCGCGACGTCCACATGACCATGATCGTCGTCACCCACGAAATCGGCTTCGCCCGCGAAGTCGCCAACCGCGTCGTCTTCGTCGACGAAGGCGTAGTCCTCGAACAAGGCACCCCCGACGAAGTCTTCAATCACCCGAAGGAAGACCGCACCAAATCCTTCCTCGCCCGCATCCTGTAAACTCTCCGAGTCAGCCATGAGGCCTGCCTTGTCTCGATCGCTTACCATTGGACTGGTCGCCGTTATCGCCGTTGTTGGCTCGATCGGTGGCCGCGCGTTGTGGGAAACTGTGACCGCAGAAGACGAGCCTAAGGCGGAGCCTCCCCCGCTGGATACCCTCAACGATGAGGCGGCGAAGGATAAATTCGAAGGTGAGGTTCTTGGTGTCTTCATTGGCCCCCCCGAAGCCCAGCTGCCGGACAACCTTGTCACCTACGAGGAGGTCTGCGGATCCAAGCCTACCGAACAAGTAGATTGGGACAAGGCTGGGGACCTGGACATTGCTGTGAGTCTCCCGGATCCATTCAAGCTGAACCCGGACAGCCTGAACACCGGAGTCATAGCCTGTGGCGATACAGTTTATTCCGCGAGATGGGAGTACTCAGCGCCTCAACTTAATGGTTACCCCGGTAGCTTGATCATCGCTCGAAGCCCGTTCAAGTATGCGGAGTTCAACGTCTCTACCGAACGCGTGGTCACTGACGATATCGGGGGCCTTCCTGCCGTCTACATCAAACCGCTATCGGAAAACGGGATCGGCTCCGCTGCAGGGGTGATTTTCCCAGGAGATTCCGTTACCACCGTGATTTCGTCGTCTGGTGTCCCCGACGCTGATCTATTGAAAGTCGCAGAGATCGTCGCCGCGAAGATCAAAGAGGGGAACTGAGGCCACGACATCCCGTCCCGCTCGCCCTGAGGCTCTGGAATGGGCGAGCGGAGCACCGACGCTTCGCCCAACGACGCCCCTACTTAACCGTCCAGCCCCCATCAATCACCAAATACGTCCCCGTCACAAACGACGAATCGTCGCTGGCCAGGAACAACGCCGCCTTCGCCACCTCCTCCGCCCGGCCCAGCCGCCCCATCGGCGTCCCCTCCACCGTCCACCGCATCAACTCCTCCGACAGTTTCAGAGGCGCGATTAGCGGCGTCTCGATCCACCCCGGGCAGAGCGCGTTCACGCGGATGTTGTGCGGTGCGCCGTCCAGCCCGAACTGCCGCGTCAGGCCAATCACTGCGTGCTTCGAGGCATGGTACGCGTACCCGACGCCTCCCGGCCCGACCGGCGTCACCGTGCCGCTAATCCCCATCATCGACGAAAGGTTCACGATCGCCCCGCCGCCGCCCTGCTTCTGCATCTGCGAGAGCGCGTGAAGGCAGCCGTAATACACGCCGTGCTCGTTCACGGCCATGACCTGTTCGTACGTATACTGCGGCCCGCCGATCCCCGCGTTGTTCACCATGATGTCGAGCCGCCCCCACGCCTCCACCGTCGCCCCGATCGCCCCTTGCACGTCCTCCTCGCTCGTCGTGTCCGTCCGCAGCGACCGTGCCTCACCGCCCGCGTCCTCGATCTGCGCCGCCGTTGCCTGCGCCGCCTCTTCATTGATATCGGATGCCATCACCCGCGCCCCTTCGCGAGCGAACAGCACCGCCGTCGCCTTCCCAATCCCGGAACCGGCCCCCGTCACAAGCGCCGTCTTCCCCTCTAGCCTGTCGTCTCCCATAAGTCCCTCCTCGGCACGTATCCTAGCCGCTCCTCCACCGCAACGCACCAACCGGCTGAATACGTAGGGGCGAAGCACGTGCCGCACCATCCATCCATCTCGTGCTGGTCGTGCTTCGCGCCGCGCCAACCCTCAACGTCTGCTCACACCCAAGCATGAAGGTCCAGCGGAGTCGCTGGTGGGGGGTTCCCTACGGGCCCGTCTGGGCGGGGGGTGTCCCCCCGAGGATCCTCGTTTCTTGGGGGCGGGGGGTGGGGCGGCCTGGCAACCAACCGGCATTGTGACGGCCCCATGTCTCCGCCGACGTCCGCTCTGGCATAATGTCTACATGAGCACACTCTCCGACAAAATCCGCAAGGCCAGCCGCACCACACCCGCCCCCCTCGGCTTCGCCGCCGTCGCCCTCAAAACGCGCCCCGTCAGCATGCTCTGCGCCATCCGCCTCAGCGACACCGGCAAGATCGCCGACGCCGCGAAGGACGGCGCCGACGTGGTCATCCTCGAAGGCGTTCCCGCCGCCAAGCTCAAAGGCCTCGACAAGGCCAACGGCGCCACCATCGGCGTCGCCGGTGACTTCGGTGCCGAGGCCTGGACCGCCCTCCGCAACGCTGGCGTTGATTTCGGCGTCCTCCCCGGCCCATCCGCCGCAGCCACCAACCTTCTTGAAGAAGGCATCGGCCGCGTCCTCACCATCGACCCTTCGCTGGACGACGTCTCCCTGCGTCTAGCTGGCGACCTCGGCCTCGACGCCGTCATCATCCACGCTCCCGAACTGCCGCTCACAATCGAGCGCCTGCTCACCGTCCGCCGCGTCTCCGCCCTCGCCCGCATGGCCATCCTCGCCGACATCAGCGCCGACGCCGACGCCGGTTCCCTGGAACTCCTCCGCGACTCAGGCGTCGCCTGCGTCATCATCGGCTCCAACGAAGTCGGCAAACTCGGCGCCCTCAAAGACCGCATCGTCGGCCTCCCCGAGCGCGGCCGCCGCCGCGAGGACCGCAACGAAGCCATCCTCCCCGCCGCCGGCAGCGGCCACGACGACGACGACGATTACGACGACTAGCGCATAGACCTGTCTTCATTCCCATGGGTCGGGGCCCCAGCCCTGACCTGAACTCTCGCAGGGTCGAACGCGAGGTGCAGCGGAGTCGCTACCGGGGGGTTCCCTACGGACCCGTCTGGGCGGGGGGTGTCCCCCGACTCCCAAACCTCCGGGGGCCGGTGGCCCCGCGCAGTATCGCGCGAGGTGCACGAGCGGAGCCCAACGCCAAACGTCTCGCATGTGTCACCCACGCAAAGATGCAGTGGAGCCGCTGCCGGGGGGTTCCCTACGGGCCCGTCTGGGCGGGGGGTGGTCCCCCGATTTCCCCAACATATTGGGGTGAGGGGTGGGGCGGCCGCACAGTATCGCGCGAGGTGCACGAGCGGAGCCCAACGCCAAACGTTCCGCCATGTGTCACCCACGCAAAGGTGCAGCGGCGCCGCTGCCGGGGGGTTGGGGGGTGTCCCCCGATACACCCCATTTTTGGTGGGGTGTGGGGCGGGGGCGCTTGGCCCGGCGGGGTGCGAGCGTGAAGCCGAAAGCCAAGCGCCCGTATGTTCACCGCGCCTGCCTCAAGCACGACGCGAAGCGCAGTGGAGCCGTTGCCCGGGGGTTCCCTACGGACCCGTCTGGGCGGGGGGTGTCCCCCCGAAATCTCTCTCTTTTGAGGGGGGTGGGGCGGGGTGCCCCGTGCGCGAGCTGCTGCAACCATAACCTTGACGTTGGCGTCAGACCAAACCTATACTCCGCCCAAGTAACGGCCCACCCCCCCGTTCCCGCAAGGAGCACTCGTTTGGCCACACCAAAACAGGGCGACCTCCAGATCGGTGAAGTCGCCGAACTCACCGGCGTCACGCAAAGGACCCTCCGTTTTTACGAAGAGAAGGGTCTCCTCCGCCCGCCCAGCCGCATGGACGGTGGCTTCCGCCTCTACTCCGAAGAAGACGTCCAGCGGGTCAAGCACATCCGCCGCCTCCAGGACCTCCTCGGCATCAGCCTCGCCGACATCAAGGAGATGGTCGATGCTGAAGAAGTGCTCCGCCAGCTACGCGCCCAGTACAATCCTGAGGCCGCCATCGCCGAAAAGCGCCGCCAGCTCCAGAAAGCGACCGACGTCACCAAGGCCCAGTTCGCCATCGTCAAGCAAAAGACGATGCAGATGCGCGAAATGGAGACCCAGCTCGAAGAGCGCCTTCAGCTATTCGAACGCTGGCGGGTCGAACTAGACCAGCTCGAACAAAAGCCCGCCGCCACCCGCCGCTAGTCGCCAGCCCGCAACCTCGTTCCCTGAGGAAACGAAGGGCCCCGGCGCAGCGCAGGCGAGCATCCGTACTTCCCACTCGCAGTGCACGCACGAACATCCGTCGTCCTAGCCTAGCAAAGCAAGGTGCAGCGGAGTCGCTGCCGGGGGGTCCCTACGGGCCCGGCTGGGCGGGGGGTGTCCCCCCGACAAACTCCCAACGTCATGGGGTGGGGGGAGGGGCGTACCGCGCGCGAGCCCTAGTGATGCTCAGGCGGCTCGTCGCCTGAACCAGGCCGGTGCGGCTCAAAGCCCACGCCCCGACGCACGAAATACCCGATCAGCGCCAGCACCCCAACGCCAGCCGCCGCCCCGATCGTCAGCAGCGCCAATAACAAGATGTCCGGCCCGTCGTCGTCGCCCTCATCGATCGAGCCATCGCTGCCCGGCGACCCTGAAAGGGCCGGAGTACTAAGGGCTCCCGTCGCGCTCGCGTTTCGCGTCGAGTCCGTGCCGGCAGACGCCGTCTCACCAGACGGCAGGCAGTCCGGCGGCGTCGCTTGCGGCAGCTCCTCGCCTGACGGGTCAACGGTCCACGTGTACTCCCCCTCCGTCACCGCCAGCGTCTCCGGCGCCGTCAACCGGTACGTAAACAACCACTCGCCCTCAGGCGTCTCCACGTCGTTGTTGTTCGGATACACAACGAGCCCGTAGCCGTCGGTCTGGAAAACGATCCGCAGCCCCACCGGGAAGGTCTCGGGCGGCGTCAATGAAAAGTCGAAGTCTCCGCCCAGGTGCTGATCCAGGATGTTCACCGGCGCCGAGAAGCACATCTGGATCCCGAACGCCGGCTCCGTGATCGTCTCGTCAGGCCCCGGGCTCAGGAGCGTGATCTCGGGTGGGTCGCCCTCTTGCGCTTGGCCTTCGTCCGGCGTTAGGACCGGGGCAATGCCACCCACCAGTACAAGCGTCATCAGCGCTCGCGCCACCACCGCGCCGTATCTGAAAATCACGAACCGGAATGTATCACGCAGGAATCGCAGGTACAATTCGCACGAGGAGCCATAGACGTGACCCCCAGGAAGCAAACCGCCGGCCAAACACTGAAATATCACCGCATTGTCGCCAAGTTCGGCAGCAACGTCCTCACCGCTGGCACCGACCAGCTCAACGTCGAGCTCATGACTTCCCTCGTCGCCCAGGTAGCGAAGCTTCATGAGCAGGGTGCGGAGGTCATCGTCGTCACTTCCGGCGCCATCGCCGCCGGCCGCCACCGCCTCGGCCAGCAGGGTCACAAGGACCGCAAGGACATCCCCTTTCGCCAGGTCCTCGCCGCCGTCGGTCAGAGCGACCTCATGCAGATCTACCAGGAGCTCTTCGGCTGGCATGACCTGACGATCGCCCAGACACTCCTCACGCGGCGCGACCTCGCCGACCGCATCGGTTACCTGAACGCCCGCAACACGCTCCTAGCCATGCTCGAACTGCGCGTCATCCCCATCGTCAACGAGAACGACGTCGTCGCCGTCGAAGAGATCGAGGGCGCCAAGATCGGCGACAACGACAATCTTTCCGCCTTCGTCGCCAACCTCGTCGACGCAGACCTCCTCGCCCTCCTCACCGACACCGGCGGCCTCTACACGGCCGATCCTCGACACAACATCGGCGCCAGCCTGATCCCCCGCGTCGACGTCATCGACTCCAGCATCGAAGTCCTCGCCGGCGGCACCACCGGCCTCGGCACCGGCGGCATGGCCACGAAAATCCAGGCCGCCCGCCTCGCCACCGGCGGCGGCACCGACGTTTTCATCGCCCCCGGCCACGAACCCGACACGCTCACCCGGATCGCGCGCGGCGAGGCGGTCGGCACCCACTTCCCGGCCGGCGTCAACCGCATGGAGAGCCGCAAACGCTGGATGCTCGCCGCCCTTTCCGTCAAAGGCAACATCGTCGTCGACGACGGCGCGGCGAAGGTCCTCCGCGAGCGCAAGACCAGCCTGCTGCCGGCCGGAGTCCAGGAAGTCGACGGCGCATTCCAGCGCGGCGAGACCGTCTGCGTCGTCGACGCCGCCGGCAGCCGCATCGCCTGCGGCATCGCCAACTACAGCTCCGACGAGATTCTGCGCATCCGCGGCATCCGTTCCGACAAGATCGAGGAAGTCCTCGGGCACCACTACGGCGCGGAAGTCCTCCACCGCAACAACCTGGTCTTGCTGTAAAATTTGCGCATGAGAGTAGTCAAAGTCAAAGCCGAGATCGGCGCCACGAACGAAAAGCTCACCGAGCTTGAGTTTATGGTTGACACGGGAGCCTTCTACAGCATCCTGTCGCCCGAGACCTGTGACGAAATCGGCTTGAATCTCCCCCTCCGCGAATCCGTTGTCACTGCCGACAGCCGCTCATTGACGATCGAACTTGGCGTTGCCCACCTCAAGCTCAACGGGCGCGAGGGCGGCATCCTGGTAGGCAAAATGAACGTTCCTTTGCCGTTGCTTGGCGTCAGTGCCCTGGAGTCTCTCGGGTTCAAGGTCAATCCCGTAGATGGAACCCTCGAACCTATTTTGCCCTTCACCGGAGCGCCGGCTCTGGGCACCCCTTGACCCTCAAACGCGCCGCCGCCATCACAGGCATCGCCGAGATGCGGCCCCGCAAGTCCGCCGAGGGCCTCTCCACCCTCGGCATCTGGGCAGACGTCTCCCGCGACGCCATGCGCGATGCCGGCCTCGCGCCCGGCGACATCGACGGTCTCCTCGTCGCCCCGCCGATCGTCGACATGGTCGCGATGTGGCCCTCACACTTCGGCGAGTACCTAGACATCCATCCCCGCTTCGCGAACGTCGTCGACCTCGGCGGCGCCTCCGCTGCGGGAATGGTCTGGCGCGCAGCCTCCGCGATCCAGTCCGGCCTCTGCCGCGCCGTCCTCTGCGTCAGCGGCGAGGCTTCTGACGTCGAGACCTTCTACGCTCCGCGCGCCCGTCGTCCCTCGATGCAACTCCCCATGCGCGAATTCGAAGCCCCCTACGGCCCGATGGGCGTCAACTCCGGCTACGCCCAGATAGCGATGCGCCACATGCATGAGTTTGGTACGACCAGCCGCCAGCTCGCCAAGGTCGCCGTCGATCAGCGCACCAACGCCGGCGCCAACCCCGACGCCCTCTACCGCGACCCCATCACGGTCGACGACGTCCTCGCCTCACCAATGATCGTCGACCCGCTCCACCTCTACGAGATCGTCCGCCCTTGCACCGGCGGCGCGGCCTTCATCGTTGTCTCGCCCGACCTCGCGCGTTCTTCCGTCCAAACGCCCGTCTGGCTCGTCGGCGCGGCGGAGGCCACCCGCGGCGTCATGCTCGCCCAGGTCCCGTCCATCACCACCTCCCCCATCGCCGACGCCGCGCCCAGGGCCTTCGCCATGGCCGGCGTGACGCCCGCCGACGTGAACCTCGTCTCCGTCTACGACTGCTACACGATCACCGTCGTCGTCACCCTCGAGGATGCCGGCTTCTGCGCCAAGGGTCACGGCGGCCCCTTCGTCGAAGATCACGACCTCACCTTCCGCGGCGACCTGCCGCTGAACACGCACGGCGGCCAGCTCTCGTTCGGCCAACCCGGTCTCGCCGGCGGCATGTCCCACATCACCGAGGCCGTCCGCCAGCTCCAGGGCCGCGCCGGCGACCGCCAGGTCCGCGACTGCGAGCTGGCATTCGTCAACGGCAACGGCGGCATCATGAGCGAGCAAGCGTCCTTGGTGCTCGGCGTATGACGGCACAGCCCGGCAAGCCCCTGCCGTCGCCCTCCGCCGTCTCCCAACCGTTCTGGGACGGCCTCGCCGTCGGCGAGCTTCGCGTACAGAAGTGCGACGCCTGCGGGCGCTACGTCTTCTACCCGCGCCCCTTTTGCCCGCATTGCCTCTCAGACTCACTCACGTGGACGCCGTTAAGCGGCCGCGGCCGCGTTTACACGTACACAATCGTCCGCCGCGCGATGAATCCCGCGTTCACGGCTGACGTCCCATACGTCTTCGCCATCGTCGAACTCGAAGAGGGCCCGCGCCTGCCGACAAACGTCATCAATTGCCCTCCAGACGCCGTAAGGGTAGAAATGCCCGTCAAAGCTGTGTACGATAAGGTGACTGCCGGGATCGCACTCCTGAAGTTCGAGCCCGCCTGATACCGAGACAGATCCCCTCGTCCGAGCGCGCGATACTGTCTCATCCGAAAATCTCTGGAGGTTGAATGGGTTCCGTCATCAAAAAGCGGCGCAAGAAGATCAGCAAGCACAAGCACCGCAAGATGCTCAAGAAGACCCGCTGGCAGCGCCGGCACGGCTAACCGCGCCGCGCGGTTGTGCGCCGCCCTCTAAGCGGACAAAGCCATGACCACTACCGCAAACGAGCTCCAGACCAAAGGCCAGGCCGCCCGCCAGGCGGCGCGTGAACTCGCGCGCACCTCCGCCGTCGTCAAGAACAAGGCGCTCATCGGCATCGCCGATTCGCTCATGGACCGCGCGGACGAGATCATCCGCGCCAACGAGCACGACGTCGAAGGCGGCAAGGAGTCCGGCCTCACCCCCGCCGTCATCGACCGCCTAACCCTCAACGCCGACCGCCTCGCCAACATCGCCGGCGATGTCCGCGCCGTCGGCGCCCTCCCCGACCCGATCGGCGAGATGCTCGACATGCGCACGCTTCCCAACGGCATGCAGGTCGGCCGCCGTCGCGTCCCGCTCGGCGTCATCGCCGCGATCTACGAGGCTCGCCCCAACGTCACTGTCGACATCGCCTCGCTCTGCCTCAAGGCCGGCAGCGCCAGCATCCTCCGTGGCGGCAAAGAGACGATCAACTCCAACAAGGTCATCGCCCGCGTTCTCCGTGAGGCGATCGCCGCCGCCGGCGGTCCCGGCGAGGCGGTCCAGCTCATCGAGAACACCGACCGCGCCCTCGTCGGCGAGCTCCTCCAGATGCGCGACGTCATCGACCTCGTCGTCCCCCGCGGCGGCGCTGAGCTGATCCGCTACGTCGCCGAAAACGCGACGATGCCCGTCCTCACCGGCGGCATCGGCGTCTGTCACACCTACGTCGACCGCGCCGCCGACCTCGAGAAGGCCGTCGCCATCGCCCTCAACGCGAAGACCCGCAAGTACAGCATCTGCAACGCCCTCGACACCGTCATCGTCCACGACGAGGTCGCTGCCCGCTTCCTCCCCGACATGGCGCGCGCCTTCGCCGACAACGGCGTCACGATGCACTGCGACGACCGCGCGCTGCCCATCGCCCAGGCCGCCTCCGGCGCAACCGTCGTCCCCGCCGTCGACGAAGACTGGGACCGCGAATGGCTTTCCCTCGCCGCCGGCATCCGCGTCGTCAACTCGCTCGACGAGGCGCTGGACCACATCTACAAGCACGGCACCGGCCACTCCGACGCCATCGTCACTGAAGACTACTCGGCTGCGATGCGCTTCCTCGACGAAGTCGACACCGCCGTCTGCTACGTCAACGCCAGCACCCAGTTCACCGACGGCGCCCAGTTCGGCCTCGGCGCCGAGATCATCGACTCCACCCAGAAGACGATCGCCCGCGGCCCCGTCGGCCTGCGCGAGATCACCACCTACAAGTGGATCGTCTTCGGCAGCGGTCAGACCAGACCCGTGTGATCACCGGCCGCTACCTCCTGTCTTTCTGCGTCTTCACATCACTAGTCGTCCTAGCGGCATGCGGAAATGGTGATGCATCCCCAACCCCGCGAGAATATGAGCCTGGGGACTTCAACCCTTGCTCGCTTCTAACTACTGCAGAAATCGAGGCCGCAGTCGGTCACCCCGTCGGCGAGAGCGAGGACCGAAGCGGCGAGGACCAGAGCGGTGACTTCTCGTTCCAATGTGCCTGGGGAGATCGTGACGACGGAGTCAATCTCCAGATTATCTCCGGCACCGAACACGACTTTAGATCCTTCATCAACTTTCTGCAGTCGAGATCTCAATCCGAGCATATTGTCGGGCTCGGCAATATAGCTGAGTACGAAGACGCCTATGGTGTCAACGTATTCACCGGAGAATACCTTGTCGGCGTCTACGTCAATTCTCCCGATCTCGATGACAACGCCATCAGAGAACGCACGCTGGATCTCGCCCGGCTCGTCCTTCCCCGCCTCCCCGAAGACCCACCTCCTATTCCGACCGTTCCGCCATGATGCCTTCGTAGCCAATATCTTGCCCACCGATCCAAGAATGCTCCGCATCAATCCGCGGCCGATAAATCTCGCCATGGTAATCTGCGATTAACCCCGGCTAGAACTACCCCAAAGGAGACCTTCCATGGCCGCCGGCTTTCAGTTCGACCGCGAGTGCCGCACGACCAGCTCCGAGAGCTTCATCATCGAGCAAGAAGACGAAGAGATCGGCCGCGTCGAGCTCCACTACACCCCCGCCGTCACCTACGGCACCATCTGCGTCCTCGAAAGCCTCACCGAAGAAGAGATCCGCTCCCTCATCAGCGAGATCGACGAGCGCTTCGTCCTCACCAACGACCCCTTCCGCGAAGACTTCATGGTCACCGTCTGGAACGGCCGCGAACACGGCAGCTACTCGGACGAAGACTTCGAAGACGAAGAAGACCCCCTCGACGACGGCTTCGGCGCCTAACCCCTCCGTTTCCTGAACGGGATCCCCAACCAACCCGTAGCCGCGGGGCTTCCAGCCCTGCCTCAAATCATCGTGACAGTTGCCCCAGGCCCAAGCCGCGTGCACGGCCTCGCTCGCCGTAAGCGCCAATCAGCGCCCGGTAGGGGGCGCCGCTTGCTGCGCCCGCCCACATCCCGATCGTGCAACAACACACCTGTTTCACGCAAAACGCGGGAGGTGCAGCGGAGCCGCTGCCGGGAGTTCCCTACGGGCCCGTCTGGGCGGGGGGTGTCCCCCCGACAATCCAATTTTGGTGGTGGGGTGGGGGGGCGGGGGTTCAGCCCTTGCGGGGAGCTAAGCCCGCGTCGCCCAGAGATCCAACCTCACATAATCCGCCCCAAACCGCGCCACCGTCTCCCCAATCACATCCCGCAAAAACCGCTCCGAAAACTCGTCCGGCAACGCCTTCGCCTGGTGCTGCAGGATGATCGTCCGCAGGTACAGCGACGCATCATCATCGCTCTCAAACGTCACCGGCGCCGCGAACAACCGACCGCGCACCTCGCGCCAGCCATTGCGCTCCATCGCCTCCTGCGCCGCCTCCACCGTCCGGTACTTGCGGAACTCACTGTCCGCCGAGAAATACTCCGAGTACGGCGCCCGCTTCTCGACCGCGTGCGTCGTTGCCATCAGCCTTTCATTGTTTCCTGCGCCACCGCACTGCGACCTCAGCCGTCCGCCCGGCTTCGTCGCCCGCGCCAGGCACCCGAACAGCCCATCGTCGTCCGGGATCCAATGAAACACCGCGTTCGAAAACACCACATCCACCTGCTCCGGCAGCGAAAAGTCCGTCAGGCTCGCCACCTGCGGCGTCACGCGCGTCTCACCCCGCTCCTCCAGCGACTTCGCCAGCATCGCCACCATGTTCTCCGAACTGTCGACCGCATAAACCTTCCCCCGCGGCAACTTCTCCAGCAGATCAAACGTCACCGACCCCGACCCACACCCCGCATCCAGCACGGTCTCATCCCCGCGCAACTCCAGGTCATCGATCACCTGCTGCGCCCACCCCCGCATCGGCGTCCCGATCCGGTCATAAACCTCCGCGTTCCAATCAGTCTTCCGCGCTTGATTCATGCGCCCAGCGTCGCGTGCCACGTTCCGTCAGTCAAGCACCCCGCCTCGGCCAACGCCCGGTAGGGGGCGCTGCTTGCCGCGCCCGCCCACGCCCCGATCGTGCGACGACACAGGCTGCAGCTGCAGTACGCGAAGGTGCAGCGGAGCCGCTGCCGGGGGGTTTGGGGGGTGTCCCCCCGATTCCTCATTTTCCCGTAAACACCGGCGCCCGCTTCTCCAGGAACGCCCGGAACCCCTCCTGGAAATCGTGCGTCCGGAACAGCGGCAACAACTGCAAGAACACGTGGTGCACACTCGCCTCAAACGTCTCGTCCATCGCCAGCCGCATCATGCGCTTCGTCGCCTGCACCGCCAGCGGCGCGTTCTGCGCGATCTCCTCCGCGATCTCCCGCGTCACGTCCATCAGGGTGTCGTGGGGGACCACGTGGTTGACGAGGCCATACTCGAGCGCCTTCTCCGCGCCGAGGGTCATGCCGCGCAGGGCGATCTCGGATGCCTTGGCCCAGCCGATGAGCCGCGGCAGCAACCACGCCCCGCCGCTCTCCGGCAGGATGCCGCGCTTCGTGAAGATTGCCGCCAGCTTCGCCTCCGTCGAGGCGATTCGGATGTCCGCGCCCAGCGCCAGGTCCATCCCGTAGCCCGCCGCCGGCCCGTTCAGCGCGCAGATCACCGGCTTGTCCGTGTTGTGCAGCACAATCGGCGGGCTCGACTGCAGGTCGAACCGCTGCGTCGAAAGGTCCGTCCCGTTCCCCGACGACCCGATCCCCGACCCCGCCGCCAGGTCCTTCAGGTCGAGCCCCGCGCAGAACCCGCGCCCCGCCCCCGTGATCACAATCACCCGCACATCGTTGTCCGCGTCCGCATCCCGCAGCGCCTGCGAAAACGACTCCAACATCGGCCCCGAAATCGCATTCAACCGCTCCGGCCGGTTCAGCGTAATCGTCGCAACGTAGTCCTTCGACTCAAACAACAAATCAGAGTACTGAGACATGGGCACACCTCCAAAAATATCTGCCGCAAGTGTACAACGGCGTCCCAAACACCCGCCCCCGGCGCTCCCGGAACGCCACCTGCCATCGGCCCCCTCCATCTGCGTAGGGGCGAGGCACCCCTCGCATCACCCAAACCTTGCCCGTACCCGTGTCTCGCCCGCCCCGCCCCGCCCGTGCGACCACGTCCCGCCGTACGCCCTACGCGCGCCTCCGTCCACCCCGCCACGCCACCGCCGCCGTCATTCCAAGCGCCACCGCGACCATCGCCATCCAAACCGCGACCGTATCCGGCGCTGCACTGCTCGGCGGCCCCCCGGCGTTCGGTAACTGGCCAGGCGTAGCCGTCGATGTCGCAACCGGCGTCGGCTTGATCCGGATCGCGGGGTCATCGTCCGGCACTTCAGCGTCCACCGTCAGGTCATCGCCTTCCCACGGAATCGATACAACCCACGTCTCGCCGAGCTGCACTTCGACCAGCGTCGGCGGACCCTTCACACAATTCGCAGGTTGCGAATCTTCGGGCAGGTTGGGCCAACGGAATGCAAACTCAGACCCTACGAATTCGTTTCTGATGCCTTGGCAGGCCACGCCGTCCGCGCGGATGCCACGCGGGAGACTCAGTGACTCAACCACCACCGGCTGCCCATCCTTCACAAACCGCACCGTAATCGTCGACTGAGGATACCCCGTCGGGCTCGGCGTGGGACTCAGCAAGAACCCCGTATCAACCTCTATCGTTTGGTCCTGATCACCCGACCAGGAGAACCGCACCGTCAGATCACCGAACTCCTCGGTTTCAAAAATCGACTCGAGTTCGGTGCCAACGCAGAGCCCTCCGGGTTCCACGATACGGGCCACCGCCGAAAGATTCGCCGGAAACTCGAACGCTTCGGGGTAGGAACAATAGTAGTCTTCATCAAGGCGCAGTACCCAACGAGTCAATGTGACTGGCTGAGCCACACCGTCATGGCTGAACCGCGCCGTCAAGATCGGCAAGTCCGACAGGTACTCGTCAACAAAACCTGACCAGTCCAGGTCAACCGTGGCGTCAGTCCCATCGAAAACGAATTCGTCTGAACAGAGCTTCGTTGGATGGAAGTAGAACATGCAGAACCGCACGGTAACTCCCGTCTGGCTGCACGACGGACCACCCGACCACGGCCACGACACACGCTCGAACACAGTCTCGTCGCCCTCCAAAACCGCCCGAGAGCACAATTCCCCATCCGCCTCTGCAATATCTGGACCGTCGCCAATTGGCGCTACGACCGGCACCCCGTGCAGAACGTTCCTCACCGTGATGATCGCGTAGTCGTCGGGTACGGTAGCCGGCAACGGCAGCGCAGGCGCACCCGTCGCTGCCACCGCTGCGCTGTCGCCCGAGCTTCCGCTTGCCCCGGCGCCCGCCGCGAGCACGACCGCCACCACGACCGCCACCACCAACCCCGCAATCACCCCCGAACCCAGGACCAGCCTTCGCACACTCACCCTCCAATCGGCGCCATTGTACGCCCGCCCTCGCCGCGCGCGCCCACCGACTCGGTAGAGGCGCTGCTTGCCGCGCCCGCCCACGCCTCTTCATTGAACCACCCCCGCCATGTGCCCCGCATTCGCGTAGGGACGAGGCACCCCTCGCATCACCTCGTCCTCCCGCTATGCACGTGTCTCGTCCGCCCCGCGCCCCGCCTCACCCCAACGTTCGTCCCGTTCGCGGTGAGGCTCACGAATCCACGAACGGAGCACCCACGCAGCGCCATTTCCCCCTCGGACTTCCACCCCAACGTCCGCTACCCTGAACCCAGCCCCTTAACAAATCGAAGAGCCCTCTGGCCCCCCCCCACACGCGCTCGCAATAACCAATGCCTCACGGCCTCACCGGTATCACCCGTCGCGCCAGCCCCAACGCGAAGGTGCAGCGGCGTCGCTGCCGGAGGGCTCCGGGGGGTGTCCCCCCGGGACATCATTTTGTTGTTGGGGGGTGGGGCGGGGCGGGGCTCGCACTCCCGCCGATTGAACGCCCACCTCAGGCTTTTGAACGCCGCTCAATCATCCTGCGTCCTGCCTCCGCCCCGCACGCCCTACGGACCCACCCCCGAAAAAAACGAAAAAACTCACCACCACAATCAACCACCAGATACACCCCCGCCCCAATCGATCAAACCGCAGATACGAACACTCGCCCCCAAACGGTCGATCGAACGCCCGATAACCCGTCTACCACAACCCTTGACGCGCCCCGTAAGCTAGACACAGACGCATACGGAACCAAATGTCCCTCACAGTCGTTACTTACCAGACCGCTAAGCAGGAAGGCTCGCCCGAGTGGACCCTCGCGACATCGCCCAGCGCCTCGCCGACAACATAGAGTCCGTCATCATCGGCAAACGCCCCCAGGTCGAGCTTGCCGTCATGACCCTCATGTGCGGCGGCCACCTCCTCATCGAGGACGTCCCCGGCGTCGGCAAGACCATGCTCGCCCGCTCCCTCGCCCGCTCCAGCGGCTGCTCCTTCAACCGCATCCAGTTCACGCCTGACCTCCTCCCCAGCGACGTCACCGGCGTCTCCGTCTACAACCAGCAGTCCAGCGACTTCGAGTTCCGCCCTGGCCCCGTCCTCGCCCAGATCGTCCTCGCCGACGAGATCAACCGCGCCACCCCCAAGGCCCAGTCCGCCCTCCTCGAAGCCATGGAGGAGCGCCAGGTCACCGTCGACGGCGTCACCCGCCGCCTCCCCGACCCCTTCATGGTCATGGCCACTCAGAACCCCATCGAATACGAAGGCACATTCCCCCTCCCCGAGGCCCAACTCGACCGCTTCCTCATCCGCCTCGAGATCGGCTACCCCAGCGCTACCGACGAGCGCCTGCTCATGGAGCGCCAGATCCACGGCCACCCCGTCGGCGAACTCGCCCAGGTCTGCACGCCCGAGGAAGTCCTCGGCCTCCAGGCCGCCGTCCGCGACGTCTACGTCGACGTCCTCGTCCAGGAATACATCGTCAAGATCGTCGAAGCCACCCGCGAGCACCAGGCCGTCTACCTCGGCTCATCGCCCCGCGGCTCGCTCGCGATCCAGCGCCTGACCCAGGCCCGCGCCGTCTTCGAAGGCCGCGACTACGTCCTCCCCGACGACGCCAAGGCTCTCGCCTACCCCGCCCTCGGGCACCGCATCATCCTCAACGCCCAGGCCCGCGTCAAAGGCGCAACCGCTGCCAACGTCGTCGACGAGTGTCTCTCCCGGATCCCCGTTCCCGGCGTCAGAGCACGCTCCGAAGAGCGTCCGTCTGGACGCTCCGAAGAGCGCCCGTCTGGGCGCTCCGACGAACCTCCCTCCGGGCGCGCAACGTGAAAGCCCCGCTGCGGCTGCTCGCGCTCGTCTTCGTGCGCTGCCCCGCTGCCTTCATCGGCCTCGTCGTCCGCAACCACAACCTCGCCTTCGTCCTCGCTGCCCTTATCTCGACCGCCATCCTCGCCGGCGTCACCGGCCACTGGCTCTTCTACCGTGGCGCCTACCTCCTCGGCGGCTTCATCCCCCTCTGCTACATCTGGGCGCGCGTCTCCGCCCGCGGCCTCGAAGTCGAGGTGGAGCGCCCGGCCGAACGCCTGCAGGTCGGCCAGGAGACCGAGACCCGCCTCTACCTCAAGAGCACCAGCATCGTCACCAAGCTCTGGCTCGAAGTCGAAGACCTGACGGACATGCCCGGCCGCGCCCCCAAGACCGTGATCACTCTCCCCGGCAAAGGCGCCCGCAACTGGAAGGTCACGATGCGCTGCGCCCGGCGCGGCATCTTCTCCGCCGGCCCCGTCAAGATCACCACCGGCGATCCCTTCGGCCTCTTCCGCATGACGCGCCGCTTCGGCGTCAAACAGCGCCTGCTCGTGCTCCCGCAGCCCGAAGAGCTGCCCTACTTCTGGGCGCCCGCGGCGATGCTGCCCGGCGAAGGCACCGTCCGCCAGCGCACTCACTACGTCACGCCCAACGCCGCCGCCGTCCGCGAATACTACCCCGGCGATAGCTTCAGCCGCATCCACTGGAAGAGCACCGCCCGCCTCAACAAGCTGATGGTCAAGACCTTCGAAATGGACCCGACCAGCAATATCTGGGTCGTCCTCGACCTCGACAAGGCCGTCCAGCGCGGCAGCGGCGACGAGAGCACCGAGGAGTACGGCGTCCGCATCGCCGCATCGCTCGCCAGCCACTTCCTCCAGCAGAACCGCATGTTCGGCGTGATGGCCGAGGGCACCGAGTCGATCGTCATGGACCCCGCCCGCGGCGCTGAGCAGCTCTCCCGCGTCCTCGAGACCCTCGCTGTCGCCGAAGCCGGCGGCACGACTTCGATCGCCGAGCTTCTCCAGAAAGAGGGCCGCCGCGTCGGTCGCCACACGACTGTCATCGTCGTCACCCCCTCGGTCGACGAAGAGTGGGTCGCCACTCTCGGCCAGCTTCTCCACCAGGGCGCCCGCGCCGCCGTAGTCCAGCTCGACCCCGGCAGCTTCGGCGGCTCTGAGGAAGGTGCCCTCCCGATCGACCGCCTGGCCGCCATGGGCATCGTCACCTACGTCGTCCCGGCACAGTGCGACCTGTCGTTGATGCTAGGCCCCGCCGGCGTCCGCGGCGACTCGATCCTCGAACGTCAACCGGTGGGGGTGCGCTGATGGCCGGCATCGAATGGGCCCGCACCCAACCCGCCACCCGCTCACAGACCCAGTCGCTGCTTGACCGCCTGCCGCGCGGCCTCATCGACTGGGAGTTCGTGCTCACCCTGCTCCTCTGCCTCGGCGCAGCCGCCAGTGTCAGCACCGCGATCGAGGGCGGCGGCTGGTCAAATGACATGCCACCGCTCACGACCGTCACCGTCCTCTCCGTACTCTCCGCTTCGCTCCTTGCCCGCACGCGCACCAGCGTCTTCCTCGCCTGGCCTCTTGCGATCGTCCTCGGCGCCGCCGTCGTCCTCTGGCAGACGCTCTCTCTCGTCGGCCCGGGCACGCTCGAGCAGCGCCTCGACGAGATCAACACTCGATTCGACTTCTGGTTCGACGTCGCTTTCGGCTCCGGCGTCAGCAACGACGCTCTACCCCGCGACGTGCTCACCCTCGCTCTGACCTGGCTCGGCGTCTTCCTCTTCGGCTGGAGCGTCTTCCGCTGGCACAACGCCTGGATCGGCCTCATCCCCGGTGGCATCGTCCTCTTCCTCGACCTCGTTCTCGTCGGCGACGACCTGACCGGCACGGTCGTCATCTACATGCTCCTCGGCTTCCTCCTCGTCATGCAGACCAATCTCCTCGCGAACCTCAAGCGCTGGCGCGCCGAAGGCACCGATTACCCCAGCTACATCAACCTCTCCTTCCTCCACTTCAGCACCTGGGCGCTCGTCTGCCTCATCGTCTTCGCCTGGCTCGTTCCCGCCGGCCCTTACAACACTCCCGCCCCCGTCCAGGCCGCTATCGACGAAGCGGTCGAGACCGGTGCCGGCTTCGTCCGCCTCGCCGGTCCCTTGCACTCGAAGAAGGTCATCCCCATCCACAGCTACTCTGGCGTCCTCCCCTTCCAGGGCTCCATCAACCTCGGCGACCGCGAGCTGATGGCCGTCACCGTCACTGACCCCACAGTCGGCGGCAACTTCCTCCTCCGCGGCTCCGTCTACGACAATTACGAGGGCGGCGGCTGGACCACCGGCAACCGGCGCGAGGTCACGATTCCCGACGGCGCAACCAACGCAATCCCTCGGGTCACCCTGAACGACGTGCCGGTTGAGCCCTCCGGCATCGAAGTACCGCTCCACATCGAGATGCTCGCGAAGAGCGTCGTCGGTACCGTTATCTTCTCCCCCGGCCAACCGCTCTCGCTCGACCGAGAGCTGACCCTCGACGTGCCCGAAGGCGCGATCTCCAGAAGTAGGCCATCTGACCTCGTTGGCGGCGCCCAGTACACTTCGGACGAAGACGTCTTCGCCCTGACCCTGGCGCCAACTGACTTGCCTGTCGCTGTCGTGCGCGACAAGGTCGGACGTGTCCTCTATGTCGAATACCTGGACCTCGGCGCCAGTGGCCTCAACCAGGCCCTTGAGATCGTTCCCAATGACCGCATCAAGCGCTATCGTTCGTACGACGTCACAGGCCTCGTCCCGGACGTCACGCCGGACCAACTCCGCGCCACGAACGCCGACCTGACACCGGGCTGGGTAAACTATGAGTACCTCCAGCTCCCCGCGACCCTGCCGCGCAGTGTTGGCGACCTCGCGCGCACTATCACGGTTGACAGCGACACTCGTTACGACGGGGCCAAGGACATCGAGACCTACCTGCGCCAGTTCCCCGTGGACTACAACGTCCCCGACACGCCGGCTAACCGTGACACAGTCGATTACTTCCTCAACGACCTCAAGCGTGGCTACTTCGACTACCATGCGTCCGCAATGGTAGTCATGCTGCGTACCCTTGATGTCCCCGCACGCCTCGCCGTCGGCTTCGCCGTGGACGACGCCGACTACGACCTCGAGACCGGTGCCTACATCGTCCGTGACGAGGATTCCTACGCCTGGCCCGAGGTCTACTTCCCGGAGTACGGCTGGATCGGCTTCAACCCCACCCCCGACCGCCCGGCCGACCTCGAGCCGCGACGCTTCGACCCGGCCTTCCTCGACGACCCGCTCGGTCTGGATCCGCGCCTCCGCGCGCAGCTCCCCATCGGCGCCACCGACAGCTTCTACATTCCGCCTGACGTCGAGCCGATCCCGATCGACGGCCCGGGCTCCGCGTTTGGAAACAGCGAAGGCAGTGGCCCTCGCCCTTGGCTGATGATGGCCGTTATCGCTTTCGCCGTTGCGATTATCGTCGCTGTCTCGCTTGGCTGGCAGCGCTCAGTCGCCGGTCTGCCTTACCCGCAGCAACTCTGGGAGAAGACCGTCCGCCTCGCCTCCTGGGGCGGCTTCCAGCCGCAGCCCGGCCAGACCCCGCACGAATACGTCGACGCCCTCGGCAGACGCCACCGTGCTGTGCGCGATCTCGATGTCCTCTCCAGCACCTACACCCGCTCCCGCTTCGGCAAGAAGGACGCCGACGAATCAGAGCGCGAGCGCCTGGAAGAGTTGTGGTCCAGCCTCCGCGGCGCGCTCCTCCGCGGCATCGCCGGCCGCGTCTTCCGTCGCAACCGGCGTCAGCCTTAGCTCGGGGTCGGCGTCAGTGTGGGCGTCAGCGTCGGTGTGGGCGACGGCGTCGGTGTGGGCGACGGCTCTGGGGCCAGCGACAACCCGATCGGCGGGCAGTCCACCACCTGCGGACGCGTCACCCCCGCCAGGTACGCCACGATCGCCAGCCCGTCCAGCGCGCCGACCAGCCCGCTGCAGTCGACGTCGCCCTGATCGCCGCAGAACGCCTCCACACCCTCGGTCGAGCGCAGTGCCGCGATCGCGTCGGCCGCTACCACCTTCTTGTCGCAATCGAGATCCCCGAACAGTGTCGGCACCGGCTGTGAGATCCGCACCGAGCCATCAGTCGTCTCGATCGAAAGACCGATGTCCGGCAATCGCGCGCTGGTCCCGGACGCAAACAAGTGCACGGACGAGAATGCGTTGCTGGTGCTCACCGCCTCGAACTCGATGTAAGCGAGGCGGAAGTTACCGAATAGCGGCTGATCGAGCAGCCCGCTCACCGCCACGTGCTCGTCCCCAAAATCACACGTCGTTCCTTCGCGCGGCGTGCACCCGACCGGCTTCGCGACAAAGGGGTCGAACGTCAGTCCGACCTCGTATCTGTTGACGCCCGGCCACGGCGTCTGCGCTTCCAGGCTCAGCTGGACGCGCTCGCCCGGCCGCATTTTGGCGTCGTCGATCGACACTATGAACGGCGGCGGCTGGTCGAGACAGTCGACGATGCCGTTGTCGTCCACATCGCTGATCGCGTCAGCCGCCTGCACAAGCCCCCAGCCTGTCTGCTCGTCGAAGTCTTCATCACCGGATCCCTCTTCATCGCCGATGGCTGCCGTCGCGCAGCTGACGACCTGCCGGACTTCGTGTGTCGTCAGGTCCGGGTGCAGCGACAGCAGCAACGCCACCAGACCCGACACATGCGGAGTCGCCATCGACGTGCCGTAGTAGCTGCACTCCGCGAAGTCCTTATAACTCCGTTCCGCGCTGCCGCACGTGAAGGCATACGTGTTTTGCCGGATTCCGTCGTTGAAGCCATCCCCGTCGAGGTCCTGGTGCGTATTGCCACCCGGCGCCATCACGTGCGCGCCGGGGTCCGCTCCTTCGTGCTCCCCCCAGTTCGAATAGACAGTCCGGTCCGCCAGCCGGTCAACCGCACCCACCGAGATCACCGTCTCGATGCGCGCCGGATAGTCCAGGTTCGCATCCCCGACCAAATCACCGCCGCCGTTACCGCCGGCCGCAACCACCACCACATCGTGGTCCTCCGCGTACTGGAAAGCGTCCCGCTCGATCTGCGAGACGAACGGTCCGCCCAGGCTGACGTTGATCACGTCTGCGCCGTGGTCCACCGCCCAGTACACCCCGTCCGCCATCGCGTCCGAGGCACAGCCGAACGACTCGCACACTCGCACCGGCATGATCGCCGCCTTCGGCGCCAGGCCCGCCGTTCCGAAGGCGTCCCAGTCCTGCGCCAGAGTGCCCGTGACGTGCGTCCCGTGCCCGTTTTCGTCGTTCGCGTGCTCACTCCCGTCAGTCGCATCGAACGGATACACGAAGAACGTCTGCGATAGCTCCGGCGAGCGTCCAAACTCGGCGTAGTCCTCATAAGCGACGCCTGTGTCCACCACCGCAATCGTCACGCCGGCCCCGCGGCTCTTGTTCCACGCTTTCGGCGCCTGGATCATCGGCATGTCCCACTGCCGGTCAAAGTGCTCGTCCACCGGGATATACAGCGGCTGCTTGAGCGTGTTCAGCTCCGCCGACTCCACCGCCGGGTCATCCCGCAGCCTCTCGAGCACCTCGCCCTCGCGCCCCGGCGCGACCGAGAGCGTCGAGAACCCGCCCCGCGTCGACACTCGCGTCATCTGCGCGCCTGACTGCCCCGCCAGCCTCGGCGCCGCCCCGACTGCCCCGTCCCGCAGGCGCACGACCACCTCCCCGGGCACACTCCCCGCTGTCTCCGGTGGCGCTTGCGCACGAACAGGCGCGTCGGCAAGCGCGCACGCAACCAGCAAGACAGCCGGGAGGAGAATCCGAAGCAACGTACGCGTCACGGCTACAGCGGCGCGCCCTTGAGTCCCAGCAAACCCTTGATGTACTGCACCTCGCCTAGGTGCTCCGCCGTGTGGCCGATGCAGAAGAAGTTGAGCACCTCCGCCCGGTTCGCCTGGTCCAGCATCGGATAGACGTCCTTGAAGAACGGCAGCGGGATCATCTCCCTGCCGTCTGCCTCGCTCAGACCGTCCGCGTACTCCTGCATCGCCGCGCCCACCGCCTCCGCGTACGCCAGCACCTCCTCCAGCTCCAGCCGCACCTTCGCGATCTGCTCCCGGCTCAGCCCGGTGCCGAACGGCGGCTCCCCCGGCTCCGCGACCGGCAGCCGCGACGCCCAGCCGTCTCGCACGAAGACCGACGGGCGCTGCATCAACATGCCATGGATAATTTCGTCTTCGGAACGATACGCATGCCAGATCGCGAACATCATGTGGTTCGGATTCGTCTCCGGCTGCCAGTGCAGTTGCTCGGGCGTCAGCCCCTCGCACAACAGGCGAGGATACCAATGCCAGAAGTGAAGGTTCTTTCGCAGGGAATCGCCAACGCTCACGCTCCGCCTCCTCGCAGCCACCCGGGCTGCGGGCGGATTGTCCGCCAGCGGCAGCGCCGCTGTCAAACGCTCTCTACGCCTCTGCCAGCAACTCCTCGACTTCCAGGTGCAGGCGCGGTAGCTTCGACTCCACTACGTCCCAGACAACGCGGTTGTCCACGTCCGCATAGCCATGTATCAGAATGTTCCGAAAGGCGATGATGCGCTGGTACTCGGTGACCCGCGCTGCCAGTGCGTCATCCAATCTGGCCAATTGCGCAAGCGCTTCCCCGATGATCTCGAACTGCCGCTCCACAGCGGAACGCAGCAACGCATCCCTTTCGTAGTCATCGAAGACTTTGCCTTCGGTGAAGTCAGCTATCAGGGCCTCCGCTTGTTGAACGTCATACAGGTACTTCTTGGCCTCAAGCCGCATAAAGCAGAGTCCTCGTCCGCTCGACTCATTCGCGAAAATATGGGTTCCTGATCGCGGAGGCGACCACGAGGTCCACCGGGCGCCCAAACAGTTGCTGAAGCGCCTCGATCAGTCCGAAATAGCGGTCCGCGTAGCCGGCGCTATCTGTAAGCTCGAACTCAACCAGAAAGTCGAGGTCGCTTTCTCCGTCACGGAACTCACCTGCCGCCGCCGAACCGAACAAGTCAAGCCGGCTCACCTGGAAGCGCTTGCATAGCGCGTCGACTTCGGTTCGGTGTTGTTTCAGCTCAGGTATCATGGCGATCCGCCTTCGCCAATAGGATAGCCGAAATCCCCGGCATAAGGGTCTCTGCCGCGCCCGAACTTCCCGTCCGCCCGCAGCGCGGCCGCTGTTCAAACGGCCGCTCAGTTGATCAGCGAGCAGCCTGCCGGCAGAGCCACGTCCAGCCCGCCGATTGCGCGCAGGATCGCCAGCGCGTCCGCCGCGTTGACCTTGTCGTCGCAGTTCACGTCCGCCAGCGAGAAGCACCCGGAGTCGCCCGCGCCCGCCAGCTGGCTCAGCACCGCCAGGCCGTCCGCCGCGTTGACCACCGAGTCACAGTTGGCGTCCCCCGTGGGCGTGCCCGGCGCGCCGGCCTCGATCGTCACCGAACCGTCAGTCACGATCGCGTGGTCCGTGATGTCGTTGGCGTCGAGGTCCGACACCACCGTCACGTCGATATCGACGATCGTGCTCCCCGGCGCGTGCGCCGCCTCGAAGACGATCGTCGCAAACGTGATGTCGCCGCCGAACCCCGCCAGGTTCACGCTGTTCAACCGCAGCTCCCCGTCGCTCACGCCCTTGTTGCACAGCGCAATCGTCGACTGGCACGACGTCGGCGCGATCATCCCGGAATCGAAGAAGATCGTTATCCCGAACGCCCCGAACGGCTCTTCAGAGTGCCCGCTGACCGTGAACGTGAACGCCGTGTCCGGCCCCACCGTCAGATTCTCGCCGCCAACGGTAATCTCACCCTCACCCCGCGCGCTCGACGCACCAAGGAGTACGCCAACGCAAACGAACGTTAGCAGACAGGCTCGTGTCAGGTTGGACGTGTTGATGGCCAGGCTCGGCATACGCATCTAAAGAGAAGATACACCCGGCCTACACCAGTTACTCACTGTATGAAAAGATCCGGTTGAGACAGAACGTTTACGCCGGCCTGCCCCGCCCCCCGGCGGCATCGCGTCCGTTCCCTGAGGAACGAAGCCTGCCCCGAGCGACAGTCGAAGGGTCTCGGCGCAGCGAAGGCGAGCACCACCCAAACGCCTCGCACACAAGCAAACACATTCCCCTCGCCCATGCATGGGAGAGGGGCCAAGCACTGTCCACTGTTCACTATCCACTGTCCACTGTCCACTGTTCCGCCTTGTGACACATGTCACAGCCACAAATCCGTTACCCCCGTAGGGTATGTACAGGCGGCACGCCAATCGCGGCCGCACTACGGAAGGGAGTCCGAAATGTTCGGCTTTATATCAGAAGAGCTGGTCTGGGCCACGTGCCGTGACCGCGAAGAAGAGGCCCGCCGCGTTAACCCGCACACCGAAAGGCGGCCGGACCCTGAGCGCACGTCCCACGAGGCCGAGCAGCGCCGCAGCACCTGGTTCTGGAGCGCCCCCGCGCTCAGGGCCGGCTCACGCAGCTAGGCGTTGAATTGACCTCACCCCGCTCATCCATACGAGACTACCCGCCCATCTAGGAGAGGTTGCCCCTGTGCGTCTTGACCTGAGCACCGAATCGTTCGCCGCCGCGAGCGCGCGCCACCCCTGGACCGTCATCGGCATCTGGATCGGGATTTTCGCGGTGGCGATCTTCCTCATCGCCACGCTCCTTTCCGACGCCCTGACCACCGAGATCGCCCTCACCAACAACCCCGAGTCACAGCGCGCCGACGACATCCTCGAGGCGTGGCGCGGCGAGGACCACGACGACGAGATCATCATCGTCCAATCGGCAGATCTCACCGTCGACGACCCCGCCTTTCAGTCTCACGTCGAAGCCATCTACAACGATCTCTCAGCGCTGCCTGACGACGTCATCATCGGCGGCGCCAACTTCTACCAGAGCGGCGATGAGACGCTCGTCTCCGCCGACCGTCACACGACGATCATGCCCTTCCAGATGGCCGGCGACGAACTGGACGCCGACGATCACATCGAAGACGTCCGGAACGTCGTCGACGACGCCAACGCAGACGGCTTCCAGGTCCACGTTGCCGGTGGCGCCAGCATCAACTTCGACATCCAGCACCAGGCCGAGAAGGACCTCCAGACCGGCGAGGCGATCGGCGTCCCGATCGCGCTTCTTGTACTCCTCCTCGTCTTCGGCGCGCTCACCGCGGCGTTCATTCCGCTGGTCCTTGGCATCTTCTCGATCGTCGTCGCCGTCGGCCTCACGGCCCTTTTCGGCCAGGGCTTCCAGTTCTCCTTCTTCGTCGTCAACGTCATCACGATGATGGGCCTCGCCGTCGGCATCGACTACTCGCTCTTTATCGTCTCCCGCTACCGCGAGGAGCGCATCACCGGCATCGAGAAGATCGAGGCGATCCGCGCCGCCGGCGCCACCGCCAGCCGCGCCGTCTTCTTCAGCGGCATGACCGTCGTCTTTGCCCTCTTCGGCATGCTCCTCGTTCCCTCCACCATCTTCCGCAGCCTCGGCGCCGGCGCCATCATCGTCGTCATTGTCTCCGTCCTCGTCTCCCTGACGCTTCTGCCCGCGATCCTCGGCCTCCTCGGCGACCGCGTCAACTCGCTGCGCGTCCCCTTCGTCGGCCGCTCTCTCGACAAGGTCGACCACGAGCGCACCGGCGGCTTCTGGGACCGCATCAGCCGCACCGTCATGCGCTACCCCGTCGTCAGCCTGATCGTCGGCAGCGCTATCATGCTCGCCCTGGCCGTTCCCTACCTCGACATCAACCCCGGCTCGGCCGGCGTCAGCACGCTCCCCCGCAGCACGCACTCGTACGAGGCCTTCACCTTGCTCCGCGAAGAGTTCAACTTCGGCCTCATCAGCCCCACCGAAATCGTCATCCACGACGGCGATATCACCCGCCCCGACGTGGACGCCGGGATCGATCGCCTCTCCGAGCGTCTCGCCGAGGACCCGCTCTTCGGCCCGCCCACGTTCGAGGCCAGTCCCGACAGCTCGACCGGGCTCCTCTCCGTCAACGTCAACGCCGACCCCAACAGCGACGAGGCCGTGGACGCCGTCCGCAATCTGCGCGACGAACTCATCCCCGAAGCGTTCAGCGGCGTCGATGCGGAGGTCCTCGTCACCGGCGTCACCGCCGGCAGCATCGACTACTACGACACGACCTCCGACTACACGCCGGTGGTCATCATTTTCGTCCTCGCGCTCAGCTTCGTCCTCCTCACGATCGTCTTCCGCTCGATCGTCGTTCCCCTCAAGGCGATCGTCATGAACCTGCTCTCGGTCGGCGCTGCCTACGGCGCGCTCGTTCTGGTCTTCCAGAAGGGCGTCGGCAACGAACTCTTCGGCTTCCAGCAAGTGGACGTCATCGAAGCCTGGGTGCCGTTGTGGACGTTCTCCATCCTCTTCGGGCTCTCAATGGACTACCACGTCTTCCTCCTCAGCCGTATCCGCGAGCGCTTCAACCGCACTCACGACAACCGCGAGTCCGTCGCCTTTGGCTTGCGCTCTACGGCCGGCATCATCACCGGCGCCGCGCTCATCATGGCCAGCGTCTTCATGGGCATCGCCCTCGGCGAGCTCGTCATGTTCCAGCAGATGGGATTCGGCCTCGCCGTCGCCGTCATGCTCGACGCCACGATCGTCCGTTCCGTGATCGTCCCCGCGGCCATGGAGCTGCTCGGCGACCGCAACTGGTACCTGCCTCCGGTGCTCCGCTGGCTCCCCGAGCTGCGCACCGAGGGTCCTGCTCGCGAAGTCCCCGAAGCGCGTTAGGTCCGCTATCCCGTAGGTCGCAATACCAGGCACGGCACGTCCGCGCACCGCCGGACCACGCCGTCCGCGACGCTCCCGAACGCCGCTCGCGCAACGCCACCGCGCCCGTTCGTCGCGATGGCGATCAGATCCGCGCCCGTCTCGTCCGCCGCGCGAATGATCCCTTCGACAGCCGTGTCCAGGTTCACGACCATCGTCACCTCCACGCCGCGCGACTTCACGCCCTGCGCCGCCGTCGTCAGGATCTGCTTTGCCTGCTCCTGCAAGTCTTCCGCCACCTGGCCAATCGCTGCGGCGCCCGCCATCTCAAACCCCGGATAGGCAAACAGCGGCTGAACTGCGTGATAGAGCACAATCGAGGCGCCCATCGCCTTCGCGAACCCTTCCACCACCGGCAGAATGCTCTGGGCGGCCTCCGAGCCGTCCAGCGGCACGAGTATCTTCTTGATCACTGGCCCCGGCGCGCCCTTGTCCTCGCCTGACTTCGGCCGGATCACCAGGACCGGCACCTTTGATTCCTCCAGCAGCTTCGTAGCCGTGCTCCCGAACAGCCATCGCGCCAGCCCGGACCGTCCGTGCGTGGCAATCGCCAGCAAGTCTGCCTTCTCCTCATTCACGGCAGCGAGCACTGCCTCAGCGGCATCGCCCTCGACCAGCTTGGTCGTCACCTTCTGGCTGTCGGCCCCGGCGGCCTTCCGCGCCTGTTCCAGGTACTCAGTCGCGACCTCAGACTCGCGCTCCATCACCTGTAGGTTGAGCGTCGCGTCCCAGACGCCCACTTGCTCCACCGCCGTCACGAACAGCAACTCGCCGCCCGAGTGTTTGGCGATCTCCGCCGCGAACGGGATCACGGTTTCGGCCGTCTCCGACCCGTCAAGGGGCACGACTATCTTCTTGAACACGGGACACCTCCAGTGCTGGTCGCTCAGCGGCTACCCCATATGTAGCACCGCCGCCGGGCTGTGGCCAGTCTGCCAGGTGTCGCCTGCGCTCGTGCCGTCTGGCACTACTGAATCGCGCCGCTATTGGGGCAGAAGCGTCGGGCGGGCCAATCCCGTCCGATCGTCGCTTGCCCACCGCGTCAGCCGCCCAATCTTGTTAGCCGGCTCTGCCCGCGCATTACACTGCAGGCACGTGTAGAACTCACCAGAGAAGTCAGACCGAAACTCGAGGTCCCCCAGGCAATGCGAGCAGCACTTGAGCAATAGGGCAAGGTCAATCGCCTTGCGCGCCCGCTGAGGGAGGTAACGCATACTGTTCTCCTTCGCTAGCGGACCAGCGCGTTGCGGCGCGGGTCCCTCTCAGTGGCCTGCGGGGTTAGCTGTCGGGTTAGGGCTGAGAGGTCACTGCCCTTCCACATTTCGGCGGATTAACCCCGGTGGGCTGTGGGTCCCCCGCTCCTCCGGTTCGCCGGAGGATTCGGCCAATCCCTACAATAGCCCAATGCGGAAGCCTGTCAACGGAATTGAGGTTACAGAAACATTTAGGTCTGGTTACGCCGCTTTGACGGTTGTGTATCGCGCCCGATATTCTTGCCCCATAGCCCGCAGGTCGCGGACCTGCCCGAAGGAGTGTGCCCATTGAGAGTCTCGATCTTCCATGGCGGCAGCGCCGACGTCGATAGTCACGTCCAGGCCGCTGTCGACGCCGAGAACGACGGCTTCGACGGCTACTGGTACCCCCAGATCTTCGGCCCCGAGGTGCTCACCATCATCGCCCTCGCCGGCCAGAAGACCAGCCGCATCGAGTTCGGCACCTGCGTCGTCCCAACCTACACCCGTCACCCCACCATCATGGCTCAGCAGGCGCTCACAACGCAGGCCGCCGCTGGCGGTCGCTTCAACCTCGGCCTCGGCCTCTCGCACGCCCCGGTCGTCGAGTCCATGTGGGGGCTCTCCTACGAACGCCCCGCCGTCCACATGCGCGAGTACCTCTCCGTTCTCCAGCCCCTCCTCACCGAGGGCCGCGTCTCATTCAGCGGCGAGATGTTCAAGGTCAACGCCCAGGTCTCCGTGCCGGCCCCGAAGCCACCGCCAGTGCTTATCGCCGCGCTCGCGCCTGTCATGCTCAAGATGGCCGGTGAGCGCACAGACGGCACCATCACCTGGATGGTCGGTCCCAGGACCCTGGAAACACACACCGTGCCACGCATCAACCGCGCTGCCGACGGCGCCGGCCGCCCTCACCCTCGCGTCGTCGTCGGCCTCCCGATCGCCGTCACCGACGACCCCGACGCCGCTCGCGAAAAAGCGGCCGCGATGTTCATGATCTACGGCACTCTGCCAAACTACCAGCGCGTCCTCGGCATCGAAGGCGCAGCCGGCCCGAAAGACATCGCAATCGTCGGCAACGAGGCTCAGGTCGAGCAGCAGATCCGCGACGTCGCCTCAGCCGGCGCAACGGACCTCCTCGCCGCCTCCTTCCCCGTCGACGCGGACGCTAAACAATCCCTCGCCCGCACCCGCGCCCTCCTCAAAAGCCTCATCGGCAAGGTCTAACACGGGCTCAGCAACGCGTGCGCCGACGTACCATCCCGTAGGGGCGTAGCAACCGTCCAATACGCGCGCCGAACGGGATCACGCCTTCGCGGTTGCTACGCCCAAGACGCCCCGCCTCGCGACCACGCCTCGCCCTCCCGGCCAGCGCAACGTTCCCTGAGGAACGAAGGGCCCCGGCGCAGCGAAGGCGAGCATCAGCCCAACACCACGCTCCGCCGCACTACACTCGCGGCTCGCTATCGCAATCCCGCCCCGCCATCCACACTCAAAATCTGCCCCGTCACATACCCCGCCTCCGGCGAAGCCAGGTACGCCACCGCAGAAGCGATCTCCTCCGTCGTCGCCTGCCGCCCCAGCGGCACGAAGTTGCCGATGCTCCCCTTCACCGCCTCGAACGGGATACCCAACCGTCCCGCCGTCCGCCGGAACGTGCCGTCCATCATGTCGGTGTCCGTGCTCCCCGGCAGCACCGCGTTCACCGTCACCTTGTGCGGCGCCAGCTCCAGCGCCAGCATCTGCGTCAGCCCGTTGACCGCGAACTTAGCCGGCGTATAGCCGCCGTACTGCGGCTGCGCCTTCGCGCCAGCCAGCGATGAGATGTTGACGATCCGGCCGCCCACACCCTGCTCGACGAAGAGACGAGCTGCTTCCTTGCAGCAGTGATATACCCCGTTCAAGTTCACATCGATCTCCCGCCGCCACTCCTCGTCCTCCACCTCCCACAGGTTCTTCGCCCCCGCCACCAGCGCGATACCGGCATTGTTGACCAGAACATCGACGCGACCAAGCTGCGACACAGTCTCCGCAAACGTCCGGCGAACGTCCTCCGCATCCGTCACGTCGCAATCGATTGCAACGGCGCGCTTGCCCAGCGCCCGTATCCCCTCAGCTACCGACTCAACGCCCCGCCATCCGGCCTCTCTCTCCTGCTCCGGGAACGACTCAGGCGACCGCGGCGCCGCGCTCACACACACGTCCGCGCCGTCAACGCCAGCCGCATGGCTATCGCACGTCCAATTCCACGCATCCGCCCAGCGCCGGTAACGATCGCCACTTTCCCGTCGAGCGTGCCCATAACGATTCCTCCAAGGTTGACGAGGCGGCCTTCCGGATACGAGACTGCACCTCACCATCAGCCAACGCTTACTGGCTCTGGAGTCTACCGCATGACCACTACGCTCGACGCCACGGAATTCCGTAACGCCATGGCGCGTTTCGCCAGCGGCGTCACCATCGTCACCACCCACAACAGCGCCGGCGAGGCCGTCGGCTTCACCGCCAGCGCCTTCAGCTCGCTCTCGCTCGAACCGCCGCTGCTCCTTGTCTGCCTCCAGCGCGACGCCGATTGCTACCAGGCGTTCATCGAGGCGGAGCACTTCGCCGTCAGCATCCTCGGTCACGGACAGAGCGCCATCGCCACCCGCTTCGCCACGAAGGCCATCGACAAGCTGGCCGGTACGCCCACCGTCCCCGGCCCCCACACCGGCTCCCCCCTCATCCCCGGCGGCGTCGCCCAGATCGAGTGCCGCATGTTCGGCCAGGCGCCAGGCGGCGATCACACCATCCTCGTCGGTGAAGTGATCTTTGCTGACTGCGACGAAGAGCGCGAGCCGCTCGTCCACTTCAACCGCACGTTCGGCCGTTTCGCGCAGGGCGAAGAATGACGGAGACACCAGCATGATCAAGCTCGTCTTTTGCCTGCGTCGCCTGCCACACCTCACTCTCGACGAATTCCAGGCCTACTGGCGCGAAAAGCATGCTCCCCTCGTCGCCGGATACGCGGACACCCTCAAGATCCGTCGCTACGTCCAGGTGCACACGCGCGATCACCCCATCAACCAGGCAATGCATGCCTCCCGGCCAGGCCCGGAGCCCTTCGACGGCGTCGCCGAGCTCTGGTGGGACAGCATCGACGACCTCGCGGCCGGCGGCGCCACGCCCGAAGGACGCGAAGCGGCCAGAGCCCTCCTCGAAGACGAAAAGCGCTTCATCGACCTCACGCAGTCCCCTATCTGGATCGCCGAAGAGCACGCCGTCGTCGGCTAGTCTCCATCCGCAATAGGAGAGAGCCCTCCGATATTCGGGGGGCTCTCCTATTATGCCTTGTCGATTCTTAGCGGTTTCGCTTCAGCGCCAGCACACCAAACCCTGCGCCTGCGCACATCGCTGCCAGGCCAATCACCAGGATCCAGATCATCATCTCGCTCGTCGTCCCCGGAATGCCACCCGTCGGCGGGAACTGCGTCGGCGGTTTGGGCGTGGCCGTCGCCGGCAGCGCCGTTGGCGAAGGACTCGCCGTTGCCGTAGCCGTCGGTATAGCCGTCGGCGTCGGCGATGGCGTGTCCGTCGGGCTCGGTGTCGGCGAGTTTGTCGGTGACGGCGTCGGCGATGGCGTCGGTGATGGCGTGTCCGTCGGCGATGGCGTCGGGCTCGGCGTCGCCGTTGCCGGGATCAACGTCGGCGTCGGTGTCGGCGTCGGCGTTGGGGTTGGCGTCGGAGAAGGCGTCGGCGTTGGAGTCGGCGAGTTCGTAACAACCGGCGTTTCAGTCGGGATGAGCGAGTTGACGATCGTGCAGGCGCCGATGCTCAGGTTGTTGCTGCAGGTACCCGTCGAGTCATAACCTGCCGGGATTGGCAATTCAACCGCGGTGCACACCGGGTCGCCACCGGCGCCCGTAACCGTGAATACTGCCGGGTTGTTCTCGCTCGCAGTCTGCGAGGGCGGCGTCACGACTCCACTCTGGCAGGTGAGCTCGAACGTCACCTGGTCGTCGCTGTTCGGCTGGAAGTCCTTGTGCACCAGGAAGGTGTCGATCGCCAGCTCATTTACGATGGTGCACTCGCCATCGCTGATCAGGGCGCCGCTGCACGTGCCACTGGACGTGTAGCCGGACGGGATCGGAGCCTCCGTCGCCACGCAGTTCGGATCGCCGGTGAAACCGGTGACCGTGAACGTAGCAGGCGATCCTTCCGATGCTGGCGCCGAGACCGGCGAGGCATTGCCAGTGGTGCAGACCAGACTTACGGTCACCTGCTGCGGGTCGTTATCCGTGAAGTCCTTGTGGACCACGAAGTCCGCCGTGTTTAGCGTGTTCTTGATCGTGCACACACCGGGGATCGACACGTCCACGCAGTTGCTCTGGTCGGCTGTGTAGCCTGTCGGGATCGGGTCTTCCGTCGCTGTGCATGTGGCTCCATCATCGTATCCGTTGACCGTGAATGTGGCCGGCGCGCCCTCAGCCGCGTCGTCGCTCGCTGGATCAGGCGTGCCGCTCGTGCACTGCAGCGTCACGTTCACGGAGGCGCCCGAGTCTGGATCGAAGTCCTTAATCACCTGGATGTCGCCCGAGCGCAGCACGTTCTCGATCTCACAGGTGCCAACCTCCAAGAGGGCCGCGCTGCACGTCCCGCTTGAGACATAACCTGCCGGGATCGGGAACTCCGTCGCTGTACAAGTCGGGTCGCCGGTGTAGCCGGTGACGTGGTAGGACTTCGGGTCGCCCTCAGCCACCTGCTGCATGCCGGTCGTCACCGTGCCGCTCGTGCATTGGACCGTCACGTCAACCGACATCGGGTTGTCGTCCGAGAAGTCCTTCGTCACCCTGAAGTCTGCTTCCTTCAACGTGTTGATGATCGTGCACGTCGTGGTGCTGTCGTGGACGATCAACTTGCTAGCGCAGTCGGATTCGTCCTTCGTGTAGCCGTCTGGAGCTGCGCCCTCGGTTGCCGTGCAGGTTGCCCCGTCGTTGAAACCCGTAACCGTGAAGTTCGCCGGGTCGCTCTCGGACGCGCTCGTGTCGTCGTCGGTAACGTCGCCGCTGGTGCAGTTGATGGAGACCGTCACCTCGTCGGCGTTGTCGTCCGAGAAGTCCTTCTGGACGACGAACTGGGCGCTGCGCAGCGTGTTGGTGATCGTGCAGCCGCTGGTTCCGTCGATGCTGATCGCCACGGTGTCGCAGTCCGTCTGGTCGGCGATGTAGCCGGCCGGGATCGGGCTCTCGATCGCCGTGCATGTCGCCGGTACCGTGAACCCGGTTATTGTGAAGCTAGTCGTTACACCCTCGGTCACCGTTGCGGCGCCGGCCGGATTAGCCGCGCCACTGCTGCACGTCACCGTCACGTTGACGCTGCCGCCGGTCGTTGGGATGAAGTCCTTGTCGACCTCGAAGGTCGCCGAGTTCAGGCTGTTCGTGATCGTGCAGGAGGCGCTGCCCGTTGGCGTCAACGTGACAGGAGTCGTGCAGCCACTCGCCGTGTAGCCGTCCGGCACAGGGCTCTCAGCCGCCGTACAAGTCGTGTCTGCAGCCAGGCCCGTGACCGAGAAGACGGCCGGCGCAGCCTCGCTTGCAGGCGCCGGGTTAGGCGCCTCGATCGTCCCGGCGTCGCAGGAGAGCGTCACTGAGACCGTTGTCGTGTCAGTCCCCGGCTTGTCCGTAAAGTCCTTGTTGACTGTGAACGTCGCCGCGTTCAGTGTGTTCACGATTGTGCACTCACCCGCGCTCAGCAGTGCCTGGCAGGTCCCGCTTGAGGACCAGCCCGGCGGAATCGGGGCCTCGGTCGCTGTGCAGGTCGGGTCACCGCTGAAGCCCTGGACATGCCATGACTGCGGGCCCGGCGCGCCCGCTTCCGAAATGTTCTGCGCGCCGGTCGTCACGACGCCACTGGTGCAGCTCACCGTGACCGTCACCTCGCCGCCCGGGTTGTCAGGCACAAAGTTCTTGCGGACGCGGAAGTCGGCCTCGTTCAGCGTGTTGGTGATTGTGCATGAAGCGCTGCCGTTCGGCGTCAGCGTCACCGGCGTCGTGCACCCGCTCGCCGTGTAACCGTCTGGCACCGGGCTCTCGGCCGCCGTGCAGGTCGTGTCCGCCGCCAGACCGTCAACCGTGAAGACGGCCGGCGCAGCCTCGCTGGCGTTCTTCGGGTTCGGCCCCACAATCGCGCCGTCACCGCAGGTCAAGGTCACGCTCACCGTCGTTGTGTCAGTTCCCGGCTTGTCCGTGAAGTCCTTGTTAACCGTGAACCCCGCGCTGTTCAGCGTGTTCGTGATTGTGCAAGAAGCGCTGCCGTTCGGCGTCAGTGTCACGGGCGCCGTGCACCCGCTCGCCGTGTAACCGTCCGGCACCGGGTTCTCCGCCGCCGTACAGGTCGTGTTCGCCGCCAGGCCGTTCACGGTGAAGACTGCAGGCGCCGCCTCGCTCGCGTCCTTCGGGTTCGGGCCGGCGATTGTACCGGCACCACACGTCAGTGTGACGCTAACAGTCGTCGTGTCAGTCCCCGGCTTGTCCGTGAAGTTCTTGTTCACCGTGAAGGTCGCGCTGTTTAGGGTATTCGTGATTGTGCACGAAGCGCTGCCGTTAGGCGTCAACGTGACCGGCGTCGTGCAGCCGCTCGCGGTGTAGCCGTCCGGCACCGGGCTCTCGGCTGCCGTACACGTCGTGTTCGCGTCGAGACCGTTTACGGTGAAGACGGCTGGCGCCGCCTCGCTCGCGTCCTTCGGGTTTGGGCCCACTATCGTCCCGTCGCCACACGTCAGTGTTACCGACACCGCGGTGGTGTCAGTCCCCGGCTTGTCCGTGAAGTTCTTGTATACCGTGAACCCAGCAGTGTTCAGCGTGTTCGTGATTGTGCAAGAAGCGCTGCCATTCGGCGTCAGCGTCACCGGCGTCGTGCAACCGCTTGCGGTGTAGCCGTCCGGCACGGGGTTCTCTGCCGCCGTGCAAGTCGTGTTCGCGTCGAGACCATTGACTGTGAAGACAGCCGGAGCTGCCTCGCTGGCGTCCTTGGGGTTCGGGCCCACAATGGCACCCGCACCACACGTCAGCGTTACCGCCACCGTGGTCGTGTCCGTCTCCGGCTTGTCCGTGAAGTTCTTGTTGACTGTGAAAGTAGCGCTGTTCAGCGTATTGGTGATCGTGCACTCGCCCGTGCCGTTGGGTGTCAACGTCACCGGCGTCGTGCAACCGCTCGCCGTGTAACCGTCCGGCACCGGGCTCTCGGCCGCCGTGCAGGTCGTGTTCGCCGCCAGGCCCGTCACCGTGAAGACGGCAGGCGCCGCCTCGCTCGCGTTCTTCGGGTTCGGCCCCACAATCGTGCCGTCACCGCACGTCAAAGTCACGCTGACCGTCGTTGTGTCAGTTCCCGGCTTGTCCGTGAAGTTCTTTCTGACCGTGAAGGTCGCTGAGTTCAGCGTATTGGTGATCGTGCACTCGCCCGTGCCGTTGGGTGTCAACGTCACCGGCGTCGTGCAACCGCTCGCCGTGTAACCGTCCGGCACCGGGCTCTCGGCCGCCGTGCAGGTCGTGTTCGCCGCCAGGCCCGTCACCGTGAAGACGGCAGGCGCCGCCTCGCTCGCGTTCTTCGGGTTCGGCCCCACAATCGTGCCGTCACCGCACGTCAATGTCACCGACACAGTCGTAGTGTCCGTCCCCGGCTTATCCGTGAAGTTCTTCCTAACTGTGAAGGTCGCTGAGTTCAGCGTGTTCGTGATCGTGCATTCGCCTGTGCCGTTTGGCGTCAACGTCACGGGTGTCGTGCAACCACTCGCCGTGTAGCCGTCCGGAACCGGGCTCTCCGCCGCCGTGCAGGTCGTGTTCGCCGCCAGGCCCGTCACCGTGAAGACGGCCGGTGCCGCTTCGCTGGCGTTCTTCGGGTTCGGCCCGACAATCGTGCCGGCGGCACACGTCAGCGTCACGCTGACAGTAGTCGTGTCCGTCCCCGGCTTATCCGTGAAGTTCTTCCTAACTGTGAAGGTCGCTGAGTTCAGCGTATTGGTGATCGTGCAGGAAGCGCTGCCGTTAGGCGTTAGCGTGACCGGCGCCGTGCAGCCGCTCGCCGTGTAACCGTGAGGCACGGGGTTCTCGGCCGCGGTGCAGGTCGTGTTCGCGTCGAGTCCGTTGACGGTGAAGACGGCAGGCGCCGCCTCGCTCGCGTCCTTCGGGTTCGGGCCCACTATCGTGCCGTCGCCACAGGTCAGCGTCACGCTGACCGTAGTCGTGTCGGTACCCGGCTTGTCTGTGAAGTTCTTGTTCACTGTGAAGGTCGCGCTGTTCAGCGTGTTCGTGATCGTGCACTCGGCCGTGCCGTTGGGTGTCAAGGTGACAGGTGCCGTGCAGCCGCTCGCCGTGTAACCGTCCGGCACCGGGCTCTCGGCCGCCGTGCAGGTCGTGTTCGCGTCAAGCCCGTTGACCGTGAAGACCGCGGGCGACGCCTCGCTGGCAGGCTTCGGGTTCGGCGCCACGATCATCCCGGCACCACACGTGAGTGTGACGCTAACAGTTGTGGTGTCGGTACCCGGCTTGTCTGTGAAGTTCTTCCTGACCGTGAAGGTCGCGCTGTTCAGCGTGTTCGTGATCGTGCACTCGCCCGTGCCGTTCGGCGTCAAGGTGACAGGTGCCGTGCAGCCGCTCGCCGTGTAACCGTCCGGCACCGGGCTCTCGGCCGCCGTGCAGGTCGTGTTCGCGTCAAGCCCGTTGACCGTGAAGACCGCGGGCGACGCCTCGCTGGCAGGCTTCGGGTTCGGCGCCACGATCATCCCGGCACCACACGTGAGTGTGACGCTAACAGTTGTGGTGTCGGTACCCGGCTTGTCTGTGAAGTTCTTCCTGACCGTGAAGGTCGCGCTGTTCAGCGTGTTCGTGATCGTGCACTCGCCCGTGCCGTTCGGCGTCAAGGTGACAGGTGCCGTGCAGCCGCTCGCCGTGTAACCGTCCGGCACCGGGCTCTCGGCCGCCGTGCAGGTCGTGTTCGCGTCAAGCCCGTTGACCGTGAAGACCGCGGGCGACGCCTCGCTGGCAGGCTTCGGGTTCGGCGCCACGATCATCCCGGCACCACACGTGAGTGTGACGCTAACAGTTGTGGTGTCGGTACCCGGCTTGTCTGTGAAGTTCTTCCTGACCGTGAAGGTCGCGCTATTCAGCGTGTTCGTGATCGTGCAGTTGCCTGTGCCGTTGGGCGTCAGCGTGACCGGGGTCGTGCAGCCGCTAGCGGTATAGCCGCTCGGCACGGGACTCTCAGCCGCCGTGCAAGTCGTGTTCGCCGCCAGGCCGGTCACCGTGAAGACCGCGGGCGATGCCTCGCTGGCAGGCTTCGGGTTCGGCGCCACGATTGTGCCGGCACCACAGGTCAATGTCACTGACACGGTGGTCGTGTCCGTTCCCGGCTTGTCCGTGAAGTTCTTGAAAACCGTGAATGTTGCGCTGTTGAGAGTGTTCGTGATCGTACACGAAGCACTTCCCGTCGGAGTCAGCGTCACGGGTGTCGTGCACCCGCTCGCCGTGTAGCCGGCTGGCACTGGGCTCTCTGCCGCTGTGCAAGTCGTGTTGGCGGACAGGCCTGTCACTGAGAAGACGGCCGGCGCTGCTTCGCTCGCGTTCTTCGGGTTCGGCCCGACGATCGTGCCGCCGCCACACGTCAGTGTGACGCTGACAGGCGTGGTGTCGGTACCCGGCTTGTCCGTGAAGTTCTTATTGACCGTGAATGTGGCGGTGTGCAGTGAGTTCGTGAAGGTGCAGGTTGTCGTCTTGCCTGACTCGATCTGGATGCCGGTAACGGCATCCGTGCCGTTGAAGGTGCCGGTCGATGTGCCGCCCTCCTTAACACAAGACGCTGAGACAAGGTTCCATCCGCTGGGGATCGTCTCGGTTACAGAGTTGGTGGCCCCTACGGCCTGTCCTATCGGCGCGGTTTGGCCTGTTCCAACGACTGTGTAGCTGCTCGGCTCAGGCGCCGGGGGCGCTGGGCTGATGGCAAACACGAAGTTCGTAGATGTATCGCTCCCGGCTTCCTTCTTGATCACCAGGAATCCGTCGCCCGGTGTGGTGATGCAGTCAAACGGATTGTTGTTTCCCCCGTTTCCAATCGAGGGATAGGAACAAACGTTTACAAGGATCGCTCCGGTGGGCAGGAAGGACTTGAGGATGTTGCATTGCAACGTTGAGTCATTGGGGTAGTTGCTCCCCGTCGGAAACGGATCCGTGGCCGTTATCAGGTTCGCCGGGGGGCTCGCAGCCATCGTATTAAACTGCGCGCACGTCACCTGCGCAGACGTAAAGGCCTGGCCGGTGGGCTGCGTACAGCGATCATTCTTCGCGTCTGTGCAGACCCACACCGTAGGCGATGGATTGCTCCCCTGCACGATGACGCTGGCACTCGTGTTGTGAATCTCACCACATACAGCGAAGTTGACGTTACCGTCGCCGTCTGTGTCGAAGAGAGAGCAAGCATCGCCGGTCTGTCCGGTCCCGTTCCACTGGTCGGTAGAATCCCAGCTCCAGAACAGTTTCAGATAGCTGGCGTCACTGTCGTCGCGACCCATCCGGGTCAGGTCGCTCTGCGCCGGCACGTCGTTCGCACCCTGTTGGTCCACTACGACGAAGAATGCCGCCTCCGCAGCTCGAGGAGCATTGAACATTAGGAGCGTACCGATGACGGTAAGCACCAGGATGGCGGCCCCCGACAGGAACACCCTTGCCCTGCCCCCCGCCAGCCGAGAGATTGTTGACCTTCCGTTGCTCCACACGATGATTCTTCCTCCCCAGGGTTCTCCGTGATGTCGCGGGTACCCTGTTTCCCCCGGGGCCTCCGCCACCACGAATCCTTGTGTCGCTTCGAGCGACGCTAACCGTATCTAAACGTTTGTAGTCAGCAGTGTAGGATGCTCGCACCCCGTCCCACCAGACATCCGCCTTGCAATATAGGAGAATTTTCGGTTAACACGTTATCGCCTTGGCCTTAGCCTCCCAATAAGTACATCAATCCCTGGGGGCGCAGTTGACTCGGCGCGCCGCCAGATTCAGTCTATTGCCGGGAGTGGATAGGCCCCGGTGGGTCTCCCGGTCTTCAAAATCGGTGTGTCCACCGTCGGTGGACAGGTGGGTTCGACTCCCATGCACTCCCGCCAGCAGGAAGCGAGCATGCTGTGGATGCCAACGAAGGTGCCCGTGTGAACGAAAGGATGATGCTCTACGACAATCTGGCGCAAGACTCGATAAACGGCTTCATCCTTCGGCGATGAGCCCCCGGTCTTCAAAGTTCGATCGATTAGTTTTTGGTTAGCCATGAACAACAGGCTTCCAAAGTGCCTCGTAAGAAAATCGATCAGAGGCCATTTCTCGAACTCACCCTGAATTCTCGCTGCTACGTCTTCCGTCTCACGCAAGACGTGTTTGGTGAGTGTTTCTCTGGGTACGTCTTGGTGCGCAAGGGACTGATCTTGCAGGCTGTCGTTCTTCTGCGATCGGCGTTTGAAGTAACGACGCAAGCCCTCATGTTCATGGAACGCGAAGACATGGCTGAGGCCTGGCTCCAAGGAAAACGTATAAAGCCGAGTAGGGTACGGGAATTAACTTCAATGCCTGCCTCGGAGCGAGAACTCTATGAGAAATTGGCAAACTTGGCCCACCCGAACTACCAAGCGTTCAAATATTTTTCGATACCGGTGCCGAGAAAGACCGGCTTGGCAAAGGCCTACGCTTACGGGGGGTGGTTTGCACCAAGGGAGGCCGGGCAGATCGCGATTCAGCTACTGTGGGCACAACTGGTGTTCCTCGAGCGCTTCTATATGACCTACAGCGCCGACCTCGAAAAGCATGGTCTGTTGTGGCGCGAAGAAGCCGTTGAAGAGGCGTTCGGCGGCAACGCGAATCCTGACTACACCTGGGAACAGTTCCTAGGCAGCTGGCGCAAGGCGCTGACTCGACTCACCGAAGATCATGCCAAACTAATGCCACTTGATATCGTTGAGGCGGCGCTGACGCTGAGCGACTACGGACCTGACGAAAAGCAACAGTGGCGCGAGGGTTTCGAGCGCGCCTCTCAGGAACAATCGGAAGCCGAATCCGGGCCTTAAGGCCCCTTGTGGGGTGTCACATCTGCGTTGACGCGCCCTCATCTCCAGCTACAATTAAGTGAAACGCCATAGCGCATTAGCAATATGACCACAATCCTTCACACCGCCGACGTCCACCTGGACCGCACCTACAGCGGCGCAGGCATGAGCCCCGCGATCGCCTCGGCCCGCCGCGAGGAGCTACGCGACGCCTTCCGACGCTTCATCGACCTCGCCATCGAGCTTCAAGTCGACGCCGTCACCATCGGCGGCGACCTCTACGAGCACGACCGAGTCACTCCCGACACCGGCAACTTCATCCGTCAGCGACTGGAACGCCTGGGCAGTATCCCCGCCCTCATCGCGCCCGGCAACCACGACCCCTATGTCCCGGACTCGCTCTACCATCGCCTCGGTTGGCCTGCCAACGTCACCATCTTCCGCGAACCCACGTTCTTGCCAAACAAACTCGCCGACGACCTCACCATCTGGGGCGCCGGTCACGACGCCCCGGATCTCCGCACCAATCTCCTGGATCACTTCCGCGTTCCGGACGGCGGCCGTCACGTCCTCCTGTTCCACGGCTCCGACATGCATTCGGTCCCGGATGGCAAGCAGGCACACGCGCCCTTCCTCCCTGACGACATCACCGCCACCGGGGCAGACTTCGCCCTCCTCGGTCATTATCACGCGTCACGCCTCTACCCGCCCAACTCGCCACGTTTCGTCTATCCGGGCACCCCGGAATCCCTCGACTTCGCCGAGGAAGGCGAGCATTTCGTCGCCCGCCTCGACATCGACGAAGCCGGCGCTCGTTGCACCCTGTTGCCTTTCGGCCGCGTTCGCTACCAAACCTTCGTCGTCACCATCTCCGGGATGGAGTCAAGCGACGAGCTCCGCGCAGCGATCGGTTCGCTCGGCAGCCCGTCCCTGATCGCGCGCATCATTCTCGACGGCGACCTCCATCTCGACGTCGATCTCTCGCTTCAGGCGCTCTACAACTCTTGTGTCGAACAGTTCGCTTATCTCGACATCGTCGACCACACCCGACCCGCCCATCGCCTCGACGAGCTCGCCGAGGAGTCGACGACCAAGGGCGCATTCGTACGCCTCATGCGCGCGCAACTTGAAGATAAGGAAGGCGCATCACGCGAGGTCGCCGAAGCCGCCCTCCTCTACGGCCTCCAGGCCTTCGATCGCCGCGAGGTGAATGTCCCTTGAAGATCAATCGGATCGAGTTGCCTGGCTTCGGCTGCATCTCCGACTTTGGTGCAGAGCTATCGCCCGGCCTCAATCTCTTCTTCGGCGAAAACGAAGCTGGCAAGTCGACCCTCCAGTCCGCGATCTGCGCGATGCTCTACGGTTTCTACGAGAACGACCGCGCCCTCAAGGACGAGACCGCGCGCCACGATCGCTTCCGCCCCTGGACCGGGGGCGTCTACCGCGGCGCCCTCGAATACGAGCTGACAGACGGCGCACGCTACGAAATCCGCCGCGACTTTTCTGAGGAGGTTACGACCCAGCTCATAGATGCGGCCACGGGACTCGACATCTCGGCGCAGTTCGGCCGCCTCCGGCACGGCAACGTCCCCTTCGCCCGCCGCCATCTCGGTATGTCACGCGGCGTCTTCCAGAGCTGCGCCTTCATCTCCCAGGGCGAAATCTTCGAGGTAACGAAGGGCGCATCCCCAGGTCAAATCGGCGACGCCGTGGCCGCGCTCGCTGACTCCGCCCGCCGCGACGTCTCCGCCGCCCGCGCGATCGAGCGTCTGGACGCCGCGACTCAGCGCATCGGCTCAGATCGTGCGCGTACAGCCGAGTTGCCACGGGCGCGCGAGCATCTCCGTCGCGCCAGGGAAGAGCTGAAGGCCGGCGAAGAAGCGCGTCTCCACGCCGCAGACCGCGCCCGTGACTTAGAGGAACGCCGCACTCTTACCAACAGCCTCCGCAACCGACTCGCCGAGACGCAGGCGCTCGCCCTCCAGGCTCAGGCGTCCGGCCTCCGCAAGCGCGTGGAATCCGTCGCCGCCGCCGAACAAGAAGCCCACGAGAAGGCAGTTGAAGCCAAGCGTCTCTCCGCGTATGCCTCCTTCCCCGCGTCCTTGCGCGACGACCTCATGTCTCTCCGCGGCAGGTGGACAACCCTCCGTGATGGACTAATCCGTTTACAGGCCGATCAACGGCGCGCGGCCGGCGCCGTCTCTGATGATGAGAGGTTGCAGTACGAAACCATACGATCCGGCATGGAATCGCTCTCGTCCGACCAACTGCACGCCCTGCACTCCGCCGCATTCGCCGGCGAGCGAGGAGGCGTGCTCGCCGCGATCGCCGCCGCCCTCCGCGCACTCACCCGCGCCCTCGTCGGCCTCATGGGCCGGGTCCTCGGACGCCCACGCCAGGGCGAGACACCCCCTCCGCTCGCCGTCTCAGCGGAGGAAGCGCGCGCGCTTCTGGAACGCCATCATCGCTACCTCGAACTACGTCCGAGGGTCGAGGCCGCCCAACGCCTTGCCGCCGATCTTAACGCCCAGGAAGCCGCACTCGCGACGATCGAACGCCAGATCCTCGCGCTCCTCGCAGCCGCCGGGATTTCCGGCATCGACATCGCCGAAGGCCTGTCGGCCTTCGAAAAATCCGCCCGCTGCCACTCGCAGTATCAGGCCGCCATCACAGCGTCGTCCGAGGCGCAGCGCCGTCGGGACGCAGTCCTCGCAGGACGATCGTCGAACGAAATCGAGAAGCGGCTCAACGACTGTTTACAGATCCTCGCCGACCTCCTCGCCAGGCGGCCGGATCTCGCCGGCGCCGAGAGCGCGCTTTCCCTGGAGCAACTCACCCAGGACCGCGACCGGCTCAAAGACGAACTGCACGCCGCCCAGCTCGACGAGCGCGCCCTTGACGAAGAAGTGCGCTTGCTGCTTGAGCGCCACCGCCACGCCTCAGAGCTGGAAGAAGAAGCGGCCCTCTGGCAACTCGAGGTGATGCGTCTCCAGAAGGCCCGGGACGCAGTCGCCCTCGCCCGCTCGATGATCGAAGAGGCGATGGAGCGCGTCTATCGAGACTTTGCGCCCGCTGTCAACACCTTTCTCAGCGAAGGTATAGAGTACGTCACCGAAGGGCGCTACACCCGCGCGCACGTCGATCCAGCCTCGCTCAAAGTCTCGCTCCTCGTCCCCGAGACTGGCCAGGTGATCACCGATCCGCCCGTCAGCCACGGCACTCGCACCATGGTCTACGTGCTCATGCGGATAGGCCTAGCACAGCACATGAGCGCCATCGGTGAGCCTGTTCCGCTCGTCCTCGACGACCCGTTTGTCGACCTGGATTCGCGACGGCTGCCCCTGATGCTCGACTTCCTGATGCAACTGAGCAGCCGCATGCAGGTGCTCTTCTTCACCAAGGAAGAGGCCGCCACCCGCTGGTTCGAAGACCACGCGCACGGCACAGACCACCGTTTGCACGAGTTAACGCAAACCAAACTGTCACCGTCACTTTTGTAACGCATTCCCACTATGTTCCGTCAACCCTTTCAGAGCGGGAAGACTACCTGTTTGAGAGTTGATATGAACCCAACCGCAATAAGTACAACAGAAGCAGTCGTAACGAAGATGGCCTGCGTATTGGCCGAGCCCGGCATCTGGTCGTCCCAACTTGGCGACGCCCTCGAAACGCTCGGACTGCGAGTCCGGCCTTGTGGCGACCTGACCGACCTTTTTGAATCCGTGCAGGACGTCGCTCCAGGGCTCATCGTCATCGCGCAAGACCAGCCGGACATCGCTGTCCGCGCCTCGCGCGCAACCCGCGAGCTCAAGGACGCTCCGATCATGGTCATCATGCTGCGCGAAGGCGATCTCATCGCCGCCCTCGACGCCGGCGCTGACGACGCTGTCGTCGCCCGCGTCGATCCCGCCGTATTCGCCGCCCGCGTTCGGGCGCTCCTCCGCCGCGTGCAGCCCGGCGTCAAGACCACTCATCAAACGGCCATCCGCGACCTGATTATTGACTTCGAGACGTACCAGGTCACCGTAGGCGGCGAAGTCGTCCAGTTGACCCCCACCGAGTTCCGCCTCCTCGCCGTTCTCGCGCAGCAGGCCGGCCGTGTCGTTGACCCGCGCGCGCTCCTCTCCGCCGTGCACCAGCATGACTACAGCGAGCGCGACGCCCAGAACCTGGTCAAGGTTCACATCGCGAACCTCCGCCGCAAGCTCAAGGACTCCCGCAGCAACAACCCGTACATCCTCTGCGTGCGTGGTTTTGGTTACATGCTGGAGCGCCGTGGACGGATCCGCGAGAACGACCCGCTGGCGCCGCTGTTCGAAGAAGAGTAGCGCTTAACGGGGCCTGAACCGGAATTACACCTTTGCTCCACCGTGCCTCTGCGCTGCACCGAATTGCCTCTGTTACGCTTGATACCGACGGATCCGGAGGTGGCTATGGTACGCATAAGACGCAGCAACCCAATCTCCAACGCAGGCGCCCAGCGTGAGCGCTTCTCGCAATACTTCCCGCGGCTTTTCGCCTATGTCTACGGCCTGACCGGCGACGAAGAGGCATCCAAAGAGGCGACGATCGGCGCGTTCGCGACCGTTGTTCGCGAGGACTACGTCGCTGACGACGACTTCGCGGTGTTCGTCTTTACGGCGGCCCGCACCCTCATCCGCAACAGGCGCTCACCGTCGCGCGATGGGCTGACGTCTCGCGAGCAGGAAGTGGTCTCGCTACTGTTTGACGCCCAACTCTCGCGAACGGAAATCGCCCGCTTGCTTGAACTCGAGCCTGAGGCGGTGACCTCAAGTCTGGTCACCGGCCTGAAGAAACTCCAGGGTGCTCCGCGCACGGCGCCCCCCACGCTCCAGCCCCTCTCAGTCTGAAGCCAGCAGCCTAATACTTCGACACGTTCAGGTCCTGGATTTTACCTTCGACCAGGTAAACAACCCGCTCGCAGATGTTGGTGACGCGGTCGGCGATACGCTCAAGGTTGTGTGCGACCCAGATCAGGTACGTCGCTCGCTGAATCGTCCCCCGCTCCTCAATCATGAACATCAGCAACTCGTGGTAGACCTGATCGTATAGCGCGTCAACTTCGTCATCCCGGCCGATGACCTGGCGCGCCAGCAGCGGGTCTCGCTGTTTGTAGGCCTGTAGCGAGCCTTCCATCATCTCGATCGCAATTTGCGCCATCCGCGGAATGTCGATGAACGGCTTCAGCGGCGGCTCATCTGCCAGCATTAGCGCGATCTTCGCAATGCCCTCGGCGTGGTCCCCCATGCGCTCCAGGTCTACCGTTATGTGCAACACCGAGATAATCGCGCGCAGATCGCTCGCTAGCGGCGCCTGCAACGAGATCAGTTCGATGCATTTCTCCTCCGTTTCGTAGCGCTTGGCGTTGATGTCCGCGTCCTGGGCGATGATCCGCCGCGCCAGCGCCACATCCCTCAAGCGGAGAGCATCCACCCCCTGGACAATGGCGTCCTGCACCATCCCGGCCATCACCAGCATGTCTTCCTGGATCTCGGCTAGCTGTTTCTCGAACAAAGCTCTCGTCATCGTCCTAGCCGAACCTTCCCGTGATGTAGTCCTCTGTCCTCTTGTCCCTAGGGTTCGTGAAAATCTCACTCGTTGGGCCGTATTCGATCAGCGTTCCGTTCAGCCCGTGTTCCTCTGCCAGCATGAACGCCGTGTAATCGGAAACGCGCGCCGCCTGCTGCATGTTGTGCGTGACGATGATGATCGTGTAGTCCTTGACCAGCTCGCGGATCAGGTCCTCGATCTTCAACGTCGCGATCGGGTCCAGGGCCGAGCACGGCTCGTCCATCAGGATTACGTCCGGCTGCACGGCGAGCGCACGAGCGATGCACAGGCGCTGCTGCTGACCGCCCGACAGCGCGAGACCCGACTTCTTGAGGTCGTCCTTCACCTCGTTCCACAGCGCCGCCTGCTTCAACGCGTGTTCGGCGATCTCGTTCATGTTGCCTTTGATGCCGTTGACTTTCGCTCCGAAGGTAACGTTGTCCTGGATCGACTTCGGGAACGGGTTGGGCTTCTGGAAGACCATCCCGACCCGCCGCCGCACCTCTACCGGGTCAATCGCCTTCCCGTAAATGTCCACGCCGTGGTACTCGACCGACCCTTCGACACGCGCCGTCGGGATCAGGTCGTTCATCCGGTTGAGGCAGCGCAGGAGCGTACTCTTGCCACAGCCGGACGGGCCGATAAGCGCGGTCACCCGGTTCACCGGAATGTTGAGGCTGATGCCGCTCACGGCGTGCTTGGAGCCGTACCACAGTCCCACGTCACGCAGCCGGAAGACCGTCTCCTCAGACGGCTCCCGGATCACTTCTTCGCGCACCGGTTCGGCGGTCGTGTCGGAGGTAAGAGAGATAGTCGGCTCCGGTCGCAAAATACTCAACTGTTCTCGTGATTCTGTCCGCAATTGTCGCATCGTGCTTCTCTCTTTTCCACTTAGTAGCGCCGGAACCGCTCGCGGATCACTGCGGCGATCAGGTTAAGCGTCATCACGCCGATCATCAGCAGCATGATCCCCGCCGCCGCGTTGTGTTTGAACGCAAGCTTGGAGTTGATCGTGTCGCCGTAAATTTCGATCGGCAGGATCGTGAACTTCTCGTTGAGCCCGTCCCAGAAGCCCGCAGGGTTCAAGATCTCGCTGAGTTCCGGACCCGGGTCGAACCGGATGAACGTAAAGCCGCCAATCATGATGATCGCCGCCGTCTCGCCCACAGCGCGCGAGATCGAGAGGATGATGCCCGTCATGATCCCCGGCACCGCGTTGGGCAGCACGTTGTGGCGCACCGCCTGCCAGCGCGTCGCCCCCAGCGCCAGCGCCCCATCGCGCAGGCTCGGCGGCACCTGCCGGATCGCTTCCTGTGACGCGATCACCGTCATCGGAATGACCATCAGCGCCAGCGTGAACCCTGCCGCCAGGATGCTGCTGTTCATCCCGGAGAACCTGACGAAGATGGTCAAGCCGAGGATCCCGTAGATGATGCTCGGCACGCCGGCCAGGTTCGACAAGTTGATCTTCACGATCGTGAGCAGTCTGCTCTTCGGTGCGAACTCTTCGATCCAGATCGCCGTCCCAATCCCCACAGGGATCGCGGCGAGCACGGTGACAAACATCACCCAGAGTGAACCTAGGACGCCCGGACGAAAGCCGGACTTCTCCGGAAAACGCGACGGGTATTCCGTCAACAGGCCGATGCCGAACCGCGAAGCGCCCGTGTTGATTGTGTCATAAGCCAGGAACAGCAGGACGCTCACTCCGACCAGCGTCGCTCCCAGGAAAACGTATCGTGAAATGCGGGACGCGATTTGGCGAACCTGCACAGCGCCACGGGCACGCAGGATCACCGGCTCCGTCGCCACTACTCGTACTCCTCGCGGTAACGCCGCACGAAAAAGAAGGCGGCGACGTTAAACAACAGGGTGATGCAAAAGAGCATCATCCCCACCGCGAAAAGGGCCTGGTAGTCCGGCGAGCCCCGTTGCGTGTCGCCAAGTCCGACCTGCAGCATGAACCCCGTCATGGTTTGCACGGGACTCAGCGGGTTCAGGCTCATATGAGGCGTTGAACCTGCGGCGATCGCCACGATCATCGTCTCTCCGACGACGCGTGCGATCGCCAGCAGAATGGCCGCGATAATTCCGGAGAGTGCAGCCGGGAACACGACCCGGGTTGCCACCTCCAGACGCGTCGAGCCGAGCCCGTAAGCCGCCTCACGCAGGTCACGCGGCACGTTGGACATCGCGTCCTCGGAAATCGACGCGATCGTCGGCAGGATCATCACCGCGAGCATCAAGCTCGCAGCAAGCGCGTTGAATACCGGCACGTTCTCCGTGCCCAGCAAAGGCCGCAGCACGTCCGCCGTCACGAAGGTCAGCGCAAAGTACGCGTAGACCACAGTCGGTACGCCCGCCAGCGCCTCGAGCACCGGCTTCAGCAGGTTACGTGTATTCGGGTGCGCGTACTCGCTCAGGTAGATCGCCGTCGCCAGCCCGATTGGCACCGCCACCACCAGTGCCCAGATCGTGACGTTCAGCGTGCCGGCGACAAGCTCCCAGACGCCGAACGTCTCCGGCGCGAACAGCGGTTGCCAGTTGGTATCCAGGAAGAAATCGCTGAACGAGACAACCTCGAAGAACGTCGCCGTTTCCCGCACCAGCACACCGACGATCAAGACAGTGGTGATGAGTGACACAGCCGCGCAGGCCGTCAGGAACGCCATGATGACGGCTTCCTGCGGCCGGCCGAGCGGACGCTTGCGAAGCGAATCGCCCATCTGCCCCGAACTCATCGGCCCAGTAGTCAGGCTCATCTCAATTCGGTCTCCACGCGTCTCTGTCGCACTTGGATCAGTAGGCTGTCAAGCGATCGGGCGGCGGGGGTTTTGGAAACCCCCCCCCGCCCCATGACCGCTTCCGCCGAGATTGTCTAGGGTAGGAACGGCTCGATCTTCGCCTTTTGCTGGGCCAGGAGGTCTTCCGGAGCGCTGATGTAATTCACACTCGCCACGATTTCGGCCGAGTTGTCGAGGTAGAAATTCACGAAGCCAAGAACCGGGCTCTCGGGATCAGACAGGAACGACTCGCGGGTGTAGATGAACAGTGGCCTGCTCAGCGGCGCGTAGTCCCCGCTCAGCGCGTTGTCAAACGTCGGCTCGACACATCCGTCGCCGTTGTCCACCTGCACAGCCTTGAGCGCGCTCCCAGCGTCCTGATAATAAGCGAACCCAAAGTAGCCGATGGCATGGCTGTCGTCCTCAATGCCCGTCGCCAGAATGTTGTCGTCCTCAGAGGAAGTGCCATCGCCCCGGTGGGTAGCGGCCTCATCCACGCCCGTGACGACCTCTTCCACGAAATAGTCAAACGTCCCTGAGTCGGTACCAGGGTAGTAGAACGAAATCTCCTCATCTGGGAACGACGGGTCCACCTGGTTCCAATTGGTGGCGCCGCCGGTCTTGAAAAGGTCGTGCAGTTGCTGCACCGTCAAGCACTCCACAAAATCGTTCTCAGGGTTGACCATCACCGTTAGCGCATCGATGCCGACCTGCAACTCCACGACGTCTTCAATGCCGTTCGCAGCGCACTTCTGGACCTCGCCGGGTTCCGCTGCATCATCGTTGTCTCTGATAGGCCGGGAGGCATCGGAGATCTCGATTTCGCCCGCGCAGAACTTTTCGAACCCGCCGCCAGTCCCGGACAACGCCACGTTCACCTGCACGCCGCTTGCGACGCCGTCGAACTCCTCGGCCATCGCCGCTGTGATCAGGTAGACCGTCGACGAGCCGTCGATGTTAATCTCCCCACTCAGCGAGCCGTAGTCGAACTCGTCGCCCGACGGCTCATCCGTCTCGTCGGCCGCGGAAGTCGTAGGTGCGTCCGTCTCGTCATCACCGGCGTCATCGTCGTCCCCACAAGCGGCAACGGCAAGCGCCAACACCCCCAGCAACAGAATCGCCAAGAGCGTGATTGTACGGCCCTGGAAAATACTCGCCGGGCTTAATTTCATGAACTGTCCCTCCTTCATAACCTGAGTTCAGTTTAGGCCGCGCCCGAAGGTGGGTCTTTAACGGGCTGTTAACAGCGTTTAACGGGGTGTAAATCTTCAGTGCCCTGTCGGCCGCGTAGCTCACTTTGCCAAACCTTGCCGAGCCGCAGCCCCGGACATACGATGGAATCGAGGGCCTGTAGCTCAGCGGTAGAGCTCCGGACTTTTAATCCGGGAGTCGTGGGTTCGAATCCCACCGGGCCCTCCATGCTTGGGTTAGGACTGAGACGCTTGGAGCGGCTAGCAAACGCGCAAACTCGTCTGTCAACGCCGTCCCGAAGGATCATTGCGGCACCACGTCAGAACCGTCACCGCCGCCGTTCGCGCTGGACCGTGGGCGGTCAAGTATAATCGGCGCGAGCAAATAAGCCTGTCTCAAATCACGAAAGGGCTATAGCGCTAGTGACCGCGCCCCTCACAGGTACCCGCGTAATCGACTTCACCGAGTACATCGCCGGGCCATATGCCACCATGATGCTCGCCGATATGGGTGCAGACGTGGTCAAAGTCGAGCGGCCGGACGGTGACGCCTGGCGTCACACGGCACCAATCGCGCCCTACGAAAGCCGTGTGTTCCTGGGCGTGAACCGCGGAAAACGCAGCATCTCACTCGACCTCGGGCGGCCTGAGGCGCAGGACATCATCACCCGTCTCGTGAGGGAGGCGGACGTCGTGGTCGTCAACTATCGTCCCGGCGTGGCCGAGCGGCTGTCCCTCAGCTACGAGACGTTGTCCGTCCTCAATCCCTCGCTCATCTACTGCGAGAACACGGCATTCGGGACGGAGGGGCCCTACGCCGGCCGGCCCGGCTTCGACATCCTCTCCCAGGCAACGACCGGCATCATCGCGTACGAGAACAAGATCGAGCACGGCACCCCGACCTTCATCGCGACGCTCGCCGTCGCCGACCTGTCCACGGGAATGTACATGGCATTCGGCATCGTCAACGCTCTGTACGCCCGGCTTCAGACCGGAAAGGGGCAGAGGATCGATACCAGTCTCTTCGCATCGGGTCTCGCTGTGCAGTACAAGCCGTTGCTCTCCGTCGAAGACGTGGACGCCCCCGTGCGTGAAGGCTTTCTCGGCGAGCTGGCTGAGCGCCGCAACGACGGCCTCACTTACTCTGAGGCCAACCACCTGCGAAATCAGTACATCCATGGACGCGGCCGCAACAACTACTACCGTGTCTACGAATCGCGCGATTCCCTCGTCGCCGTCGCCTGCCTGACCAACCGGCAGCGGCGCGCCCTCCGCGACGTGCTCGCAATCGACGACGAGACCGTCGAGGGACTGACGTACGATTGGTTCTCAGAAGAAGTGCGTCGGGCGCATCGCGAGACCACCGAAACACTCGAGCAGCGGTTCCGCGAGAGAACAACAGGTGAGTGGATCACCGTCCTTGACGCCGTCGATGTGCCGTGCGCGCCGGCCAATTTCCCGGAAGAGATGTTCAATCACCCGCACGTCCTCGCCAACGACCTGATAGCGCGCTACGAGCACCCGGTGGTCGGACCGTTAAAGATGCCGCGCCACCCGGCCCGCCTGAGCGAGACGCCGGTGGTCGAGCCAGCGCCGCCGCCAGTCCTCGGTCAGCACAGCCATGAAATCATTCAAGGCCTGGGCTATCCCGAGCCCGAGATTGAACGACTATTTGAAACGGGCGTCCTTTGGACGCGCGAGCGCCGCATGGCGATGGACCAAGCGGCTAAGCCAACTAACGCGACGAAGGGAGCATCATGAAAGCGGCAGTATTCCACGGCCCGCATCAACCCCTAACCATCGAGAACGTAGACATCGATAAACCCGGCAGGCGCGAGGTGCTGGTCCGCACCGCCGCGAGCGGTGTTTGCCATTCGGACCTGCATTTCGTCGAGGGGCTGTGGATCTTTCCGCCTCCCGCCGTCCTCGGCCACGAAGCCGCGGGCATCGTCGAAGAGGTCGGCGAAGATGTCACCGACTTCGCTGCGGGCGACCACGTCATCTCTTGCCTGTCCGTGTTCTGCGGACACTGCGAACAGTGCCTGACCGGCCACCCCAACCGCTGCGCCAACCCGGAGACCCGCCGCGCCCCAAACCAGCCGCCACGCCTCTCGCAGGACGGCAAGCCGATGAACCAGTTCCTCAACGTCTCCAGCTATGCCGAGAAGATGCTCGTCCACGAGAACGCCATCGTCAAAATTCGCGACGACGTCCCCCTCGAGACCGTTGCGCTCATCGGCTGTGGCGTCCTCACAGGCGTCGGCGCGGCGCTCAGGACCGCGCGCGTGGAGCCCGGCTCGACGGTCGCTGTCTTCGGCACGGGCGGCGTCGGCCTCGCCGCGATCCAGGGAGCGCTGATTGCCGGCGCCCGACGCATCATCGCCGTCGATGTCCACGAAGCCAAGCTCGGGTTCGCGCGCGAGATGGGCGCAACCGACTCCGTCGATGCCTCAGGGCGCGATCCCGTTCAGGCGATCCGAGAGATGACCGGCGGCGGCGTCGACTACTCCTTCGAGGCGGTTGGGCTGAAGAAGACGGCCGAGCAGGCGTTCGAGTGCCTGAACAGCGGCGGTACCGCCACCGTGATCGGCATGGTACCGATGACCGAGAAGGTCGAGCTGCCCGCCATGCTCCTGCTCAGCGAACGCAAGATGCAGGGCAGCATCATGGGCTCCAACCGCTTCCGCGTCGATATCCCTCAGTACATCGAGTTCTACATGCAGGGCCGGCTTCACCTGGACGAGATGGTGAGCCGCAAGGTCCCGCTGGAGGATGTCAACGAGGCCTTCCGTGCAATGAAGGCAGGCGAGGTCGCGCGGCAGGTCATCGTCTTCAACTGACGATTAGCGTCTGCTAGGCCCGGACGACCGGCTGCGCAAGCTGCATTAGGTCTCGGACAGACGGCACGCCCTCGATGCCCGCGATCATGCGGTGCAACGCCCGCGCGTTGTCTGGCCCGACGACTGGTTCCGCCAGCGCGAAGAACTTCGCCGAGAGCTTGTCCCACTGCGCGTCCAAGTCGGTCGACGGTTGACCCGTATCGGCCTCGGCGCTCAACTCGCGGCCGTCCGAGCGAACAACGACCGTCGCGCGCGTTGCCGCGAGACCCGGCTGCGGCACAAACGCAATGCGGTCTCGGAGGGCGATCAGGTCGGGCTCTCGCATTCGCTGGTCGCTGAACGTGGCGGGGTCGCTCGTGTCGTCACCGAGCAGCGCCATCGCCGTCGTGGCTCGCAAGCTAAATTTCCCTTCGAGCCCCGTCGTCGGTTCAGGTATGTCGCAGACGCCGACGCAAGTCATTGAGCCGCGAACTTCGACCGAATCGATGTCTTGCACGCGGAGCCCGTCAGCGCGCAGCCGTGATGCAGCTTCGATGGGCGCGTGCGTCAGGTAACAAGAGGCGTGGTACTTGAAAAGCGTTTGCGTGATCAACCACTGCTCGCCGATTCGGGCGAGGCGGCTCGGATCGATTGCTCCGCCGGCGTGGTTCGCCGCGAATCCCTGCGCCGTCTCGATGATCGCCTGGTTGCCGGTGAAGCCGCCGCGAGCCAGCAGTGCCGCGAGCAGGCCGTTGGATGCGGCGCGCCCTGCATGCAGCGGCTTCGCCATCGTGCCGAATCCTGACTTCAACCCGGCCGCCTGGGTCCCGGCAAGACCGATCGCATGGCACCATGCATCGCGGTTGAGCCCCAGCAAGTGTGACGCCGCGGCCGCAGCCCCAAACGTGCCGAGCGTGCCGGTCGCGTGAAAGCCGGCGGCGTAATGCGGCCCGCCAATCAGCGCGCCCAGCCGGCACTCAAATTCGATGCCGGCGATCAGGGAGGCGAGGAACGCCTCGCCGTCGCAACCCTCTCGCTCGGCGAGTGCCAGCACTGCAGGCACGACGGGAGCTGACGGATGGCCGTTCATCAGCCAGTGGGTGTCGTCGAAGTCCAGCGCGTGGCCCATCGCGCCGTTGACCAATGCTGCAGTGAGGAGCGTCGCCCGTTCAGAACGCCCGACCAGGGTACCGTCCCCAGGCTCCCGAAATGCGATCTCCTGGATCAGGATCTGCGAGAGTGGCTCCCGCGAGCCGCCGAGCGCGCAGCCTAACCAGTCCAGCACACAGTGCCGGGCCACCATCCGAGCCGCGTCCGGCGCGTCTTCAAGTGTGATGCCGGCCACGCTGTCGACGAGCGCCCGCGTAGCCTGCGGTTCAATCGTTTCCATCGTTTGCTGCGATTATAGTCGCGATGTTCCATAATGTGCGGCACGTATGAGCGACGAGAGTGGCTTCGATCCCCAGACCTTCACCACGCTCCGCAAAGGGCGCTCGCTGGAGGAGTTCGTTGTCGGTCGCTGCTTCGAGCACCACCGGGGACGCACCCTCACGGACGCAGACAACACGCTCTTCACCACGACCACGCTGGCCTACAACCCGCTCTACTTCAACGCCGAGTACGCCCGCTCCGAAGGACACCCATCCGTCGTGGTGAACCCGATGCTTGTTGCTTGCACCGTCGTCGGTCTCTCGGTCGAGGATCTGAGCGAGGCTGGCGGCCCGTTCCTTGGTATCGATGAGCTGACCTTCCACCAGCCGGTCTATCCCGGCGACACCCTCAACGCCCGCAGCACCGTCGTCTCCGTTCGTAAGTCGCAGTCGCGGCCGGGGTTCGGTATCGTCACCTGGCACACGGAGGGTCGCAACCAGCGCGACGAACTGGTCATTGATTTCAAGCGCTCGAACCTCGTCGGCAAGAAGCACGGAGACCTCGGTTGACCGGAGGGTCCATCCATCTGACCGAAGAGCGGCTCGCTGTCCAGGCCGCCGCGCGCGAATTCGCAATGCAAGAAGTGTTGCCACTCGCGAAGGACCTCGATCACCAGAAGACCGATATTCCGCGGGAGTTCCTCCGCCGCCTCGGCGCGATGGGCTACTTCGGCATCATGGTCGGCCGTGAACACGGGGGGATGGGCCTCGGGGTTTTCGAGTATGCGCTGATCACCGAGGAGCTGGCGCGTGGCTGGATGAGCGTCGCCAGCATCATCGCGCGCGGCAATGGCATGGGCACCCAGGTAGGCGATCCGGAGCGCCGAGCGGATCTCCTGCGGCGCAGTGCCGCCGGGGAATGGATCGGCGCTGCCGCTTTCTCCGAGGCCGGCGCCGGCTCCGACCTCGCGAACGTCCAGTGCCGTGCCGTCCGCGACGGCGACGAATACGTGATCAATGGCGAGAAACGCTGGTGCGGCAACGCGCTGGCCGCCGACTTCATCATCCTGCTGGCGCGAACGGGTGACCCCGGCGAAGGCGAAAGCCGCGGGCGCGGCATGGACAGCTTTCTCATCGAGAAAGAGCGCGATCGTTTCCCGGCCGGACTGACCGGCACCCCGATCGACAAGATCGGCTACTACGGCATCACCACCTACAACCTGGCGTTCGGCGGGCTGCGTGTGCCAGCTGACGCGCTCCTCGGCGGGCGGGCCTACGACGCAGCGCAAACGCCGCGCGCACCCGGGCGCGCGTTCAACGCCACGCTCTACGCGCTCAACATCGCCCGCATCCACACCGCCGCTCGCGCAATCGGCCTTGCGCGCGGGGCGCTTGAAGATTCGCTCGCGTACGCTCAGGAACGCGTGCAGTTCGGCCGACCGATTGGCGAATTCCAGGCCATCCGTTTCAAGCTGGCCGACATGGCGACGCAGATCGAGGCCGCCCGCGCATTGATGTATGAGGTCGCCGAGCGCTGCGATGCCGGCGAATCGATCGAGAAGGAGGCCGCGATGGCGAAGCTGTTCGCCACCGAGATGGCCGAGCGCGTGACCAGCGATGCCATCCAGGTCCACGGCGGCAACGGCTACACCACTGAGCGCTCCGTGGAGCGTTACTGGCGCGACGCCCGCCTCACCACGATCTTCGAGGGCACATCGGAGATCCAGCGCGTGATCATCTCCGACCGGCTGCTGGGACGGAACCGATGACCGACGATCGCGCGACGCACGGCCGGTATTTCGAAGACTTCCAGGTCGGCGACCGCTATCGCCACGCCCGCGGCACGACCGTCGGCGAGGTCGAGGGCCAGCTCCTGACCAAGCTGGTGATGAACACTGCGCAGGCCCACTTCAACGAGCACGCGATGAAGGGCACGCCGTTCGGGCAACGCATCGTCTTCGGCCTCGTGACCGGCTCGATCGTGATCGGCCTCGCCACCCAGGACACCGCCGAGAACGCGATTGCTGAGGTCGGCCTCGACAAGATTCGCTTCACGGCACCCGTCCATCACGGCGATACGCTGTACGCTTACACAGAAGTGCTGAGCAAAGACGACAGCGATCGCGACAACGCGGGCCTCGTGCGCTTCAAGCACTGGGGCGTCAAGGACGACGGTGCCGTTGTATTCGAAAGCGAGCGGACGGTCCTGGTGAAGCGCCGCGAAGCAGAGACGAAACGATGAGCGAACGAACCGGCCCGTTGCGTGACCTGCGGATCATCGACCTGACGCAGGCGCTGGCCGGCCCATTTTGCACCATGCTGCTCGCCGACCTCGGCGCCGACGTGATCAAGGTCGAGCCGCCACGCGGCGATCTCACCCGCGGCATGCCTCCCTTTCCGGACGACCCCGACGCCTGCGACTACGGCGGATACTTCGCGAGCATCAACCGCAACAAGCGCAGCATCGCCCTGGACTTGCGCAACGAGGAGGACCGCGACATCATCTTCCGCCTGGCGGAGACCGCCGCCGCCGTCGTCGAGAACTCGCGCGCGGGTGTGATGGACCGGCTCGGCGTTGGCTATGAGACGCTACGGGAGCGCAACCCTCGTCTCGTCTACGCAGCCATCCGCGGATTCGGGGACCCACGCACCGGCGAGAGCCCGTACGTGAACTGGCCCGCGTTCGACATCGTCGCCCAGAGCATGGGCGGAATCGTCAGCGCCACGGGCCCGCCGGAATCAACGGGCTACCCGGCAGGCGCCAGCGTCGGCGATCTGTTTCCCGGGACGCTCGCCGCATTGGGCATCGTCTCGGCGATCCATGCCGCGCGCCGCTCAGGCGAGGGCCAGTTCATGGACGTCGCCATGTACGACGCGATCCTCCTCCTCTGCGAGCAACTCGTCTACAACCATTCATACACCGGTCGCGTTGCTCCGCCGAAGGGTCGCGGACACCAATCGCTCTGCCCCTTCGACGTCTACGACACAAGCGACGGCGCCGTCTCCGTCGCCGCGCCCACGCCGCACCACTGGGCCTTGCTCTGCGGCATCATCGGCCGCGTCGACCTGATCGACGATCCGCGCACGTTCGAGAACGTCGCGCGAGTCGAGAACAGCGATCTCGTCACCGAAGCGATCTCCGCCTGGACAAAGCAGCGCACGAAGGCCGAAGTCGTCGCCGAGCTTGCCGGCCGTGTGCCCGTCGGCCCGGTCAACACCATCGCCGATGTCTTCGCCGATCCCCACGTGCAAGCCCGCCGCATGCTTGACTACATTACTCCACCGGGCAACCAGCGCCCGGTCCAGATCGCGGCGCAGGCGATCAAGCTCACGGCCACGCCCGCGAACCTATATCGGATGCCGCCCGCGTTGGACGAGCATCGCGCGGAGATCCTCGCGGAACTCGAGCTGCAGCAGGCCACAGCCTCACGGAGCGACTCGTAATGACCGTGCGGCTACGGCGGTCCGAACTGGCCACTCCCGGCTCGCAAGAGCGGATGATCGCGAAGGCCGCGGAGAGCGAGGCAGACCTCGTGTTCCTTGACCTCGAAGACGCTGTCGCCCTGGCTGAGAAGGAACGCGCCCGCGCCCAGGTCATCAACGCGCTCAAGACCCTGAATTGGGGCAACAAGACGCTCGCCGTTCGCATCAACTCGGTCGACACTGTCTGGGCGCACGACGACATCATCGAGGTCGTCACCAGCGCCGGCGCGCACCTCGACGTCATCATCATCCCGAAGGTGAAAGCGCCGCGGGACGTCTGGTTTGTCGAGACTCTCCTCACCCAGCTGGAAGCAAAGCTAGGCCTCGACCGCCGGATCGGACTCGAGGCCCTGATCGAAGAGGCTGAGGCGCTGGCCGGTGTCGAAGCCATCGCTGCCTCATCACCACGTCTCGAAGCGTTGATCCTCGGTGTCGGTGATCTTTCCGCGAGCCTGGGAATCCGCATGGGCCACGTCGACGATCCTTCGCTCCGCTACCCCGGCGACATCTGGCACTACTCCCGTAGCCGGATGATCGCTGCCGCGCGGGCGAACGGACTGGACGCAATCGACGGCCCGTACCCCAACTACCGCGACGGCGACGGCTACCGGCGCGAAGCGACCTGGGGCAGCACCCTCGGCTGCGCTGGCAAGTGGTGCATCCACCCCGACCAGATCGCGATCGCCAACGAAGTGTTTTCGCCGACTCAGAAGGAAATCGATCTCGCGCTCCGCATGTGCGAGGCCTACGAATCGGCGCAGCGCGGAGGCGAAGGCGCGGCTGGCGCCTCAGGAGTGCTCGTTGACGCCGCTTCCCTGCGGATCTTCCAGGGAGTCCTCGAACGCGCTCGTCTCACCGGCAAAGCATAAGAGCGACGCCTACTCGGTACCCATCTCAGTTCGCGCCGTCGCCTCGACGTCAGCGGCGCTCGGGCGTCCCTGCGACCGAAATGCGATTCGCTTGAGTTCTCCTGTGTACGGGAATGGCGGTTCGTAATCGTCGACGATCGGCGACAACCCGTTCCTTCCAATATCGACACCCGTTGAGCCGAGCATTCGCACTATCTTCCCGACATCAGCTGAACCGACCTCGCGACCGTCGACCGCAACCACGAGCCGGCCCGCGCGGCCATCTCGCTCGAAGCGCGCTTCAATCTGGTGCGTGCCCGCCTTCAGGTCGACGTCGCCCGCCGCGCGGTAGTGCGTGCCCAGTGCGTTGTAGTCGAATTGCAGTTTTCCGTCCTTGATAAACAGCACATGTCCGACGTTGTGACTACCGCGGGCGTAGAGGACTCCCTCGCAACCGCCGTCGCCGACGACCACGTCACAGTTGATGGACCACGATCGTGATCCCATCACCGGCGATGCATCCGCCGGGATGTGCGAGATCGGAGGGTAGTACACATACTCCACCCTGCTGTGCGGTGTGCCCGGCCGGGGCGGCCCTCCGAACAGCTCTATCAGCCGGTCGTCGAGCGGCAGGACCCCGTAGGCCTCAGCCTCGGACCACCACGTCTCAACCATCTCCTCCAGCTTTTCAGGTAGCTCCCTCGCCAGGTCATGGCACTCAGAGAAGTCCTCCCGGAGGTTGTAGAGCGCCCACTCATCTTGCTCAAACGGAACCCCTTTGAGGTGGTACGTGACCGCCTTCCAACCGTCCTTCCAGAGGCCACGGTGTCCCACTTGTTCGAAGTACTGGGCGCGGCTCCTTGTGCTCCTGCCCACATCCGCCCAGCCGGCGACAAGGCTCTCACCGTGCAGCGGTATTTGCTTCTCGCCGCGGAACTCGGCAGGCATTTCGATTCCTGCCACCTCTAGCACCGTCGGCGTCACGTCGATCGCGTGGCAGAACGCCTCGCGTATGGAACCACCGTCCTTGATGCGCGCAGGCCAATGGATGATGAAAGGATCGCGGACGCCGCCACCATATGTGTTCTGCTTATACCAGCGCAGTGGCGTGTTTCCCGCCTGCGCCCAACCCCACGGGATGTTGCTGTGGGAGTGAGGCCCACCGATGTCGTCGAGCCGGTTCGCGACGATGTCATCGATGTCTTCCGAGACGAGATTGAAGAAGCTGAACTCGTCCATCACGCCGGTCGGGCCGCCCTCCTGGCTGGCGCCGTTGTCCGAGCAGAGCATGAGCAGCGTGTCGTCGAGTACGCCCTGTTCTTCGAGGTAGCTCATCAGGCGCCCGATTTGTTCGTCCGTGTGCGTCAGGAATCCGGCGAATGTCTCCTGGAGCCGCGCCGCAAAGATACGCTGGGTTTCGGGCAGGTCATTCCAGGGCAGCACACCGGGGTTGCGGTCCGCAAGCGTGGTCTCCTTTGGCACGATGCCCATCTCCAGCTGCCGTGCGAACCAACGCTCGCGCGCCACGTCCCAGCCTTCATCGAACGCGCCTCGATACTTCTCAATATAGCGTTTGGGCGCCTGGTGCGGAGCGTGCATCGCTCCGAACGCCAGGTAGAGCAGGAAGGGGCGGTCCGGCCGCACTGACTTCAGGTCGCGGATCCAGCGGATCGACTGATCGACAAGGTCTTCGCTGAGGTGATACCCATCCTTCGGACGGCGGGGTGGCTCGATGTGGTGGTTATCCTCGGTCAGCTCCGGGTGGAACTGGTCCGTCTCGCCTTGGAGAAATCCGTAGAACCGGTCGAAGCCCTTCTGCAGCGGCCAGTTGGTGTGCGGGCCGGCTGCAGAACACTCCTGCATCGGCGCCAGGTGCCACTTGCCGGCGCAATATGTCGCGTAGCCGTACTCGCGCAGTAGTTCGGGCAGGGTCGCGGCGGCAGGTGGAATCGCGCCCCGCATGTGCGGGAAGCCGCTGTCCCAGTTCGAAACGCCTCGCATACCCACTGAGTGGTGGTTCCGGCCGGTTAACAAACAGGCGCGAGACGGCGAGCACAGCGCTGTCGTGTGGAAGTTTGTGTAGCGGAGACCGTTCGCAGCCAGCCGGTCGATGTTCGGCGTCTCAATTGTCGATCCGTAACAGCCGAGGTGCGCGAACCCGGTGTCGTCAAGAACGATCATCACGACGTTCGGCGAGTCCTTCGGCGGAGCGGGCGGCGCGGGCCACCATGGCTCTGACTCGGCCACGGTCTTTCCGATCCGCCCCTGAAATCCGCGTTCGCTGATGTTCGCCATTTCGACCTTCCTTCGCCACTATCGCGGCATCCGCGAATGATCTTCTGCCAGCGTCGGTGGACGGCGACCGCTGATGGCCTTCGCGGATCTGTCGGTCGCTATTGTTAGCCGCGGACGGGAAATCAGCAAGCAACGAGCAGCGCAGAATCCAGACGAGAGGCCCTTCGTGTATCGCCAGTAGTTTCAGTTCGTTAAGCGTATAATCCCCACCATGCCCAGGCTTGTGGTCCTCGCTGGGTTCGCGGCGATGCTTCTGGTCGTGCGGTCGAACGGTCGTGGCAGGCCCTGGCTCGGACGCGGACGTACTCGGCGACGCGGACTGCTCAGGGTCCGTCAATTCTGTTCACTGCATCATGGAAACAGGCCGCGCCCCGGACGCCCGCCGCACAATCAACTGCCCGGGCAGCGACCTGCTGGGGCGGCCGTGGCCCGTCCTCCAGACAGTGTGGGACGGAGGGCGCTCCAAAACCAACCGGTTACGAGCGAGGTCGGCCAGCGCGTCGCTGAGAGCGAGTTCACCAATCCAAGTCAATCCGACGACGTCACTGGACCTGGAGCCTCACAGAGGCCGAGTAGACCTGAATAAGGGACGCCAGGGCGAGCCGCCCAATTTGGGCTGTGGCGCGTTCAATTTACCTCGGCCGAAGGCCTGGCACGAGAGCCTATGGGCGACGATCCTCACCGGCTACGCTTTCGCGCCCGTTGGACTGTATCTGATGTGGCGCTACCAGCCGTGGCCGGTGTGGCTGAAGGGCGGGCTGACGGTGTTTGGGCTGACGATGTGGGTGGTAGGCACGTTCGTGTCTTCCAACTACATCATGCCCCGGCTATTCTGAAGATATGCCCATCGATCAAGCCGCGCTCGACACGATCGCGCTGAGCCGCGATGAGTACGAACTCATCGTCGAGAAGCTGGGGCGCGAGCCGAACGAGGTCGAACTGGGGCTGTTCGGGGCGCTCTGGAGCGAACATTGCGGCTACAAGAACTCGAAGCCGCTGCTGCGCAAGCTGCCGGCCGAGGGCCCGTACGTGTTGACGAAGCGCGGGGCGGAGAACGCCGGCGCGATCGACATCGGCGATGGGTTGTGCGTGGTGATGAAGATCGAGTCGCACAACCACCCCTCGGCCGTCGAGCCATACCAGGGCGCGGCGACGGGCGTCGGCGGAATCGTGCGCGACATCTTCGCGATGGGCGCACGGCCGATCGCGCTGCTGGATTCGCTGCGGTTCGGGCCCTTGTCCGACGCGCAGAGCCGGTACTTTTTCCAGGGTGTGGTCGCGGGGATCGGCGGCTACGGAAACTGCCTTGGGATCCCGACGGTGGGTGGCGAGGTGTATTTCGAGGATTCGTACGCTACGAACCCGCTGGTGAACGCGATGTGCGTGGGCGTGGCGCCCGTCGACAAGCTGATAACGGCGAAGGCCGAGGGGCCCGGCAACTTGCTGATGATCGCGGGCTCCGGCACGGGCCGCGACGGCATCCACGGGGCGTCTGGTCTCGCTTCAAGGACCGACCCGAGTGCGCGTTTCGAGGAGATGCGGCCGGCGGTACAGGTCGGCAACCCGTTCCTCGAGAAGATGCTCCTGGAGGCGTGCCTCGACCTGGCGCACAACCACGCCGATTGGGTGACGGGCATCCAGGACCTCGGCGCGGCGGGGCTGACATCGTCGGCGATTGAGTCGGCGAACCGCGGCGGCACGGGCATCGTCATCGATGTCGCGAAGGTGCCGCGCCGCGAAGAGGGAATGACGCCGTACGAGGTGATGCTGTCGGAATCGCAGGAGCGGATGTTGATCATCGTGCGCAAGGGACACGAGGGCGACGTGGCGGCGCTGTTCGAGCGCTGGGAAGTGCCGACGGCGATCATCGGCCACGTCACAGACGACCGGATGGTGCACCTGAGGGACGCGGAGCGCGAGGTGGGGACACTGCCGATCGAGCTGCTGGTCGAGGCGCCGGAGTACACGCGCGAAGGCGTGCCGTCGCCGGAGCTTTACGAGATGGAGTCGCTGGACCTAACTGTACTGGCCGACGTCGCCGACGCGGGTGCCGTTTTGCTGCGCCTGCTGGCGATACCCAACATCACGAGCAAACGCTGGATCCACCGTCAGTTCGACCAGAGCGTCCTCGGCAACACAGTGATCGCAGCGGGCGCGGACGCCGCGGTGTTGCGGATCAAAGGAACGCCGAAGGGCATCGCCGTCGCGACCGATGGCAACGGGCGCTACTGCCACATCGACCCGTACCGCGGCGCTTCGATTGCCGTCGCGGAGGCAGCGCGGAATGTCGTCTGTGTTGGCGCACAGCCGGTGGCGGTGACGGACTGCTTGAACTTTGGCAACCCGGAGCGGTCTCACGTCTACCACCAGATGGAGGCTGTGGTCCACGGCATTGCCGAGGCCTGCAACGCGCTCGGCACGCCTGTGATCTCCGGCAACGTCTCGCTGTACAACGAGACCGGCGAACAGCCGGTGTACCCGACGCCGGTGATCGGGATGCTCGGGATCATCGACGACGTCACGCTGCACTGCACGATGGCGCCCTCAGTAGGTGACCACCTGTTCCTGCTCGGCTCGCTGGTTGAGCAGCCGCTGGCTTCGCTGGGTGGGAGCGAGTACCTGCGACGGGAGCACGGGCTCGTGGGCGGGCACATCAATATCGACCTGCAGCTAGAGGAACGAGTGCAGCGGACGGTCCTGGCAGCGATCCGCCAGGGCATCGCGACGGCCGCGCACGACTGTTCCGACGGCGGGCTGGCGGTGGCGCTGGCGGAGATGTGCTTCGCCGGGAACGCCGGCCTTGACGCCGCCGCAGCTGTGATGGGGCACCGCATCGACGCGACGCTGTTCGGCGAGGCGCAGTCCCGGATCGTGGTTGCAGTGCGGTTGGAGAAGCGGGAGGAGTTGCTGCGCACGGCAGAGATGGGCAGCGTGCCCCTCCAGTACATCGGCGAGGTGACGGAGGGCGACCGGTTCCGCCTCGGGCCGATCGACGTGGCGATTGCGGACCTGCGCGACACGTACGAAAACGGGCTCGAGCGGGCGCTGGTCAGCTAGGCCAAGGGTCCCAAGGGCGCTCGCGTGGCTGGCGAGCTTCAGGCCGCGGAGCCGGGTGCCTATTCGATGAGCTTGGGGCTGAGCTGCAACGGGACGTCGATGTAAGGGAAGAACTCGACGGACATGTCGCCCGATCCGGTTATATCGAAGGTGTCAGCAATTATTTGAATGGAACCAAGAGCGCCGGAGCCGGACATGTTGACCATTGCGCTCGGTGCGTAGATCGCCCCTGAAGGGCCGCCGTTGCTGCCCGTCAGCTTAACGCTGTTCGTGCAGGCTTCGTCCTGCCACAGGGCAATGCCCTTATACGTTCCTGAGCTCGGCGGTGAGTAGGCCCAGACTCCCGATCCCGATAGGTCTATGGCGCCACAAGCACCCGCACCAGTCGGCTTCTCGGGGTCGAAGGTGGAGTAGATCATAACGCCAGTACCGGTGATTGTTGGACCACCCTGGACCTGGAACCCGCCGCCGGCCATCACATACACCCCTGGGTTCAGGGTTACGTTGGCGCTGCTCTTGACCGTCAGTCCGCCCCAGTAGATACCCGGGTTTAGCGTCACCGTTCCGCTTGACACTGTCTTGATTTGAGGATTCGAGGCGGTGCCACCGGAGTCCGGGGAGGTGGACATAGTGGACAGGTTGGGCGGTGGCACGTCCCTGAGCGGATCAGGGGTTCGCTTGAGAACAGGGCTCGGAATCGGAGTGAGCTGAGACCCCGACTGATAGTAGCCTGCCGGGTAGTAGTAATTGATGGCGCCGGCAGTGACGATGCCCCCCCCGTTCACGGCAATCGAGGGGTTGCAGGTCGAGTTAATCATGACCCCGCCGTTATTGTTGATGGTGATGCTCGAGGCGCCATTCTTATCGAAGGCACTGCACGCGGAAGTATTGAGCGCGAGGAGAGCGGCCTGATAACCATCAGCATTGTCCATCGTCGCAACAGCGCGCGCGCTGACCCTGAAAAGGTCAATCCCAAATACCTTCGAAAAGAAGGAGCCCTGGTTCATCGTTGCGGTGACCTCGATCTTGGTTGGATCGCCCTCATAGGGAGTGTTGATCGCCAGTGTTACCCCTGATTCGGCGAGCCCGTTCTTTTCGGCCCAATCGTTGGCGCGTTCGGTCGCATCGTCCACGTACGGAAGTCCTGACGCCCCTGCGAGCGCCGCTGAATCGACGCCGGCCTGGAGGGCTGTCCTATCGCGCAACACGAAACCGACGTCGGTAACGAGGCCCACAAAGCCGCAAACTGCCGCGAGAAACATCGTGAAGAGAATGAGCGACTGTCCCATCTCTTGCGAAGCGCCCCGGCCGTTGGTGGGCCTGCGCCTTATGCGAATCATTGTGGCGTTATTGTTCACCAACCAGTCACCGCAATACGATGGGGCGGCGGTGAACACTGGGTGGAAATATGAAATCACCAGGCTCCAGCGGTGTTGCCTTGGCCTGACCCTTCGAACACACGCGCCTGGCCGAATCTGGCCTTGTACTTTTCCGCGTGTCTGCCTATACTCGGCACGCCCAAACCGGGCAGTGCCCGATAGCCAGAAGGAGAGCCTGATGTCCAACGCTGATATCGCCCGTGAGTACATGGAGACCTGGAACCGCCGCGACTTCGACCACTATCGCTCGATGATGCACGATGGGTACTCGTACACCGGGGGCGACGGCGAGAAGCAGGCGGGCATTGAAGCCGGCCTTGGAGTCGCGCAGATGTTCGCCGGCGCGCTGCCGGACGGCGTCATCGACATTCAGAAGATCCACGAGGCGGGCGACACGGTCATCGTCGAATTCATCGGCAGAGGCACCCACAACGGCGACCTCATGGGTGTGGCGCCCACAGGCCGCAGCATCACCATCCCCGTCTGCGACGTCATCGAGATCCGCGACGGCAAGATCTACGCCGAGCGCGAGTACCTGGATGTGATGACGATGATGGTGCAGCTCGGCGTCGTCCCTGCGCCCGCTACCGCTTAGCTACTCGCGCCAGCTAACCTCGTATAGCTTCACCGGGTCCTCGAAGCCCTTGAGGGCGTGATCGCCGCGGTCGTTGAAGAGGAAGCCCTTACCGGCTGCCAGTTCGCGCACGACGTTCGAGACTAGGATCTCCCCACCCTCCGCCTTCGCAGCGATTCGCGACGCCAGAATCACCGTCGCGCCAAACAGGTCGCCGTCTTCCTCGATCGGTTCGCCCGCGTTCAGCCCGACACGGACCGACAACGGCTCCCCGTCGCGGTCGGCGAACGCTTTCTGCAAGGCGATGGCGCACTCCACAGCCTTCGTCACGGAGCCGAACGACGCCATGAAGCCGTCGCCCATCGTCTTCACCTCGGTGCCTCCGTTCGCCTTCAGCACTTCGCGGGTGATGCGCTCGTGTTCGCGGAGGACGTCGCGGCCCTTGTCGTCGCCGAGGCGCTGCATCATTTCTGTGTGGCCGACGAGGTCGGTGAAGAGGACAGTGCGGAAGGCAGATGACGGCGTGGCACTTTCTGGCTGGAGTTCCGATTCGCCAAGGAAATCGTTGATCACCCCAACTAACTGCTCGTGATAGAGAAAAAAGAAACCGCTGTCTCCTTCTATAACCACGAGACTTGATCCTGGAATGGCTCCGGCGCTGTCTCTCGCAACGTCAAGCGGGGTGCGCTCCAGATTGCGCGGATACAAGAGCAGCGTCGGGCACGCTATCGCGGGAAGTAGCTCAGTGACGTCACTCTTTACCCGCTGGAGCGCCTCCAACCACTCGGCGGACAGGGCCTCCCGCCAGATGCGGGTGATGCCCTTCTTCACCTCGACCGGCTCGCGAGGGACCAGCGAGTCCGCGGTCACACGTGTCATCCCGCGCCAGTTCTCCCGCAGGAGCAGCATAAAAGCTTGCGCTGCAGGATCCTCCGAGGGCTCAATGATGGGCGTCATCTCCATAAGGACGAGGCGCTTGACGCGGCCGGGCTCAGCGACGCAGTACCTGATTGCTGCGTGAGCCGGCAGGGTGGGACCGGCGATGATGTCCAGCTCCTCCAGGCCGAGATGACCCACAAGCGCCGAGATGTCGCCGCATTGCGCCGTGCTCGATAGGTCGTTCACTCCGCGTTGGGAAGCGCCCGTACCGCGCATGTCGAACCGGATGATTGAGCGCCCCTCCTGGATGCCGCTGAAGAAGGACCGAACCGGCGCGATGTCATAGTCAAGCTCGATGCTCGTTGGATGAGGGAGCGCGAATAGTAACGGACGACCGGTTCCCGCTACCGTATACGCGATACGAACACCGTCCTCCGAAGTGCAATAGCGGACTTCGCGTTCCATGGCGCGAATTGTACCGCGCGATGGCGGTTAGGATGGGTCGTATGACACGCGAGAAGGCCCCGCAGGCGGTGGTGCTCAGAAAGGACCTAGCGCGGTCGATCCGCCGGGGGCACCCGTGGATCTACCGCGATGCGCTGGTCGCGCCGGACTCGCTGACGGACGGGGCGCTGGTGGAGGTGCGGACGCGGGATGGTCGGGCGCTGGCGCGGGGGTTCTGGGACGCGCGTTCGCCGATTGCGGTGCGGGTGCTGGAGTCGGGCGGGCCGGGCCACCGGTTCGCGGACGTGGAGGCGCTGGTGGCAGAGCGACTCGAGGCGGCGCTTGATCGACGGCTCGAACGGTTGGATCTCGCGCAGACGAACGCGTTCCGCTGGGTGCACGGCGAGGGTGACCTGCTGCCGGGCGTACACGTGGACGTGTACGACGACGCGGCGGTGTTGCGGTTCGACGGCGAGGGGGCGCGCGCCTTCTACTCGCCTATCGAGGCGAGGCTGCGCGACGCCGCAGGACCGCGGCTGGCGATTCAGCAGGTCGTGGACCGGACAGCCGGCGGCGCGGGTGGCGTGGCGGAACGAGTGGTACTGGAAAACGGGCTCCGCTTCGTGGTCGACCTCGCGCACGGGCAGAAGGGCGGCCTGTTCCTCGACCAGCGGGAGAACCGGCAGCGCGTCGCTGAGCGGGCACGCGGGAAGTCGGTGCTCAACCTGTTTGGGTACACGGGCGGATTCTCGATTCACGCGGCGACGGCCGGAGCGCTAAGGACCGACACGGTCGACATGGCAAAGCCGGCGATCGACGCCGCCCGGCGCAACTTTGCCCTCAACGATCTGCCGACGGAACACGCGGGTTTCCACGCAAGCGACGTGTTCGAGTTCCTGGCGGCCGCGATCGAGCGCGGCGACAAGTGGGACATCGTGGTGTCGGACCCGCCGAGCTTCGCCCCGAAGAAGGACGCGGTGCCGGCCGCCCGCCAGGCGTACACGCGACTGCACCGGATGGCGGCGGCGGTGACGGCGCCGGGCGGGTTGCTGTGCGCCGCCTCGTGCTCCAGTCACCTGGGCAGGGACGATTTCCTGGCGAGCACCGAGGAAGGGGTACGCCAGGCCGGCCGCCGCTGGGCGTTTGAGTCGATGCACGGAGCGGGGTTCGACCACCCGGTGCTGGCGGCGTTCCCAGAGGGCGATTACTTGAAATTCGCCATGGGGCGCGTACTCTAGCCGGCGCTGGGCGCTAGCGGCGACGCTGGACCGGCTACTCTTGCCAACTCACCTCGTACACCTTGACCGGGTCTTCGAAGCCCTTGAGCGCGTGGTCGCCGCGGTCGTTGAAGAGGAAGCCTTTGCCGGCCGCCAGTTCGCGCACGACGTTCGAGACCAGGATCTCGCCGGCGTCCGCCTCGGCGCAGACCCGCGCTGCCATCTGCACTGACGTGCCGTAGAGGTCTTGTTCCTCCGCCACCGGCTCGCCCGCGTTCAGGCCGATCCGCACGCGCACGCCCTCGCCGGCAGCCAGCGTGCGCTGGATGGCGACAGCGCAATCGACCGCGCCGCGGGCCGAGGCGAACGAAGCCATTATGCCGTCGCCGGTGTGCTTGATCTCGTGGCCGGCGTGAGCCTTCAGCGCGTCGCGCACCGCGGTGTTGTGTTGCCGGACGAGGCCCTGCGCGCCTTCGTCGCCGAGCTGCTGGGTCATCGCCGTCGAGCCTTCCATATCGGTGAAGAGAATCGTAACGAGGCCGCCGGGCGCCGCGGACGGCCGTGCGGTTGCGGAAGGGTCGCCGATAAATTCGGTGATGGCCTTGAGCAACACGTCGTTTGCGGGCTCACCGGGCAGCATGAGGTGGTTGTTGCTGTCAAGGGGGAGGAATCGCGCGTTGGGGATCATCGACGCGATCTCGCGGCCACCTTCGAACGGGCACGCCAAATCTCCTCGCCCATGTGCCACCAGAGTCGGCGTCTGAACTTGCGGCAGGAGGTCCCTGACGTCGATTGCTGCTATCGAGCCGATCAGTGCCATCACGGTCTGGGCGCTGCCCGATACTCTCTGGAGCTCGTTGAACCAGCGGATCATGTCTATGTCGGCTTCCGGCATGAAGCGTGCTGTCCACAACTGGCGGAACTCCGGAGTATCCTTGCCCCAGCCGGGGCCGATCGTCATCAGCATCGCCTGCAACAACGCCCGGTCTTCCGGAGTCGCGGGCGGCGGGGACCAGGCGAAAGTGCCGAGCAGGATGAGGTGGCTGACGCGCTCCGAGTGTTCCACAGCATATCTAATCGCCGTCGGCCCACCCTCAGACGCAGCTACTATCGCAAACCGATCGAGGCCTGCGTTCTCAACGACAGCCTCGACGTCCAGCAGCTTCTTTTCGATCGAAAAGTCGGTCACGTCGCGATCGGAGAGGCCCCAGCCCCGGGCGTCGTACCTGTAGTAACGGTAGTGCTCCGCCAGCCTGCTGTGAACGAATTCCTCGCCTCGCGGCATCTTCGCCCAGAATTCGAGGTGGCTGGCCCAGCCGTGGACAAACACCAGCGGATAGCCCGCGCCGCTGGCAGCGTACGCGATGCGCACGCCGTCTGATGTCTTGCAGAACCTGATGTCTTGTTCCATCGCTATTCCCTCCAACTTGCTTCGTACAGGCGCACCGGCACCTCGAAGCCCTTGGCCACGAAGTCCCCGCGATCCGCGAACAGGAAGCCTTTGCCCGCGGTGAGCTCGCGCACTGTGTTCGCGACCAGGATCTCGCCGCCGTTCGCCTTCGCAGCGATGCGGGAAGCGAGGATGACAGTGGCCCCGAACAGGTCGCCTTCTTCCTCGATCGGCTCGCCGGCATTGATCCCGACCCGGACGGACAACGGCTCCCCCTCATGCGCGGCGAACGCGCGCTGCAGGGCGATTGCGCATTCGACTGCTTTCGCGACGCTGCCAAACGAGGCCATGAAGCCGTCGCCCATGGTCTTCACCTCGGTGCCGCCGTTGGCCTTGAGGACTTCGCGGGTGATGCGCTCGTGCTCGCGCAGGACGTCGCGGCCGCGCTCGTCGCCGAGGCGGGACATCATCTCGGTGTGTCCGACGAGGTCGGTGAAGAGGATTGTGCGGAATGCCGAACCGGTGGCGGGCGGCGCTGACGGCGATGGCTCACTATCGTCGACAAAGTCCGCGATGAGATTTGGCACCGGGGCGTATGTGATGTCGTCTATGAGTATGAGACGGGCGCCGGGTATGGCGGCAGCCAGACGCCGGCCCACATCCATAGAGAACCAGCGGCTGTTCTTGTTGTGAACGATGAGTGTAGGAGCGACCACCTGTGGCAGGAACTGCGTGACGTCATAGCTCTCCCACGCCTTCCAGTTCGCCCGCATCGCCTCGGGTTCACACGTCATCCGGATGAATCCAGCGAAGAGGCGCCCGAATTCGGGATTCGCGTACGCCCACAACACTTGCGCGAACGTCTCGGTGAAGAGTACCCAATCCGCGTCCAGAAGCGACAGCCCGGCCTTGTATGCCGTTGACTCAGCGACGTCCGAGAATTTCGTGAACCCGTCGTTGACGATCAGATGGGCGACGCGCTCAGGATGAGTGGCCGCGTACTGGATGGCCACTGGCACGGCGCCAATCCATGATGCCAGGACGAACGAGTCGAAACCGCTCCGCTCTACGACCGCCTCGAGATCAAGGAGCATCGCCTCGATCGAGAAGTCAACCGCGCTCCGGTCGGACAGACCACTCCCGCGCGAATCGTAGCCAACGACGTGATACTTAGCGGCGAGGGGTTGCAAGACCATGCCATACATCTGCCAGGACAGTTCGGCGTGAGTGAACCCAGGTGTCGGCATCGCGATAAGCGGTCTGCCTTCACCCGCCGTCCAGTACGCGAGGCTGACCCCATCGCTCGTTGTGCAGTACTGGATACGCGGTTCCATACTGAGGCGATTATAGCGTTAGAGCAGCGCCGAACGGCTTTTGGCGGTGACGCCATCGAGGGCCTATCCTTGGAAACCGAATGAGAATGCTCTTTGTCGTTAAGCCGACGCGAGGCCCGGACTGGGACACGAGCAAGCCACTGCAAGAGCAGGACGGTTGGCCTGAGCACGCCGCGTTCATGAACCGGCTGGCAGCCGCCGGGTTCGTGGTATTGGGTGGTCCCGTTAGCGAGGACGGCCAGGTGATGCTTATCGTCGACGCCGCTGATGAGGACGAGATCCGGTCGAAGCTGGCGGGCGACCCGTGGCGACAGTCGGGGTTGCTGGAATCCGACTCGATCGAGCGCTGGACGATCCTGCTCGACGCGGCCGACCCCGACGCTTCGCTTAGCTGAACTTCGGCTTGCGCTTCTCGCGGAACGCCGCGATGCCCTCGCGTGCGTCGGGGTGGTGGTCGGAGATCGCGGTCTTGGCGGCGATGTCATCGAGGGCGTGAGCCCAGGTCTGTTCAGCGGCGTTATAGACGCTGCGCTTGAGCAGGCGCATCGCGATCTGCGGGCCTTCGGCGAACTCGCGGGCGAGTTCGAGCGTGCGGTCCATCAGCTGGTCGGGCGGCACGGCTTCGTGCACAAGCCCGAGCGCGAGCGCCTCTTCGCCGGAGACGATGCGGTTGCGCATCAGAAAGTCCATCGTCTTCGCCACGCCGATGAGCTGGACAAGGAGGAACTGGCCGCCTTCGTCGGGCTGGAGGGCGAAGCGGAGGGTGCCGCTACCAAGGCGCGCGTCGGTGGCCGCGATGCGGAAGTCGCAGGAGAGGGCGAGCGAGAGACCCGTCTGGATGGCGACGCCGTTGACGGCGGCGATCGAGATCTTGTCGAGGTTGCGGACGGCGGAATTCAGGGTCTGCGAGAGGACACGGAGGCCCTCGTAAGTGCCTATCGGCGTGTCGTGGCCCGTGCCGATGTCCGGCATCAGCGCCTTGGCGCCGGTGCCGCTGAGCGGGCGGCCAGTGATGTCGTCGCCGGCGGAGAAGGCGCGGCCGGAGCCGGTGATGACGACGACGCGCACGGCGTCGTCCATCTGCGCCTCGGTCAGCACCTCGATGAGGTCGCGCTTCAAGCCCTGCGTCATGCCGTTCATGCGGTCTGGCTGGTTAAACGTGACGACAGCGACGCCGGGGTCCTGCAGAACGATTTCGAAGCCGCGGAATGTGCCTTGCTGCATTGGGGTCCTCCTCTGTACCTTAGCGCTCGCGGAACTCTTCGGTGCTCCACTCGCCTTGTTGCCAGCGGTTTAGTTCGCCGAAGAGCGCGCCCGAGCTCACGACCTCAAGCCCCAGTTCGGACTCATGGCGCAGGGCAGCGGGCAGGTCGAGCGTCCACTGGTCGTAGGCGGACTTGCGGTCGGAGCGGAGACAGGTCTGTGGCAGGTGGGCTAGTTGGCGGGCGAGGGCGAGCGCCGTGTCGAGCGCCTGGCCGGGCTCGCACAGGCGGTTGGCGAGGCCCCATGAGAACGCTTCCTCACCGCTGACGCCACGACCGGTGAGGATCATGTCGAGGGCGCGGCTCTGGCCGATCAGGCGCGGCAGGCGGACGGTGCCGCCATCGCAAAGGGGGACGCCCCAGCGGCGGCAGTAGACACCGAAGACGGCATCGCGGGCGGCGACCCGGAGGTCGCACCAGAGGGCGAGCTCGAGGCCACCGACGACCGCGTGGCCCTCGACGGCTGCGATGACCGGCTTCGATAGCATCATCCGCGTAGGTCCCAGCGGGCCGTGACCATCGAGGGTCACCGTGATGCTGTCCTTGCCACCAGCGATCGCCTTCAGGTCGCCGCCGGCTGAGAACTTGCCATGTGCGCCAACGAGCACGCCTACGGAGAGATCCGCATCGTCGTCGAAGCGCTGAAATGCGTCGACGAGGGCCTTGGCGGTCGGGCCGTCCACGGCGTTGGCGACTTCCGGACGGTCGATAGTGACGATAGCGATGGGGCCATCGGTCTGGTAACTGACTGGCATCGGGGGCACCTCCTGTATTCGGTGCCGATTATATAGGGCGAAGCGTATCCGGAATCGGGGTAGAATGAGCCCCGATGTCTACTGAAACGTTCGTACAGTCACTCAGAAACCGAATACGCGCCATGAATATCCTCTGGGAGCGGGCGATCAGCGATATGACGCTGGAGCAGGTAAACCACCACGAGCGCGAGGGCGTGCTGCCGATCGCCTTCAGCTTTACGCACTACATGATCGCGCAGGACCAGTCTGTCAGCGTGTTCTTCCGGCGGGAGCCGCCGCTGTGGGTGAGGGGCGGCTGGGCAGCGAAGACCGGCGTTGCGATCGACTCGCTGGGCCGCGAGGAGACGGTGGAGGAGATGCAGCGCCAGCGCATCGGCGACCTCGAAGCGTGGAAGGCCTACCAGTCGGCGGTGATCGGCCAGACAGACGAACTGCTGGACGAGGTGACGGTAGACGAAGTGCTGGAGGTGGTGTTCAAGCAGCTGCCGCCGAACATGCAGAACATTTTTTGCGGGATCGTGATTGGACCCGGCAATCCGCTGCGCAAGCTGGAGGTGCTGGAGTGCTTCGTCTACCAGCACGGCCTCCGCCACATGGGTGAGATCGAACACGGTCGCGCGCTCGTCGGCCTGCGCGGGATGACGAGCTAGGGGCTCGCGCGGCGCATGGAGCCCGAAGTCCGCTACTGCACCACCACCGACGGGGTGCGCATCGCGTATACGGTCACCGGCAGCGGGCCGCCGCTCCTGACCTGCGTTGAACCGATCGCCAGCCACGTCCAACTGGAGTGGACGCACATCGGGTCCGGCCGAATACTCCGTGCGCAGGCGCAGCACAGCACGCTGATCCGCCTGGACTTTCGGGGAAGCGGGCTCTCCGATCGAGTCCTGCCGAGATCGATAGATGACTCCGTCCTGGATCTCGAAGCGGTCGTGGAGCGGACAGGTCTCCAACGGTTCGCGCTCTCCGCGAATCTGTCTGCGTCTCTGGCTGCGATCGTTTTTGCCGCCCGCCACCCGGAGCAAGTCACCCGCATGATTATCACCGACGGCTTTCTGCGCATGCGCGATACGCTGAACGCGCCGCAGTTGCAGGCCCTGCAGGCCGCCGCGAGGGTCGACTGGACCCTCGCGACCGAAGCAGTCGCCTATGTCGCCTATGGCTCGGACCGTGACGAGAACCGGGCTCACGGCGAATTCATCCGCGCCTGCATCGGACCCGAGTATTTCGCCGAAGGGATCGTGGCGGATCTCGCGTCTATTGATGTGTCAGATTCCGCTCGCCGCGTCCAAGCGCCAACCCTGGTCATGAGCCACAGCGGCCTCCAATTCATCACCATGGAGATGACCAGGGAACTCGTCACGCTCATCCCTAACGCCCAGCTAGCCATCATCGAGGGCACGTGGTCGGACAACGTCGAAGCGATGCTCGACCGAGCCATCGCCTTCCTTTACCCCGGAGCCGAGATCCCGCCTCGCGCTTCCGGCATCCCCTCCGGCACCGCCACTCAGACGGGCCTGACGGTCATCCTCTTCGCCGACATCGTCGACTCCACCGCCCTGACCGAGCGCCTCGGCGACACGGCCTTCCGCAACAAAGCCCGCGACCTCGACGCCACCCTCCGCGCCATCATCCGCGATCACGCGGGTACCCCCATCGAAGGCAAGCTCCTCGGCGACGGCGTCCTCGCCGTCTTCACCAGCGCCCGCCAGGCCATCGAAGCCGCGCTCGTCTGCGGCCGTTCTGGTCACGACACTGGACTTCCCCTCCACCTCGGCCTCCACGCCGGCGACGTCATCCGCGAAGAGAACCCAGACGGGCGCAGCAACGTCTACGGCGGCGCTGTCAACATTGCCGCCCGGATCAGTGGCCTCTCCGTGCCGGGCCAGTTGCTGGTCTCGGATACCGTGCGGTCGCTGGCCCGGACGTCGGCCGGAGTCAGGTTCGCGGGCCATGGAGAGCATTCGCTAAAGGGCATCGAAGAGCCGGTGCGCGTCTACGAGGTGCGGGAAGGCTGATGGAGCCGCAGATACGGTACGTGACGAGCGCGGATGGCACGCACATCGCGTACGCCGTGGTGGGCAGCGGTCCCCCGCTAATCGTGTTGCTCAGCTGTTATACGAACCTCGAGCTGGAATGGAAGGACCCGGAGGGTCAGGCGTGGCTAGAGCGACTGGCGGAAGGCCGCCAGCTCATACGCTGCGAGCGTCGCGGGTGCGGCGCTTCGCAACGGGACGTCACCGATCTGTCGCTGGACGCGCAAGTCGCCGACGTGGCCGCGGTCGCGAACCATCTTCAGCTCGAGCGGTTCGACCTCTTCGCAGCCTATGATGGCGCTGCTGTGGCCGCCGCCTACTGTGCGCGCTATCCGCAGCACGTGGCCCGGCTCGTGCTCTGGGCTCCCTTCGCCCGAGGCATGGACATCAATGACCCTGAATCGTTCAGCCCGATAGCGCAGTTGATGCGCAGCAACTGGTCGCTGGCGCGGCGCACCTGGGCCGACCTCTGCTTCCCGAGCGGCCCCCCGCAGCGCGTCCGCTGGTATAACGATCTCCTCAGGCAAACGCTGACGCCCGAGGTAGCGGCGCGTTACATGGAGTTCATGCGTGACCTGGCTCTCGTTTCGCTACTCGAACAGATGCAGACATCGACGCTGGTTCTGTGCCGCGATCGCGATCGGTTCGTACCGGCCGCGGTGAGCCGGACGGTCGCTGCCCTGCTCCCGAACGCCGCATTCGAGCCGCTGGAGGGGGACATCGGCTATCCGCCCTTCGGGGACATCAGTTACCTCGACAGTGTCAAGCGGTTCCTGGACGAAGGGCGCGCTCCCACCGGCCGGTCTGAAGTCCCCTCCGGCACGGCGATCATCCTCTTCGCCGATATCGTCGACTCCACGGCGCTCACCGAACGCCTCGGTGATACGGCCTTCCGCGACAAGGCGCGCGAGCTCGACTCCGCCCTCCGCGCGCTCATCCGCGATCACTCCGGCACACCGATCGAAGGCAAGCTCCTCGGCGACGGCGTCCTCGCCGTCTTCACCAGCGCCCGCCAGGCCATCGAGACCGCCCTCGCCTGCGGCCGCGCCGGGAGCGACGGCGGGCTCCCGCTCCACCTCGGGCTCCACGCCGGCGACGTGATCCGCGAGGCCGACCCGGACGGGCGCAGCAACGTTTACGGCGGCGCCGTGAACATCGCCTCACGCATCAGCGGCCTGTCGGCGCCCGGTGAGGTGCTCGTGTCGCGCACCGTCGCAGACCTGGCGCGGACGTCGGCCGGCGTGACGTTCGACGACCGCGGCGAGCACGAACTGAAGGGCGTCGCCGGGCCACAACGCGTGTTCGCGGTGCAGAAGGAGGACGCATGATGGAACAGCACATACGGTTCTGCACAACGTCGGATGGTCTGCGCATCGCCTACGCAACTGTTGGCGAGGGACCGCCGCTCGTCGTGATCTCCGGCTGGTTGAGCCATCTCCAATTCGAATGGACTTCTGCGGATGTCCGGGCCTTCTGGGAGTCGCTTGCGCACGGCAGGTTGCTCATCCGCTATGACAAGCGTGGGACAGGATTGAGCGACTGGGAGGTCGAGGATGTCTCCCTGGAAGCTCGCTTGAGAGACCTCGACGCCATAGTGGACGCGATGGGGCTCGAACGCTTCGAGCTCCTCGGTATCTCAGAGGGAGGCATGCTCGCGATCATCTACGCAGCCCGGCACCCCGAGAAAGTGGATCGTCTAGTCCTCTATGGCGCTTATCCTCGCGTCCCCTTCGCGGAGGGTGTGGTGAAGGCGTTCCTGACCATGGTGCGTGCTCAATGGGGCATGGGGTCGGCAGCGTTCGCGGCGTTTATACCGTCCGGCGACCCTGACCAGGTGGCATGGTTCACGGAGCTTCAACGGACTGCAACATCGGGTGACAACGCGGCAAGGCTCCTTGAAGCCACGGTCCCGGCAGATGTGACAGCGATACTCAGGGACATATCAGTTCCAACGCTCGTCGCCCATCGTCGCGCAGACTCAATCCACCCGTTCGACCTCGCACGCGAGATGGCTGCGCTGATACCAAACGCTCGCCTGGAGCCGCTAGACGGGAACATCTACTGGCCCTGGTGGGGCGACACAGCTGCAGTGGTGCGGGCGATACGGGGATTCTTGGGCACCGAGCAGGGCACCCCATCTGGGGTCGCCGTGACCCACCTTCCTTCCGGTATGACCGCGATCCTCTTCGCCGACATCGTCGACTCCACCGCCCTCACCGAACGCCTCGGCGACACCGCTTTCCGCGCCAGGGCCCGCGACCTCGACGCGTCCCTCCGCGCGATCATCCGCGACCACTCCGGCACCCCGATCGAGGGCAAGCTGCTTGGCGATGGAGTCCTCGCCGTCTTCACCAGCGCCCGGCAGGCGATCGAGGCCGCGCTCGCGTGCGGGAGGGCCGGCGACGACGGCGGGCTGCCGCTGCACCTGGGGATACATGCCGGGGACGTGATCGAGGAAGACGGCAACGTGTTCGGCGGAGCGGTCAACATCGCGGCACGGATCGCGGGCGAGTCGGCGCCTGGTGAGGTGCTGGTGTCCGACACCGTGCGGTCGCTGGCGCGGACGAGTGCGGGGGTGTCGTTTGAGGACCGCGGAGACCACGAACTGAAGGGCATCGCGGAGCCTGTGCACGTGTATGAGGTGAGGCAAGAGTAGAATTGGCGCATGGAAGCCCAAACCCGATACGCCAAGAGCGGTGACGTTCATATCGCATACCGCGTCTTTGGCGACGGCCCGCGCGATATCGTGCTGATCCCGGGGACGCTCTCGCATGTCGAACTCAGCTGGGAGATGCCCTTCAATGAGCACCTGCTGAAAAGGCTCATCGCTTTTGCCCGGGTGATTGTCTTCGACAAGCGCGGCCAGGGGCTCTCCGACCGGGTCGCCGAGCAAACCCTCGAGGAGCGGATTGGCGACGTCCGGGCCGTTATGGACGCGGCGGAATCCGATCGCGCAACCGTATATGGATGGTCCGAAGGCGGCGCGATGTCGCTAATGTTCGCCGCGACATACCCCGAGCGGACCTCAGCGCTCGTGCTATACGGAACCTTCGTGTCAGTGAAGAGCGCGCCCCTCTCTGTAAGCCCCGCGCAATACGAGCGAATACTCCGAGAATGGGAAACTCACTGGGGCGAAGGCATCTTACTCGCTGTCAATGCGCCGAGCGCGCTCAAGGACGAGGCCATGGTCCAACGGGTTGCCCAGCTCGAGCGGGCCTCGGCAAGCCCCGGCTCCATTCTTGCTCTGATGCGGTTCAATTACGAGATAGACGTCCGGCACCTGCTGCCTTCGGTCCGGGTGCCGACGCTGATCCTCCATCGCGTCGGTGATGCGCTGGTGCCGGTCGCAGCGGGGCGTTACCTGGCCGAGCACATCCCGGGAGCGAGGTATCTCGAGATTCCCGGGATCGACCATCTGGTGGTTGATAACGAGACTCAGGATGTCATCGCCGATGAGATCGAGGAGTTCCTGACCGGCGTAAGGCCGGCCCCGGAACCCGATCGCGTTCTGGCCACGGTGCTGTTCACTGATATCGTTGGTTCGACGGAGCAGACAGCCGAGATGGGCGACCGGCGCTGGCACGCTCTTCTAGACAACCACAATAAGATCGCGCACCAGGAGATCACACGCTTCCGGGGCCGGGAGATCAAGAGCACCGGCGACGGTGTTCTCGCTACGTTCGACGGTCCGGGTCGCGGCGTCCGGTGCGCGCGGGCAATCTGTGACTCAGTCAAGCCACTTGGAATCGAGGTACGGGCGGGACTTCACACCGGAGAGTGCGAGCTCATGGGCGACGACATCGGTGGCATCGCTGTAGTTATCGCCGCCCGCGTCGCTGCTCGGGCCGGTGCGGGCGAGGTTTTGGTCTCGAGCACAGTGAAGGACCTCGTCGCGGGCTCTGGCATTGAGTTCGAGGATCGGGGGAGCCAGGCGCTGAAGGGTGTTCCCGATGAGTGGCGGTTGTTCCTGGCCAGGGCGTGAGCCGGCCAGCGGACGCTGAAGGGAGTGTCGGATATGATACGGGTCTGGCGGGTGGTACCGAGTGCAGAAGGAGGAGAACGATGATTTCAGCGCTGGCAGGGTCAACAATCTTTACAGCGGACTCAGAAAAGCTGGCCGCGTTCTATCGCGACGTTGTGGGCCTGGCGGTCGCCCCGAACACGGGGACGGACCCGACATCCGGCGAGACGTTCTGGGTGTTCGGTCCGGAGAACGCCGCGGTGCTCTGCGTCGGCAAGCACAGCGAGGTGCGCGGCAAGAATGCGGACCCCGCGCGACACATCGTCGGGCTGTCAAGCGACGATATCGAGGCGGACTTCAAGCGCCTGAAGGCGGCCGGGGTTGAGTTCATCGAGGAGCCGACAGCGGCGGGCGAGGGACTGCGGATCGCAACGCTCAAGGACCCGGACGGGAACTACGTGCAGCTTTTGCAGTTCGGCTAGCGCCACGGTTCAGATTCGGCTAAGAGACAGAGCTGTCGGTAACGCGCACGAAGGCGGGCTCTTCTAACCTGGTGGTGGTCTGTTATTCCGGGTCGCCAGGGGGCTGAAATGTTGAACCGGATCAAAATACTCTCGCTGACGATCCTGGCGCTCGCAGCGCTGCTCCTCGCCGCATGTGGCGGCGATGGCGGCGACGCCGCCGGCAACGACACCACGAGCAACGTTGATGAGGGGAAGGTCAACGATGACCTCTTCGTTTCCGCCGGCGCAGAGGTGCTGAGCAATTCCGCCGAGCGGTTCGCCGCCGAGATCGAGTCCATGCAGGGCGAGATGGACTTCGCGATCACGACTGACGGCGAGACGGTGGATGCCCACGCGGACTTCGCCTTTCAGTCGCCCGACGGCATGCACATGCTGATGACGATGAACATTCCGCAGGACAGCGGCGTGGACCTCGGCGAGCTCGACTTTGAGATCATCGCCCGCGACGGGACGATGTACATGACCATGCCGCTGTTCGGCGGTTGGATGTCGATGGACCTGGACGATCTGGGCGTCGACGCCGAAGGCCTGCAGGACATGCTGGAGAGCGGATCGCCGTTCGACTACCAGCAGCTCGTGGACGCCTTTGGCGAAGTGAAGTTTGTCGGCGAGGAAACGCTGGACGGCCGCGTCGTCGTGCACTACAGCGTGAGCGCCGACATGGCGAACGTTCTTGACTCGTTCGCGGAGTCGCTGGAAGGCTCAGGCGCGGAACTTGGCGAGGCGGGTGATATCTCCGGCCCGATGACGCTCGACATTTGGGTGGGCAAGGACGACTACCTGCCTTACCAGATGACGATGGACGCGGCGGTCGACACCGCCGACGGCGCCTTCGCCATGGAGTTGACGATCAGCGTGTCCGGCTACAACGACCCCGTGGATATTCCTGACGCGCCTGCGGACGCGCTACCGTTCGACGAGTTCTTCGAGGACCTCGGTGAGTCGTTCGAAGACGGCCTGGACCTCCGCGTGGGCACGCCGGAGCCCGACTAGGGCTGCGGCAGTGGCGGGAAGTACTCCGCCGCGTAGAGGCGGTCTTCGGCAAACGTCAGGGACCAGAGGCTGCCCTTCTTGCAGGGTCGCGGCTGTGGCAGGTCGTAGCCATCGTCCCGGCCCAGGCGCGTCAAGAGATCCGGGATGACGTCGCCCTGACTGCATACGACACTCGCCGTGCCTGCGGTGCCGATGGAACGCAGCCATTTGACGGTCTCGCCGCGGTGTTCCGGGTATTCCCACTCGGACAACAGTGGCACGGTCTGGACCGAGAGCCCGACGGAGACGCTGAGCGGCTCAACGGTCTGAGTGCAACGCACGAGCGGAGCGGAGATGATCTCGCGGACGTCCCAGCGCGTGAGCAGCCAGATGAGCGCCTCCGCCTGCGCGATCCCGTTGGCGTCGAGCGGACGCTCAGCGTCGTCACCTTGCCATTCGGAACGCATGCCTGCCGAGCCGTGACGGACGAGGAGAATAGTCTCAACGGCGACCGGCCCATCGACCCGAGCAGGCCCGCCTCGCGCAGCCGGTGGCCGAAGGCCCACGAGGTGTACTGCGTGCCGCGGTCGGAGTGGAGCACTGTCTGGCCGGGCGCCGGGCGGCGCCGCCAGCGCGCCATCCAGGGCGTCCACGACGAGCTCCGAGCGCAGGTGGTCGGCGATCGACCAGCCGACGATGCGCCGGCCAAAGACGTCGAGCACTGCTGCCAGGTAGACCTTGCCCTCGCGCGTCGGGTGCTCGGTGATGTCCGTCAGCCAGAGCCGGTCCGGCGCGTCAGCGACCGTATCTGGAGCGGGGGACGGGGGTCGCCGGCCCGCCGTAGGAGGCTGCCCGCCGTGGGAGGGGGAAACCGCCCCACGGGCCCCGTCTGGGCGCCACCACCGGCCCCGTCTGGGCCACGGGCCCCTCTGGGCGCCGTGCAGGCCCGTCTGGGACCCTCTGCTTGGAAGGATTAGGTTTCGCGATTCGTATCTAGCGGAGCGCCAACCTGACGATATACGGGCTGTTTGCCACTCGATCTCCGCAGGCGAACTCCTGGCGATCGCGCCAGCGTCAAAGTGAGTGCGGCGGCAGTCGAAGCCGCCCCGCACAAGCCACAAAGCAATCAGGACGCGTTCGCTATTGCTTGGAGTTTCGTCTTCGAGACCAGTTCCGTAGCGCCCCAAAGACAACGCCGAGGGCGATGCCGCCGCAGAGCATCATCGTGGTCTCGACCAGAGGAAAGCCTCTTATGAGAGCGAATAGCACCGCCAGAGCAAAGCCTACTATTACCGTCGGGGCAATGGTCCGCATGGCCGAAGGTCTGGTTTCCCTAACGGCTGGCCCGGTGCCCGGCGATGCATTTCGGCGACGAATCAGAAGTACCAGCAGAAGCGCATACAAAACACCGACGGAACTCCCCATGAGAATCCAAAACCATCTGGATACGTTGTCTTCGGCGAAGGAGCCTAGTAGGCCCCCGGCGGCACCGGACAGGACCATTCCCGCAACTATGAACTTTGTGCTCAAGCTCACCAGAGGGCCATCGCGCAGATCAGGAGGCATGATCGCTACTGTAGCGGCTCCGGGGGAATGACGGACCCGCCCCAGATGCATGATGCCATGTTGTACATGACACCGGTATACCCGGCCCAAAAGCCAACCCCTTTAAGCAACGCTGAATTCGTGAATGCCGCTGCGGAATAGGATTGCGCGCCCACCGCAGCATTGGCTGGCACGGACGCAACATCGTGCGTCGCCACGGCGAGCACCATCGCAAACGACATAAGGAGGGGCGCTGCAAACAAACCAATCAACGGGTTAACAAGAGAGAGCCCCAAGACAACTGCGCTCAAGGCGAAGTTTAGGCATTCCCAAGAGAGATAATGGCCTAGTCCGTAAAGCTCGTTTGATAATCCGCTCGGATCAACCCGGTTCGTCGGGTTGTTAAGCGCGTACGCGTATGGATTCGCAGTTTGTGGTGACAGCGGGAACCCGCGCACGGGGTCCTGAGTCAAGAACCTGCCAAGCGTTGGATCATAGTACCGCGCACGCAGATAGAATAGCCCGCCGTCTCCTTGGCCAAGCGCATTATTGTCGAATTGTTGCCCTGCGAACAAGAACGTCTCCGCCGAGGCATCGCCCTCCCGCAAGTTGCCGAACACATCGTACTTGTACGGCTGGCCAGCCCCTGACCTCACCACTGTGGAACCGATGGCATCAGAGAAGTAAAACCGTCGCGTGCCGGCCTGATCGGTCGCTGAGATGAGGCCCAATCCATAGACATACGTAACGCTCGACTTTACGACGGACGATACGTCGGCGGGGACGTCCCCGTCGTTGTGAAGCTCTTTCGTCGTCTCTTGCAAGACTAGGGGGAGGCGTCCCGCGACGTCCCAGGCGTATGCGGTGTGAAACTTGCCTGACCAGTGAGCTGTGCGCAGGCCGTCGCCGTCATAGGAATTGAAGGTCCCACATTTCTTGCCGAATTGGGGCTTTAGCGCCAGGACGTCCAGTATGTTTATGTTTCCTGTGGGAACGATGTCGTTCCACGCTGAGGTAGGAGGTACGCTAGTTCCAAAGACCGGTTTGAGCCACGTCACGTCCTGAATGTTGATGCTTCCACCGCCGGCAAGATCGTGGCAGGTCTGCGGGGATGGGTCGAAGCCGGCAGGAAGTACCTTAATCAGGCGGTTTTCAGGGTCGTATGCGAAGGTCTGCCCCGACGTTGTTTTCAGATTGCCGTTGTTATCGTAAGTGAGAGCTGAGCCACCGGAAATGGGCCCGGTGTGGTAGAGCTGGTTCGCAGCATCGTAGTGATATTCAGCAACTGAAGTGTTGTTCTCTAACGTCAGACGGTTACCCATCGAATCGTAGTTGTATGCGGCAAACGATGTGGTCGAGTAGTCTGCCCGGATCAAGCGCTCAAGGCTATCATAAGTGTAGCCTTCAGTGATCGGATCCGTTGGCTCGCAGGGCAGGTTGGAGAAGCATCGCTTCAAGGTCTTTCGCTGGCCTACGGCATCGTAGGCATAAGTAAAGCTTTCCGTTGCGAAACTTTCTCTAGTATGTACCACGTTGGTTAGGTGGTTGGCCGAGTCATACGAATACTTCATGTTGCCATCGGCCACTGTGGGATAGGTGACCGAAGTGACGCGGCCAGCGTCATCGTATCCGTAGGTTGTAGTCCCCGCGACCCAGGCGATCACCGTCGCCATGCGGCCGTCGCTCCGGTAAGTGTAGTCAACTGTCTTGGAGGGATCCGAATAGGTGATCCTTGTTCGTTGCCCGGGGTACTTGGCTCCAGTCCCACCAACCACGGCGTCATCCCATTTATATCCTGTGTTGCCAGTCGGACAACTCGGGTTCACCAGAGAAGGCCCGAAACAGGTGAGGCGATCGAGCGAATCGTAGAAGTAGTTAGCGGTCGCCACTTGGGCCATAATTGCGCTGCCAGCCGCGTCATAAGGGGTCTGGATCATCGTTTGCCGATTACCAGCCAGGTCGTATCGATATTCAACTTCGTCGCGCTGGAGGGTGGCGTTCCAATGCCTGATGTAGCGCAACTGGCCGAGCTTATCAAATTGATACGTAGTGTTCGGGCACCCATCGTCGGCTATGGAATCGGTCGGGCCGGCGTCCTCGTTGTCACCATTGCCCGTACCGCCGCCGCATTGCGTCCCGGTTTCTGAAGAGCCGCCTACTTGCTTTTTGTCCCCATCAGCTCTGCCAGTCATGTTGCCTATCGCGTCATAGAAGTACGAGGTAACCCGTGCCAACGCGTCGATTTCCTGCGTAACTCGGTTGTTGGCATCGTACGCGATCAGTTGACTTGGACAACCATCGTCGGAGACGAGGTCGCCGTCGTTGTCACCGTTGCCTGTACCAAGTGTGCCGCAATCAGTTTCAGGAGCACCGACCGGCTGCCTCTTGGCATTGGTCACTGAGACTCGATTGCCTGCAAGGTCGTAGGAGTAAGTCGTCTCAGGGGCGGGAGTCGATAGCGAATACGCAGCTTCTACTACCTTCGTGAGGCGATCGGCGTTGTCGTAGGAATAGATCAAGTTTGGACAACCATCGTCGACTATTTGATCGGAGTCGTCGTCTTGTCCGTTGCCTGTACCTTGCGTACCACACGCCTCAGCCGGAACGCTAGGCTGCCGATTCGCGTTGGTTTCCGTGAGTAGGTTGCCCTTGGCGTCGTAGGTGCGAGTCGTCTTGTTAGTCAAGGCGTCCGTCACAGTGGTCAGGCGATCCCCGTTGTCGTACGCGAATTGGGTCTGATGCAGAAGTTCGTCAGTTACGCTCAGCAATCTGCCGGCGTCGTCGAACGCGGACACACTATGCTTGGCAGTGACGGCACAGGACGCAGCCGAGCCTGAATGAAATGCTCCGGTCGTGCACACGAGGTCGCCGTGGGGGTTGTAGCCGAACAAGGTTCGGTTCCCCGTCCCTGAACCTTGGCTACATGCGTCGGTGTTGTTCGCTGGCAAGTACAGATTAGTTGACTTCACCATCGCCAACGCTTGTCCGGTCGTCGCACCGCGCTCATAACAAGTGAGCTCCTTCACGACGCGTCCATTCGCCAGTGTTTCCCGATTGATTGCGCGCGTGACGTTACCGCGGGTGTCGTACCTGTTTTCTGTTTGATGATCGAGCGGGTCGGTCTCAGTTAGGACATCATTGGTAGATGAATACGTCGAGGTCCAGAATGCGCCGTTCGCTTTGAGGTGGCAGGTCGCATCGGTGTTGTCGGCGTCGATCTTTGTCAGTATGTTGCCGCGCGAATCGTACGTGTAACCGGTTTTGTTACCTAACGCATCGGTTTCGCAAAGGAGGTTACTGGCAGCGTCGTAAAGGCGCGTAGTTGCCCCGTTCAGCGGATCCTGAATCTTGGTGACACGGAAGAAATTGTCGAACGTGTAGATCGTGTCGTTACCACGAGGATCACGTAGCGTCGTCTTCCCCACCCCAGGCGTGTTGTACAGAAACTCGGTGATCGGTATGCCGTATTGCGTGACCGAAGGATCCGTTCTGGCAAGAGTGCATGGCGGCTCGGACGGAGGCGTTAAAGTCGTGGCGCCGAACTGCTTGTACACTCTGCTGGTGGCCGGGTCATAGCAATTCTTCACCGTCAGGTGGCCCAGCGGGTCAGTCATCTTGGTAAGCAGGTGGTTCGTGTCGTAACCGAACGTTGTTATCGCGTTACCAAGAGATGTAACAGTCTGTAAGTTGCCGGAACCGTCGTAAGCAAACTGAACGATCCGGGTGTCCGGAGACGGTAGCGTATCCGTAATAGCTGAGACTCGGCCGCCCGAATATGCGAACGTCAACTTCCTTCTACCTGGGTCGGTGCCCGGCTCCTGGACTTGTTGGAGTTTGCCGGCGTCGGAGCCAGATGTGAAATAAGACAGCGTCAACGTATTGGAATTTCGGTCAGCGATTTGTGTCAGCTTGCCGCTTGAGTCGAACGTATATGTGATCCGATCAGTTGTAACGAGCGTGTAGCTGCCTCCGGATGAT
>JBBEAZ010000016.1:0-4781 GCA_040882565.1 Dehalococcoidia bacterium
GTGTTGACTGAACTACGGGGCCGGTGTGTGAGGTTGCAGGTCTGGAGGGTGTGCCGGGGGGTTACGGTCCGCCGTCATGGACATCGACGGCGAACGACACCGGGATCTGGCTGCTCTGGCGGTCCCGCTGGTGGGCTCGCTTCAGGCTACCGAGGATCCGTGGGAGCCCTTCCGGCTGCTCGATGTCCAGGGTGAGCCGGCCGGCGGTGTCTCGAGCTATCTGAAGCATCTGCAGGCTGCGGGTCGGGCGGAGACGACCCAGCGTTCCTACGGGATGGACCTGTTGCGCTGGTTCCGGTTCCTGTGGGCGATCGAGGTCGCATGGCAGCAGGCGAGCCGGATCGAGGCGCGCGACTTCACCCGGTGGATGCAGATCGCTTCCAAGCCGTCACGGGTGCACTGGCGCCGCCGGGCGACGGCCGCGACGGCCGAAGGGGTGGCGTCCACCCATCCCCTCGGGGACCCGACCGCGGATGCGGCGGCTGGGGTTGCACGGGCGAGCTCGTCAGGGGGCTATGCGGCATCGACCAGAGCGCACAGCGAGACGGTGCTGCGCCACTTCTACGACTTCCATCTCGAGACGGGCTACGGCCCGCTGATCAACCCGTTCCCGCTGGCCCGTCCCCGTAACGCCGGACGGGCGCATGCGCATCACGATCCGATGGACGAGTACCGCAAGCAGCGGTCGGGGCTGTTTCGCCCGCGGCTGACCGAGCAGGCTCCACGCCACATCCCCGACGAGGGGTTCAACCGGCTGTTCGCGGCGCTGTCGTGTGACCGTGACCGGGCGCTGGTCGCGTTCTGGATCTCTTGTGGTGCGCGTGCGTCGGAGCTGTTGGGCGCGACCCAGGGTGATGCGGATGTGGGCCGGCAGCTGATCAGCGTGATCCGCAAGGGGTCGCGTGCGATCCAGCAGCTGCCCGCGTCACCGGATGCGTTCGTGTGGCTGCGGCTGTATCAGGCCCAGATGGAAGGGTTGGTGCCCACCTCGGGGGATGAGCCGTTGTGGTGGACGCTTCGACGGCCGTTTCGGGCGCTGTCGTATCACGCGGCGTATCGGATGTTCTCCCGCGTCAACGCCTCGATCGGTACGGGCTGGACGCTTCACGACCTGCGTCACGCTGCCGCCTACCGCATGGCACGCGACCCGCAGGTGCCGTTGACCGACGTGCAGTGGGTCCTTGGTCATGCGCAGCTGACCACCACCCAGCGCTACATCTCCCCGACCGCTGACGATGTGATCGCAAGCGTGCTCGACCACTACGCCCGCCGAGCTGCCGGCCCCAGCGACCCCGACCGCACCAGGGAGCTACCCGTGACCTATCGCAGCGAATCGCTGGATATGCTGTTCAACCGGGACCCCAGATGAGCGTCGTCCGCGACTCCAGCTACCGGGTCGATCTGCACACCTCGTCGGACCGTCAGAACCGGCCGGCCTCCTCTGGCGGTCCCCGCCCAGCCGAGGTGCTGGCTCGGCAGTTTCCTGCCCGCCCGCTGGCAACCTCGTGGCCACAGACCCGACAGCCACGCGAGCAGGTGCTCGGACGTCTGCTGTCGCCTCCCTTCGCTCCAGGAACAGCAGGAAGTGTCGCGTACCGTCGCCGGGCGCTCAACGGGATCTTCGACTGGTTGTCCGACATGGCGGGTGCCAGCTGGCAGCAGCGCTGGATCAACAGCGCCGGGGAGGCCGCCGGCAACGTCGCCTGGCGCGACGTGGTCGTGACCCACCTTGACACAGGCGGCTACGACTATCCCGATTCGGGCTACCCGCACCTGGGCGGCGCGGTGCGTGCGATGATCTGCGCGGACGTGCTCCGCCCGTCGCTGTCGTGGTTGACCATGCCCGCCACGGTGCGCTACCTGGCTGCAGAGATGGCCCGTTCACGCGACCCGGACGGCTTCGACCAGCTGCAGGCGAGTTTCGATGCCGACCGGTCACCCTCGGCGATGAAGACCGGACCGCTGACCGCGCTGGCCGTCAGATATCGGATCGCCGCGATCATGGCCGCCAAGGGCGGGATGGTCCACGACATCACTGTTGGGGACTGCCTGGAGCTGATCGGCGTCATCGGCATTGCCGGTGCCGACGGCAACCGCAGGCGCAACAGCCTGCACTTCTACCAGGTGCTGCACACCTTGGGAGTCTTCCCCGAGGGCGCACCGCCGACGCTGCGCATGCTGTCCACTACCGGTCGGCTCAGCGTCGAGCAGATGATCGAGCGTCACAACATCGCATGCATCCCGGTCCGTGACCTGCTGATCGACTACCTGCGAGAACGCGAGATACGGCTCGACCACAGCTCGCTGAAGAACCTGTCCTACCATCTCGCCGGACGGTTCTGGAAAGACCTCGAAACCCACCATCCGGGCATCGACACGCTCAAGCTGCCACCCAAGGTCGCGGCCGCGTGGAAACAGCGCACCATCGCACGCGGAGGCGTTGGGCTCAACTGCCTGACCACGGTGCGGGCCTTCTACCTCGACCTCGCACACTGGGCGCTCGAGGAGCCTGCCCGGTGGGCCCGGTGGGTGGTGCCCTGTCCGATCCGTCGCGAGGAGGCCTCCCACCGCAAGGAAGCCAAGCGTCGCAAGTCCCGCATGGACCAGCGCACCCGCGAACGCCTCCCGATCCTGCCCGTTCTTGTCGCGGCCACCGACCGGGAACGGAAACGGTCTGCCCGACGTCTCGAGGCAGCTCTGGCAACCGCACCGGGTGAACTGTTCGAGATCGACGGTGAGCAGTTGCGCCGTTCTGTCCTGACGCGCCACGGGGGAGCACGGGTGTGGGCCGAGGATCCCGCTACCGGCGAGCGTCGCGATCTGAGTCTCGAGGAACACCGCGGATTCTGGAGCTGGGCCGCGGTGGAGGTGCTGCGCCACACCGGCATCCGCCTGGAAGAGCTCACCGAACTGTCACACCACAGCTTCGTGCAGTACTCGCTGCCGACCACTGGCGAGCTGGTGCCGCTGCTGCACATCGTGCCGTCCAAGACCGACACCGAACGGCTGCTGGTCATCGACCCCGAACTCGCAGACGTGCTCTCAACCATCGTTTGCCGCATCCGCGACGTCGACGGGACCGTGCCGCTGGTGATCGCCTACGACCGGCACGAGTGCAGCTGGAAGCCGCCGATGCCGCTGCTGTTCCAACGCCGTTTCCGTCACGAGCATCGACCCATCCCTGCCAACGCGATCCGAGACCTGCTCGGATGGGCACTCAAGGCAAGCAACATCACCGACGCGTCCGGCCAACCGCTGGTGTTCGCCCCCCACGATCTGCGAAGGATCTTTGTCACCGACGCGATCGTCAACGGCATGCCGCCCCACATCGCCCAGCTGATCTGCGGGCACACGAACATCAACACCACGATGGGTTACAAGGCCGTCTACCCCGAAGAAGCGATCAACGGCCACCGCGCCTTCATCGCCCGGCGCCGTGGCCTGCGTCCCGGCGACGAATATCGCGTTCCCACCGACGAGGAATGGGACGACTTCCTCGGCCACTTCGAACGGCGCAAGGTCGCGCTTGGCACCTGCGGACGTGCGTTCGCAACCCCCTGCATCCACGAACACAGCTGCCTGCGGTGCCCGCTGCTGCGTCCTGACCCCGCCCAGCGGCCCCGCATGGTCGAGATCCACGACAACCTGCTGACTCGGATCGCCGAGGCCGAACGTGAGCGCTGGCCCGGCGAGGTCGAAGGTCTCAAGGTCAGCCTCGCTGCCACACGCCACAAGCTCGCCCAGATCGACGAATGTGCCGCCGACACCACGATCGTGAACCTCAGCCCTCCGAACCTTTCACAGGTCACCGGACGCAACATCACCGGCAAGGAACGACCATGACCCCCGACGTCACCGTCACCGACGAGCTGCTGCACCGGCTGGTTACCGGATCCCACGCCGAAGGCATCACCGAGATAGCGGTCGCCTGCACCGTCGACCACGAGGACCGCACCCTGCTGATCGCCGAGCCCGGTCTCGACTTCATCGATGGCACCTGGGAACTACCCACCGGCTGGGTTCTGCCCGGCGAGACACTCACCGACGCGCTCGCCAAAGTTCTCGCCACCGTCGGTCTCGACCTCGACGAGGTCACCGGCTACCTCGGCCACCAAGACCGCATCGACGCTGAAGAGCGGCCTGACCGTGTGTTCTACTTCGCCGTTACCGTCACCCGACCCGACCGCATCTGCCGATCCGCCCTGATCGGACACTGGTGGGCAGACCCCTGCGACCTCCCCGAGCTGCCAGCACCACCAAGATCATGCTCAGCCGCCGCTGCTACCACGACGCCGAGCCGATCCGAACGTCAAGACCCGCCACTGGCCGGACCGCTTCGCAACAACGTCCACGGCCTGTCCGCTCTCCGAGCCGGCATAGAACTGTTCATCCGCCACGGCACCTGGCTGCTCCGCAGCGACTTCTGCGACCGGTTCGTCCACCTCGACACCAGCATCACCAACGGCACCGAGCTAGCCACCATCGATTGGTCCGCCGCGATCACCGCGCTCGGCACCGATGATCTGCCCTGTTCTGGTGGTGAGAGGCGGATGCTCCGCCTCGCTGCGAGCCTGGTCGAGGGCATCCCCGTGGATCTACGCGACACGCTCACCGGCCTCGACGCCCGCAACCTTCACCTGGTCAGCCAAGCAGTCCACGACACCGCAGGCCGCTGACACACCAGCCATCACACGAACAAGACCCCCGCTCCTGCAAGTTCAGAGAAGAAGTGGTCTTCCGCGACGAGAAACAGCACCTCGGCGGTGAGGACCCCCAGTGCT
>JBBEAZ010000017.1:0-123103 GCA_040882565.1 Dehalococcoidia bacterium
GGCAGAGCTAGCGCGTCATGGCCAGGTCTGGAACGAGTCGTAGTAGCAGGAGGTGCATTGGCCGGAGAGCCATTCGTCGGCCGTGGACGACGCTGCTGCGAGGACTTCGCCGGTCAGCTCGAAGCCGCCGGAGGTGTCGGGGGCGAAGCGGAAGGCGCGGGCCTGTCGCTGGATGCCGGTCGGCGGGCCGAGGTCGAGGATGAGGGTGACGATAGCGTAGTGGTCGCCCTGGGTGCTGTCGGCGGCGATGGCGTGAAGGCGGGGCACGCCGTTCCCGTACGAGTCTGTTTGCGCCGGCATTGCCGCCGCGAACCACTGCGCAATGAGGGTGTTGTAGGCAGCGATCGGGGTGTACCCACCGGCGTCGCTCATCCACGCGACGCCCGGGATGCCGGTTATCGTAAAGTTGGCGGGCATGCCTTCGCATGGTCCACCGCCCTCATTGCCTGTGCAGGTGATTGTCGTCTCGACGCCAAGGTTGCTGAAGAAGTTCGCGTCCTGCTGCTGAACGGCTGTGTCGATCTGCTGAGCAAAGGTGGCGAATGAGGTTAGCTCGGGAAGGTCGGTCGGCTCGGCGTCCTTCGGCGGGGTGGGGGTGGCTTCGTCGGCTTCGGATGTTGAGGGCACGGACGCGGCTGGTGAGGGCGTTGCGGATGAGCCGGTGTCGGTGGTGTCGTCGTCATCGCCGCAGGCGACGAGGAAAAGTAGCGTAGCGATCACGAGGAGGCAGAGGGTGGTCCTCATGGGGTCATTGTAGCGGTAGCGCTTAGCGACGTGACAGGAAATTACAAGAACGGAAAGACGTCAGAAGATCAGCCAAGTAACACCTACCGAACGCGTGCGGAACACCGCCCTCTTGACAGCTGGGTAACCTTTGCCGCACGGGGGCGTTTTGGAAGACGAGTATGAGCGCAGCTGAAGAGGCTGGCCAGAGACGCAAATGACGAATCTTCATCCTCCTGTCGGGGGAGGGTACCTCTAACCAAGACCCCGGCGGCATCACACGGATGCCAATAGTCAAGGAGGTAATGAAAATGGTACACCGGTCAATCTCTTACAGGTTTATCGTGGGGCTCGGCACCGCTGCCCTCGCCGTACTTCTTCTGGTTGTGGCGATAGGCTCCGCCACGCATAGTGACGCAGCGACCGCGCCCGGACTGGGTGCTGCCGCCAGCTATTCGGTACTGGGCGGCTCAACGGTCACCAACACCGGCCCAAGCACGATCGACGGAGACGTCGGCGTCTCGCCGGGGAGCGCGGTGACCGGCTTTCCGCCCGGGATAGTGACCAACGGGACGATACACGAGGCGGATGCCAACGCGGCCCTGGCCCAGAGCGATGTCACCACTGCGTACAACTCGCTAGCCGGCCAGCCATGCGACTTCGATCTCACCGGGCAGGACCTGGGAACAATGATCCTCGTGGAGGGGGTCTATTGTTTCTCGTCGTCCGCTCAGTTGACGGGACTGCTGACTCTGAACGCCCAGGGTAACGCCAACGCAGTCTTCATCTTCCAGATAGGCACGACGCTAACGACCGCGAGCAATGCGTCCGTCCTGGTGACCAACGGCGGCGTGGACTGCAACGCGTTCTGGCAGGTGGGCAGCTCTGCTGTCCTCGGGACGACCACGACATTCGTGGGCAACATCCTCGCTCTGACGAGCATCACCCTGAATACGGGTGCGAGCGTGTCCGGCAGGGCGCTGGCGCGCAATGGCGCCGTGACGCTGGACACGAACAACATCGACCGCCTGGCCTGCGCCGCGGCTACTGACACACCTTCGCCAACCGCCTCGGTTACCGTGACGCCATCATCGACAGCCACCGCTGCACCAACACCCGTGGGACAGACCCCTTCGCCCACGCCGGTCGGCCAAACCCCTTCGCCCACGCCGGTCGGCCAAACCCCTTCGCCCACGCCGGTGGGACAGACGCCTTCGCCCACGCCGGTCGGTCAGACACCTGCACCAAGCTCTTCACCTACGCCGGTCGGGCAAACACCCACCCCGGCAGTCCCTCATTTCCCGAACGCCGGGGGTCTTCCCGCGCAGGGCGGTCTTCCCTGGATCCCGCTGCTGCTTGGCCTGGCTCTGAGCAGCCTTGGCGTTTCAGCATTTGTCTGGAGCCGCCGAGGCCTGCGCCCCGGCGCGTAGCAGTCGGGGCGGTAGTGCCGACGTAGTCCAGTCGCGCGCGTGAGCGGTGGAGGCTCGTGGCGCTCTCCGGCGTACGCGCGCGCGTACGCCGGAGGAGGGTGATGACAGGGACAACGCCCCAGGGGGTCAGGGCCAGGTTTGGAACGAATCGTAGTAGCAGGTGGTGCATTGGCCGGAGAGCCATTCGGCGGCAGTGGACGACACTGCCGCCAGGGCCTCGCCGGTCAGCACGAAGCCACCGGAGGAGTCAGGGGCGAAGCGGAAGGCGCGGGCCTGGCGCTGGATGCCGGTGGCGGAACCACTCGCCGAGAGGCCAGGTAATCGGTGCCGTGAGCTGGAAGCAGCTCGACGGCGTTCGTCGGTTCCAGGTGTCGATATAGGCGCCCTGCCCATGCCACATGCCCCACACCTCCCACGTCTGTGCACCAGCCCCGAGCACTTGGCCTGCGCTTAGCCGCTCAGGCTGGGCATCTGAGCAGGCTCCCGAGGCGTGTCTTCCGCTATGTACCCGAAGCGTTCGCCCGGGGTGATGACGTGCAGGAAGCGGCCTGCGATAGCGCATACGGTGATCAGTGCACCTTCAGGAAGCTTGTCGATCACCGGAGAAGTAGCGTCCGGCCGGACATATACATGCGTGCTCGCCGCGAGACGGAAGGCGATCGCCTCTTCCAGTCCCGTTGATTCCTGCGCGTCGGTGGCGCCTGGATCCGGCGGCGCTGCCCCTCCCGGCTCTGCCGCGACGCGTCCGGCGAACGCCTCTCCCGCCGCGATCGCCTGGTCGAAGTGGGACTGCAGGATCCCGGGACCCATCCCGGCGAGGAGCGAGACGCGCTTGGACACGGGCGGGTGAGAACCCGGCCAGATACTGCCCCAAAAGCCTCTGTGGCGGCGCGGGTCGACGGTCCACAGGTGGGCCGTTGAGAGGGCCACCGGAAACTCGAGGCCGCCGGCGGCCGTCATCTTCGTCAGGGCGATGGCCAGCGGCTCGGCGTTGCGGGTCAACAGCACGGCGTCGGCATCGGCGAGAAAGTGGCGCCGCCTGATCACGGTCGAACGGAGCACCTCGGCAATCAGCGGCGCGAGGAACAGCGAGTAGACGGCCACGCACCAGCCCGCGAGAGACACGTATCCGGCGGCGGTCTCTCCATCGCGAATTAGCGCGATGCTGAACACAAGACCGAAGGGGATCCCGATGATCACCGGCAATCCCATGTACAGCAGCATGAACCAGCCAATCGTCCAGTGCAGATGGAAGAAGAACCGGAAGAAACCTGTGACGGCGGTGAAGGGCAAGCGCAGGAAAGCCACGACCGCCGCGAGCACGGTGGCGAGGCGAGTGTCGTAGTTGGCGATCTGGACCAGTTCGTGAGCCAGCACCCCTTCCAACTCCCGCCGTTGCAGAAGCTGGAGGAGGCCGCTCGTGACGACGAGCGACGATGTCGCCGGGTTTAGGCCGCTTGAAAAAGCGTTGGCGGAGCGTGACTCGATGACATGGAGCCGGGGCATCGGCAGGCCAGCTCCGATACAGAGGTTCTCGACCGTCCGCCAGAGATCAGGGTGGGACTGCGCATCCGCAGGATGCGCCCGTGCAAGGCGCAGCATGAGAGCGGCGCTGTAGTGAAAGGCGGCGAGCGGTAGCGCCAGGACGATCAGCGCGGCGAGAGCCGGTACGACGACTAGCCACACCGTAACGTTACCGTTGGCGAGACCGCTGGCGGCGGAAAAGGACCCAAACGCCACGATGGCAAAGACTATGGCAACCATCGAGAAATACACGGAGAGGTACGCAGCAGCAGGAAGGCAGACCAGCGCGAAGATGATCAGCAGGTTCCGTGTAGCGCGCCGGTTGGCGTCGATGCGGTCATGGACGAGTACTCGCCGGAGTTCCATCACCCGCCGTCCCCTCGGCGCCTGCGCCTGGAGTGCATTCTCTCAGGCGAGCGTCGTCGGTGGCGTTCTGCACTCGTTAGAACGATCGTTGGTGGCAATGTCCGGTCAGGTCGCTGCATAGTCGTCCTGACAGTAGGATGCGTAACACGAGTTATCGTTACTGCGCGGTCAGGGGACCGCCTCTACGCCAGAGCGCGTAGTGATGCTCGCCACCAGTCATGCCGACCCGGCGACGCTCGTGCGTTCATCCAGCAGCCTTACCACGCCGGCGTTACCGTCCACGCTGACCTGCCGGCCGTCGCTGATTACCCGCGTTGCGTTGCCCGTGGCAACGACAGCCGGCACCCCGTATTCGCGGGCGATGATCGCAGGATGCGAAAGAATGCCTCCGGTATCCGTGACGAGAGCACCGATTTTGGCGAAGAGGATCGACCATACCGGAGACGTGATCGGGCAGACGAGGACATCGCCCGGCTGAAGCTTGTCGAACTGCTCTTCGCCGAGGACAACACACGCCCTTCCCGTATAAGTACCCCTGGATGCGCCAACCCCTTTCACCTCACCGGGGCTGTCGGCATTCCGGTCGTTGCTGCGCTCGGGTTCGAAGACGCGCTCCATGAAGTACAGGCCGACCTCCATGGCAAGCCGCGACTCAGGCGGGAGCACGTCTAGAGGTGGCTGCGGAGGTTGCTCGCCGTAAGAACCGGGCGGGTCAAATGCCTCCGCGGCAGCGAAGTCTGTTCGCCGCCGGTCGATCGTAACGGGATAAACAGTCTGGCCTCCGCCGAGGGCGTCCGTCAGCTCATCATAGAGCAGGAAGAAAGCGTCTTCGGGCTCTGCTATCATCCCGCCACGCGTCAGCCGTTGGCTTGCCTCGAGGACGGCGAACCGGACCAGCGCGAACGGAACGCTGACGGTATAGAACTCATTGTCTTCACGGACCGGGTAGGCGCGCTCGGCGTCCCGCAGCAGCGAGCGAAATTCGTCTCGCAGCGTTTCGTTCGGCAGCGCTGCAAGCGCCTCCGTCTGGGCTTGAAGGCGGGCCCGTTCCAGCGTCTCCTGCTTTGCGTCCAGGCCTGTCGGCAGGCGCAGCTCATCCTGGAGAAGCTCGGCAACCAGCTCCGGACGCTCGCCAAGGGTTTGCTCCACCAATTCGTAGCGCAAAGCGCGGTAGCCGTAGCGGTCAAGGTAATCGTCGAACGCGCGGCCGAGGCCGGGGCTTGCCCCCTCCATGAGGGAAGGGACTTCCCATGGCTGCGCGCCGAGGATGGCCCGCGTCAATTCTGAATCGGCTCTGATCCGGCCGGCCAGCATCGCTAGCTCCAGGGCAGGTTCGCTGGAGGCGCCTGACAGACCGGAGAGCAACACCAGTACCTGGCCGTCTTCGTAACCAAGGTTGTCTCTGCAGAAAAAGGCGAGCAGCCCCAGCGGCCCGGCGCACGCTGAACCAAGCTGTGAGTGAATGCCGATTGAGGCGTGGGCCCAGTCGCGGATCTCGGAGAGGTGGGCGGCCAGCGCCCGGTCGGAGAGTGAAGTGAGGTCCATGGAACGCCACCGCTCGATGTCTTCTATCAGTTTCGGGCGCCAGTCCTCGTACCAGCGATCGACGATCTGGCGGTCGAGCCTTGTTTCCATGACGTGCTTGCAACGAGCGATGCGTCGGCGGAGGCGAGGATGCAGCCTGAGAGCCAGCCACAGGAGGGGCTTGGGCGGTAGCCTCCTGGCCGAAGCGTCTCCAACCAGAGGCTTGAGGGTCTGGTAGACGTACCCTCGTATCTCGCGGAACTCCAGACTCTCCAGCAGAATCCCCAAGTCTGCGAACAGCTCCTTCGAGTTCTGGTTCAGAGTCTCCAGAAGGAAACTAGAGCCCAGAGGCGTCATCGGCCTGGGACAGTGGCTGATCTCGCGTTGCCAGAAGCCGGGAGGGACCTCGACTGAACCGCTGGGATCAGAGGTGACTGCGGATGGGCCGTCAGGGCCGTGCGCCGGCCCCAGTCTGGTGGCCGAAACGATTTGCTTCGCCTTCTGGCGCGACATCAGCGGCGATCCATCTGAACGAGCCAATCGACGAGCGCAATTACGCACAGACCCACGAAGAGCACGCCAAGCATTGAACCGGCCATCCAGATGGGGTCGAAGCTCGGGAAGGTCAGCGCCACGAGAAAAAGCGCCAGCATCAGCAGGACGTATGCCGCCAGGAAACGGGGGGCTATCGCGACTCTCATGATTTCACACCTTTCGCTGGAAGATTGACCGCTCGCGCAGCTGCCAGAACGATGAGAAGCGCGGCAAATGGCACGCTCACCATCCAGACCCAGTACCAGAGGCCAGCCATAGCCATGACGCCGATCGCCAGAAGGGCCGTCCCTCGGCGAGGCGCCGACTCCGCCTGAAGAGCGCCCACGACGACCAGCGACGCCGCGACGAGATTAGCGATGCCCCAGATGACCGCCCCACCGCCGGCGATCGTAGTCAGTGCACCCATCAGGCCGAAGACTGCGACGAGACAAACGACACCGGTTTCGAGGATGACCAGGACGGCCGTCCATGGATTGATCGTGGGCTGCGCTTCCCAACGCGCCGCCATCAGTTCACCTCGATGACGCCGCAGGCGATGCGCGCGCCGCTGTTCCCCGTCGGGTCCGTGTGGTGATCGTCCGGGCCGGCGTGGATGATCAGCGCGCTGCCATCGGCGTCGAAGATCGACGTAGGCCCGGCGGAAAGCGTGGGGTGGATCGTGACGTCATCCAGGTGGCCAACTCCGGCTGTGTTGACGACAAGCTCCGGCAGGTCGCCGGCGTGCGGTCCTAGGGGGTTCTCGAGGCCGTGCTGGTGGCCAAGCGGGTTGTGGTGCCCGCCTGCCGCGGCGAACGGCGGCGTGCAGGCGCCGATGGCGTGGATGTGGATGCCGTGCTCGCCTGGTGTCAAGCCCTTTACGTGGACGTTCACGTGCACCGTCCCACCGGCGTCCTCGCTGAAACGCGCCCAGCCCACGACGTCCCCAGAGGTGTTCTTGAGCACTGCCGAAGCGTGCTCGGCACCATCGTTCGCGGCGTAAGCCGTCAGCAGGCCAACGATGGCCAGCAGTCCTGCCAGAAGTGCGAGTATGTTCTTCATCTGTTTCCTCCTTTGAGAGGAGACTACCGAACGCGAATAGCCGTGCCATCCTCAAAACGAAGGATAAACAAAGGGGAAAACGGAAGCCGCGAGGGCCCGTCGTGACACGAAGTATGCAGATCGGCTAATCGCTGCGGGGCTGCACCAGTCCTCGAGCGAGCGCATATGCGGCCGCCTCCACCCTGCCACGGACGCCGATCTTGGCATAGACGTTCGCGATGTGCCTCTGCACCGTAGAGAGGCTGACCGTCAGCTCCGCCGCGATCTCCTTGCCGGTGCGGCCGCCCGCAAGCAAACTCAAGACCTCGGTCTCACGCGCCGTCAGATTGACCGGCTGGTCGGCGACTGCCCGGCCGGCGGGCTCCTGGCCATCCTCCCTCATAAACTCACTCATCACCTCCACCACAGCAGCCTCGTCGCCCACGGGCGCGAGGGATGACCCCTCGACGACTACTAATCGCGCGCCGCGTATCTGCGAGGCGAGCCCGCGCGCGACGTCAAGCCCGAGATAAGGCGTGTTTCGCCGGGTCATCACGAGAGTCCGCGCGGTTACCGCGGAGAGAAAAGGAGTGGCGTCCAGCGCCCGAAAGGCAGGCATGCTGGCGATCAGGGTCTCGGGGGTGACGCAGGCTCGGAGAAACTCCGCCATCTGCTGAGCTTCATCGGCGTGAAGCCAGCTCAATGTTGAGTGCGCAATTGCCTGCGTGAAGAAATGCCAGTTTGTGATCGCCATCGACAAGAGCCCATCGGACCCGGCCTGATAGACGTCGCGAATTGTGGCAGCTGTGCACCACAGAAGCAGGTGGGAGACGCGATCAGAGTGCCGCCCGGCGTACTCGATTGCCATCGGCCCGGCGGTCATCGCCCCCACGAGAGCGAAGCTTTCTAAGCCCAGACTCTGGACGAGGGCGTCCAGGTCGCGGAGCTGCGCCTCAGGAGATAGATCCCTGACTTCTCGATCCGATAGGCCGGTACCCCGGGCGTCGTATCGGATTACCCGCATCGTGCTCGCCGCGCCGCTCCAGAACTTCCGGAAGGCAGGCATCTCCCACTCCTTCTGGATGTGACTCCAGGGGAACTGAGGCAAGAAGATGATCGGCCGCCCTTCGCCGATGGTGCTGAAAGCGATGCTTACGCCGTCTGGTGTCCTGACGTACTGGATGTCCGGCGCCGTCAACTCTGGCCCTGCGGACGGCAGGGCTGGAACGGTCTCCCCGGTTCGTTGAGTTTCCAGCGTACCTCGCCGCACCGCGAAGACATGGATCGCGTCCGAGATGCCCTTCAATTCGTGGTCACCGCGGTCTTCAAACGTAACTCCGGCCGAGGTCCGGGCGAGGCCACGGACTGTGTCCGACACGAGCACCTCTCCCGGCGCTGACATTGCGGCAATCCGCGCGGCTGTGTTCACGGTGCCGCCGTAGACGTTGGCTCGCCCGTCTGGGTCTTCCTCGCGGATGACGTCGCCGGCGTGAATGCCCAAATGGAGGCGCAGTCCGGCCGCGTCCCCGGCTCCAACGCAACTCCATGATGCCTCGATCGCCTGCTGCGCAGACATGAAGACGGCCAGTACGCCGTCGCCAAGCAGTTTGCCCTCCACCGGCGTGCCTCCGCTCCTGCGGATCGCCGTCCGCAGGGCGTCATCCAATTTGCGCGCCCTTTCCCGAAAGACGGCGTCGCCCATCTGCTCCGTCAGCCCCGTCGAGTCGACGATGTCGGCAAACAGGATGACAGCCATGCCATGAGATGGCTCAATGACCGCGTCAACAGTTGACGCCACGTTTTCTGACGGCGCGACGTCGAGAGCTGGCGTCGTCCCGGTCTCGCCCACAAAATCCTCAATGGCCCGAGCGTTCGCCTCCATATCTCCTGCCCATGGCGCGGCAGTGCCTTCAAGCAGCACCAGTCGGGCGTTGGGTATGCGCGAGGTCAGGCCCTGGGCAACCTCTAATCCGGGGAACAGAGCCTGTTTGGCGTGGACGACCAAGGCAGGCATCTGCAGCCGCGGCAGCAAATCCGTGGTGTCCATTTCGAGGAATGCACCCAGGTAGGATCGCATCAGTTCCGGCGTCAGGCTCTCGCGAACCGCGACAGCGACGCTACTTGAAGCATCGGTAGACCATCCAAGGATGATTCGCGTTAGCGTTTCCGTCAGCACTTCCCAGTCCTTGTCCATCAGCGCAAGGATTGCCTGCGCTTGGGGAGAGCTCAGCGCATCGGCCGTGCGAGCCCAAGAACACCATAACAGCAGATGCGAAACCCGTTCAGGGTGAGCAGCGGCGTAGGCAATGGCGGCCGGACCGCCGAAGAGGGGTCCGACGAGAGCGAAGGTGCCTGCGGTCAGGTGGTTGGCGACGGCATCCAGGCCTCGTATCTGGGCCGCAAAAGACCAGTCCGCTGCACCCCCCGAAAGTCCGACGCCTCTGTTGTCATACACAACGGCCGTGTAGCGCTGCGCCAGGCGCTCGTACCAGGCGGTGGTTCCCGGGTCTGTCAACTCTACAGTTAAGCTCCATGGGCCGGTCGGCACGCGGATCATGGGCTTGCCTTGACCGGTTGCCCAGAAGGCTATGCTCACGCCGTCACTCGTCTTTGCGTATTGAATGCGCGGCTCCATGGCGCGAATTGTACAACGCGCTTCTCGCGGCCCTGGCGCGACCGCCCTACCCCTCGCGATGTGCCGCAGACGCGCGCTCTGGGTCAGGCGTCAGGGCAGAAGCGCTGGGCCATAACCATCACATCCCAATACGCGCTTCGACGCCTCGGCGGAAGTGATGACTGGGACGACTTCGATGGCGCCGAGGTCGGACCAGTGGCTGAACCAGTGGTCGAAGAGGGCGGGGTCGTCCGTTTCCATGAGCTGGAAGCAGCGGTCGAGGGTGCGTTCGTCGATCCAGCTGTCGATGTAGAGGAGGCCTGGGGGGAGCATGCGGCCGCGCTCGGCGGCGCGTTCGTAGACGGGGCGGGGGGCCCTGGTCCGGGGGGCTTGAATAGCGCAACTCAGTCGCAACCCCTATCATTCAGTGCCTGAGGTAGGAGGATTAGTTGCACCGGTTGCTGCTCACGGCCGCCCTTTTCGTACTTGGTTTGTCAATCGTAGTCGAGGCTGGCTCTCAGCGTACCGCCTTTGCCGGCTTTCAGTGGGTCGTCGATGACGGAGGCATGGACTGCACGACGGGCGGCGTCGCCTCCTCGTCTCACACGACTATCCACGAAGCACTTGCAGTGGCCAACCCCGGAGACGCGATCTTCGTCTGCGGGGGCAATTACCCTGAACCGCAGCTGGTCATCGACCAGCCGGGCCTGGAGCTGCTGGGCCCTGGGTCTACAGTTACGGAAGACGGCGTGGCGACGCTCACGAGGGTCTTGCCGTCTGCGTCCTCATCGATCAGGGTCGTGGCCGCAGGCGTCGTTGTGTCTGGATTCACCGTTGATGCCACGCCGCCCGCCGTCAATTCGGTGTGGGGCATCGAGGTGATCGCCGACCAGGTCACGATTTCCGACAATGTGGTGAAGAACGCCAAAGGCATCGGCGAGGGTCTCAACATCTCCAATGGCCTGACCGGTGCCGAGGCCGTGATGATTCTGAGGAATCATTTCAGCAGCAACGATAACGGCGACATCAACTGCGGTTGCCACGACTCGGTCATTTCGTTCAACGTGATTGCGGAAACCGGCGCTGGTACTCTGACTGTCCGGGGTGACGGGAACACCATCGACCACAATCAACTGACGGGGACGAGACCGTATATCGAGTCCGACAATACCGTTATTGAATCCAACGACTTCGACCTTTCGATGATGCAGATCAACGTGTACGTGGCAGGGGACGTCGTGAACTACAAGTACAACACCATCCGGAACGGCCTGGCGGACCAGATCGCGCTGCGAATTGGCCAGGCCCAGGACGGCCCAACGTCCGTCTCGCTGACGAACAATGTCTTCCAGTCCGTCGGACAGGCGATTTATGCTCAAGATGGCCTGCCGGACGCTTTCACGACCACGATTACGCTGTCCGGGATTCCCACGGGGATAAACACCTTCATCAACTCGGGTGGAACCTTGGACGACTTCAATCCCTTGCTGAGAATTTACGACATGCCAGCTCCGGTTAACGCCGAGTACAACGACTGGGGGCTCTGCAGCCTCGCGGACATCGAGAAAGAGGTCCTCCACCTACCGGATGATGATTTCGCGCTTGGGGTCGTGGACTACGATCCGTTCGTCGAACCAGATGACTGCCCAACGCCGACGCCCACGCCAAGCGAGACGCCCACAGCTTCGCCGACGCCCACGGCAAGCCCAACACCTACTGCTTCACCGACGCCGGACACGTCGCCTACGCCTTCGCCGCCCGGGCTGATCTCCTTCTGGGGCGACAGCAACTGCACTGGCTCCGCCGACCCCGTTGACTCGCTGCTGACGCTCCGCTTTGACGCGGGCCTGAGCGCGAACACGGGAAGCTGCCCGGAGATGGGCCAGGTGGTCGATGTTCAGAACGCCTCGCCGCATCCCTGGGGTGACGTGGACTGCGGTGGTGACGTCACGCCAGTGGACTCGCTAAAACTCTTGCGCTACGACGCGGGGTTGAGCGTGGCGCAGGCAGCCGGCTGCCCTCAAATCGGCTCCCAGGTAACTCTCGTCGAATAGCCGACAACCGGGTCGCGCACTATAGACCGAGTCCCGAGCGATAAAGATCATACATTGACGCGCCGTGGGCTACGGGTCATGCTCGGACTAGCTTGCGCTCGCTCATCCGAAGCCATTCCTTGCAGATCGCCGCTGTTGCGGCGGTTGTTTTATGTCTTGCGACTGCGCCCACCCCCAATGTGGATTCGTCTCAGAGCATCCAGGGAGACGCGGACTGCTCCGGCGACGTGACGACCGGGGACGCGATGGCGATCCTGTTGGATGCTGCTTCGCTTGAGGACGCGCCCTGTGAGTTCGCGGCGAACGCAAATTGCTTCGGCGGGATCACGGCGGCTGACGCGCTGCTGGTGATCCGCCACCTGGCGGGGAGTCCGGCACCGGCCGGGGTATGTATTGCCGTTGCCGATCCGCTGGGAGTGGCGACGACGGGCATCGACCCAGGGCTGGAGCCGGGACAGGACTCGCTGCCCGGTCTGAGTGGCGGCCCGCCGCGCCCAGTGGCATCGTCGATTGGCCCGGACGGGGTTCAAGTCGACTACGTCGCCAACGAAGTGGTGATCAAACCGGGCAGCGCTGAGGCGCTGCAGGCGTTCCTTGACGAATACAACGGGACTGTCCTGAGAGACGGCACGACCAGCGGGGCGGCAGGCGTTGCCGGTGGCCCTGGCCCGGTCAACGAGCGTTATCACCTCGTGCAGGTGGATCCGTTTACATCGCCGGCCGCAGACCTGCCCCAGAATCTGGAGGACGCCGGGCTAGCCGGTCACGTCACGTTCTCGAGCCTGGAAGGGGAGCGGTTGGCGGCGATCGCGATGCGTGAGGCCGGGAATGGCGTCACGGTCAATATTGTGGGTGAGGCGACTGTGTCTAATGAAGTCCCCCTGAACGCGGATCACACTGTGTGGATGGACTTCGAGAAGGACGCCGCCATAGCTGATTCGGAGACTCTCTCGATCGGCGTGGACCGGGCGTGGGCCTATCTGAAGTATCACCTGCTGCCGCCGGACAACGGCACGTTCGACCCGGTCCGGGTTGGGGTTGTCGATTCGGGATTTGCGCTCAATTCGGCGGGGGTGCCGCTGGACTCGAATATCGACTATTGGTACCTCGGATCGAAGCCGACGCAGTACGACATGGTGGACGAGGACCCGTTTGCCGGGGGTGCAGCGGACTTCGAATGTAGTGGAAAGCCGTGTCCATGGCATGGGCAGAGCGCGTTCGGCGTCTGCTGCGCTCGTCCGCACAACAACTATGGGATTGCGGGGACAGGCGGCGACGTGGTGATGCCGATCCTCGTCAAGACGGACAACAGCATGTACACGCTAGCGTCATCGATCCGCAAAGCGTACGGGCTCGGCGCGACAGTGATCAGCGTGAGTGTGAGCGGCAACTGCGGGTTCTGGTGCGATGTGTCTACAGCGGATGGTGAACTCGAGGACGCAGTCAACGACATCACGAGTTTTGGCGCGGTCATCGTCAGCGGGGCCGGCAACAATAACGTCGATATCAGCGATGAGGAGTTCTTGCCCTGTCAGCTCGGTAACGTGATCTGTGTTGGGGGCATCAGTTTCGCGAAGACGAACGTGTACAACTGGGGAGACGGAGTCGACATTTGGGCACCGTACCAGGTTTGGACCACGGGTAATCCTGACAGGGTGGCGAAGGACGACAACGATTGGGGTGAAGACGAACTACAGCTCTTCGATGGAACCAGTGCGTCTGCGCCTTTCGTGACCGGGATCGTGGCGATGATGAGAGCCCTGGACCCCTCACTCAGCACCGCAACCATTCGGCAGATCCTGCAGCAGACCGCGAATGAGAGCTCCGATCCAAAAGTGGCGCACGGCTACGTAGACGCCCTGCGGGCGGTGATGGCAGTCCGCGAGAACGCGCAGCCGACGATCCAGATCACGCTGCCGTTCCAAGACTCGACGAGGAGCTACAAGAACGCGATCTTCCGGGCGATCGTGACTGACCCTGATCCGGGGGCGGGCCTTGACCGCTTCGCCGGCCAGACGACGGTCGGGTTCTATGGTCAGGCTGGGCTGATCTGCCAGACAAACTCGATTGTGTACCACGGCATCCAGCCGACGTACGAGTGCATCGCCGATGTTGAGCCAGGCACCAAGCAGATTGAGGCGGTCGTCACCGACCCGTTCGGGGGTACGGACTCGACCGAGATCGGAGTGCTGTTCACCAGCGGGCCGCCGGATGTGATCCTGCTGAAGCCGCTGAACAACGCGACGTACTACGCCAACCAGCTCATCAAGTTCGACGCAAGCGTCATCGATCCGGACGAGTCGCCGTTCCCGCCGGAACAGATCGTCTGGACCTCCAACATCGACGGCGAGCTGATCATCGACTTTGCGGGCATCTTCCTTTCGCAGGGCACACACACGATCACGGTGAAGGCCACTGATGAACTCGGCCTCAGCGACGAACAATCGATCACGGTCAACGTGCTGTCCGGGGCGGGGATCCCGAACGTCATCATCACGCAGCCTGCGCATGGGTCTGTGCAGGCGGGAGCACCGGCCATGACGACATTCAGCGGGTCCGCGACCGATACGGAAGACGGGTCTCTAACGGGGAACAGCCTGGTCTGGACGTCCAGCGTTCACGGCGTCCTGGGCTCTGGGGAGACGATCCAGGCTGCCCTGGCCGGCGGGAACTGCGATGGTTACATTCAGCACGTCATCAGGCTCACGGCCACGGACAGCGACAACCACGTGGTCTACGCTGAGATTACGATCTCCGTCGGACCTATCTGTTAGAGCGGATAGGCGGGGCAGGCGAACCCCTCGACCAGTCAAAGACATCCGTATTCTTTGAGGAAAGTGTAGCGCTGGCTACACCAGCGTTCAGGAGATGCGGGCGCTCCCGGCGGCGGGAATACGGATACGAGTTCTTGACTCGCAGACCGCCAATAGGCGGTCCTATTCGTTGGAAGCTGAGGACCTAGACCGCTCCGTGGACGCCTGCGGGCTCCGTTTCCCGGATGGTGCGATCAGTGGACTGAACGAACACGTCTACGATGCCCGGATCCCATTGCTCACCTGCTCCTGCCCGAAGCCTACTCAACGCCTCACTGACCGGCAGAGCAGCGCGGTAAGGTCGATCAGAAGTCATGGCGTCGAACGCGTCCACAACGCTGACGATACGAGCCAGGAGGGGGATATCCTCGCCGGCAAGACCATCGATGTACCCGCGGCCGTCCCAGCGCTCATGGTGATGACGAATGATCGGTCCGACAACGTTGGCGAACCGCAGCTGGGAACAGATCTGTTCACCTACGACGGGGTGTTGGTGCATCTCTGCCCATTCTCGATCGTCGAGAGGACCCGGCTTACACAAAATTGCCTCGCTCACCCCCACTTTTCCTATGTCATGCAGGATCGCGCCATAGCGCAACAGCAAGAGATCGTGCTGCCCAAGACCCAAGCTGCCCCCCAGAGCAACCGCGTACTGCGACATGTGCTGGAGGTGTTCGCCCGTTGTAGGGTCTTTGGCCTCGACGGCGGCGGCCAGCGTAAAGATGACGCGCTCCGTGCTTTCCAACTGTTGGTCCAACTGAAATTTTTCCAGCGCCTGGTGTATCGCGCGAGCGAGAATAATCGAGTTGATCGACTTCTTCGGGAAGTAGTCGTAGGCGCCGTTGCGCATCGCCTCGGCAGCGAGCCGCTCGTCGCCGTCGCCTGTCAACATGATCACCGGTGGGACGTTGGGATGGCCCGCGAGCCGCTTGAGGAAGCCCAGGCCGTCCTCCCCCGGGAGGTTGTAATCGAGCAGCAGGAGATCGAAGGTCTGTTCCGTCAGAGCGAGCAAGGCCTTTTCCGTAGAGTGCATGAACTGCAGCTCGAAGTTGGCCCGCGGGTACTGGCGCAGCATATTGCGGACGATCTCCACGTCCATCGAGTTGTCGTCGATCATTAACAGTCGAATCGTGTCGTTCGCCACCGCAATCTCCTAGACGCGAACGCCGGTTGGCAACGTCGCAATCAGAATCCAATACTCGTGAATGGTGGCCACAACCCTCATAAAATCCTCGAAGCGGACGGGCTTGGAGATAAAAGTGTTGACCCCAAGTTCGTAGGTACGCACAACGTCCTCCTCACGCGTTGACGTCGTGAGGACGATTACCGGGATCCGTCGCAACTCTTGATCACTCTTGATGACCTGGAGCACCTCAATGCCGTTGACACGGGGGAGGTTGAGGTCCAGGAGGATCAGGCCGGGAAGGTCGTCTGGCCGGCCCCGCAACTCTTCAAGGATATCAAGCGCCTCCTGACCGTCTCGCGCCACTGTGAGCCGGTTCCTCAGCTGGCCCTTGTCCAGCGCCCTCTTCGTGATCTCCACGTCGTGCGGATTGTCCTCCACTAGAAGGATGTGTACCGCCTTCAGGTCGTTGTCCACTTCGATTCTCCTTTGCTCGTTCGCTTGGCTGGGTCAACTTGGGAAGGCTGAACAGGAAAGTGCTACCGTGTCCGGGACCGTCTGACTCTACCCAGATCTTCCCGCCGCATCCTTCCACGATCTTTTTGCAGATGGTCAGCCCGACACCGGTTCCCTCATGCTCGTCCCTGAGAACAAGGCGCTGAAAGATGCGGAAGATCTTCTCGTGGTATCGCGAGTCGATGCCTGGACCGTTGTCGCGAACAGAGAATGTGTATGCGTCTGGCTCTACGCTGCAGGCAATCTCGACAATAGGATGCGGTTTGTCGTTGTACTTGATGGCGTTGGAGATCAGGTTTTCGAGGACCTGCCGGATGCGAACGGGATCGCAGAAGAGCGTCGGAAGATGCTCCAGAATCCGCAGATCTACCCCTTTCTCCTTCAATGAAAACTGCATGGCGTCCGCGACTTCGCTCACCAGCGAGGCGGCGGAGACGGTCGCGTACTGTGGTTTGACGCGGCCGATCCGCGATAGCTGCAAGAGGTCGTCGATCAGATCCCGCATGCGCACAGCGCTGTCCTGGAGGACGGTTAGATAACCCTGTCCGCGTTGGTCGAGCCCATCAGCGTAGTCCTCACTGAGAAATCCGCTGAACGCCTCGATCCCCCGCAGCGGCTCTTTCAGGTCGTGGCTTACGACGTGCGTGAAGTCCTCAAGCTCGGCATTCGAGCGCTCAAGCTCGAGCGTCTTCTCTGCCAGCGCCTCCTCTGTCCGCTTGCGCTCGCTGATATCCCGGCCGATGGTGGACGCCCCGGTGATGCGGCCGCGCGAATCCCGGACCGGCGAGATGGTCAGCGAGACGTCTAACACCTGGCCATCCTTCCTCAGCCGGCGGCTTTCAAAGTTGTGCAGGCCCTGACCACGCGCGATATTGCCGAGGATCGCCGGCATCTCCTCGGAACGGTCGGAGGGGACGATAAGACTGATAGGCCGGCCGACCGCCTCCTCTGCGCTGTAGCCATACAACTGTTCCGCGCCCGGGTTCCAGCTGGTGATCACGCCATCGAGGCTCTTGCCAACGATCGCGTCGTCAGGAAGAGTCAACAATCGCGGCGAGGAACTGCCACACATCCTCGGTCCGCTTGCGCTCCGTGATATCGTGAGCGACCGCGTAGATCAGTTCCTCCTTAGTTACTGTTTTCGCGTTCCACACGAGCCACTTGTAGGAGCCGTCCTTGCAGAGGTACCGGTTCTCGAACTCGACGACATCTTTGCCTTGCGCAACCTGTGTCGCATACGTCTCATTCGTCGCTTCAACGTCGTCCGGGTGGATGAAGTCAGTGAACGGGCGGCTCACCATTTCCTCCGAAGTGAAGCCTAACGTTGCCTGCCACGCCGGGTTGACCATCTTGAAATACCCATCAAGGCCGGCGATGCAGAGCATGTCGAGCGAGAGGTCGAAGAAGCGCTTGAAGTTCTCGAATGTGGCGTTCGAGCGCCCCAGCTCAGTCTCTTTCGTCGCCACCATTCATCCTTCCACGGCGTAAATAGTGCACTGGTGAAGCCGACGGTAAGCGGCAGCACCTTCCCTTGCGAGGAGCATCTGCGCTTCGCGCCTTCGCAACGTTGAAATCTCTCATTACAGCTTAGAGACGCGCTCGCAGTGCCAGCAGTTACCGCGCTTTAGCCTCGATCTGGTATGGGTTATTGGCACAGTAAGGTGATAGTGACGACAAGCGTCTGCTATAAAGATCAAATCGGTCGGCATAATGGTCTGGAGAAAGAGGCCCATGGCCTCCGGAGGCAAAGGGCCCCAAAACGGCCTGAAATCGGCGGAATAGCGCTCCGCTAGAGATCGCAGTGCTGAACCACAACTGTCACCCGATCGCCAGCTGCCGTGCGCGTGGCTTTGCGCGTCTGTGATGCCGGAGGAGCGAAGCTCTCCGTAGAACAAGCCAGGAGGAAGCCATGACACTTGGAATCATCATCATCATCGTTGTCGCGGCAATCGCGGTCGCCGTACTCGGTTACTTGCTGTACGCCGTGAACCAGAAGAAGCATACGGGCGAGCTGAAGGGGCGGTTTGGGCCGGAATACGACCGCACGGTCGAGGCATCCGGTGGCCGCAAGGAAGCAGAGCAAGACCTCGCGGCGCGCCAGGAGCGCGTCGAGAAGTTCGACATCCGGCCGCTGGGCGAGACGCAGCGACAGGACTACGTCGAGCGCTGGCGCGTCATCCAGGTGCGCTTCGTCGATGACCCGGTTGCGAGCTTGCGAGATGCGGACGCGCTCGTCGGCGACGTCATGACGGCACGCGGGTACCCGATGGCCACCTGGGACCAGCGCGCCGCCGACGTTTCAGTCGATCACCCGGAGGTGGTGGCGAACTACCGGGCGGGACACGAAACCTCGCAGGCGATGGAGGCGGGCACGGCTACGACCGAGCAGCTACGCCAGGCGATGGTGCACTACCGCAAGCTCTTCGAAGACCTGCTGCTGGCGCCGGAACCGGTTGGCGCCCGCAGATAACAGACGCAGGACAAGTAAAGAGGCCGTCTCAAGGCGAGGCGGCCTCTTATTTCGTTCACCGGGCCGGCCCTTAGTGAAGTGCTCGATGACCATGTAGCGCATGGGCGGGCTCCTTGGCGGTAACCTGGTTTCTAGAGGCCGATGGCCTCGCCGATGGCATCCGCAAGGGACGCCGGGTCTTCCAATTCAGTGGGCGTGATGTAGACACTGGAGGTCACATCTCGGCAGCCGTAGCCTCTCTGGCACGCTTGCTCGATCTGGGCGACCCGGGTGTCCTCGTCGCCAACGATTGTCGCCAACTGCGGCTCGGAGACGACAAAGATAAACACGAGGTACTCGCTTGGCTCGGACACATGAACGTTCTCGTACAGGCAGGTGATTGGAACATCGCCGTAGCAATCGAGGGCGGCGTTTCGAGGGCAGCCAGAGGCGGCCCCCGGTGAGTCTGCCGCAGCGCGCAGCGAAGCCGGGTAGTTCCAGCGCGAGTCGCGTGCCAGCTGCCCAAGCGCTTCGAGGACGTGTTGCTGGGCGGCCGCCTCGCGGCCGACGGCTGTCGGCGCCGCATCGTCAGCGAACTCGATGCAGGCCGCTAGATGAGCGCGTGTCGACCACTTCAGCGGGTCGATTGTTGGTTCGCCAACGGTGGGTATGTGTGTAACCTCGGTGAAACCGAGAGCCTCAGCAAGCGCGAGGTCTGACGCGTGCTCATCAAGCAGCTCATCGACGGGGATGTACACGCCGTCGGTCACGCCTTGGCAGGCGTCGCCGTAGCAAACGTGCTCGATCGCGGTCTGACGACCGGCGTATGCGCCGAGGCTCTTCCCGGTGATCAGGTCGAAGTCCGTCTGCGAGATCACGAACAGGTGTCGCAAGTAGCGGCCCGGGGATTCGACTAAACGGCTTGCCCGGCACAGGATCGCTAGGTGAGGCGTCCCTCTGCCAGGGCACTGGAGCACCGCATCGGTGGGACAGCCGTACTCGATCGCCGGCACGGTGTCGTAGCTGGAGTAGCCGGAGGCGTCGTTCCATGCCTCGGTCAGGTACTGCACCAGTTCAGTCTCGGTGAGACCTGACGCTAGGGCTGCGTTACCGCCAAACTCTGCGCACACGACAGGGTTGTTCGGATCGCGCTCCGTCTTGGGCGCGTCGGTGTTGTCCCTCAGCGCGCCGACTAGCAGAACGACGGCGAAGACGCTCCCGGCGAGGAACAGCGCTCGAACGCAGGATCCGAACATGCCCACCCCAGTGATTCGCTGGATGGCGTTATTGTACAGCGGCAGGACGCGCTACTCAACGTCGTGGCTGACGAATCCGGCAAGTCGTCGCATAGCGAGGCGGGGCTGGGCGCAGCAAGCGGCGCCCCTACCGGAGCGTCGACGCCAGCCGTCAGGGCGTGCAGGACTTGCCGAAGAAGGGCTTGAGGATGAGGACGTCGAGGATGTTGACGACGGCGTCGGGGATGATGTCGTAGCGCGCGGACGCGGGCGGCACGCTTTGGCCGAAGACTGGTTTGAGGGCGGTGACGTCGAGGATGTTGATGTTGTTGGACTCGACGAAGTCGACGGGCCAGGTGTCTGAGGAGGGGTCGCCGCCGGGGGTGAAGCCGCAGGAGTCGTTGGGGTCGGTGGTGATCGTGGCCTCGTCCGTCGTCGGGAAGCCGTCGCAGTCGATGTCGCCGGGCGGGGCGAGCCATTCGGTGGCGACGGTGGGGCAGGTGTCGCAGAGGTCGCCCCAGGTGTCGGCGTCCTGGTTGGCCTGCGCGGTGTTGAGCATTGACGGGCAGTTGTCGCACTGGTCGCCGATCGTGTCCGTGTCGGCGTCTGTGGGGAGCGCGCCGAGCGAGAGGCGGCCGGAGCCGAAGGTGTTGTCCTTGCCCGGCGTGCCGAGGGGGACGGCCTGCGCTTCAAGGAAGGCGCCGGTCTCGATGGTGCTGAGGCAGGGAAGCGTCTGCAGCAGCAGGGCGGCTGCGCCGGTGACGTGCGGCGCTGCGGCGGAGGTGCCGGAGAAGGTGCCGAGGGTGGCGTTGCTGACGCCGTCCGGCCCGACGATGTCCGGCTTGATGCGTCCGTCCGTCGTGGGGCCGCGAGAGCTGAACGCCTCGATCGTTGTCGGCGAAGAGTGCGACACGGCGCCGACGCTCGTCACGTCGGCGCTGTCTCCCGGCTGCAGGAGGCTGTTCGCCGAGACGCGGTACTCGATGTCCTGGTAGCCGCTGAATAGATCAAGGAAGGCGTCTGTGCTCGCCACCTTTTCTTCGACCACGAGGTGGTATTCATCAGTAACGGGGACGTCGTAGACAAGGATCTCTACCGGGTCGGCGTTCGGAACGCAGCTTGCGCCGGTGTTTTGCACGTTCACGGATGACGCGACGGTCACGACCTCGGGAGGGTCCTCGTCATTGGTGCGCTTGAGGAAGAGGTCGTAGTCGCGGCAGGCGGCGCCGAACGGGTCGTTCCAGCGCAACTCACCGGCAATCGTCTCGCCTGACAACGTCAGGCCGAAGATCGTCGACGGCTGGTTGCCCTCGTCGAACGGGGAGAGCGCGAACTCGTGGAAGCCGTTGGCGTTGGTGTCGCGGAAAGTCCCGGACCAGTGCTTGGCGGCGTGGTTGCCGGCCGCGACGGCCCAGAACACGCCACCGGCCACCGAATCTGCGACGATCTCGTCTACCTCACCCGTGCCGTCGCCGGGGCCGGAGGTGGGGTAGCCCCAGGAGGCGTTGATCGCGACCACGCCCTGGTCAGCGAGCCACTCAACCGCCAATACCAGTTCAGCCTCGGTGCTGAAGTTGGCGAAGAAGAGTTGGGCGCCGGGCGCCATGTCGTGGACGATCTCGGCGACGCCAGTGCCGTGGGCTGTACCGCCGTAAATGTCACCGCCGAAGACGAAGGACATGACGCTCACCGATGCCGGAAGTTCTGTGCCCAGCTTCGACTCGTAGCCAGTGAAGCCGAGATCGAGGATGCCGACCTTGACGCCGGCGCCGGTCAGGCCCGCCGTGTGCCAGTCGTCGGCGTTCGTGAGGGCGACGCCCTGGCTGACGACGGCCGGGTATGCCGTCAAAGGAGGGCGGACGGCGATGACGCCGGGGGCGCGCGCCAACGACTGCAGCGCCGCGGGTGGCACGGTCACTTGTACGAGCGAGCCGTGGGTCACCTCGACGGTGCCGAGGTTGGCGGCGCTTGTTTGAGCCTGGGCTGAGCGACCCGGTGTTGCTTCGACGATAACTCGCACGTTGCCGGACTCGACTTCGAGGCCTGCGGACTCGGCGTTGGCGAGCGCGGCTGCGGGGCCGCGGTCTGCGAGTACGTCGGCGACCTGTTCAAGGCGTGAGTCGAGGCGGCCGGGTGGGTCGTTCTGTCCTGAAGCGTTGGAGTCGGCGAGCAGCGCGAACGCGGACAGGAAGGCAAGCAGGATCAGCCGGACAGTGAGCCGGCGCAGCGAAGAGGGGCGGTCGACGATACGCATTGCAAGACCTACGGACGCATTTTAGACGAAGGGGCTATAAACCGTGTTACGGACGTGGGCGGAAGGGTGCGTTCAGGGTTCGCGAAGATCTGGGCGGCCGACTGCCTACCCGCAGGGAGCCGGCCGCCCCGTTGCTAGCTGCACACCTGGCCGAACGGCGGCTTCAACGAAAGGACGTCTGAGATGTTGATCCTTCCGTCGCCGGTCAGGTCCTTCCGTTCAAGGTAGGCTGGCCCACCCTCGACAGTGCCGAAGGCTGACTTCAGGGCAAGCACGTCGGTGATGTTGATGGTGCGGTTGTTGTCGAAGTCGGGCGGCCAAGCCTTGTCGAAGGCGTGAGTGGCGCAGTCGTTCCACGGGTCGGTCCCGATCTGGCCTTCGAGGTCGTCGACGTAGCTGTCGCCGTCGTCGTCAGTGTCTTCGCAGTCGCTCAGGCCATCACCGTCCACATCAGGCTCTTCGTCGACGAGGCCGTCCTGGTCTTCGTCGACGCCGTTGCCGCAGACCTCCGGCGGATCGCCGAGGATCGAGCAACTGGTACCGGTGTGGACCGCCGTCTCGCCGTCGCCGACCTCGATGGTGAGGTGCTCGTTGGCGTTGGCGTTGTTAGTCGATAGCTCACGCACGTGCAGGGTGACGGGGCCGGCGCGGCCGCAAGCGATCACCTGGTGAACGCCGGTGGCAGTGCAGGTAACGGTCCAGGACTCTGTGTGAGTCACGGTTGTGCTGACGGGCAGCAGGATCGGGTTGAACAGCTGGTAGCCGCTGGGCGTCTTGGTGCAGTCAGGCGGCAGGGCGACGCCGATGCCGCCTTCGCCGTTGAGCGGGTTGACCGGGCCGTTGTTGTGAATCGAGATCGTGATGTCGATCTGGAACGGGTCGCCGGGATTCACCGCCGTGGGAGCGACGACGCTGATGCTCGGCACCTTGACGTCGGTGTAGTCGTAGACCGGCAGCGTGTCCTGGCCGTCTTCGCTGTTGTTGCTGTCGTCCTGGTCAGTCCATCCGGCCTCGTCCAGCGTGATGGTGGCGCCGGCGGTTATGACGTGGTTGCTGTGGTTGGTGCAAGTAATTGACCACGTTCTGGTGATGACCATGGCCACGCTCACCGGGAGCGAAATGTCTTCAGATGTTTGGCTGCCCTGGGGAGAAGCCGCGCAGTCGAACGGCACCGAGATCGACACCGACAGGTCGACGTTGGCGGGCCCGGCCGGGCCGCTGTTGTGCACGGTTACGCTGACCGTGCAGGCGAAAGTCACGCCGACGTCACCGCTGTTCGGACAGTTCACGACGACGCTCGTCACTTCTACGTCGGCCTCGCAGGCATCGCCGATGCCGTTGTTGTTGGCGTCCGCCTGGTCCTCGTTCTCGATCGTCGGGCAGTTGTCGCATTCATCGCCAACGCCGTCGGTGTCCCCGTCCGCTTGGTCAGCGTTTGAGTCGTCAGGGCAGTTGTCCGATTCGTCGCAGATCGTGTCACCGTCTGTGTCTGTGCACTCGGCGCCACCCAACGGCGCGGAGAACTCGGATGTGTTGCCGAATCCGAAGTTGTCGGTGACCGTGGCTGTGACGTTGGGGCCTGTGACGGCACCGGGGAAGCTCCACGCCCAGGGGCCGGCGCCGCCAGTGTCTGCGGACACACTACCTTCATAGACCTTGCCTTCGTCGCCACCGTCAGAGTAAACGTCGATCATGCAACCCTCGCAGGTTGTGGTGCCTTCGGCGGAGCCGACAGCCGTGATCAACGGCGGCGTCAGCTCCGTGTTGCCGCCGTCGATGTTCTCGATACCCAAGCCGCCGTTGTCGTGGATCGAGTTGCCACGGATCGTGTTGCCGGTGGTGCCCGCGCTTTCCACGCGCACACCGTCAGCTGTGTTAAAGGCAATCGTGTTGCTTTCGCCGGCCCCGGTCCCGCCGATCGCGTTGCCAGAGGCGCCGTCGCTTATGTGGACGCCATATGCTGAGTTTCCCAGATCGGTTGCGCCGTTGATATCCGTGCCGACGTAATTCCCCTGGACGAGATTACCGGCCGCGCTGCTGCCCTCGATGGCTATGCCGGTGCCGTTGTTGCCAGAGATGACGTTGCGCGCCCCGGCCACTGCGCCGCCGATCGTGTTGGCAGGGGCAAGAATGCGGACCCCCGAGAAGGAGTTGGCCAGGCCGGTTGTGCCGTTGACATCCGTACCGATGAAGTTGCCCTGGACGAGGTTCCAGTACGCGCTGTCGCCGTTTATGTTTACTCCGTTGTCATTACCGGAGATGACGTTGCGTGCCCCGGCCACCGTCCCGCCAATCGTGTTGAGCCGAGCGCCGTCCAAACTGACGCCCGCGTTTGAGTTGCCGAGGGCTGCGGTGCCATTGACATCCGTGCCGATGTAGTTGCCCTCGACGAGGTTTCCGGTTGCGTTGAAGCCGCTAATGTACACGCCGTTGCTGCCATTACCCGAGATGACATTGCCCGCCCCGGCGACCGTCCCACCGATCGTGTTGTCCGCAACGCCGGCCACCCAGACGCCCTCACTTGAGTTGCCCAGAGCTGCGGTGCCACCGACGTCCGTGCCGATGTAGTTGCCCTGGACGAAGTTCCCGGACCCGGTAATCTGTACTCCGCTGATGCTATTGCCGGAGATGACGTTACGCGCCCCCGCCACCGTCCCGCCGATCGTGTTGCTAACTCCGAATTGGATATTCACGCCGAGGGCGTTTCCGAGAGCCGCGGTGCCGTTGACGTCCGTGCCGATGAAATTGCCCTGGACGAGGTTTCCGGTCCCGTCGCTGCCGAAAATGGTTACCCCGGTGCCATTGTTGGAGATGACGTTGCGCGCCCCGGCAAATGTCCCGCCGATCGTGTTGGCCGGAGCACCGAATACGAGGACGCCTTCGCCGTTCGCCAGGTTGGCGATGCCGTTGACATCCGTACCAATTAAGTTGCCCTGGACGAGGTTTCCGGTCGCGCTGACGCCCTCAAGGATTACGCCGTGGCCGTTACCCGAGATGACGTTGCGCGCTCCGGGCACCGTGCCACCAATCGTGTTTCCCGACGAGCCGGCGATGTTGACGCCCGTAAACATGCCTGCTGCGACGGCGCCAGCGGAGTCCGTGCCGACAAAGTTGCCTTCGACGAGGTTCCCGCCGCCAGCGGCGAGAATCCCAGCCGTACCGACTGTCACTCCGAAAGTCCTGATGTTCAGCCCCTTGATCGTGCTGCCGCCGCCCGTGGTCTTTATTTCGAGGCCTGTACAGTTGGCGCAGCCAGACCCTTCCAGGGCGATCTTAAGGACGGTGTCGAGGCCGCCGTTGGCGTTCGTATTGGCGCTGGCGCCGGGCTGCGTGTAGCCGTCGATTGTCACTGGATCAGTAATCGCCGGGAGCGCTGAGGCAGGTGTGATCGTGCAGACGCCGTTCGCCAGGCCGTCGCAACCGACATCCAGTGTCGAATCGATGTTGAACGCGATTGTGTCGGTGCCGGCAAACGCGTTGGCTTCCTCAATCGCCGCTCGCAGTGTGCATTCACCGGCGGTGGCGGTTTCGCATACCCCATCGCCTGCCACAACATCGCCGCCGTCGCCTGTGGAGTTGACTGTGGAAGTCGCGGCGAAAGCGTGGTCGAGATTGCCAACCAACGAAACGGTCGCCAGGGCCGCGCAAAGCACTAGGCCGATGAACGCGAGGGCCCCGTCGCTTATCTGCCTTTGACGCAATGCCGCATCGGCAGCCGGGCACACGGACGTGGCGAATGAAGGAATTCTCGTGATGCGCATGCTCTCCCCCTCAGGCCCTTGATGGGCAGACAGATTGGCTCGTGGTGTGTTCTGATCGCAAGCCTATCTGTCTGTTGGCCCGAGAGGCGGCGCCGTACATCACCCGCGCCGGGAGAACGTGCACCTGGGTTGGAGTCAAATGTACGTTTGACACGTTATGCACGTCAACCAAACCTTAACAAGCGCAGCAGCCACCTGTCCCACACACAGGTCCGCGCGGTGCGTAGCCTTTGGCTGAGACACCATTGGGAGCCGAGTGCTCGGATTCGCGCGCGATTGCAAGGTACCTACGGGGAGGATTGGCCGAAGCGCTCCCAGCTCACATAGTCCTCGAACGAGGCGCGGGCGCGGCCGGCGGAGATGGGGACGCTGGGCTCGGGGTGGCCGAGGGCGACCACCATGGCGATGCGCCAGCCCTCCGGCAAGCCGAGGACTTCGCGGCCGCAGTCGGGGTGGTGGATGCGCACGGGGCAGGAGGCGAGGCCTTCGTTCCAGGCGGCGAGCATGATGTTCTGCGCGGCGCGGCCGCCGTCGAAGTCGAGGCCGTCGGGGTCGAGGCAGACGACGATGGCTGCGGTGGCGGGCCCGAGCGGTTGGGCAAAGTCGCCGCACTTGGCAAGTTCAGTCATGTGTTCTTTGTCGCGGACGACGACGAAACGGAACGGCTCACGATTCTTGCTGGAGCCGGCCATGCGCCCGGCCTGGAGGATGCGGCGGAGCACGTCGTCGGCGATGGGTTCGGTGGTGTAGCTGCGGCTATCGCGCTTGGAGATCAGTGCTTTGTAGGCGTCCATGGGTCCCTCCTGTGGGGCTTAGGTTGGTGCGTGAGGTGGCTACTGGTCAAGTAGATGGTGTGATCCATTTCGCGGCGTTTCCCTGGGGCGCCTGATAGAATGCGCCTGAATTGCGGAACCGTAGCGTGAACTATAGCTACTGGGAGTACAGCGAGCCTCCCTGGGACCAGGGCGACGTCCCCTGGCTCGTGCGCATACTTGTCCGCTGGGGGATCACGATCGCCGGCTTCTGCGTGGCCGAGTGGTTCGTGAACAACGTAGTGTACGATCACGACCGTTTCGTCATCGACGGGACGGAGGCGCTGCTGCTCGCTTCTGCGCTCTACGTGGTGGTGCGGGCGGTTCTGCGGCCGGCGTTGTTGGTCCTGACGTGCCCGTTGCAGCTGATCACGCTGGGCCTGTTCATCTTCGTGATCAACGCGGTGATCGTGCTGTTCGTGGAGATGCTGTGCGACTGGTGGGGCATTGAGTTTGCGATCGACGGCTTCTGGCCAGCGTTTATCGGCGCGCTGGTCATCTCGCTCGTGTCGTTCGTGATTTCGCGATTCTTGCGGCGCAACCCGTTCTTGCCGCGCCTGCGATAGGGCCTGCGGATGGTGCCGTCCGAGGACGTCGATCTCGAGCAACAAGCCGCTGAACGGCTGCCGGAGCCGGTGCGCGGTCGATTGGAAGATTTCGACAGGGCGCTCACGGGGTTTCTACAAGACCACGGGCTGACTTTGCTGCGCTTAGCGCTCGGCGTGGTCTATATCTGGTTCGGCGTGCTCAAGGTGGTCGACCGCTCACCAGTCGAGGATCTCGTGCAGGACGTGGTCTTCTTTGCCGACGGCGATTGGGTGGTGCCGGCGATGGGCGTGTGGGAGATCATCATCGGCTTCGGTCTGATCTTCCCGGTGGCGTTGCGAATCACGCTGCTGATGATGGTGGCGCAGCTGGTGGGGACGATGAGTGCGTTCTTCGTTGTGCCGGGGCGTTGCTTTCAGGACGGCAATCCGCTGCTGCTGACCACAACCGGGGAGTTCGTGGTGAAGAACCTGGTGTTGATCAGCGCTGGTCTGGCGATTGGGGCGACCGTGCGTCATCGGAGGAGGACGATCCCCGTCGGCTGAGCAGGCGCGGGTGCCCGGCCGGCGTTTGGCGTTTGGCTTCAGTCACACTCTGCGGGGCGTTGAGCCCCCCCGCCCCCCGCCCCATTGGGGTGTCGGGGGGACACCCCCCGACCAGACGGGCCCGTAGGGAACCCCCCAGCAGCGGCTCCGCTGCACCTTTGTCTTGGGGATGGCCCCGCCGCGGGCGGTCAGGGCTAGGCCCTGACCCACAGAATTGGTAGCGATGGCTGGGCGGGAACCACCAGGGAAAGGTGGCCGATCTGGGGTCGAATCTTGTCTGCTGGTGGACTAGATCTGGATGTGCACTTTGAGGGAGCCGCTTTTCTTGTCGGCGGCGATGGCGAAGGCCTGGGCGGCGTCTGCGAGGGGGTAGCGGTGGGTGATGATTTTCCGTGCGCGGTCGGGGTCGGCGGCGAGCATGGCGAGGGCCACTTCGAAGTCGGCCTGAAGGCCAGGACGGCAGTAGGTCATGCCGCCGACGACGGTGATCTCGTTGCGCATCAGCGATAGGGCGTCGATCTGGACCGGCTGCATGAAGAGTCCGAGCACGGAGATGCTGCCGCCGTTGCGGACGAGGCCGAGCGCCTGGGTGAGCGTTGGTGCGTTGCGGCCGATCGTTTCGACGACGACGTCCGCGCTGCGTTTCTCGATGCCATCGGCATCGCCGTCCTGGACGATGCGGGTGGCGCCCATCGCCACCGCGGCCTTGCCCTGGTGTTCGTGCCGGTAGGTGGCGATCACCTCCGTGGCGCCGAAATGGCGGGCCGCGAAGACTGCGAAGAGGCCGATTGTGCCGCTGCCGAGCACGAGCACTCGTTGGCCGGGGCTGGTGCCAGCGAGGTGGACGCCGTGGACGGAGACGGCGAGCGGCTCCGCCAGCGCGCCGAGCTCGAAGTCGATGCCGTCCGGTAGTTTGTAGAGAGTGTATTCGGGGACTGTGACATAATCCGCGAGCCCACCGGCGTAGTAAGCGCCGATGAGGATGCGGTGACGGCAGAGGTGGCGGCGACCGCTGCGGCAGTATTCGCAGGCCTGGCAGGCCTTGATCGGCTCGATCGCGACACGGTTGCCGACGGCGAAGCGCTCGACGCCCTCGCCGAGTTCGGCGATTTCGCCGGAGAACTCGTGGCCCAGGGCGGCCGGCGTGGGCGGCAGCTGGCCGTGGTACCAATGAAGGTCGGTGCCGCAGATTCCGCACTGGCGGACGCGGACGAGCACCTCGCCCGGCCCGGGGCGCGGGTCGTCAGTCTCGCGGACGTCGATGGTCTCTTTCGCGGTGCAGAAGGCGGCGCGCACGGCCCGCATTGTACAGGATTCCGGACAGTTTCAGTCGCCCGCCAGACGCCGTGTCGCTGAGCTGTTGAGGATGACTCCTTCGGCGCCCGGCGCACACGCCCGGCGCACATAGGTAGAATTACGCATAGACGGGCGCAGTGTCATCGGCTGTATGATCGAAGGGTGAGAGCGCTCAACCAACCTACGAGCTGGTGGGGCTGGCACTGGGAGCCGCCGATGCCGATGTCGATCGCCGAGCTGATCATGGCCGGCAACATGTCGGCCGAGATCGCGGCGATGTTTTGGGTGGCGATGGAACGTGGTGCTTCGATGATCATCGCGGCCGAGCCGCCCAACAGCGGGAAGACGACGACGCTGAGCGCGCTCCTCACGTTCACGCTCCCCGATACGCTCGTCTATTTCACACGCGGCCAGGGCGAGACGTTCACGCTACCGCCGGTGTCAGAGCACTACGACACGTACATCCTCGTCAACGAGATGAGCGATCACATCCCGGTGTACACGTGGGACGATCACGCGCGCCGGACGTTCGAGCTGCTGGCCGAGGGATACCGGCTCGGCACAACGATGCACGACGAGACGGTCGAGGGGGTGCTCGCTCAGCTGAAGCGCGATCTCGGCATCCCGAGGGAGCACATCGCGCACCTCACGTTCGTCGTCCCGATGTACATCGGCCACCTGCAGGAGCCCGGGCTCGTGCGACGCGTCACTGAGGTTGCGATGCTGGAGCCGGAAGGCGAAGGCTATCGCGTCTCGCGTGCCGCCGTGTGGAACCGGGAAACGGACTCCTACACACTCTTCCCACAGCAGGGCGCCCACGATGCTTTTGCGCAGTGGGCGAAGCTGACGCCTGCCGAACTGGACACGGAATTGACGCAGCGACTCAGGTTTCTGGAGACGATGCTCAAGACAGGCGCCACCTCCATCCCGGAGGTAAACGCCGCCATTCAGGCGTTCCAGGAGCGGACCCTCGGTATTGGCAAGAGCGAAGACTCGGCAGGCTGACTACTGGGTCAGCAATCCGGCATCGAGTACGAACTGCGAACCGGTGACGAAGCGGGCCCGGTCGGACGCCAGGTAGAGGACCGCCTCAGCGACGTCTTCGGGCTCGATCCAGGGCACCGGCAGGAGGTTGCCGGCCGAACGCTCGCCGATCTCCTGCGGAGTCAGGCCTTCGAGCGCGGCGAGGCCGTCGTTCATCGGGGTGTTAACACCGGTCGGGTGGATGGAGACGACGCGGATGCCGTGCGGGGCGAGCTCGATCGCCCAGGCCTTGGTGAGGCCGGTGAGTCCCCACTTCGACGCGGTGTAGTGGCTGAGGCGGTTCATCCCGCGCAGCCCGGCGATCGAGGAGTTGTTGATGATGACGCCGGAGCGCTGCCCGATCATCACCGGGATGACGCGGCGTGCGACCAGCCAGGCGCCCTTGAGGTTGATGTCGAGCATGGCATCCCATTCGTCTTCAGTCAGTTCGTGCGTCAGGCCGTACGCGCAAATGCCGGCGTTGTTGAAGAGGACGTCGACGCGTCCGAAGGCGGCGATTGTGCCGTCGACGGCGGCTGTGACCGAGGCGTTGTCGCGGACGTCGCCTTCGAATGTGGCGCATTCGGAGCCGGCTTCGCGGCACTCAGCCTGGAGGCTCGTGAGGTCGTCGCTTGTGCCCAGCTCGTAGGCGGGGTAGGTCAGCGGGCGGGCGATGTCGAAGGCGGCGATCTTCGCGCCGGCCTTCGCCAGGGCCAGGGCTGTGGCGCGGCCCTGGCCGTGAGCGGCGCCGGTGATGAAGGCGACTTTGCCTGCGAACTCGCGGTCGGCCATCAGTCAGCCACAGCGCCGGTCTTGCGGTAGGGTTCCAGGTAGCCGTCGAGGTCGATGCCGAGGGCGTTGTTGAAGACGTTGGTTGCTACCATCATCGCGCCGAAGGCGGTGAGCGCGACGATCTGCTCGTCCGTGAACTCGGCGGCGAGCCGCGCGTACGCGGCATCCGGGACGTGGGCGGTCGGCGTCGCCAGCAGGTGTCCGAACTCGACGACGAGTTGGTCGCGGGCATCGAGTTCGAGATGTTCCGGGTCCTCGCCGGCGTCGATGAGGACGCGGCGGAAGTAGGTCGAGCAGATCAGGCAGTCGGTGTCGGACGAGATCGCGTGGCAGAAGATGTTGGTCAGGCGCTCGCCGAGGAACGGCACGACGGCGTCGCGGAGCGGGTACCACTCCATCAGGGCGCGGAAGGCGGGTAGCGAGTGGAGGAGCGTGGTCTTCATGTTGGTCATGCGGCCGTAGCGCTGGACGCCCTCGTCGTACGCCGCGCATTGTTCGGGGGTGGCGTGGTCTAGGTTGACAGGGGTGATGCGTGGCATTGCGGTTGGAGTGTACTGCTACGCGCCGCGCGCTGTCAGCGGGAGAGACTACGCTCCGCCGTCGCGGGCGGCCCAGTAGGCGGTGGCGCGGGAGAGGGCGCGCGCCGCAGAGCGGAAGCTGGTGAAGGCCGCGACGTTGCGGGCGAGGAGCTTGCGGCGCACCTCGGCCATTACGTCCTCGACGTGACTCGGGTGCGTGATTGCGAGGAAGGGCTTGGGCGAGCGGTCGCGGTGCCCGGCGAGCATGTCGATGAGGCCGTCCATCATCGCAGGGTTGTCGCGCAGGCGGCGGGCGATGAAGGTGCCGCTGACCTCCATGGCGATCGCGTCGACGTTTTCGTCCTCGTCGAGGATCTCGAAGAGCTTCTGGAGGTTGCCGGGCACAAAGCCCATGCCGATCGTGCCGCCGGCGTCGAGCGGGTTGCGGTAGCTGCCGCCGATGATGTTGAAGAACGCGGCGAGCTTCTCGTACGAGGCGGCGGTCAGCAGCGGCACTTCCATGCCCTCGCGCTCGAAGGCGTCGGTGATGACGACGGACTGGCCGCCGGTCATCGCAAGCAGACCCATGCGATGGCCCTTTGCCGGCTTGCAGTAGACGAGCGCCTTGACGGCATCGATGGTCTCGTCGAGGTCGGTCGTCTCGATGACGCTGGCCTGGCGCATGGCGGCGGCCCAGACGTCGGGCGCTGCCGCGAGCGAGGCCGTGTGCGAGTACACCGCGCGCGATCCAGCGGTGCTCGTGCCGCCGCGCCAAACGACGACCGGCTTGCGCTTCGCAGCGGCTTTCAGCGAGGCGAGGAGGCGCGGGCCATCCTTGACGCCCTCGATGTACATGGCGATGACTTCGGTCTCGGCGTCCTGCGCGAGGTAGTCGATGTAGTCGGGAGTGTCGAGAATGACGACGTTGCCGATCGAGACGGTCTTCGAGCACTTGATGCCGTGCTGCGCGCCGACGAGCGCGAAGTTGATGCAGTGGGTGCCGCTCTGGCTGATGAAGCCGACGTTGCCGGGGTCGCCCGCCTCCTGGTCGGGGCTGTGGCGGACGCCGAGCCGCCGGTTGTATAGGCCCATGCAGTTGGGGCCGATCAGGAGCAGGTCGTTCTCGCGGGCGATCTTGGTGACGACGCGTTGCGCCTCGATGCCTTCTTCGGTCTCCGTCTCGGCGAACCCCGAGGTGAAGAGGGCGACCGAGCCCACCTTCTTCTTCGCGCAATCGGCGACGATGCGGGCGGCGACCGGCCGCGGCACGGCGCAGAGGACGTAGTCGATGTCGTCCGGGATGTCGCTGAGACTGGGGTAGTTGGGGACTTCGAGCGCTTCGATGCCGGGGATCTCGGCCGGGTCGATCTGCACGGAGTAGAGCTTGCCGGTGAACGTCTTCATCGCGTTCAGCCACATGTAGCCCATCGCGCGCTTGTCGCCGACGACGGCGACGGTCTTCGGGTTGAAGGCGCGGTCGAGGCGCTGGGTGAGGTCCGGGGAGGTCATTCCGCGATCACGATCCGTGCATCAACCGCGATCACGCCGTCCTTGTAGGCGAACACCGGGTTGAGGTCGAGTTCTTCGACCTGCGGGTTCGCTTCGACGAAGGCTGAGAGCTTGAGGAGGAGGTCGGCGAGGGCAGCGGTGTCCGCCGGCTCGCCGCCGCGGACGCCATCGAGGATGGCATGGCCTTTGATCTCGGCGATCATCTGCTGGGCGTCGCGCGGCTCCAGCGGCACGATTCGGAACGTTACGTCCTTCAGCACTTCGACGAAGATGCCGCCGAGGCCGAACATCAGCACCGGCCCGAATTGCGGGTCCTTGCTCATGCCGACGATGACCTCGGTGCCGGGGCGGGCCATGTGCTGGACGGCGACGCCTTCGATCCGCGCCTTCGGCTGCGCCGCCTTGACCAACGCGACGATTTCGGCGAATGCCGCGCGCACCGCCGCCTCGTCGGCGAGGCCGACCTTGACGCCGCCGACGTCGGACTTGTGGGTGACGTCGGGCGAGACGATCTTGAGGACAACCGGGAAGCCGACTTCGGCTGCGGCTTTCGCGGCGTCGTCAGCCGTCGCGGCCAGCCGCGCCGCCGCGACCGGGATGCCCGCCGCGGCGAGCACCTGCTTGGACTCGATCTCGGTGAGGACGGTGCGGTCCTGGCTGCGGGCGCGTTCGATGGCTTCGGCGAGGGTGACCATGGGCGAGCGCCATCATACGAATAGGAACGCGAGCGGGTCAACGCACAGAAAAACGGGCGAGCATTTGCTCGCCCGTTGTGTTCGCAGGTTTTGGGTTAGCGGAGGGACTGGGTGGTGGCAGGGGCGGCCGCTGTCTTGACGGAGCGGACCATCATCTTGCGCTGACTGTAGTTCAGGAAAGCGCGGGTGGCACCGCAGCGCTTGCAGGTGCCTTCGCTTGTCTCGCCATTTGGGGTGTCAATCTGCCAGTGGTGAGCACAACCATCGGAGCTTACGTCAGACTGAAGGGTGATCGTCTCGGCACGCTGGTTCGCCAATATGGGCCTCCTCCTGGCATGGTCCCCGCGAGGGAGTCGGGGCGAGCGGTACGGTGCGTCGTTTCGCGGCGGGAAGGGGGCATAGAGCCGGATCCGACGTTACTACTATAACGTGAACGTGAGGTTTGTGTCACCCCCTTTTCACTGTGTTTCACAATCTCCGACCAGGTGGGCCAGGGAGCTTGAGGCACAACGCTCTGTATCTCGGGCCCGGACCATCGGGTCGGTTGACACCTCGGCAGGCACTCGCATGCATCGAGGCCAAGAGCCACGGCATAGACGGCGCGGCTACACGGTTCGCAACGTTCTGGGGGGTGCTCGCCTTCGCTGCGCCGAGGCCCTTCGTTCCTCAGGGAACATCTAGACGATCGCGGCTTCGGTGTAGGCGCCATAGACTTCGCGCATCACGTCGCAGCACTCCTGGAGTGTGGCCTCTGCTCTCACGGCGTCGAGGAGGTAGGGCATCACGTTGTCGGTGCCTCGCAGCGCGCCTTCGAGCGCGCGCAGAGTGCGGGCGGTCTCGCGGTCGTCACGCGAGCGGCGGATCTCGTTCAGGCGCTCGACCTGGCGGTCGTAGCCCTGTGGGTCCATATCGAGGATCGGGATCTCGATGGGTTCGTCCATCACGTAGTCGTTGACGCCGACGATCGTGCGGTCGTGGCCGTCGATCTCGCGCTGGTAAACGTAGGCGGCGTCGGCGATCTCGCGCTGGAAGAAGCCGTTCTCGATGGCTGGGAGGACGCCGCCAAGGTCTTCCACTTTGCGGAAGTAAGCGTAGGCCGCGGCCTCGGTGTCCTCCGTGAGTTTCTCGAGGAAGTACGAGCCGCCGAGGGGATCGGCCATGTTCGCGGCGCCTGACTCGTGGGCGATCACCTGCTGGGTGCGCAGGGCGAGGCGCGCGGCCTTCTCGCTGGGGAGCGCGAGGGCCTCGTCCATCGAATTCGTGTGCAGCGACTGGGTGCCGCCGAGGACGGCCGCGAGCGCCTGGATGGCGGTGCGGACCAGGTTCACCTCTGGCTGCTGCGCAGTGAGGCTAACGCCCGCGGTCTGCGTGTGGAAGCGCAGCCACCAGGAGCGCTCGTTCTTCGCGCCGAAGGTCTCGCGCATCTCGCGGGCCCAGATGCGGCGGGCGGCGCGGAACTTGGCGACTTCCTCGAAGAGGTCGTTGTGGCTGTTGAAGAAGAAGCTGAGTCGTGGGGCGAAGTCGTCGATGTCGAGGCCGCGCTCGAGGCACCAGCGCACGTATTCGAAGCCGTCGCCGAGGGTGAACGCCAGTTCCTGCACGGCGGTCGAGCCCGCTTCGCGGATGTGGTAGCCGGAGATCGAGATCGTGTTCCACTTGGGCATCTCGCGGGAGCCGAACTCGATCGTGTCGACGACGAGGCGCATTGAGGGCTCGGGCGGGAAGAGGAACTCCTTCTGCGCGATGTACTCCTTGAGGATGTCGTTCTGGATGGTGCCGGCGAGATGCTTTCGTGAGATGCCGCGCTTTTCGGCGGCGGCTATGTACATAGCCCAGATCACTGCCGCGGGGGAGTTGATCGTCATCGAAGTCGTGATGTCGGCGAGGGGGAGGCTGTCGAGGAGGATCTCCATGTCGCGCAACGACGACACAGCCACGCCACACTTGCCGAACTCGCCGAGGGCCTCCGGCGCGTCGGTATCGTAGCCGTAGAGGGTGGCCATGTCGAAGGCGACGGAAAGGCCGGAGTTGCCCTGCGAGAGCAGGTAGCGGAAGCGCTCGTTGGTCTCCTCGGCGGAGCCAAAGCCGGCGAACATGCGCATGGTCCAAAGCTTGCCGCGGTAGCCGGTCTTGTGGATGCCGCGCGTGTACGGGTACTGGCCCGGCTCGCCCGTGTCCGCGCCGGAGGCGTCGGCGGGCCCGTAAACCGGCGCAATCGGCACGCTGGAGGTGGTCATGAACTTGCGGATTCTGTCCCTCTCTCCAGGAGGCTCTCGAAGGGCCATAGCGAATTTAGGATAGCATTTCTCACCCGGTGGCCGAGGAGGCGCGTCACTCCGCACGTTGACAGGCGAGTGGAGCGGGCGTACGGTGAGCGCCGCACCATTGAACTGTGTTAAGGGAGGGTCTTGATGGTCAGGCTCAGCTTTGCCACGCTTGTGTTCGTGATAATTGCCGTGGTAGCGGCCGTCCAGCCGTCGCAGCCCGCGTTTGGCGCAGTCATTCTGGTCGAGCAGGATGAGGACGACTTCCAGGTGAGCGGGCTCTGTACGCTTCGCGACGCGATTCTCTCGGCGAACAACGACACCAACGCCAGCGGCGACTGTGTCCAGGGCAACGGGATTGATACGATCCAGGTCCCGGCCGGGACGTACGAGCTGGACGGCTTCGACTTCGGCGGCCCCCTGGAACTGACCGAGGACGTGCACATCGTGGGAGACGGCGCCGACGTGACGTTCATCGACGGAGTGGACTCAATCCGCGTCCTTCACGTCAAACCGGGCACCACTGTCTCGATGGACGGGGTGACATTGCGAAACGGACTGAGTGGAGTGGGGGGAGGCGCCATCTTCAACTCGGGGGACCTGACACTGACTGATGTCACGATAGACAGCAACCAAGGGTCCTTCGGCGGCGGCATCAACAACGTCGGTCGCCTGGTACTCGTCGGATCGACGATCAGCGGCAACAACGCGACCAGCATCGGGGGCGGCATTTACAGCCAGGCAGCGGGGATGCTGGAGATACAGGATTCCGAAGTCTCAGGCAACATGTCCGCGTCGAACACCGCCGGCATTCACAACATCGGCGAGATGACGATTCAGGCCTCCACGATCCAGATGAACCAGTCGGGGGGAAACGGTGGCGGAATCGGCAACTCGGGCACAGGCACCATCGTGGATAGCCGGATCTCAGGCAATACCAGCGCTAACAGCGGAGGCGGGATCTACAACAACGACACTCTCACCGTCCAACGGACGCTCATTAGCGGCAACACGGGCGGCAGTGGAGGCGGCGGCATCAGCACCACCGGTGACGTTGAGTTGACGAATGTTACACTCAGCGGCAACGAAGGTGGCGGCATCACCCAGTTCGTTGGGGCAGGTGGACAGGTGATGCTCCTTAACGTGACCGTCGCGGAGAACACCCACGACGACCAGAGCCTGCCTCTGGGGATATACGTCATCGACGGCGATGTCTCCCTGCGCAACACTACCGTGACCGGTGCCGATCCCGCGCGGACGTGCGGGGTGGGCCTGACCGGCGTCCTCACTTCACAGGGACACAACCTGGAGGACGGTCAGACGTGCGGGCTCGACATGGACGGAGACCAACCTGGAGTGGATCCTATGCTCGGACCGCTGGCTGACAACGGCGGCCCCACGTTTACCCACGCTCTCATACAGGGAAGTCCTGCGATCGACGCCGGTGACGACGCCGTATGCCCCGTCGACGACCAGCGTGGCGAACCCCGGCCACAGGGCGACGGCTGCGACGCGGGCGCTTTCGAGTCTCCGTTCGCCGCACCAACCGCTTCTCCGTCAGCGACGCCTTCGTCCTCCCCAACGCCTACCTCCAGCACCAGCGCGACGCCAACGATGAACACGTCAGACACCATTCCGCCGACTACCGCGACGGCAACGCCCCTGGTTACGGCCGTCGTCTGGGGCGACGACAACTGTTCCGGCGAGGCCGATCCCATCGACTCGCTGCTCACGCTGCGGCACGACGCGGGACTCAGCACCAACACCGGAGACTGTCCCAATATGGGCGAGGTGGTTGAGGTTGCAGACGCGTCACCGCACCCGTGGGGAGACGTCGACTGCTCGGGCGGAGTGGACCCGGTCGATTCATTGAAGTTGCTGCGGTTCGACGCCGGGCTTCCGGTCACGCAGGAGGACGGCTGTCCGCTTCTGGGTGCCGACGTTCTCGTCTCGTAGTAGAGCGCTCGAGTCGGTGTTGACAACCGTGCTTATTGGTGCACGCGTCTTAGCGTCTTATTGGAGCACCTGATCTGGCAGACGAACCCTTTGACAACTATCTAGACTTGGTGGATGGCACTGGTTGACCTGTTGAGGGCCGAGTGCTATCTTCCGGCGCGATGCCGACTGGACTGACGTTCGTCCGCGCCGTCGCCCTTACGGCGTTGGTAGGTGCGGTTGCCTTCGTCCTGACCTACCCCGGCAGCCCGTTTGGCCCCGGCTCCGTGTCAGCAGCGACGATCACGGTCACGACCGACACGGACGCCGTGCTTGACGGTGTCGACGGGCAGTGCGGCCTGCGCGAGGCGATCACCAACGCCAACAACGACACCGCCATACACACCGACTGCGTTGCTGGGGCCGGCGAGGACACGATCGTCTTCCAGGCCGGGATCACGATGATCACGCTGATTGCGGACCTCCCAGCCATCAGCGACAGCGATGGCGTGACCATCGATGGGGACGGCGCCGTGACGATTAGCGGCGCCAACATGTACCGTCCCTTTATCACGAACAGCAGCAGCGTGGGTCTGACCCTGCAGAACCTGACGATCACCCAGGCCGCCGGGAGTGCCATCATCAATAACGGTGCACTGGAGGTCACCGACAGCGACGTGACGAACAGCAACGGCGATGACGGTGGCGGTATCGTTAACTTCGACAGCGGCACTGCGACAATCACCGGGAGTTTTCTGAACGGGAATAGCGCGCTCACCGGCTCCGGCGGCGCAATCCTCAACGAGGGGATGATGACAATCATCGATAGCACCGTCAGCGGCAATCATGCCGGCGTGAACGGCGGCGCGATCTCCAATTCTACCGCATTTGCGCTCACGATCACCGGTACCACGGTGTCTGACGGCGGCGCAGACATGGACGGCGGCGGCATCCACAACCAACTCGGCACGCTCACGCTCACCAACAGCACCGTTTCCGGCAACATGGCGACGAGCAACGGCGGCGGCATCTGGAACAACGACGAGCTAACGCTGAACAACAGCGATGTGAACGGTATGAACACGGCTCAGTTCGGCGGAGGAATCTACAACCACTCGTCCGGCGATGTGTCGCTGCTGAACGGCAGCTCCGCTAACGACAACGTGGGGCTCACCAACGGCGGCGGGATCATCAGCAGCGGCACGCTCACCGTGCTGGACAGCAGCGTGAACGACAACATCACCGCGAATTACGGCGGCGGCATCAACAGCGGAGGTCCCACGACGATCACTAACAGCACAGTCAGTGGCAACACCGCAGCCACCCAGCGCGGCGGTGGCCTGCACCACCAGTCCGAAACGCTGACGATCACCAACAGCATATTCTCCGGTAACGCCGCGGACACTCAAGGCGCCGGAATCGCCAACGTGTCAGGCGCAGACGCAACGATTACCAACACGACGATTAGCGGGAACCACGCTCTTGGCATGGGCGGCGGCATCCACAACAGTGACGCCGCGGCGATTGCGATTGTCGATAGCACCTTGAGCAACAATATCGCCGACGACGGGGGCGGCGGCATCCACAACGACGGCGGTACGCTGACGATCTTGCGCAGCACGCTGAACGACAACTCCGCATCCGGTGGCGGCGGCTTGCGCGTCGATGGCGGCACCAACGTGATCGCCAACAGCACGCTAAGCCACAACACGGCGAGTTTCGGCGGCGGCCTGTACAACGGAGAAAATGCGATGACCACGCTGACCAACGTGACGGTCACGGCGAACCTGGCCTCGATGCTCGGCGGCGGAATATACGGACCCCAGGACGTATCCAACACCGTCAACCTCCAGAACACCATCGTGGCCGACCAGAACACAAACACTGACTGCGACGGTTTGGGATTCGTTTCGCTGGGGAACAACCTCGACTCCAGCGACACCTGCAATCTGGATCAACTGACCGACAAGCCGCAGGTGGACGTCTTTCTCAGCCCTCTCGCCGATAACGGCGGGCCGACCAAGACCCATGCCCTGCTCGCGAACAGCGCCGCGATTGACGGCGGCAACGACGCGGCCTGCGCGGCGGCTCCCATCAGCGGAGTGGACCAGCGCGGCGAAAGCCGGCTGCAGGGCGCCCACTGCGACATCGGCGCCTACGAACACGCGGCCGCCACGCCTACGCCTTCACCGAGCGAGACCCCGATGACAACCGCGACAGCGACTGCATCTCCGTCGGGCGGCCCCTCGATTACGACGACCTCCTCCCCTGAACTGAGCGTGACAGCGACACCAGTGGGCGTGACACGCATCTGGGGGGATGACAACTGCTCCGGCGAGGCTGATCCGGTGGATTCGCTGATCACGCTACGGTTCGACGCCGGCCTCATCACCAACACCGGCGAATGTCCGGCAATGGGCGAGGTGGTCGAGGTCGCAAACGCCTCGCCGCACCCGTGGGGTGACGTCGACTGCTCGGGCGGCGTAGACCCGGTCGATTCGCTAAAACTGCTGCGCTTCGACGCCGGGCTGCCCGTTACGCCGGTGGCTGGTTGCCCGGAATTGGGCGCGGACGTCATTGTCTCGTAGGAGACTGACCTGGCCGTCTGGGCCTAACGATGTTGACAAGCGTGCTATATTGGTGCACGCGTCTTAGCAGCTTATTGGAGCACGTGATTTGGCAGACGAACCCTTTGACAACTATCTAGACCTGGTGGATGCCGCCCGCATCCTCAATATCCACCCGCAGAGTCTACGCCGTTTGATCAAGCAGAAGAAGGTGCCGGCCGTCCTCTTCGCGGGCAAGTACCTGATTGAGCGGCATGCGCTGGAACAGTTCAAATCTAACTATGACCCGCGGCCGGGGCGTAAGGCGATCCGCCGCTTACTTTAGGCTGCCCCCCGCGACCCTCTCACGGCGCGAGGTCATACGCCCCCACCCCACCCCGATATTGGGGAGGTGCAGGGGGGACACCCCCCGAACCCCCCGGCAGCGGCTCCGCTGCACCTTGGCGTTAGCGGTCAGGCGCGCGGCGTCGCCTGCAACGAGGATTCGGCGTTGGGTTCAGTTGTACACCTCGTTGCTGTGTTGGGCCCGCCCCACCGCGGAAGAATGGGTGTCGGGGGGACACCCCCCGCCCAGACGGGCCCGTAGGGAACCCCCGGCAGCGGCTCCGCTGCACCTTGGCGTTGGGGGTCGGGCGCGGCGTCGCATAAACGGAAGGTTCGGGTTTTGGGTTCACTTGAACACCTCGCGGCATTGTTAGGCCCCACCCCGTCCCACCCAGAGGAATGGGTGTCGGGGGGATCCCCACCCAGACGGGCCCGTAGGGAACCCCCCGGCAGCGGCTCCGCTGCACCTTCGTGTGGTGACCAGGCACGCGGCGTCGCATACAGCGGGGGTTGGCGATTGGATTCACTCCTACGCCTTCGTTGCTGTGTTAGGCCCGCCCCACCCCGGAAGAATGGGTGTCGGGGGCACACCCCCCGCCCAGACGGGCCCGTAGGGAACCCCCCGCAGCGGCTCCGCTGCACCTTCGTGTGGTGACCAGGCACGCGGCGTCGCATACAACGAGGATTCGGCGTTGGGTTCAGTTGTACACCTCGTTGCTGTGTTGGGCCCGCCCCACCCCGGAAGAATGGGTGTCGGGGCACACCCCCCGCCCAGACGGGCCCGTAGGAAAACCCCCCGGCAGCGGCTCCGCTGCACCTTGGCGTTAGCGGTCAGGCGCGCGGCGTCGCCTGCAACGAGGATTCGGCGTTGGGTTCAGTTGTACACCTCGTTGCTGTGTTGGGCCCGCCCCACCGCGGAAGAATGGGTGTCGGGGGGACACCCCCCGCCCAGACGGGCCCGTAGGGAACCCCCAGCAGCGGCTCCGCTGCACCTTCGTGTGGTGACCAAGCACGCCTCGTCGCTACAACGAGGGTTTGGCGTTTCGGTTCACTTGAACACCTCGCGGCGTTGTTGGGCCCCACCCCGTACCACCCGGAGGAATGGGTGCCGGGGGACACCCCCCGCCCAGACGGGCCCGTAGGGAACCCCCCGGCAGCGGCTCCGCTGCACCTCTGCGTTGGGGCTTGATCGCGCTCATGGTGCGACGATGCGGATACCCGGGTCGTTGACGTCGCGGACGGTCATTGACAGCCTGAACGCGGCCGCGTCGATTGCTGGATCCTGCGATTGAATTACGAACTGGACAGGCCAGTGTCCGTCTGTGGCGATCCAGGCGTCGACTGTATAGGTGCCGGCCAGCTCCTGGCCGAGTACCGGCGGGACCTCTTCTGCCTTCGCAGGGTCGAGGTCGTAGTGCCGGGTCGTCACGCCGTTGAGGCGTACTTCCTCGGGGTCGGCGAGACGCAAGGACGGGCGCACGGCCTGGACCACCTGTTCGCAGACCACGACGGGCGTGAGGACCTCGTCCTCGCGTGCTTCGTCGGTCTGCCAGGCATCGCCGACGCGTACCCAGGCGTCGTCTCCGATCACACGTAGTTCGAGGTCGTCGCCGCGGAAGTTCAGGATCGCCTGCGAGCGGTCGGGTGCCTGGTAGGCGCCCTGCAGGCTGAAGTCCGTAAACAGTTGCGCGAGGGCGTCGGCGAATGCTGTCAGGGGCGCGGGTGTGCCGGAGTCGATGGGGGCTGCCGATTCGGTGGTCTCGGCCGCGGCCGTTCGGCTGGGTGTTGGGCCGGGCGCGCCCATCTGGACGGCGACGTTGTAGCGGTAGCTGTCCAGCTCCTCAAGCGCGCGGCAGGAGATCGGGGCGCCGGTCTGGCCCGCGGTGTCATCTGCGTCATCGCCGGCACAGGCTGCAGTTAAGAGCGCAGCGGAGAGCAGGAGGAAGGGGATTGCCGCGAACGGATTGCGTCGTTGGGTTCTAAGCCGGATTCCGCGTGGCAATCCGGTCTGCGGATGTATCACTAAACATAATTATGGGGAATCGGCGCCTGAGGGGGAACCGGGTGGGCCTAATCGACGCCGCGTTCAGTGCGCCGTTGTTGAATGTAATCAATGCTCTTGCGGTACCATTCTTCCTCGATTTTGCCGCTCGCCATCAGGGAGTTGAGCATCGCTTCGACGCCGAGGATCGAGATCAGGTTGTAGCCGCGTGCCTTGAGCAACTCCTTCGCGCCTTCCTGGCGGTCGAGAAGGACCAGCACGTCGCGCACCTTGAGGCCGGCGTTCTGCTTGAGGAACTCAGCCGTCTCCAGGATGCCGCCGCCGCTCGTGACAAGATCGTCGACGAGCAGCACTTGCTCTCCGTCCTGGTACACGCCTTCGACGTAGACGCGGCTGCCGTTGCGCTCCTTCGCCGGGTGGACGTAGACCATCGGTGTGCGCGTGCGCAGCGAGAAGGCAGTCGCCAGATGCAGGCCGCCGAAGGGGATGCCGCAGACGCGGTCGAACGGCTGCACCTGGGGGTTCCTCATGACCTTTAGCGTATCGACAAACTCTTGCATGACGCGGGCAGCCCGCGCGAGGGCCCGCGGGTTGCTGACGAGCAGGCGCAGGTTAACGTAGACCGGCGAGTTGATCGTCGTGCGGCCCATCGTGAAGTCGCCGAACTGCACGGCGCCCACTTCATGGAGCGCCTGCGCGAGCCATTGGTTTCCGGGGTCTTCAGCCATCGTTGAGATTCTCTCCGGGCAAAAATAAAAGAGCCCCTGCCGCACGGGTCTGGGCCCATCAAAAGATAGGCGCGACGATAGCACCGCTCAGGCGCGGTGTCAATTACGACCGCCGTTGATCCGGCTCCGCTCCGGTGAAGCGCGGCTTGTAGGTCGGCTCTGCGCCGCTGGCCTGATCGTAGTGCATGCGGTCGTGCCGGTAATACGACCGCAACCATTGGAGCAAGGTCAACGTACCGAACATCGATTGAGTCGCCGTCCGATCGAAGTCTTCGGGCCGCATGCCGTCAATCATCGCCTCCGTCTGGGAACGCTGGCGTCGCATCTCGGCGATGTGTTCGGCGACGCTTCGTGCGTTCGCGTCTTCGAGGGGGATGGCTGGCCGCTCGCCGCGCAGCCCGTCGACGTTCGGGTTGTCCTCCGCGAGTGCCTTCTCCACCCACGCCCGGTAGGCGGTCTCCATCTCGCAGAGATGAGCCAGTTGTTGTTTGGCGCTCCATTCGCCCTCGCCGGTCGTCGAGCGTTCGGCCATCTCCTCGCCCAGCGGTTCCAACATCGCGAGCAAGCGGTCGCGTTCCGATGTCATCTTCTCCTTAAGGTCAGTGATCTGATCTTGTGTGGCCATGAGTCATCCCTCCGCGGCGCATGATCGTCCGGGGCGGCGCGGCGTGTCAACACGCTACAATGGAGGCAGCAAGACTCAGGAGGAGCCCCAATGGCAACGAAGGACCCGCGCGAGCCATACACGCGCATCACCGTAGACGAAGCGAAGGACATGCTCGGCAATGGCGCCGCGATCATCGACGTCCGCGAGCTGCACGAATACACAGCAGGCCATGTGCCCGGGGCTGAACTGATCCCGGTGAACACTGTCTACAAGCGTCGCGAAGAACTGCCGAAGGATAAAGACGTGATCTTCGTCTGCGCGGTCGGTCAGCGCAGCGCCCTGGCTGCGGAGATGGCCGCGGCGGCCGGGCTTACTCGCTTGTTCAACCTGGAGGGCGGCACGGAGGCCTGGATGAAGTCCGGCGAACCAGTCGAACAGTGACGCGCGTCGTCCTTTTCGACATCGACAACACCCTTCTCTACACGGGCGGAGCCGGCAGCCACGCCATGAACCTCGCTTTCGCCGAATTGTTCGGCGTTGACGATGGGTTTCGACGCATTGAGTTCAGCGGGCGCACCGACCTCTTCATTCTGCAAGGCGGCCTGGCCGAGGGCGGAGTTGAGGGCGACGCACGCGAACACATCGATGCCTTTGTGAGCGCTTACGTGCAATTGCTGCCGGCATCGCTTGTCGAGCGCGAGGGTCACCTGATGCTGGGCTTTCCGCAGTTGCTCGGTGCGCTGCGTGAAGCGGGCGCCACGCTGGGCCTCGCGACCGGCAACTTCAGTGAGGGAGCGCGGCTGAAGTTGCAGTTCTACGACATCGCGTCCTACTTCAAGGGTGGTGGCTTCGGCGAGGTGAGCCTGGAGCGAGCAGATGTCGTGGCTGCGGCGATCCGCAATGTCGCGAACGGCGCTCGCCCAGAAGAAGTCATCGTTGTGGGTGACACGCCGCACGATATCACCTCGGCGCTGGACAACGGCGCGATCGGCGTTGGCGTGGCGACGGGCAACTACACAACCGAAGAGTTGCGCGACAGCGGGGCGCGAGCCGTGTTCAGCGACTTCTCGGACTGGCAGTCCGCCGCCGGGCAATTGCTGGAGCTTTAACGCGCCGCGACCTACCGTCATGTTTGGTGCTCGTGTCTCATGTAAGCTGGAATTCGTCATGCGTAACCGCGCCGCGCGCTTTCGAATTTGGTTGGTGACGCTTGCCTTGCTGGTGGCTACAGCCGCCTGCGGCGGCGATGACGCCGGCGGGCCGACGCAGCGCCCGACGCCGACGCCGGTCCCTGTGCCGTCGCTCGCCGGCGCAGATGATGAGGCGCAGGTCCGCCACACCATCGAGCAGTTCGGGTACTACATCGACCAGGACCGCTTCGACGACCTGTGCACCCTGTATACCCCGGAGGTCCTGGAGGCCAGCAGTTGCGACTCGATCAAGTTTGCTCTCACCAACGCTGTCGCGGGGCAGACCGCCCTGGATATCTCCGCGCGGATTCCCACCATCGACTCGATCCAGGTGGTTGGGGATGAGGCGACGGCGAGCTACACATTCTGTATCGACGCCGGCGCGGGTGAGCGTTGCGCTGCGAACGTCGCGCAACTGGTGAAGACGGCGGACGGCTGGCGGATCAGCGGCTAGTCTCGCTTTGACAGGCTGCGTAAAACGGCGATAACCTCTATTCGATACCCCGCCCCGGTATTACCATCCGACTCAACGGCATGAAAACTGCGATCTACCTGGACCACGCCGCGACCACCCGCCTCAATCCGAAGGCGCTGGAAGCGATGCTGCCCCACCTCGAAGGCAGCTTCGGGAACCCCTCCGGAACGTATGCCCTGGCGCGCCAGGCAGCACGTTCCCTGGAGAGCGCGCGCAGCAGCGTCGCTGGCCTGATTGGCTGCCGGCCTCAAGAAGTGATCTTCACCGGGCCAGGCACGGAGTCCATCAACGCCGCGATCAAAGGCGTCGCGATCGCGCAGCAGCAGGCAGGCCTCGGCAATCACATCATCACGACGACGGTCGAACATCACGCCGTTCTGCACTCGTGCGAGTACCTGGAGAAGTTCGGCTTCGAGGTGACGCAAGTGACGGCCGATCGCTACGGGACCGTCAGTCCGCACGCCGTCGCCAACGCGATGACCGACCGTACAGTCCTAGTCAGCGTGATGCTCGCAAACAACGAGATCGGCACAATCGAGCCGGTCGCTGAGATAGCAGCAGCTGTTCGCGAGCGCGCGAGGGCGATGCGGCGAACGGTGGCGGTACATACGGACGCCGTGCAAGGAGCGAACTCGCTGGAGCTGAACGTGGATGGCCTCGGCGTTGATCTGCTGAGTCTGTCCGCGCACAAGTTTGGCGGGCCGAAGGGTTCCGGCGTCCTCTACATGCGCCGGGGCACACCGTTCCTCGCGCAGCTAAGCGGCGGCGGCCAGGAACGCCAGCGCCGCGCCGGTACTGAGAATGTGGCGTCGGTCGCGGGGACAGCCGCAGCCCTCGCCGAGGCGCAGGCGCACCGCGATGACTACACGAAGGCGTGCAGAGCCCTGACCACGCAACTCGTCGAAGGAGTCCTGCGCACGATCAAGGGCGCTACGCTCACCGGCCACCCTGAGATGCGATTGCCGAACAACGCCCACTTTAGCTTCGAGGGGGCACGCTCGGACACGACGCTAGATGCGCTCGACAAGCTGGGAATCGCCGCCAGCGCTGGGAGCGCGTGTAACTCGGCGACGTGGGAACCATCGCATGTGCTGGCGGCGACAGGGATGCCGCTGCGGCGAGCGGTCGGGGCGTTGCGTTTGACGGTCGGCCCGGAGAACACCGACGAAGAGATCGAGCGCGTGCTGTCCGTGCTTCCGGGCGTCGTGGCTGAGTCGCGTGCTGCTGCCGCACGCGAAGGCTAGCGCCGCGGCTGCGTGTCCCCAGCCTCGACTGCCAGCGTAGAATGACCGCGTGGCCAATGACCGCTGGCTAATCGCCGGCCTGGGCAACCCGGGCCCTGAGTACTCCCACAACCGTCACAACGTCGGCTACTGGTGCATCAATCGCCTCGCACGGCTGCACGGCATTACGCTCAAGGCGAAGACGCTGGCGACGATCGGCGAGGGCGAGATCCGAGGGGTGCCGGTAATCCTGGTTAAGCCACGGACGTATGTCAACCGTAGCGGCGAGGCGATCGGCCCGGCGTTGAAACGCTGGAAGATTGACGCGCACAACCTGGTCATCGTCTATGACGATCTGGACCTGCCAGCTGGGCGCGTGCGGATCAAGCCGAACGGCGGCTCGGGCGGCCACAACGGGCTCAAGTCGATCATCGCCGCCGCAGGCAGCCAGGAGTTCGTGAGGATACGCGTCGGCATCGGCCGGCCGCACGTTGAGGGCAAGCCAACGTGGGAGCCGGAACACGTGGCTGACTGGGTGCTGCGGGACCCGCCGCCGGAGATGGTGAAGACGCTGCAGGACGCCGCGACACGCGCGACAGAGGCGGTGGAATTGATCCTTACCGAGGGCGTCGAGGCGGCGATGAACCAGTACAACAAATAGGCCGCATGAAGTACGTCGCATTCCTCCGGGCCATCAACGTGGGCGGCAAGAACGTGATCCGCATGGCGGACCTGCGGGCCGCCTTTGAGGCGCTCGGCTTCGCTGATGTGACCACCTATCTGCAGTCCGGCAACGTGCTCTTTGACGCGAAGAAAGCTAGCGCACGAGGCATTGAGAAGCGCATCGAGGCGATGCTCAAGGAGATGACCGGCAACGAGATCGCCGTGATGGTGCGCTCGGCCGAGGATATGAAGCGGATCGTCGCCGTCGATCACTTCGCCGGCGATGATGCCGGCGACTCGCACCGCTACGTCACGTTTCTCCGTGTGGCGTCTGACCGAGACCTGCCTCTCTCCACGCAGCGAGGCGACGCCAAGGTGGTGTTCGTGAGCGAGCGCGAGGTCTACTCGATCTCGATCCTTGTCGGGGAGCGGTACGGGCAAGCCGGCTCTTTCGTCGAGTCGAAGCTGAAGGTCGCGGCGACCACGCGGAACTGGGGCGTCGTGAAGGCCATTGCGGACCTGCTGAAGGCGGCCCGGCAGTAACGCTGCCGCGCACCTGCTAAACTGGGAGTCAAGCGAATAGCACCCGGAAGGGGCCCCGACCGTCGGGGCCCCTAAAAGTGTTGTTCCCGGCGAATCAATGGACCTTTCGGGGCTACTGTCGACCATCGGCGAGACACCGACCCTGGGGCGCCTGCACGAGGCGCTGCAGGGCGGTTCCGCACGCGTTGTCGCGGGCGTCGGCGACGCGGCGAAGGCAGCGGCGATCGCGGCGCTAGTCCGTGACGAGGAGCGACCTGTGCTGGTCATCACCGGGCGGCCGGCGCGTGCGGAGGTGCTAGCCGACGAGCTGGCAGCATGGCTCGGCGACGAAGACCGCGTGTTGCTCTTCCCGGAACGCGACGCCCTTCCTTACGAACGCCTGTCACCGGCGCGCGAGACGGTGCGCGATCGGCTGAACGCCGTCGTCGCAATGGCCGAGGAACGGCCGACCGTGATCGTAGCGCCCGCCCTGGCGGTGGCGCAACGGACGCTCTCGCCTGACGACGTGCGCAAGTCAGTGCTGGACCTCCGTGCTGGCCAGAAGATAGAGATGGAGACGTTGCTGCGCGAGCTGGCGCGGCTCGGATACGCGATGGAGCCGCTTGTGCAGGAGGCTGGAGAGGCGAGCCGCCGCGGCGGCATTGTCGACGTCTTCCCGCCGACGGAGAGCGCGCCGCTTCGCATCGAGTTCTTCGGCGACGATATCGAAAGCATCCGCGCCTTCAGCGCCTCGACGCAGCGAACCTCACGCACAGTCGAGTCCGCACGGATCGTGCCCGCACAGGAGTTGTTGCCTCATCCTGATGACGAACGGCTGGCGGGGTTCTCCAAGCTCGGCTACAAGCAGACGTCGGACGAGGTGCGAGAGCGGTACGAGGAGGAGATCGCGCTGCTACGCGAAGGAGGCTGGTTCCGCGAGCGCGACTTTTACGTGCAGTTCCTCGCACCGAGCACGCTGCTTGATCACCTGCCGAAAGGCGCGCTCCTCGTCATCGACGAGCAGGCGGACATCGAGGCGGCGCTAGAGGAGGCGCAGGAGCAGGGAGAGGCAACCCGCACCGAACTGGAGGCGGCCGGCGAAATCCCCTACGGCCTACCGCCAGCGCTGGCGACGTGGGACGCGATTCGCAAGCAGTTCGAGGGCAGCGATCGCTGGCTGACCCTCGCGCGGTGGGCGATGGGCGAGGAGGGTGACGCCTTGCGGTTGCCTATCACCGGCCCCCTGGCCTATGCCGGGCAGATGCGGAAGCTGGCCACGGACGTGGCCGAAGACGTACACGCCGGGCGGCGCGTCGCGATCGTGTCGCAGCAGGTGGAGCGCATCGCCGAACTGCTGGCGGAGCAGGACGTGACGGCGACGGTCGTGCGCGAGGTCGCGGATCCGCCGCCGATGGTGTCGCTGGTGCAGGGATCGCTGCAGGAAGGCTGGAATCTCGCGGAAGGTGGCGTGGAGTTGCGACTGCTCACCGACTCCGAGGTGTTCGGCTTCGTCAAGCAGCGCCGCGCACCGCCACGCAAGTCGGTCAACCGCGAGGCGTTCCTCGCCGAGCTAATCGTCGGCTCCCACGTCGTGCACATCGACCACGGCATCGGCCGGTTTGCCGGGCTCGTCCAACGGACCGTCGAGGGCAGCGAGCGCGAGTACGTGGAGGTGCACTACGCGGAGGGCGACCGGCTGTTCGTGCCAACGGACCAACTCGATCGGGTCACCCGCTACATCGGGCCGTCGGACCGCGAGCCGACGCCGACGCGCCTCGGCAGCGGCGACTGGCAGCGCGCCAAGAGCCGCGCTCGGCGGGCCGTGGCCCAGCTGGCGAAGGAACTGCTGCAGCTATACGCGGCCCGCGAAGTGATGCCGGGGTACGCCTATCCGCCGGATACCGCCTGGCAGGCCGAACTCGACGCGAGCTTCCCATACGTCGAGACGGCTGACCAGCTTTCGGCGATCAATGCAGTCAAACGCGACATGGAGTCCGCGCGGCCGATGGACCGGCTCGTCTGCGGTGACGTTGGCTACGGCAAGACTGAGGTCGCGTTGCGGGCCGCGTTCAAGGCCGTCATGGACGGCAAGCAGGTCGCGGTCCTCGTGCCGACGACGGTGCTCGCACAACAGCACTTCAACACGTTCCGCGAACGCCTCGGCGCATTTCCGGTGCGCGTCGACGTGCTCTCGCGGCTGCGGAGCGACGCCGAGCAGAAGCGCATCGTCGAGAGCCTGCCGCAGGGGACGACGGACATCATTATCGGCACCCACCGCTTGCTCCAAAAAGACATTCGCTTCAAAGAGCTCGGCCTCGTCGTGATCGATGAGGAACAGCGCTTTGGGGTTGCGCACAAGGAGTTCCTCAAGACGATGCGCCGCGAAGTCGACGTGCTGACCCTGTCGGCGACGCCGATACCACGCACGCTCTACATGGCGCTCGGTGGGATCCGCGACATGTCGACGATGGAGACGCCGCCCGAGGAGCGTCTACCGATCAAGACTTACGTCTCGCAAACCGACGATCGCCTGATCCGCGAGGCGATCTCGCGCGAACTGGAGCGCGGCGGCCAGGCGTACTTCGTGCACAATCGAGTGCACAACATCGAGATGGTCGCGACCAAGGTGCGGGAGCTGGTCCCGGAGGCGCGCATCGGCATCGGCCACGGCCAGATGGATGAGGGCATGCTGGCGCGGGCGATGGACGATTTTACGCACGGCCGCGCCGACGTCCTGGTCTGCACGACGATCATCGAGTCCGGGCTCGACATCCCGAACGTCAATACGATCATCATCAACCAGGCGGACAAACTCGGCCTGGCGCAGCTCTACCAGCTGAGGGGTCGCGTCGGCCGTGGCGCGCACCGGGCCTACGCATACTTGATGTATGACAAGCAGAAGCGTCTGTCAGAGACGGCAAAGCAACGGTTGCAGACGATCTTTGAGGCGACGGAACTCGGCGCCGGCTTCCAGATCGCGCAGCGCGACCTCGAGATCCGCGGCGCGGGCAATCTGCTCGGCGCTGACCAGAGCGGGTACATGGCGGCGATCGGCTTCGACCTCTATGTGAAGCTGCTTTCGGGAGCGGTGGAGCGCATGCGTTCCCTGATGCGCGGCGAGACCCCCGCGCCGGAGCGCGAAGGCCCCGAAGTGTCGATCGACCTGCCATTGTCAGCACACCTGCCGCCGGCTTACGTGCCTGACCTGAATCTGCGACTCGCGCTGTACCAGCGGCTCAGCGCGGCGGCCGATCCGGAAGCGGTCAGCGCGATCGGCCAGGAGATGGCGGACCGCTTCGGCGCGCCGCCGCCGCTGGCGCGGAACCTGCTCTACGTCGTCACCCTGAGGGCACTCGCGAAGCAGGGCGGCGTGCAGTCGATCATCGCCGAAGACGGAGCTGCCGTGATCAAGATGGTCGAGGGCGAGGTGCTGCCGTCGGCAGCGCTGGAACCGGTCGCGCCGCGCGGTGTGCAGGTCGGACACAGCCTGATGAGGGTCGACCTGGAGGAAGGGTGGCGGGAGAGATTACGGCGTGCTCTTGAGCTTGTAGCAGCTACGAAAGAACAAGAAACTGCCTTGCGGGCATAGCGAGGCTGTGAACTCACGTATGCGCAGAAATGCTCCTTCGCTGTGGGCGGGCAAGGCGACCGGAGTCGGTTGACACCTTTTAGCCGGTGCGTTTAGCCTTAACCCTCGTGAGTGAAATCACACGGGATCGCAGGGGAAGCGACCCGTTAGCCCTGGGGACACACGCAGGCCGCCTCGACCGAGTCCATGTACTGGCGGTTGTCCTTGCATTGGGGATGGCCGCCTATCTCGCGATCGAGCCGACGCAGAACTGGCTGCTGCTGGTCCTCTCCGGCCTCGCGGCGATTGCGACTGACACCGTAGTGCGCAATCACCCGCGGGCCAACTTCACGCGCATCGATGACACGGCGCTCTACCTGTTCGTCCCGGTGCTATTCACGCTGGGCCTCGGCCTGTTTCTTGAGGAAGTCGTTGGCGGATATGCAACCATCGGGATCGGCCTGTTCTCGGTAGTGCCTTTCTGGGCGATCCTGCGGGCCGAGTACGACTCTATCGAGCGGGCGTCTCCGAATTACCAGGCGACTCGCCTTGTCCTCAACATCGCCACCTACGTCGTGGCGTTCCTCTTCTTCGCAACGATGTACGACTTCGAACTGGACCTCTTCACGGCGTCCTTCGCGGCCGGCATTGTCAGCGTCCTGCTGGCGATCGAAGTGCTGCGCGAAGAGGGCATGGACACGACACGAACGATGCTCTACGCGCTAGCGATCGGCGGGCTGATCGCCGAGGCTTCGTGGATCACGCACTTCCTGCCGCTGGACGGCAGCGCCGGGGCGGTGTTCCTGCTGCTCGCCTTCTACCTGACGACCGGACTCATGCACAACTACCTCGGCGACAAACTCACGACGAAGACGGCCGCCGAGTTCACCACTGTCGCCTGCATGGGCGTGGCGATCATCGCCCTTTCGCACGTCATAAACTAGCGGCACGAACTGGCCGCTAGGCGGCGCACTTTTGAGTTTCAAGGGCGTGCGCCCGCGTGCTAGCATGGAACGCGGTTCGGGGCGTGGCGCAGCCCGGTAGCGCACCTGACTGGGGGTCAGGAGGTCCTCGGTTCAAATCCGAGCGCCCCGACCAGCTTTTCCCCTTCACCTAACGTGTGATGTACCTCACTCCCCTTGCGCTTGCGGAATCGGCTACAATGTCGCCGGTCCCAGAATCAACAGCGCGTCCCACGTTGGTGTGCTCTGTGCAGCGCGGCGTGGGGTCATTCGGTTCCAGGTGAAGGAGGATGTCGATGGTAACGGCTACAGTCGAGACGCTCCGAGAACAGGCACACGGGCAGGTGATTACCGCCTCAGATGATGGTTACGAAGACGCTCGTAAGGTTTATAACGGCATGATTGACCGGCGCCCGGCGGCGGTTGTCCGAGCGGCTGATGTCGGTGACGTGATGGCCGCCGTTAACTACGCCCGCGAAAATGGCCTCGACCTGGCCGTGCGCGGCGGCTCACACAGCGTGCCCGGCTTTGGCACCTGCGACGGCGGCGTCGTCATCGACCTGTCCGGGATGAATGGCGTCCGTGTCGATCCTCAGCGAAAGACAGCGCGGGCCGAAGGCGGCTGCACCTGGGGCGACTTCAACCACGCCACGTACGCCTTTGGCCTGGCGACAACAGGCGGCATCATCGGCAGCACCGGGATCGCCGGTCTCACCCTCGGCGGCGGCATCGGCTACCTGACGCGCGGTTTTGGGCTATCGCTCGACAATTTGCTTTCGGCTGATGTCGTGACGGCGGACGGCCGCTTCCTTGTGGCAAGCGCCAAGGAGAACGAAGACCTGTTCTGGGCGCTGCGAGGCGGCGGCGGCAACTTTGGCGTGGTCACTTCGTTCGAGTACCAGTTGCACCCGGTCAAGGACATCGTCGCGGGCATCTTTTTCTACCCGATCGATAAGGTTCGCGACGTGTTCAGCTTCTATCGTGACTACGTGGCGACGGCGCCGGAGGAGATGGGTTTGTTCCCCGCATTCCAGATCGCGCCGCCCCTCCCGTTCATCCCGGAGAGTGAGCACGGTAAGACGTTCTGCGCGATCGTCGCCTGCTGGGCCGGGAAGGTTGAAGATGGCGAGGGTCAAATGGCGGCGTTCCGCAAGCCGGCCCCAACCGTGGCAGAGATGGTTGCGCCGATGCCTTACTACGCTATCAACGGCCTGTTTGACCCGCTACTTCCGCCCGGCTTGCAGCACTACTGGAAGGCGTCGTTCGCGACGGAACTGACGGACGGGGCGATCGCGGCGCACGCCCAGTTCGGGCCGAAGGTGCCGGTCGTCAACTCGACTATGCACATCTACCCGATCAACGGCGCCGCCGGGCGTGTCGCGTCTGACGCGACGGCGTTTGCCTACCGCGACGCCAACTTCGCGACGGTGATCGCCGGCATGTGGCCCGATCCCGCCGACAACGAGCAGAACATCAAGTGGGTGAAAGACTATTACAAAGCGCTGGAGCCACACTCGCTGTCGGGCGGCTACATCAACTTCATGGCCGACGATGACCAGGGCCGCATCAGGGACAATTACAAGGGGAACTACGACCGGCTGGCGTCGATCAAGAAGAAGTACGACCCGGGCAACCTGTTCCACATGAACCAGAACATCAAGCCGGTCTGATCGGCTGCTCCCGGCGCTGGGCACGAACTGAGCCGGGCGTGGTGCTTGGGCGCGGTGTATGTGGAGGCCTGCGGATAGTTGGCCCTTAAGCCGGCGATTGGTTAGCGCGACTGACCTGCCGTTGGGGTGATCGGGAGTAAGGCCTCCGCTACGAGCGGGGCGTCAGTGCAGCCACGCTAGTTCGTGGACGCGGACCGGGGCGTCGAAGCCCTTGAGTTCCATCTCGCCGCGCTCGGTGAAGCTGAATGGCTTGCCTATGCAGAGTTCGCGGACGGGGTTCGAGGTCAAAATCGTGGCAGGCTCGGCGGCGTCGCAGATGCGCCGGGCGAGTTGGACAACGGCGCCGAAGAGGTCGCCGTGCTCGCATACGGGTTCGCCGGCGCTCATGCCGACGCGTACGCGCACGACCGCTTCGCCGCGTTCCCGGTTGCGTTCCATAAAGGCCCGCTGGATGCTGACCGATGACGCCAGTGCCTTCGTCACGGAGACGAATGAGGCCATGATGCCGTCACCGGTGTGCTTGACCTCGCTCCCGCCGTGATCACGGAGCGCGGTTCGCACGATCGTGTCGTGTTCGCGCAGCACCGCCATCGCGCCGTCGTCTCCGATCGCCTGAGTGAGGCGGGTTGACCCCTCGATGTCGGTGAAGAGGACGATTCGGAATGCGCTGTCGGCGATCGGCTGCGCGGACGAGGTGCCCGGCGGATCGTTCAGCCGCCCGAGGAAGTGAGCGATCGTGTCTTGTTCTACTTCGATGATTTCGTTCGCAATCTCGCCGTGCGCCTCGGCGTGGACGGCTGCCGCCGCTTCCCTGGAGGGCGCGTCCACGAGGCAGAAGACGTGGCCTCGTTCTTGGTCCATCCAGTACGTCAAGTACCTGGTGTGATATTTCTCCTGGACTTGCAGGTCCAGGAGGTGGGCGGCGTAGATATCCGTGGGTGTCAATTCCCCGGCTTCGTGGCGGTCCATATACATCGGCATGGGTTGCTCCTCCAAGGACTCACGGGTCACGATGGTCATGAGCCGCGTGTCTGATCGTGCTTCGCCCGAAAATATCTTACAAGCAGAAGGGCAGGCGTCAAGACGACGACCATGGAGACACCGATCGACGGGCAATCGGGCGACTGGTCTACGGGCAGGCCGCCGTCGTAGCGGAGGAGCTTCAGGGAATCGATTGGGTTGACCGCTCCTGAGCAGTCGACATCGCCCCAGAGGCGCGGGTCGTTGTCCGCGTCAACATCACTGCCCAACTCGGGGCAACCTGTCACGCTGTCAACGTTGAGGCCCGCGTCGTGGCGCAGCGTCTTCAGCGAGTCCACAGGGTTTACCTCGCCGGAACAGTCGCCGTCGCCCCAGAGGCGCGAGCCTGCGGGCAGTGTCTGCCACGCTGGAGCATAGGCATCAGCGAGAAGGATTTGCTTGCCGGTGCCGTCCGGGTTCATCAGGTATATCCCGTCTCCTTCGTCCCGCTCGCTATAGAAAGCGATTTTCGTCCCGTCCGGTGACCAGGCAGGCTCTGAATCGTAGAGTGCGTCACTGGTCAGGTTGACCTCCCCGGTGCCGTCGGCGTTGATGACGATTAGGTCGGTCGGGCCGCCGAGCCCGCTTGGGGCCCTGGCGATCGAGACGGCGCGGATAAAGGCAATTTTCGTGCCGTCGGGAGACCAGCTGGGGTCATCCTCGTGTTGATTGCTGTTTGCTAGCTGATGCGGGTTGCTGCCGTCAGCGTTGGCGACGTAGACCGAGACGATATCGTTGTCATCGCTGATGAAAACAAGCTTCGTGCCATCGGGAGAGTAGTCAAGCACGCGCGCGTGAAGACCGCCAAGGTCTAGTGGTGTAAGGTCACTGCCGTCCGGGCTCACGGTCCACGCGTCGCCGCCCGCCATGCTGCTGCGAAACGCGATCGTTTCGCCATCTGGTGTCCAGGTAGGCTCAAAGTCCTCGCTTGCGCTGTTCGTCAACCTCGTTTGGTCTGTGCCGTCAGCGTTCATGACGTAGATTTCGCGGTTGCCGTCGCGCTCACTGGTGAAGGCGATCTTGGTGCCATCCGGCGACCACGCGGGCCCGAAGTCGACGTTTGAGGAGTCCGCAAGCTTGACCTGATTAGAACCATCGCTGTGCATGCGAAAGATCGCGGCATCACCATCTCGACCGCTGCCGAAGGCGATATCGCCATTGGCACCGGGAATAGATGCCTGTGACGGCGAAGCCAGAAGCAGAACTCCAAAAACGAGAGCGAGGACTGTAATCGAGCTGGCCGTTATCCGTGGCAACTTGTTGCCTCCTGCGTGGCAAGCTACTCCACCGGCCCGGCGACGGTCAATCGCGTTCGCTTCCCACGTTGGCCTTCCATCGCCGATAATCCAGAGCATCCCGCCGCCCCTGGGAGGTTCACCCTGACTATTCGCGGAATGTTGACGATGGAAGAGCTTCGGGCGAAGACCGAAGCCGCAGAGATCGATACGGTGGTTGTGGCGTTCGCCGATCACTACGGGCGGCTGCTGGGCAAGCGCGTCGATGCATCCTTCTTCCTGGATGAGGTGGCGAGGGCGGGCACGCACGGCTGCGACTACCTGCTGACCGCGGACATGGAAATGGATCCGGTGCCCGGCTACAGCTATGCCAGCTGGGAGCAAGGCTACGGTGACTTTCATCTCGTGCCGGACCTTGACACCTTGCGTGTCGCCTCGTGGCTCGACCGCACGGCGATCGTGCTGTGCGACGCGAACGACGAGAAGGCGCACGGCCCCGTGACCGTGGCGCCGCGGTCGATCCTGAGGCGTCAGCTGGAGCGTCTGAAGGAGGCTGGGTTCACGGCGATGGCGGCGTCCGAGCTCGAGTATTACATCTACGAAGACAGCTACCGGGAGGCCGCTGAGAAGAAGTACAGCGGCCTGAAGCAGGCGGGCTGGTATCTCGAGGACTATCACCTGCTGCAGGGCGCGCGCACCGAAGGGTACAACGGCGCGGTCCGCCGCCACCTGGCCGCCTCCGGCATTCCGGTCGAGAACTCGAAGGGCGAGTGGGGCCGCGGGCAGCATGAGATGAACGTTCGCTACGCCGATATGCTGGCGATGGCGGACCGGCACGCCGTAATGAAGCAGGCGATGAAGGAGATCGCCGACGCGGCCGGGATCAGCGTCACGTTCATGGCCAAGCCAGCGGCCGACGAGGCGGGGTCGAGTTGCCATGTACACGTCAGCCTCTGGAAGGACGCTCAGAACGCGTTCGCCGGCAACAAGCCGTTTGGCCCCGTTCAGGCGACCGACACCTTCCGCTGGTTCCTTGGCGGCTGGATGGCACATGTCAACGAAGTGATGCCGTTCCTGGCGCCGACGGTCAACTCTTACAAGCGATACCAGCCGGGCTCCTGGGCGCCCGTCGGGATCGCCTGGAGCTATGACAACCGCACTGCCGGGTTCCGGGTCGTAGGCCGCGGCGAGTCGCTCCGTATCGAGTGCCGGATGCCGGGCGCCGATTGTAACCCGTACCTGGCCTACGCATCGGTACTCGCGTCGGGCCTCGACGGGATCGCCCTGCAGACCGAGCCGCCGGCGATTTTCGAGGGCGACGTCTACCAGGCAGCGGAACTGCCGCGCGTGCCGCATACGCTTCGCGAGGCGGCGACGGGCTTTGCCAAAAGCGATTTCGTGCGGGAGGCGTTCGGCGCCGACGTGCAGGAACACTATGCGCATTTCTTCGACGTCGAAGCGACGCAGTACGACAACGCCGTCACCGACTGGGAGCGATGGCGCTACTTCGAACGGATTTAGCGGGGGCTAGGGTCAGGGCGTTCGCTCTGAGCAAGGGAGGTAACCCCATGGGACGACTGGACGGCAAAGTAGCGCTGATCACCGGCGCAGGCAGCGGCATCGGACGTGAGAGCGCGCTCATGTTCGCTCGCGAAGGCGCGTCGGTGCTCTCAGTTGACCTGAACGAGGACTCGGCGCGCGCGACGGAGAAGATGATCGCGGACGCCGGCGGGAAGGCCGCGGCGTTCCGCGCCGACGTCGCGATCTGGGACAACTGCCAGGCGATGGTCGCGTTCGCTGAAGAGACGTTCGGCAAGCTTAACGTCCTGTTCAACAACGCCGGCATCATGCATGCCGACGACGACGACGCGATCAAGACGACCGAGCACGTCTGGGACTTGACGATGGACATCAACGCGAAAAGCGTCTTCCTCGGGTGCAAGTACGGGATCCCTGCGCTTCAGCGCGCGGGCGGCGGCTCCGTGATCAACACGGCGTCGCTGGTCGCGATCATGGGCTCCGCCGCGGCACAGGTGGCGTACACCGCGTCCAAGGGCGCCGTGTTGGCGATGACACGCGAGTTGGCGATCGTTCACGCCCGTGAGAACATCCGCATCAACGCGCTCTGCCCCGGGCCGCTGAAGACGGAACTGCTGATGAAGTTCCTCGACACCGAGGCCAAGCTCCAGCGCCGCCTCGTGCACATCCCGATCGGGCGATTTGGCGAGGCGAAGGAGGTCGCGCAGGCGGCACTCTGGCTGGCGTCCGACGAGTCGTCGTTCATGACGGGCGCGGAGTTCGTGATCGACGGCGGGATCAGCGCCGCGTACGTGACGCCGGAGTGACCGCGAACCGCCTGACCCCACATGGGCGAGATTGCCCGCCCGCAGGTGCTGCAGGGCGGGAAGGGTTCCCGTTCTAGTGGGTCCGAAACCGAATCCGATACGCCGATCTCGCATGGTTGCTAGAATGCTAGCCGTTGCCTCAGGTTCGGGCATCCTTAGAAAGGACATCAATGAAAGACCTGTTTTCAGTCAAGGACAAGGTCGCCGTCGTCACCGGTGGGGGCCAGGGCATCGGCCTGATGATCGCGCAGGGGCTGGTCGAGGCTGGGGCGAAGACCTACATCTCGTCGCGCAAGGCCGACGTGATCGAGAAGGAAGCGGCGGCGCTTTCGAAGTCTGGCATCTGCATCGCCGTTCAGGCCGACGTTAGCACCGATGCGGGGTGTCGCGCGCTGGCGGACGAGATCGCGAGGCGTGAGGACAAGCTGCATATCCTCGTCAACAACGCCGGCAACAACTGGGGCGCGCCGTTTATGGACTACCCCGATGCGGCGTTCGACCGGTGCTTCGCGCTCAACGTCAAAGGCGTGTTCAACCTGACGCGTGCGCTGGTGCCGCTGCTGGAGAAGGCTGCGACGGACGAGGATCCCGCGCGTGTGATCAACATCGGCTCGATCGACGGCATCCAGGCGCCGTTCCTCGAGACGTACGCGTACTCGGCGACGAAGGCGGCGGTCCTGCACATGACGCGAGTGCTCGCGCGCAAGCTGGCGCCGCAGCGGATCACGGTGAACGCGATTGCGCCGGGGCCGTTCGAAAGCAAGATGATGCACGAGACGCTGGCGCAGTTCGGGGACCAGATCCAGGGGACGATACCTTTGCGCCGCGTCGGTACGCCGGAAGACATGGCGGGCGCGACGATCTACCTGGCGTCGCGCGCGGGCGCTTACCTGACCGGCGAGACGATCCGCGTCGACGGCGGCATCACGACACAACAGGGATAAAAGCGAACCGGGCTCGACGGAGGAGACGAGCCCGGTTTATACGCGTGGCCAAATCCGGGGCTGAGAGGGGATCAGCCGCGGACTGCCGGTTATTGTCGGAAGGTATAGGGGCTGAAGTAGTCGCGCGGCAGCGTGTAGACCTGTTGCGGGATGCCTAGCGCCGCGAACCGGTCGTTGCGCTGTGATGGGACCGCAAATATGCTGTCGCGGCGTTCGGTGAAGCCGGGCCGGCGGGCCTGCGGCCTCTTGCGTGGGCTCTGGTCCTTCATATGCTCCTCCTCTTGGGGGCGAAAGAGAGGATGTATCGAGGCTCTTAGATTAAGCCGGTGGGCAATGCCTGTCACGCGGAGAGACATTGCAAGAACATAACAACGCGTGGTCAGCGGGTATATTAGGCGCATATGTCCGACGATCCGCCGCGTTCCCCGCGGGCCAGCCACGTGCCGCCAAGGAGCCGCGGCGAGGTGGAACTCCGGTCACAGCGGTCGTACGTCTCTCAGCGGGTCGTCCGCCCCCTTCAGGGGTTCATCCACACGGAGGTCCTCAGCGGTGGTGTCCTGCTTCTCGCCGCTATCGCCGCGCTGGTCTGGGCCAATTCGCCATGGGACGAAGAGTACTTCGATCTATTCGCGACCGTTCTAAGCATCGACGCCGGCATCGTCCGAATCGACGAGGACCTCCGCCACTGGATCAACGATGGTCTGATGGCGCTGTTCTTCTTCGTCGTGGGTCTGGAGATCAAGCGCGAACTCTGGCGGGGCGAGCTGGCGGGCTTCAATCGGGCGGTCCTGCCGGTTGTCGCCGCCGCCGGGGGGATGGCCGTGCCGGCGATCCTGTTCACCGCGTTCAACGCCGGCGGCGACGGCAGCCATGGTTGGGGCATCCCAATGGCAACGGACATCGCCTTCGCGCTCGGCATCCTGGCGTTGCTGGGGAGGCGCATCTCTTCGCAGGTACGGCTGTTCCTGCTGGCGCTGGCGATCGTCGACGACATCGGCGCCATCATCGTTATCGCTGTTTTCTACACGTCGGACATCGCGCTGGACTCACTGGCCATTGCTGTCGTGCTCCTCGGCGTGGTCTATCTGCTGATCCGCTTCGGCGTGCGTGAGGCGAACCTCTATCTAATCCTTGGCGTCTGTATCTGGGTAGCCATGCACGAATCGGGCGTGCATGCGACGATCGCGGGCGTCGCTCTCGGCTTGCTGATGCCGGTTGATCCGTTCTACAGCGTCAAGCGGTTCGGCGAATCAATGACAGGACTGCTGGCAAGGTTCCGGGAGGTGGAGACTCGCCAGGATACGGAGGCCGCAGAAGAATACCTGGGCCAGATGGAAGAGCTGGTCCAGGGTACCGAAGCGCCGGTTGGACGCTGGGAACGGCAGCTACACCCTGTAACAAGCTTCTTCGTGGTGCCGCTGTTCGCGCTGGCCAACGCCGGCGTCGTCATCACCGGCGACAGCGTTGAGGACGCGGTGTCGAGTCCGATATCCCAGGGTGTGGCGTTCGGTCTGATTCTCGGCAAGCCGCTCGGCATCTTCGGCGCGACGTGGCTGGCCGTTCGCCTTGGCGTGGCGTCGCTGCCGAGGTCGATGAACTGGGGCCACGTGCTCGGCGTTGGGCTGCTCGGGGGCGTTGGCTTCACAGTAGCGCTCTTTATAAACGAGCTGGCGCTGGACGGCCCGGACTTGATCGAGGAGGGGAAGCTCGGCATCCTCGCGGGCTCGCTGCTCTCGGCAGTCCTCGGCTTCAGCGCCCTCTGGTTGTCGACCAGCCGGAGAAGGCCTAAGACCGGCGGCGAGCCAGACGCTGGCTAGTCCGCCGGGAACTCGCTCACAGGCACGACGCGACTTTCGCGGTACGAGCGGTCGGCCGCCAACGCGAGAACCAGCGCCGCGCGCGCCTCCCTGCCACCGACGGGCACGGGCGTCTCATTGCGCAGGCACTTGACGAACTCCCGCATCTCCGCAACGTAGGACTCGTGATAGCGCTGGACGAAGAACGGTTGAACCGGCGCCCGGTGCTGGCCCGAGGCATCGGTCACGACGAGATCGTCGAGCCGCTGGTTGCCCGCCGTCAGCACGCCTGTTGTGCCGAAGACTTCCATCCGCTGGTCGTAGCCGTGACCGGAGATGCGACTATTGCTGACCGTGGCCGACGTACCGTTGGCAAAGTGTAGCGTCGTGACTGCCGTGTCGGGATCGTCAACCGGCGGGTCAACGCGGTCGTCCATGACGGCGCCGGTGACGTGCACACTCTCGACGGGGACGCCCATCAGGTACGGCGCCAAGTCGAGCTCGTGGATCGCTGAGTTGACGAAGATGTCTCCGGGTGGATGAGGCGCGCCGGGCGGCTGGATCGGGTCCCAGGCGACGAGGTGGGCGGTCAGCGGCCGGCCGATCTTGCCGGCGCGCACTGCATCGTAGAGCGAACCGAAGTGCGGGTCGAAGCGGCGGTTGAAAGCGACGAAGAGCTTGACCTCTGTTGCGGCGACGGCGGCGAGGCCGCGGTCGGCCTCGCTCAGCGTCCGCTCGAGTGGCTTTTCACAGAAGATCTGCTTTCCGGCTCGCGCGGCAGCTTCGATGATCGCGCCGTGTGTCTCCGGCGGCGTGCAGATGGCTACGGCGTCGATGTCCGCCCGGGCGAGTAAGGTAGCGTCGTTCCCAGCGGGCTCGACTGCGCATTCGCGGGCGCACGCCTCGGCAGCGCCCCGGTTGATGTCCGCGACGGCGACGAGTCGAGCGCCTGGAACCTGGCTGGCGATGTTCGCAGCGTGGACGCGGCCGATCACCCCGCAACCGATGACGCCGAAGCGCACCTCGTCCATCAGACGCCGAGGTCCCGCAGGTACTCGCGGTCGGCGGCGGCGCTTTTCTCGGGGCAGCCCATGCCGGGCGGCAACTCGTCCTCAACGACGATCCAACCGTCGTAGTCTCGCGCCCGGAGATCGGCGAGGAGGCCGGGGAAGTCGACGTCCCCGGTGCCGAGGCGGTAGAAGACGCGGTTCGCGAGTCCCTCCAAGTAGTCCCAATCGTTAGTCACCATCGCCGCGGCTACGCCGGCGTGGTACTCCTTGAAGTGCACGTGCCAGATGCGGTCGCCATATTGCTGCGAGGCCTGGCGAACGTCGCCGCCGCCGAGCGCCCGGTGGCCGGTGTCGAGGCAGAGGCCGAGCAGGCCAGCGTCTGTCATCTCCATCAACCGCGCTGTCTCGTCCGGCGTCTCGATATAGCCGCCGCAGTGGTGATGGAAAACGGTGCGTAGACCGGTCTCGTCGCGCACCGCGCTGGCGATCGTGTTGGCGCCGTCGGTGAACGCCTGCCATTGCTCCGACGACAAGCCGTGCTCCGGGCGGATGCGGCCGGCATTGCGGACACGCACCGGATCGGCGCCGTTGGCGTCCGCGAGGATGATGAACGGCTGCGGAACTCCCGGACCTGCGACGCCGGCGAGCAGGCGCGCCGTCCGCAGCGCATCTTCTCTTCCGGACGCGTGGCAGGCGCGATCGGCAAGCGGAATGGGCACGAGCGCACCGATCATCATCAGGTTGCGGGAGGTTAGCTCGTCACGCAGCTTAGCGCCACCCGTGGGCAGATAACCCCAGTCGCCAAGCTCGGTTCCTGTGTAGCCCGTGGCCGCGATCTGGTCCAGCACCTCGGCGTAGGGGGGATAGAGAGACGCATCGTAGCCACCCATGACGCCCCACGAGCAGGGTGCGTTGCCGACGCGGATGGCTGTCATGGTGCGAATGCTAGTGGCAAGAGCGCGGACGTACAATGGCCTTGATGGACGCCTGGCAGACAGTCGCGCAGATCGCCTTGATGCTGGCCGGCGTCCCTCTCGCCGTGCGCGGCCTCTGGCGCGAGTGGGACGCGATCCTCCGTCCGATCGGTGACCCCGAGAAGGTGCTGAAATTCTTCCGTGGCTTCCGGATGTCGATCATCGGCCTCTCGCTGATCGGCCTTGGCGCCGGTTGGCTCTGGGACCAGACCTGGCTGATCGTGCTCTCAGCCGCGATCGGTTTCGAGGAGACGATTGAGTCGAGCATCGACATCTTCGCGATGACGCGCGGCAAGGATTTCCGGATCGGCCCCGCCAGCCGAGAGGCGAAGGCGACGCAGCGCCCTACTGATAGATAACGACGTCGGGGCGCACGTGCAGGATCTCCTGTTCCGTCAGCAGCGGGGTGTCCTGGTGGAAGAAGATCTTGATGCCGCCGTACTCTGCGGGCGCGGAATAGGTCCGGTACTTCGCCAACTTGGTCGGCCCCTCACCAAAGCCGTCCATGTCAATCACGAGGCGGACGCGCGGGAAGTTCTCGATCTGGTCTTTGTTGGTGATCATCTCGTCCGTGAACTGGTGCACGATCAGGACTTTGTCGCCCAGGTTATTCTCCTCGACGAGATCCTGAAGGATCTGCTGCGCGCGGTTGATCTGCGAGGCGTCCAGCTGACCGATTTGTTGTCCCGGCACCTCGTCAGGACCCATCGCAAACTCAGGGTCAAGTGAAAGATGGACCTGCGATTTCCGGAGGTAGGGCAGCAGCTTCTCGATCTCGGTCTCCATGTCGGCCCGGCCCAACTGCAGGTCGAGGAATATGAAGAACTCGTTCTCGCAGGCGAGCTGGATATATTGCTCGAGTTGATCCTTGTCCAGTCGGCGAGTGTAGAGGCCGTCGTTGCCCTCATACGCCTGCGCCGTCATGTAGACGAGGTGGAAACCGGGCTGAATGCCACGAAACCCGTTCAGTTCGTTGTATGTTCGGGCGTGCTCATTGACGCGTGCCACCAGCTCGTCCGGCTCGAGCTGGCCGAGGATGCCGAGAAGGCCAGAGTCCGGGTTGCCGTAATACGTGAGGATCTGGTTCCCGCGCATGGACTCGTCGCTGACCGGGGGGGCGCAGCCATCGTCCTGCGGCTCGGGGGCGTCGCCGGAATCGTCGTCGTCATCATCGTCGCCTGCCGGTGGGTCGCCCGTTTCGTCGCCCGTGCCATCGCTGTTCTCCGACACCAGGGCGCCGCCCGCGTCCCCGGAGTCGCCTGACGAACCGAAGGGCGGGGAGACGATCATCCAGACGAGGAGCGCCGCGCCGAGCAGCAGCGCGGCTTCAATCGCGAGCAGACGTGAAGACATAAATCAGATACCGGGGAGTAATTCTATAGGTATCGCTGGTCAGTCGCTCGCGGCCACGACCAGGCGTCCGGCGTCCGCGGTGCGCGCAATCTCGCTGCGGTGCGTCGTGTAATAAAGCAAGCCGAGGACAATGCCAAGGCAACACATGCCCGAGAGCACGCCTACGGCGGTCCGGGTGCCGAGGTGTTCGGCCATGAAGCCGGTGAGGAAGCCGCCGATCGGCGTCGACCCGGCGAAGAGCAGCATGTAGATTGCCATCACGCGGCCGCGCAAATGGTCCGGCGTCGCGATCTGGAGCGAGGTGTTCGCTGTAGCCGCAAACGCCGTGTTCGCCAGACCGAGCATCACGAGGAAACCCAGCGTCAGGTACAGGTTCTGACTCAACGCGACCGCCCCCAGTAGCAGTGAGAAGAATGCGCCGCCGATGAAGATCGTGCGCAGGGACGCTTTACGGTTGCCGGCGAGAAAGAGAGCGGATATCAGCGCTCCGAGACCAACCGCCGCTGTCAGAAAGCCGAGCGCGGCCGAGCCCTCGTGCAGCACGTAGCGGGCGATCAGCGGCAGGAAGACTGTGAAGTTGTAGCCGAAGGTGCCGATGATTGCGATCAGCAGCATGATCATCATGCAGGCGGGCGTACGCAAGACGTAGGACAGCCCTTCGCGGAACTCGGTCAGCGGGCTGGCGCGGGGCGACCCGCTACGGTCGACCTGATGCAGAGCGCCGGTGTCCATCAGCATCAGGCCGATGAGTACTGGCACGAAGCTCACGGCGTTGATCAGGAATGCCACCTCGACCCCTGCCGCGGCGATGACCAGACCGCCGATGGCAGGGCCAACCAGCCGCGCCCCGTTGAAGAGGCCTGAGTTGAGGGCGACGGCGTTCAGCAGGTCCTCCTTGCCCACGAGTTCGATCGCGAAGGCCTGCCGCGCCGGCATGTCGAAGGCGTTGGAGAGGCCGAGAGTGAACGCCAGGACGTACACATGCCAGAGCTGGATCTGGTCGGTAAAGACTAGGACAGCCAGCGTCGCCGCCTGCGCCATCGCCAGGCACTGGGTGGCGACGATGAAGCGCCGCTTTGGGACGCGGTCAGCGATCACGCCCGCGACGAGAACGAAGAGCGTGATTGGCAAGAACTGCAGCAGCGTAACGGTGCCGAGGGCGACGCGCGAGTCTGTGATCTCGAGGACGAGCCAGGCCTGGGCGATCGTCTGCATCCAGGTGCCGGAGAGGGAGATTGCCTGCCCGAAGTAGAAGAGGCGGTAGTTGCGGTGCTTGAGCGCGCGGAAGGTGTCGTTGAGGCGGCTGGGGCGGATTGGTAGGACCGGTGTCGCACCAGGGGTGACGTCGTCTCCTGCGGCTGCGGCGCTCCGCGAGAAGGGCGTCGGAATACGAAGGATACGGCGCCGCCTCACCGCCGGGGAGTCTCCATAGGCTGATACTGGCGCGGTGAGGCGGCTATTTCAAGCCGGATGTGAACCGCGAGACCGCATGGCTCGCACGCCCAGCACAACTCCGTACGCAATTCCAGAGACAACGAAGGGCGCAAAGCCCCACACCAGCAGAAACTGGACAGGTTGGTCGCTCAGCCATTCCCACTGGCTATGCAACCAACGCTGCTTCGGAAGCACGTCTGTCGTCTGGACGTAGCCAATTACCGGAGGGTTGGCGGGCACGGTGTACAAGGCGGAATATTCGTACTTCTCCGCCAGGACCAGCTCACCATTTTCCTTGTAGACCTGCACGCAGCGCCCACCGAAGTACGCGCCGGACTCGAAATATTCCAGATTCCCATCAGCGGGAACTCGATCCTCAGCCACTATGTCACTCTTGTTCAAGGATGACTCGTCGCATGATTCTTCCAATACGCGGGCGATTAATGGCAGGCCCGACTCGTTGACGACGGTGAACTCGAGGAAAGCGTCGCACGCTGTCAGCAGCAGCAAACATGCGGCTAGCAGCCCAATTGGCAGCGCACGTTTCATTGTGTTTATGGTACGAGTTCTAGGTGAGCCGGAGCTATGTAAGCACCTTCAGCACCTTTGCGATCGCCGCCACATAGTCGTCGAGGTCCGACGTTGTCACGGTTGGGTGGACGAGCAGCGTGAAGAGCTCGCCGGCGAGGCGATCGGCGACTGGGCAGAGATCGCCGCCAAGACCGGCGTCGCGGAAGACCGGCTGCTGTGGCAGCGGTGTAGGGTAGCGGCGCGAGATCGGCACGCCTTCGGCAGCGACCGCGGCGACGAAGCCCGCTATGTCGATGCCGGATTCCGGCCGCAGCCCGCAGATGTATTTGTAGTAGCTGTGCAGCGCGTAATCCGCCACGAACGGCGGCTCGATCGCTTCCAGTTCGCCGAAGCGCTCGGAAAGGTAGGCGGCGTTGTCACGGCGCACGTCGAGGTAGTGGCCGAGCTGGCGGAGTTGTACGACGCCGGTCGCGGCCTGCATCGAGGTCATGCGGAAGTTGTAGCCCAGATCGAGGTGGTAGTACGCCCGTTCACCCTCAATCGGACCCTCGCCGTGGTGCCGGATGCGGCGCATGCGCTCCGCGAGGGGCTCATCGGCGGTGAGGATCGCGCCGCCCTCGCCGCCTGTCGTGATGATCTTGTCCTCCCAGAAGCTGAAGCAGCCGGCGACGCCTATCGTGCCCACCCTTTTGCCAACGTACTCAGCGCCCGGGGCCTGCGCTGCGTCTTCGATCACCGAAAGGCGGCGGGGCAGGGCGATGGTCATCAGCGCGTCCATGTCTGCCGGGTGGCCGTTCAGGTGCACCGCGATGATCGCCTTCGTGCGCTCCGTGACGCGCTCGCGGACGCTGTTTGGGTCCAGGCAGAACGTGCGCTCGTCGACGTCGGCGAAGACCGGCGTCGCGCCCTGGTGGAGCACCGGTGTCGCCGAAGCGATGAAGGTGTGCGCGGGGACGATCACCTCGTCGCCAGAGCCGATGCCGAGGGCGGCTAGAGTGGTGTGAATCGCCGTCGTGCCGGAGCTGGTGGCGACGCAGTTGTCGGCGTGGTGCCAGGCGCCGAAGGCGCGCTCGAAATCGCGCACGTAGGAGCCGGTGATCTGGGTAAGGTGGCCGGAGCGGAGAGCCTCCGCGGCGGCTGCGCCGTCTTCGGGGCCGAGCAGCGGCCACGGCGGAAAGGGCGCGGTGCGGGTCTTAGGCCCGCCGTCGATCGCGAGCTTCTCGGCCATGCCGGAAGTATAGAGCACCGCCACGAGCCGGGGGTGGATGCGCCCACGCTCCCGTGCTCTAATGCTCCGGACGAAAGGAGGGTTCCAATGGACCTTGGAATTAGCGGGCGTGTCGCCCTGGTCACCGGCGCCGGGCGTGGAATCGGCGCCGAGATCTGCCGGACGCTGGCTGCGGACGGCGTGCGCATAGCGGTGAATGACCTCTTCCAGGAGCGCGCGGACGAAGCCGCCGCCGAGATCCGTGCTTCTGGCGGCGACGCGTTCGGTGTGGCGGCTGACGTCACGGACCTGGCCTCGGTCGAGGCTGCCGTGCAGCGGGTCGAGGCGGAAATGGGGACGATTGACATCCTCGTCAACAACGCCGGCATCCCGGCGACGACGACACAGGACGCCGTTCCTTCAACGGGCGGCTTCTTCGCCGGTAGCGACCGCGAGGCCTGGGATAGGACGATGGGCCTGATCACCTACGGCGTGTTGAACTGCAGCCGCGCCGTAATCGGCGGGATGCAGGAGCGGCGATGGGGCCGTATCGTCAGCATCATCTCTGACGCCGGCCGGGTGGGTGAGCCGAGGCTCGTCGCCTACTCGATGGCGAAGGCAGGTGTCGTCGGATTCACGAAGGCATTGGCCAAGGAGTCGGGCCGCTTCGCGGTAACAGTGAACTGCGTCTCTCCGGCGACCACCGCTACCGACGCCACACGCGAGTGGATCGACGCCCAGGGTGAGGCGATCATGCGCGGATATCCGCTGGCCAAAGGGCTCGGGAGGCTCGGGCTGCCGTCGGACATCGCTTCCGCAGTGGCGTTCCTGGCGTCCGCTCGGGCCGAGTGGATCACGGGGCAGGTGCTGAGCGTTAACGGTGGCTATTCAATGGTCGGTTGACCACCATACCTGTACCAATCCTCAACTTTCGCCCTCCGTTTCCCGTCCCGCCTGTAACGACGATATCTGATGGGCGTCTCAGGTTATGTACTTACTCTCTTCATCAGGGTGAAGATGGGGGCAGCCAACCACGTGACAATTTCACAGCTGAGGACGAAGGAGACGGCGGAGGTATTGATCTGGGTCGCGGTCACGGTCGCAATTGGCGGCCTTGTCGTAGCCGACGGAGATGTGCCTAGCGCCTTCACCTCGGCCTTTTTTATACCGATCGTATTCGCCGCATACCGTTACCAGCTCGCCTTCGGCGTGACGCTGGCCGCATTCGCATCTCTGTTTAGCAGCCCGGCGATGGCTGTCTTCGGCGTCGGCATGGACGATTCCGTGATGCCCGTGCTCTGGCTGGGCTGGCCCGCCGTCTACCTCTTTGGCGCCGTCAGCATCAACCAGTGGGCTCGCATCCAACAGCAGCGGACTCACCTCGATGAGACCGAGCACAACCTGAACGACCTGAGCGACCGCAACGAGCGGCGCGAACGCGAACTGGAGACGCTTTCAGCGATCCACACAGCGATCATGTCGGGTGGTGACGAGCCGATGGTCGTCGAAGAGATCACGCGGCGCGTCGCCGAGACCTGCGACGCCAAAATCTGCTCGATAACGATTCCGATGGGTACTCAGCGCCAGAAGCCTCTCCTGCCCGTCGGCTTCAGCGAAGACGTCTTTCGTAAGGTTTTCCCAGAAGGCGCTCCCTTCGGCGAGGGCGTCGACGGCTGGGCGATCCTCCATCGCAAAGCGACTTCCACCCGAAACGTCTTCGAGGACCCGCGGTACGACCGGATGCGTGACTTTGCGGCGTTCGCCGGGTTCGTCTCAGCCGCTGCCGCGCCCGTTCAGCTGGACGAGAACGTCTACGGCGCGCTGATGATCTGCTACCCGGACGAGCGCGATCTCTCCGGCGAGGAGCTGATCCGCCTGGAGCGACTCGCCCGCCAGACCGAGATCGCGATTCGCAGCGTCAGGCAGCGCGAGTCGCTCTCTCGCTTTGCCTTCGAAACGGCGCTGGCCTTGACCGAGGCGATCGAGAGCCGTGACCCCTACACCGGCGGCCACTGCCGGCGCCTCGCGGAGTACGCCGCGCTCGCCGCCAAAGAGATCGATCTCCCAAGTCATGACATCGAAGTGGTGCGCCTGGGTGCCGCTCTCCACGACATGGGCAAGATCGTCGTGCCCGACTCGATTCTCAAGAAGCCGGACCGTCTGACCCCCGAGGAATACGCGATCGTCAAGCAGCACTGCTACTCCGGCGGCCAGATCTGCAAGCGCGTGGGCTTCCTGATGGACGCCTACCCGATCGTCTACCACCACCACGAGCGCTGGGATGGCCGTGGCTACCCGGACGGCGTCAGCGGCGAGCGGATTCCCATTGGAGCGCGGATCGTCGCCGTGATGGACGCCTACGACGCGATGACGACCGACCGGCCCTACCGCAGCGCGATGTCGTTCGACGAGGCGATCGCGATTCTTCGCGATGGCGGCGGGAGCCAGTGGGACCCGAAGATCGTCGACATCTTCCTCGGCATGCTGATGGCACGCCCGGAGCTGCGCGGTGAGGATGCTTTCAGCGACCACGACGGGCTCGCGTTGCCGGGGCACAGCCACGTTAGGCAGCCTGAAGAAGTCTCTGGCTAGAGTGCGACGCCGGTCGCCGCCACCCCATTGAAATAGTGGGTGTCGGGGGGACACCCCCCGAACCCCCCAGCAGCGGCCCCGCTGCACCTTCGCGTTAGCCCCCACCAGCTCGCTCCGCGAGATGCGCGCCAGGCCACCCAGTAGGTCTGGGTTGGCGGAGGTACTCCAAGAATCCGACAGGGGCTCCGCTGCACCTTCGCGTCGTGCTGCCGCTGGCCCCGCGGGACGGTGTGCTTCAGCCGAAGAGCTTGAGCTGCTCCTTGGGGTCCTCCTCCAGTTTGCTGCACTGGATGCCGATCAAGCGGAAATGGTCGCCGCTGCGCACGGCTTTGTCGAGTAGCGCCTCGGCCTCCCCATAGACGGCGTCGGTGTCGTCTGTCGGCTCCTGACGCGTGGCCTGGCGCGTGATCGTTGTGAAGTTGCGGTAGCGAAGCTTGAGGGCGATGGTCCTGGCGCGCGAACCGTGCCTGCGCAGGCGGTCGCCGACTTCCTCGGCGATCCGCCGCAGCTCCTGCCGCAGCTCCGGGCCGTCCAGCAGGTCTCGAGCGAACGTCGTCTCGGCGCCGATCGACTTGCGCTCGTAATCAGTGGTTACGGGCCGGTCGTCGCGGCCACAGGCCATCTCGTGCACCTCGCGGCCGCGCGAGCCGAGGACGGACTCGAGCCGCTCCGCCGTCGTCGCCGCGATGTCGCCGATTGTGCGGAAGCCGGAGTCAAGAAGGACGGATTCGGACTTTGGGCCGATGCCCCAGAGGGCGCGGACGGGAAGCGGCGCGAGGAATCGCGCCTCGTGTCCCGGTGGCACGAGGACCAGGCCGTTTGGCTTCTCCATGTCGGAGGCGATCTTGGCCACGGTCTTGTTTGTGCCTATGCCGATCGAGATCGTGAGGCCGGTCTGCTTCTTGACCTGTGTCTTCAAGTAGATGGCTAGCGACTGAGCGCCGCCGTGGAACTTCTCGCGCCCGGTGACATCGAGAAACGCCTCATCGAGAGAAAGCGGCTCGACCAGCGGCGTCAGCTGGCGGAAGATCGCCATCACCTGCTTCGAAACCTCGCCGTAGCGCTCGAAGCGTGGCGAGACGCGGGTGGCGTCGGGGCAGAGGCGCACGGCGCGGCTCATCGGCATCGCCGAACGGATGCCGAACTTCCGCGCTTCGTACGAGGCTGCCGCTACCACACCGCGGCTCTCCGGCGACCCACCGACGACGACGGGCTTACCGCGGAGGTCCGGGTTGTCGAGCTGCTCCACCGATGCGTAGAAAGCGTCGAGGTCCGCGTGGATGATCGCACGTGCCATCGCGAGACAATGATATGCGCTGGCGGCCCCCGCCAAACCCGGGCGTGACACTTCTGTTGCAGACGCGGTGGTAGACTCGAATGAGGCAGATGGTGCAACCGCAGACGCGCCGGCGACGGCCGTATACGACAGGAGATCCGGCGCTCGACGAGAAGGTAGCGCAACTGGTCACGGAGCTGGGATCCGTGAGGGACGCGGACCTCGTCCAGGAGATGATCATCACTTCGCTGCGGCTGGTACGCGGCGGTGCGGACCGGGGCGAAACGAAGCTAGTAAACGCGGCGCTTAAGGAGTTCGCCTACTCCTTCAAGGTATTCCAGAAGTGGCGGAAGTTTCGCAAGGTCTCGATCTTCGGCTCGGCGCGAACGACGCAGGAAGAGCCCGTGTACGACTACACCCGCCGCTTCGCGCGCGCTATGTCCGAGGCGAACTGGATGGTGATCACGGGGGCCGGCCCGGGCATCATGGCGGCGGGCCACGAGGGTGCCGGCGCCGAGAAGAGCTTCGGCGCTTCGATCCGCCTGCCGCTGGAATCGGAGCCGAACCTCTTCATCCAGGGCAACACCAAGCTGATCAACTTCAAGTACTTCTTCACACGCAAGGTCACATTCATCAAAGAGTCAGACGCCTTCGCCCTCCTGCCCGGCGGCTTCGGGACCCTCGACGAGACGTACGAGTTGCTGACCCTGATGCAGACGGGCAAGAGCGACCTTCACCCGATCGTCCTTCTCGAGGAGCCGGGCAGCACGTTCTGGAGCGACTGGCTGAACTTCACCAAGGAGCAACTCCTCGGCCGCAACCTGATCTCGCCTGACGACCTGAACTTGATCTACCACGCGCGCAGCATCAAAGAGGCTGTGGCGGAGATCACCGGCTTCTACCGCAATTATCAATCGCAACGCTGGCTGGGAGGCGAGCTAATCATCCGCCTCCAACGGCTGCCGCCGGCACAGAAGATCGAAGAGCTCGGGCGGGCCTTCGCCGACATCCTCGGATCGCATGGCCTTGTCGCGGTCGAAGCGTCCCCGAAGGAGATCGAAGAGAACGACGAGCTGGCGTGCAAGCGACTGTCTGCGGACTTCAACCAGACCAGCGTCGGGCGCCTGCGCAAGCTGATCGACGCTCTGAACGAGTACTGATCAGATACGGAGGAGTGACCCGTGGGAGGGTCACGTTCGGGTTCCGTAGACGTGAAATCGGCCCTTAATCTGGGCAAATCTGCCGGTTTGGCCGAAAATCGTATCTCGTACGTGTTGACTTACGTTATCCGGACGCTATGCTTATGCGCAACGGACAAGCCCAAACGTACCCCGTACGGGGCAAGGAGGAGTAATGGAAGGCTACTGTCTGAAGTGCCGGACGAAGCGCGAGATGCAGAACGCGACCTCGGTCACGCTCAAGAACGGACGACCTGCAACACAGGGCATCTGCCCGGTGTGCGGAACCAAGATCACCCGCATCGGCAAGGCATAGACCACCAACCAGGATTCAAGCCCCGCCAATCGGCGGGGCTAACTCTTTTCTCGGATGCTTGACCGCGTCGATCGCATACTGGTTGCGGTTCGTGACCGCGCCGCTGCTGCCGACACGTTCCGCGCGCTCCTCGGGGCCGAGAAGGTCCGCGAGGACGACGTCCCTTGCTACGCCGCAAAGCGAGTCGTTGTACGGGCCGGCATCAGCGAGTTCGACCTGATGGAGCCGGCCGGCCCGGGCGCGCTCGCGGATCACCTGGAAGCGCGCGGTGAGGGCATATTCGGCGCGGGATTCTCTACGCCGGACCTCGCCGGCGTCTCGCGTCGCCTGGACGATGCCGGGCTCCACTTCTCGGAGGAAGGCAGCGACGTCTTCGTCGAGCCCGACCAAACGCTGGGTATGCGCACGGCCCTACGGGCAACCGACGATGCGCGCGAGCCCACCGGCCATATTTCGTACCTCTACGAAATTACCCACATCGTCGACGACCACGAGCGAGCATCCGAGTTCTACGCGAACATCTTCGGGCTCGACCAATCACGGTTTGCGCCGATCCACAGCGAGATGTATGGCTACGGCGGCACGTTGACCCTCTTCGACCCACCCGATCGCCTCGACCGGATCGAGCTGACACAGATCACGGAGCCCGCACGGGCGATGGGTCGCTTCTATGCGAGGCGCGGACCGTCGCTCTACATGTGCTTCGTGGAAACGCCGGACGTCACGCCGATCAGGGAGCGCCTGGACGCCAGTGGCGGCCGCTACGAGCCGACGGGCGACTTCCCGGGCGCGGGCCTCTTCATCCACCCGTCAGCCCTGCACGGCGTCCTGATGGGCGTCAGCCTGACGAACGTTGCCTGGCGCTGGTCCGGTCGCCCCGAACTGGCTCCGAAGCGCCCAGCCACCGCCTAGGCTGGGTCGATCGATGGCAGGTCGACCGTGACGGTCGTTCCGGCACCTTCGACGCTCTCGACATCAATCGTGCCGCCATGGGCGTCTGTGATCCACTTCGCGATCGCTAGGCCAAGCCCGGTGCCGCCCATCTCGCGGGAGCGCGCCTTGTCGACGCGATAGAAGCGGTCGAGGACGTGGGGCACATCTGCGGCCGGGATCCCGCGGCCGGTGTCAGCGATGCTCATGCGCACGCGCGAGTCACTCCGCCACACTTTGACCGTGACGTGCCCGTCTTCGTTCGTGTACTTGAGCGAGTTGTCGAGTAGGATTAGCAGCAGTTCTCGCAGCCGCTGCTCATCACCCCGGACATGGATACCCTCGGTGTTTTCGTATGCGAGCGAGATGCGCTTGCCTTCGGCAAGCACGCGCGCCTCGCGTACGACGTCGCCGGCGACCCGGGACAGGTCGACGTCTTGGTGGACGAACGGTAACTCGCGGACATCGGCCCTGGCCAGGGTCAGCATCTGGCCGACGAGATAGGAGAGGTGGTCCGTTTCGCTGATAATGTCGTCGAGCGATTCCTTGTCGGCGTCCGGCGCCCCGCTGCCACGCTTTATCACTTCCGCGTTGGCGCGGATGAGGGAGAGCGGGGTGCGCAGCTCGTGCGAAGCGTCGGCGACGAACGTGCGCTGGGCGTCCATCGAGCGCTGGATCGGGCGGAGAGCGCGTCCGGAAAGCCAGTAGCCGCCGACGCCTGCCAGGACGAGCCCGCCGACGCCGCCGGCGATGAGGAAGAAGACGAGCCGGCGGAGCGCCTGCTGCTCGGGCTCGACGCTACGGGCAACGGTCATGAAGTTGCCAGCGCCGAGCGGATCCACGCGCATGCGAACGTTCTCGCCGTCGCTGGTGGTGGACGTGATGGTCGCGGGGCCGTCCTTCGTCTCGTCGACCAGGACCTCGTAGTCCGGGATCACGATCTCTTCGAAGCCTGACGTCTGAAGCTGTTCGCCATCCGGGCGAACAATCGCCGCTGAATACCCACCGGCGCCCAGGAGACGCGCGGCGAACTCGAATTGCCTGACGTCGATGCTCTGGCCGCCGAACGGCCCGAACTGCTGGATGAGGGCGCTCTGCAAGCGTTCGTTGCGCACCTTAAGGTCTTCATTGACCTGGTCGTAGAGTGACGCCCTCGTCGAGAAGAACACCGCGCCGCCGATGACGACCAGAATCACCGCGAACACGACCGCGAACCAAAGGGTGAGCCGCCAGCGAGCTGCGTTAAACATGCCTAGTCACCCAGGGCATAGCCCACGCCGCGCACGGTGCGGATCAGCTTGCGGCTGTGCCCCTTGTCCACCTTGCGGCGCAGATAGGCAACGTAGACGTCGACGAGGTTCGAATCGGTGGCGAAATCGTAGCCCCAGAGGTGATCCAGGATCTGGGTGCGGGTGACAACGCGGCTGTGGTTGCGCATCAGGAACTCGAGCAGCGAGAACTCCTTGGGGCTCAACTCGATGGGCTTGCCGCTGCGCTCGGCGCGGCGGCGGCGCATGTCGAGCTTGAGGTCGTCGATCTCCATCTGTAGCGGGTCACTGGTCTGTACGCGGCGGCGCGAAAGCGCGCGTAAGCGCGCCAGGAGTTCCTGGAAGGCGAAGGGCTTGGGGAGGTAGTCATCTGCACCGGCATCAAGGCCGCGGACGCGGTCCTCGACGCCATCGAGCGCTGTCAGCAGGAGGACTGGCGTGTCGACCTTCTTGCGGCGCAGGTTCTGGCAGACGTCGATGCCGTTCATGACCGGCAGCATGATGTCGAGGACGATGACATCGTGTGTGCCATCGAGGCCCATCGCGAGGCCCTCTTCGCCGTCGAAGGCGACGTCCACGGTGTGCCCCTCTTCCTCGAGGACGCGGCGCATAAGCTGGGAGAGGCGGCGCTCGTCCTCTACAACCAGTACGTACATGCTCCTGATCCTAGGGAACCCACATTAAGGGAACGTTAACGGTGCCCGATGGTTGCGCAAGTGGGCGGCGCATTAAGAATCTCTAATCCGCTTCTCATGGCCGGTTCATTAGCAAACGTGAGGATGGGTGCAGAACCGAACTCGAAATTTCCGAAAGGAGGAATGAATGAAGAGGTTCATGATAATCGGTGGCCTGGTCGCGGCTCTGGCCGTCGGGGCAGTCGCAGTCGTTGGAGCCGGCGCGCAGGAGGGCACGCCCACACCTGACGCGAGCGACTCGGCCGACGAGCAGAGCCGCGTCGAGCACTACCTCGAAGTCCTCGCCGGTAACCTGGGTATCTCAGTTGAGGAGCTTGAGGCGGCGCTGCGTCAGTCCGAGCTGGACTTGCTCGACGAGAAGGTGGCCGACGGCACGCTGACTGAGGAAGAGGCGGCCGAGATCCGCGAGAAGATCGAAAGTGGCGAGGCGCCGTACTTCCCGCCATTCATCGGTGGATACCATCACGGGCCGATCCACCGGATCGTGGTCGGAGTCGTCGAAGCGGCGGCTGACGTGTTCGATATGGACGTCGCCGACCTGCACGAGCAGCTCCGCGAGGGTAACTCACTCGCCGCCGTCGCCACGGCTCAGGGCGTGGACGTCGAGCAGTTCAAGACAGACCTGCTCGCAGCAATCCAAGCGAAGATCGACGAGAAGGTCGCCGGCGGTGCGCTCACCGAGGAACAAGGGAACAACCTCTACGAGCGCCTGAGCGGCAACATCGACGACATCGTCGAGAAGACGCCGGGCGATGGCCACTTCGGGCCCGGCGGTCCGCACCGCCCGTTTGGATCCGGCTTCTTCTTCCAAGAGGACGCGGACGAGCCGGCGGACGCTGAAACGAGCGCCACAACGACGTTGTTCTAAGACTAGCGGCAATCGGTCAGGAGCTTGCGCCCTCCTGGCCCCGCAGATGCAGCGCGGGGGCGGCCTTCGGGCCGCCTCTGCGTGTGTGTCGCGCGCTAGTACGTGTCGATGATCTTGCGCGCCGCGGAGAGCGACATCACTTCGTTGGTGCCGTCCTCGATCAGCGAGGCGCGGGCGTCGCGGAAGAGCTTCTCGATGAGCATGTCCTTGGCCAGCCCGTAACCCCCGTGCAGCTGCAGCGCCGCGTTGGCGACCTCGAAAGCGGCCTGCGTGCAGTAGACTTTCGAGGCCTGCGAGTACTGGACTTCCGGCGGGCTCGTTTTAGCGTTGAAGATCATCGCCGCGCGCGAGAACTGGCGCGCGGTCTCGACCTTGATGAACATATCGACGATCTTCAGTTGCACTGCCTGGTGGTCGGTGATTGGCTTGCCGCCCTGCTTCCGGTTCCTTGCGTAGTTCAGGCCCTCCTCGAACGCGGCGCGGGCGAGCCCGGTGAACGTTGCGCCCATGAAGGCGTTTGCGCCGGCGAGCACCGAATGCAGCACGTATGTGTAGCTTGTCGGCTCGACGATCATGAAATGCTTCGGCAGGCGCACGTTGTCGAAGAATATCTCGCCCTGGTTGAGCGCCCGTTGGCCGAGCTTGTCAAGTGGCCTGCCCCTCGTGATGCCGGGCAGGTTCAGCGGCACGAAGGCGACGCCACCGCCCTCCTGGCCGCGGCTCTTGTCCGTATTGAGGAAGAGCAGCGCGTGGGTGGCGACCGTGCCATTGGAGACCCAGGCCGACTTCTGGCCGTTGATGATCCAGTCGTCGCCGTCCGTGCTGGCGTGCACGTCGCCCACGGCCTCGGGATTGCGGAACGTATCCGTACCGACGATCAGCATGTCGGAGCCGTGCTGCGGTTCGGTGATCGCCCAGCAGCCGATGTAGCGCGCCTCTTTGTCGCGCGTGAACGGCAGGACGTGTTCCTGCAGAATCTCCTGGTTGCCGGACATCGCTGCGTAGCCGAACGGGAACGATGTAACGCCGATGCCGACCGCGAAGTCCGCGCTGCCCCAGCCCATCTCTTCGGTGTAGATGTGGCGTGCCAGGGGCGAGAGGCCCGCGCCTCCGAGCGCGGGCGGCAGGTAGCTTGTGTTGTAGCCCAGCTCGTACGCCTTGCGAAAGACGCCCCAGTACGGCGAATCCTCGTCGATCACTTTCTCGGGCGGCATCTTGTCGAGCTCCATCGCCGCCGGCCGCAGGACATCCGCGGCAAAACGGTGGACTTGCTGCTTGACCGCCTCTTCTTCTTCGGTCAGGTTCTTGTTCAGTTCGAGATATGTTGCCATCGAGTATTCCCTTTCGGTTTGCCATCTTACAACCCTCGGGGGATGCTGGTCTCCAATCAACCCCGCCCCGCCCCCCAGCCCCAAAATAGAGACTATCGGGGGGCACCCCCGAACCCCCGGCAGCGTCTGGACGCTGCACCTCTGCGCCGGGGACCCCCAGTGGCGCGCTGTGGGGGTGCGCCGCCCTTGAGACCGCTGGGTGCGGAACACCCGCCCAGAAGACGGCTGGGAGGCATTCCCAAACCTGGCAGCGTCTGTCACTTGGGCGCCCGATCGGTACAAGTAACCACTTATGTTGGCGATGGACACCGGCGCCATCGCTTTCGCAATCCCCGGCAACGTCCGGCTCCGTTCTCAGCGAGGCCCTTGCCCCCGCTTTGGGTGGTGGTGAAGGTGAGGTCGTGCGAGAGGACTGGGCCCGTAAGGTGTCCAGCTGGGAAGGCGTGGCGGGATAAACCGGTTAAGGACACCGCCTGACCCACGGGATGCTTGCGACGGTCCGCTCTATAATGGGCGGCGATGCGTGCGAACCGGCTGAAGGAACTGTGGGCCGAGGGGCGGCCCGCCCTTGGGGGCTGGCTGGGCATTCCGTCCAGTTCGTCTGCGGAGTTGATGGCGCATGCGGGATTCGACTGGCTGTGCATCGACATGCAGCACGGGTCGATCGGCTACCAGGTTGCGGTGACGATGCTCCAGGCGATCTCTACGACCGATACCGTGCCGGTCGTGCGTGTGCCGTGGAACGAACCAGGGATCATCATGAAGTCGCTGGACGCAGGCGCCTACGGCGTCATCATCCCGATGGTGAACTCGCGTGCGGAAGCAGAAGCGGCGGTCGCTGCCTGCCGCTACGCACCGGACGGCATTCGCAGTTATGGCCCCGCACGGGCCGTCCTCTATGCTGGCCTCGACTACTTCCCGAATGCCAATGCGACCGTGCTCTGCATCCCAATGATCGAGACCCGCGGGGCGCTCGCCAATCTCGACGAGATTGTGGGTACTCCCGGCGTCGATGCAGTGTTCATCGGCCCGAGCGACCTCAGTGTGTCGCTGGGCTTGCCGCCCGGGTACGACAACGATGCGCCGGCGTTCGTTGAAGGCGTCGAGGCTGTCGTCGCCGCCTGTCAGAAGCACGGCGTGATCCCGGGCGTTTTCGCCGGCACACCAGCAGTGGCGCGCAAGCGAATCGATCAAGGCTTCCGCCTCGTGCAGGTGGTGGATGACGGGCGCACCATGGTGCTCGGGGCAGCCGCAGCGCTCTCAGAGCTCGGCAGCGTGCGGCAGGTGCCGGATACGGCAGTCTAGGGCCGCGAGCGCAGGCCTCTCTACTACGTCAGCAAGTCGCCCGTAGCCCTCGCGGTCTTGCCTGTCTCCTGGTAAGTCGCAATGAGGTTCTTCGCGATCGTTTGCATATGAACTTCGTCGGCACCGTCGACGAGGCGGGCGGAGCGGGCGTTGCGCATCATGCCTTCGAGCGGAGTGTCGGTCGAGTAGCCGAGCGCGCCGTGCACCTGGATGGCGCGGTCGATGATCTTCCAGAGAGTGTTGGCGACGTGCACCTTGGCCATCGAAACTTCCTGTTTGAATGGCATCTTGTTCTCTATCTTGTAGGCGGCGTGCAGCACCATCAGCTTCGCCGTGTACAGCTCGATCGCCGACTCGGCCATCATCCACTGGATCGCCTGCTTCTCCGCCAGGAGTGAGCCGTGTGCGTAACGGTTGAGCGCTCGGTCCACCAGCATTTCGAGCGCGATCTCGGCGTTACCGATCCAGCGCATGCAGTGGGCGAGGCGCGCCGGGCCGAGGCGGTACTGTCCGAGCAAGTGACCTTCGCCCTGGCCGCCCAGCATCCGGTCCGCCGGAACGCGCAGGTCCTTGATCGCGATCTCGCAGTGGTTGCCCCGGCCGTGCATCGTATCGATGTCGCGGACGATCTCGAACCCCGGGTCCGGCAGGTCGACGAGGAAGGCGCTGTTGCGGGCCTGTGGTGGGTCGGCTTCGGGGTCGGTGCAGGCGATGAGGATCGCGAACTGCGCGCCTTTGGCGCCGGAGATGAACCACTTATGGCCGTTGATCACCCAATCGTCGCCGTCCTTGACGGCCCGCGTCTCGATCAGCGTCGGGTCTGAGCCGGCGACTTCCGGCTCGGTCATAGCGAAGCAGGAGCGGGAGCGCCCCTCGGCGAGCGGGCGCAAGTAGCGCTCCTTCTGGTCGTCGGTGGCCCAGTGGAGGAGCGTGTGCATGTTGCCCTCGTCCGGCGCCTGGGCGTTGATGGCGAACGGGCCGATGCCGGTGCGCCCGGCCTCGGCCGACACGAAGGCCATGGCGACGGGGCCGAGGTCCATGCCGTCCCACTCGGCGGGCAGATGCGGATTCCAGAGGCCCTGTGCCTTCGCTTTTTGTCGCAACTCGACGATGGCGCGGACGTACGAGGCGCGGTCGGCCTCTCGGTCGCCGAGCTCCTTTTCGGTGGGTCGGACGACCTCGTCCATGAAGGCGCGGACTTTGAGGCGGATGGCTTCGACGTCCGGGGAGAGTTGAAAATCGATGGGCATGGGGCTACCTTCCTTCGTTCGTGCTCGTGGGGCCGATTGTAGGCTGTGTGCTGTAGAATGTCACGACGAACGGGGCGACGGCTCGTTCGGAACGGCAGGAGGAGAGGCTGATGCGCGTACTTACGGTGAATACCTTCCTAACGCTTGATGGTGTGATGCAGGCTCCGGGCGGGCCCGGAGAAGACCCGACCGGCGGATTTACTCACGAAGGCTGGTCCGTCAACTACTGGGACGACATGATGGGCCAAGTCATGGACGAGTTTTTTGCCAGGCCCTATGACCTGCTTCTCGGGCGGAAAACGTACGAGATCTTCGCCGCGCATTGGCCCCACGTAAAGGATGACCCAGCCGCTGACACTCTGAACGCGGCGCGGAAGTACGTCGCGTCGAGGACCCTTGATGCGGTCGATTGGCAGAACTCGACACTGCTGAAGGGTGATGTCGGCTCAGAGGTCGCAAAACTGAAGGAAGCCGACGGCCCGGAGATCCAGGTGCATGGCAGCAGCAACCTCATCCAGACGCTGCTCAGGGAGAGGCTGATCGATGAGTTCCGGCTCTGGATATTCCCCTTGATGCTTGGAAGTGGCAAACGGCTATTCTCTGATGGTACGGTCCCGTCCGCTCTCAAGCTTGTCGATTCGAAGACAGCGACGACTGGTGTTGTAGTCGCCACGTACCGGCCTGCCGGCGAAATCGAATACGGCTCGTTCGCGCTGGAAGAGCCGAGCGAGGCGGAGGCCAGGCGCCGGGAACAACTCGCCAAGGAAGGCTAGAGGAGCAAGGATGACCACGACTGACGCACCGCCCGGGATCAAGTACGAGACGCTGTTGCCGTGGTTCAGTGCGAACGTGGAGAAGGTGAATTCGCTGACGGCGACCGTGGTTGGCCACGGTCGCTCGAACATCACCTACCGTGTCGAAGCCGAGGATGGCCGCGCCTGGGTGCTGCGCCGGCCGCCGCTCTCGCACGTGCAGGCGACGGCGCACGACATGGGCCGCGAGTTCCGCATCATCTCAGCGCTCAAACCAACGGGATTCCCCGTGCCGACGCCGCACGCGATCTGCAACGACGAGTCCGTCATCGGCGCGCGGTTCTACGTGATGGAGTTCGTCGACGGCATCATCGCCGTCGATCCGAACGAGATCACGGCGAAGTTCGACGAAGGCCAGCGTCGCAAGATCGGCGAGGAGCTGGTCGACGTGCTCGCCCGCCTGCATTCGTTCCACCCTGAGGAGATCGGCCTGTCCGACTTCGGCAAGCCGCAGGGCTACCTGGAGCGGCAGGTGCGGCGATTCAGCGAGCAACTCGAGAACATTCGCTACCGCGAGACGCCCGAACTGGACGAACTCGCCCGCCGCTTGCAGAAGGCGATCCCCGCCGAACGCAGCGCCGGGATCGTGCACGGCGATTACCGGCTGGACAACACCGTCATCAACGGCGAAGGCCACGTCATCGCCGTCCTGGACTGGGAGATGTGTACGCTGGGCGACTCGCTGGCCGACATGGGGCTGTTGCAGATGTATTGGGGCCGGCCAACTAGCGCACAACTGGCGATCGGCAGCGTCTCGGCGATGTCTTTGCCCGGCTTCCCGACGTGGGACGAGGCGGCGGCGCGCTACTCAGAGAAGAGCGGCGCCGACCTATCGAACCTCGATTTCTACACGGTCCTCGCGCATTTCAAGCTGGGCGTTATCCTCGAGAACATGTACAAACGGTTCCTCGGCGGCGGCACCGTCGGCGCGGGTTTCGAGATGATCGGCCAGCAGGCCGTTGTCCTCGGCACGAACGGCCTAGAAGTAGCTGACAAGAGCGCGATCGCCGAATTGCGTGGGTAAGACAGAAGGCGGGGCCGAAGCCCCGCCCTCTGGTTGTTCCAAGCGATACCTATTGCGCCGCGACTAGCTCGTAGGCGACTTCCTCACCCAGAGGCGGGCACCCATTGGGTTGATCTACGTTCAACCCGGCGTCCTCACGCAGGATCTTGAGTGAGTCGACAGGGCTCAGCAGCCCCGAGCAGTCGACGTCCCCCCAGGGGACCTCAAGGCCGCCCTGTACACCGATATCGCTGTTAAGCGAGAGCAGGAACCGAACCAACGCGTTCCAGGCCGGACAGAACGGGACCTGTGTAGCCGGTAGCCCGGCGTCGGTGCGCAGTTCCTTGAGGGAGTCGATCGGGTTCACTTCGTCGCTGCAATCTACGTCGCCCCACAAGTCGCTGAGGGGAGTGGCAGAAGGGGTGGCTGTTGGCGTTGGCACGACGGTTGGCGTTGGGGTGGGGCAGCCCGCTCCGCCTTGAGCGCCCGGGGCTGCCGGACAGGTCGGGCCGGGCGTCTCCGTCGGCTCTTCGCATGTCTCTGGGAATGGTTCGGGGGTCGCCGAGGCCACGCCGGCCGGCGCCGCCGGTGCCGGACAAGTCTCCACATATAGGTCGACGGGAATGTTAGTTACGAGGGGCTCCCCTGGGTGGCAGACGATCTCGATGACGTACTGGTAAACGCCGGGTGGCACATCAGCCCCGACCGTAATGGTCAACAACGAATCGAACTGCTGGTTCGCTTCATTTGGCGACATCGTGGCTTCGATTCCTGGGTGAGCCGGAACTGGGTCTGTGGGTAGGATCTCGATCGTCAGGTACGGCTGCGGCTTGTTTGGAGGTGGAACCGCGGGAAAGGAGTCGATCTCGTATAGCCTCTGGCGGATCCCGCCCTGCTTGGCGTAGAGTTCCTGGCTCGTCAGCTTGACAGTGCCATCCTCGCGGTACAACTCCGGAGGCGCCGCGCAGGGGCCAGCCAGAGCGGTTGGGGTAGTGCCGACGGGTGAGCCGCTAAAGACGACTATCACCGTCAACGCCACCAGCGCAGCAGCGAAGATAATCACGAATGAGCGAGTCGTTACCATGATCGTGCCCCCTTTTCATGGCAGAGTCATTCCGCTAGATGCGCGAAAGCGTAGACGGAAACTGGGTGTGGGTCAACCCGAATCCGCCACGATAGACTGAACCACTACCCCGCCACGAGTACCTCGTCGCCGATTTCAGGGCAGCCCACCGGCTGGTCGACGCTGAGCCCCGCGTCGAAGCGCAGCAGCTTCAGCGAATCGACGGGGTTCACTTCGCCCGAGCAGTCTACATCGCCCCACGGGTGCGGCGAGGCATTCGCGACCTCGACAACCTGGCCCATCTCCGGGCAATCGCCTGTGCTGGTGCTGAGCCCCGCATCGTGGCGCAGCGTTAGAAGCGAGTCGACCGGGTCTGGCTGGTCCAGTGGGTCGCCAGAGCAGTTGTTGTTGCCCCACACTACCTCCTGCCCCGGTGCCTCTGTCGGTGTCGCCGTCGGCGCTGGAGTTGGCGTTGGCGTTGGCGTTGGCGTGGACTCCTGCGAGAGTTCGATCGTCTCCGTTGCAGACCCCCCCGCGCCGAATTCAAGCGTCACGTCGAGGGTGATCTGGCCGGCTAACACCGTTCCTGTGCCGCTGACGCTCGATATGTCCTGGTGGAGGTCTGTGCCCGTGAGCGTGATCGTGCCGTTCTGCGCGATCGTAACCGTGACGTCGCCGAAGATAGGGTGGTCCTGAACCTCCACCACTGTGCCGCCGGCATCGTCCCGATAAGTCGCATTGATCGTTTGGGGGCCGGGCTGGTTAAAGATGCCGTCTATCGTCGCCTCGGCCGTGCAGTCATCTCTTATTTCGGCGTCTACCGTGAGAGTGCCGTTGCTGGCGAAAGTGTGGTTCACCCAGGTCCCGCTCCAGTGACCGGACAGGCTCCCGAAAAGGGCGAAACTCTGTGTGCAAACGGCCGGGCCGGCCGCGCTTCGCTGGATAGACTGGTGGCCCGCCACACCGACAACCGCCGCGATGAGCATGAGAACCAGGGTGAGGCGCATCGATCCCTCCTTGCGTCCGCTTGTTGGCTACAGACCGCTTGCCCGCACCATAGAGAGCATCAGCCCATGCGTCAAGTGGTATCAACGCCGCGATCTCCACCTCAGTCGTGCGGTGGAGTGGCGCCCGCTACCCCGGCTCGCTGACGAGCACGCCCTCCCCGATTTCGGGGCATCCCACCGGCTGTTCCACGTTGAGTCCCGCGTCGAAGCGCAGCAGCTTGAGCGAGTCCACGGGGTTGGCCGCTCCGGAGCAGTCCACGTCACCCCATGGGTGCGGCGAGGCGGACGAGACATCGACCACCTGGCCCATGTCCGGGCAGTCGCCGGTGTTCGTCGAAAGGCCGCCATCGAAGCGCAGCTCGAGCAGCGAGTCGATTGGGTCCGGCGCGCCGGAGCAGTTGTTGTCGCCCCAGGTACGTGATGTGCCGGCGGTGCTCATCAGCTTGAAGACGGCGGCGCGTTGCCCGTCTGCAGCCTGCACTGAGCCGGCGATGAGTATCGCGCCGTTAGCAGTGAGGGTGACGTCATTGAACTGGGCGCCGGGGACAGCCGGGGCATCAAGGAACACCCAACCGCTTTGGCCGAACGCCGCGTCTGGGTTGCCTTCGGAATCAAACCGCGCGATGAACGCCTGACTGCCCGTCTCTTCGTGTACCCCCACGACGATAATCTTGCCGTCGTCCGCCAGCACTGCGCCTTGCACCTCTTGCGAGCCAGGCTTGTCGATGATGATGAACCCGTTGCTGTTTCCAAAGGTTTCGTCCAGCGTGCCGTTCGCGTTGTAGCGCGCCATGAATAACGTGTCCTGGAACTGGCCAAAGTTTCCGGGATCGACGAGACCGTCGCCAACGGCCAGAACACGCCCATCCGGAAGAGCAAAGATTTCTTCGATCCAGTCACGTGAGCTGAAGAAGCTGGTAGTCGTCTTGCCGTCATCGCCGAAACTGTCGTCGAGAGTGCCGTCGGCGTTGTACATCGCGACGACCGAAGACTCTGGTGTGTCATCGGCAACGTCGCGGTAACCGGCCGCGACGAATCGGTCGCCTGGATAGGCGGCCAGCGCCAACGATACCTGGTCGAGCCCGTCATCCGGGGGCGAGAAGTCCGTCTGGACCTGGCCATTTTCGCCGAAGGAATTGTCCAGGACGCCGTTGCTGTTATAGCGGGCGAAGGTGAAGAAGTAAGGTCCGTAGTCTATCGTTCCCCCGACGATGACGTTGTCACCTGGCCAGGCGATCAGCCGGGACATCTCCGGCTCCTCCGTCTCAGACGGGTCGTCCGGGTTGAAGAATTGTGAGCCGGTGACACCATCCCCGCCGAACGACTCGTCTGGCGTACCATCGTTGTTCAGTCTGACAAGGTGGTCGTCGCCAAAGCCGGTCGCCAGCATCTTGCCCGCAGACACCACCTCGATATCCTCGCCACGCCGGATGAGGTCGCTGGTGTAGAGGCCGTCTTCGGCGAAGCTCGTGTCCAATGAGCCGCCAGAGTTGAAACGGATGACGATCAGGTTCCCCTGTTGGTCCTGCCCAGTCACCACGATCTTACCGTCGTCCTGTAGGTCGAGCGCGAGAGCGCGACTTCCGGGACCACCTATCTCAGCGATGGCGACGCCACCGGTCCCGAAACCTTGATCGAGGTCACCGGCCGCTCCGGACGTTGGGCGCGAGAGGCTTAGGGCCGCGATAGCGACTGCCAGAAAGAGGATGGTCCAGTGTCGGCTGAAACGCATGAGCGTCAGCCTACGGCGGCCTGACCTCACGGTCAAGAGAACTAACCGGGGAAGACGATAGCGGCGCCCATGGCCGGGCAGCCGGGTTCCTGCTGAACGCCCATCGCGGCGTCAAAGCGCAGGATCTTTAGCGAATCGACGGGGTTAACCTGGCCGTTGCAGTCGACGTCTCCCCAGATGAAGACGGTGGCTATGTGCAACTCAGCGCCGATGCCCGGACATCCTTGCGTGTTGGCGTCGAGCCCGGCGTCGTGGCGCAGCGTCAGCAGCGAGTCTACCGGGTCCGGCGGAGCCTGGGTGCAGTTGTTGTCGCCCCACTTTCCGTCATGCGCGGGCGTCGGCGCCGGTGTGCCCATTGTTAGGTTCACCGTGAAAGTGCTCGGCGGGTTCGCGACGTAGCGCGAGGATAGTGTGACGTGCGCCGTATAGTTGCCGGGCGTCATACCTGTGGCATTGACGGTGACAGTGATAGCGCCGTTCCTCGCGCCTAGGTCACTGCCGAGAGCGACACCCGCCGCTGGCGAGACCTTGAGCCACGAGCTATCACTGAGCGCCTGGTAACCGAGGACGCCGGTACCCGCGTTGATCACGTCGAAGCCGACGGTCGTCGCGGTAGTTGTGCTATCGAGCGACACGTTTGCCCCACCCGACGATAGCGACATCGTAGGCGTGCCGAGGATCTGGTCGCGGGTGACATTGAGCACCGTGGCGTCGGTGTGCCAGGTGTTGGGCGTGGGCATATCCATGGCCGCGCAATTGAGGTTGTACGAGCACGGGTTCCAGTTCTCCAGGGACAGCGGCACGGCAAAGGTGGCCTCCGTTAGCTCCGGCAGGTGGACGTCCTGCGGCGGCCAGAGCTGGCTCCCGGCACGGAAGGGGGGACGCTGCACGCAGCCGAGGACGAGCTCCTGGTAGGGGTACTGTGTGCGGTCGTGTCCGTAGCCGTCGTCGGCAGTGCCGCAGCTGTACTGGACGCGCGTTGTCTGGTAGGCGGGGTTCAGCGGGTGGTTGGAGTAGGCGAAGCCATTGTATCCCCAGATCGCGTAATACCAGTTCTCGATCAAGTTCGGGTTGCGGTCGCCGACTGCCGGCCGGTATTCGGGAGACATGTTCCACTTGTCGGCGAGGATGCGGGCGCCGCGCACCATGTTGAAGGCGTAGTGCGTGCCGATCATCGCCTGGTCCAGGTTCGGGACGCCGGAGATGTTCTGCATGCCGGTTGTGACCTGCATGACGCCGTAACCGCAGTCGTGTGAGGCGAGAACGGGGCCCGTCTCACCGTAGTCGACGAGGGGGGTGTAGCTAGCCTGCGCCCAGCCGCTCTCCAGGTAGGCGATGGACTTGAGGATCACGGGCGGGACGTACGGCACGGCGACTCCCTGAGGGCCGTTGCGGAGGCCGGTCTCGATGCCCGGAAGGGCGAAACCAGCGTTCTCCGGAGAGACAAGGTTGTAGCCGGCCAGCTCAAGGGCGCGGGCGTAACTCTCCCTGTAGTCGAGCGCCTCGTATGTCTGTATGTCGAAGGGGCCGCTGGGGCTGCCGGTGTTGGGGCAGAGGTGGTGGGCAGCGGCGGAGCGCGCTGTAGGTAGGAGATGCAAGGCCGCCGCCGCGAGTATCACGACGGCTAGCGCGACGGGGCGCGCGGTCGTCAGATGCCGCCTCCACAGTCCAACCACAGAATTAGTAACGCTTTGGGGGTTCCTTCGGTACTGGAGACGCGGTATCCCCGGCGCTCGTAACAGAGCGGAGCGGCTTCTCGAAGTGACCTCTTAGACATGCGAATAGGTGCGAGAGGCATTGCAGGCATGATAGCGGACAAAGATTAAGGCCCCCGAAACGGGGGCCTTTCCGCATTCAGTTTAAGCGGGGTCTACTAAGCGCGAACGCGGGGTGTATGCATCGCGCCGCTACTGATCGGCTCGTCGATGTAGAGATCGCCGTTGCGGATCTTGATGTTGAAGCCACAAGACGGATTGGTGCATGCCCACGCTTTGTAGTAGATAGCCGCTCCCTGGCTGCCGAAATCCGAAAGTGGGACAAGGTCCCCGACATCACACTTCTGACACCGCGGAAAGCCGGTTGCGCCTGACATTCCTACCACTGTTCCCTCCCCCTTTTTATGTTGTGCGCGGAGTATAACAGCGACGATTTTGAGTTACAAGCGAAACTCTGAGAGATTTGGCGCGCCGTTCCGCCACCCGGAAGTTGCGGGTGAAATGGCTCCCCACTGGCTGCGCGGCTATGCTACAGGCGCGGCATGGAAGACGTTCTGCGCGCCATTGTCCTGGGAATCGTCCAGGGTTTAACAGAGTTTCTGCCCATCTCTTCCTCCGGTCATCTCATCGCCTTGCGGCGGCTCCTCGGCTGGGAGCTCACCGACGACCTGACGTTTGACGTCTCGCTGCACCTCGGCACAACGGTCGCCGTCCTCGCCTTCTTCTGGCGCGAGTGGCGGCAGATGCTGCGCAGCCTTCTGCTGCGCCTAACCGGCGAACGGCGCCCCGAATTCTCAGGCGTTTACGACGACCGCATGATGATGCTCGTCGTCGCCGGCTCAGTGCCCATCGCGGTGCTTGGGTTCGCGCTGAACGACTGGGTGGAGGACGAGGTCCGCTCTCCCATCGTCGTCGGAGTGATGCTCATCATCTTCGGCGTCGTCCTGGCGTTCGCTGAATGGGCGGGCCGCCCGCAGCGCACGCTTGGCGAAGCGGGCCTGCGAGACGCCCTCCTTATCGGCTCCGTGCAGGCCATTTCGCTGGTGCCGGGCGTCTCGCGCTCGGGGATCACGATCTCCGCCGGGCTTCTGCTTGGATACACGCGAGAGGAGGCGGCGCGCTTCTCGTTCCTCCTGTCGACGCCCGCGATCGCCGGGGCGGGCCTGCTGACGCTGACCGACGCCATCAGTAACGACAGGATCGCTGGCAACCTGGACCAGATCATCGCCGGGGCAATCGTGGCGGCGTTCGTCGGCTGGTTGAGCATCGGCGTGCTGCTGAAGCTGGTGCAGACGCGGAGTTTCCTGCCGTTTGTGGCGTACCGGTTGGTGGCCGGGGTGTTCTTGATCGTGTATTTCGCGGTCTAGGCAGGTCACGCGCTACAATCGTGCGGCAACACAATGGATGAGACACGCCTGAAGGAATTGCTTGAATCGCTGCAAAGCGGCGAAATAACGGTGCCTGCTGCCGTTGAGCGCCTGCGTAGGCTGCCGTACGAGGACCTGGGCTTCGCAGCGCTCGATCACCACCGGGCGCTGCGCACCGGCTTTCCTGAGGTCGTGCTCGGCCTGGGGAAGACCCCGGAGCAGATCGCGGCGATCACCGAGCGGTTGGCGGCGCAGAGCGAGACCGTGCTCGTGACGCGCGCGGACGTTGCCGCGTACCAGGCCGTGAAGGCCGCCTTGCCGGACGCCATCTATCACGCCCAGGCGCGCGCCATTACGCTAGAACGGAACAATGCTGCTAAGCGCCCGGGCGTCGTCGTAGCCTGCGCTGGCACGTCCGACCTGCCTGTGGCAGAGGAGGCAGCGGTGACGGTCGAGATCATGGGGAGCGCCGCGGACCGCATGTACGACGTCGGCGTTGCCGGCCTGCATCGTCTCTTGGACAAACTGGACCGCCTGCGCGCTGCCCGCGCGATCGTGGTGGTCGCGGGCATGGAGGGCGCATTGCCGAGCGTGGTCTCCGGCCTTGTCTCCGCGCCGGTCATCGCGGTGCCGACGTCGATCGGATACGGTGCAAGCTTCGGCGGCCTTGCCCCGTTGCTGGCGATGCTCAACTCGTGCGCAGCAGGCGTTTCGGTAGTCAACATCGACAACGGCTTCGGCGCCGGCTACCTCGCTGCTGTCATCAACCGCCAGAGCGTCCGGCAGGACGACTAGCGTGCGCATCGGCTACGTCGACTGTTTTTCCGGCGTCAGCGGCGACATGCTGCTGGGTGCGATCATCGACGCCGGCGTTCCGGCGGAGGCGCTGCGAGAAGAATTGGCGCGCTTACCGCTCGACGGATACACCCTCGATGCGCGTAAGGTGATCCGTGCAAGCATTGCCGCGACGCACGTCAGCGTGGCTGTGCAGGGCGAACCCGAGCCACGCACGTTCCGCGAGGTGGCGGAGCTCATCGCCGGATCTCGGCTGCCCGAGGCGGACAAGGATGGCGGCACGCGCGTGTTTCGCGGACTTGCCGAGGCGGAAGCGGCGGTACACGGCGAGACGATCGAGACGCTGCACCTTCATGACGTTGGCGCAGTGGACGCGATCGTCGACGTGATGGGCACGGTGGCCGGGCTGCGTTTGCTGGGCGTGGAGGCTGTCTTCTGCTCTCCATTGCCAGCCGGCGAGGGCGAAGCTCACGGGCCGCACGGCACGCTGCCGGTACCCGCGCCGGCGACCCTGGAACTTCTGCGACGCGCGAACGCCCCACTCCGTCGCGCTGACGCCGTGGTCGGCGAAGCTGTTACGCCCACAGGCGCAGCAATCGTCACAACGCTCGCGCACTTCGAGCGCCCGGAGATGACGGTCGAGCGCGTTGGCTACGGCGCCGGTTCGCGCGACCCGGAGGGGCGGCCCAATGTACTGCGTCTCTGGACCGGCGAAGGCGCGGCAGGCGCAACGAGACCGATGGTGCTGATCGAGACGAATATCGACGACATGACGCCGGAGATGCTGGGCTACGCGCTCGAGAAGCTGCTGGCGGAGGGCGCTGCAGATGCCTGGTTTACACCGCTACAGATGAAGAAGAACCGCCCCGGCGTCATGCTTTCGGCCATCTGCAGTGAAGCAGATGAAGAAAAGATCGCGCGCCTGATCCTGCGTGAGACATCGACGCTTGGCGTGCGCGTGCGGCCGGTGTCGCGCTGGGAGGCTGAGCGTGAGGTCATCGAGTTCGAGTCGTCGCTGGGTCCCGCGGCGGCCAAGGTGAAACGCCTGCCGGGCGAGCCACCCAGCATCGCGCCCGAGTACGAGGCGTGCTGGCGGTTGGCGGAGGCGAGCGGAATGCCGATCGTCGATGTATACCGCGTCGTCGAGGACGAGGCGCGGGCGCACATCAAGTAACTACAGCAGGAAGCGGCGGACGGCCCACGCGACGCCGTCTTCGTCGTTCGTGGGGGCGACGTGGATGGCGGCGCGTTTGACCTCGTCCGGGGAGTTGCGCATGGCGATGCCAAGCCCGGCGAAGCGCAGCATCTCGATATCGGACTCAGAGTCGCCCATTGCGACCGTCTCAGCTCGTGAAATGCCAAGCTCGCGGCAGACGATCTCAAGAGCATGCGCCTTCTCGGCGTCAGGGTGGTTCAGCACGACGTAGTGCGGCTGGCCGACCGGCGTGTTGAACGAGAAGTGCACGCGGTCGCCGTACTTCGGCCCGAAGCGCTCACCGACTTCGCGCACGGCGTTCTCCTGCCAGATCTGGACGCACGTCGCGGCGCCCTCGCCGAGGTGGTCGGAGTGACGCTCGGCGATGCGGAGGCCTCCCGGCAGCTTCTCCGGGATGATGCCCGGGCGCATCTGCATGTAGGTCGCGTGGCCGACAGTCGTGAACATCTCCCAGCCGTGGTCGTCGCCCCAGGTCACAACTTCCCGTGTCGCTTCAGCATCTAGCGGGAGGTGCAGGATCTCGCGCCCGTCCGGGTAGCGCACTTCGGCGCCGTTCGAGCAGATGATCGGCGTCTCCAGACCCAATCGGTCTGACGTGCGCTTGGCGAGCCCGAACCAGCGCGACGTGGCGAGGACGATCGCCAGACCTGCTGCCTTGGCTTCTGAGAGCGCCTCGGTGTTGGCCTCGGACATGCGCATCGCGGAGTTGAGCAGGGTGCCGTCCAGGTCCAGCGCCAGGAGCTTGTAGCGCGACATGGCGGCATTATAGCGTGCTGCACCAACAGATTTGGGCAGATTTCTGGTAGTGCATGGCTTGCCAGTCGGCCTCGATAATCTGGTCGTGGGACAAACAGACGACCTCAGCCGTCGCGAGCGCGAAGTCCTGGACCTGGTACGCCAAGGGCTTACCAATGACCAGATCGCCGAGCGGCTTGGGATCAGCAGCGACGGCGTGAAGTATCACGTCACGCAAATCAACTCTAGACTCGGCGTGAACTCGCGGTACGAAGCGGTGGCGGCCACCGAGAGGCCGGCGCGCTGGTGGGAGCGCGCTGTCGCGTCACCGGCCTGGCCGGTCGCCGGTGCTGTCGTGGTAGTGGCGACTGTAGCCGGGGTCGCAGTGTTGGCATGGACAGTACTGTCATCGGGTGGTGACGAACACGTCGCGGTCAACGAAATGACGGTTGATGACCTGTATGCGGCTGTGGCTGACGCGGTCTCCCATGACGGAGAGATCCTGCACACCGTGTTCACGACCACTGGCTTCAGCGGCGGAATCGACTCCCCGCCTGCTGCAGGCGAGATGTGGCTCAACCCAGCTCTAGGAGCGATTTTCTACCCCGGCGCAGACGATTCTGATCAAGGCTCTCTGCTCGTGGGCGATTACATGCTCGGCGCTCATGGCGTCGGCTTGTCGGAGCCTCACCAGGCGGCGCAGTGCAGCACGCCCGCAACCTGGCTGGGCGCCTTGTTGGCTTGCCAAGCCGGTGCCGACGTATCGGTCGGACAGGACGATCGTGACGGCAGGGACGCGGTGGTCGTGACGCATTACTATCGGTTGGAACCGGACGACCCGGAGGAGGCGGGTAACCGACTTTTGGAGCTAACGTCCGTCATCTACCTCGACGGCGAGACGCTACTGGCGCTGGACTCCCAGTACACCGTGAAGTTTGATGGCGAACTCGACACTGACCTGCGAACGTCATACGAACACGAGTTCGTTCCGGCTGACCCACAGACGGAGGCGTTATTCGATCCCGAGCAGTTCACCTCCACGCTCGGCGTGGACGAGTTCGACCCGGAGGGGCCGCCAAAGCCGGTGTATTGGTTCGGCGAGCGGTGGGACGCGCAGGATGGAGGCAAGTCCCTGGTCAGGGCGGCTTCCGGCCCGCCATGGGAATCGTCCGCGGCGCGCGGTGTCAGTTACATCACCTCTGAATACATGGCGGGCGTTGCAATCGAGACGCTCAGTGCGCAGGGCTGGGCGAACTACCAGACATCGACCGCGCTTGAAGTCCTGGACGACCCGGACTGCGTTTCCGTGCATGAGGAAGAGATCGGTGGGTGGTTGTTTACGGCGTACCAGGCGGATCCGTTCGAATATCCCGAGCCGGACGCGCAAGAGCCACCGGACTCGTGCAAGCGACGCATTTACGCCTTGAATGAACTCTGGTCGGGTCTGCTGTTGACCTGGCGGACTCCTGACGGAGGAGCAGTGAAAGTTGTGCCTGTCTTCGCCCAGCGACCGATCACCATCGACGTCCTTCGGGAGGCCCTCGAGACAATACGGTTGTACGAAAACTCCGACTAGGAGAAACCCAGCTTCAGGTCCTTCAGGCTGGCGTGGCCGTTGCGGCCAATGATCACGTGGTCCAGCACCTCGACTCCCAGCAGCTTGCCGGCTTCCACCAGTTGCTTGGTTAGCGCCGCGTCTTCAGCGCTGGGTGAGGGGTCACCCGAAGGGTGGTTGTGCACGACGATGATGCTCGGACAGCCGTCGCGGACGGCGTCACGGAAGACTTCAGCGACGCGTACGAGAGCGCTCGACACGTTGCCGCGGTAGACTTCGCGCGTTGCCAGCACCTCGTTGCGGGTGCTCAAAAGGACGACGCGCAGGTGTTCCTGCTCGAGGAGCGCCATGTCGGCGAAGAGCAGCGCGAAGACGTCCTCGGGTGAGCGGATCACGCGTCGCTCCGGCGGCCTGGCGTTGACGATGCGCTTTCCCAGTTCGACGGCAGCGAGCAGCTGGCAGGCCTTGGCGGCGCCCATTGCATGCTGGTTGCACAACTCCCCGAAGCCTACGTTGTGGAGCCCGGCCAGGCCGTTGAACTTGGCGAGGATACGCTGGCCGACCGCAACTGCGTTCTCGCCGTTCACGCCCGTGCGCAAGAGGATCGCGATCAACTCGGCGTTAGTCAGCGCCTCCGGGCCGCGCATCCGCAGGCGCTCGCGCGGTCGCTCGTCAACGGGCATATCGCGGATCAGAGGGCGGACGTCAAGGGTCTGTGTCATGGCGAGAGGTTATGCCGGATAGACCGCGATCTGGAAGCGGTAATTGTCACCCGAGCGTTCGCAGCCGGTTGAGCGCCTCGCTAACCCGCTTCCACGCCAACTGCACGAACGCGTCGTGGCGGTCTGTTTGTGTCGCAATCTCGTCCGCCTCGCACCACAGTTCCGACTCCAGTGGCGCGAACACCGCGCGAATCTCCGGCAGCGCGGAGGAGTCCGCCTCGACGTGGTCACGCAGGGTGGTGAGGGCGCGCCAGGTCGCTGGATCGGCAAGGGCAGTAGGCACGGCGTAGGGCGGGAACACCGGCAGGAACAGGCTGACACATGGGTTGCCAGGCGCGACCCACGCCCGCATGGGCGTCTCCGGGTCGGCAGGGAGTTCCGCGATGATGGACGAGGTAGTGTTCTGGAAGCCACGGATGTGCATGCAGACGCTGACTCCGGTGCCATCGGGCCGGAATTCGCCGGGCGGCAGCGAGACGCGCGCCGCGTTATCGCCCGGTGCACCCCAGGGTCCGGTGCCATGATCGCGCAGATGGGCGGCAAGGTCAGCCGGGGTCAGGGCCCCGGGAGCGACGCCCGCAATGCACGCGCGGCTGGCGGCAAGGCGGACGTCGGCGTGGGCGGTTGGTGCGGCAGGATGGCGGAAGGTGTCCCAGTCCGTGCCGGGGACGACGTCCGCCGAGGAGCGCGTCCACTCCGTCCGCAGGGTGAGGCGGTTGGAAATCGCAGCGGCGTTCCGGACCGGTGCCGCGACCCAGGAACGGCCGCTCGTCTCCAGCACCCAGCCGCCGCGCGGATCCGCGATGATGAACGACGAGAAGTACGACTCGCCCGTGGTCTGATCGCAGAGGCCGCCCTGGCCGTATTCCTCAAGGAGCGTCGTCATCACGGCGAGCGCTTCGTCGGCGCTGCAGGCGCGCTCGAGGCCGAGGCGCACGAGGTCCATGCCGATGAGTGCTGCCGGCTCCTTCGCCGGATCGAGCGTCGTCCAGACCTTCTCGTTGCCAATGGCGACGCGACACTCATTCACGCCGTGCTCCAGACCCCAGAGCCAATCGGGTCGCGAGTTCAGCATCGCGAACGCGCCGGTGTCCGGGAGATCGAGGTACTGAGTGCGAAGCGTGCCGCCGGACGCGCGCCCGGGCAGCGCTTCGATGAGCTGGACCTCACTCGAAGGGCGGTCGGAGTTCTTGGCGAAGAGCGCGCCAGAGGGGCGAACGACGCAGAGCGTGTCGCACATTGGGAGGGCTACTGCGGGATGAGGATCACGTCGCCCGGTTGGAAGAATTCTTCCAGCGTGTAGCCGTTGTACGCGGCAAGACTCTCCGCGTCCACTCCGAAGGCTGCGGCGATACCGAACCACGTGTCGCCCTCGACCGCGATGTACTCGATCGGGCCGGAAGGGGCGTCGGTCGGAACCTCGGTGGGCGCGGCGGTGGGTGCCTCGGTGGCCGTTCCGGGCGTCGGCGTCACGCCACCGGTAAGCGTGGGGCCCGGCGTCGGTGTAGCGCCCGCAGGCGTCAGACCAGGCGTGAACCCCGGTGACTCCTCTGGTTGCTGGATGATCCCGGAACTCTCGCCGGGGACGGACGGCGGCCGCACAAGTAGCCAGAGCGCGAGCACGCTGGCGCCGAGCAGCCCGGCGAGAGCGATGCGGAAGGCGCCGGATGAAGGTGCAGCGCGGACGGGGTCGAGGCAGGCGGCGCAGAGGCCAGAGCCGTGGTCAAGACAGTAGTGGTTGCCGCAACGCTGGCATTGCCGGGTTGAGGGGCGGTCGCAAGCGAAGCAATGCATCACAGGTAAGAAACGCCGGGCCGGTGCGTCGGGATTCGGGCTGCGCCCGGCCCGGCTATATTACCCGTTACGCCAGTTCGACGGTAGCGCCGGCCTCCTGGAGCTTCTTCTGGGCGGCCTCCGCGTCGGCCTTGGAGATGCCTTCCTTGACGTTCGTCGGCGCGGCCTCAACGAGGTCCTTCGCTTCCTTCAGACCAAGCGATGTGACTTCACGGACAGCCTTGATCACGTTGATCTTGTTCGCGCCGGCTTCCTTGAGGACGACGTTGAACTCGCTCTTCTCTTCGACAGCGGCGGCAGCGCCGTCGCCGCCACCACCGACGGCCGGGGCGGCGGCCGCGACAGCAGCCACGGGTGCGGCAGCCGTGATGCCAAACTCGTCCTGGATCTTGGTGTTGAGGTCGCGCAGTTCGAGGATCGTCATCTCTTTGATGATGTCCAGGACCTGGTCGACCTTTGCGTCAGCCTTAGCCATGTTTCTGTTCCTCCTTGGGTGATAGGCCGGGCCGGAGCCCGGGTCTGTTCTAAGCCGGTGTGCTTTCCAGTTGGCGTGCCCTGGCCTCGATGAGACCGGGGAACTCGCTGAGCAGCGCCTGCAAGAGTCCAGTGAGTTCCTGCAGGGGTGATTCCATGAGCGCGACGAAGTTGGCGAGCGGGCTCTGGAGGGTGCCGAGGAAAATGGACAGCAGAATGGGTCTCGGCGGGACTTTGGTCAGGTCGCGCAATCCGGCGGCGTCCAGGATCGTGCCGTCCAGGTATCCGCCGGCGAGCTTGAACGCGGCCGGCGCCTGGCCCGCATATTCGACGATCGCCTTGGCCGCGTCGATGATGTCCTCGTAGCCGATGGCGATCGCCGTCGGCCCGTTGACGATTTCGAAGACCTCGGGCTTGCCGGCCTGCTCGGCGGCGAGCTTGAGGAGCGAGTTTTTGATCACGCGGACTTCAAGGCCGCCCTCGCGGAGCTTGCGTCGCAACGCCTGCATCTCCGGCACCGTGAGGCCCCGGTACTCGCCGCTGACGACGATTGTGGAGCGCTCCAGCATGTCTTTCAGCTGGGCGACCGCGGCTCTTTTCGCTTCTGTGGGCATAGGCCCTCCGTTTCCGCCCGAGGCGTTCCCCGGGACAAAGAAAAATCCCTTGCCGTATCAGCAAGAGACAGTGCGCGGGTCTGAAACCCGATCTTGTCCTTACCTCGGCGGGCCCACCTCTCGGCGACTTAACCCTTGCGGGACCTGCTGTCTACGGCGAGACGTTCGCTATTCAGTTGGCACGCGGAGAATCGTATCGCGCTCCGCCGGTTGGTTCAAGCTCAGGCGGCCACCGCGGCGCCCATGCCGGTCGTCGCGACGATGTCCAGGTGGATGCCAGGACCCATCGTTGACGTGAGCGTCAGCGACCGCAGGTATTGGCCCTTGGAGCCTTGCGGTTTCTCGCGCTGGATGGCGTCGATGAGCGCCGCCAGGTTGTCTGTGAGCGCTTCGGCGGAGAAGCTGACCTTGCCAATCGGGACGTGGACGAGGTTCGTGCGGTCGGTGCGGAACTCGACGCGTCCCTGCTTGGCGTCCTTGATCGCCCGTGGCAGGTCCTCGCCCTCGACGACGGTGTTGGTGCGCGGGTTCGGCATCAAGCCGCGTGGACCGAGGACACGTCCGAGGCGGCCGACTTTGCCCATCATCTCTTTGGTTGCGAGTGCCACTTCGAAGTCCAGGTAGCCGCCTTCGACTTTCTTGACGAGAGCGTCGCCGCCCACCTCGTCGGCGCCCGCGCTTTCGGCGAGCCGAGCTGCTTCACCCTCGGCGAAGACGAGCACTCGCTGGCTCTTACCGAGGCCGTGCGGGAGGACGATTGTGCCGCGCAACTGTTGGTCAGCGTGGCGAGTGTCGAGGCCGGTGCGGATGTGGAGCTCGACGGTCTCGTCGAACTTCGCGTAGGCGATCTCCTTGAGGAGGGTGATCGCCTCTCGCGGCTCGTACTCCTTGTTCTCTTCGATCTTCTCGATAGCGTCGCGGTACTTCTTTCCGTGCTTTGGCATTCTGCTACCCTGCTACTTCCACGCCCATGCTGCGGCAGGTGCCTTCTACCATGCGCATGGCCGCCTCGATGTCATTGGCGTTGAGGTCCTTCATCTTGGTCTGGGCGATCTGGCGGACCTGGTCGCGCGTGATTGTGCCCACCTTCTCGCGCTTCTGAGTCGCGCTGCCCTTCTCGATGCCGACTGTCTTGCGGATCAGGTCCGAAGCGGGCGGCGTCTTGAGGGTGAATGTGAAGGAGCGGTCTTCGAAGACGAGGATCTCGACCGGGATGATGCTCCCGGCCTGTGTAGACGTGCGCTCGTTGTATTCCTTGACGAACGCCATGATGTTGGCGCCGTGCTGACCCAAAGCAGGGCCGACCGGCGGCGCCGGCGTTGCCTGCCCCGCGGGCAACTGGAGTTTGATTACTGCGCGAACTTTCTTAGCCATGTCTGTACACTCTTCCGGTCATGAAATGATAGCCCATCCCGGCCGTGGGCGTTGCTACAGGCGCTCCACCTGCAGGAAGTCGAGTTCAACCGGTGTCTCGCGTCCGAAGATCGAGACGGAGACCTTGACCTTGCCCTTTTCCGGGTTGATGTCTTCCACTGTGCCGACGAAGTCAGAGAACGGCCCGTCGACGACGCGCACGCTCTGGCCGACAGTGAAACCGACCTTAACGCGGGGCTCTTCTGCCTTCATCTGGCGGATGATTGACTGTACTTCGGACTTTTCCAGCGGTGTCGGGGCGGTACCGGAGCCGACGAAGCCGGTCACTCCGGGCGAGTTGCGGACGACTGTCCACGCCTTGCTAGAGAGCGCCTTGTCGGCTTCGGTCGCCTCCGGGTCGTCCTGCTTGAGCGGCATCATCTGGACGAGCACGTAGCCGGGGAAAATCTTGCGGGGGACCGTGCGGCGTTGGCCGTCACGGATCTCGATCTCGTCGACTGATGGAACGATGACGCGGAAGACGAGGTCTTGGGCGTCCATCGATTTGATGCGCTGGTCCAGGTTTGTCTTGACCTTATCCTCGTAGCCGGAGTAGGTGTGGATGACGTACCAGGCCCGGCCCGGTTGGAACATCTCCTCTTCGCTGATCTCCAGCCGGGCGTGCTTGGACGGCAGGGCTTCTTCTTCGACGACTTGCGTCGCCCCTTTGCGTTTCTTAACCACCTACAGCCAACCCACTCAGTTCAACAGAGTCCGGTCGATCAACCAGCCGAAGCCGATGTCGATAGCACCGAGTACGGCGCCGATGATGATTGTGACGATAACGATGACGACTGTCAGATGGACAACGTCTTCGCGCTCCGGCCAGACGACCTTGCGAAGCTCGCTGACAACGTCAACGAGGAACTGCGGCCGCCAGGAGAGGATGCCGCCGCCCGAAGTCTTGCGGCCCGGCGTCCGCGGCCCGGTCGTCGGCATCGTGCGGCCGGACGAGCGGGCCTTGCCCTTCGGCTCCTTGGTCTGCTGACGCCGCAGCGCGCGGTTCGACACTTAGCGCGCTTCCTTGAAGACGCGGTGCTGGCGGCAGTGCGGACAGAACTTGCGGAGCTCCAGCCGGTCCGGATCGTTGCGGCGGTTCTTCGTCGTCGTATACGGACGGTTGCGGCACTCCGGGCACGCCAGATCGATCGGGAGGCGGTCTTCTTTCTTGGCCATTGATTACTTCAGGATCTTGGTGAGCACTCCCGCGCCCACGGTGCGGCCACCTTCGCGGATCGCGAACCGCACACCCTCTTCCAGCGCGACCGGCGATCCCAGCTCGACAATCATCTTAATGTTGTCGCCCGGCATCACCATCTCGACGCCTTCGGGAAGCTTAATGCTGCCCGTGACGTCGGTCGTGCGGATGTAGAACTGCGGTCGGTAGCCATTGAAAAACGGCGTGTGGCGGCCGCCCTCTTCCTTGCTCAGGCAGTAGACCTCCGACTCGAACTCGGTGTGCGGTGTAATGGAGCCGGGCTTGGCCAGAACCTGGCCGCGCTCGACATCCTCACGCTCAACACCACGGAGGAGGCAGCCGACGTTGTCGCCGGCCTCACCCTGGTCAAGAGTCTTCTGGAACATCTCGACGCCGGTGCAGACTGTCTTGCGTGTCGGCGTGAATCCAACGATCTCGATTTCCTCGCCCGTCTTGACGATCCCGCGCTCGATACGGCCCGTGACGACAGTACCGCGGCCTTTGATGCCGAAGACGTCTTCGATCGGCATCAGGAACGGCTTGTCGCGCGGGCGCTCCGGCTCCGGAATGTGATTGTCGACGGCGTCCATCAGCTCCCAGATGCACTTGTATTCGGGTGCGTCCGGATCCGTTGCGGTGCTCTCAAGGACCTTGAGCGCGCTGCCGCGGACGATCGGGATGTCGTCGCCGGGGAAGTTGTACTTGCTGAGCAGTTCGCGGACCTCAAGCTCGACCAGGTCGAGAAGCTCGGGGTCTTCCATCATGTCGACCTTGTTCAGGAACACGACCATCGCCGGCACCTCCACCTGGCGGGCCAGGAGCACGTGCTCGCGGGTCTGCGGCATCGGGCCGTCGTTGGCTGCGACGACGAGGATCGCGCCGTCCATCTGGGCAGCGCCGGTGATCATGTTCTTGATGTAGTCGGCGTGTCCGGGACAGTCGATGTGGGCGTAGTGCCGGTTCGGCGTCTCGTACTCGACGTGCGCGATGGCGATAGTGATGCCGCGCTGGCGCTCTTCCGGCGCCTTGTCGATGCTGAAGAAGTCGCGGTATTCGGCCTGCTGTCTGAGGGCCATGACCTTGGTCATCGCAGCTGTGAGGCTGGTCTTGCCGTGGTCGATGTGACCGATGGTACCGACGTTAAGGTGCGGCTTCGTGCGCACAAACTTTTGCTTGGCCATTTGTGGGTTTTCCTCCTGTTGGTTCGGCTCGCGCCGGGGCGCGGCTCTGGGCCGACTCTCCTATGATAGCGCGGCGGTATGATACAGGAAACAAGCGGCCTGTGCCTGCTCCTGCTTGCTATGTCGTTGTTTGCGTACTGGAGCCCGCGATCGGACTCGAACCGATGACCTCGTTCTTACCAAGAACGCGCTCTACCAACTGAGCTACGCGGGCGCGCATTACGATCGAATTCTGGTGGCGGGGGCAGGATTCGAACCTGCGTAGCCCAAAGGGCGCCAAGTTTACAGCCTGGTGCAATTGACCGCTCTGCCACCCCGCCTTGCGTTGCCTTAGCGCCTCTACCCTTTACAAGTGGAGCCGAAGGCGGGACTCGAACCCGCAACCTAGCGATTACAAATCGCTTGCGCTACCTTTGCGCCACTTCGGCCGTCGTTTCCGCCGGACGCCAAAAAAATTCGCCCCACAAGGAGGCCCATTTAGTGTACGAAAACGGCGTCAAGTCGTCAATGCGCCAGCGAAGCAGCGACGCTCATTCGGCTGCGGGACGCAACAACGCCACGGCCATCGCCGCGATGGCCTCTCCGCGTCCAATCTCGCCGATACCTTCGTTGGTCGTCGCTTTCACGTTCACCGGCGCATCCAGCAGCGCCGTCAGCCGCGCGACCATCCCCGGCACGTGCTGAGCCAGGTGCGGTTTCTCGGCGATGACCGTCGCGTCCACGTTCTCGACCACATGGCCGGCGCTATGAACGAGGTCCAGCGTTCGCTCGAGGAGGTGCGCGCTGTCGGCACCCTTCCATTGCGGGTCGTCTGCCGGGAAGAACGTACCGATGTCTCCCAGCGCGGCCGCGCCGAGCAGCGCGTCGATGATCGCGTGCAGCAGCACATCCGCGTCGGAGTGACCGGCGAGGCCGGGCTCGCCCGGGATGGCCACCCCACCGAGGACCAAGGTGCGCCCCTCCCCGAAGCGATGGATGTCGTAACCGATTCCTACGCGCACTAGGCCGGAGTCTCCTTTAAGGTCCGGCAAACCGCGTGCACGCCCATATGCTCGGTCACCCCAGGTATGCCTCCGCTAGGGTAAGGTCTTCCGGCGTCGTGATCTTGATGTTACGGGCTCGGCCATCATACGTCTTCACGCGTACGCCCAGCATTTCCACCATCGCCGCGTCGTCCGTGACGTCTACAGTGATCTCGTGGTGAGCGCGCAGGAGGAGCCCGTAGCGGAACACCTGGGGCGTCTGTACCGCGACGTAGCGCGAACGGTCCAGGGTGCCGACCACGAAGCCGCTGTCGACCTCCTTCACGGTGTCGACAAGCGGCAAGACGGGGATGGCGGCGCCAGTCTCGCGCGCGGCCTCCCATCCGCGGGAGACCATTCCGGGCCGGAGCAGCGGGCGGCCGCCATCGTGAATGGCGACCCAGTCACAGTGGCCAATGTTCTGGAGCCCGCAGTGTACGGAGTCCTGTCGGCGCGCTCCGCCTGTACAGATGGCGACGACCTTCGTCCAGCTCTCGAACTCCACCAGCTGACGTCCCTGCTCAATGTTGGCGTCGGACATGACCAGGGCGATGCGAGAGACGTCCCAGCACGCCTCGAACGCGGATACGGCGTGGGCCAGGAGCGGTCGTCCGGCGACCATCGAAAACAGCTTGTCGGCGCCCTGCATGCGCCTGCCGGCGCCGGCTGCGACGATGATCGCGCCGAAAGTTTCAGACATCGGGGCCAATCTTAGCGCAGGCGCGCTGCGGATGGCCCTAAACGACGTGTGAGAAGACGGTGACGCCGGCGCTCGCGAGGCCGGCCAGCCACATGTCCTTGATGATCTTGCCGCCGAGCACAGCGAGGAAGAAGCGCCGCATCGGCATCTGAACGGCGCCTGCCGCCAGCCCCGCAACATCGAACAGGGGGTTCGGGATCGTCGACATCAGGAACATCGTCATCGTGCCGCGGCGGGTCATCCAGCGCTTCATGCGTTCGAACGAAGGCCGGTTCTCGACGATGACCCGGCCACCATATCCCGCCGCGTACCCGGAGAACTCGCCGATCGCTTCTCCCAGCCCTGCGACAAGACCGACCCACACGAAAGCCGGCACGCCGAGGAAGTCGTCGAGAAGAGCGCCCCCGCCGAGGACGCTCGCGGCGGCCGGTGAAGGCAAGAAGATGGACGCCGCGCCGACGACATTGATGACGAAAACGCCGAAATAGCCGTAGCTGCGCAGGTTGCTGATGTCTGTGCTGAAGTAGAAGAAGCCGATGGCGAACAGCGTCAGCATGAAGCCGACGCTGAGGAGCATCGTGTATTCGAGGCGCCAGGAGAAGCGGCCCGTGGCCTCCAGGGCCTCGGACCCCTTCAGGTCATCCTCTTCGCGGACGAGTGACCGCCCGCGCTGCGGTTCCACTACCATGCCTACCAGACAACAAAAGGGCGAGAGGCTTGTCTCTCGCCCTCAAAACGGGTCAAAACCAAGTGCCTCTCCTTCGCTACGCCTGCGAGGTTAGCTGTCGGGTTCGGCGAGAAGGAGTACGCCTATCCGTCCCTTGGACGGAATTCACCCCATTCAACTGGGTCCCCCGCTCCCCGCCCGAAGGCGGAGATTCGGCGTTTTCGTTCGATTGTACACCGCCCCGCTTCCCTGAGTGCTGCCATTGGCACAGCACTCGTCTATGTCAACGTTCCGGGCACGCCAAAGGTTACGTGCGGTCCTGTACCGCCGCGCAACGATTCGATAAACACTACGTGGCGGCGATCAGGGGTAGATGCCGCGGACTTTGGTCGCTTCGACGACGCGGCCGACGCCGAGGACCATCGCCGCGTCGCGCATCGCTATGTCTTCGGTCTCTGCCGTTGCCGCGACTTCGCGGTAGGCGCGGCCGATCACCTTGCGCAGCTTGGCGTTCACCTCGTCCTCTTCCCAGAAGTAGAACTGAAGGTCCTGCACCCACTCGAAATAGGAGACGATCACGCCGCCAGCGTTGGCGAGGATGTCGGGCACGACGAAGACGCCCTTATCGGCGAGGATCGCGTCGCCTTCCGGGGTCGTCGGCCCATTGGCCCCCTCGACGATGAAGCGCGCGCGCACGTCCGCCGCATTCTCCTCACTGAGTTGTCCCTCAAGGGCGGCCGGGATGAGGATATCGACGGGCAGGGCGAGAAGGTCTGCGTTCGAGATGTGGTCGAAGCCCGGGGCGCCGGCGAGCGGCCTGGCGTCGCTGCGGTACTCGCTAAGCGACGAGATGTTCAACCCGTTCCCGTTGTAAACGCCGCCCGTTCCGTCGCTTACGGCAACGACCTTGGCACCCGCGCTGTGCAGCATTTCGGCGGCGGCGCCGCCGACGTTGCCGAAGCCCTGCACGGCGACTGTCGCCTCGGTAAGGTCGACGAGCTTCTGATGGCACAACTCCTCGATCACGTAGAGAAGGCCGCGGCCCGTCGCTTCGAGGCGACCATGCGTGCCGCCGACCGAGACGGGCTTGCCGGTGACGATGCCGGCGACGGTGTGGCCCTGGTGCATGCTGATGGTGTCCATGATCCAGGCCATGATCTGTGGGTTCGTGCCCATGTCCGGCGCCGGAATGTCTTCGCCGGGGCCGATGATGATGCTGATTTCGGTCGCGTAGCGGCGCGTCAGGTCTTCCAGTTCGGAGGCCGAAAGCCCGCGTGGGTCAACGATGACACCACCCTTGGCTCCGCCGAACGGAAGGTTGACGACGGCTGACTTCCAGGTCATCCACATCGCCAGCGCGCGGACCTCGTCCAGCGAGACGTGCAGGCTGTAACGCAGGCCGCCTTTGCCGGGGCCGCGCGCTATGTTGTGCTGGACGCGGTAGCCGTTGAAGACGCGGATCGAGCCGTCGTCCATCTTGACGGGGAAGTTGACGGACAGTTCACGCTTGCAATGGCGGAGAACGCTGCGGGTGCCCTCGTCGAGTCCCAGCCGCTCCGCCGCGGCGTCGAACTGAGTGAGGGCGGTCTCAAGGGCGTCAGAGGCCGGTTCGGCTGCCTGGGGCTTCGCTTGGCTCACTGCCATAGGTTGTCCTGCTCAGTATTATAGGCGGCGGCAGCGGTCAGAAACGTTTAGCCGCGGTTGCAAATTCGGGCCCGAGATAGCCGGAGGCCCGGCGCGCGGCCGGGCCTCACCTGGTCGTCGAATCCTTGTGCAGCTATTTGGACTCCTCGGCGATCGGTTCGGCTGGCTCCTCTTCAACCACGGCATTGTCGATGTCTTCGCCACGCAGGATGCGCATTTCGCCGACGAGCGCATCCTCGTCGAACAGGTCGTCCGTGTCGTCGTCGAGAGCCGCGAGGTCTTCCAACGAGGCCTCGCCGTCCTCGACAATGTCGCCGCCACCGAAGCCCGTCAGAGACATGTCCGGAACCCTGACCGGCACCGGCTCCAGGTAGATGGACGCGCGCGCCGGGATTAGCTTGCCAATGATCACGTTTTCCTTGAGTCCGAGCAGGTGGTCCACCTGGCCGTTGATAGCCGCCTCCGTGAGCACCCGCGTCGTCTCCTGGAACGAGGCTGCAGCAAGGAAGCTCTCCGTGTTGAGGGACGCCTTGGTGACTCCAAGGAGCACCGGCTGCGCGGTTGCAGGCTCGCCACCCTCCGCCAGCACTTTTGCGTTCACCTCTTCGAAACGGAAGCGGTCCACGAGTTCGCCAGGCAGCAAGGGCGAATCGCCGGAGACGTCGATGCGCACGCGGCGCAGCATCTGCCGGACGATCACTTCGATATGCTTGTCGTTGATCGTCACGCCCTGTGAGCGGTAGACCTTCTGCACCTCTTCGACGAGGTACAACTGCACCGCCTCTGGGCCCTGGATTCGCAGGATGTCCTGGGGGTTCAACGGACCTTCCGTCAGCGCCTGGCCGGCGTGGACGTAGTCGCCGTCATGCACGCGCAGGCGGGAGGCAGCCGGGATCGGATAGTCGCGGGACTCGCGCTCCTCGAAGATGATCGCGATGCGGCCGCCGCGCTCGACGGCGACTTCGCCTGACGTCCGGGCGATGAGGTCGCCCTCGGCGGGGACCAGCGCCTGTTCCTCTACGGGAGCCTTGCCCTTCTTGGGCTTGGCGGCCTTCTTCTTAGGTAGCGCCTTGGCGGCCGCGAGGACCGCGCCCTGCTCCACCTTCTCGCCCGTCTTGACGAGCACTTTCGAGCCCTTCGGCACAGTGTACTCGTCGCGGTACATCTCGATGTTGGTGATGCGCAGCATGCGGCGGTCGCCGTCGCGGATCAGTTCGGCGCTGCCGTCGATCTCCGCGATCATCGCCGCGCCCTTCGGCACACGCGCCTCGAACAGCTCCTCGACACGTGGCAGGCCGGATGTGATGTCCAGCCCTGCCACGCCGCCGGTGTGGAACGTGCGCATTGTCAGCTGTGTTCCCGGCTCACCGATGCTCTGAGCAGCAATGATGCCGACGGCCTCGCCCTCGGTGACGTAGCGGCCCTTCGAAAGGTCGCGTCCGTAGCAGAGGCCGCAGATGCCGCGCTTGGTCTGGCACGTCAGCGCTGAGCGGACGTAAACTTTGTCGATGCCTCCGGCCATGACTTGCTGGCTTGCCTCGAAGGAGATCTCGTTGTTGCGCTCGACGATGATCTCGCCGGTGTTCGGATCGGCGAGATCCATGGCGGCGTGGCGGCCAACGATGCGGTCGCTCAAGGACTCAAAGAGGCCTTTCTCGGACGGCTCGCCGATCCAAACGCCGGCAGTTGTGCCGCAGTCATCTTCGTTAATGATCACGTCCTGCGCCACGTCGATCAGACGGCGGGTCAGGTAGCCACTGTCGGCCGTTCGCAGGGCGGTGTCGGCGAGACCCTTGCGGGCGCCGTGGGTGGAGATGAAGTACTCCAGCACGGTCAGGCCTTCACGGAAGGACGAGCGGATCGGCAGGTCGATGATGCGGCCCGAGGGGTCGCTCATCAGTCCGCGCATGCCGGCCATCTGGGAGATCTGGCTGATGTTACCCTTGGCGCCGGAGACGGCCATGATGTAGACGCCGCCGTACTCCTCCAGGTTGTCCTGGATGACGTTTTGCACCTTCTCGGTGGTGCCGCGCCAGATCGTAATCGCCTGGTCATAGCGCTCGTCCTCGGTGATCAGGCCGAGGTTGAACTGCTCATCGATTTCAGCGATGCGCGCGTCCGCGTCGGCCAGCATCGCCTCTTTCTCCTTGGGCAGGCGCAGGTCGTTCATCGCGATCGAGATGCCGGAACGCGTGGCGAACTCAAAGCCAACGTCCTTCATCTTGTCTACCATTTCGGCGACAACGAGATTCTCGAACTTGGCGCAGCACTCCGCGACAAGCTCCTTGATCGCCTTGCGGTCCATCACGCGGTTGCGGAAGCCCATCTTGGGCGGCAAGACCTCGTTGAAGATGATGCGGCCGACGGTTGTGTCGATCAGCTCGCGATTCGTCAGGTCGTCGCGAACACGGATGGGCGCGCGCAGGGCGAGATGCCCAGTAGCGAAGGCCATCTTGGCTTCGTTGAACGAACCGTAAATGCCGCGGCGGTTCCCGTCATACGCGCCGATCCCGGACTTGGCTTCCTCGGTCATGTAGTAACAACCGAGGACGATGTCCAGCGTCGGCGCCACAACCGGCTCCCCGTTGGAGGGGTAGAGCAAGTTCTGGCTGGAGAGCATGATCTGGCGAGCTTCGGCCACCGAGGCGCGTGACAAGGGAACGTGAACGGCCATCTGGTCACCGTCGAAGTCGGCGTTGAAAGCGGTGCAGACCAGCGGGTGGAGCTGGATAGCGCTACCGTCAATCAGCACCGGCTCAAACGCCTGAATACCGAGACGGTGCAGCGTGGGCGCGCGGTTGAGGAGGACGGGGCGCTGCTTGATCGCCTCGTCCAGGATGTCCCAGACTTCCGGCCGTGCGCGCTCAACGAAGCGCTTGGCCGACTTGATGTTGTGGGCAAGGCCGCGGGCGACGAGGCCGTGCATGACGAAGGGCTTGAACAGCTCCAGCGCCATTCGCTTCGGGAGGCCGCATTGGTGCAGCTTCAGCTCTGGGCCGACGACGATGACAGAACGGCCCGAGTAGTCAACGCGCTTGCCCAACAGGTTCTGGCGGAAACGCCCCTGCTTGCCCTTGAGCATGTCCGAAAGGCTCTTCAGTTTGTGGTTGCCGGCGGTGGAGACGGCGCGGCCGCGGCGGCCGTTGTCGATCAGGCTGTCGACGGCTTCCTGGAGCATCCGCTTTTCGTTGCGAATGATGATCTCCGGCGCGCCAAGCTCGAGCAGCCTCTTAAGACGGTTGTTGCGGTTGATGACGCGGCGGTAGAGGTCGTTGAGGTCGCTGGTAGCAAAGCGTCCGCCGTCCAACTGCACCATCGGGCGCAGATCGGGCGGCAGTACGGGTAGCACGCCAAGGACCATCCATGGCGGCTTGTTGCCGCTCTTGCGCAGGGCCTCGACCACTCGGAGGCGCTTGGTTGCCTTCTTGCGCCGCTGGCCGCTATAGTCCTGGATCTCCGCCCGCAGCTTGAGGGCCAGCGGGTCAAGCTCGACGCGGCTGAGGATTTCCAGCGCGGCCTCAGCGCCCATCCCGGCCTTCACCAGGCCCGGGTTGCGCTCCTGGAGCTCGCGTAGCGTCTGCTCTGCCAGAATGGTGCACTCGTCATCGCGGATCGGATCCTTGAGGTCCTCGATCTCATCGATCTTCTGAAGGTATTCGGCGCGGACAGCCTCTCGCTCTTCGTTTACTTTGCGGCGCAGCGGCTCCATCTCGGTGAGCGCGGCTTGCCGCGCCTTCTCGATGTCGACCGTAAGCGCGGCCTCGGCGGCTGTGCGGCGAGTTCCGCGGCTCGCCTCGAGCGCCTTGATGCGCCGCTCGACTTCCTTGTCGATCTTCTCGACCGCCTTCTTTGGCAGCACTTCGCCGCGCTTGGCAAGGATGTAATCGTCATCGAGCCCCGTCTTACGCGGGGCCTTCTTCACGCCGATCTCTTCGATACGTACCTTGGCGTCGGCTGCTTTTTCGTGAAGGGCAAGGATTTCCTTATCGACGGCTTCATCGGCGTTCTTGAGGCGCTCCTCACGTTGCGCTTCGACCGTGGCGATCGCTTCGGCGGTCGCGGCCTCGATCTCGGCGATGCGCTCCGAGTTCGTGGCCTCGCTGGCCGCGGCGGCCTCGTCCATCTCCTTTGTCAGTTGTTCGAGCGCAGCCTTGCGCACGTCCTCGTCTACCTCTGTGACGATGAACTGCGCGAAGTACAGCACGCGCTCCAGTGCGCGCGGCGAGATGTCGAGGAGAAGGCCGATGCGGCTGGGCGTGCCCTTGACGAACCAGATGTGCGCGACGGGCGACGCCAGCTCGATGTGGCCCATGCGTTCGCGCCGCACCTTCGCGCGGGTCACTTCGACGCCGCACTTGTCGCAGACGATGCCCTTGTAGCGGACGCGCTTGTACTTGCCGCAGTAGCACTCGAAGTCCTTGGTCGGCCCAAAGATCTTCTCGCAGAAGAGGCCGTCCTTCTCGGGCTTCAACGTGCGATAGTTGATCGTCTCCGGCTTGGTGACCTCACCGTAGGACCAGGAACGGACCTGCTCCGGGGAAGCCAGGGAAATTCGGATCGCATTAAAGTCATTAACTTCCAGAGCCAACTAGGTCCTCCCCTTTTTCGAAACCACTGAGGTCGATACCACCCAGGTCGGGCAGTTCCGCTGTCGATGTGTCGGACAGCAAGACCCGTTCTTCTTCGTCGTTCAGTACTTCCACAGACAGGCCGAGGCTCTGCAACTCCTTGACAAGGACTTTGAAGGACTCCGGCACACCGGGCTCCTGAATATCCTCGCCCTTGACTATCGCCTCGTATGTCTTTACGCGGCCGACGACGTCGTCGGACTTCACCGTCAATAGCTCCTGGAGGATGTGCGCCGCGCCGTAGGCTTCCAGCGCCCAGACCTCCATCTCGCCGAAGCGCTGGCCACCAAACTGCGCCTTCCCTCCGAGCGGCTGCTGAGTGATCAGCGAGTACGGGCCGGTAGAGCGCGCGTGGATCTTGTCTTCGACGAGGTGGACGAGCTTAAGCATGTAGATGTAGCCGATTGTGATTGGCTGCTCGAATCCTTCGCCGGAGCGGCCGTCGATCAAGAAGTGCTTGCCGTAAGTCGGCGGGGCGATGCCGCGCTGCAGCAGGTACTTCTCCGCCATTGCGTCCAGCTCCACGTACGACTTGGTGCGCACGTTACGCGAGCCCTGCTGCTCGAGCCAGAGCTCGAGACCAATGCGGCGCGCCTCGCCGGGTTTGTCATCGTTGAAGACGTCCGCCGCGTCGTACTTCTTGTCTTTCAGCCACTTCGTGACCTTCTCCAGGTCGACATTCTCGCCGACCTGGTTGTCGTGGCCGTTCCGGCCGTTCGCGGCGCGAGTCTCGGGGGTCAGCAGCGCCTTCGCCTGCTCGCAGATCCAGAGCCGGCAGAGCGAGTCTTCGATGGTCGTCGGGTTGCCACCGTCGAACACGGGCGACACGGCGCGGAAACCCATGCGGCGGGCGGCCCAGCCGAGGTGCGTTTCCAGCACCTGGCCGATGTTCATGCGACTCGGCACACCGATCGGGTTGAGGATGATGTCAACCGGCGTGCCATCGGGCAGGTGGGGCATATCCTCGACAGGCAGGATGCGCGCGATCACGCCCTTGTTCCCGTGGCGGCCAGCCATCTTGTCGCCTTCCGCGAGCTTGCGCCGCTGGGCGATCGAGATGCGGACCATCGCCTGCACTCCCGGTGGGAGTTCGTCCGTAATCTGAGCGTAGAACGGCCAGCGGCAGTGGTGGCCGGAGGCGCCGTGCGCTGGCCGGGCGGTCTCATTGTCGGGCCGGGCGAAGAAGCGCGTTTCGATCACCTTGCCGCGTTCGCCGTGCGGGACGCGCAGGGAGGTGTCCTTCACCTCGCGCGCCTTCTCGCCGAAGATCGCGCGGAGGAGCTTCTCCTCGGCCGTCAGCTCAGTCTCGCCCTTCGGGGTGATCTTGCCGACGAGGATGTCGCCGGACTGCACTTCGGCGCCCACGCGGATGATCCCGTATTCATCGAGGTCAAGGAGGCTCTCCTCGCCGACGTTCGGGATGTCGCGGGTGATCTCCTCGGGGCCCAGCTTAGTGTCGCGAGCCTCGACCTCGTGCTTTTCGACGTGGATCGAGGTGAACTTGTCGTCCTGTGCCACCTTCTCCGAAATGATGATCGCGTCCTCGAAGTTGTAACCGTCCCAGCTCATGAAGGCGACCAGCAGCGTCTGGCCAAGGGCCAGCTCGCCGCCGTCGGTCGATGAGCTATCTGCGAGCGTCTGGCCGGCAGCAACTTTCTGGCCGCGGCGCACGATGGCGCGGTGGTTGATGCAGGTGCCCTGGTTGGAGCGAATGAACTTGTTGAGGTTGTAAGTGCGCTCGTCCTTGCCGTAGCGCACGCTGATCGCCTGGCCGGTCACACTCGTGACTTCGCCGTCTTTCTCGGCAGTGATCACCTGGCCCGAGTCGACGGCCGTCTGCCGCTCCATGCCGGTGCCGACGAGCGGGATTTCCGGCCGGACGAGGGGCACCGCCTGCCTCTGCATGTTGGCGCCCATCAGCGCGCGGTTCGCGTCGTCGTGCTCAAGGAACGGGATCAGCGAGGCCGCGACTGAGACGATCTGCTTCGGCGAAAGGTCCATGTAGTCAATGTGTTCGGGCGCGGCAGTCGTGAACGTGTCCGTCCGGGCCTCGACGCGGTCCGAGAGGAAGTGGCCTTCTTCGTCGAGCCGCGAGTTCGCCTGCGCGACCACGAATGCCTCTTCCTCGTCAGCGGAGAGATACTCCACGTCGTTCGAAACGAAGGGGCGGATCGGGACGTCTTCCTTCTGCGTCGCCAGCCTCTTCGCCAGCGCGGCATCGATTCTTGTTCCCTTTTTGGCGATGATCTTCTTCTTGGTGTCCGTGACGTTCTCACGCAGAATGCAGCCGACGAGGTGCGTCGATTTCGGCGCGAGGGCGTGGTAGACCTTGCGGTACGGCGTCTCGATGAAGCCGTACTCGTTAACGCGGCCATACGTCGCCAGCGAACCGATGAGGCCGATGTTCGGGCCTTCCGGCGTCTCGATGGGGCAGATGCGCCCGTAGTGGCTGAAGTGCACGTCTCGCACGTCGAACCCGGCGCGGTCCCGTGAGAGGCCGCCGGGACCGAGTGCCGAGAGGCGCCGCTTGTGCGTCAGTTCCGCCAGCGGGTTGGTCTGGTCCATGAACTGAGACAGCTGCGACCCGCCGAAGAACTCCTTGATCGCGGCGACGACCGGGCGGATGTTGATCAGCTGGCTCGGCGCGGTCTCGGCCGGATCAGTGATCGTCATGCGCTCGCGGATGACCCGCTCCATGCGCAAAAGGCCGATCCGGAACTGGTTCTGGATCAGTTCGCCGACGGTGCGCACGCGGCGGTTGCCCAGGTGGTCGATGTCGTCCGACTTACCATGACCGTTGTTCAGTCGCACGATCTCGCGGACGATCGCCATCAAGTCCGCCGGCGAAAGGGTGCGCTCCCTCGTCACGTCCTGGCGGAGGCGCTTGTTGACTTTGTAGCGGCCGACCTTGCCGAGGTCGTAGCGGCGGGGGTTGAAGAACAGCGAAGTGATCAACCCCTTTGCGTTGTCGATCGTCGGCGGGTCGCCGGGGCGCAGCCGGCGATAGAACTCCAGCAGCGCCTCTTCCTTGTTCGTAGCGCCCGGGTCGCGATCCAGTGTCGACTGCATGTAGTTGTGGTTCTCGTTGTCGTCGATGTCTTCGAACAGCGCCAGGATGCGCTCGTCCGTGCCGAGGTGCTGGAGGATCTGCGCGCGCAATTTATCGGCTTCGCGTTCGGTCTTGGCATCGGCGATCTGCTTTTCGATCTCGCGGATTGCCTTGGTGCTGCCGTGCTTCGGCAGGAGGTCAGGCTCGTCAATCGCGCGCAGCAGCGTCGTGATCGGGATCTTGCGCTTGCGGTCGACCTTCACGGAGACGACGTCTTTGTTCGAGGTCTCGAACTCCAACCAGGCGCCGCGGTTGGGGATCAGTTTGGCGTAGCAAAGGTCGCGGCCACTGGTGTTGTCGCGCTCTAACGTCAGGTAGACGCCGGGCGAGCGCACGAGCTGGGAGACGACGACGCGTTCGGCGCCGTTGATGATGAACGTGCCCTTCTCCGCCATCAGCGGGAAGTCGCCCATGAAGATCTCCTGCTCCTTGATCTCGCCGGTCTCCTTGACGAGGAGCTCGACGTTCACGCGCAAGGGAGCGGAGAACGTGGCGTCGCGTTCGCGGCACTCGTCCTGGTCGTATTTGGGGTCGCCGAAGCTGTAGTCGGCGAAGCGCAGCTCCAGGCGATTGCCCGTGAAGTCGGAGATCGGCGAGATCTCGGCGAAGAGCTCGCGCAGACCTTCCTTCTTGAAGATCTCGTACGAGTCCAGCTGGATCTCGACGAGGTTCGGCAGGGGCAGCACGTCAGGTATCCGTGAGTAGTGCTTGGTGAGGTTGGGGACGCTGAACTTTTCAGAGACGACGTCGCGCGAGGCAACCATGTAGAACTCTCCTCCCGAGAGGCTAGAAGCGAATTACTGGGAAGGCGACAAGGCCTAGAGTCAAAGGCAGTAAGAAACGGGGAATAGAATCCGGGGGGATTCGACAACCATCCAGTTCAGTATTCTAGTGGCTGCAAAGTCAACTGTCAAACGTGAAATATCGGTCCGGGAAGGCGAGTTTGTTTGGCAATTTTCGATGGTTGGTGGTTAAGACGCAGTGATATTCCAGAATCACAATACTCTTGTTAGAGCGAAACTCGACCGAATCGGTCCGCCCACTGTCAACGCCTATTCTTAGTCGGTCTTCCGAGCGCGCTTCCCACACAAAGCGAGCGCCAGTGCGAGAGTCAGACCCGCCGCTGCACTCGCGTACGCCGCGAGGGACCGCGAAGGGGGATTCGCCGGGTAACCTCCGGCTTGAGGCAGCGCGGCAGGTGTTGGTTCCGCATCACCGCCAAGCTCGACATTAACGACGGCGTCGCCACCGTTCCAACTGATCGCACGTTTGATCGTGCCCAGCTCAGTCCGCAGTTCAATTGAAATACTTATTGTTTCGTACAACCCAGAGTCATAGAACCAGCCGATAAAGCAAGCTACACCATCGGCGTATACGGTGCCACCTTCCCAGAAGCCAAGCGAGACGTTTGCCGGCTGTCCATTCTCGAGAAAGTGGAACTCAATCGTTGACCCGCCAAGAGATGCTGGATTGGGTGTAGTGCTCGGAGCATCTTCAGAGGCATACGCTTGCGCGGCGCTGAATAGCGCCATCGTGGCGACGAACGGCAAGAGCTTCCTGGAAAGGCGCATTGACCCCCTCGCGTATCGAGTGCGCCAACCCTACACCCGCGCCTGAAGGGCGTCAAGAATCGCGTGAGTCGATCAACTTACTCCCCCACAGCGGCGGCCACAGGCTCCGGCTGGCGCTGCGAGGCGGGCGCCTGGCCGCGCATCACTGTGCTGACGCCGGCGATGATGAGGATGAAGCCGAGGATCGTGTTGAGGCCGACGCTCTCGTCGAGGACGAGCCAGCCGAGGATGAGGGCGAGGATAGGCACGATGTAGGTGACGAGCGAGGCGCGCACGCTGCCGATGTTCTCGATCAACCAGAGCCAGCCGATGTAGCCGAGGCCGGTGCCGAGAGCGCCCAGGGTGATGATCGAGGCCCACGCTTCGAGGCTGAGCGAGTAGCTGGGCGAGCCACCCGTGAAGGCGAAGAGGATGGGCACCGACAGGACAAGGGCGACGAGCAGTTGCAGGATCGAGAGGTCGACCGGGTCGTTGTCGCGCAGGAGCTGGCGTGAATAGACAGCACCGACACCGTAGCAAAGCGCAGCACCGACACAGGCCAGCTGGCCTGCGACGCTCGAGTCGGTAACGTCGAGCGATTCGGTGCCCGTCAGTACGCCGACGCCGATGAATCCGAGGAGCAGGCCGAAGGCGCGGGCGCGGGTGAAATACTCCTCGTCGAGTGCGGCCGCGGCGACGACGGCCGTAAAGATCGGCACCGTGGCGTTGAGGACGGACGCGGTGCCTGACTCGATATGCTCTTCGCCCCACGAGATGAGTGCGAAGGGGATGATGTTCGCGAGAACAGCAAGCACGGAGACCTTTGCGATGAGCGCGGGCGTCGCGTGCAGCCCGCGGCGGCTGGCGAGGACGAAGGCGCCAACGCCGAGGCAGCCGAAGAAGAGGCGGCCCGTGACGACCTCGAAGGGCCCCGTTTCGTCGACGACGACCTTGATGAAGAGAAAGGAGCCACCCCAGACGCCGCCAAGCGCGAACAGCACGGGAAGCGCCCGCGCCTGGCGGCCGTCAGCGCTCACGCACGGCTGCGTTCTAGTGAAGCGGGCGCCTTGCGAGCTGTCTTGGCGGCTGCACTCTCCATTGCCAGGAGCGCTTCTTTACGGTGAACGCCTCCACCGTAGCCTCCCAGGGCGCCGCTGCTGCGGACCACACGGTGGCAGGGAATAACGAGGCCGACGGGGTTCGTTGCGCACGCCTGAGCAACGGCGCGCGCGGCCCTCGGTGAGCCGATCTCGCGGGCGACCTCGGAGTAGGACTTGGTCTGGCCGTACTCGATGTCGCGCAGGGCACGCCAGACGCGCATCTGGAAGGCGGACGCCTTGATGTCGAGCGGCAGGTTGAGGTTCGTCGGCTCGCCGTCGAGGTAGCGAACGATCTCTCCAACCCAGTCCCGGAGGGTGTCGCCCTGGCGCTTGAGCGTTGCCCTCGGGAGGTCCTTCCGGAGCCTCGCCTCGAGCGCGGCCTCGTCGTCGCCCAGCTTGACGATGCAGACGCCGCGGTCGGTACCGCCGACGAGCAGTTTGCCGAGGTTGCAGTCCACGATCTCGTAGCGGACGATCATCCCGGCGCCTCCGCGGCGGTAGGTCGCAGGCGTCATGCCAAGATGGTCGTCTGCCTTCTCGTAGAGCCGCGAGCCGCTGGGATAGCCGGCGTCATACAGCGCGCGTGTGACGGTGGCCCCGTCGCGCAGGCCGTCCTTCAACCGGCCGGCGCGCGCCGACGCCTGGTACTGGCGCGGCGAGACTCCGAGTTCGCGGCGGAAGAGCCGGCGCAGGTACTCGGCGCCTACGCCCATCCTGTCGGCGACCTCGGTCAACGCCGGGTCCGCATCGGCGTCGGCGTCGAGGTAGGTGCAGGCTTCGGCCAGATAGCGGCTGCGCGGGTCGGGCTCGGCGTCGAGGGGCTTGCAGCGCTTGCAGGCGCGGAAGCCTGCCGCGATTGCCTCGGCGGCCGTCCAGAAAAGGACGATGTTTTCCGGCTTGGGCATCCTCGCCGGGCAGCCGGGGCGGCAGAAGATGCCGGTACTGCGGACGGCGATGATGAACGCCGGCTCGGCGTCGGCCGCCTCGGTGCGATGTGATGTTGTGATGATGGGTTGGGTCTGCGTCATGGTCGTCATTTCGTTACCTCCGCTTGCAAGGTAACAGGGGTGGCGGAGGGCAAACTATCCGCTTTTGGCAACCGAATTAACGAGGGGTGATCCCAGGGAGTTTCACCGTACATCCGGGCCGGGAAAGGGTCAACAAAGCGCAACACGAAGCGGTTGTCAGCGCGGACTCCAGTGTTGTAGATTGGCGACGCCCGTGGCCGAGTCAGCAGTCTTCCAGGACCTCAAGGTATTCACCGGGAATGCACACCCAGCCCTAGCGGGGGATATCTGCTCGTACCTGGAAATGCCACTCGGCGAGGCCGATGTCTTCGAGTTCTCCAACGAGAACATCTTCGTGCAGTTCATGGAGAACATCCGCGCCCGCGACGTTTTCATCCTCCAGCCGATGTGCGCCCCGGTGAACACGCGGATCATGGAGCTATTCATCATGATCGACGCCGCGCGCCGGGCTTCCGCCGGCCGCATCACGGCGGTCGTTCCCTACTACGCGTACGGGCGCAGCGACAAGAAAGACCAGCCGCGCGTGCCGATCACCGCCCGCATGATCGCCAACTTCCTTGAGACGGCGGGCGTCGACCGCGTGCTCACGATAGACCTCCACGCCGGGCAGATCCAGGGCTTCTTCAACATCCCGGTGGACGAGCTGACCGCGCGTTCCTTGCTGGCGAACTACTTCACGGACAAGAAAGTGAAGGATATGACCGTCCTGGCGACGGACGTCGGCGGCGCCAAGGGCGCGCGGATGATGGCGGAGCGACTCAGCGTACCCCTGGCCATCGTCGAGAAACGGCGCGTGGGAAACGACGACCACGCGGAGGCGGTCAACATCATCGGCGAGGTCAAGGACCGCAACGTCCTAGTGGTGGACGATGAAGTCAACACTGCCGGCACGCTTGTCGAGACGGCGGCTATCGCGATGAAGCACGGCGCGGCCAGCGTCGTTGCCGCCGCAACCCACGCGATCCTCTCTGGTCCAGCAGTGCAGCGCATCGAGGCTTCGGCGATCAAGCAGATCGTCTTCACGGACACGATCCCGATCCCGCCGGAGAAGATGCTGCCGATCTTCGACATCATCTCGATCGCCCCGCTGCTGGGCGAAGCGATTCGCCGGATCCACACCGGTCAGTCCGTCGGCGCGCTCTTCAACGGCGCGCATTAGCGCTCCAATCAGCCTGACGCCGACTGTTCTTCTGCTTGCCGGTCCCGCCATCTTCGCACAGAGTATAGGAAATTCAAACGGCCTTTTCCACTGGCCGCGTGCGCCCACCCGGTGTCGTGCCACCTGGGACGTTCAGACCTTCAAATTCCGTCGGATGCGCGCTAGAGGTTCCTCCGTGTCCGGCACGAACGGCCGACCGGTGATGAGCTCGCAAAGCGCGATGTAGCGCCGCGCCGCCTCGATGCGTACCTCGTCCGACAACGGCGGGGGCGGCCCGTCGCCGCGGTAACCCTGGTCGGCCAGCGTCCGCCGCACGTATTCCTTGTCCAGCCCGCGCGGCTCTTCTTTTCGGTCGAAGCGGGCCTGATAGTCGTCTGCGTACCAGTAGCGAGAGCTGTCAGGCGTGTGGATCTCGTCGATGAAACACAAGGTGCCATTCGGACGACGTCCGACCTCGTATTTGGTGTCGACGAGAATGAGCCCGCGTTTGGCGGCCTGCTCTTGCCCAAAGGCAAAGACCCGCGCGCACATCGCCGCCGCGCGGTCGAAGTGGTCGGCGGAAAGAGCGCCCGCGGCCAAGATCTCCTCGCGCGAGACCGACTTGTCGTGATCGCCCTTCTCCGCCTTGGTGGATGGGGTCAAGATCGCCTTTTCGAGCTTCTGGTTCTTTCGCATTCCTTCGGGCAGCTTGTGTCCGCAGAAGGTGCGCACGCCGCGCTCGTAGTGGTACCAGATGGACGTGGAAGTCACGCCGGTCAGGTACGCGCGCATGACGAACTCCACCGGCAAGAGCTGGCATTCGGTGGCGACCATCACCGTCGGATCCGGAATCGAGAGGACGTGGTTGGGGGCCAAAGATTTGGTGGCTTCGAACCAGCTGGCGGCGATCTGGTTGAGCACTTGCCCCTTGAAGGGGATGGTGCCGAGCACGACGTCGAACGCGCTGATGCGATCGGTAACCACGATGATCCGCCGCCCGTCGCGCGTGTAGCAGTCCCGGACCTTGCCTTCGTATTTGGCGCCAAGATCAGAGAAGCTGGTCTTGTCGAGCGTCTTCTTCAGCTGTGCTTTGATGATGTCGTCGGAAATCATGTCGGGTTCTCCTAGTTTCCGCCGTCGCGGAGCGCGCGATCGATGATCTCGCCTGTCCAACGCAGGTGGTGCTGCAAATCGAACGCCCGGTCGAGCTCTTCGGCTGACAGCTTGGACGCAATGTCGGGATCGCGACCGAGCCGTTGGCGAAAGCTGAGGGCGCCGGCGCCTTGTTTGCCGGTCAAGGCGTCCGAAACGGCCAAGGCGTTTCGCCGCACGGAGTATAGGAAATTCAAACGGCCTTTTCCACTGGCCGCGTGCGCCCACCCGGTGTCGTGCCACCTGGCCGCCCTCCCGCCGGCGCGTCCCAGCAGCCCGCCAGCGCCCACCCCGCGCCACGGGGACCATCCCCCGCCACGCCCGCGGTGGGCGGCCGCAGGCCCGCGCCGCAGGGCCTGGTGACGACTGCAGTGGGCGGGTTGCCGTGCGGTATCATGGATGTGTACGCCCGCCGCGACGCGCGACGTCGCGGTGGCAGAAGGAGCATAAACTGCCGGCATGAGCATCCTGACCAAGGTATTCGGCGACTACAACGCCAAGGAACTGAAGAAAATGTGGCCCGCGGTTCAGCGGGTCGCCGATCTCGAAGAAGAGATCGAGCCGCTCTCCGACGCTGAGTTGCGTCAACAGACTGACCTTTTCCGAGAGCGATTGGCGGACGGCGAGACGCTGGACGACATCCTGCCGGAGGCATTCGCGGTGGTGCGAGAAACGTCGCGACGGCGCTTGGTGATGCGCCATTTCGATGTGCAGATCCTGGGCGGGATTGTGCTTCACCAGGGCAAAGTCAGCGAGATGAAGACTGGTGAAGGTAAGACGCTCGTCGCCACGCTTCCCATTTACCTGAATGCGCTGGCCGGCAACGGTGTGCACCTGATCACCGTGAACGATTACCTGGCCAAGCGTGACGCGCAGTGGATGGCCGCCGTCTACAACAGCCTCGGCCTGTCCGTCGGAATTCTCCAGCACGACTCCGGCTATCTCTACGACCCGACATCAAACCTCGACAACGAGAGCTTGCGGCACCTGACGCCCGTCTCGCGCCAGGAGGTTTACGCGGCGGACATAACCTATGGCACGAACAACGAGTTCGGCTTCGACTACCTTCGCGACAACATGGCGACGGATCTCGTGCGCACCGTCCAACGCACGGAGACGCCGCACAACTTCGCGATCGTCGACGAGGTGGACAGCATCCTCATCGATGAAGCGCGCACGCCGCTGATCATCAGCGGGCCGGCGGAGGAGACCGAGGAAGTCTACCGCACGTTCTCGCGGATCGTGCCTCGGCTGGCACCCGAACAAGACTTCGTCGTCGACCTCAAGCACAAGAGCGTGAACCTGACCGAGGAGGGCGTTAACCAGGTTGAGCGCGCGCTGGGGATCAAGAACCTTTACGACGCGGCGAACTTCCGGTTGACGCGGTTCATGGACGCCGCACTCAAGGCGCAATTCCTATACCACCGAGAGCACCAATACGTCGTCAAAGACGGCGAGGTGGTGATCGTCGACGAGTTCACCGGGCGCCTGATGACCGGGCGTCGCTGGTCGGACGGGCTGCACCAGGCGGTGGAGGCGAAGGAAGGCGTGAAGATCCAGCGGGAAAGCGTCACCTATGCGACGATCACGCTGCAGAACTACTTCCGCATGTACGACAAGCTGGCCGGGATGACGGGCACGGCCTGGACCGAGCGCGAGGAGTTGCACCAGATCTATGGTCTCGACGTGCTGATCGTGCCGACGCACGCCGAGATGATCCGCGCCGATGCGCAGGACATCATCTACAAGGGCACAACCGGGAAGTTCAAGGCGGCTGTCGAGGAGATTGAGGACGCACACGGCGACGGCCGGCCGGTCCTCGTCGGGACGGTCGCGATCGAGACGTCGGAGGTGCTCGCCGACCTGCTGAAGCGGACTTCGACATGCCGGCTGGCGGACTGTGGCGACTTCCACTCCAGCTGTCCACTGAAGGAGCCGAACGTCCTAAACGCCAAGCAACACGAGCGTGAAGCGCACATCGTCGCCCAGGCGGGTGTCACCGGCGCCGTGACGATCGCCACGAACATGGCAGGCCGAGGCACCGACATCATCCTCGGTGGGAACCCGGAGCGGCAGGCTGAAGAGATCGCCCGCAAACAGGGGATCGACCTGACGACGGCGCCGGAGGAAGTAGCGACGCGGATTCGCAAGGAAGCCCGCGACGAGTGGCAGGGCGAGCACGACCGCGTGGTCGCCGCCGGCGGCCTGCACATCATCGGCACCGAGCGTCATGAGTCACGCCGCATCGACAACCAGTTGCGTGGCCGCGCTGGACGGCAGGGCGACCCCGGTAGCTCGCGCTTCTTCGTCTCTTTCGGCGACGACCTGATGAAGCGCTTCTCGCCCGAGTGGGTGCCGAACCTGCTCGGCAAGATGGGGATGGACGAAGACACGCCGCTGGAGAGCGGGATGGTGTCGCGCGCCATCGAGCAGGCGCAGACCAAGGTTGAGGGCCACAACTTCGACATCCGCAAGCACGTCGTCCAGTACGACGATGTGATGAACCGCCACCGCGACTTGATCTATACGGAGCGCCGCAAGATCCTGAAAGGCTTCGACCTCCGTGACAACATCGTGGAGATGATCGAGGAGGAGATCGGCCGCGTAGTCGACTCGTTCGCTTCGGGCAACGACCCGGACCAGTGGGACGTTGACAGCCTGATCGCCGAGTTGAAGGCGATCTTTCCGCTGCCAGCAAAGCTCACGACCAAGTACATCAAGGACCTGACGTCAGAAGGGGCGTTGGAAGAGGTGCTCGCAGCGGCGCACGAGGCCTACGAAAAGAAGGAAGGGGAACTTGGCGCTGAGCGCATGCGGACACTCGAGCGGCTACTTTTGCTCCGCGTCATCGACCGCCTCTGGGTATACCACCTGACGGCGCTCGAGGAGCTGCGACAGGGGATCGGCCTGCGCGGTTACGGACAGCTCGACCCGCTGGTCGAGTTCAAGCGCGAGGCGCACGACATGTACCAGCAGCTGACGCAGCACATCGGCCAGAACACGGTGCGGCAGGTGTACCACGTAACCCTGACGACTCCGGTGCAGCGGCCCGAGCCGCCAAAGAACGTGCAAGAGCAGGGCCCCAGCGATGACGCAGCGGCGGGGTCATCGGAGACGAAGACCACGGTGGCCGCCGCTGCGGCAACGGGAGGCGGCACCGCCACAGCGACTGCCGCAGCCGCGACGAACAGAAAGGTCGGCCGCAACGACCCCTGCCCGTGCGGCAGCGGCAAGAAGTACAAGAAGTGCCACGGGCCGGCGACCGGCCTCTAGGAGCACATGGCTAAGGCGAAGACTGAGACCGCCGGCGACGTCCGCACCGAGGCGGCGCGCATCATCAGCGAGATGCGTGCTTCAGTCGCGAGCGAAGAGCTGCACTGGTTCCCGGCCCTGCTCCAGGCGATCCGCAACTGGCCGCTGGCCAGCGAGGAGATCGGCGAGCGCAGCTATCGCTACCTGATCGGCGGCGAGGCCTTCGATTGGCTGCTGCTGGCTGAGCGGCTCCTCGACGAGATGACCGACCTTGTGCCGGAGGAGGAGGCCGAAGCGCTGCTCTTCCGCGAACAATTGCCGCTGGACACGAAGGAAGCGGACTTCCAGGTGCTCCTCGGCGTCAAATACAAGCCGCATCTGAACTTCGTCTACGGCGTCCGCGTGGAGGCGGCGCTGCAGGTGGCCGTGCAGGACGAGATCCGCAAGGAGACCACGGCGACGAAC
>JBBEAZ010000018.1:0-119511 GCA_040882565.1 Dehalococcoidia bacterium
GCGCGCTCCGCGAACTCGTCGCCCTGCGCGTAGTCGACGCCGGCTGCCTCATAGACCTGCGCTGCCTCGTCACGGAGGCGCCTGACAAGGTCGCCTGCGGCCGCGTCGCCACACATGCCCTGCACGGCATTCGCGAGGTTCGTCGTGAGCTTGGAGTACTTGAGGCGCATGATCGCCGGGTCGGGGTCAGAGCGGAAGGTGCTCTCGGTAAGGTCGTGGCAAACCATGCCGATGAGGTGATCGGTGCCAGTGGGGTAGCAGCCCGCGTGGAGGACGCCCGTTATCGGCGTCGATTGCGCGATGACCTCGCCGGGCGTGAGGTGCGTCGTCGGCATCCAGACCACCATCCCGTAGACGCGCGAGAACACGCGCAACGCCATTCGTTCGTTCGCGACGCCATTTTGCGCGCAGACGACCGGCACGTCACCCGCTGCGTCTCGCAGCGCGAGCAGGGCGGCCTGCGTGTCCTGGGTCTTCATGGTCACGAGCGCGGCCTCGTCGCCGCGCCATTCGATCTCGGCGGGACTGCCGACGACCGGGACCGGGAGCGTGACGGTCTCGTCCGGGTCGCGGAGGGTGAGGCCGCTCGCCCGGCAGGCTTCGAGGTGGGCGCCGCGGCAGATCGCGACGACGTCGTGACCGTGCTGGAAGAGGCGCGCGGCGATGGTCCCGCCGATGCCGCCGGCGCCGTAGATGATGTATCGCACGAGGGGAAGTATAACGGGGTGCGGTGTCGCGCGACCCAGCCCCCCGCTCCCAAAAACATTAGGGGTTCGGGGGGACACCCCCCGCACCCCCGGCAGCGACGCCGCTGCACCTTGGCGTTTGGGTGCACGACCTCGGTGAGGGATCGATCCACGGAGGAGCGTCGTTGGCCGCGGCGAGCAGCGCCCCTAGCGACAGTGGTGTCAGGCACGGGGTGCGGGTCGCATGGAGGGACGTCTGGGCGAAGCACGAGCACTGCGACATGCCTGGGCGATGCGGGCCGTGCTTCGCGCCTGCCTCGGGCTACGGTCCTGGGTCGCGCCCGGCCAGAGGTGGCTGGCGTAGAATTGGATACGAGATGGCCGGCGAACCGCGGATCCAGTACACGACGACTTCGGACGGCGTCAGCATCGCGTTCACCGATACCGGTGGCACAGGGATGCCCGTTCTCTACATGCGTGGCGCTCCGTTCACACACGCACAGCGCGAGTGGCAGCAGAGTACTTACCGCTACTGGTTCGACCAGAACTTCTCCGGCCGGCGGCTGATCACCTTTGACTTCCGGGTCTGCGGCCTTTCAGATCGACGGTCGGATGAGATGTCTGTGGAGGTGTTCACCCGCGACATCGAAGCGGTTGTGGAGCGAACGGGGCTCGAGAAGTTCGCGGTGAGCGCGGCATACGGCGACGGGATTGTGGCGATCAGCTACGCGGTTTCCAATCCGGACCGCGTTTCGCATCTGATCCTATGGGACGCCTACGTCAACGGACCCGCGTTCGCGGAGATCCCCCAGACAAGGGCGTTTCTATCGATGATGGAGAACGACTGGAGTCTCTTCGTGAGCACGCTCTCCTTTGCAATGAACGAATGGGACAGCCCTTCGGCGCGCGAGAACATGGAGTTCTTCAACGAGTCATGCACGCAAGAACAAGCGCTGGCCTTTTTCAAAGAGTACGTCCTCAAGAACGACGTGACCGATCTGCTGTCGACGATCACTCAGCCCACCGTCGTCCTGAGCCACCGCAACATGACGATCCCGGACTTTGACACGGTGCGCAACGTGGCGGCGCGCATTCCCAACGCCGAGCTGGTGGTGCTGGAGGGGACATGGGGCCGTCCGGCAAATGATGGGCCAACCACGAGAGTTGCGCTTGACCGCTTGCTGGGCCACGCAACGCCCTCGAGCGAGCCCGTTTCCACACCGGCGCAGCAGCTGCAATCACAGGCTGGTTCGCTGGTGACGATCCTCTTCACCGACATCGAAGGTTCGACCGAATTGACGCAACGGCTGGGGGACGTCAAGGCGCGGGAAGTGTTCCGGGAGCATGAGCGGATCACGCGCAAGGCGCTGGTGGCGAGCGGCGGCTCCGAGGTGAAGACGATGGGCGACGGCTTCATGGCGTCGTTTGGCTCGGCGATCAGCGCGCTGGAGTGCTCTATCGCGCTACAGCGGGCGTTCGCGGATCAGCCGGTGAAGGTGCGGATCGGGCTGAACGCCGGCGAGCCGATCGCCGAAGCGGAAGACCTCTTCGGGACGCCGGTGATCCTGGCGTCGCGGATCGCGGCGCAGGCGGAAGGCGGTGAGATCCTGGCGTCCAACGTTGTGCGTGAGCTTGTGGCGGGACGCGGATTCCTGTTCGCGGACCGGGGCGAACGCATCCTGCGTGGGTTTGAGGACCCGGTGCGGGTCTACGAAGTGAGCTGGCGCGAGGACTAGCGGCGGAGGGTAGCGGTCAAGCTACGAAGAAGGCTGTGCCTCTTCGGAGGCTAGCTCTCTGGCCACGGTTTCCACCAAAGCGTCGGGTTGGGTACCGATGTCCTCAGCGTCTCTGCGGGTTGGAAGCTTCGGTGGCGCGGCCGCCCATGGGGTAATCTTCTCGACGACTTCGCGATAGAAACGAAGCAGAAGTTCGCCTGCGCCTCCAATAAAACCTTCTGTCCCTGTACGCCTTGTACCGATCTCTTCCGACAAGGACACAGTGAATGCCTTCACGGCCTTCGTCCTGTCATCAAGCAAGATCAGTTCGGGGTCTTGACGGAGTTCATCCAACCGCGCGGTCTTCGTGCTACGCGTCCCGCCGAAGTACGACTCGACCAGTGTCTGTGGCGGCGCCTCGTCAAGTTGTCTGACCAGCCACTTGACCCTGGTGGACGACCTGCCTTCATCTGGTGCGGAGACCTCGACGCTCGCCCTTATGGTGCGCCCTCGTAGGGACGCGGACAGCGTGATATCGCCAACGGCGCGCGGGACCTTCAGTGTTCCATCAAGCGCCCCAAGATCGACGAGACGTTTCGTCAGGTAGTCCTTCCGCGCCCGCGGGTTGGATTGTTCCTGGCGTGACAGCAGTTGCGTGATCTTTACCCCGAGGTCCCGGCCAAGGAACAAACACAAATACTGCATGAACTGATCCCAGCGCGAAACCACTTCCGCCACCCCGGCGTCTGCAGCCCGTAGTGTCCCGCTGTGGGCACTGTCCCGTATCGCCACCCAATGCGGCCCCATGTCGTGAAACTGGAGAGCGCCGGAATTGTCATGCTCCAGATAAGAGATCAGCTCGCCGAGAATCCAACCCTGGTCCTTGTCTTCGATTCCCTTGTGGGTGCGCTGCATGATGGCTTCTGAGAGCACTGAGACCCACGACCAGTGATACAGCTGGACCGTTCGCGTCTTCCGCCGGTCAACCATCAGGGGATGGTTCTCAAATGCGGTAGTCATTTCACTCGATATGGTGATGACTGCTTGCAGGCCATGCTCGCGCGCGGCATCCAGATACGACTCGACTTGATCTACGCGGAGCCCGACGGCGCCAGTTTTTACTTCCACAAGCGCCGTCCATGAAGTCTTTCCTCTGGTCACTGTAATAGCACCATCGGGGCGGAACTCTTGATCTCGGCCAAGCTTGAGCGGGACTTCGATATACGTGCTCACCTCTCCGGCTGGCGCGTCAGCATTCTTCAGCAACGCTCTGCCGAACTGGGGAACTGCCTTTATCACGGCTAGGAGAGCGGAGGTCGCCCGCATCTCCTGGTCAGCCTGACCTTTGATTCCCGAAACCGGGATGAGGCGCGCCTGTCGCCAACCTCTATCTGAGCGCTGTTCGTTGCCGCCGCGATTGGTCATAGACCCCCTCCTTCAATGGCCTGCGATTATATGAGTCGCGCCGAGAGATGACAACTAAGGAGGCGATACTTCACGGGTTCTGGCGTTCGGGCGTATACTGACGCTCGCCGCCGCTGAAACCGCCCCGGCGGTGTTGAGAGGAGAGCCCGTGGCCACCCAAACTGCTTCTACGGATGTCATCATCGTTGGCGCCGGTTATGCGGGACTGACGACTGCGCGCGAACTGACCGCGAAAGGGGTCGAGGTGCTCGTCGTGGAGGCGCGGGACCGCGTCGGCGGGCGCGTCTGGACGCAACAGCGTGACGGATACTGGGTGGACGTCGGCGGGCAGTGGACGGGCCCGGGACAGGACCACATTCGCGCCCTCGGCGAGGAGATGGGCGTCGCGAGCTTCCCAACGTGGCCGGAGGGTGAGCACCTCTCGTACGCGGAGGGCAACCCGATCCGCCGCTGGTCGGGGTCTGTGCCTACCGACGACGTCGAGACGCTGAGCAAGGTCGTGCAGGCGATCATGACGTTTGACCAGCTCGCACAGGAGGTCCCCCTTGGCGCACCGTGGGAAGCGCCGCACGCAAAAGAGTGGGACTCGCTCACGGTGCAGGCCTGGATCGACCAGAACATCGAGACGCCGCGCGCCCGCGAGGGCATGACCACCGCGATTGAGGCGGTGTACGCCTGCGAGCCACACGACATCTCGCTGCTCCACGCGCTCTTCTACGCGAAGTCAGGCCAGGGCCTCTTCTACCTTGTATCCACGGAAGGCGGCGCACAGGCCGACCGCTTCGTCGGCGGGGCGCAGCAGCCCGGGATCCGCGTCGCGGAGAAGCTGGGCGACCGCATCATCATGAACTCGCCTGTCCGCCGCATCGAGCAGCGGAATGGTGGTATCACGGTCTCCGGCGACGCCTTCAGCGTGAGCGGCAAGCTGTGCGTGGTCACCGCGCCGCCGGCTCTGGCCGGCCGCATCGACTACGACCCGATCATGCCGCCGCTGCGCGACCAACTGACGACGCGCGCGCCGATGGGCAGCGTGATCAAGGTCCACGCCGTGTACGAGACGCCATGGTGGCGCGACGAGGGTCTCTCCGGCCGTGTGGTCAGTGACACCGGCCCGATCCGCGTGATCTTCGACAACAGCCCGCCGGAGGGCAGTCCAGGCCTGCTGATGGGCTTCATCGAAGGCGGCGACGGGCGCCGGCTCTCCAACATCCCGTTCGCAGACCGCCGGAAGGTCGCGCTTGACTGCTTCGTCCGCTACTTCGGCGACAAGGCCGCGAAGCCGATCGACTACATCGAAGGCAACTGGCCCGCTGAGCAGTGGAGCCGCGGCTGCTACGGCGCCTTCTTCCCGGCGGGGACGTGGCTTTCATGCGGCCCCGCGCTGCGCGAGCCCGTCGGGCGCATCCACTGGGCAGGCACCGAGACGTCCGAGGTCTTCGCCGGCTACATCGACGGCGCTGTCCGCTCCGGCGAGCGCGTCGCCGCCGAAGTGATGGAGGTCCTCGACTAGGACTCGCACCACAATCATAGGAGGTCTCAATGACGACGACTGTAGAGAAACCCACGGAAGCCCCCTCAGCGGAAGAGAAGCCAAAGGTCACCAAGACAGCTATAGTGACCGGTGCCTCGTCGGGGATCGGCGAGGAATTCGCGCGGCAGCTGGCGGGCCGCGGTTACGCGGTCGTGCTGGTCGCGCGCCGGCGGGACCGGCTGGACGCTATCGCGAAGGAGATCGCGGAGACGGGCGCCACGGCGGAGGTGATCGAAGCGGACCTCTCGAAGCCGGAAGGCGTCGCCGCGGTGGTGAAGCGGATCGGGAAGGGCGATGTCGACATGCTCGTGAACAACGCGGGCTTCGGCATCAACGGCGTATTCGGCGCGGTGCCGCTGGAACGCGAACTCGAGGAGATCGACCTCAACGTGCGCGCGCTGACCGAACTTTCACACGCCGCGATCACGCAGATGAAGCCGAAGCGGGCCGGGACCATCATCAACGTCGGATCGACGGGTTCGTACCAGCCGGTGCCGTACATGTCTACGTACGCAGCGACGAAGGCTTACGTGCTGTTCTTCAGCGAAGGCCTGCATGAGGAGGCGAAGCAATACGGCGTGACGGTGACATGCCTCTGCCCCGGCGGCACGAGCACCGAGTTCCAGCAGGTCGCCGGCGTCGACCGGAAGAAGTTGCCGCGCGGGAGCTTTATGGAACCGGCGCCGGTGGTGAAGGCGGCGCTCAACGGCGCGAAGGCCGGGCGCGGGATCGTCGTCCCGGGAATGATGAACAAGACGACGGCGAACCTGAACCGCTTCCTCCCGAGGTCTGCCGTGCGGAAGATCGCCGGGCGCATGTTCAAACACGACTAAGGAGAAGGAGGCGGCGGTACAAGATGAGTAAACCAATAAAAAAGACGCGATGATGATTATCAAGCTGGCCGAACTCGCCACTGCGATGGGCACGGGGGAAGGGTCGGCGATCATCTGGAGCACGGACGCGGACCTCTCAGCGGAGAATTACCCGCCGGACGGCCCGGAGTTCCAGAAGATCATCAACGTCATGCGGTGGATGGAGACCGTGGGCACTCTCTACCGCAACGGGGTTGTCAACGAAGATCTGCTGTTTGACTGGATCGCGATCACCCCCCCTGGGACCGCCTCAAGTCGATTGCCGAGTCCCAACGGACGAACGTACCGGCGCTCTGGGAGAACTTCGAATTCATGGCCGAAGCGCAGCGCGATTGGACGCCGAGACGGGCGTGAACATTTGAGGGCGCTGAGAATATTCCGGCTCCAGTCATCACTCACTTCACAAGCACGTTCCATCTCTGGTTCGATGCCGAAACGTTGGAATATCGGGGAGTCGGCGTGGACTTCACGACGTGGGGGGCCGATGGCCAGGTGACCACGACATCCGAGCGACGAACCCTCATCACCGACGTTAATGAGCCTCTTGAGTTGCCGGGGCCTCTTCCGACTTCCGACTAACCGACGCATCTCCTACCCTCGCTGGGCGTAACGTGCGTCTGGTGTCTGGCTCCACCGTCGCACCTGCTCGGCATTGCATACCCCCCGCCCCTCCTCCATTTCAGAATGGCGGTGTCGGGGACACCCGCCGAACCCCCGGCAGCGGCTCCGCTGCACCTTGGCGCCGGTGCTTGGGCGTCGGCCCTGGCGCTTAGTCCTTTCGTTGGGGCTTCGCTTCTGCGCTACTGTAGTCCCAATCGAGTTCGGGTATCGTGCGGCCGGCATACGCCTTCTTCTCGGCGAGGGCGCTGACCATCAGCGGCAGCGCGATCGTCGCTTCGGCGTAGACGGTGATGAAGGCGGCGTCCGTGGCGATCTTGCGCCAGGACATCGCCTCTTCGAACGTGCAGCCGGAAAGGCCGCCCCACTGCGGTTGGTCCATCGTTATCTGGATGCCGTAGGAGTGGCCGTCGGCGTCGCGGTCGTAGAGGTACGTCGCTGCACCGCACTGCTGAATGAAGTTCTTGGGTGTGCCCCCGCCGACGTAGAAGACGGCGCTTTTCTTCGCGGTCATCGAGAGGTGCACCATCTCCAGCACGTCGCCGATGACGTCGAACATCAGCCGCTTGCCGGTGCGCAGGCGGCCTTCAGCGACGGCGAGGCCGTGGACGCTGTCCCCAAACGCCGGGCAGTAGATCGGCACTCCCGCCTTTGCGGCCGCGGTGAGGATGCCCTCCTGTTGCGCGACCGGTGCCAGCGCCTTGCCGAGCGCCCCGAAGTACTCACGCGTCGTGTACGGACGGTCGTCTTCCAGGGTCGTCGAGAACTCGGCACAGAATCGCTCGCCGCGCGAGAACTCGTGCTCCGGCGCCAGCACGTCGAAGAAACGCACGACACGCAGGTCGGCAAGGCGGACGTCGTCACCGTCCGAATCGCCCTGGCCGTGCCGGAAGCCGAGCGTCTCGTAGACGTCGTGGTAGAGGTTGGCGCCCGTGGAGACGAGCACGTCGATCATCCGGTTCTCGATCATGTGGACGATCACCGGGCGCATTCCTGCCGGCACCATCGCGCCGGAAAGGCCGAAGAAGATCGTCGCTTCGTCCTTCAGCGCGGCCTCCCAGATGCGCGTGGCAACGCCGAGGTTGCGCGCCTGGAAGGCTGTCGCGCCCATCCTCTCGACGAGCGCGGCGGCGCCGGTGCCTCCTATCTCGAACGGGACGAGGGGGTCGGCGCCGGGCGCGGCGCTCTCGGCGTCGCGCCCGTTTTCGGGGCGGTGATCGTGGTGCATCTGCGCGCTAGACGGCGGCGGGTTCCTCCGCTTTGCCGGGCACGAACGGCGCCAGGTCGCGCTGGATGTACTGGACCTGCAGGTCGCGCAGGCCAAAGCGGCGCTTGAACTCTTCGAGCACGGGCGCCGGGTCGAAGTCCTTGCAGGAGAAGACGTCCGCCCAGACGAGACGCCGCTCCGGAAAGGTGTGCATGCTGATGTGGCTCTCCGCGATCATGACGTATCCGGAGACGCCCCAGTCTTCTGGCTTGCTGCCAACGTAGCGGAGAACCTCCGGTCGCGTGATCCTGGTCATCCCCATCATGTCGGGGACCTCCTCCAACATCACGCGGACGACATTTTCATCCGCAAGTTGGTCGGAATCACCTCCGTAGCCATCGATAATTACGTGCATTCGTTATCCCTCCTGTGTATTAGATTTTGCCGGGCGCCACCTGCAGCACGTTGAGCCGGCGCCGGGGAAGGACCCACCCGCGATGACGGGTGGAATTCGGCTGTCAAACAGATTCGAATGTTAACAGTGCACCCCCCTCGCGGCAACGGTAAACCCGGACAATCTCGGGCCAAATCGTGCTAATGCAGAATGAGCGCGCGTATTCTCTGGCCAGTGCTATGAATTCTCGCCCATTCTCGCGTAATAACGGGAATTCTCGGTCGGTTCGGGCCTGCCGACCGGCCGCTATCCACGTATGTGGATAACGGATCAGCCTATAGGTTCGTGGGCGATCGGTTCGTTGCGTGCCCTCTCCCGTATAATCGCCACTATGCAGAAGACGCAGCTCCCGCTCGCCCGCGTGCTGCCCGTTACGGCCGAGGTCAACGACGCCGGCCGCCTGGCCGTCGGCGGTTGCGATTTGACCGAGCTTGCCAGCGAGTTCGGGACGCCCCTCTACGCCTTCGATGAGGAGACTCTGCGGGGCCAGTGCCGCGCCTTCATCGAGGCGTTTCGCTCGCGCTATGCCGAGACGGCTGTCGCCTACGCGGCGAAGGCTTACCTGGGGCGCGCGCTGGCGGCGATCATGGCCGAGGAGGGGATGGACCTCGACGTTGTCTCCGGCGGCGAGCTGGCCATCGCGCGCAGCGTGAACTTCCCGGCGGAGCGCATCCACTTCCACGGCAACAACAAGTCGGAAGAAGAGCTGGCCGACGCGCTGGACGCCGGCATCGGACGTGTGATCGTCGACAACTTCCACGAAATCCACCTGCTAAGTGCGGCCGCCCAGGCGCGCGGCATCCAGCAGCGCGCGCTGTTGCGACTCTCGCCGGGCGTCGACCCGCACACGCACCATCACACGACGACCGGCACGCTCGACAACAAGTTCGGCGTGCCGCTGGCGACGCAGGGCGAGGCCGCGGTGCGGCAGATGATGGAAGCGCCAGGCATCGAGATGATGGGCCTGCACGTGCACCTGGGCTCGCCGGTGTTCGAACGCGAGCCGTTCGCCGAAGCCATCGACCTCGTCTGCGACTTCGCCGCGCGGATGAAGGCTGCGCACGGCTTCGAGATGCGCGAGTTCAGTCCGGGCGGTGGCTTCGCCGTTGACTACGTGCTTGACCAGCACGCTCCGTCACCGGACGACTACGCCGAGACGATCGTCCCCTCGCTGCGGGCGGCGTGCAAGAAGCACGGCCTGAGCGAGCCACGGCTGATCATCGAGCCGGGGCGCTCGATCGTCGCACGGGCCGGAGTCGCCGTGTACACGGTCGGTTCGTCGAAGGACGTGCCCGGCGTGCGGCGCTACGTCTCGGTGGACGGCGGTATGGGCGACAACATCCGGCCGGGCATGTACGACTCGAAGTACGCGGCGATCGTGGCCAACCGGCCGCTGGACACGCGGCGCGAGACGGTGACGGTCGCGGGCAAGTACTGCGAGTCGGGCGACCTGCTGCTAAAGGATGCCGAACTTCCGCCGCTGGAACCGGGCGACATCCTGGCGATGCCGGCCGCCGGCGGCTACGCCCTGCCGATGGCCAGCAACTACAACGCCGCGCTGCGGCCGCCGGTCGTGCTAGTCCACGACGGCCGAGCAAGCCTCATGCGCCGCCGTGAAACGTACGAGGATCTGACGCGCGCGGACGTCTGGCCGCTGGAGTAGTTCCCTACTCCGTCGCCATGCTCGACGGGGCGCAGCCCTCTGGCAGGCCGTCCACCACCGTAAATAGGTCGTCGATCCCTGGCTCCTTCGTGTGGACCTCGCGGCCATCGTCGAGCGTTAGCCAGATGTCGAGCGAGTGCGCCTGCATGGCGCTACTTACCTCGCACGCCTCGAAGAGTTCGAGGGCCTCGTCCCACGTTATTTCCTCAGCGCCGGTCGGTTCCGGCGAAGCCGACGTAGTCGGCGACGGCGATTCGCGCGCGATCTCTTCGTCATCGTCACCGCAAGCGACGGTGGCGAGCGCAAGGGCAAAGGCTAGGCTAACGAGTAATCGCATCGTTCTGTGAGTAGAACGGCTGCGACGTGCGATGAGTTCCTTCCGGCGCGCCTAAGCGGGCTTGGCGAACTCGATCATGTACCAGGCGCCGTGGAAGAACCAACCGAGCTTGACGTCCTGCGCGGACGCTGGGACGAGGTCCATCGGTGGCGGGTTGTTGTACTCGGGTTGGAACCGCAGCAGGAAACGGTTGACCAGCGACAGGCGGCCGCTTTCGGGGACGCCGACGTCGCAGATGACCACGCGACCGGCCGGGCGCACGACGCGGTACATCTCTTCGATAGCGCCGCGTCTGTCGCCGAACTCGGCGATACCGCCGTGGTGCAGTACGGCATCGAACGTAGCGTCGGGGAACGGGAGGTGGCCCGCTTCGCCTTCGATCAAGTCGACGCGGATCCGTCGCTCTTCGATCTTCCTCCGGGCGTAGGTGAGCATCGCCCGCGAGATGTCGAGCCCGACGACCTGGCCTGAGTCGCCGACTCGCTGGGCGAGTAGGGCGACGTTCGTGCCCGTGCCGACGCACACTTCGAGGACGCGGTCTCCCGGCTTTAGTTGGAGACGGCGGACGGCCTTGCGCCGCTCACGGGTCGGCGAAGCGCCGCGGAGAAAAGCGGCGAGGCGATTGGTCCAGTCGTACCAGCGGGCGCGGGCCTCATAGTACGTGCGCGAGCGTTGCTCACGCTCGAACATCGGTTACGGTCGGGGTAGGCCGAGGCCGCGGATCGCGCCAATCGTCTTCATGACCTCGCTGGTCCCACCGGCGATCGTCGCGCTGACGGCGAGCTGGTAGCTGCGCTCCATGCCGCCCTTCATCTTGGCCCACTTGCTCTTCGGGTGCAGTGGGCCATACATCCCGAGCATCTCGATGCCCGTGGAGGCGAAGCGCTGCGTTAGCTCCGTTGAGTATAGCTTGGCGATCGTCGCCTCGTAGTTTGGTGCCTTGCCCGCGACCTGCAGGGAGGCGACGCGGTATGACAGCGAGGCTGCGATCTCGATCTCGATCGAGATGTCAACGAGGCGGTTGCGGATCTCGGGCTTGTTCTCGACGAACTGCGGATTCTCCTTCGCGAAGCTCACCAACTCGCCGAGGGCGCGCCGCAGGCGGGCCGAGCCGGCGATCGACGAGCGCTCGAAGTCGAGGGCGACGGCGAGCATGTACCAGCCCATGTTCTCCTGGCCGACCAGGTACTTCGCGGGGATGCGCACGTCCTCGAAGAAGACTTCGTTGAAGCCGTGGTCGCCGGCCATGTTGACGAGCGGACGGATCGTGATGCCCGGCGCGTCCATCGGCACGAGGAACATGCTGAGGCCCTTGTGTTTCGGCGCGTCGGGGTCCGTGCGGGCGGCGAGCCAGCCCCAGTTGGAGCGGTGCGCGCCCGTCGTCCAGATCTTCTGGCCGTTGATCACGTAGTCGTCGCCGTCGCGGACGGCCTTCGTCTGGATCGCGGCGAGGTCGGAGCCGGCTGCCGGCTCGGAGTAGAGCGTGCACCAGACGTGTTCAAGGCTCGTGATCCTGGGGATGAACTCGTTCTTCTGCTCGTCAGTGCCGTAGAGCATCAGCGAGGGGCCGACCCAGGCCACGCCCATGTTGAACCCGACGGGAGCGCCGTTATACGCCATCTCTTCGTTGTAGACGACCTGCTGCATCACGCTGGCTTCCATACCGCCGTATTGCTTCGGCCAGGCGATGGCGAGCCAGCCGCGCTCCGCCAGCTTCTTGTTGAAGCCCTTGGCGAAAGCGCCCTGAACCTCGACTCCGAGCTCCGACTCGGAGTCAAAGTTATCGTTCCAGCCCGGCTTCAGCTCCTCTTTGAGGAACTGCTGCACCTCGCGGCGAAAGGCTTCTTCTTCAGGGGTAAATCGAAAGTCCATCGGGCTCTCCCTTGTGTCTGGATCCGGCGCTCGCAGTGTGACACAAAATGGACGCAATTTCCAGTTCACGTAAGGGTTGGGGCACGCGGTAGCGGCCGTGTCGCAGGCTACGCGGTGACTTCGCCGCGGACGATGCGGCCGGCGACGTCGCGGAACAACTCGTAGTCCTGGGCGCCCACGACGGCGAAGCGGCCGTTGAAGATCGTCGTCGGCACGCCGCTGATGCCGGTCGAGCGGCTCCACTCCATCTGGCGGTCGATCTCCGCGCGGTAGCGCCCGCTGTCCAGCGCCTCGCGGAGCGGATCGGCGTCGAGACCGGTGCGGGCGCATGCATCCACGACCACATCCGTGTCGCCGATGTTCTGCTCTTGCTCGAAATACGCGTGGAAGAGAGCGCGGTGGACGGCCCAGAGGTCGCCGCCGTGCTCCTTGGCGAACTCGGTGGCCTCGTGCGCCTTGCGGGTGTTCGGGACGAGCGGCGGGCGCTTCATGTCGATGCCGGCTTCGAGCGCCGTTTGCCGCAGGTTGTCAATGTAGCCGGGCGGGTACACGCGGCCCTTCGCGATCTCTTTACGGGCGATCCCCTCGGACGGGATCCCCGGACGCAGATCGTAGGCGCAGGCGTCCAGCTCGATCGCGTACTCCTCGCGCAGGCGTTCGAGGCGGGCGAGGCCGACGTAGCACCACGGGCAGATGTAGTCGGAGACCAGCGTCAGGTGGAGCGACGCCTTTTCCGGGCGCGTGTCGTGCATGCCCGTGTGCCGCTCGACGTCATCGTCGCCATCAAAGCCGACGGACCACGATTCCATGCGCCCAGTATACGGGCGCTACGCCGTGCGGTGACGCAGCGCCAGGATCGTCAGCGTGATGTTGACCGCCCCGAGGCCGCCGATAGCGAGGAGCGCCTTGCCCACGTCCTCCCAGTCCCAGCCGACGAGCACCAGCGTCCGCATCCCCTCGAGGATGTAAGTGACGGGGTTGATCGTCGCCAGGAACTCGAGCCAACCATCGAAGAACTCTTTCGGCGCGAAGGCCGGCGAGAGGAAGAGCAACGGGAAGAAGATCAAAAAACCGGCCTGCGCGGCCTGCGGACTGCCGGTCCGCAAGGCGATCGAGAGGCCGAACCCTGCGTAGGCGAGGCCGAAGAGCCCGGCGAGAAGGAGAATCGCGACGTACCCCGCAACCCCTGCCTCCATGCCGGAGCCAAAAATCGTCGCCACGATCAAGATCACTAGCGTGATCACCATCACGCGGATGCCGTCGGCGAAAAGCCTGCCGAGGACGAGGGCAATGCGCGGCGTCGGCGTCAGGAGCAGCTTGTCGAAGTAACCTCGCTCGATGTCGGTGACCATCGCCAGCGCGGAGACGCTGGCGCCGCCGGCGACGCCCTGCAGCACCGCGACGGGCATCTGGAAGGCCTCATAGTTGGTGACGCCGAAGGCTCGCCCGGAGACGTTGCCGATCGCGCCGACGGTGACGAAGAAGAAGAACAGCGGGATGAAGTAGTTCTGCACCTCGAACGCGGGTTGGCGGATGACCTCGCGCAGGGCGCGCATCGCCAGGTAGGAAGAATCGCGGACGGTGTGCCTGATCACGATGGCCTCTTTCCGTCCTCGGCCGGCAGCAGGTTGTGGTCGTGCGCTTCGATGTGGTGGCCCGTCTTGCGCAAGAAGACGTCGTCCAGGCTGGGCCGGGCCAATGTGATCTCCTCGACCTGGATCTTCGACTCGTCGAGCGCCCGCACGATCGGCGCGATCGCTGAGCTGCCGTCTTTGATGTAAACCACAACCGAGTCGCGGACGACCCGGACGTCCGTCATACCGTCGATCTGCTGCAGGGCGGCGACGGCGCGGTCCGGCTGGAAGTCCTGGTCCTCGAGTCGCACTGTGACGACATCGGCGCCGACGCTGGCCTTGAGGTCCTCCGGCGCGCCCTGGGCGACGATCCGCCCGCGGTCCATGATCGCGACTTCGTGAGCGAGGCGGTCCGCCTCTTCGAGGTACTGCGTAGTGAGGAAGAATGTGACGCCTTCGTCGCGGTTCAACTCCTCGACGTAGCGCCAGATCGAGTCGCGGCTGATTGGGTCGAGCCCCGAAGTAGGTTCGTCAAGGAAAACGATCTTCGGGCTGTGGACCAGGGCGGCCGCGAGGTCGAGGCGGCGCTGCATGCCCCCGGAATATGTGCCAACGCGACGGTCAGCGGCCTCCTCGAGGTCGACGATGCGCAGGAGCGACGAAACACGCTCCTTGATCACGTTGCCCGGCATTCGATACAGGCGCGCCTGCAGCGTCAACAACTCCCGTCCCGTCATGACCACGTCGAGCGAGGCGTCCTGCAGTGCGACGCCGATGCGCGAGCGGACCGTGGTCGCATTGCCCAGTACGTCGAGGCCGTCGACGGTGGCGCTGCCCTCGGTCGGGCGCAGGAGCGTCGTCAGCATGCGCACGGTCGTTGTCTTGCCCGAGCCGTTGGCACCGAGGAAGCCGAAGATCTGGCCGTGGGGGATGTCGAGGTCGATCCCGTCCACGGCCTTGACGTCGGGTGGAAAAATGCGGCGAAGGCCCGTGGCGCTGATCGCTGAAGTCACCGGGCGATTATATCGGGCGACCGCTTAAGAAAAAGCGTGACGAATGTCACACCTGCTGTGCTAGACTGCGGGCGCTATGGCATCCGCAGGCCTGCCGATGGACGACCCGATTGTTGCCGGCCTGCTGATGGGGCCGAACCTGGCGCGGCTCGCGTACGTGACGCCGAGCGGGCGCCCGCGGGTGGTGCCGATCTGGTTCGGGCACCACAACGGCGACCTGATCATGGTCACCGGCCCGAAAGCCGCTAAGTTGCGCTCGCTCGAGAAGAACGGCTCCGTCGCCGTGACGATCGACTCTTCCTCGCCTCCGTACAAAGTGCTGCTGATCGACGGCGACGCGACGCTGGAGCCGGTGGAGGGGATGGCGCCCGAGTACCGGCCGATCGTCGAGCGCTACCTTGGAGTGGCCGCGGAAGCGTATTTGCAGCAACTTCTGCCGCGGGTCAAGCGCCAGGTGCGCATCCGCATCAAGCCGCGCTCGTGGCGCGTGTTCGACTTCGTGCGGCGATACCCTAAGAGCCTGAGCTAGACGGCGGCGACGTGGCTGACTGGGAGCTGATAGGGAACGCGAGACCGCTTGCCGCGCTCGCTGCCGGAGTGGCGAACGGCTCGCCCGTGCATTCCTATATCTTCGCCGGGCCCGAGCGCGTCGGTAAGGGGGCCGCCGCGTTGTTGCTTGCGGCGGCGCTGAACTGCCCGAACGCTGACCCTCCCTGCCGCGCCTGCGAGGTCTGCCGCCGCATCGCCGAAGCGAAGCACGCCGACGTACAGACCGTAACCGTCGAAGTCGTGACGGACGACGGCCCGGCCCGCAAAGCAATCAGCGTCGAGCAGATGCGCGACGTCGAGGCGTCGGTCATGCTGGCGCCGTATGAAGGCCGCACCCGCGTGGTCATCATCGATCCCGCGGACCAGATGTCCAGCGGCGCGCAGAACGCCTTCCTCAAGACGCTGGAGGAGCCGCCGCCGCACGTCGTCTTCGTCCTGGTGACGAGCGACGCCGAGCGCCTGCTGGAAACCGTGCGCTCGCGCTGCCGCCGCATCGAGTTCGGACTAGTCGCGGCGGCCGAGATCGAGGCAGGATTGCTCGCCCGCGACGTTGATGCCTCGAAGGCGGCTGTTCTCGCGCGCCTGTCCGCTGGCAAGCCCGGCTGGGCGTTGGAAGCGGCAGCGAGCCCGGCGTTGCTCGAACGGCGCGGCGAGGCGCTGGACGCGGCGCGGGCGCTCACCTCATTGAGCATCGCCGACCGCATGGACCTCGCGGAGAAGCTCTCCGACCAGTTCAAGAGGGACCGCGCACCCGTGGATGCCACGCTCGAGCAGTGGCTCGGTTGGTGGCGCGACGTGCTGCTGGCAGCCTCGGACGCAGCCGATTCCGTCGCCAACCTCGACCGCCGGGAGGCTATCGCGGAGGACGCCCGGCGCTATCAGCGCTCTGAGGTCGTCGCGTTCGTAGAGGCGCTGCGGCAGACGCGGCAATACCTGCGCGAGAACGTCCAATCGCGAATCGCCCTGGATGCGCTCATGCTGCGCGTACCGGGCTTAACACCCGTGTCGGCGCGCTAGAACCTGTCACCAAGGCTTAACCGTTCGCCATCGCTGGCAGCTTGTATTATGGTCTGAAATGCTGGAAAATACATTCCGGTGTTAAGTTGCGATAGGACTTCGCATACCTGGGGTACGGATGGGATGAGAGACGCGAAGTAAATCGCAACGGGTGGTTGGGTGGAAACGGGCCGTCTTACAAGGCGGTCCGTTCCTTTTGTCCGCCGCTACTCGGTCGGCGACCACTCATCGTCGGTGCGCTGGACGCGCGACTCCGACTCGAGCTTGGCGAGATGCGCCTCGATCTGGCGTAGCGCCGCCGGGACGATGCGCTTGTCCAGCTCGGAATAGATCGCCGACAGCATCGCCTTCGGGTTGCGCTTGCCTTTGGCGATCAGCGCCAGGATCTGGGTCTCGCGTTCGTGGCGGTGGTCGATCAGCTCCTGGAGCTTGGCGGGCACGTCGTGCACAGCCTGACCGTGCCCCGGCAGCATCACGGCGTTGTCCAACGTCTTTAGCCGCTCCAGCGATTCGAGGTAGAGGCTCATGTCGCCGTGCGGCGGCGGCGAGATAGCGACCGTGCCCAGGCCGAGCGCCGTGTCGCCGGTGAAGAGCGCTTTTTCCTGCGCCATGTAGATACAGACCGAGCCGAGCGTGTGTCCGGGGGTGTGCACCACGCGCAGCGTTAACGCCCCGACGTTAAACTCGTCGCCGTCGTTCATCATGATCTTCGGGTCTGCGTCGGCGGCTTGTTTGCGGAACGCCTCGACCTTCTCGCGCAGCTCCTTCATCTCGGCGAGGACCTCGATGTCCTGCGGCGCCTCGCTCTGCCAGTCGCGGAGGTGCTTCTCCTCCTGCGGGTGAAGGGCGACAGCGGCACCTGTCGCCTCGCGCAGCTGCGCGGCGCCGCTTGTGTGGTCGAAGTGGTGGTGCGTAAGGACGATGTACTTGACCGTGATGTCCTTGTGGTCCTTCAGGAAGTCGAGGCGCGCCTTGACCGACGGCTCGTCGCCGAAGCCGCTGTCGATCAACGCCCCTTCGCCCCCGTCGCGGACGAGGAAGACGTTGGGCGACTGCGGGCCGGTGTAAAAGGCCTGCTCGGCCGGGATCGAGTGGATGTGGTCGGTAATCTGCATGCGCGCTACTTCAGGCCCGATTCTTCGCTGAGCACCGCCATGATCAGCATGTCCAGCGGATTGCCGTAGCGGAGTCTGTGCGCGCGCAGGACGCCCTCGCGGACGAAGCCGCACTTCTCGTAGCAGCGGATGCCGCGCGCGTTATCGGCGTCAGTGATCAGCTCGATGCGCCGCAGGTCGAGCGTTTCGAAGGCGAAGCGGAGGAGCGTGCGGATGGCGTCGGCGCCGTATCCCTGGCTCCAGTACGCCTTATCGCCAATCGAGACGCCCAGCTCGGCGCGGCGATGGACCTCGTCGATCGCGATCAGGCCGACGTTGCCGATCGTGACGCCGTCCTTCGTCTCGATGACGAAGGTGACACGCGCCGGGTCCTGCCGCGTCAGCTCCCAGCGCTGACGTTCGGTCTCCACCGTCTGCTCGCCCGCCTCAGACATGTGCAGCCAGTGGCGGACGTCCGGGTCGTTGTACCAGCTGACGAAGAGCGCCAGATCCTCCTCGCGGCGCGAACGCAGACGGACGAGTTCGCCCTCCAGCCGGACGTCAGGGGCGACGGTCATTTGCTGGCCCACTCCTCGCGCAGGATCGACATAATCAACGTGTCGCCGACGATGCCGTTGAAAATGCGGTGCCGCCGCATCATGCCTTCTCGCGTAAACCCACACTTCTCGTACGACCGAATGGCGCGGTCATTGGCTGCGTCGGTCGTTAGCTCGACGCGGTTCAGTTCGAGCTCGTCGAAGGCATACTCCAGGACGAGGCGCATCGCCTCTGTGCCGTAGCCGAGTCCCCAGTGCGCCCCGTCGAGGATACTGATGCCGACCTCTGCGCGGCGGTTGGCTGGGCTCAGGCGCAACTCCGTTGTGCCCAGCAGCACGCCGTCGCTCGTCTCGATCGTCCAAAGAACGCTGTCCGGATCTTCGCGCCTCCCGAGGTACCAGTCCGACTCTTCTTCCATTGTCGGCTGGTCTTCCACGCTCCCCATCCAGCGGCGCAGCTCTTCGTCGGCGAGCCAGCGCTGGAAATGAGGCAGGTCGCTCTCTTGCACGGGGCGCAGGCGGACGCTGCCGCCTGTGAGAATGGACTCCGAGATCACAGTGAGCGCTATGTTACCATCCACCCGCGGACGGGCTGGAACAAGGAACTCGGAACCAGGAACATGGTCGGGACAAGGAGATTGGCATGGACGTATACGGTGACGGCGATCTGACAGTGATGCGGTTTGGGCCGCTGGGCCCTTACGCGAACAACGCCTACATCATCGCCGACGAGGGCTCGACCGAGGCCCTGATCGTCGACATGCCACAGGGGAGCGCGGAGGTGATCGCGGCGGCGCGCGAGATGAAGGTGAAGGCGATCCTGCTGACGCACACGCACCCCGACCACTGGGTGGACTACGACCTCGTGAAGAACGCCGTCGGCGCGCCGGTCCTCTGCCACCCGGCGGAGCAGATCATGCCGGCGAGCAAGATGGACGGTCAGCTCGCCGACAACCAGGAGATCAAGGTAGGGCCTTACGCCGTCACGGCGTTGCACACGCCGGGTCACACGCCCGGATCGACCTGCTTCGTCGTCGAGCGCTTCGTCTTCACCGGCGACACGCTTTTCCCCGGCGGGCCGGGTCGCACAGGCTCCGCGGCGGACCTCCAGCAGACGATCGGCTCGATCACCACGACGCTGTTCGCGCTGCCGGACCAGTTGCAGGTCATGCCCGGCCACGGCGACGGCACCACAATCGGCGAAGCGAAGCACGAGTACGCCGCCTTCGCCGCCCGCGAGCACCCGGCGGATCTGCACGGGGACGTCACCTGGGCTGGGTCGTAGGTCTAGCTTCGACACGAGGGCTCAGGCTTGTCCCGTGATAAACTGAGACAGGCCCCGAGTTTCGGGGTCTTTCTGTACAAGAGCGAGGCCACCCGAACCATGCAAGACCCGATCCCGCCCATCTCCGAACTTCCCTTCTTCGAGCGCACCGTGCTCCCGAACGGGCTTCGCGTGCTCAGTTCGACGATGCCGCAGACGCGCTCCGTGTCGGTGACGGTCTACGTCGGCGCCGGCTCCCGCTACGAGCGCGAAGAGGACGCCGGGGTCTCGCATTACCTCGAGCACATGCTCTTCAAGGGCACCGAGAAATGGCCGACGGCGCGGGAGATCGCTGAGCAAGTGGACGGCGTCGGCGGCATGATGAACGGCGCGACGGACCGCGAGTACACCGTCTACTACATCAAGGTCGCGCGGCCGCACATGGACATCGCCCTCGACGTGCTTTTCCAACTCGTGCGCCACCCGCTGCTCGAGGCCTCGGAACTGGACAAAGAGCGGCAGGTCGTCCTCGAAGAGCTGGCGATGGTCGAAGACTCGCCCTCGCAGCTCGCGGACCTCTTGCTGGACTCGATCCTCTGGCCGGGCAACCCGCTCGGACGCGACATCGCCGGCACGCCGGAGTCCGTCGGCGCGATCACCCGCGAAGCGCTGACCGGATACATGCGGGAGCAGTACGTGCCGAACAATATCGTCGTCGCCGTTGCCGGCCACGTCACGCACCAGGAGGTCGTCGCGGCCGTGACCGCTGGCCTAGGCGAGTGGAAACGCCGCCAGCCCTCGGCCTTGATCCCGGCGCCGTCGCCGAACGGTCGGCGCAGCGGCGTGCGCTTCAAGAAGACGGAGCAGGCGCACCTCAGCATGGCGATGATGGGCCTGCCGCTCAGCCACCCGGACCGGCACGCGCTCTCGTTCCTTTCGATCATCCTCGGCGAAGGGATGTCGTCCCGCCTGTTCGTCGAACTGCGTGAGAAGCGCGGGCTCGCCTACGACGTCTCGACCTATGCGACGCACATGCTGGACACCGGCACGTTCAATGTCTACACCGGCGTCGACCCGAAGAACGCCACCGAGGCGCTCAAGGTCATTTTCGCGGAGATCGACCGGCTCGCGGGCTCCGGCCCGGCCGCTGACGAGCTGGTGAAGGCGCGCGAGCTTTCCAAGGGGCGCCTGCTGCTGAGGCTGGAGGACAGCCGGGCTGTCGCCGGCTGGATCGGCGCCCAGGACCTGCTCCTGGAGCGCGTCCGCATCGTTGATGACGTCGTTGCCGAGATGGACGCCATCACGCTGGAGGACCTCCAGCGCGTCGCCCGCGAGGTGCTGGACACGAAGCGGCTGCAGCTGGCCGTTGTCGGGCCGTTCCGGTCGGACAAGCGCTTCGCCGGCCTGTTGCCCGCTTAGAGCATCAAGACTGCGCGATCTTCCGGGCCTGAACCATTCATGTGTGCGCTACTTGGTTGACATGGGCTGTGGCGGGCGTATGTTCTGTATTCAGTGATGGAATCTCCGCGAATCCGGTACGCACAGACCGCTGACGGCGTCAGCGTCGCCTACATCGACGTGGGCGAAGGCACCCCGATCGTCCACATGCCTGCGACGCCGTTCAGCCATGTCCAGCTGGAGTGGGGCATCCCGCGCCTCCGCCAGTGGTACGAGCGCCTCGTCGCGGCCGGCCACCGCCTCGTCCGTTACGACGCTCGCGGCACAGGCCTCTCCGATCGCGAGGTTGAAGACTACACCCTAGAAGCGCGCCTGCTGGACCTCGACGCCGTGGTTGAGCAGATCGAGTCCGACCGCTTCGTCCTCTTCGCGAGTGGAGACACCGGGATGGAGGCGATCGCCTGGGCAGTCGCGCACCCGGAGCGCGTGTCGCACCTGGTCCTCTGGTGCGCCTGGGCGAACAGGGCCGACGTCTCGAAGGCGCCGCAGACGAAGTCCCTGCGCGCGTTGATGGAGCAGGACTGGACGATCTACACGGAAACGGCTGCACGCGTGCTCGTCGGCTGGTCGAACGAAGAGGAGGCGAGAATACTGGCGGCGTTCTACAGGGAATGCACCAGCCCGGAAGTGCTGAAGTTGTCGGTGCCACTTGTCTATGAGTGGGATGTCACCGCGCTGCTGCCGCAGGTGCAGTGCCCGACGCTGGTGATGCAGCGGCGCGACACGCCGAGCCTGGACCCGAAGGTGGCGCAGGCGCTCGCGAAGGGGATACCGGACGCGCGCCTCGTCCTCCTCGACGGCAACTCGCCGTTGCCATTCCTGGGTGATACGTCGGCGATGCTTGGCGCGATCGGGGAGTTCCTGGGCGATGCGAAGGCGGCTCGGATGGTCGGTTCCACGGGAGACGCGCCGGTGACGATCTTCTTCACTGACATCACGGACTCGACGAAGCTCACGCAAAAGCTGGGAGACGCGCGGGCCCACGAGATCCTCCACGTGCACAACTCGATAGTGCGAGAGGCGCTGGCCGCGCACGGCGGCCGCGAGATCAAACACACGGGCGACGGCCTGATGGCGTCGTTCCGGTCGGCGACTCAGGCGGTCGAGTGCGCGATCGCCGTTCAGCAGGCCGTTGCCGCGCACCTGGAGCAGCAGCCGGACGATGCGCTGCGGGTGCACATCGGCCTCAACGCCGGCGAGCCGGTTGCGGAGGCCGGCGACTACTTCGGGACCGCTGTCCAGCTGGCGGCGCGCATCTGCGAGATCGCCGGGCCGGGGCAGATCCTCGTCTCGGGAGTCGTGCGGGACCTGGCGGCCGGCAAGGGCCTCCTCTTTGCCGATTTAGGAGAGAAGGTGCCGCGCGGGTTCGAGGACGCGGTCCGCCTCTACGAGGCTCACTGGTAGCGGTGTTCGCGGCGCGGGTGTAGAATCGGCGGCAAATCATACCGCCTTGAGCGGAACAGAGGGGGAACCATGCCGCCTTACAGCACCCTGCGAACGTTCATCGACGCCCTGCGCACCGGCGAGACCAACATCACGCAGTGCCTGGAGAACGTCACCAACAACCGGGCGCTCCGCGACGCTCACCTCGCGGAGGTTCAGACGCCGAACGCCTTCGACGGGGCGCTTCCGCAGTGGTTGTGCGATGCGCTTGACCAGGCGGGGATGAGTAACGACGAGATACGCCATATCGAACGCTGGCCTGCGCGAGAGAAAGAGATCGTGCGCCAGCAGGTGGCGCTATCAATCGGCGACAACCGGACGCTGCGCTACGGCTGGGAACTACAGGACGGCGATGCGCCGGTCAGCGACGTGCGCGTGCAGAACAGCAACGAGGCGGTGATCATCTTCCGCAGCCCCCGCAGCGGCGTGCACCTGAAGACGGTCAACTTCGGGTTCGTCGACATCGAGGCGTAGGACCGGCCCGGCCAGGTAGCAGAAAGCCGGGCAACCGCCCGGCTTTCGTTATTGCTGATACTGGCGGCTAATACTCAGGCATCGGGGGCGGGCCGCCTGCCATCGAGGGCGCCTCCGACGGGATCTCAGTGACGAGCGACTCGGTGGTGAGCACGAGCGCGGCGATCGACGCTGCGTTCTCTAGCGCTGTGCGAGTGACCTTGGCCGGGTCGATGATGCCCTTCTTGAGCATGTCGCCGTAGGTGTCCGTCGCCGCGTCGTAGCCGTAGTTCGGATCCTTGCTGGCGCGCACGTTCTCGACGATGACCTGGCCTTCCTGGCCGCCGTTCTCGGCGATCTTGCGCAGCGGCTCTTCGAGTGCCTTGCGGATGATCTGCACGCCCACCTGTTCGTCCTCCCGCAGACCTTTGGCCAGCAGGTCCAGGCCCTTCTGGGCGCGCAGCAGCGCGACGCCGCCGCCGGGGACGATGCCCTCTTCGACCGCCGCCCGGGTGGCGCTGAGTGCGTCCTCAACACGGAGCTTGCGTTCCTTCAGCTCAATCTCCGTTGCCGCGCCGACCTTCACGACGGCCACGCCGCCGGCCAGCTTGGCCAGGCGCTCCTGTAGCTTCTCGCGGTCGAACTCCGAGGAAGCGTCCTCAGACTGCGACTTGATCTGCTTGATCCGGGCCTGGATGTCGGCGTCGGAGCCGTGGCCCTCGATGATCACGGTGTCTTCCTTGGTTGCGACGACACGGCGGGCGCGGCCGAAGTCCTCGACCTGGGTGTTCTCCAGCTTGTGGCCCATGTCCTCGGTGATGAACGTCCCGCCGGTCAGGATCGCAATGTCTTCGAGCGTCGCCTTGCGGCGATCGCCGAAGCTCGGCGCCTTCACGGCGAGGACGTTGAGGTTGCCGCGCAGCTTGTTCACGACAAGCGTCGCGAGGGCCTCGCCGTCGACGTCGTCGGCGACGATGACGATGTTCTTGGTCACCTGGAGGATGCGCTCCAGCACCGGCAGGAAGTCCTGCACAGAGGAGAGCTTCTTGTCGGTGATCAGGATGTAGGGCTCATCGAGCACCGCTTCCATGCGGTCGGGGTTCGTGACGAAGTAAGGAGAGACGTAGCCGCGGTCGAGCTGCATGCCCTCCACGAACTCGGTCTCCATCTTGATGCCGCGGCCTTCTTCGACCGTGATCACGCCGTCCTTGCCGACCTTCTCCATGACATCGGCGATGATGTCACCGATCTCCTGGTCATGGCCGGAGATCGTCGCTACCTGGGCGATCTGCTCCTTGCCGGCGACCGGGCTGGAGATCTTGCGGACCTCTTGCTTGACTCGCTCGACGGCCAGCTCCAGGCCGCGCTTGAGGGCCATCGGGTTCGCGCCGGCGGCGACCATGCGCATGCCTTCGCGGACGATCGCCTGGGCGAGCACCGTGGCGGTGGTCGTACCGTCGCCGGCGACGTCGTTCGTCTTGCTGGCGACCTCGCGGGCGAGCTGAGCACCGAGGTTCTCGAACGGGTTCTTGAGTTCGATCTCCTTGGCGACCGAGACGCCGTCGTCAACGATCGCCGGCGGGCCGTACTTCTTTTCAAGAATGACGTTGCGACCGCGGGGACCGAGCGTCACGCTGACGGCGTCGGCGAGGGCGTCGACACCGGCCTTGAGGGCTCTTCGCGCGTCTTCGTCAAATAGCAGCTGTTTGGCTGGCATGTTTTACCTCCGGTGGAAAATGGAACTGGGAACATGGAACAAGAGCCGGGAATCCTTGTTCCCAGTTCCTGGTTCCTGGTTCCTCTTCGTTAGGCCAGTTTTGCGAGGACGTCGGCTTCTTTGAGGATCATGTAGTCTTCCTCGTCGCCGAAGACGCCGCGGGGGACGTCCTGTCCGCTGTACTTGGCGTAGAGCACGCGGTCGCCGATCTTTACGTCGACCGGAATTCGCTTGCCGTTGTCATCGACGCGGCCGGGGCCAACGGCGATTACTGCGCCCAGTTGCGGCTTCTCGCGCGCCGTGTCCGGGATCACGAGGCCGCTGGCGCGGACTTCGTCCTGGCGCGTCTGCTTGACGACGATGCGGTCGCCGAGCGGCACGACGCGGCCGTTGCCGCGGGAAGCGGCGGCGGGGCGCGCCATCGGCTTCGGTGCGGCCTTACGGGCGGCGGACTTACGGGCAGCCGGCTTGCGCGCGGCAGGCTTGCGGGCGGGCTTCTTCGCGGTTCGTGTGGGCATTGTGTGACTCCTCCTCAGGATTCGATTGCTGATGGGGCGTTCCGCCTGTGGCGGATTGGGCTTAGCACTCCGCGTGCGTGAGTGCTAACCAGTCGCATATTAGGACACTCGCGCACGTCGCGCAATACCCCATGGGCAAAAACCCTAGCCTGCAGGTTGCGGCGCAACGGCACCCGGAAGGATGCCATCGCCGCCCGCGGGCGACTGCTCGTAGGTCATACGGTAGAGCCGGGCGTAGAGGCCGTTATGAGCGAGCAGTTCATCATGCGTACCGGACTCGACGATGCGTCCGTCCTGCAGGGCGACGACGCGCGTGGCGTTGCGGATCGTCGAGAGGCGGTGGGCGATGACGAAGGAAGTGCGGCCCTTGAGCAGCCGGTTGAGGGCGTTTTGGATCACCACCTCGGTGCGCGTGTCGACGTTAGCCGTCGCCTCGTCGAGGATCAGGATGCGCGGGTTGGCGATGACCGCGCGGGCAAACGCGATGAGTTGCCGTTGACCCACCGAGAGGTTCTGGCCGCGCTCGTGTAGCTCCGTCGCGTAGCCGCCCGGCAGCCGCTTTATGAACTCGTGCGCTCCAACGGTGCGCGCGGCCTCCTCGATCTCCTCCTGCGTGGCGTCGAGCCGGCCGTAGCGGATGTTCTCGTGGACGGTGCCGGAGAAGAGGAAAGGGTCTTGCAGGACGATGCCGAGACGGCGTGCCAGCGAGTCGCGCTTGATCTCGCGGATGTCGTGGCCGTCGATCAGCACGCGCCCTTCCGAGACGTCATAGAACCGCGCAACGAGCGAAGTGAGAGTGCTCTTGCCGGCGCCGGTGGGGCCGACAATCGCGATCGTCTCGCCGGGCGCGATGTGGAGGTTGATGTCCTCGAGGACGTTCTGTCCTTCCACATAGCTGAAGGTGACGTGGTCGAACTCGACCTCGCCACGGACGTCCGGCAAGTCGGCGGCGGCTTGGGCGTCGACGATCTCAGGCTTCGTGTCCAGCACCTCGAAGATGCGCTGACCGCCGGCCATCGCCCGCTGCAGCTGCGTGTACTGGAGGACGAGGTCCCGGATCGGGTCGAAGAACTGGTTGACGTACAGTGCGAAAGCGATTAGCACGCCGACGGTCATCGTGCCGTCGAGCACGCGCATCCCGCCGAAGACGATGACTAGAGCCGTCGCGATCGCGGTCAGCAGCTCGACGACCGGCATGATCGCCGCCGTGATCCGCCCGGCCTGGACGTTGGCGTTCCAGTTCCCCGCGTTGACCTTGTCGAAGCGCTTTGCGTTCTCGTCTTCCCGAGACATGCTCTGGATCACGCGGACGCCGGAGACGTTCTCCTGGAGGTTCTGGTTGACCTGGGCGATCGCCTGCCTTACCCGGATGAAGGCGATACGGGCGCGCACCTGCCAGATCACCATGACGATCACCAGCGGCGGTACGACCGCGAAGGTGATGAATGTGAGCTGCACGTCCTGCGCCAGCAGGAAGAACACTACAAGGCCGAGCCCGACGATGTCCGCGAAGACGGTGAGGAAACCGGTCGTTAGCAGCTCCTGGAGGACGGTGACATCGCTCGTGACGCGCGACATCACGCGCCCGGTCTCGTTGCGGTCGAGGAAGCTCAGCGACAGCTTCTGGATGTGATTGAACATCTGCGTGCGCAGCGTCAGCAGGATGCGATGGCCCATGAAGGCCGTCATGATCTGCTGCACCCACTGCGAGAGCCAGCCGATGACGGCCAGCACCAGCAAGGCGATGCCGATCATCGTCACGCCGCTGACGTCGCCCTTCTCGATGTAGCGGTCGATCGCCACGCCGATCAGGAACGGATACGTGCGTGAGACCAGCGCGAAGATGACCATGGATACCAGGGCGATGATCGCGCGGCTCTTGTATGGCCGCAGGTAAGGGAACAGGCGGCGCACTACGGAGTGGTCATAGACCTTGCCCAGCTCATCGTCGTCCCAGCCGTCCATCGAACGGCGCAGGTTCTGGCCCGGCCGTACCTGCGCTGTGTTGTTGCTCCAGCCGCCGGCGCCGTGTCCGCCGCCCCAGAATGACATCGCGCTAGCTCCCCGCCACGCCTTCGACGGTGCGTTCGGTAAGCGGGCGGGTCTCCGGGGTCTGGCCGGCGAGCGCCTCCTCCTGGTCGCGCAGTTCGAGGTCGTAGATCTGGCGGTAGATGCCGTCAAGCGCGAGCAGCTCGTCGTGGCGGCCGCGTTCGACCAGCTCGCCGTCCTGTAGGACGAGGATCTGGTGCGCCATCTTCACGGTCCGCAGGCGCTGGGCGATGACGAACGTCGTGCGGCCCTCCATTAGCCCCTGTAGGGTCTGCTGAATCAGGTACTCGGTCTCAGTGTCGACGCTCGAAGTCGAGTCGTCGAGTATGAGTATCTTCGGATCGAGCAGCAGCGTGCGCGCGATGGCGACGCGCTGCTTTTGGCCGCCGGAAAGCGTGATGCCGCGCTCGCCGACCCAGGTGTCGTAACCGTCGGGCAGGCCCATGATGTAGTCGTGGATGTAGGCCGCCTTCGCTGCCTCGATCACCTCTTCCTCGGTCGCCGCGATCGCGCCGTAGGCGATGTTGTCGCGGATCGTCGCCGAGAAGAGAAAGACGTCCTGCTGGACGATGCCGATCGACTCACGCAACGAAGCGATCGTCAGGTCGCGGATGTCGATGCCGTCTATCGTGATGCGGCCCGCGGTGACATCGTAGAAGCGCGGCATCAGGTTAACCACGGTCGACTTGCCGCTGCCGGTCGGGCCCATCAGCGCCACGACTTCGCCAGGCTTCGCGTCGATGTCAATGTTCTTGAGGACTGGGCTCAGCGCGTCGTATCCAAAGCCGACACCCTCGAAGCGGACGTGGCCGGCCGGGTTCGTGAGCGTAACGGCGTCAGCCTTCTCCTGGACGGCGGACTCGGCGTCGATGATCTCGTAGATGCGCTGGCCGGCGGCGTTGGCGCGCGCGATGACCATGATGATCCAGCCCAGGACGCGCACCGGCTGCTGCAGGATCGTCAGGTAGAGGAGGAACGCAGCCAGCTCGCCGATTTCAAGGTTGCCATTGGTGACCTGTACACCGCCGACCCACAGCGTTGCCGCGGTGGCGGCGAGCCAGACGCCGGTCATCAACGGGGCGTTGAACGCCTGCACCCGGCTCGACTGGTATGAATAGTCGAAGAGCTTCTGCGCCTCGGCCTCGAACTTCTTCGCCTCGTAGTCCTCGCGGGCGAACGCCTTGACGACGCGCGCTCCGGTCAGGGACTCCTGGAGGACCGCGCCGAGGCTGCCTAGCCCCTCCTGCACCTTCATCCAGAGCGGCCGCAGCGTGAATGCCATGACCGATGACCGCCAGATGATGAACGGCACAAAGGCCCAGACCACCAGCGCCAGTTGCCAGCTCGTGATCATCATCAGGACGAGCACGGAGATGAGGAGCAGGAAAACGTATGAGCCGCGGAGGACGCCCATCGCGATGTACCATCGCACTGCTTCCACGTCCTGCGTGGCGCGGGACATCACGGCGCCTGTCTGCTGTTGGTCGTGATACGCGAAGGAGAGCCGCTGCAAGCGGTCGTAAAGCTGGTTGCGAATGTCGTAGGCGACCTTCTGGCCGATCCACTCCGAGAGATATGTCTGGCCAAAGGCGAACGCGCCGCGAATCAGGGCGGCGGCGATCAGGGCGGCGGCGGCGATCAGCAGATACCGCGTCTCGCCGGTCGGCTCGTCGCCCAGCTTCTCGATGCCGAGGCCGTAGTCGATCGCCCAGCGGATGAGCTGGGGTATGGCAATGACCGCGGCACTTGAGGCGATCACGCAGAACGCCAGGAGGGCCGTGCGTGCCGTGTAAGGGCGGAGAAATCCTAGCAGCCGAAGCGAATACATTTGCGAAAGAAGAGGGAGGAGCGGTCCACGCGCGCTCCAGAAACGATTGTAACTATACCTTCCCGTTAACGTAAAGGCTGTGACGTCGCTCACCGCCGGGTGCGCATTCGCTGACACTCCGTCGCGCCGGAAATCGTCCGCCCGCGTTATGCTATACGGCACAATGAAAACGGCGACCCGTTACCTCCTCCGGCGCATGCGGATGGCCGATATCCCGCAGGTCCTGGAAGTCGAGCGCCAGTCCTTCCCGGCGATGTGGCCGCCGACGGCATTCCGCCGCGAGCTGCAACAGAACCGCCTCGCCCACTACATCGTCGTCGGCGAGCGTAACCCGCACGCCGCAGAGGTTGAGGGCGCGCCGGAGGATCACGAACTCGGGCCCATCGGGCGCTTCCTCGGCGAGATCAAGCACATCCTCACCGGAGACGACCCCGGTAACCTGCCGCCGCCGCAGGACCGGCCGGAACTGATCGTCGGCTTCGTCGGCGTCTGGATGCTGCCGGACGAGTCGCACATCGTCACGATCGCCGTGCGCGATAGCCACCGCCGCCGCGGCGTCGGCGAGCTCCTCCTCCTGGCCACCATGGACCTCGCCCGCGAGCGAGCGCAGCCACTGGTCACCCTCGAGGTGCGCGTCTCGAACATCGCGGCGATCCAGCTGTACGAGAAGTACGGCTTCGAGCAGGTAGGCCTGCGCCCCCGCTACTACTCCGACAATCACGAAGACGCCTTCATCCTCACGGCGTCCGCCATCGACACCGAGTCCTACGGCGAGCTTCTCGAAAGACTCCGCGCGGACCACGATCGCCGCTTCGGCGATTTCGACGCACTGCAATAGCTGCACCGCAATTCCCATGTTCCTTGTTCCTTGCTCCCTGTTCCTTGTTCCTTGTTCCCTGTTCCCTGTTCCTTGTTCCCTGTTCCCTGTTCCTTGTTCCCTGTTCCTTGTTCCCTGTTCCTTGTTCCCTGTTCCTTGTTCCCTGTTCCTCCCTCTGCTAGCCTGATTTCGCGATGTCCACCCCGGCGCAGAAGCTCCAGAAGCAGCTCGACCAGGTGCCGTGGCTACGAGGCCGCGGCCCCGTCTCGTACGACTACGGCAAGTGGGTCGACGCCACCCATCACCTGCTCGGAACGCTGTACGGAGAAGCGTCCGCAGAAGCCAACGGCTTCCTGGACATCGTCGGCGAAGGCGCCGAAGCGCGCGGCTGGGGCCTCCCCCTGGCCCCGTCAAACCAGTGGGGCATGCAGCAACGCCTCGAACGCGCGGAAGCGTACCTCGAATCGCTGCTCGGCGCGGTCCAGCCAGCCGGTTAAGCCGCGTACCATGCGAAGAACTTTGCTAACCTTGATGGCCATTCTCCCTATCCTGCTCTTCGGCTGCGACGACCCGGATGAGGAGATACCGCAAGATGAAGTGACAGTCGCCCCCACTGTTCCGGTGCCTCCGGCTGATGAGATATCGACCGCACCAGCGACTTGGGAGACGCCGCCACCATGGAATCCGGGTGAGCCGGTGCCCTCTGGTTGGGTGGTGCGCCAGACAGGAGCGGGGGGGTGGGTGATGGACCCTGCGCCCAGCTGCCCACCGATGGTGATCAACGGCAAGGATTATTGCGCGCCGTTCGACGCGACGTTCTGGTTTGGGTGCGGAACCGAACCGGCGTACCCCTGCGAAACGCGGGTGATGTTCGGGGACTCCAAGGTGGTTTGGGAGACGGACGAGAACAGTCATGAGAGCCTTGTCGAGTGGGATGTGAAGACGGAGGACGAGGGGGAGTTCGCGGAGTTACGCGAGGCGTTTGCTGACGAGCTGGCGGCCTTAGCGGCGGACTAGCCCGGCGCCGAGTTCTTGATGCGCACTGCGGCGGCCACAAGCTCCGCCGCCTGGTCGAAGTCCAGGTGCGCCGTGTCAATCGTCAGGTCGTAGAGCCGCGGGTCTTGCACGTCGACCTTCCAGAACTTCTTGTAGAACGCTTCCCGCGCGCCGTCGGCATCCTTCGCCCTGCGCTTCGCCTCCTCGAGGCCGATCTCGTCGCGCTCAGCAAGGCGTGTGTAGCGCAGCTCCGCGGGCGCAACGCACATCACGTGCAGAGCGTCCGTGTGGTCCGCGAGAATCATCTGCGCGCCGCGTCCGAGGATCACGATCCGGCCGTTGGCCGCCAGCTCGTGGATGATCGTCGTCATCGTCTCGATGTAAGTGCTGTCGGAGATGTCCTGGTCTTCGCGGTCGAGTGCCGCGTCAGCATAGGTGCGGGAGAGCACGGCTTCGAGGCCGCCGGGCCCGGCCAGCGGGTCGGCGCTGGAGGCGGCCGAGCGTTCGAGCATCGTGTTGAGGACGCCGGCGACGCGCTGGCGGAAGGTGGCGTAGCGTTCGTCATGCTCGGCGACAACGCCCACCGACACACCGCAGCGGTTCGCCGCCTGGACCATCAGTTGCTGGTCCACGAAGTCGATATTGAGGAGCGCGGCGACCTTCTGGCCGACTTCGCGGGCGCCGCTCGCGAGCCGTCCGGTCATGGTGATTACGGGCATATCTCCGCCTGCCTCTCCCTCCGGCCTAAGCCGCCATCAGTATAGTCGCGCAATCTCTCGCGTCAACGGGACGTCTTTGACGGTTGTGTTAACCGGACGGTTGGTGGTCACGGGGCATCCTGGATCACGATCGTGCCCGTAGCCGTGACAACTGTCGTATCGCGGAATTCGAGCGGATTACCGACGTCATCGAAACGCACGACTACGAAGCCGTCCGTGCCGGGTTGCAGCAGGTCTCCCTGCTCGGCCTTCGCCGGGTCGCTGCCCTCGGGGACGGCGACGAAGTCGTCGGCCGTGCCGTACTCGCCGTCATAGCCGACGATTCGGAACCCATGGGACACGTCGTCCACGTTGTGCACGATGATCCTCACCGTCTCCCCGGCCCGGATGGAGAGCGACGTCGGCGTGAACGTGGCGGAAGCTTCGTCTGGTTCCGGCTGATCGATGGTGATCTCAATCTCGCGCGTCACCGCCTCGTCACCGAGCACAATGCGGTCGTCCAATTGGATCTGGTCCTCCGCAGGACCAAAGACGATCCGGATGCGGTCGCCGTCGCGCGGGACGTAGCGCGTGTAGTCGTCTTCCTTCGCGCCGTTGACGAACACTTGCACTTCTCCCCTTGCGCCATCCGGGCACTCCTCGCCGTTCCTATGAGTCCGCGACTGTCCGGGCAAGCGCACTTCATCGCCGTCCAACAGGCCGCGCCCGTACTCGAACCACTTCACGAGACGCGCGCCCGCGCCCTCCTCGGAAGTGTTGAACGGGTGGACGTGAACGATTCCGTCGCCGTGGGTGTGCACACCGACGCCATCCCAGTTCGGCGCCGGCGGCTGCTTCTCGCCACAGACGTGGTAGGTGTACGGCGCGTGCCAGTGGTCCGCCCCGACAGAGGGCGCGTCGATCCCGGGAGCGGTCGCCTTGTCGTCATCGTCGTCCAGGATGGCGACTGCAAAAATGGCAACGATGGCACCCGCGAGGGCAGCGGGCAGCACGATCACCAGGAACCGCAGCAGCCCCGCGCTCACTCTCAGCGCCTCCGTTATTCGACCGTTAGCGTCCCGTTGTGCGTCTGTTGATGGAAGTCGCAGCGGAAGTCGTAAGTCCCCGGATCGTCGATCTGCACGAACATCTCGCCGGTCTGGCCGGGCGGCACGTCCGCGGAGACGATGTCGTCTTCCGTCTCGAAGTCACCGTCCGGGCCCGCGATGCGCACGTTATGGGCCAGCGCGCCGGTGTTCGGCAACGTCAGCTTCACCTTGTCTCCCGCGTTGATGGTTAGCTCGGCGGGCTCGAAGACGCTATCCACCAGCTTGACCTCGGCCTCCGAGTCGAACTCTTCCTCCGGCACGGGCGTTGGCGACGCGCCGCTGTCCTGGATGATGATCGTGCCGGTGGTCGTGACAACGGTTGGGTCCTGGAACTCGATTGGATTGCCGACGTCGTCGAAGCGGACGATGACGAACCCGTCCATGCCGGGCTGTAGGAGGTCACCCTGTTCTGCCGTGGCCGGGTCGCTGCCCTCAGGGACGGCAACGAAGTCGTCGTTTGTGCCGTAATCGGTGTCGTAGCCGGCGATGCGCAATCCGTGAGAAACCTCGTCCACGTTGTGCACGATGATCTTGACAGTCTCGCCCGCCCGGATCGAGATGGACGCCGGCGTAAAGGTAGTCGATGTTTCGTCGGCGTCGTCCGGCTGATTGATCGTGACTTCCGTCTCCCGCGTAACCGCGGCTTCATCGAGAACGATGCGGTCGTCGAGTTGGATCTGGTCCTCTTCCGGACCGAAGATGATACGGATGCGGTCTCCGTCGTGCGGGATATAGCGGGTGTAGTTGTCCTGCTTGGCGCCGTTAACGAAAATCTGGACTTTGCCCTCGGTGCCGTCCGGACACTCTTCGCCGTTTTTGTGCGTGACGCTGGTGCCCGGCATGCGGATCTCATCACCGTCCAGCTTGCCGCCGCCGTACTCGAACCACTTGACGAGGCGCGCGCCGGAACCTTCCTCGGTTGTGTCGAAGGGGTGGATGTGGACGATGCCGTCGCCATGGGTGTGCACCCCGGTAAACTCCCAGGTGGGAGCGGGAGGCTGCTTTTCGCCGCAGACGTAGTAGGTGTATGGCGCGTGCCAGTGGTCCGACCCCTGGCGGGGCGCGCCCGTCGCGGAGCGGGTGACGAAGAGCAGACCGAGGATGCCAAAGACGACGATGATGATGCCGACGACCGGCACCCAGGGCGGCAGGTAGATGCTGGTGAGGCGCTTGATGATGCCGCCGCCACCCTTCGCCGTGCCGGGGCGCTGCTCCCGCGCCGTGCGGGCGCGGTTGCTGCGCCAGAAGTCCATCGGCGAGCCCGGCGTGCCCGCGGCAACGTGAGTCCGCTCGCGCTTTGTGCTGCGGCCGCGTTCGTCGCTGACCTTCGGAGTCTCGCCTGTTACGCCGGGAATGTCGGCGGAGGAGGTGATCTCCTCGCCGGAGACGTCGCCCTGCGCCTGTTCGTCCGGCGCACTGTCCGGCTGACGATGGGCTTCCTGCCGGCCTCTTCGCCGGCCTCGCCGCCGCTTGTTTCGTTCTTCGTCCGCCACTGTTGGTTCCTTTCCCCCCTACGTAGTCAACCGGCGCGTTCCCCGCCTGAGGCGGGTCGCAGCCGGTCATCCATCTCGCTCACTCTACGCAAGTCGGCGCGCTCGCCGGGTTCGCCGGCGTGGCAAGGGTGCGCTGCTGTCACGAAGGGCCAATCAACTGGAAGTCGAGGGCCGCGGTCCGCCTGGGCGGATCAGTAACGTGCGAACGTTCGTCGCTGCCGGGCGCGATGCGCAATAAGCTTCACCATGTTCATCGGGAGCCGGCGCCTCCGGAGAAGCGCCACACTCAATTATAGGGCAACCACTGGGTTATACGCCAAAGGGGGTGAAGGCGGTTCAGTCCGAGCGCCTATCCGCTTTCCTATAATGTCTCCGATGACCACCCCAGCCCTCGCCCGCCTCCGCGCAGAGGACCGCGCCCGCATCGAGGGCCTGCTCGCCCGGCGCAAGTGGGCGCTTCCCGGCGAGCACCCCATCGCGCGCTTGGACGGCATCGCGCTGGGCGACTGCACCACGATCGCGCTCCTTGGCCCGAAGAACGCCGTCGGCTCGCGCTACTACCAGATCTTCCTCGCCGACGCCGAGGGCCGCCTCGCCGACGGACTCCTGGCCCTCGGACTGCACAACAGCGGCCCTTACCCGGCGTTCAACTGGATCGAGATGACCCAGTACAACGAAACGCCGCGCTTTGGCGAGCGAGAGATCGCGCTCTGGGACGAGAGCCTCGACGCCACCCTCTTCGCCGCACTCTCGGCGCTCGTCCCGGACGGTGGGCACATCATGGTGGAGTACGACTCACCCAGCCACCGCGCCACCGAGCGCATCCTCACTCTGCGCTACCCGATCGCTGCGACGCCGATCGGCTACCGGATGTTTGAAGCCGGCGTGCGCTCGTACCGCGATTGGTACATCTCGGAAGGCGGCCGCGAAGGCCCGCGCAAGCTGCAGGGCTACAAGCCGTTCAACGACGAGATCGCCCGCGAAAAGACCGCCTCCTTGCGCGCGGAGCTGGACGCCCTGCTTGCTGCGCCGGAGAACGAAGGTCACGGCGAATGGGGCCGTTTGGCCCGCGCGTTAGGGCGGAAGGTGCGCGATAGTTTGTCTTGAAGGAAGACCGTTCGTTGAATCCGGTCTGACAGGGCATTTTCTTGACAGGCAAAGTGACGCAAAGCACAATCAGGTCAGTTCTATGCTCCCGCACGGATCCATCTATCCGTCACAAAGGCGATTCGTTCTTCAGTCCCCCAGCGGAGGTATGCCCACATGGTAACGATTAGCGTAATTAAGGCCGACATCGGCGGCTGGGTCGGCCACTCGGCGTCCCACCCCGAGATCCTCGCCCTCGGCCAGGAGTCACTCATCCGGGCGCAGCAGCAAGGCTTGCTGATCGACTCCCACGTCAGCCACTGCGGCGACGACATGTTCCTGATCATGACCCACGATCGCGGCGAAGATAACACCGAGATCCACAAGCTCGCCTGGGATACCTTCATCGCCGGCACCGAGCTCGCCAAGAAGCTGAAGCTGTACGGCGCTGGGCAGGACCTCCTCGCGGACGCCTTCAGCGGCAACATCAAGGGCGCCGGCCCCGGTTCTGCCGAAATGGAGATCGAGGAACGCCCCAGCGAGCCGATCATCGTCTTCATGGCCGACAAGACCTCCGCCGGCGCCTTCAACCTGCCCCTCTACAAGATGTTCGCCGACGCCTTCAACACCCCCGGCCTCGTCATCGCCGAGCCGCTGCACGAGGGCTTCCGCTTCCAGATCCAGGACGTGCAGGAACACCGCCAGATCGAGCTGAACGCCCCGGACGAGCTATACGACCTCCTCGTCTTCATCGGCGCGCCGGCCCGCTACGCCATCAAGCGTGTCTACAACCGCATGAGCGGCGAGATCGCCGCCGTTTCCAGCACAGACAAGCTCTCCTTGATCGCCGGCCGCTACGTCGGCAAGGACGACCCGACGATGGTCGTGCGCTGCCAGGGCAACTTCCCGGCTGTCGGTGAGGTCATCGAGCCGTTCACCACCCCCTGGATCGTCGAAGGCTGGATGCGCGGCTCCCACCACGGCCCGCTGATGCCGGTGAGCCTCGAAGACGCCCACCCCAGCCGCTTCGACGGCCCCCCGCGGATCGTCGCGCTCGGCTTCCAGGTTGCCGACGGCAAGCTCGGCCTGCCGCGCGACATGTTCGACGACCCGGGGTACGATCACGCCCGCGAAGAGGCGAACCAGATCGGCGATTTCCTCCGCAAGCACGGCCCCTTCGAGCCGCACCGCCTGCCGCTGGAAGAGATGGAGTACACGACGATGCCGGCCGTCGCCGCCAAGCTGGCCAACCGCTGGACCGACCTCGCGGACGACGCCAAGGGCCAGAAGATCATGGCCGCGCCGATCGCCGAAGTCGAATAGCCCCACAGAACGACCCGTAACGGGCGGGGGCGCGAGCCCCCCGCTCTTGTCTTCCTGAGCAGCGACCCCTGGTAGGTGTCCAACGCGTTCACTCCCCCGCACCAACCCTAGACGGAAGGTGCAGCGGAGCCGCTGCCGGGGGGTCTTGGGGGGTGTCCCCCCAGTGCCACCACCTCGCGGGCGGGTGGGTGGGCCGCACAGCGTCGCGCGGGGTGCGAAAGTGGAGCCGAACACCCAACGCCGGAGCAGCGCTCCACGGGAACCTTTTCCGCACGCAAACCGTCTGACCCTTAAAACGACCGTCAGAAAGGGACTTGCGATGAAGAAGTGGATCCTGCCGGGAGGCGTTGCGATCGCCCTGTTTCTCGCCGTCGCGGGCGGCGCCTTCGCGTTCGGCGCCTTCGATGACGACGACAGCCCGACTTCGGCGGACAGCGTCAGAGAGTCGGACTGCAGCCTTGTGCACAACCTTGAGGCGTGTGACGACACCGGCGACGGCACGGGCGGCGACGCCGCACGCTGCGCCGAGGGCGCCCAGAACTGCGACGACACCGGCGGCGACGACATATCCGGCACCTGTATCGCCGAGGACGACCCCGCCTACGACCCCGAACAACCCTGCAACGACACCCCGACCAGCGATGGAGGCGACGGCGGCGGTTCCATGAACATGTGCGTCGAGGGAGTCACTGACTGCAACGACATGGTCGTCCAACCCAGCGAAGGCGAATGTGGTCCGGACAACACCGGCGCCTGCGAGAGCCTCGCCACCGAGGTCGCGTTCGCCGACCTCGAGACGCGCGTGCCCGGAGTCGAGATCACTGTCGTCAGCGTCGAGTACACCGAATGGCCGGACAGCTCGCTCGGCAATCCCGAGCCCGACATGGCGTACTTGCAGGTGATCACGCCCGGCTTCAAGATCGTGCTCGCGGCGGGCGGCCAGCAGTACGAGTACCACACGGACCTGGCCGGGAACTTCAGCGCCGTCAACTAACCAGGCGCACGACAAGCGGGACCCGCCGCCGGTGCGCTGGCGGCGGGTCTGGATCGCGTACCCCTTCTCGCTCGGGCAGAGAGGCGTTCCGATCGCAGGCTAGCCCCCGGCGACCCGCACTGTACCCACCCAACGTCTATTCAACGGCTTATTCCGGTTTACGCCGTCTACGTATTTCGCTCCGCGGACCGCCCGGCCAGCGAGCCGGATGCTATCCTTGGCCCATGCCGAAACTCCTCCTCGCGACGACCAACCCCGGCAAGATCGCCGACCTCCGCCTGCTCTTCGAAGGTTGCGGCTGGGCGCTCGTCACCCCGCGCGACTTGGGCATCGCCCTCGACGTCGAGGAGACCGGCGAAACCTACGCCGACAACGCCCGCGAGAAGGCCCTCGCCGGGATGCACGCGAGCGGCCTGGTCGCACTCTCCGACGACTCCGGGATCGAAATCGAAGCGCTTGGTGGGGAACCCGGCGTGCAGTCAGCGCGCTTCCTCGGCGCCGACGCGACTTACGCCGAGCGGTTCGCCGAAATCGAACGGCGCCTCGCTGGCGTGCCCCGCGAACGGCGCGCCTGCCGTTTCGTCTGCGTGATGGCCGTCGCCGACCCGCGGACCGGGGACGTACGGCTCTCAGAAGGCGAAGTCCGCGGACTGGTCTCCGAAGAGCCGCGCGGTGAAGGCGGCTTCGGATACGCGCCGATCTTCTGGCTGCCACAGCACACGGCGACGATGGCGGAGCTACCGGAGCACCAGAGGAATATAATCAATCACAGGGCCCGCGCCGCGGCTCACGCGCGCCAGGCCCTGCGAGAACTCCTCCATGCCCACCAGGAAGCCGACCCCTCCTACTCCCGCTGACGCGTCCACCCTCACCGACGCGCTCGGCCGGCCCCTGCACGATCTGCGGATCTCCGTCACCGACCGCTGCAACTTCCGCTGCACCTACTGCATGCCCAAGGAAGTCTTCGGCCGCGCCTACAAGTTCCTCGACCGCGCCGACCTCCTGACCTTCGAGGAGATCACCCGCGTGGCCCGCGTCTTCAGCGGCCTCGGCGTCCGCAAGTTGCGCCTGACCGGCGGCGAGCCGACCGTCCGCCGCGGTCTGCCGAAGCTCGTGCAGATGCTTTCGGGGATTGAAACTGTCGAAGACCTGGCGATGACCACGAATGGCTCTCGCCTCGCGAAGATGGCCGCCGAACTCAAGGACGCCGGGCTGAAGCGTGTGACCGTCAGCCTCGACTCGCTCGACGACGCCCGCTTCCGCGAAATGAGTGACGCCGAGTTCCCGGTCGTCCTCGTGCTCGAGGGGATCGAGGCGGCGCGCGCCGCCGGCCTCGTACCCGTGAAGATCAACGTAGTCGTCAAACGAGGCGTAAACGAAGCCGACGCCCTGGCGATCGCCGCCCGCTTCCGCGGCCTGGACTACATCGTCCGCTTCATCGAGTACATGGACGTCGGCACGACAAACGGCTGGCGGATGGACGACGTCGTCCCGGCGGCAGAGATGATCGAGGCGCTCGGCCGCGAGCTGCCCCTCGAAGCGGTCGCGGCCGGCTACCCCGGCGAAGTCGCCCGCCGCTGGCGCCACAAGGACGGCAGCGAGATCGGCGTCATCACCTCGGTCACCGAGCCCTTCTGCGGCACCTGCACCCGCCTGCGCCTCTCCGCCGACGGCCAGCTCTACACGTGCCTCTTCGCCACCCGCGGCCACGACCTGCGCGCCCTCCTCCGCGGCGGCGCCACCGACGACGACCTCGCCGCCTTCCTCCGCGACATCTGGTCTCGCCGCACAGACCGCTACTCCGAGCAGCGCACCGAGGCAACGGCGAAAAAGCGCCGCAAAGTCGAGATGTCGTACATCGGCGGCTGATGGACAAGCCCGCGCTCTCCCATCTCGACGAGTCCGGCCGCCCGCGCATGGTCGATGTCTCCGCCAAAGACGACACCGCCCGCGAGGCCACCGCCAAAGGCTGCGTCTACATGAACGCCGAAACGCTGCGCCTGGCGATAAGGAACAAGGGCGCGAAGGGCGATGTCCTCACGACGGCGCAGATCGCCGGCACCATGGCCGCCAAGCGCACCCACGAGCTGATCCCCCTCTGCCACCCGCTGCCGCTCACCGGCATCCACGTCTCACTGGCCGCTGACGAAGCGCACGCCTGCATCGAGATCACCGCCACGGTGCGCACGACGGCGAAGACCGGCGTCGAGATGGAAGCGCTGACGGCCGTCAGCATCGCCGCGCTAACGGTCTACGACATGCTCAAGGCGGCGCAGAAGGACCTGCGCATCGGCGACATCCGCCTCGTCCGCAAGACCGGCGGCAAGAGCGACTACACCGAAGCGGACGCCTGACCCGTTCCCTTTCGGCCGCTAGACCGCCGTCCCCGCCTGCTCCCGCAGCCGCGCCACCTCGATCTCGCCCAGCTCCCTCGTCTCCCCGAGCGACAGCCCAGCCAGCTCGACCCCGGCGAAGCTCTCCCGGCGCAACTCGACAACGTGATGCCCGAGGTAGGCCATCATCCGCCGGATCAGCCGGTTGCGGCCCTCCGTCACCGTGATCTGCACCCGCGCATAATCGCCGACACTGCCGAGGAATCGCGCCTTCGCCGGTGCTGTCTTGCCATCATCCAACGGCAACCCGAACTCGATGGCCGCCAGGTCCTCGGGAGTCGGATGCCCGTCCACCTTCGCGACGTAGACCTTGGCGACTCCCCGCGACGGATGCGTTAGCCTGTGCGCCATGATCCCGTCGTTCGTCAGCAAAAGCGCCCCTTCCGTGTCGTAGTCGAGCCTGCCCACCGGCTCCACGCGCACAGGCAGGCCGCCGATCAACTCCAGCACGCTCTGCCGCCCCTGCGGGTCGCTTCGGGTCGTGATGTAGCCGCGCGGCTTGTTCAGCAAGTAGTACTTCTTGGCGGGCTCTCCGGGCAGCGGCTTGCCCCGGACCGTGACGGCATCATGCTCCGGATCCACCGGCGTCGTGATCACGGCGACCTCGCCGTTAACCATCACCAGACCGGCCGCGATCATCTCCTCGGCCTTGCGCCGCGAGGCCAACCCCCGTTGCGAGATCAGCTTGGCGAGACGCATGCTGCTACGCTTCCGCCTCGCGCTCCAGCAGCAACTCGCTAACCACACGCAGAGCGGTGTACGCGTAGACGACGTACTCCAGCGGGTGCAGGTCGAGCGGCTTCATTTTTTCCTCCCTCAGCGCGACGGGGTCCGTGATCTCGAAGTCGGAGGCCGGCAGGTCGTGCCGCATCTCCAGCTCGTACAGCTCGCCGTCGGGCGCAAGGACGACACAGCCGCGGTCCGCCGATTCGGCCGCCGGGGCGTCGATCTCGATCCCGTAAGAGAAAAAAGCGCCGGGAAACGGCGGGAACGGGTCGAGACGGGCCGCCGCCTCCGTCAGTAGACGGCGCAGCCGGTCAGCGGTGCGCTGGAGGGCGTCGTCGGCCTCGTTTTTGTACTGGAGAGGATCAGGCAAGGGCGATTGTTCCTTTTATGCTGAGACTACTTCGCAATTATGATAAAATGTTCTCATGCCGACCGCCAATCTGCACATGCAGACCACCCGCCAGCAGATCCTGGAGTACCTCCGCCGGCACGGCAGGGGAACGGTGAAGGAACTGGGCGCATTGCTCGGCCTCACCTCCACCGGCATCCGCCAGCACCTGACCGTGCTCGAGCGCGACGGCCTCGTCGCCGCGCACGAGGAGCGCGGGCGCGTCGGCCGGCCGACCCTCGTCTACGGCCTCACCGCCACCGCCGACGCCCTCTTCCCCAAGGCCTACGACCAGCTCGTTAGCGTGCTCCTCGAAGAGATGCGCGCGACCGCCGGCAACGACCAGCTCTACAAGATGCTCCAGCGCGTCGCCCAGCGCCTCGCCGAACCGCACGCCGACCGCGTCGAAGGCAAGCCGCTTGGCGAACGCGTCCAGGTCGCGGCCACCATCCTCGAGGAACAGGGCTGCATCGCCGAGGTCACTGAGACCGGCGGCGAATACTTTATCGACGAATACAGCTGCCCCTTCCCCAAGGCCGCCGAGCGCGACCGCTCCGTCTGCGCCCTCCACGTCGAGTTCGTCCGCATCATCACCGGCGCCGACACCCGCCTGACGCGCAGCCTGATGCGCGGCGAATGCGCCTGCACCTACCGCGTGCGCCCGGCCACCGTCGCCGAAGCCGACCTCGTCCCCGTCGCGAACTAGCCAATAGCCAGCCGTTCTTGCTACTTGCTCCCGGCTCCTTGATACTTTCCCCGTGGCGCTCTGGGTCGGACAGTTCGGGATCGAAGGCGGCGAAGCCCGCGAGACGACGCCCTGGGTCGGCGCCTACCCCGATCCCGGCGGTGCCGAAGACCCGTCCGATCTCTACCTGCTGGTGACACCCGCGCTCCCCGGCAGCGAGGAGTTCTGCGGCGAGATGAAGGACGTCGTCGCCGAGACCTTCCACAAGACCAAGCTCTCGCTGACCGGCGGCCTGCTCAACGCCCTGCGCGGCGCCAACCAGAACCTGCGCGACTGGAACAAGCGCTCGCTCCAGGAGCACCGCGTCGCCGCCGGCGTCTCGGCGCTCGCTGTCCAGGACGGCCGCGCCTACATCGGCCAGGTGGCGCCGGCCAGCGCAATCTTCTACCGCGAAGGCGAGCTGATGGCCCTCGAGCCGGAGCTGCCCGACGCGCGCGAACCCCTCGGCACGGACGACGAGTTCCACCCCGACTTCCGCCGCTTCGACCTCGAGGCCGGCGACCGCATCCTCCTGCTCTCCCCGGCGCTCGCCGACGTGCTCTCGGAAGACGACCTGCAGGACGCCATGCGCCGCACCGGCGAGGAGGCGTTGCCGGTCCTTTATCGCCTGGCCCGCGACGCCGGCGACTGCGCGGCGCTGCTCGTTATCGTCGAGAACGTGCCCGCCCCGACCCGCGAATGAAGATCCTCGGCGTCGAGACCTCCTGCGACGAGACCGCGATCGGCATCGTGGAAGACGGCCGGCGGCTGATTGCCAACGTCGTCGCCTCGCAGGTCGAGCTACACGCCGCGTACGGCGGCGTCGTTCCGGAGCTGGCCTCGCGCAAGCACGTCGAGGCGGTCATCCCCGTCCTCGACGAAGCGCTCAGGCAGGCAGGCTGCGGCCTCGCTGACATCGACGCTATCGCCGTCACCTACGGCCCGGGCCTCGTCGGCGCGCTCCTTGTCGGCGTCAACTTCGCCAAGGCGCTGGCCTGGTCGCTCGGCTTGCCCCTCGTCCCCGTCAACCACCTGGAAGCGCACGTCTACGCTGCCTGGCTCGACAATGAGACCGGCCCTCTCTTTCCCTCACTGGCGATGATCGTCTCCGGCGGCCACTCGGACGTCGTCCTGATGGCGGGCCACGGCCGTTACCAGCGCCTCGGCCAGACCGTCGACGACGCGGCCGGCGAGGCCTTCGACAAAGTCGCCCGTCTCCTCGGCCTCGGCTTCCCCGGCGGGCCAGCGATCGACCGCCTCGCCGCCGGCCACGGCGCCGCGAAATCCCTCAAGCTGCCGCGTGCCCGCCTCGCCGGCGAGTACGACTTCAGCTTCAGCGGCCTCAAGACGAAGGTGCAGCGGCTCGTCCGCGGCGAAGAAGGCGAGGCGCCTGACGCCGCCGAACTGGCGGCCGCCTTCCAGGAATCGGTCGTCGACTCGCTGGTCACGAAGGCGCTGGCCGCCGCCGCTGAGTACGAGGCGAACGAGATCATCCTCGCCGGCGGCGTCGCCGCCAACACCGAGCTCCGGCGCGCTCTTGTCGAACGCTCGCCCCTGCCCGTCGTCGTGCCGCCGCCGGCCCTCTGCACCGACAACGGCGCGATGATCGCCGCCTGCGCCTACCACCGCTACGGGGCGGCCGACATCGCGCCGCTTTCGCTCGACGTCGACCCGAGCCTTAAGATCGGCTAGTCCCCGCCCGCGGAATCGCGACGAACGCGCCCATGTTCCTTGTTCCCAGTTCCATGTTCCCGGTCACGACAGCGGACAGCGCCCACAGCCACCCTGCGTGCAGTACTGCTTCAGCAGGTAGAGCATCCCTTGCTGCCGCCGCGTGTTCAGGCGCAACGGCGTCACCGCCCGGTGCAGGTGCCGCACCGCCCCATAGCGCGCCGGCAGCGGCAGGGCGCCATAGACCGCCTCGGCCTGCGCTTCCTCAGCAAGCTCCGTGGCCTGCGCCGCCGCCAGCGGCAGGAAGGCGTTGGCGACCAGCTCGATCGCCCGCGCCCGCCCGATCAGCCGCGGGACCGTCAGACTGGCAATCAAAGCCACGGCCGCGCGCTCCGGCGGCAACGTCACGAACGCCAGAAGCGCCCGCGCTGGCCCGTTGGCGGCGAAACGCGCCGCCAGCACCGCTGCCCCGGCGAGCCGCGCCTCCGGCCGGTTCCCCGGCCGCGGCGCACGAGCATCCAGCGAGACGCCAGAAAGCAACGCCGCCAGCATACCCAGCGCCGCCGCGACCCTGTCCGGTTCCGCAAGTACGCGTAGCTCCCTGCCTAATGCAGCCCATGGCAAGCGCTCCCCGAGCGCGCGGAAAGCCGCACGGTCACCGCCGTAGGCCAGCCCCTCGAGCAGCAATTCCCAGACGAGATCGTCCGGCTCTTCGCCAGCCGTCAACCGTGTGCGCACCGCGTGCGCCTTCTGGCGGAAGCGCATCTCGCCCAGCCGGTCCAGCGTCGCCAGTACGATCTCCCCGCCGAGGCGCCCCGTCGCCGTCGCGCAGGGCTCGGCCCAGGCTCGCGCCGGCTGCCAGCTCCGCGCCCGCGCGGCGATCCGCGGCAGCACGAGCACCGGCGCGCTGCCCCCGCCCGGCAGCGCCGACCAGGCCGCGCCTTCCGCATCGAAAACCACGTGCAGGACGACATTGCCGTAACCCGGGTCGAGGTGATGGCCGTGCCGCCGGAAGTCGCCCTCGCGCACGTGCAACTCGACGTCGCCGTGGCGCGGCCCGCCCGGACCGGCGATGATCGCGTCGCGGAAGTCCGGCCCCGGGCCGGCGCCGGCGAGCCCGCGGTAGACAACCCGCACCGGGCCGCCGCCTTCGGTCACAAGCGAGCGCCGCCGGAACAACTGCCCTGCCCAGACCGCGGAAAGCTCAGCCTCCGAAGCCGGGGAGAGCAGGGGGACCGGGGAGCTTGAGAGCGTCACGGTCCAGGCTCTCCCCGGCTCTCTCGCTCTTCTGTTCCGCCCGTCCGGTACTCGAAACCCGCGCGCTCAGCGATCACGCTCAGCAGCTTCGCCGAAGCGCCGCGCGGACGGTACTGGCCCGTCTCCCATTCGCTCACCGTCTGCTGGCGCACGCCCAGCTCCCCGGCCAGCCCGTCTTGCGTCAGCCCCAGGTGCCCACGCAGCGCGCGCACCCCCTCCGCATCCCAGGCCGTCCCGTACGCGCGCTTACGCTCCGTCATGCCTTCAGTCTACACGGAACCGTGTAAGGTCGCAAGCAAGCGAACAACATGCGAACACATCTGCCTGCTTCACGTTGTTTGTCTGTTCGCCCCTTCCCTTCTGCTACACTTGTCCGTACCAAAATGACGACTCTCGAAGGTGCCCAGGGCACACCGCTTAGCGATAACCACCGCCGCCTGCTGATCCCGATCCAGCCCGTGCCCAAGCAAAAGCCCGAAGACCGCATCAAGAACTGGGACGAGGCCTTCCTCGGCTACACGCTTGATACGGCCGTCGTCGAGGCTGAACGCTGCATCCACTGCCCGACGGCCCCATGCCAGGAAGCCTGCCCCACGGACAACGACATCCCCCGCGCACTCCTCTTCCTGGAGACCGGCGATATCAACGGCGCTGCCTCTGTCTTCCGCGAGACCAGCACCCTCCCCGACATGTGCGGGCGCCTCTGCCCGCAGGAGTCCCTCTGTGAGGGCGCCTGCGTCGTCGGCTTCGCGATCCGCCCCGCCCCCTACGGCAAGCAGCCGCCGGTCTCGATCGGCAAGCTCGAGGCCTTCATCGCCGACAAGCAGCGCCTCAGCGGCGGCGTGCCGCTGCCGGCGGTCGCCCCTGCTAGCGGTCGTAGCGTCGCTGTTATCGGCTCCGGGCCCGCCGGCATCGCCGTCGCCGAGGACCTGACGAAACGCGGCCACAAAGTCGTCGTCTACGAGTCCTGGCCCGTGCCCGGCGGCGTCCTCCTCTACGGCATCCCCAACTTCAAGATGCGCAAGGAGATCCTCGAGTACAAGGTCAAGTGGCTGGAAGACCTCGGCGTCGAGTTCCGCTGCAGCACAAAGGTCGGCGAAGACGTGACGATCGACAGCCTGATCGAGGGCGGCGCCGACGCCGTCTTCGTCGGCACCGGCGCCCCGGTTGGCGGCCGCATGCGCATCGAAGGCGAGGAGCTGGCCAACGTCCACCAGGCGACCGAGTTCCTCGTCCGCGGCAACCTCGAGCCCGAGTTTCTGCCCGAAGGCATGCGCGAGCCCCTGGACATCGCCGGCAAGCGCGTCCTCGTCGTCGGCGGCGGCGATACTTCAATGGACTGCGTGCGCACGGCGATCCGCCTCGGCGCCAGCGAGGTCACCTGCATGTACCGCCGCACAGAGGCCGAGCAGAAGGGCCGCGAGGAAGAACGCAACCACGCCCGCGAAGAAGGCACCAACTTCATGTACCTGACGCTCCCCCACCAGTTCACCGGCGACGCCGAGGGCCGCGTCGCGCAGGCCCAGTGCCGGCGCATGCAGCTCGGCGCCCCCGACGACTCGGGCCGCCGCCGCCCTGAGCCAATCCCCGGCTCCGACTTCACGCTCGACGCCGAGATCGTCGTCCTCGCGATCGGCTACGAGCCGGACGACCTGATCGAGAAGACGACCCCCGGCCTGCGCACGACCAACTGGAAGACCGTGCGCGTCGACGAGGACTTCCAGACGACACGTCGCGGCGTCTTCGCGGGCGGCGACAACGTCAACGGCGCCGACCTCGTCGTCACGGCCATGGCCGACGGCCGCCGCGCCGCCGAAGCGATCGACAACTACCTGCAGTCGCTCGGCTAGGTCTCATATGGTTGGCGACGAGCCACACTCCGGCGAAGTGCTCGTCGCAATCATGCGAGACGTTCTAGATTTCAGTGTTCTCCGGGACGAGCTGTGGTACCGCATTCCCTTGAAGACTGTTGAGCGGGATTTGAAGAACCGTTGGCCCCCGGCGTGGTTGGCCTTCTATCAGACAAAGGTGTTCGGAACCTCGGCGTACACGATCCGCTACTACGGTCGTGTCGCCGGCATCAGCAGAGTCTTACGCTCAGACTTGTTTCCGCTTGAGCCGATAGATGACAAGAGCAGGCAGGAGTACTACAAGCTGTCTCTGCATAGCCTTGAAGAGCTAGCCACGCCGGTGCCGAGCCGTCGTCTGAGACGCTTCATATTCATACCGACCACTCTGCAGAAGTTATTGGCAGCCGCTGAGGTCAACGATCTCTACGACGATAGCCCGCTGGAAGATACGTTATGGCAACAATTCAAGCTACATACTATCGACGCTGAACGGCAGGAGCGGGTGTCGATTCACGGAATGACGTATTTTTTGGATTTCGCCGTCTACTGCGGCCTGGGTAGCCTCGACGTCGAGACCGATGGAGATACGTATCACTCGAATCCCGCCAAGGCCGCTATCGATAACCTGCGAGACAATAACCTCCACGCCGCGGGATGGAACATCCTTCGGTTCAATTCCGCTCAGATACGGGACAGCGTCGGGAGTTACTGCATCCCCAAGGTGATTGAGACGGTGAATGCGATGGGAGGACTGTCGCGCGGTCAAAATCTTCCACGGCGACTTCCACAGAAGCAGCCAGATGGATCGTTTCAGATGGACATGTTCGGCGGCAAAGGCGGGGCCGACGATTAGCCACCCGAACGCGAACTTCTGGGACAGCGCCGGTCACTGCGGTGCGAAGGGCCGAGCCGGCGTGATGCGTCGCCCGGTTTAGACTGAAAGTTTACCGTTTAGTGGCCCATCGTTGGGTGTGAGCGGCGAACGTTAGAATGGACTATCTGCGTGGGTGCACGGGGCGGAAATGGGTTAGCCCCAGGAAACGCAGGAGGGATAGAATGGCAAAGAACTCGTCGGGCCGTATCTTCACATATGCGGCAGCAATCGCAACCTTGGCCGCGCTGGCGGCTATTTTCGTCTACGGCGTGGCGCCTCGGGACACAGCCGAAGCCAACCACGGCGCGACGCCGGGAGTCGTCGACCTCGTCGCCATCGACGCCGACCCCAGCGGCAACAGCGCCCACGTCGTCGGCACGATCGATGAATGCATCGTCTCCAGCTCCGGCAATACGATCAACGTCGACATCGTCGTCGACGAGGTCCACACCAACGACCGGCTTTCCGGGATCGACCTCAACTTCCTCTACAATCCGGCCCTGGTCAACGTCCTCAGCATCACCGACAGTGGCAGCAGCGTGCTGATGGGGGCCGACGGCAGCGCCGTCCTCTCCTTCGGCTCCGATCCCGCGACAGACGCTAACGATGACCCCGACGCGATCGCCGAAGGCCTCGACGGCTCGATCAAGATCTCCGCCGGTGACTTCGGCAACACCACGGCCAACTTCGGGCCCGGCCTGCTCGCCCGTATCTCCTTGCAACTGGTGGGCACTGGCCAGAGCGACCTCACGCTCGCCGACACGCTCCTCGTCGACGGCAACAACGTCGCGCTGCCGGTCGTCTCGATCGCCGGCACCAAGATCGCCGCCGGCGTGGCCTGCCCGGGCTCTGTGCCCAAGGCCGACATCGCCGTCAGCGACGTCGTCGTCGCCTCGCCGGCCTCGGTTAACGCCGGCGCCTCCTTCCAGGTCACAGCCGACGCCCTCGTCACGAATAATGGCCCGGATGCGGCCACCGTCGACGTGGAAACGACCCTCTCCCTGCCGTTCGACTGCTCGACGGCCTCCGCCAACCCGATCATCAGCCTGGACGTCTCGCTGGCGGCCAGCGCCAGCGGCCGCTACCCGTCTCCGGCCGCCGTCTGGGACGTCAGTTGCACACAGGCGTCCAATCACAACTTCTCCGTCACCGTGGCGGCCGTGACAGATCCAGCCGAGACCGTCGACAACGTCCAGACCAACAACCAGGCCACCGGCCAGGACACCACTGCGATCGCCGCCGAGGCCGATGTCAAGCTCAGTGCGGTGGTCTTGACCGTGCCCGCACAGACCATCGTTGGCAAGTCGTTCGATGTCTCGGTCGCCGCGACGGCCCACAACAACGGGCCCCTTTCATCAGTCGCTGCCACGGCCTTCTTCACGTTGACGTCGCCGCCACAGTGCGATATTGGACTGGCCAACTTTGACGATCAGGCTTCGTTCTCACTCGTCGCCTCGCAGGCGGTGTCCCTGAACCCGGGCGAGATCCACTGGCGCGTGACCTGCAGCCAACCTGGCACGGCCTCGTTCAGTGTTTCCGGCCAGCTGGTCCTCGGGCAGCTGCACGTCACAGACACCAATACCGCTAACAACATTAGCTCGGACGGTGCCGACAGCGCGTCCGTCATCGGCGCCTGCCAGGTGGATACCGACCCAGAGGGAAACCCCAAGCAGAGCGTCCCGCCGGCGCTCCTCCTCGCCCTCGCGGGAATCGGTGCCTCGGTGCCGGAGGAACAGCAGATCCCGTTGGACTGCCGCTTTAACTGGACATTCGACGACAACGGCACCAATATCGTCGACGACTGCGAGCTCAATCTGATCGAGCCCGTGCCCTGCAACATCACCATCGACGAAAGCGTTGATGAGATCGGCGGCACGCCGCCAGGCCAGCCTGGCAGTCGCCTGGCGCCGATCGCCGTCAACTTCATGTCCGCCGGCATTGCCTTCGCCCCCGACCTCGACGTGCCCAACGGCGCAGTCGCCGGCAGCGGCAGCTACAGAATTCGTACCGACGCCGGCCTCGGCACCAACGGCGGCGAATGCGTCACCGACGCCATCTTCAATCCGACGGCTTCCCTGGAAGGCGCGATCGCCGGCAACGCCCCGGACTCCAACCTCGACGCGGCGCTCGTTGACCCCCTCGTCTGGCCGAACGACCTCAACGGCGAGCGCGCGGCGGTCGAGGATGCCTTGAACCTTGACGGGCAGCCGCCCGCGGCGATGACCCTCTGGTCACGCACCGTCGTACCCCTGGAGATCACCGGCGTGCTCTCGTTGGCTTTGAACGTCCTGATCTGGAAGATCGATGACCCGGTCCTCGAAACCCTGACCGACTCAGAGTGGATCATGGTAGCCTTCCCGGGCGACGCCGTTAACCCGGACGCCCCCGGCCTGATCGGCGGCAACCCTGACGCTGATGACCCACCTGACGAGGGCGGTACCTTCTACTGCACCCCCAACCGTCAGGTCTTGACCTTCAACGGCGAAGTCGGCGGCGTTGTCCGCAACACCTGCGTCCTCCCCGACCAACAGATGGGCTGGGCTCTGTGGGACCCGAACGCCGCCGATTTCACCGGCGATGACAGCTGGCGCTCCAACCTCTCGCCATGCTCGTCCGACACTGACGGCGACGGTCTCACCAATACCGAGGAGGCCTTCTGGGGCACCAGCAATGCAAACACCGACAGCGACGGCGACGGTGACCTGGACGGCGCGGACAACTGCCCGGCAACCGCCAATGCCAACCAGCTGGACTACGATGGCGATTTCTACGGCGACGCCTGCGACCCGGACATCGACGGTGACGGCTCGGCGAACGCCAACGACCTCTGTCCGAACACGGTCGTCGGTGATGGCGCAGATGCCGCCGGTTGCTCGCAGGCCCAGGTCGACGCTGACGCCGACGGCGCCTGCAACGCCGGCGCCCCTTCCGGCGGCCCGACGCCGCCCTGTGCCGGCACGGACCTCTGCCCGAACACTGCGACGGGCGCCGCCACCGATGCTGCCGGTTGCTCGCAAGCGCAGGTAGACTCCGATGCCGACGGCGCCTGTGACGCCGGCGCGCCTTCAGGGGGCCCGGAGCCCTGTACAGGCATCGATAATTGCCCCGGCCTATCCAACCCCGGCCAGTCCAACGTCGACGGTGATGCTTTCGGCGATGCCTGCGACGGCTGCCCGGCAGTGGCGACGGACTGGGTCGTGCCGGCAAACGACGACGACTGCGACGGCTACAGCACGGCCGATGAGATGCTGATTGGCACCGCGGCCAACACTGCCTGCGGCTTCACCGCAGGCGGTGACCCCGCCTCGGAGAACTGGCCGGCGGATCTGGTGGAGAACAATGCGATCAACATCCAGGACGTGCTCGCCCTCAAGCCGGAGTTCGGCGGTACGGTCCCGGGCAGCGCCTCGGCACGCAATGACCTCGTGCCTGACAGCGTAGTCAATATCGCTGATGTGCTCAGCCTGAAACCGTTCTTCGGCAAGACATGTAGCTAGACAACATCGCCTGCCACAACGCCGGACGGCCGGGTCCCCTCTCCCGGCCGTCCGGAAATCCGCCGGCCTGATCGTTGCTCCAGGCGCTCAACCGGAAACGGTTTGGGCAGTTTTGGGTTAACTTCTACAGGTTGTCGTCCTTGTTTGCGTCGCCGGTTTACTACGAAAGTTTAATGCTTACTGGCCTTCTGTCGGGTGCAGCCGTAATGCGCAGCACCCGACTATGTCCGCGGGTGCACGGGGGCGGATAGGGATTAGCCCCCACAAATCGCAGGAGGGACCGGTGGCAAAGACTAAGTCCGGCCGTATCTTCACATTCGCGGCAGCAATCGCAACCTTGGCCGCCCTGGCGGCTATTTTCGTCTACGGCCTGGCGCCTCGGGACACAGCCGAAGCCAACCACGGCGCGACGCCGGGAGTCGTCGACCTCGTCGCCATCGACGCCGACCCCAGCGGCAACAGCGCCCACGTCGTCGGCACGATCGATGAATGCATCGTCTCCAGCTCCGGCAATACGATCAACGTCGACATCGTCGTCGACGAGGTCCACACCAACGACCGGCTTTCCGGGATCGACCTCAACTTCCTCTACAATCCGGCCCTGGTCAACGTCCTCAGCATCACCGACAGTGGCAGCAGCGTGCTGATGGGGGCCGACGGCAGCGCCGTCCTCTCCTTCGGCTCCGATCCCGCGACAGACGCTAACGATGACCCCGACGCGATCGCCGAAGGCCTCGACGGCTCGATCAAGATCTCCGCCGGTGACTTCGGCAACACCACGGCCAACTTCGGGCCCGGCCTGCTCGCCCGTATCTCCTTGCAACTGGTGGGCACTGGCCAGAGCGACCTCACGCTCGCCGACACGCTCCTCGTCGACGGCAACAACGTCGCGCTGCCGGTCGTCTCGATCGCCGGCACCAAGATCGCCGCCGGCGTGGCCTGCCCGGGCTCTGTGCCCAAGGCCGACATCGCCGTCAGCGACGTCGTCGTCGCCTCGCCGGCCTCGGTTAACGCCGGCGCCTCCTTCCAGGTCACAGCCGACGCCCTCGTCACGAATAATGGCCCGGATGCGGCCACCGTCGACGTGGAAACGACCCTCTCCCTGCCGTTCGACTGCTCGACGGCCTCCGCCAACCCGATCATCAGCCTGGACGTCTCGCTGGCGGCCAGCGCCAGCGGCCGCTACCCGTCTCCGGCCGCCGTCTGGGACGTCAGTTGCACACAGGCGTCCAATCACAACTTCTCCGTCACCGTGGCGGCCGTGACAGATCCAGCCGAGACCGTCGACAACGTCCAGACCAACAACCAGGCCACCGGCCAGGACACCACTGCGATCGCCGCCGAGGCCGATGTCAAGCTCAGTGCGGTGGTCTTGACCGTGCCCGCCCAGATCGTCGTCGGTCGCTCGTTTGAGGTGTCGGCTACTGCGACCGTGCACAACAACGGGCCGCTTTCGTCCGTTTCCGCGGGGGCCTTCTTTACGCTGACGGCGCCGTCCCAGTGCGATATCGGCCTGGCCAACTTCTCCGATCACGCGACGTTCACTCTGGCGGCCTCTTCGGCGGTTGCCCTGGACGCTGGCGATCTTCACTGGCGTGTTACCTGTAACCAGCCCGGCCCGATGTCGTTCAGTGTCTCCGGGCAAGTGGTCCTGGGAGTTCTCCACGTCACCGACACCAACCTGGGCAACAACACTGGAACAGACGGCACAGACACCGCTTCGGTGATCGGCGCCTGCCAGCAGAATACGGATCCGGAGGGCAACCCCAAGCAAACCGTGCCCCCGGCGCTCCTCCTCGCGCTCGCCGGACTCACCGCCGGCAACCCTGTGCCCGAGGCCCAGCAGGTTCCCCTCGACTGCCGCTTTAACTGGATCTTTGACGACAACGGCACCAACATCGTCGACGACTGCGAACTCGACCTGGTGGAACCGGTGCCGTGCACGATCACGATTGATGTGAGTATTGACCAGGTCGGCGGTACTCCTGCCGGCACGCCCGGGGCGCGGCTCGCCCCGATCGCTGTCAACTTCATGTCGGCCGGGATCGAGTTTACGCCCGACCTTGGTGTTCCGAACGGCGCGACAGCCGGCAGCGGTAGCTTCAGCATCCGCACTGATGCGGGCCTCGGGACCAACGGCGGAGAGTGCACAACGGACGCCATCTTCAACCCTACGCCTTCGACTGAAGGAGGACTGGTCGGCAACGCTCCCGACTCGAACCTCGACGCGGCGCTGACCGATCCGCTGGTCTGGCCGAACGACCTGAATGGAGAACGAGCGTTGGTCGAGTCGTCACTACAACTAAACCCGATCGGGCCACCGGCGCTGACTCTGTGGTCTCGCACGGTGATAGCGCTCGAGATCACCGGTGTCCTCGAACTATCGTTGAACGCCTTGATCTGGCACATTGACGATCCGATCCTCCAGACCCTCAGCGACTCGGAATGGGTGATGGTCGCGTTCCCCGGCGACGCCGTGAACCCGGACCTTCCAGGTCCTGTCGGCGGTGACCCTGACGCCGACGATCCGCCGGAAGGCGGCGGGACTTTCTACTGCACACCACATCGCCAAACCCTCACCTTCCTGGGCGAAGTCGGTGGTGTCACTCGCAACACCTGCGTCCTGCCTGACCAGCAGATGGGCTGGGCCCTCTGGGACCCGAATGCCATCGATTTCGCGGGCGACGACAGCTGGCGCTCCAACCTCTCGCCGTGCTCGCTCGACACCGACGGTGATGGCCTCACGAACACTGAAGAAACTTACTGGGGTACCAGCCCAATCAACACTGACAGCGACGCGGACGGCGATCTGGACGGGGCAGACAACTGCCCCGCGACGGCCAACGCAGACCAGGCTGACTACGACGGCGATTTCCTCGGCGACGCGTGCGACCCAGACATTGATGGGGACGGCTCGGCAAACGCCAGCGATCTCTGTCCGAGCACAGCCCTTGGTGACGGCGCCGACGCCGCAGGTTGCTCGCAGGCTCAGGTAGACGCGGACGCCGACGGCGCCTGCAACCCCGGCGCCCCTTCCGGTGGACCAACGCCTTCCTGTGCCGGCACCGACCTCTGTCCGAACACCGCTGTCGGCGCGAACGCTGATGCCGCCGGTTGCTCGCAGCCCCAGGTAGACGGCGACGCCGACGGCGCCTGCAACGCGGGCGCGCCTTCAGGCGGGCCCACGCCTTCTTGCACCGGCACGGACAACTGCCCTGGCCTCGCCAACCCCAGCCAGTCAGACGTCGATAACGACGCCTTCGGCGACGCCTGCGATGGCTGCCCGAGCGTCGCGACCGACTGGGCGGTGCCGGCGAACGACGACGACTGCGATGGTTTCAGTACGGTCGACGAGATGATCCTCGGCACGGACCCTAACGCCGCTTGCGGGTTCACCCCGGGCGGTGACCCAGCCTCCGAGAACTGGCCTGCGGACCTCGTGGAAAGCAACTCGATCAATATCCAGGACCCGCTGGCCCTCAAGCCGGTGTTCCTTGGCACCGTGCCAGACACTGCTTCAGTGCGCAACGATCTCGTCCCCAGCGGTGTAATCGACATTTCAGATGTACTCATGATGAAGCCGTTCTTCGGCAAATCTTGTAACTGAAAGTCTCGCTCTAGCGCTCGGCGGACGGCCGGTAGCCCCTCTCCCAGCCGTCCGCCGTTCCTGTCCGGTAGACACCCGGCCACCCGTCTGCGATGCTTGCCTTGGTCCGCCCGACACGGACGCGATGCCAGATGAAAAGCGCCCCCAAGTTGCTCCCCGCCCTGCTCCTGCTGCTGGCAGTTCTGCTGTTTGCTGCCTGCGGCTCGAACGACGGCACGGGCGGTGACGCGTCACAGGATGGCCTCGTTGGCGACACCCTGCGTGTGACTCGCACAGGTGAAGGCGTAAGTGGCGCCTTTCTCGCCGACGGCCCCTTCGACGTCCGGATCGACGGCGACAACGTGACGCCGGACAACTCGGTTATCCGCATCTATAAGCTCACTCAAATCGGCATGGGATATAGCGTCGAGCTACTAACAAGAACTGCGCCTAAGGCGTCGATCCCGGGCGTGCAGGTGCGCCCCGGAAACATCCTTGACGTCCACTTCGACATCGGCCCCGGCGAATACTACGTCCTCCTGGAGACCGCCCAGGCCAATGAATGGACCATGATCGTCACCGGCGTCTCAGGCGTCCCCGGCGGCTAAAAACAAGAGCGCGCCCCGCCACGTAGCGGGCGCCTTACTCGAAGCCACGGGAGTCGCGCCGCTCCACGGGTGCGTCATTCCACCTCCGTGGGTCGGGGCCCCGGCCCTGACCTCCAAGTCCACGAGCTCAACCAAACCAGAAGGTGCAGCGGAGCCGCTGCCGGGGGTTTCGGGAGTGTCCCCCGACCGAATAACATCTCGGGCGGGTGGGAGGGGGCCGCACGGCGTCGCGCGGGGTACAAGAGTGAAGGACCAGGTCGAATGCTGGCGGGCACGCACCTCGACTGCGATACTTCTTTGCATGACTGACGCCCGCTTCACCCCGGCCAAGAACTTCGGCTGGCTGGAGCCCGAGTATTGCGACTACGAGCGTTCGCGCGTGGTTGTCCTGCCGGTGCCGTACGACTCGACGGTTTCGGGGTGGGTGGGGTCGCGGGAGGGGCCGGGCGCGATCATTGAGGCGTCAGGCAACATGGAGCTGTACGACATCGGCATCGGCGCCGAGCCGTATCGAGCGGGCATCCACACGCTGCCGGACCTGGCGGTGCACACCGGCGACCCGGCCCAGATGGTCGACCGTATCGAGTCCGTTGTCGGGGAGCAGATCGACGCCGGGAAGTTCGTCGTGACGCTGGGCGGCGAGCACACCGTTGCCGTGGGCTCAGCCCGCGCACACGTGAAGCGCTACCCCAACGTCAGCGTGCTCGCCTTCGACGCCAACGCCGACTTCCGCGAGGAGTACCTCGACTCGCCGTACAACCACGCCTGCACGTTGCGCCGCATCTCGGAGGTGGTGCCGATGGTGCAGGTGGGCCTGCGCAGCGCCGAGAAGGAAGAGCACGACGAGATCCGCGCCGCCGGCCTGCCGTTCTACCAACCGGCGGAGTACCGCGCGCTGGGCCCGGAGGCGCTGGCCGCGCAACTCAGCGAGAACGTCTACCTGACCTTCGACCTCGACGCCTTCGACTCATCGGTGATGAGCGCCGTGGGCACGCCGGAGCCCGGCGGCCTCCACTGGGACGAGGTCTCGGAGCTGCTGGCCGCCGTCGCGAGCACGCACCGCATCGTCGGCTTCGACGTGACGGAACTTGCGCCGTCGCTGGGCCCGCGGGCGAACGCCCAGCTCGCGGCGAAGCTGACCTACCGGATCATTGGCCTCGCGGTACGGGAGTAGCGGTGGGGGCGGGCCTGGGCGTCGGTGCCGCGACCGTTGGGGCGTCCGTTACCGATGGAGCCGGCACGTCATCCGGTGCGACAGGAACCATCTCCCAGGTGAACCACGAGAACGATGCCCAGTACTCCTTCCGAGTGACCTGTATTAGCACTGTCTGGCCTGCGTTGAGGATAACCGAGACTGAGTTGGCGTCATCGCAAGCGACAAGCTTCGGCGCAGTTCCCGAAAAGTCGTAGACGGCGATTGCCGTATGTGGGCCGTCCTTCAACTCCAGACGTGAATACTGTGCGGCGGTCAGCTTGTACCAGAGCGTGTGTGAGATCCCGCCACACGGCAGCCTCTCGCCGGGCTGGACCGTGGCGCCGAGCCAGTTAGCAGCGACCTCTCCAATTGTGGCACTAAGGTCTTCGGGAGAGTTCCAGTCGTCATTGCCGGGAGGTGGCGGGATTTTCACGCACCTCGAGTCAGCGCCGTCAGTGAACCCGTCAAGGTCGTTGTCGATACCGTCGAGGCAGAGGGCAAGGGTGTCCGCGAGCGAGAAGTATTCGGGAGTGCTCAAGGGGTTTAGCGGATCAGACCCGCGATTGCCTTCGACCTGGTCGCTGACGCCGTCGTTGTCGTCATCGTCGTCGCAACGGTTTCCGAAAGCGTCCCCATCCGTGTTCAGCTGGCTCGGATTAGAGTCCCAGATACAATTGTCGGCGAAGTCGGGGACACCGTCAGTATCCGAATTGACATCGTTGCACTCATAGCCACCGACAGAAACCGCTCCCGACCGAATCTCGGCGACCGTATACTCAACAACCGTGTACTGAGTAACCGTGGAACTGGCCAATACTGCGCCGTCGGGGTGGTACCACTTCGAGTACACCATCGCGAGGGCCGAGGCCCCCGGCGCCACCGCCTCGAGTTCAACCCTGGCAAGGACACCCGGGCCGGTCTCGAAATCGTCTCCGAAGTCCGCTAGCGCTCCCAGAAATTCCCCGTCACTGTCAGGTACCTCGTCCGTGAAGTCGATAGGCCATGAAGAGCCCAACGATGTGAGCAGAAAGTCGCTGTCAACGGATGCGATTTGCACCACCAAGGGGTCATAGACAATGTTGAAATTGAATCCCATGAGTCCACGAGTTCGACTGAGCGGAATCGAATCCACAACGACGTCGATTGTGAGGCGCTCTCCCGGCTGTGCGATGTGGCCGCAGTAGTCCGTCGGGCCGAGCGCTGTCGCGGTGTTCCCTGCGACGTCCATATCGACGGCGACGAGATCGACTTCGGCCGGCGTGAAAGCAGCAGCGGCATCGTGCCCACCGTCGCTGCTCCAGAAGACAGTGAGCGCGAGCAGGACAGACAGAATGAGTAGCGGGATTCGTGACATGGTTCTCACCCTAGGGCTCCCTGCAGCATACACCCTGAGCTGTTTCTATGTGGCCTGAGAGCCAAGTGCCAAACGTCCCTCCACCATCTCCCGCGTCGGCACGCCCTCCACGCCCGCTCCTTCGATGACGAGCGAGGCCGCGGCGGCGGCGTAGCGGGCGGCGTCCCACGGATCTCCGGTCTCTGCGTAGCGGATGAGGAAGGCGGCGGCGAAGGTGTCGCCGGCGCCGGTGAGATCGGTGGGGTTGGCCGGGAAGGGGTCGATGCGGCGCCACTCGCCGCGGTGGCAGACGTCGGCGCCACCGTAGCCGCGGGTGAAGGCGAGGACTTCGACGAGGGCGCCCCACTCGGCGAGCGCCACGGGGGCGTCGTCGAACGGCAGGTCTTCGTCGGAGAGGAAAAGCGCGCGGGTGTGCTCGAGGAGGGGCCGGGCGTCCCAGCGGCCGTACGGGATTGGGCGGACAGCGCCGTCCGCGGTAGTCTCGCGCAGCCACCCTTGAGCGCCTGCGCCGACTAGCGTCTCGGGTGAGAAGGCAGCCGCGAGCGAGGCATCAACTTCGGCGATGACGGGGCCGAGGAGGACGATGCGAGCGTCCCGCCACTCGGCGGGCAGGTCGGCCGCGGTTAGCGGCGCGGCGCGCTGGGGGATCGACTGGCGGCGCTGGCCGCCGGCTTCGTAGACGTTGCGGAACTGGGTGGTGTGCTCGCCGGGAACGACACACGTCTCGATGCCGGGGAGCAGGTCCGCGAGCGGCAGATCGTCTGAGCAGGAGGTGAGGACGGCCGTGCGCAGACCAAACTTGTGGGCAAGGAGCGAAGCGTAGGAAGCAGCGCCGCCGAGACGCCAGCCTCCGTCAGGCCCGGGCAGCAGATCCTGGACGATGTGTCCGGCGACGAGGAAGTCGGGAGTCATCCGCGACCGCTGGGCATCGCGCGGTCAGCGGTCCTGGTAGCGGCCGCGGCCCCCGCGCTGCTCGCCGTCGCCCTGGCCTCCACCCCTGGGGCGGATGACGACCTTGCGCTCTTCGCCCTGGCCCACGGAGCCGGTGACGACGTTGCGGTCCTCGCTGAGGGCGAGGTGGATGATGCGGCGCTCGTTGGCGGGCATCGGCTCCAGGGTCATCGGCCGGCGCGAGCGGCTGACGCGGTCCGCCATGCGCTGGGCGAGCCCGCGCAGGGTCTCTTCGCGGCGGCGGTGGTAGTGCTCGACGTCGACGGTGACGAGGACGCGGCTGTTCATCTTGCGGGTGAGCATTACGTTGACCATGTACTGAACGGCGGAGAGGGTTGTACCGCGGCGGCCGATGAGGAGGCCGAGATCCTCGCCTTCGATGTCGAGGACGGCGCTGGCGCGGCCGGCGCCATCGGCGGGCGTCTCGGGCTCACGGATCGTGACTTCGGCGTCGATGTCCATACCTTTGATGAGGCTGCGCAGGAAGTCGGCGGCGGCCAACACCTCCTCCGAGTCGAGGTCCTTCAGCTCGATGTTTTCGGGCTCTTCTTCGTGCTCGAATGTGCGGCGCGGGCCCTCGTCTTCGCGCCTGCCCTGGTCTTCGTCCTCGTCTTCCTGTTCCATCGGGCGGGCGGTGCCTTCTTCGAGGGCGGTGACGCGGACGCGCGCCGGCTCGCCGCCGAGCCCGAAGATGCCGGGCTTACCGGGCGTCAGTATTTCGATGCTGACCTGGCTGCGCTTGAGCCCCAGGTCTTCGAGGGCGATGTCGATCGCCTCATCGACGCTTTTTGCGCTTACCTCTACGCTTTCCATTGGTCCTCGCTTCTCTCTGGGCCGGGATGTCCGGCTCGTGATCGAACTCAACTTCAGTGGCCTCGGCTTCGATGTCCGGTTCGGTGCGGGCCGAGGCAGACGCTGCGGACTGGCGGTCTTTGCGGGGGCCGACGGGGGCCTCCGGTTCGGGTGGGGGCAGGGGAAGGAGCTGGCGCCAGCTGAGGATGCGCCGGCCGTACACATAATAGCTGGCGATGAGGCTGAAGATGTTGGAGACGACCCAGTACACGCCCACGCCGCTGGGCAGGTTGAGGGTGATGAAGACGAGCATCATCGGCAGGAGCCACGTCATCATCTGCTGCTGCTGCTGCATCTGCGGGCTGGCGTTGGGGGTGATCGTCATGCGCTGCTGAAGGTAGGTGCTGATGCCCACCAACAGCGGCAGGACGAACGTGGTATCCGCCTGGCCCATGTCCATCCAGAGGAAGTGCTGGTTCAACGGGATCTGGTCCTGGAGGATCGGGAACTGGTACAGGCGCTGCGATACCGAGACCAGGCTCTCCGGGGTACCGCCGACGACATGCGCGAGGGCGCGGTAGAGGGCGAAGAAGACGCCGAACTGGATCAAGAGCGGCATGAAACAGCCGAGCGGGTTGATCCCGTTTTCGCGCCAGATCTTGACCATCTCTTCCTGGCGGCGCTTCGGGTCCTTGTACTTCTTCTGGATCTCCTGCACCTGCGGCTGGATGTTCTGCATGGCGCGCGTCGATTCGAGCTGGCGGATCGTGAAGGGGATCGTCACGAGGCGCAGGATGACGGTGAATAGGATGATCGCGAGACCGAACTGGCCACCGACCGGGATATTCAGGAGCACAAGAGCGTTGATCAGCGGGTTGATGAAGAGTTCGTCCCACGGATCGCGGCCAAGAAGCATGAAGATGACGATCGCCATGAATGCCGTCATCACGATGATCAGCGAAACAGGGGGCCCGCGGCGGCCTGCCTTCGGCGTGGCGGCGGTCATCCTTCGATCCTTATCGTGGTGAGACGGCCGTCGGCCGGGTCGACGGTGAAGACATCGCCGCCCTTGGAGATGATCATCACGCTGCCGTCCGCGAGGAGGTACGGGTCGGCCAAAACGGACTTGTCGATCTCGGTGGGCCCGTTCCACGCGAGTTGGCCGGTTTCGGGGTCGATCCCGTAGACGTGGCCCTGGTCGTCGACGGCGATCACGAAGCCGCCGGCCACCACCGCGCCCGCCCGGACCGGCGTTTCGGTTGCGAACTTCCAGAGCCGGTCGCCGGTAGCGAGGTCGATGGCGATGACACTGCCGTCGAGGTTCGTTGCGTAGACCGTACCGTCCTCGACGACGGGGCGACCCCAGAACCAGTTCGAGCCACTGACCGACCACTGCTCGTCTCCGGTCTCGGCGTCGACGGCATACAGCTCCTGGCCGATGCCGCCGACGAGGACGCTGCCGTTCACAGGTGTCGGATCAGTGAGAAGAGCGGAGCTCACGGAGAACGAAGCGTCCCACTTCTCGGCGAGCGTCGCCGGATCGAAGGCAGTGAGCTTCCCGCCCATCGTGCCGACGTAGAGCACGCCGTCGACGATCACCGGGCTCGACCAGACGTCGCCGACGTCCTTGTGCGCGGTTTCTTCGCCGGTCTCGGGATCGAGCACATAGAGCGTGCCGTCCGTCGAAGCGACGTAGAGGCCGGCGTCGTCGAGCGCGACGCGGCCGATGATGCGGTCGTCAGTCTCGAAGCTCCAGAGGCATTCGCCGGTGGCCGCGTCGATGCCGTAGACGTTCTTGTCCCAGGCGCCGAGGTAGACCTTGCCGTCCGCGACGATGGGCGCCGAGTAGATGCCGTCGAGGTCGCGCTCTTTCGGCGACTCGTTGCCGCACGACTGCTCGCCGTCCGGGAACTCCCACTTCGTTGCGTACGAGTCGGGGTCGACGGCCGTGATCTTGCCACTGTCGACGCTGAGGTAGAGCGTGTCCTCGGCGATTTCAGGGGGCGCCCAGCCGTCCGGCTTGTCGACGCTCGCACAGCCGGCTGCCAGCAGGACGAGGGCAAGGAGGGGAACACCCCAGGCGGCAGAGCGTACGGGCGCTCTGCGCCGCTTCGAACTTATCGTCTTTCCCTCCTCTGGTTTCGGGCCGCCGGGCGTTCGCTCAAGGAACGGGGTCGTAGCCGCCGCGGTTGAAAGGGTTGCAGCGGGCGAGACGCCAGGCGGTTAGCATGATGCCTTTGATTACACCGTGTTGCGAGATCGCTTCATGGCCGTAGTGTGAGCAGGTCGGCTGGAACTTGCAGGCGCCGGGCCAGGAACCGGAGATGTTGCGCTGGTAGAAGCGGATCGCGCCGAGGGCCAGCGGCTTCACGCAGACGCCTCTTCAGGTCCGGCGAGTACGCCCGCACGCTTCAGCAGCGAGGACGCCGCCGATCGCAGCCGGGCGAACTCGGCGTCGGCTGCCTTTGTCTTCGCAGATAGGACGCAGTCGAAGCCGGGGTTCGTGGGGGCCACGCGGACGATCTCGCGGAGTCGGCGGCGCACGCGGTTACGCACGACTGCTTTGCCCAGGCGCTTGCTGGTGACAAAGCCAAAGCGGTTGTGGTCGCAGTCGTTCGGCAAGATTCTCAGCACTAACAGGTCGTTGCTCCAGGTCCGGCCTTTGCTAAAGACCGCGTCGAAGTCTTTGCGGCGGCGGAGCCTGATTTGTTTGGGCAAGCCCAAGCCAGCCCTCCGGTTCAGACGGCGAGCCGCCACCTGCCCTTCAGGATACGGCGCTTCAGGACAGCCCGGCCGTTCTTCGTTTGGTTGCGGTGCATGAAGCCGTGCCGGCGGGCGCGTCGTCGCTTCTTAGGTTGATACGTTCGCTTGGGCAAGGAGCCTCACTTCCGGTCTGCATTGATCGCCTGCCCGAAATGACAGGCGGGCCCGCATGACGGGCCGTGCGTCATTGTACCGTCGCACCCATTAGGGGTCAACGCGAAGGAGCGATGAGAAAGGACCGAGCAAGTTCGCCCTTCGAACGGCACGGACGTTCCCTGAGGAACGAAGGGCCTCGGCGCAGCGAAGGCGAGCATCGAAAGGCGCGGCGGGTTGCACGAGCATACGTCGGTCGCGCACGGGCGCTTGATATCGACGGATGCCGTCCCCGCGAGCGAGGTCCTTCGCTGCGCTGCGGCTCCGCTCAGGAAACGGTTCCGGCCCTGACGGCGCGCTGGGCCGAGCACCAGCCGCGAAGCGGAGCGGCTTGCCGGGGGTTCGGGGGCATGCCTGACGACCAACCTCACCCAATTCATATGGCTATAAATCACCATTGATTTGCCAGATGGGCGAACCTATAATGGCGCAAATCTCGCGCCCCGCCCGTTAAACGGCCGCCAGCCCACAGGAGACTCGCCCGTGCCCTTTGCAGACAGGATTCTCGTCTGCCGCGACTGCGGTGGCAACTTTACGTTCACGTCCGGTGAGCAGACGTTCTACAACAACCGCGGCCTAACAAACGATCCAGCCCGCTGCGCGAAATGCCGCAGCGCCCGCAAATCCGCGCCGCCCGGCGCACCTGCAGACATCTCACCGCTGGGCCGGGGCTACGTTAACTACGGCCCCTTCGCCAGCTTCGGCGGCCGCACGCCCCGCCAGATGCACCCCGCCACCTGCGACCACTGCGGCGAGGTCACCGAGGTCCCGTTCGTGCCGAAAGGCGACCGCCCCGTCTACTGCTCTGGGTGCTTCTCCCAGGTACGCACCGAGCCCGAGGACGTCGGCCACGTCCGCGACCGCCGCACCGGCTAGCGCGGCTGCCGCGCTGGCGCACTGCTTGGCCGGGGAAGCGGCCGCCACAACCGCTCTCGGCGACCAGACACGGCAATGGTCGCTCAGCCGTACGGCGCGAGGTGCAGCGGAGGCGCTGCCGGGGGGTTCGGGGGGTGCCCCCCCGACCAACCAGCCTATCGGGCGGGCGGGTGGGCAGTACAACATCCCACGGGGTGCACGAGTGGAGCCCGACGCCCACGGGCCGAGGGACACCGTAACCACTTGTTCACGGGAATCCGGCAGTTATCCCCTTTTTAGTGACCTTTGTCACTTCGTTTTTGCTATCCGTATGCGGTAACAATGACGAAAACATGGCGTCTAAACGTTAGCGATTGGGCGAACCAACATTGTCACGCTCACGTTATACGGTTGAGACACAAGGTCCTTGCGGTCTTTGCCGGGCTTCCAATAGAATCCGTCATCCAAGAGGGCAACGAAGAAGGGACTAGATAGCAGGTAATCGATGGTCTTTAAGGCAGAGGACAGGACAAGAGCAAAGAAGCAGCACGCTGATGCAGCCATCCAGCTGGCCCTTCAGGGCCGCTGGGAAGAGGCCGTCGACGTCAACCGGGCGATCCTCGAGTCGTTCCCGAGCGATGTCGACGCCTGCAACCGCCTCGGCAAGGCGATGACCGAGCTCGGCCGCTACGCCGATGCCCGCCAGGCCTACATGCGCGCGATCGAGATCGACCCGCTCAACTCAATCGCCCAGAAGAACCTCAACCGCCTCTCGACACTGGGCAAGAAGGCGCCGGCGAAAAAAGCGAACCAGAAGCTCTCGCCACAGATGTTCATCGAGGAGACCGGCAAGACGGGCATCACGACGCTGGTCAACGCCGACATGGACGCGGCGAACCACCTCACCGCCGGCGACCAGGTCAAGCTTGCCAATGAAAAGGGCAACCTCGTCATGCGCACGATGTCCGGTGACTACCTAGGCGACGTCGACACCCGCCTGGCCCAGCGCCTCCTGAAGCTGATGGACAGCGGCAACGAGTACGTGGCTGCGATCTCCAGCCTCCAGGACGACTCCGTCAAGGTATTCATCCGCGAGACCTTCCAGCACGCCTCGCAGACCGGCAAGCTGTCCTTCCCGCCGATGGTCACCGCAGGCTTCCGCCCGTACGTGAAGACGCGCCTCCTGCGCAACGATCGCGACGAGGAGCCGGCCTTCGACGACGGCGACGAGCCCGACGACTGGAGTCCCACCGTCGAAGCGGATGACGACGATGACGACGACACCGGCGAAGGTTCGTTCGAAATCGGCTCGCGGCGCGGCAAGATACCAGCGCCCGACATGGACGACGAAATCGAAGAGTAGACTACACGCGGCGTGTAACTGAGGCCGGGCTCAACGCCCGGCCTCCTTCTTTCTCGCTCGCCGCTGCGCTGCTATCATCGCGGCGTGAGTGACGAGCGTTTGCTCCCCGCCGATTGGCAGCGCGGCCCCCGCTACGGCGGCGCCTACACCTTCGCCCGCTGTCCCGCCACTCGCGATCTGTCGCTGGCTGACGTCGCCATCGTCGGCGTGCCGATGGACATGGCCGTGCTTGGCCGCTCCGGCGCTCGATTCGGCCCGCGCGGCATCCGCGATGCATCGGGCGGTCTGCGCCCCCACCACTGGGAGCCGGACAAACTCGAGCCGCCGTTCGACAAGCTGCGGATCGTAGACTACGGCGACCTCGACGTGTTCCCTGGCTACATCGAGCAGACGATCGATCACCTTGCAACCGAATTCAAGCGCGTGGTGGACGCGGGCGTGTTCCCTGTGGTCCTCGGCGGCGACCACGGCGTTTCTCTCCCGGTCCTGCGGGCCCTCGCCGCACGCCACGGCAAGATGTCGCTCGTCCATTTCGACGCGCACCCGGACTTCTGGTCCGGACCGCCCGGCCGCCCATACCACCACGGCACGCCCTTCCGCATGGCCACCGAGGAAGGCCTGATCGACCCCGCCGCCTCCGTCCAGGTTGGTATCCGCGGGTCTGTTTCCGCCAATCTGATCGGCGAGGCGCGCGCGGCCGGCTTCCACCTGCTGACCGCCTCCGAGTTCGCCGCGCAGGGCGTCGCAAGCACGCTTGAGGACATCCGCCGCATCGCCCGGCCGCCGATTTACATCTCGCTCGACATCGACTGCGTCGATCCGGCCTTCGCCCCGGGCACCGGCACCCCCGAGGTCGCTGGCCTCACCAGCCGCGAGATCATGGATCTCGTCCGGGGCCTCCCTGCCACGGGCGTCGTCGGCTTCGACGTCGTCGAGGTCGCCCCGGCATACGACTCGGCGGAAATCACCGCGCTCCTCGCGGCGACGCTCGTATACGAGTTCCTGCTCGTGATGGCGTCCGGCAGGTAACCCCCCAACGCGGTCTGGGACGTTATCTCCGGCGAGAAATCGGTCAGTCTAGCCCTGCTATCATTCTCACGTGACCCAGACCACCAGCCAGCGAACGGCGCCTGAGCAGGTTCCGGCACCCGATATAATCGCTGCCACGGGTCTGCTGAAGATGTATGGCGACTTCGCCGCCGTTAACGGCATCTCCTTCGCCGTCCGCCCGGGCGAATTCTTCGGACTGCTGGGGCCGAACGGAGCGGGCAAGACCACCACTATCCGCATGATCACCTGCGTCTCACCGGTCACGGGCGGCGAGCTGTTGGTCGACGGCATGCCCGTCCAGGAGGCGCCGCGCGAGATCAAGTCGCTGCTCGGCGTTGTGCCCCAGGAGAATAACCTCGATGCCGAGCTTTCCGTGCGCCAGAACCTGCGTGTATTCGCGCGCTACTTCGACCTGCCTTCGAAAGAGGCTGAGCACCGCATCGATGAAGTGCTCAACTTCTTCCAGCTTGCCGAGAAGCAAAACGACCGCATCGACGAGTTGTCCGGCGGCCTCAAGCGGCGCTTGACGATAGCCCGCGGTCTGATCAACGCGCCGAAGATCATGATCCTGGACGAACCGACAACCGGCCTCGACCCGCAGGCCAAGCACCTCGTCTGGCAGAAGCTGCGCCAGTTGCGCACCCGCGGCGTCACGATGCTCCTGACCACGCACTACATGGACGAAGCGGAGCACCTCTGCGACCGCATCGTCATCATGGACCACGGCAAGATCATCGCCGAGGGGACGCCCCGCGGCCTGATCGACGAACACGCTGCCGAAGATGTCGTCGAGGTGCACATGGGCGGCAACGACCCCGCGCCGGTCATGAACGAACTGATGCGCCACTCGGACCTGCGCATCGAACGCTTCGAAGACATCCTCTACGTCTACAAGCCGCGCGACAGCGTCTTCGAACCGAAGCGGATCGAAGGGTTGGTGGACCGGCTGGTCTACCGACGCGCGAACCTCGAGGACGTCTTCCTCAAGCTCACGGGCAGGGCGCTGGTCGAATGACCGCGGTCGCCATTCCCCGCACATTCCGCCTGCGTAAGCCGGACATCACTTTCCGAGCGATCCGCATCTGGCAACGCAACCGCGACGTCTACTTCAACATCTGGCGCTCCGAGCTGATCTGGCCGTTCGTCGAGCCGTTCCTGACTATCCTCGCGCTGGGTGTTGGACTGGCCGGCTTCGTAGAGATCGAGGGCTACGACGAGTACATCGAGTATTTCGGCCCGGCGATGCTTGCCGTGTTCCCGATGTGGTCCGCCACCGCCGAATGCGCGTGGGGCTCCTTTGTCCGGCTTGACGCTCGCACATTCGACGCGGCCATCTCGACGCCTGTCAGCGTCGACGAAGTGACAACGGGCGAGATCCTCTGGGCCTCGACTCGCGCCCTCATCGGTGTCCTCTATGTCATGGTCATCGTCGCCGTCTTTGGCGGCATCAGCTCGCCGTGGGCGTTGGCGATCATCCCGTTTGCAGTGATCCCGGGGTTCATGTTCGCCGCGATCTCACTCGCCTACACGGCAATCGCCAGATCGACGAGCTCGCTCAACTACTTCTTCGCAACGTACGTGACGCCCCAGTTCTGGCTCGCCGGTGTCTTCTTCCCGCTCAGCGAGATGCCCAGGTGGGTCGGTGTCGTCGCCTGGTTTACGCCCGCCTACCACGTCGTGCGCATATACCGCGGCGTCGCCACCGGCCACGTAGAGGCGTCGTATCTCATCGACCTCGCCTGGATCGCCGTCGTCGGCAGTGCCGCCTACCTGCTGGCGATCCACCTCATGCGCCGCCGCTTGATCAAGTAGCGCTGCGGGACGCGCCTTATTGCGCCCCTCGCGCGTATCGCCGTACCATCCAGTCATGGACAACGGCTCCGGCCCCCTGATCGCGATCCCGCGCTGGAAGGCGCCAACCTGGGAGCGCACGGGTTACTACATGGACTCAATCGAGATCGCCGGCGGCCGCTGCCGCCTGGTGGAGGAGAACAAGCTCCCGGCCGACGCGCGCGGCCTGATCCTCATGGGCGGCGTCGACGTCAATCCGAAGCTCTACAGGGAAAAACCCGGCCCTTTCACCGACCGGCCCCACGTCGAGCGCGACACCCACGAGATCACGCTCCTTCAGGAAGCGCTCGACCGCGATCTTCCCGTGCTCGCCATCTGCCGCGGCCACCAAGTGCTCAACGTCGCGATGGGGGGCTCACTCCTCCAGCACATCGAGGACAACGGCCACCGCTGGACCGACGAAGGCGAATCGAGCTGGCACGAGATCGGCGTCGACAAAGCGAGCCGCCTGGCGGGCGCCTACGAGGGAGAGGGCGCGCTCAAGGTGAACTCGCGCCACCACCAGGGGATCACGAACGACCGCCTCGCACCTGCCCTGCGCTCAGTGGCGGCAGCCCACGACTTCGTCGAAGCGGCCGAGAGCACCACGCATCGATGGGTCCTCGGGGTCCAATGGCACCCTGAGCGCCCCGAAATGCGCCCCGACGCGAGTCCCCTCTTCCAGGCCTTCACCGACGCCTGCCGCAGCCGGTCATCCTGAGCGCCGACGAAACCGCGAAATCTGCTAACTCACCGTATCGAATTGCGTGAAATTCAGCGCCGAATAATGTAGCATAGATACGTGCCGGGACAACCGCCCCATAGCCCCACGCCAACTCCGTTCCGTGCTCCCATCACGCGTATCCCGCGCCAGGAGACCCTATGACCCTCGAAGCCTTTCCGCTCGGCAACATGCGCCCCGTCAAGATCGAAGAGGAGATGCGCACCTCTTATCTTGACTATGCGATGTCCGTCATCGTCTCGCGGGCGCTCCCCGACATCCGCGACGGCCTCAAGCCCGTGCAACGACGCATCCTTTTCGCGATGGACCAGGCCGGCATGCGCCCCGGCACTCCGTACAAGAAGAGCGCCACCGTCGTCGGTGATGTCCTTGGCAAGTACCACCCCCACGGCGACAGCCCCGTCTACGAGGCGATGGTCCGTCTCGCCCAGCGCTTCTCGATGCGCTATCCCCTCGTCGACGGCCAGGGGAACTTCGGTTCCGTCGACGGCGATCCCCCGGCCGCATACCGGTACACGGAAGCGCGCCTCTCCGCCGTCGCCATGGAGCTGCTCGCCGACCTCGACAAGAATACCGTCAACTTCACTCCGAACTTCGACGGCACCAAGGAAGAACCGCTGCCGCTGCCGGCACGGCTCCCCAACCTCCTCGCCAACGGCGCATCGGGTATCGCCGTCGGCATGGCTACCAACATCCCGCCACACAACCTCAGCGAGCTGTGCGACGCGATCGCCCACCTCATCGACAATTCCGAAGCCACCGGCTCCGATCTCGCCGACATCGTTCTTGGCCCGGACTTCCCGACCGGCGGCCTCATCTTCCGCTACGAAACGCACCGCATCCCGTCGACCAACGGCGAAGCGCCCACCACCGAGAAGCGCGACGCCATCCGCACGGCTTACTCCGACGGCAAGGGCCGCATCGTCATGCGCGCCCGTGTGCACGTCGAGGAGACGGCCAAGGGCAACCGCAACCAGATCATCGTCACCGAGTTGCCGTACCAGACGAACAAGGCTGTGCTCGTCGAGAAGATCGCCGACCTCGCCCGCGCCAAGCGCATCGAGGGCATCTCCGACCTCCGCGATGAGTCCGACCGCCACGGCATGCGCATCGTCATCGAGCTGAAGCGCGAGGCCCACCCGCGCCAGTTGCTGAACGCCCTCTACAAGCACACGTCGATGCAGTCGACCTTCGCCGTCAACATGCTCGCACTCGTCGAGGGGCAACCACGCACGGTCAGCCTCAAGAAGATCCTCGAGTCCTACATCACGCACCGTCGCGACGTCATCCGCCGCCGCACCGAGTTCGACCTCGCCAAGGCGCGCGAGCGGGCACATGTCCTCGAGGGCCTGCTCAAGGCGATCGACATGCTGGACCAGGTGATCAAGACGATCCGCGGCGCCGCCTCGGCCGAAGACGCCAAGGCGAAGTTGATGACCAAGCCCTTCAATTTCACGGACGTCCAGGCCCAGGCCATCCTCGATATGCAGCTCCGGCGCCTCGCTCGCCTTGAGCGCGACAAGATCAAGGACGAGTACGGCGAACTGATCAAGCAGATCAACTACCTGGAGGACCTCCTCGGCAACCCCCGCAAGATCGACTTCCTGATCAAGGACGACGTCGTCGAGCTGAAGGACAAGTTCGGTGACGAACGCCGCACGATGATCATGGAGCAGGAGCCTGAGGAGTTCTCCGAAGAGGACATGGTCGCCCACCAGGAGGTCGTCGTCACGATCTCCTCGCGCGGCTACATCAAGCGCATCCCGCTCAGCACTTATCGCGCCCAGCGGCGCGGCGGCGTCGGCATCATCGGCGCCAAGACGAAGGACGACGACGACATCCGACACCTGATCGTCGCCGACACCCACGACAAGCTGATCTTCTTCACGGACCGCGGGCGCTGTTTCCAGGTCAAGACGTTCGAGGTCGACGAGGGTAAGCGCGAAGCCCGTGGTGTCTCCGTCATGCAACTGCTGATGCTGGACCAGACGGAGCGGATCACCGCCGTCGTCCGCGTGCCCAAGGACGTCGAGAGCGACTTCATGGTGATGGCCACGAAGCTCGGCGAGATCAAGAAGACACCGATGAAGAACTTCGCCAACGTCCGCCGTGACGGCCTCATCGCGATGGACCTCGAAGCCAAAGACGAGTTCGTCAACGCCCACATTTGCAGCGACGAAGATGACGCGATCATGGTCACCGCCAAGGGCCAGGCAATCCGCTTTCACGTAAAGAGCTTGCGCTCCGCCTCGCGCCTCTCCGGCGGCGTGCGCGGCATCAGGCTCCGCCCGGGAGACGAGGTCGTCGCGATGGAGATCGCGCTCCCCGGCCACGACCTGCTCGTCGCCAGCCGGCAGGGCCACGGCAAGCGCACGCCGATGGACGATTACCCACTGCACGGACGCGGCGGCCAGGGCGTGATCACCTTCAAGACCCATGCCAAGAGCGGAGACCTCGTGACAGCCCGCGCTGTCGACCCGGAACACGAACTCATGATGGTCTCCGAGGGCGGCATCATGCTGCGCACCCCCGTCAAGCACATCTCGCAGCAGGGCCGGCCGACCCAGGGCGTCAAGCTCATGGACGTCGGCGACGACGACCGTGTCGCTGCCGTCGCCCTGGTCGACATGCGCCGGGACTTTGCCACCGAGGGAGATGACCTGCCGACTGGTGTCGACATGTCAGAGGCCGATGGCGAGCGCGCGGCGAAGGCGAAGACCCGGAAGCCGCGGCCGAAGCCAAAGACAAACGGCCGTGGTCCGAACGGCGCCGGTCCCACCAAGAAGCGCAAGTAACCGATGACCGTCGCTGAGCGCCTGGCGGAGATGGGGCTCGAGTTGCACGGCTATCAGCCGGCTGCGCAATACGTCGGCGCCGTCAGGACGGGCAACCTCGTCTATACTTCGGGCGCCGGGCCCGCGCTGCCCGGCGGCGGCTTCGTCCAGGGCAAGGTCGGCGGCGACCTCGATGTCGAACAGGGCGTCGAGGCGGCCAAGCTCTGCGCCATCTCCTTGCTCTCCGCCTTGCAGGGCGAAATCGGCGACCTCGAGAAGGTCGTGCGGATCGTCAAGCTGCTCGGATTCGTCAACAGCGCCCCGGGCTTCACCCAACAGCCCGCCGTCATGGACGGCGCTTCCAACCTCCTGATATCGTTATTCGGGGAGAAGGGGCGGCACGCCCGCAGCGCCGTCGGCATGGCCGAACTGCCCTTCAACATCGCCGTCGAAGTCGAGATGGTGGTACAAGTAGACTGACAACACCGGCGGACGCAGCCGCGATGAAGAGCCCGCAATGTCCGAATTTGAACAACAGATCCACGAACGAATGCGCCAGGCGTACAAACGCGTCTTCGGCGGGCCCGGCAGCCCCGGTTTCGGCCAACCCTACATGGAGCCACCGGTGGACGTCTATCAGACCGAGACAGACGTCATCGTCCTTATGGAGATCGCCGGCATCCCCGAGGAAGAGATCGCGCTGGAGGTCGATGGTCGCACGCTCGTGATCAGCGGCGAACGCAAGCCCCTGCAGAGCAGTGGGCCACGCCGCATGTACTCCCAGATGGAGATCACCAACGGACCATTCCGCCGCCAGCTTCTCCTCCCAATCGAAGTCAACGCTGAGGCCGCCGAGGCCATCTACCGCAACGGCATCCTCGAGGTCAAGTTACCGATGGCCAGGCCGTCCGCCGGCCGCAACCTGCGGATCATCGTCCGCTAGCCCGCCATGACCGACCAACCCGCAACCAAGGACGAGCCGAGCACTAGCACGCCGCGGCCTGACCAGGTCCTCCCGGAGAAGATGCCGGTCATCCCGAGCGGCTCCAACATCGTCTATCCGCAGCAGCTCATGCCCGTGATGGCGACCGAGGAGCGCGACGTCAAGGCGATCGACGAAGCCGCCTCCTCCGAAGGCAAGTTCGTCGCGATCTTCGGCGAGCGTGAGCCTCTCGAAGGCGAACCCGAACTTGGTCTGTACCTGCGCGAGATCGGCACCGCCGCCAGCGTCGTCCGCATGGCGAAGGCGCCCGACGGCGCCGTCCACGCGATCCTCCAGGGCCGCAGCCGCATCCGCCTCATCTCCGTGGATGACGAGGGTCCGCCGATCATCGCCAGGGTCGAGCCGCTCGAAAACGAGGACGAGAAGAACCTCGAGATCGAGGCGGCGATGCGCGACGTCTCCGAGTCGTTCGTCCGCGCCGCCAACCTCTCCGACGTCCTGCCGACCGAGATCGCCGGCGCCGTCGCCGACATCACTGACCCCTCAGGCCTCGCCGACTTCATCGCTGCTAACCTGCCCCTGAACCCCCAGGACCGTTACGACGTACTTACGGAGCTGAACGTTGGCCGCCGCCTGGCGCTCATCCGCTCGCTTCTCAAGCATGAGCTCGAAGTCCTCGAAGTCCGCAGCAAGATCAGCTCCGACGTCAAAGGCGAGCTCGACAAGCGCCAGCGCGAGTTCATTCTCAGAGAACAGATGCGGGCGATCCAGAAGGAACTGGGCGAAGAGACCAGCCCGGAGCTGAGCGAGCTCAAGGAAAAGCTGCTGGCCGCCGGCCTTCCCGAGACCGCGCAGAAAGAGGCGGACCGCGAGATCGAGCGTCTCGCCCAGATCCCTTCGATATCCCCCGAATACAACGTCATCCGCACGTACCTGGAGTGGCTTGCCGACCTGCCCTGGAGCAAGACCACCGAGGACAAGCTGGACATCGCCAACGCCGCGAAGATCCTCGACGAAGACCACTACGGGCTCGAGAAGGTGAAGCGTCGCATCCTCGACTTCCTCGCCGTGCTCAAGCTCAAGGGCGGCGAGACGCGCGGCCCGATCCTTTGCTTCGTCGGCCCGCCCGGCACCGGCAAGACCTCGCTCGGGCAATCGATCGCCCGCGCGCTGGGACGCAAGTTCATCCGCGCGTCGCTCGGCGGCATGCGCGACGAGGCGGAGATCCGCGGCCACCGCCGCACCTACGTCGGCGCCATGCCCGGCCGCATCATCCAGGAGCTGCGCCGCGCCGGCTCACGCAACCCGCTGATGATGCTGGACGAGATCGACAAGCTGGGCGCGGACTTCCGCGGCGACCCGGCGTCAGCCCTGCTCGAAGTCCTCGACCCGGCCCAGAACTCCACTTTCACCGACCACTACCTCGACATCGCCTTCGACCTCTCGCGCGTGTTCTTCATCGCCACGGCAAACATGATCGACACCATCCCCAGCCCGCTCCTCGACCGCATGGAAGTCATCGAGCTGCCCGGCTACACGGAACACGAGAAGCTGGAGATCGGCAAGCGCTACCTCCTGCCCCGCCAGCTCCTGGCCAACGGCATCACCAAAAAGGCCGCCCGCGTGAGCGAAGGCGCGATCCGTGAAGTCATCCGCTCGTACACACGCGAAGCCGGCGTCCGCAACCTGGAGCGCGAACTCGGCAGCATCTGTCGCGGCGTCGCCCGTAAAGTCGCCGAGGGGCACAAGGAGCTGGTGTCGGTTACACAAGACACCGTCTCGGATTACCTCGGGCCGCCGCGCTACCGCTGGGAACTCACCCAGGACAAGGACGAGATCGGCGTCGCCGCCGGTCTCGCCGCGACCTGGGCGGGTGGCGACGTGCTCTTCGTCGAAGCCAGCGCCGTACCCGGCAAGGGCCGCCTGATCCTCACTGGCAAGCTTGGCGATGTCATGCAAGAGTCAGCCCAGGCCGCCCTAACTTACGCCCGCTCGCGCGCGGAACCGCTTGGCATCTCGCCTGAGTTCTTTGACCAGAACGACATCCACATCCACGTCCCCGCCGGCGGCGTGCCCAAAGACGGCCCGTCCGCTGGCGTAACGATGGCGACCGTGCTTGTCTCCGTGATGACGCGGCGCCCGGTGTACAAAGACGTCGCGATGACCGGCGAGATCACACTCCGCGGCAAGGTTATGCCGGTCGGCGCGATCCGCGACAAAGTGCTCGCCGCCCACCGCGCCGGCAGCAAGCGCATCGTCCTCCCGCGCGAGAACGAGAACGACCTCCTCGACGTCCCCGAAGAGATCCGCCGCGAACTCCAGTTCATCCTCGTCGACCACGTCGACGAGGTCCTCAAGGCGACGCTCCACCCCGAAGTCCGCGAAGAGAAGCCCAAGCTGGAACCCCTCGCCGCCAGCTAGACGCCTGGATCGGCGCGGTAGCCGTCGCCGTTGGCTGGACGACCCCCAATGATCGGGGACGACCCTCTCGGCACGGGCCCCGAAGTCCGCTGCCCGGACGGTCACTCAGCTCATCGAACGCCTGCGCGGCGTTCACGGCCTCTAGGAAGTCTCTGCTTTCGCGGCTTCCTGCTCTTCGAGCCGCAGCTCGACCTCGCGGATCTTGTCGATAAGCTCTCCATGACCATGCACTCCCACGACCCCTAGTTGCTTGGCGCGGATCTTCAGGTCGTCGTTGGACCACTGGTCGTACGGGCGGTCGAAGTCCGCGACGCCTGTCGGATCGACGTGCGGCGTCTCGGCGTCGATGTGGGGGTGCACTTCGTCTTCTGGCGCAATTACTTCCGGCGTCGGCTCCGCCGCCTGCTCCGGTTTCGCCTCAACATCCGTGCTGTGCTCGTTGCCCATGTAGCGTTTCGGCATCTTGACCTCCTTGGTCTGACTCCACCGTAGGCCATTGCAGGGCAAACTGGGGGGCGATGAGTGTTGCGAAACTATCGCCTAATCGGGCAACAGCCGCACCAATAACTCGTTCGCCAGGTACTGCCCACGCTCGGTCAGCCGCAAATGTCCATTCGCCCGCTCCACAAACCCAGCCTCTCGGGAAGAACGTAGATACGACGGACCAACGCGAGAGCTTCTGACTCTCGAAGAAAGACCGCCAAATCGGCGGTCCGCGAGCGGAGATTTCGTATCTGGCGCCCCGGCCAGGACTCGCCTGCCCGCCGCAGGAGGGAACCCGGAACCTTCTGATCCGAAGTCAGACGCTCTATCCAATTGAGCTATGGGGGCACTTTTCAGATATAAATCTTGCTCAGAGAGAGACCTTTTCAGGCCGGAAAAAGCCTCACTTGAACTTCTGACTCAGGCGGTGCTGAGCATCTGACACTCAGTGTCATTTAGCGTTGCCAGCCCGTCAAGCCTTCTGACTCTCGCCGCGATCGTGGGGCATCTGCTTGGGAAGCAGAAGGCCCGCTTTTCTTGCCACTCCAGACGCGTTCAGGCAATTTCTGCCTGACAATCGATCGTTTTGAGCATCTGACTCAGGCCCTGCTGAGCATCTGATTGAAGTTTGGATTTCGGGGTGCCTCGCCGTCAAGCCATCTGACTCCGCAAGCCATCTGACTGTTTTGAATGCGGTGAGGTAACCAGCGCGATCGCTACACCAAGTCAAACCGGACAAAGAACTCCTTCGCCCCGGACGTAACACGAAATGCGTCCATCAAATCGTGTGGTACGGGAACGAATATTCGGTTCTTTGTAATGATCGTCGTAGTCGGAAACATACCGCCGCCTGCATGCTCATCACTTAAGGGTTCCTTCAGTTCGATGTCGTAGTACAGGGTGAATTCGCCCGACGCATGGCCAAAAATGTAAATCACACGATGGGATCCCCAAATAATCTTCGTCGTATGTGGTGAGTGAAAAAATGTCCCATCCCTGTTAAATAGGCGGTCGGAAAGCCCAAGGAACATTTCGAAATTGTTCAGTTGTGGATACTGAGTCGACGCCAACAGAACCTTCATCTCGGATGAAGCATCCGTGCGGAGGAGGGCTGGGGCCGCACCGTACTGCTGTTCAATCTCCTCGGGGGTGGGCGCGGGAGAGCCCATTATATCTGGGATTTGGTCCTCGATCGTGCCTACCTGGGTACTTGTAACGGTTTGAGTGTGTGGTCGAGTCTTCGCCGTTGATGCATTTAGTATCTCGGCAAAAGTGACATCACCCGCCAGATATTCAGCCAGGAGGGAATCGATCTGTCCGAATTCCGACTCTTCGTATCGATAGAGTTCTCGGCTGCGTTGAAGGACCTTCAACAAGGCATCGGCGCCTTCACGAGTGGACGAGGGGACGAGTGACGAGATACGAGGGTAGAGGTGAATGCGGACGAAATCCTTCACGAAACCACCAAACACTTCGTAGGCGGTTCGGTGACATTCGATGACTGGTTGAACTATGCTGCTGTCTCTGGCCAGGTAGATCTTGCAGTTGGCTTCTGCCCCCTCTACCAGCACTGCAACTCCGTGCGAGATGTCCGCAAACCGAATCTCTGGACTCGGGAAGAGGTAATCCTCGGCCAGGGTCACACTGACGCGTAGCAAGAGTGCAGCCTCGGCTAGCGTTAAATCTGGACCGTGGTAGATATTCATGAGCGTCGCTTGGTCTGGTACCTCTGCGATTCCCAGGATTTGGGTGACGTACTGCTGTTGCACGCTTCGCCGGGGATTGCTCTGACTCAAATGAACCACACACGACTCAGCAGACGAGAAAGTCTGGAGGATAGCCTGATCCCTCCCGGCATAATAGTGGAGATTCTTGCCTGAGCAATGGGACTGAACCTCTTCAAGAGGAATAGCAACGTCGTCGGGTTTGATTTCGACGGTCACGCGGCCGGCCAGATCCGTTCTTCCTCGCGACTTAACGTACTCCAGAAAGCGGCTGTTTCGATCAGCAGCATCGGATTTGGAGAGTGCCTCTGAGATCAAATCTTCGGTCAGCTGAACAATTTGGTTCACCTGCTCAATGCTTTCTCTGCTCAATGCCTCTCGGCCAGCCGTCGGCTGGAGAATATCCAGGTTCACGCACCCGCCGAATTGATAGTGGCCGCTGATCGGCACCGGGGCCAGACCGAAGTAATTGCGGTAACCCATCAGCCGGCCGGCATCTTGAACGAGAAGGATTTCCCCTCGCACGCTTGAGCCCTGAAGACTGATATTTGTTAATCGTGCGATCACACTGCTGGATTGGTTAACAGAAATGTCGAGTTGCGCTGTACACGCCGGATTGTCCATCGCAGTGGACAGTAGCTCCGACGCATCCCGCAACTGCGGTTCGAAATCGCCGTCGAATGACTGTTGGCTGATTAGCTCGCCATTAAGGGTTATCCTGACCGGGAGATAGCGGATGAACTGATTGAGGTAGTCGCGGGCTTGGTCTGGAGATATCTGGACGCCCTGGTCGAGTTTCGCTATCACGGTCGTTCCAGGTGCCCGACCGTCCTCAGCGCGCGAGAGCGTGATGCAATCCTGTCCTATCTTTAGCTCCCTGCGAACGGCGGTGCTTATGAGTGTAACGTCAGATTCGATCGCCTTTGTCTCTACTTGCAGTTCCGTACAAACGCCAAAGTTGGCCATTGCGCCGATACCGAAGGTTCCGACAACTCCCGCTTCTCGTGCGAGCTCAGTGCGTTTGCCACTTGAGCCCGCCTTCCAAAAGTTCTGCCTGAGCACTTCCTCCGTCATGCCTATGCCGTCATCGCTGATCTTGACGACTTCGTTCTCAATCGTGATCTCGATTAGGCGCTCCGTGATGGGCACTCCCTGTGCGGAGCAGCGCATTAGCACGGCATCGTAGGCGTTCTGTATGTTTTCCCGCAGTAGAGCGTTCGAAGAGTCGTATATTTCTTTGGAGAGGATCTCAAGAATCCTAGAAGTCTCTACTTCGAACGAGATTTGGCCCTGAACTGCCTCAGTCATCTCAATCTCCCGGAGTACTTCTGACGAATCTCAACTATCGCTGGATTCGTCGATTCCGCCACAAATGGCGATTCCAACAATTCTCGGAGCTGACCCAAACTGTTCTCTTCTGAAAGCGCATTGGCAACGTACACGACCTCAGCGACGCCGGTCGGCGGATAGTAGAGCTCAATCAGGCCCTTGGTATCGTTAGTTGCCACAAAAGCGTCCAACAGTATCCTTCGCGCAAGCTCATGATCCGAGAAAGGGCGAAGGAGCTCGACTGCCTTTTCCGGGTCTCCTCCAGAAAGAAGACTTTCGGCCTCTGCAACTACAGACGCGATGTTCTCCGCTGGACTGTACGCTTGTGGCTGCAAGGAGAAGGGGATGAAACTCGCCCGAGTAGATGGAAAAGCGCCCGGCCCCCAGATCGGTGAGTTAAAGCTCGTGTTCTGCATTTGTCGGAGATGGAGTGTTCCCGAGAACGTGGTGGTATCTACTTCCACCATATTGTAGGAGTGCGGCTGCCCACTCGGCAGAACGCCGGGGCCCCCGCAAAGGGTACCTGCGCTTATCACGGTGATCTTACTCTCTATACCAAACTGGAATCGCTCGTCGATGAATTGAGGTTTATGTTGGTGGCCGTGAAGCGCAAGGCTGAAACCGCAATCGATTAGGACCTGGAGTGTGTCTGCATCCATATAGTCGGTCTGGTCTGGTGGTCCGCTGGTGCTGTGATGCCAGACAGCGATCTTCAATCGGTTGTTGTAAGAGTCGTCCTCTCGTAGAAGTCGATGTGCGCTGGCGATGCAATCAGGATGAATGCTCGCGCCCCGATGTAAGGGGTCATTCCCGTAGCAGCTGTTGAACCCTACGATGGTCACTCCGAATTCGGGATAGTCGAACAGGTCGAATTGTTTCCCGGGATCGAGCGTGTAGCTCCTGGTATGGCCGTAAAAATTCTGATAGAAGTCTGCAAACGGCTTCATTCTTTCCAGATACCTATCCAAGTCAAAGAGCTCAAAGAATGACAAGGTATCCCACGACCATCTCAAACTCGAACCGGGCACGTTGAGGCGCCCAAGGTACTCGGCTTTGACACCCCTGGTCGACTCATCTTCTTCGTCGAGGCTAATCGGCCTGATCGCCGACATAACATGTGGATAGCTGACGTCGTGATTTCCCGGAACGAGCACAACTCGTCCGTGGTCTCCGCCTAAAAACTCATCGGCAAGAACAGATAGCAGACCGCCGACTTCTTCATACTGCAGGTGTAGCGCGTGTTCCGGATCGGGCGTGTTGGGGCGAACTCCCAACACCAAATCGCCACTGATGACTATCAGATCCGGAGGTCTGATGACTGGTTGTTCGCTGAGGAAGTGCTGTACATCGCGAACGAGCGACTCGCTGAGAGCGTCGTTAGTTATTGGGTGCGTGGGATCCCTGTGTAGGTCTGAGATATGAAGAATACTAAGAGCCATTCCCCGATCGTCCTTGGGCCGTAGATGGGCGGTGCCATCGGACCACTCTTGCCATCAATGCTGTTCTTGAGGGCATTTTGTCACGGCGCGGGACGGCACCGCTATGGGACGCTGGCATACCTCAACAAATGCGCGAATACCGCGCCCCGATTCTTTCGGATGCTTCCGCGATAGGAGAGCTCTCTAGCGACACTGAGGGCTTCGTAGATCCGCGAGGGTTCCATCTGCTCGGCGACCTTCCGGTAGTATCCGAGAACTATGCCGGTCCCTAAGAACGGCTAGGATGTGCCGCGCTAAGTACTCCCGTTTCGTCGTGACGGGATATGCCGGGGAAGCTCTTGAAATCCTCGCGCGTATTCCTTTGAGGGTTTCTCCGATCCGCTCTGGCGCTCCTCCTTCTCTCCCCTGAGACTCATCTTCGTTAACGAAGTTTTGTCTTTCTTCTCTTTCGTCTTTCTTGTAAGGCCGGACAATTTTGTCCTCCGAGCCGAGATGCTCTTCTCCTTCTTTCCGGTTGGGGTCTGGGGCTTTCGGTTGAGGAAACCGACGAAGTTCTGATGGCGGCGGACTACAAACCGCTTGTCCTTCCGAGAAACCGTTAGGTAAATCGGAGGGCTGATCGGACCCGTTCCCTCTCTTCGCTTCTTGTTGAGATCGGACGCGTCGGCTCCACGACATTCAACCGAAGGTGAGACTGTCTGAGTGTTGTGTTAGCGACCAGCTTCAAGGCCCCATCTAATGGGCGCATTTCTTCGGATGTCCAATCCATGAAGTAGGACTGTGAGCCAAGCGACAAACGCCGTTACGAGTACGGACGTTGCGAGGCGACCAATCATACCCGTCAAATAGACGTATGTTTTGGTATCGGGATCACCGAACAGGCGCTCATCAACGCCCGGAAATATTAAGGCGGCAAGGAACAGGAAGGCCGTCCCCGTCAAGAGTCCCGTGATGAACTCAAGGCGCCTCTCACGAATCCCGGCGCCTAGCCATTTGTTTGGCAAGACCTGGCCGAAATAGGCGTGATGTTGGCTGTTGGGTTGGAGGACAACGATTTCTTCTGGAAATTCGAACACGACGTTGACGGAATGGGTCTTTCGGTTGTTGTAGTTCTGAAGATCTCGAACGAAGTTCTCGCAGGCCTGTTTCAGCCTTCGTGAGTGCTGATTGCGTATGCGGACCACGTAGGTCCCATCATTCGGCTCGGACACGATCGCCCAGGACTTGGTTCGAGGATCTGAAAGGGTGAATCGATGCCGATCCCTTGCGAGAGGCCGATCCTCCTCTGATACGGTGTCCAAGATTTCCTGCGTGGCCCGAACGACGATATCCGAGTCTTGTGCGGCAGTCGGCCACCATCTAATTTCCTGAGCCACGACCGCAAACTGGTCGGCGGCAATCTGTGCATCGACGTCAATTCTCGCTCGCATATCCCCCCTCTGATTGCGAACACTATACACCGTTCAAAGGGTCACAAAGAGGGGCGATGGAATCGCGAAAATTGGGGCTGTAGGAGGGGTGACGAGAGTCGGCGCAGTAGACCTGCCTACTGCCTCAACAACCTGCGCAGGTCGTAGATGATCTTGCGCGTCTCGGCACAGGCCTTGTCGAGATCCTCGATCTTGACCTTGATCGCCTCATAGCGCTCTGCCCTGGCCTTGCGCAGTTCGTCAGGCTTGGTGGCCGGCGGATTGGTGACCGCTACTTCATCCATGCGGTATCACCTCCCTTCGTGTAAACGAACGCGAACTATCGCGTCCATCCCTCGTCACCGGTCTCCTAACAGCGACTTTCAGGCTAGAGAGTCATGCCGCGAAATTCATTGACTGGCGGGCAATGCTGCGCACGCGGGTGAACTCACGTCGATTGGCTCTACTCCAACTCATCCTCGCTGAAGGCGTGATAGTTAGGAGGGTCGTCGAACCGTGTCGTCCACCGTGCGCCGGACACCTCTGGGACAAGATCGCGGCGGTGGCCCCAGTTCAGGACGTGAACGGACCACAAATCGCGCTCTAGTGCTCCTAAATTCTTCTGGGTGTTATGCGGCGGTGAATGCGCAGAAATGAGAAGTCGCTCCGCCAGCTTGATCTGCAGAACCCAAGCGTCATTGTCCGGGGTGCGGGCGCCAGATAGTCGGCCTACATAGACCTCCACACGAGCAGCGTCACGGTTATCGAGCCATTGCACCTCTTGTGGAATGCGAGTTGCGAAGTACTGATCACACGCCCGGCCGATGTAGAGTAGCGCACTACCTCCATACACTGGGCCGCCCCCGTAAATCTGGTACACCCCGAAGTCGGTCGAACCCTTCAATCCCTTGATGGTGTCGAGCGTGTAGGGCCCGTCCCAATCGATATGGATTATTGTTTCTCGATTAGTCATGTCGCGGCCACTCTACCATCACGGTCCGTGCCACTATGGGATGAAATCCGGGCCCATAGCGCGCCGATCAGACGCACTATGAGTTGCTGACCTCTATAAGATCCTGTTTCGATCTGGGTTTCATGGCTGAGTGAGTATAATCTGGATTCCGCTCGGTCTCCTTGATTGAATTGACAAGTTACGGCGCGATGGCGAGAATGCCGTCCAAAGGGGTGCGGCATGCAAAACTCGGGACTACTTAACATTTCATGGCGAAATGTTCTACTAGTTCTTGTCGCCATTGCGATCCCGATGATCGCCTCAGCGATCAACAGTGCAATGCATGCAAGAGCGGCATTTCCCGGTTCGAACGGAATGATCGCGTTCACTACCAACCGCGACGGTGACGAAGAAATCTACGTAATGGACGCGGACGGCACTGCTCAGACCAGATTAACGAATAATTCCTCGGGCGATGGCCTCCCTGCTTGGTCGCCCGATGGGTCTCGACTGGCATTCATCAGCTTCCGTGATGGTGGACACGCAGAAATATACGTGATGAATGCAGACGGAACCGGGCAAACCAGATTGACCAACAATCCGGCTGTGGATCAAGACCCCGCATGGTCGCCTGATGGTTCTAAGATCGGGTTCTACAGTGATCGTGACGGCGATGCGGAAATCTATGTCATGAACGCGGACGGAAGCGCGCAGGCAAGGCTCACCAACAGTCCTGGGCTTGACGTACAGCCAGCTTGGTCCCCGCTTGGTTCGAAGATCGCGTTTGCGAGCCTCAGGGACGGTAACGAGCAGATATACGTAATGAATGAAGACGGCAGTGGTCAAATTAGATTGACCGGATCCTCATTCGTCGATAGCACCCCGAACTGGTCTCCGGACGGGGCAAAAATAGCATTTCATAGCAATCGTGATGGAGGCAGCCCGCAAATTTACGTGATGAATGCAGACGGAAGCGCTCCAACTCGCCTCACGAACAACCCAGCGATAGAGGCCGAGCCTGCCTGGTCGCCCGATGGATCCAAAATCACCTTCTTCACCAAGCGCGACGGGAACTTTCAGATATACGCGATGAACGCGGACGGCACTGCTCAAATCCGACTGACGAACAATCTGGCGTCTGAAAGCGCTCCTGACTGGCAGCCGCTCGCGACGAATACGCCCGCACCCACAACGCCACTGCCTAGTTCAGTCGGCGGTGTTGTTGAGTTGACCGCGAACGGACGGGCTGGTGATGGTGGCGGATTGTCGGCATTAGTCCTAGTGGCCGTGGGGCTCGCAGGCGCGGTTGCGGGGACATCGTTGATTTACTCGCGCCGACGTTGAAGTCCGGCGTCAGGAATGGCGGCACCACCATGTCAGCGGCGAACTACTGTTAAGCCCGGCCTGACATCACCAAATTCCCGTCCATGGTCACTCCAACGTCCGATCGCTTTACGTTTCACTGGTCTACCAGGGCGGTCATCGGTTCCCTGACCACCAAGGGCGAGTGTGTCGAGAGGGCTGTATGCGCGCATCTTGTCCTGTAGGTCGGCGCTCAAAAGGTGCAAGTAAGCCGTCGTGGTGCTGATATGTCGATGCCGGAGGATGCGTTGGACCGTGTGCAAGTCGCAGCCATTCATCAGCAGCCGGGTTGCGGCCGTGTGCCGTAAGAGATGTGGATGCAGGCGCTCAATGCCCGATTCGATGGCTAGGCGGTCGATCATCGACTTGATGCCTTCGAGGACGAGCCGGCCGCCATACTGGCTCACAAAAAGAGCTGGTTCCGACTCTCTGGCCAGGTAAAGTCGGAAATGCTGAACATACCGGCGTAGCGTCCTTCCGGTGGCGGCGCCGAACGGGACCACGTCTTCGCGCCGGCCCTTGCCGAGGACCTTGACGGTGCTGTCCTCAAACGAAACATCGCTTAGGTTGAGCCGGGCGACTTCGCCGACCCGGAGCCCGCAATCGACCATGAGGGAGCAAATGGCACGATTTCGGCAGGGGATATCCAGGTCGGGAGAGAGGTAGCTAAAGAGCTGTGCGATCTCCTCCTCGGTGAGGATCTCCAAATGCTTTCTGCCGACCTTCGGAAGCTCGACGCGCGCAGCGAAGTCTTCTTGCAGGTACTCTTCGCGGACAAGCCACCGAAGGAATATTCGAATCACTCGGGCGTGGTCCTGAAGAGTCCTGTCGCTCAAGGGGTCGCCGTTTGGCTTCGGGCGCTTACGCAGATGCGATTGGTAGGCACGAATCTGCGGTAGGGTAAGCTCGCCGAGATCGGGGTCTGGCCCGATGAAGCGGCAGAGCGCCGTGATGATGTCCGAGTACCAGCGGACCGTCTTCGGCGAGTGGTTGAGAGCCTCGTGGTATTCGAGGAACTCGGCCAGTAGCTCTGTGAGCTTGATGTCGTCCTTGTGCATCGTTTTCCAGGTCGCCCTTCTTCTTCTGGAATGTGCAGCCATGATCTCGTCTCCTTCCGGATGAAGTCACTGACTGCTCGGCACACCTGGCCTTCTGACCTTGAAAACGATGAGCACCTGACACTTTCGTGAAGGTGCTCCCGCCAGGTCTGTTTTATATCTGGCGCCCCGGCCAGGACTCGAACCCGGAACCTTCTGATCCGAAGTCAGACGCTCTGACCAAATTGAGCTACAGGGGCGCTTTTCAGATATAAATCTTGCTCGGCAGGGCCGTTTCGGGCCGGAAAATGCCCTGTCTGCCTGAGAATATCCCGTTGCAACCGGGCTGAGGGGCTGGCACGGATCATGCGATTCGATAAGGTCAAGTAACATGCTCAGGCATTGAGCCGGCGCGACGACAACGGCGGGTGGGACTCCCCGCAGAATCGTCTCGCCGGTTCTTGTGGTCGTAGTCGAAAGTGCCGGGATCACGCTCCTTGATTGCAGTAATCCGTCAAGTTAAATTCTGCAATCCAAGGCTAAATGACACTTGATTCCGGAATCACACTACGTCTCGGAAAACACGAAACTGCAGAACAATTTAATGTTTCGTATCTACCGAGCACCCGGCAAGCGCCGAAAAACACGAAAATGCCAAACAAACATAACGGAGCGCCTGTTCCCCGGGCACCTGCGAAACTGAGAGCAGCGACACAAGCCCCTTGGACATATGCGAACCACCTGCTACGTTCGGCGCATGCTGGCAAGACGACTCGCGCACTCTCCCGGCAACCCGCCGTCACCGTCTGGAGCGGTCGGTTCCCGTAACATAGGCGCCGATATGCCTGACCTCCTTGCCGGCGCCGCCACCGCTGACATCACCCCCGCTCCCGGCGGCCTCATGGACGGCTACGGCTCGCGCTCAAGTCCCTCGCAGGGCGTCCACGACCCCCTCACCGCGCGCGTCCTGGTTCTCGAGCAGGGCGCAGAGACGGCGGCGATCGTCAGTTGCGACCTCCTCGGCATGCACCCCTGGATCGCTGCCGAAGTCCGCCGGCGCGCCGCCGAAGCGCACGGCATCAGCCCCGACGGTGTTGTAGTCGCCGCCACCCACAGCCACGCTGGCCCCGTGGGCCTCCGCGCCGGCATGTTCGCCCACCTGGACAAGACGCTCGCCCAAACACTCGTCGACCAGGTTTGCGGCGCGCTCGCGCAGGCGTGGGAATCACGACGGCCCGCCACGCTCGGCATTGCCTCCGCTACCGTCGATACCATCAGCATGAACAGGCGTGATCCCGCCGGCCCCAACGACACCGAACTCCGCGTCGTCCTCCTCGACTCGGTCGACGGCCCGATCGCCTCCATCGTCAACTTCGCCTGCCACGCCACGGTTCTTACCGGCGCCAACCTCCTGCTCTCCGGTGAGTTCCCCGCCGCCGCCGCCCGCCTCCTCCAGCGCGAGACCGGTGCGCCGTGCATCTACCTGAATGGCGCCTGCGGTGACGTCAACCCGGCCTGGATCACCCAGGACTACCCCAGCGTCGAGCGCGCCGGCCAGATCGTCGGTGGCCACGCCCTCCGCCTCATCGCCGAGATGCGCGCCCTCGTCCCCGGCCAGCGCACCCACAACGTTCGCTGGAACGAATTCCCGGACGTCGCACCCCTCGGCCGCGCCGTCGTTCCATCGCTCCGCGCCGTCCGCCGCGAGGTCGATATCCCGCCGCGTGACTTCGAAGACGACGACGCTTACGCGAAGCGCTTGGACGACGCTCGGGCAGTGGTGGAGCGCACGCCGACCGGCTCCGCCGAACGCCGCGCCGCAGCGGCGCTGATCAGCCGCTACGAGGCCGAGCGTTGGTCCGCCGTCTGGTCACGCCGGTCGCCCACCGCGGCTCGAACGGAGGTGCAGGCGCTGCGCCTCGGCGATGACCTCGCACTCCTCGCGTTGCCCGGCGAGTTCTTCGCCGAGACCGCCGCGCACATCCGCGAGGCGACCGGCGCAGGTGATCTGCTCGTCGCCTGCTACGCGAACGACTACGTGGGCTACGTCGTGCCTGCTGACGCTTACGCCGAAGGCGGTCACGAGCCCGGCCTCACGTTCTTCGCCCCCGAGGCCGACGCTATAATCAGACGAGCAGCGGTAGACCTGCTGCAGGGAGTTACCAGTGGCTGAGGCCAAGTTCATTCTCGCCGACATCGGCGGCTATACGACCTTCCTTTCTGACGTCGGGCTCAAGCACGCCCGCGAGATCACAGAAGACCTGCTCAACCGGCTCGTCGACCGCGTCAAGGGGCGCTGGAAGGTCGCCAACATCATGGGCGACTGTGTCTTCTTCTACGCGGCTCGCGACGAGGCCGGCACTGCCACGTTCGCCCATATCCGCTCTCTTTATGAAGAGTTCCGCGAAGGCGTAATGGACATCGCGAACGGCTCGGCTTGCGCGTGCGGCGCCTGTAACCGCACAGAAGACCTCACGCTCAAGTTTGTTGCGAGCGCCGGGGAGTACGAGTTGCAGAACATCGGCGGCCGCAAAGAGCTGATCGGCGGGGACATCGTGCGGGCGTCGCGGCTCCTCAAGAACACGGTGCCGGTGAGCGAGTACGCTCTCCTCACGCCTGAAGTGAGCGACGTCGCAGCGACCTGCGGCATCGACGCCACGCTGGGCCACGACGACTACGACGACATCGGCCGCGTCGACTACACGTACCTGGACCTGCAGACCGTCCGCACGGCCTACGAGGAGGCTCGGACGTTCTTCATCGCGCGTGCCGACGCCAAAATGGCTTTCGAGATCGAGATCGACGCCCCGGCGGATGCGGTTTGGACGGCGATGCGGGACCTCAACAAACGGGCCGTCTGGGCAGTCACTCTGGACAAAGCGACTCACCTCCAGGGCCCCGAGAACGGTCTGGGCGAAATCTACAGCTGCTTACACGGCGGCCATAAGGTAATGCATATGACGATCGCCATGGACCACGAAGGCCGGCGCAAGACTGAACGCATGTGGATCTCCCCACCCTTCATGAGAGACATTTACACCACGGCGCGGGTAACACCGATCTCCGAGGGCCAAGCCCGCGCCGGGCTCTACGCAACGTTCGAGCCGGCAATCCCGGTCGTCTCGCGCCTCATCGCGCCGGTGTTTTACCGCATCATGAAGCGCAATCTAAGAAATGACCTGGCCGGCCTCAAGGAATACTGCGAGACCGGCAGCGTCGCTTCCCGCCAGACCCAGGCCGCCAAGCCCAGCGCATGAGCGACGTCGAAGGCTGCCTCGCCTGCGACCTCACGCAAGGTCGGCGCCCTCTTCCCGGCGGCCTCATCTTCGAGGCTGATGGCTGGCTCGTCGAGCACTGCATCGGCCCGCTCGACGTCGGCACCCTGGTCGTCAAGCCCCGCGGCCACGTCGTACGCTTCCGCGATCTCACGCCGAACGAGTACAACGCCTTCGGCCGCGTCCTCTGGCTGGTCACCACCGCCCTCGGCGAGCTTCTCGGCCCTGACCAGACATACATCTGCCAGTGGGCCCACGCCGGCTGGATCCCCGGCCACATCCACTACGTCATCCAGCCCACCTGGAACGCGCAGGGCGAGACGCACGAACGCCCCGGCCCCTTCCTCCAGGTCGACATGTTCACCGCCAACGAAGCGCCTGACCCAGACGCAGTCGAAGCCTTCTGCGACCGCGCCCGCGAAGCTATCGAGCAACTCGCGGCACAGGGGGTCAGGGGGTGACCAGGCGCGTCCTCGTCATCGTCGCCCACGCCGACGACATGGAGTTCATGGCGGGCGGCACGATCGCCAGGATGGCGGCGCTCGGCTACGACATCCGTGAGGTGATCGCCACGAACAACGAACGCGGCACCCTCGACCCGACGTGGGACGCCCGCTTCACCGCCGACACGCGTCGTGAAGAAGCGCGCCGCGGAGCGACTGTGCTGGGCGTCAACCCTGACGTCGATTTCCTCGGCTACGAGGACGGCCGCCTCAGCGAGACGCCCCTCAACGAGCTCCGCGAGCGCTGCATGCGCGCCATCCGCACACACCGCCCCGACGTCGTCTTCACCTGGGACCCCTGGGCGCCCTACGAAGAACACCAGGACCACCGCAGCATCGGCCTCGCCGCCACGGAAGCCTGCGCCTTTGCTCACTTCCCGCTATACCACCCGGAGCACCGCGAGTCCGGCCTTGAACCGCATTACGTCGGCGAGCGCTACTTCTTCGCCAAGTCGCCTCGCGACCCCAACAAGACCGTGGACATCAGCGACTTCATTGGCCGCAAAATCGATGCCCTCTGCGAGCACGTCTGCCAGATGGAGATGACGGTGTTGGATGCACAGGCGGCGGTGGCCGCATCCGGCCTCGACGTGCCTTTCTTATAGCGACGCCGACCCAACGGACTACCGGCCGGTCATCGAGGCGCAGATCCGGGCCTGGGCAGGGGCAGTTGGCAAGCGAGCGGGCTTTGCTTTCGGCGAAGAGTTCCGGCGCACACGCTTCGGCGGCGTCGAGCGCTGGCTCCAGACCGGCGCGGCCCCGCCCGACGAGATCTAGCGGGGCGCGAAGACCAGGGCCCGCGCCAGGTTTACCACGACCGCGGGCTCGTGCCAGACACACTCATGGTTCGTCGCCGACGCGACGGTCGCGTCTGTTACCGGGACGAAGTGACGGCTGCCCAGGAGCTGGCTTCCCGCCGGATCGATCTGCGGCATCAGGAAGACATTGCCCGTGATTTCGAAGCCCGGGACCGCAATCGTCGTCGGTACAGGCACCTTCTGGATGATCTCGAACGCGTCCGGGTGCACCTGGCTGGCGCTGCGCGGAATGGCCAGCAGCAGCGTGTTCATGTGGACCTGGATCTGTTCGAAATGCCGCGGCTCATCCTCGACCAGCGGGTCGTCGAGATCGCCCCCGTGGATGATGATGAAGTTGCCGTCGACAGAGTTCAGGAAGTCTACCAGTCGGCGCGGCACGCCGACGCTCTGCAGCTCACCGCTGACCCTATAGCTATCCATGATCAGCTCCACGTCCATCGTCGAGTGCTGCAGCGCGGGCAGTTCGTTAGGAGCTTGTTCGGCTGTCACTGAGTCCGTCATGACACCTCGGTCGGCACAGGCACCCTATCCGGCGCGAAGTCGGTGCCGTTCATGACCTCCCTGCGGACGCCAATCATGCCCATCTCCTCCGCCTGGACGAACGCTCGCACAACCACAGGGTCGAACTGCGTGAGCGAGTTGCGGAGGATCTCGCGCAGCGCCATCTCGTGCTCCATCTTCTTGCGGTGCGGGCGGTCGCTCGTCATCGCCATGTAAGCGTCTGCGACGGCGTAGATGCGCGCGCCCATCGGGATCGCTTCGCCCTTCAGTTGACGGGGGTAGCCCTGGCCGTCATAGCGCTCGTGGTGCGAAAGCACGATCTCGGCCGCATCGTCGACGCCAAGTACTTCGGCGAGGGCCCTGGCGCCGATCTCAGGATGGCGGCGCATTTCCTTCCATTCGTCGTCGTCAAGCTCTCCCGGCTTGCTGATGATGCTCTGAGCGATCTCCATCTTGCCGATGTCGGCCAGCACCGCGGCCTTTTGAATCAGGTGAATTTCGTCGCTGCGCAGGCCCATCTCCTGGGCAAGGATGAACACGAGGTCGCTGACCTGCCGGCTGTGACTGGCCTTCATGTCGTCCTGGAGGCCCATCGCCGATGACAGAGAGTTGATGATCGCGTTGTACTTCTCGCGGATCGCCTGGACCTGGTCCTCGACGGCGCGTTGGTCGCGGTCGCGCCAGCGGGTCAACTGGATGAGAGCGGCCCAGAGGAAGAAACAGCCGGCGATCGCCGCCGTCAGCGGGCCGAATAGAATCGTGATCCCAGCGATCGCGGCAGCAAAGAATATGAACTTTACTCCGGTCGCTGCGATTCCGCGTATTCGCGCGAGTCTGCTCACTTTATTCGTCATTTGGTTGCCCCCTACATGCTTGCGATGGGTTCGTCGGGCGCGGAATTAATGTCCGACGAGGTAACTGGTTGAGCTATCGGCGCGCCTTCTTGCGCCAATTTTCGGGATACCTTGTTTGCGTACATATCGGCGTCCGCCCACTGGATCAGTTCTTCCACGGACTCGCCGCCCCACGGGTAACCGGCGAGACCCACGGACACCGTAACCATCAGTGACTGCTCGCCGTCCTGGTACATCGGCGTCCGCTCCAGGTCCTCCCAGAGCCGCCGCGCCAGGGCGAACGCGCCCCGTTTGTCCGTGCCCGGCATCACCACGCCGTACTCGTCACCGCCTAGGCGCGCCGCCACGTCGTGGGTGCGTGTGTGCCTGGCGATCGTCTTGCCAAGGTTGGCGAGGATCTCGTCGCCCATCTGGTGACCGTACTCGTCGTTAATCTTCTTTAGTCCGTCCAGGTCCATCAACAGAATCGCCAGAGACTGCTTCGAAAGATGCGACTTCTCGACTTCCATCTGCAGGACTTCATAGAAGTGACGGCGGTTGTACAACCCCGTCAGCTCATCGCGGTACACCAGCTCGTGGAGGTCAGTCAGCTGCATTACCACTTGTGTCCGGTATCGCTGGTAGGCAGCCAGGTGCATGCGGCGCATGATGAAGTTGCAGAACAGAGCGTAGCCGTAAGGCACGCCCGCCGCCGTCAGGTACAGCGCGAGGTGCCACCAATCGTTCGCGGCGCTCAGGGCGAGCGTCACCAGCGCCGCCATCGTCATCACGGCGACGGCAGCTCCACCTACCCAGGCTATTCGGTTGATGCCATCCTCTTCGCGCTGAAGGTTGCGCTCCGAAGCGGCCAGATTCGTTCGGTCGGCTTGCATACCTCGTACCCTGTCTAGTCCCTGCGCTATTGGTTTTGACCGCCGAATCAGCCACGAAGCCTCCTGTCGTCTTGCCATTTCTCCGGTGGCCAGGCGACCATATCCGCATCTGCAGACGTAGGCCCGTAGCTTTGCGCCCCGCCCTTTCGGAACGGTTCGCCTTTTCGGGAGTCTTGTTCAGTCAGTAGGTAAGACGCCACGCAGACGTGGTGGTTACGTGAATCAGTGCCCGTTAAGTGAGGAATTATCGCCGCTTTTCAGCCCGGCTTGACCGGTGAGACATAAGGGATGCACCCGACGCAAAGGTGCAGCGGAGCCGCTGCTGGGGGGTTCCCTACGGGCCCGTCTGGGCGGGGGGTGTCCCCCCCGACACCCCCTCTATATGGGGGTGGGGGGTGGGGCGAACAACGCCCGCGCAAAGGTGCGCCGTCGGGGTAAACGCCGCCCGCGGGCGCGGTGCCTAGCTCGCCGCGAAATACTTCACGCCGTCGCGGTGGTACTCCCGCAAGCGCCCCTTGCCCACCAGGAAGCGCAGGTGCGCCAGCGTCTCGCCGATCGCCGCGCGCTTCATCCACGCCGCGAAGGAATCGAACGCCCCGGTATTCCAGCGCACTCGCCGCGCCACCTCCGCGGCCGTCGCCTCGCCCTCGACACCAACAGCGGCAACCATCTCGTCTAGCCGCCCGTCGTGGTGTCCGATCAGTTCGAGGACACGCTTCTTGAACCAGTCGATGTCCCACTCGTGCGCGGGCAGCATCCGGTCCACCTTCAGATCGGCGATCTTCTGCAGGCTCTCGATGTAGTCCTGCAGCGGGTTCTCACGCTGCTGAGGGTGCAGGCTGACGTTTGGCGAGATCATCGGCAGGACGTGGTCGCCGCTGATCATCAGTCTGTGGTTCCGCTCGTAGAGACAGATGTGGCCGGGCGAGTGGCCGGGTGTCCAGATCACCTCGAAGCTGAAGTCGCCGACGTCAATCTGCTCGCCGCCCTTCAGCGGCCGGTCCGGCTCGACTGTGGCGACAAAGAAGCGCACGGGCATCGAGCCGCGCTCGAGGTCCTCAACGTCCTCCTGATCGACGCCGTTCTCCTTCAGCCAGACCGCCATGCGTTCGAGGATCCCTTCCGGCGATGTGTAGCGCGAGCGCAGGAAGTCGATCTCGACTTCGTGCATGTACACCTCACATTTCGCCTCTTCGTGGAGGCGTCCCGCCAGGCCGCAGTGATCCGGGTGCGCATGCGTCAGCACTAGCTTCGTGATGTCCTCGATCCCGATGCCGATCTCGTGCAACTGTTCGCTCAGCGCGGCGTGCGAGTCATCGGTCGCCCAACCGCAGTCCACCAGCAGCGTCTCGCCGCGACTGATGATTGCGTACGGCATCACGTAAGGCAGGCCCTTCGTAACGCGCGGGTGTGCCTCCATGTCCGTGCGCAGGCGGTAGGCCTCTGCGCGCTCGAACTCCGGAAACGGGCTGACGATCTGGTAAATGCCCTCCTGGATGCGCTTCATACGCCGCCCAGCCTATCGCATCGCCCGGCTAAGGCGCGACGCCTCCCAGTAGCCCCACCGAGGTAAGGACGATGCGCGCCCCAGCCCAAACGCGAAGTGCAGCGGCGACGCTGCCAGGGGGTTCGGGGGGTGTCCGGGTCCCCCCCGACATCCCCAGTTTCTCATGGGCGGGAGAGGGGACACCAAAACGGGGGACGTGACTCATGGATCCAAACGCCCAGCCCACGCTAATCGGACGAGCCCGCGCCTTTCCCCCGACGCGAAGGTGCAGCGGAGCCGCTGCTGGGGGGTTCGGGGGGTGTCCCCCCGACACTCCTTATTTTGGGTGGGAGGGGGCGGGGGATTACCGCCAAACGCCTACGGCGCAACCCCCAGCACAATACACCCCGCAACGATCAGCGCCGAACCCCAGATCCGCGTCGTCCCATAACCCTCGCCGAGCAAAATCACACCCATCGCGGCGCCAAGGACGATGCCCACCTCGCGCGCGGGCGCAATGTAACTGACACGGCTCGTCGTCAGCGCGATCAGCACAAGCGTGTACCCCAGAGGCGCGAGGATGGCGGCAACGAGAATCGCCCGCCAGTGCACCCGCCATTCACTGGTCATCACGTCCCGTGGCACGGCGAACAGCGCGAATGGCGCAAGCAACACGAAATTGCCGACCATTGCGAAGGCGTTCAATGTGATCGGGTTGACGTCGTGATCAAGAGCATTCTTGTCCCAGAGCGTGTAGCCCGCGATCACTGCTCCGGTAAAGAAGGCGATTCGCGCGTCCGGCGAAGTCAGCATCCGCAGAGGATGCGAGAAGTCCCGGAGAAACCGTGTATCGATGTGCGTCGCATAGATGCCCACGACGACAAGCGCGATACCAACAGCAGCCGGCGTCGAGATGTGCTCATCGAAGAGGATGACCGCGAAAATCGGCACGAATGCCGGCCCCATCCCGCGCGAGATCGGGTAGACCGATGAGAGGTCCCCCGTCGTGTAGCTGCGGATCAGTGCCCGCGCGTAGACACCGTGCAGCGCCACCGTCCCGAAACCGAAGACGAACCATTCCGGCTCGAAGCCATCAATCGCCGCCGCCAGCACCGCCGGCCCGAGCACGAACGTGCTGCTCGCCGCCGACATCGCCCAGAAGAAGACCACCTTGTTGTCGCTTCGCTTCAGCAGGAAGTTCCACGTCGCGTGCATCACCGCCGAGAGCAGCACCAACGCGAAAGCGGCAGCGGTCATGTGCCGCGCATTGTAAACGCCCGCCGTCCTCAGCGGCCAGCCACACCCGCCTCGTCATCCGTGCGCACCCCCGGAAGTAGGGGCGAAGCACGTGCCACATCTCCCTCACATCTCGCCGTGCCAGTGCTTCGCCCGAACGCCCCTCCGTGCGACCACGCGTTGCCACGTGCACCACCGCTCGGCGTAGGGGGCAGGCGCCCATCACGTTGCCCAAAGGTGAAGGTGCAGCGGCGACGCTGCCGGGGGGTTCGGGGGGTGTCCCCCCGATACCCCCTAATTCTTATGGGTGGGGGGCGGGGGGCTCAGCCCCCAGCGGGATACAAGAGTGGACTCAAGCGCTCAACGGCGGGGTCATCGAAGCACGCGGAAGGGACTACCCCGCCTTCGGCGCCACCGTCCGCGTCGAGAAGAAGCCGGTCGGCGTAACGCGCAAAGCCACGCGGTTCTCTTCCTTCGCTCGCTGTTCGAAGCCCGGGCGCGCGGCCTCCGGGATCTCGCTTCCGGTCATTGCTCCCGCGGCGCGCATCATGGTGTCGACCGCGCCCTCGTGGTCCACCCGCACCGTCCCGTACACCGTCAGGTAGGCGAATGGCAGCTGCTCTTCCAGCACGCACAGCGTCACCTCGCCGAGGCGCTCCGCCTGCTTCGCCTTGCCGCGCGTCGCCTGCGTGGAGAAGACGATCTCATCGCCGTCGACGTAGTAGTACACGGGCGACAGCGCGGGCGGTCCGCTCTTCCGGTTGAAGCCAACCACGCAGAGCCGGTGCTCTTCCAGGAACTTTCGGTGCTCGTCGGGAATCATGCGTACCTCCTACCAGGGGATGCTGGCTGACGTCTCGTGGGTAAGTGTAGGCAGGTCAGCGGGCGAATTGACATGGCGCGGCGGTGTGTAAAACGTCGCGTACGGCTTCAGACGTAACACCACGCGGTCTTCTCTCCGGGCGCTCTCAGCGACCATCGGGCGCACCGACTCCGGCATCGGGTTGCCGGCCATCACACCCGCGATCCGCATCATCAGGTCGACCGCGGCTGTTTCCTCCGTCTCCACCGTCGCGTCGCAGTACACCACCACGTACGTGGGTGGCCACTGCTCGTCGAGCACACACAGCGACACCTTCGAATCGCGCCGCACTGCGCCCGCTTTACCGCGGGCTGCCATCGTCGAGACGAGAATGTCATCGCCGTCCATGACGTAGTAGACGATCGACATCGCCGGCCCGTTGGCCTTCCGTTGATACCCGAACACGGCTGTCCGGTGGTTTCTGACAAAGTCTTGACGTTCTTCTGCGTTCATTCTCATCTCCAGGACTTGACATCGTTCAATGCTGAACGTTTAATATCAAACGACATGACGCAAGTCAAGGCCGACACCCCCCTCTTCGAGCAGCACATCCAGCAGTTCCTCGGTGCGCGCGGGGCTGATGCCGACGCGCAGGCCGCAGTCTTCAACCTCGACCACGCGACGATGGACGTCCTCAGCACGATGGAGGCGATCGCCCTCCGCCCGCACGGCCTGACCCACGCCGGCTTCGTGATGCTGATGACGCTTTGGATCACCGGACCGCGCGAGACTCGCGAGCTTGCCTCCGTCTTGCGCGTCACAAAGGGCGCGATCGTCGGCTCAGTTAACACACTCGAGCGCAGCGGCCTCGTGCGGCGCCACCGCTCGAAGACGGACCGCCGCCTCGTCACCGTCTCGCTGACCGATGCGGGCACCGATTTAGTCACCAACGTCCAGCGCGACTGGCACGCCCTCGAAGTCAAGGTCACATCCGGCCTCACCATCGACGAGCAGCGCACCCTCGCCGCGCTCTGCCGAAAGATGGCCCTGGGCGCGCGCAAGGTCCGGCTCGCCCACAACGGCGTCCGCGCTCCCGCCCTTCCCGACCCCGACCTCTTCTTACCCGAAACCACGATATTGCCAAACAAACTCGCCAAACGCCTCAAGGAGGAGACCCATGCCCCTGCACCGCGTTAGCTCGATCACCATCGGCGTCCCCGACGTCGCGAAGACCTCCGAGTTCTACCGCGACTTCGGCCTGACCGAGGCCACGCCCGGCGTCTTCGCCACGGCCGACGGCGGCGAACAACTCCGCCTCGTCCAGACGCCCGTCCGCCGGCTCGTCGAGCTTGGCATCGGTGCCGACAACCCGGATGACGTCGACCGCGTCGCCTCGCAACTCGCGAATCTCGACGTCGAGGTGACGCGCACCGAAGACGGACTCGCCGCGATCGACCCCGGCACCGACGTGCGCGTGCGCGTCGAGGTCGTGTCGCGCATCCAGCAAGACGCCGTGGCCTCGACACCATATAACGGCCCCGGCCGTATGGACCGCCTCGGCCGCGCTCCGATGCTCCAGGATGACGCGCCGCAGGCGCGCCCCCGCAAGCTCGGGCACGTCGTGATCGGCTCCACGGACCTCGAGCCCAGCCAGAAGTTCTTCATGGAGGGCATCGGCTTCAAACTCAGCGACCAGATCGGCCACAACGCGTTCTTCATGCGCTGCTCGGAGGATCACCACAATCTGCTCCTCCAGAAAGCGCCCGTGAAGTTCCTCCATCACACCTCCTGGCAGGTCGATGACGTCGATCAGATCGGCCTTGGCGCGCACGCGCTGCTCGGCAAGGACCCATCGCGGCACGTCTGGGGCTTCGGGCGGCATTACGTCGGCTCCAACTTCTTCTGGTACTTCCGCGACCCGGCTGGCAATTTCGCCGAGTACTACGCCGACATGGACTGCATCCCGGACGGCCAGATGTGGGAGCCGCAGGTCTGGGACGGCATGCAATCGCTCTACTCCTGGGGTCCGCCGCCGCCGCCGTCGTTCCTCCGCCCGGACGATCTCGCCGAGCTGATGGCCGGCCTCCACTCCCCGAAGAACTAGCGATGCGGCTCGTCACCTTCACCCACGACGGCCGCACCCGTATCGGCGCGCTCACTGACAACGGCGAAATCGCCGATCTGACAGCCTCCGAATCGTCGCTGCCCCAGTCGATGATCGAACTACTATCGCAGGACGGCGGCATCGATCGCGCGCGAAAGGCCGCCGAAGGCGCGCCCGCGATCCCCGCGGCAGACGCCCGCCTCGAAGCGCCGGTGCCTCGCCCCGGCAAGGCGCTCGCCATCGGCCTCAACTACCGCGACCACGCTGAGGAGGCCGGCCAGCCGATCCCGCAGCGGCCCGTCGTCTTCGCCAAAGCGTCGACGTGCATCGTCGGCCCCGGCGCAGCAATCCACATCCCACGCGTCAGCCGTGCCGTCGACTGGGAAGCCGAACTGTGCTTCGTCATCGGCAAACCAGCGCGCTACGTCAAGGCGGACGATGCGCAGGGGTATGTCGCAGGCTACACGATCGGCAACGATGTGTCCGTGCGCGACTGGCAGTTCCATTCCCCTACCTGGATGATGGGCAAAAGCTTCGACACGCACGGCCCGCTCGGCCCGGCCCTCGTGACGCCTGACGAGGTCGACGTAAGCAACGCGGGCGTTCGTCTGTACGTCAATGGAGACGTGAAACAAAACTCGAATACGAGCCAACTGATCTTCGGCGTGGGCGAGATCATCGAGTACCTCTCGGCTGGAATGACGCTGGAACCAGGCGACGTCGTCTTCACCGGCACACCCGCCGGCGTCGGCGGCTCGCGGCGACCACCCGAGTTCCTCAAACCCGGCGACACCGTCCGCATCGAGATCGACGGCCTCGGAGCCCTCGAGAATCCAGTGACAGAGGAGCCCGCGTGACCGACCGCTACGACGTGGTCTGCTCCTCCAGCGTTTTCGCGTTCTCCTCTTCCCGATCCGCCGCCCGCAGCAACTCCTGCTTGCGAGCTGCGTCGGGCTCTTGCTCGGCAAAGACGCGATAAAGCCCCGCGCCCGCGTGCTCCAGCTGCGCAAGCAGCGCCTTCTGCTCGGCCAGCGACTTCCCCTGGAAGAGGTTCGCTAGCATCTGCTGGTTCGACGTCGGCGCGGCCAGCACCATCTGCGTCTGCGTGACCGTGGCGATCGTCCGGCCGTCGTCACGCGTCAGGGTAGTGCGCCAGACCTGCGTGCTCTTGCCCTTGTGCACCGGCTCGCACACCGCCTCGACCCGCTGGCCGACCTTCGCCGCCGCGATGAAGTTGGTCTTCGATTCGAGCGTCGTCGTCCCCGCGCCTTCCGGCAGGTTCAAGAACGTGCCCGTCGCGCCCAGGAAGTCTGCCATCGTCATCACCGCGCCGCCGTGCAGCACATTCCCGGTAGTGCAGATCTCGGGAGTGACGATCAGTTGGGCGCGCACCCGGTCCGGCGTCACCTCGAGCAGGCGCATCCCGAGCACTTTGGGGAACATCGACTCCAGGATCGTCTGCATGCTTGTGAGCTGGTCGTCCATTGGTCCGTCCTTCTACTTACCGCCGGCCGGGGCTTAGCCCCGCGCGTCGCAACCCGGCGCTGTGTTCGCAAACGCCCAGTCGAGGAGCGCAGAGGCGTCAACGTACAGGTCCTCGCTGTGCAGGACGGAGACTATCAGGCGGCGGCCATCCCTGTCAGCCGCGGCGACGATCGTCTGCCCGGCCAGGTCGGTGAAGCCGGTCTTCACGCCGATCGCGCCGGGATAGAAACTCAGCATCAGGTTCAGATTCTCCAGCGGCCCCCGGTCCCAGCCGATGTCGTATTCGTCACTGCGCACGATCTCCGCGAGTCGCGGCTCGCTGAGCAGCTCACGGGCGAGCATCGCGATGTCGAAGGCCGAAGTGTAAAGGTTCGCGTCGTCCAGGCCGCTGGCGTTGGTGAAGTAACTGTTCTGCAGGCCCAGCGCGGACGCCTTCGCGTTCATTAGCACAGCGAACGATTCCTCGTCACCGGAGATATGGTCGGCGATGGCGAGCGCTGCGTCGTGGCCCGAGCGCATCAGCAGCCCGTAGATCAGGTCGATCATCGCGAGCTGGTCGCCGGGCTTCAGACCCATCACCGTAGAGTCGGTCGCCAGCGAAAGCTCGCCGCCGTCGATCTGCACGTCCACTATCTCGTCCGCCTGCGCGTTTTCGAGCGCCACGATCGCCGTCATGATCTTCGTCAGGCTGGCAGGCGGCAGTTGCAGGTGCTCGTTAACCGCGTAGATCACCGCCCCGCAAGGCTCTTCAACAATCGCCGTCGAGTAACCACTAATCGGCGGTGCAGGCTCCGTGCCCGGGCTTGGCCGCGCCTCCGCTGTGGGCGAGACGACCAATGGCGTCGCGCTCTCACCCGCAACCAACGGCGCGCACTCCGCGCCGCGACACCCGCTGTCATCCGGCAACTCCGCCGAGCCCCCGGAGACGATCAGCCCAAACGCCACAAACGCCAGTCCGATCACAACCGGCGCCATCAGCCCGGCGTAGGAGGTATTGGACGCCGGGCCGGAGCGACGGGGTGCCCCAGCCCGGCGCGGGGTGTAGGCGTATCTACGGGCCATAGTTAGCTATCAAAGCAATAAAGATTTGCTAAAAGGCTAGCGCAGTTTGGCAGACACGTCCAGCGCCAACCGTTCCCTGAGGAACGAAGGGCCTCGGCGCAGCGAAGGCGAGCAACTGTAAAACGGCGCGCCGTACGCGTGCCCAGATCGTCAGGGCACACACCGGGCAATGCCAACGCCAAGCCCAATGCCATCGGCAGCGGCGCCCGTCCAATCACGAACGCCAAGGTGCAACGGAGCCGCTGCTGGGGGGTTCCCTACAGGCCCGTCTGGGCGGGGGGTGTCCCCCCCGAATTCCCCTTTTGTGATGGGGTGGGCGGAGGGGGCAGAAAACGTCGGCAATGTGCCGCACCCGCCCACCCGAGCACCAACGCCACGTGCACCGGGCCGCCGTCAGACGCCCTAGCGCCCCTTAAACTCCGGCTCGCGCTTCTCCGCAAACGACCGCGGCCCCTCGACAGCATCCTCCGTGCTCTGCGCCACGTACATCGCCCCCGACGCCAGGTCGAGCGCCGCATCGACGTCCGCGTTCAGCGAGCGGTAGACCAGCCGCTTGGCCAGCTGGATCGCGACCGACGGCCCGCTAACCAGCTTCCCGACGTACTCACGTGTGTACGCGATCAACTCGCCATCCGGCACCACTGTGCTCACGTAGCCCATCGCCAGCGCTTCCTCCGCCCCGAACACCCGCCCCGTCCAGATCAAGTCCAGCGCCTTCGCGACGCCGACGATCCGCGGCAGGTAATACGCGCCGCCGTCGCCGGGGATGATCCCCATGCGCACGTAGGTCATCCCGAAACGCGCCGAGTCGCCCGCGAAGCGCATGTCGCACATCGAGGCCATGTCCATGCCAGCGCCCACCGAAGCGCCGTTCACCGCCGCGATGTACGGCTTCTCCATCAATGCGACCAGCCGCGGGATCCGCTGTACGCCGTCACGCAGAAAGTTCCGGTTCTCCACTGGCGTCCGCTTTTGGTCCTGCAGCCCGCCCAGCGGCCCCTTGCCACCCACGTCTGCCCCAGCGCAAAACGCCCGCCCCGCGCCCGTCACGATCACCGCTTTCGTCTCCGGGTCGCCGTTCGCATCCAGCAGCGCCTGGTACCACTCCTCGATCATCTTCCCCGTGAACGCATTCATCCGCTCCGGCCGGTTCAACGTGATCGTCGCAATGCCGTCCGCCTTGTCGTAAATGATCTGCTCGAAGTCCATAGCGCTCAGTGCCTCCGGGAGACAACTATAGCCGGTTGATTTGGCGGGCGGGTGAAGTTGCCGCGGGATCATCAGAATTCGACGAGAAGGCCACACGCAAAGGTGCAGCGGAGTCGCTGCCGGGGGGTTCGGGGGGTGTCCCCCCGACCAACCAAACACTCCGGGTGGGTGGGTGGGCCGTACGACACCTCGCGGGGTGTACGAGTGGAGTCCAACGCCAAACGCCCGTCAGTAATGTGTCCGTGGCCCCAAGCTCTCATGCTCACCTGCTCCCCCGCCGCCTGCTATCATTCCAACCGCACTAGTTCGCACAACCGGAGGTACGCCCCATGAAATACGGCATCGTCATGTTCCCCACGGAGTACTCCATCGATCCGGTGTCCCTCGGCAAGGCTGTCGAGGAGCGCGGTTTCGACTCAATCTTCCTCCCGGACCACACGCATATCCCGGCCAGTCGCCGCACGCCCTGGCCCGGCGGCGCAGAACTGCCGAAGGAGTACTACCACTGCTACGACGTGTTCCTGGCACTCACCGCCATCGCCGCGACCTCGCCGAAGTTGCTCGTAGGCACCGGCGTCTGCCTGATCATGGAGCGCGACCCGATCCAGACCGCGAACGAGATTGCGAGCCTGGACCTGCTTTCGAACGGGCGGTTCATCTTCGGCGTTGGTGGTGGCTGGAATGAGGAGGAGATGGAGAACCACGGTACCGATCCGAAGCGCCGCTTCAAGGTGATGCGAGAGCGGATTGAGGCGATGAAGGAGATCTGGACCAAGGACGAGGCCGAGTACCACGGCGAGTTCGTGAACTTCGACCCGATTTGGTCGTGGCCCAAGCCGGTGCAGAAGCCGCACCCTCCGGTCTACGTCGGCGGCGACGGCGAGAACACGCTGAAGCGCGTGATCAGCTACGGCGACGCCTGGATGCCGATCCCCGGCCGCGGGGCCCCACTCTCTGAGAAGGTGACGCAACTGCAGGACATGGCAACGCAGGTCGGCCGTGGCCCTATTCCCGTCTCCGCATACGGTGTGCTCCCGCGCCCTGAAGTCATCAACCACTACGCCGAAATCGGCATCGAACGCTGCATCTTCTGGCTCCCCGCGTCGACGCCGGACGAGGCCGCCTCACATCTCGACCGCTACGCGGCGCTGATGAAGGAAGTGGCAACGGCGGGAGCCTAGTGGCGAGTCGGCGAGCCGAACTACGCGCAGGTCATGGAATCGGTGGCCGGGGCGGGAGCGTGAACGAAAACGATGACTGACCGCTTGGCGCCCTGCGTGGCCATTCCAACTGGTGTGCCGGTCACGTCGTTGGGTGATCCTCATCAACATGAAATATGGGAGCGTAAAAAGCGGCTTCAACTGGTCGTGGACTACATGCTCGCTGGTGAGGAGACTCTACTGGTGCCAGAAAACAAGCCGGTTGGTCTCTATCCACGACTGAGAATGAGTCAGCGGCTTACCGGCATGGGCGGGCGGCTGGAGGCGCGAATTCTATATGGTCCCTCTGTAAGCTACATGGAGGTTGACGTGCGCCAAGCTATGCGTCGATTGGTCTGGGACCGTGAGGCAGACGAACGACGTTGTCGGCGACGGCAGCCTGCTAAGCCTGACGTTACGAGCGATGCGTTTCGGGTTCCCCCTCGCACCAGCGAACTCATCGACACAGTTACTCAGGGACTGAAAGATTCGATGAGCGCTCTCGCCGCAACAATTCATCTCGAGAGCCAGCGGGCGGATGACGACGGGGAGTTGCGCATAGCCCAGCAGCCCATTCACATTCGGTGGGTGTCCTTCTCCTCGTATCCAGCATCTATTCAGCTAAATTTTCTCGATGCGGCAATGATCCCCGAGGTGAACGAGGCATGGGAAGGGCTGTGGGATGCCCTCGGCTCGATAATTGCCCCGGAGCAACAGGTCGCCGCGCGCGTGAGGTACCCCGTCTCGCTAAGTTCGTACAGCCGGACGATGACGCAGGCACGCGCGTGACCACCGACGAGACCGCCGACCGCAACGCCAACGCTGAGGTCGTGAAGGCCTACGCCCAGGCCTGGCAGAACGGTGACGCCGCCACGCTCGTCGGCCTCTACCACGATGACTTTACCCTCCACTACTTCGGCCGGAGCCCGCTCGCCGGCGACCACAACGGCAAGGCCGCCGCACTCGGCGCGCTCGCCAAAGTCCAGCAACTGACCAACCGCAAGCTGGTCGAGGTCCACGACGTGCTCACCGGGCCCGGCCACGGCGCAATCCTCGCGCACGAGCACTGGGAACGCGACGGCCGCACCCTCGACGTCCGCCGCGTCCTCGTCTACCACATCCGCGACGGCAAGCTCTCCGAGTGCTGGCTCTACGACGACGACCAGCGCGCCGTCGACGAGTTCTGGTCGGCATGACCGACTACCGCTACCTCGGCACCGAACGCGACGGCGCAACCCTCGTCTGCACGATCAACAATCCGCCCAAGAACTTCCTGATCGCCCCGATTGTCACGGAATTGACGTCGCTCGCGGACGAAATCGCGGTGGACGAGGCGGTTCGCGCGCTCATCATCACCGGCGGCGTCCCCGGCATCTTCAGCACTCATTACGACGTCACAGAACTGACCGCGCTCTGGGACGTCATGCAGCGCCGCCCGGACAGCCCCAGTGGCGACGACCTCCACGCGATGCACCAGCTGATCTTCAAACTCCAGGCTCTCCCCATCCCCGTGATTGCCGCCGTTAACGGCACGGCAATGGGCGGCGGCTGCGAGCTGGCGCTCGGCTGCGACTTTCGCATCAAATCCACCGAAGGCGCGTTTGGTCTGCCGGAAGTGCGCATCGGTCTCCTCCCCGGCGCCGGCGGTACCCAGCGCATGGCGCGCCTGATCGGCGTCGCGAAATCGCTCGAGCTGATGCTGCTGGGCAACACCGTCGACGGCGAGACAGCAGCTCGCCTCGGCCTCGTGCACAAGGCCGTCGCCCCCGACCGCGTGATGCCTGAAGCGCTGGCGCTTGCAGAAGAGCTTGGCAAGCGCCCTCCGCTGAGCATCGCCCTGATCAAGCAGTGCGTGCTCAAGGGCAGCGAGATGCCGATCCGCGACGCCCTGGCCTTCGAACAAGAAGCGTTCTGGGAAACCATGCGCTCCGCGGACGCGGGCCGCCTGATGCGCGAGTACCTGAACAGCGATCTCCCGCTGGATCAGCAGTAGCCGCTACCTTTCGTACAATGACGGCGTGGACGTATCTGAACTCGGCGAATTCGCCCTCATCGAGCGCCTGACGCGCCTCGTCGGGGACGAAGGCTCGCCCGACCTCATTGTCGGCCCCGGCGACGACGCCGCGGTCTGGCGTGTCGGCGGTGAGTACCTCATCGCAACCACCGACACGATGGTCGAGGGCGTCCACTTCAACCGCGAGTGCAGTGCCTGGCCGGACGTCGGCTGGAAGGCGCTTGCCACCAACGTCAGCGACATCGCCGCGATGGGCGGAGCGCCGCTCTTTGCCCTCGTCACCCTCGCCCTCCCGGAGGACACACCGGCCGAAGCGATGGACAGCCTGTACGCCGGCCTCGGCGAGTGCGCGCGGGCGTACGTGGTCGCCGTCGCCGGCGGCGACGTCGCGCGAGCCCCGCAGGTCGTGATCACGATTGCCGTCACCGGCCGAGCAACACTGGATGATCAGGGCCAACCACTGCTCCTCCGGCGAAACACCGCTCAACCGGGCGATGTCGTCGCTGTGACCGGCACGTTGGGCGACTCGGCCGCCGGCCTCCGGCGCCTCCAGGAAGGCGCCCGGCAGCGCGATGATCTCGTGTCGAGGCACCTCCGCCCGACTCCTCGCCTGGCGCTTGGCCAGACCGCGGTCCGCGAAGGCGTGCGCTGCGGCATCGACGTCTCCGACGGGCTCCTGCAGGACATTGGCCACATCTGCGAGGCGTCGGAAGTCGGCGCCACGCTTCGCGCCGCTGACATTCCTCTCAGCGCCCAACTCCGCGCCGCTTATCCCGACGATGCCCTCGAACTCGCATGCACCGGCGGCGAGGACTACGAACTCGTGCTCGCCGGCCCTCGCGAGGCGATCGAGCGTGTGCCCGACGTCACCATCATCGGCGAGATCCTTGAAGGCCCGCCGCATGTCCACCTCCTCGACGAAAACGGCCGCGAGATCAAGTTCGAGCGCGCCGGTTGGGATGCCTTCCGCTCGTGACGCCCGAACTCGTCCTCGAATCCAGCGGCCCCGAGGACACGCGGAGCTTCGGCGAGGCGCTCGGGCGGGCGGCGGAGGCGGGCGACGTGGTTCTGCTGTCTGGGGAACTGGGCGCCGGCAAGACCGTCTTCGTGCAGGGCGTCGCGCGCGGCCTCGGCTTCGACGGCCAGGTGTCGTCGAAGTCGTTCGTCCTGCTCGGCGAGTACCCCGCCCGGCTGACCCTCTACCACGCCGACCTCTACCGCCTCGAATCGCCGGAGCAGGTTGAGGAACTGGCGCTCGACGAGATCAGCGACGAAGGCATGCTTATCGTCGAATGGCCCGAACGCGGCGACTACGTCCTTCCTGAGGAGCGCCTCCTGCTGAGCTTCGAAGTCACCTCCGAGGACACGCGCCGGATCAGCGTCGACGCCCAAGGCGAACGCGCCCGTGTACTCGGCTCAGCGCTCGCCCAGGTCGCAGGCTGATGCTCGAACTCTCGCTCGACACAGCCTCCGAAACGGCCTCAATCGCCCTCTCGCGGGGCGGCGAGGTCTTCGCCGAGTCCACGTGGCAATGCCGCCGCAATCACACCGTCGAGCTACTTCCCGCCATCGACCGCCTCTTCGCCGAATCGAACGTCGATAAGGCCGACCTCACCGCAGTCTTCGTCTCCACCGGCCCCGGAATGTACACAGGCCTGCGCGTCGGCATCGCCGTCGCCAAGGGCCTTGCCCGCGCCGCCAACCTTCCCCTCGTCGGCATCGGCCGTCTCGAGCTCGACGCCTACCCGCACCGCGCCTTCGACGGCGACGTAATCGCCATCCACAAAGCCGGCCGCGGCGACCTCGCGTGGGCCTCGTATCGCAGCGGACAAAAAACATCCCCGCCGAAGCTTTCCAAACCAGCCGGGCTTGCGAGCCTCATACGCGAACGCACGTTATTCCTGGGCGAAATCGACGACGAACTGGCGGCGCTCCTCCGCACGGAACTGGGCGATCTCGCCATCATCGGCGCGACCGCCACCGGCCGCGCAACGGCCCTCGCCACGCTCGGCCACGAGCGCTTGGCGTCCGGCGCCCCGCACGAACCAGCCCTCGTCGTGCCCATCTACCTGCGCCCACCCGCCATCGGCCCCCAAACCGCCGCGTGACTCTGCCAACCCACGACCGGAACGCCGGCGTCTACGCCGCGTCGGTCCAACGCCCGGTAGGGGCGCCGCTTGCTGCGCCCGACCCACGTCCCGATCGTGCAACAACACCCGCGCCAACAGCACCAACGCCAAGGTGCAGCGGAGCCGCTGCTGGGGGGCTCCCCTACGGGGCCCGTCTGGGCGGGGGGTGTCCCCCCGATTTCAACAAAATATTTTAAGGGGGGAGGGGGAGGGGCGGGGCCGCCGTGACAGTGGCACCTAGCGGCACCCGTACCCTAGAATCGCAACCAACATGAGAGAACGAACCCTCATCCTCATCAAGCCAGACGCCATGCAGCGCGGCCTCGCCGGCGAGATCCTCTCGCGGCTCGAACGCCGCGGTCTGCGCATCGTCGCCGTCCGCATGCTGCGCGTCGACGACGCCATGGCGAAACACCACTACGGCGAGCACAAAGGCAAGCCTTTCTTCGCCGGGCTAGTCGAGTACATCACCTCAAGCCCCATCATCGCCGCTGTCCTCGAAGGCACCCGCGCGGTCGAAGTCGTGCGCAAGACGATGGGCAAGACCAACCCGGCAGACGCCGAGCCCGGGACGATTCGCGGCGACCTCAGCCTCGAGATGGGCCGCAACCTGATCCACGGCTCCGACGGCCTCGAGTCGGCGGCGCGTGAGATCGCCCTCTTCTTCGACGAGTCGCAGCTGTTCAACTACGAGCGCGACGTCGACCGCTGGATCTTCGAATAGCGGCGCTACTGGATACGGACGACCGGCACCGCCGTGTGCCACAGGCGTTCGAGGTCATAGAACGCCCGCTCGGTCGGCGCAAAGATGTGCACGATCACGTCGCCGTAGTCCAGCAGCACCCAGCCGCTCTCAGAGGTGCCTTCGCGTCCCATCGGCCGCACCTTCTCCGACTTGCCGATCTCCTGGTCGATCGACTCCAGGATCGCGTCGATCTGGCGGTTGGAACCGGCGCTGGCGATGACAAAGTAATCGGCGAACGACGCCACGTTGCTGATGTCCAGCAACAGGATGTCCTCCGCCTGCTTGTCAGAGAGAATATCCGTGATTTTGTGCGCTAAGACTTCAGGTTGCAGACGGGCTCCTCAGGTTCGATTTCTACCCACTTCCGGGTGCGTCATTATAACATGGGGGTAGATATGACTAAGAAGCGCGCAGTCGTCGCCATGTCCGGGGGAGTCGACTCCTCCGTCGCCGCCGGTCTCCTCGTCGAGCAGGGCTACGAGGTGATCGGCATCACCATGCGTCTATGGACCGAGGAAGACCCAGACGCCGCCCGCCACCAGAAGCGCTGTTGCAGCGTCGAGGACACCGCCGACGCCCGCGCCGCCGCCGATGTCCTCGGCGTCCGTCACTACGTCCTCAACCTCGAGCGTGAGTTCAAGGAGAACGTCGTCGACCGCTTTGTCGCCGAGTACACTCGCGGCCGCACGCCGAACCCATGCCTTTCCTGCAACGACCACGTGAAGTTCCGCCCGCTGCTCGAACACGCGATCGCCCTCGATGCCGACTACCTGGCGACGGGCCACTACGTCCGCGTCCACCACAACGACGACGGCGCCGACCTGCTACGCGCCGCCGATCCCGACAAAGACCAGTCGTACGTGCTCTACACGCTCGGCCAGGCGGAACTGACGCGCACGCTCTTCCCGGTCGGCGAGTATCCGAAGGGCGAGATCCGCGAAATGGCGCGCCGCTGGTCACTCCCCAACGCCGACAAGCCGGACTCCGCCGACATCTGCTTCATCCCCTCCGGCGACTACCGCGCCTTCGTCCGCGAGCGCGTCCCGGTCTCAGCCGGCGACATCGTCGACATGGCCGGCGAAGCGGTCGGCCGCCACGAGGGCATCGTCAATTACACCGTCGGCCAGCGGCGCGGCCTCCCCGCCCGCGGTCCCGCCGAGCCGCTCTTCGTCGTCGACGTCGACGCCGAGACGAACCGCGTCGTCGTCGGCCCGCACGAAGAACTGATGGCGACGGCCCTGCTCGCGGATGACCTGACGTGGGTCAGCGGCTCATCGCCAGCCCGCGACGCCTCGATGCAGGCGCGCATCCGCTATCGCAGCGAGCCCGTACCCGCGTCAATCGCCCCGAATAGCGACGACACAGCCGAAGTGCACTTCGAGCGCCCCCAGCGCGCCGTCACGCCGGGCCAGGCCGTCGTCTTCTACGACGGCGACCGCGTCCTCGGCGGCGGCACCATTGTCAGACGCCTGTAATCAGCATCGCTCGTGACGTCCCCGGGCGTTGCACGGCCCTTCTGCTATAATCGCCAGCGTCGCTCAGATAGGGAGGTCAGAGATTTGATCCTGTTGTCGGTAGAAGAAGTACGTGACTACTCGATCATCGTTTACTGCATCCTCGGTGCGGTCCTCTTCTTCCTCGCGTGCTTCTTTACGGTGGCTTTGGGCCTGACATCCTGGGGCGCCGTCAGCCGTGTGCGCAAGATCCTCAAGGAGAGCGTCCAGCCGGCCGCGCAGAACGTGAAGGACACCACAGAGAACGTCAAGGGCACCGTCGCCTTCGTGTCCGACAACGCCGTCAAGCCGGTGGTCAAGGCCTACGGCGCGGCTGCCGGCGCGAGGCGCTTCGTCAGCGTCGCCGCGAAGTTCGCCAACCGCGGCAAGAAGGAGAAAGCATAGATGCGTTTCGTGCTAGGAGTCCTCATCGGTTTCGGCATCGGGTTCGCGGGCGCCGTCCTCTTCGCCCCCGAGAAGGCCAAGCCAACGGTTACCGGCGGATCGCTCGGCCTTCAGGCCACCAACGGCTCCGGCGGCGTCAAGTCCGCCTTCGACGCCGTCCGCAAGCAGCTTGACGAAGCGCGCACCGAGGCCCGCAAAGCCCAGCGCGACGCCGAAAAAGAACTCACCGAGCGCTACGAGCGCAGCGTCTCCCGCCCCGCCAAGTAGCCCCGACAGTGTTCCCTGAGCCCCGCGTCAGCGGGAGCGAAGGGCCTCGGCGCAGCGAAGGCGAGCATACGAAACCCCGCCCCGCCGTGCCTGCGTTCGCGCTCGCCCTGACGTCCGCGCAACACACAGCATCGGTCCGCGATGTGCGACGATGTTCCTCTCCAGAACGTCATAGCCCTCCGCAATTTGCACTAACGTCGGCTTTGGCCTGACGCGAGGGTGCAGCGGGGCCGCTGCTGGGGGGTTCGGGGGGTGTCCCCCGACTCCTTATCTCCCCAGGGGGGGTGGGGCGGAACGATCCCCCGAACGCCGGTTGGCCGAGCACCCAATACAGTGCGGTAACATAAATACCGGAGGGGTGCCGGAGTGGTTGATCGGGACGGTCTCGAAAACCGTTGTACGTCTTTGGCGTACCGTGGGTTCGCCCGGACGGGCGCCCGTAGGGCGAATCCTCACCTCCTTTGCCACGGCCAAGACGATGTTCCATGTCTACGTTCTGCGCAGCAACAAGGACGGTCGTCTTTACACGGGCGTCACCGGTGATCTGAGGAGGCGCCTCGCTGAACACAACCGTGGCATCGTGCGGTCGACTGCCTCGCGATGACCGTTGGTCCTCGCTTACTCCGAGGAGTTCGATAGCAAGCCCGAGGCAATGAGGCGCGAAGCCTATTTCAAGACCGCGGAGGGCGGAGCACTCAAGCACCACCTCGTCGAGCAGGCGAATTCATTGCGGTAACATAAATACCGGAGGGGTGCCGGAGTGGTTGATCGGGACGGTCTCGAAAACCGTTGTACGTCTTTGGCGTACCGTGGGTTCGAATCCCACCCCCTCCGCCATCCTCACCCTTGGAACACGGACAATTCCGAGGCCTTGGATTCCAAGTTCTTCCGCGGAGGGGTGCCAGAGTGGTTGATTGGGCACGCCTGGAAAGCGTGTGTACCTGCAAGGGTACCGCGGGTTCGAATCCCGCCCCCTCCGCCATCCTTCGCTAGCAGCACCCCTTGACCGGGTGCGCCCGACACTCGACCCTTAGCGCATGACCAAACGCGCCCTCGACCCGGTCGACGCTCTCCGCCTCCTCAACGGCGGCCCCGTCGTCCTCCTCACCACTCGCTGGCGCGACAAGACCGATGTCATGCCCGTAATCTGGACGACGCCGCTCTCACGTGTGCCTCCGTTCATCGGCGTTGTCGTCAACCAGGCGCGACACACGCACGACATGGTGCGATTCTCCGAGGAGTTCGCTCTGAACTTCCCTGCCCGCGACCTGATGAACCACAGCCAGTACATGGGGACTGTCTCCGGCGCGGACGTCGACAAGATCGAACTCACCAAATTGCCGACGTACCGTGCCTCGAAGGTAACCGCGCCCCTGATCGAGAACTGCATCGCCTGGATCGAGTGCGGCCTGGAGGACACGATGCGCATCGGCGACCACACGCTCTTCATCGGCCGCGTGCTCGTCGTCCAGGCGGACGAAGAAGCCTTCGACGGCACCTGGCTCCTCGACGACCCGGAGTACCGCCCGCTCCACTACCTCGGCGTCGACCGCTACGCCACCCTCGGCAAGCCCCTTACCGCGGAGCTTCGCACCACGGACGACGGCGCTATCGACCTCGGCGAGACCGGGGAAGAGCGGGAAAAGCGCCTCGAGGCCGACGCCCTCGAACGCGAACGCCGCGAGCGCGAGGGCGAAGAACCGGAATAGCATGCCCTTCCTCAGCGCCAACGGCATCGAGATCAACTACGAGATCCACGGCAGCGGCCCTGCCACACCCCTCGTCATGTCCCACGGCTTCTCCGGCTACCTCGGCCAGTGGAAGCCCGCCCTCCTCCGGCTCGCCGACAAGCGCCCGCTGATCCTCTACGACATCCGCGGCCACGGCGACTCGACCGTGCCGGACGACCCGGAGGCCTACTCCGTCCCGATCTACGCCGCGGACCTGGCCGCGCTCCTCGACGCGCTCGGCATCGAGCGCGCCCACGTCGGCGGCCAGTCGCTCGGCGGCATGCTCTCCGCCCAGTTCGCCATCGACTTCCCGGACAAGTGCGCGTCCGCCCTCCTCTGCGACACCACCTGCGGCAACGCCGTCGACCCCGGCCTCGGCGGCGACTGGGAGCGCTTCGTCCAGAAGGCGATCAGCGAGCGTGGCGAAAACGTCAAGAAGCTGGGCATGGAGGAAGCCTTCCGCCGCGACTTCGAGTGGCGCTCACAACACGACCCGAACTGGGCGGACAGCCCCTACACCCTCGAAGACTTCCTCAAGCGCGCACGCTCCACCCCGGCCCTGGGCTATATCGGCGCCGCGAAGGCCATCGTCGAACGGCCGGACCTGACCGACCGCGTCGGCGGCATCACGGCCCCTGTCCTGATCATGGTCGGCGACCGCGACGGCTTCTACCCCTGCGGCCTCCGCGACCACACCCTCATCCCCGGCTCCCGCCTCGTGGTCCGCAAGGGTTGCGCCCACGGCTATCGCTGGCACCCCGAAACCTGGCTCGCCGAAGCCGAAGCCTTCCTCACCGACGTCGCCGCCGGCCACCCCGTCGCCGCCAAGCGCGAAGTCTAACGACTCGCGCCGCCCTCCAAACGTAGGGGCGAGGCACACCCCGCATCGCCCTCACATTTCGCCGTGCGCGTGCTTCGCCCCGGACGCCCCTCCGTGGGACGACGCATGCCACGTGCACCCAACCCGCGTCCGTGCACCAACGCCAAGGTGCAGCGGCGTCGCTGCCGGGGGGTTCGGGGGGGACGCCCCCCCGAAAGTCCAATTTTTTTCTTGGGGGGTTGGGTGGGGCGGTGCGGCTCGCTCCGGTGTACACAAGTGGAGCAAGACGCCAAACGGTGCGGAGTGCCTTACTGCTTCCAACCTTGACGCGCACGTAAGAGTCTCCGATAATCCCCCTGAACCCTAACGCCGAGCCCAAGGAGCACCCGATGGACTTTCGCCTGACCCCCGAAGAAGAAGCCTTTCGCAAGGAAGTCCAGGAATTCATCACCACCGAGTGCCCGCCCTCCCTCCGCACCGGCGGCGGATTTTCCTTCTCCAACGCCGGCGACTACATGGCCTGGCGCATGAAGATCGCGGGCAAGGGTTGGGTCGCGCCCGCCTGGCCGAAGGAGTACGGCGGCGCCGGCATGACCATCATGGAGCAGTTCGTCTACAACATGGAAACCGCCCGCCTGCGCGCCCCCGCCCCGATCTACATCGGCGGACTCGGCGTCGCCGTCCTCGGCCCCACCATCCTTGTCTACGGCAGCGACGAGCAGAAGCAGGAGTACATCCCGGGCATCCTCAGCGGCAAGGAGATGTGGTGCCAGGGCTTCAGCGAGCCCGAGTCCGGCTCCGACCTCGCCTCCCTCAAGACCCGCGCCGTCCGCGACGGCGACGACTACGTCATCAACGGCCAGAAGATCTGGACGACGGTTGCCCACATGGCGAAGTACATGCTCTGCCTCTGCCGTACCGACCCCGATGTGCCCAAGCACAAGGGCATCTCCTACTTCGTCATCCCCATGGACACCCCCGGCGTCACCGTCCGCCCCCTCATCAACATGGCCGGCGGCCACGAGTTCAACGAAGTCTTCTTCGAGGACGTCCGTGTCCCCGCGAAGAATCTCCTCGGCGAGGAGAACCGCGGCTGGTACATGGCGGTGACCACACTCGACATCGAGCGTTCCAACATCGGTTCAGCCGTTGGCCAGCACCAGTCCGTCGAGGACCTGATCGCCTTCGCGAAGGAACACAAGGACAACGGCCAGGCGTCCACCTCCACCAACCCGGGCATGCGCACCGAACTGGTCGAGCGACTGATCGAGGCCGAATGCTCGATGATGCTCTCCTACCGCCTGATCACGATGCAGAACCGCGGCCTCATCCCCAATTACGAAGCGTCGGCGACCAAGCTCTACTCGATGGAGCTAAACCAGCGCATCGCCAACACCGGTCTCAAGCTGCTCGGCACTTACGGCCAGCTGGCCGGCGGCAGCAAGTGGGCGCCGCTACAGGGCCGGCTGACGCACACATATCTGCGCTCCGTGGCCAACACCATCGAGGGCGGCACGACGGAGATCCAGAAGAACATCGTGGCCACCCGCGGGCTCGGCCTGCCTCGCGAGTAACCAGCTTCGCCCGATGAGGAGGGCGGTCGACCTGGGCATAACACGCCTCCTCGACATCTACGGCCGGCTGTCTGACCGCTACGGCCCGCGTCACTGGTGGCCTGCCGACGGCCCGTTCGAAGTCATCGTCGGCGCGATCCTCACGCAGCAAACGACCTGGGCGAACGTTGAGAAAGCGCTCGCGAACCTGAAAGCCGCCGGTGCGCTCTCCCCGGCCGCCATGCGCGCCCTCACCGAAGATGAACTGGCGACGCTCATCCGTCCCAGCGGCTTCTACCGCAGCAAGGCGCGTAAGCTCCACGCCTTCCTCACCCTCCTCTTCGACCGCTTCGCTGGCGACCTCGCCCGTCTCCTAGCCACTTCCGGCGCAAACCTTCGCTCGCTCCTCCTCGCCACCCACGGCATCGGCCCCGAGACCGCCGACGCCATCCTCGTCTACGCCGCTCACCAGCCCTACTTCGTCATCGATGCCTACACTCGCCGCACCTTCTCGCGCATCGGCCTCCGCCCACCCCACGACACCTACGACGCCTGGCAGGCCTTCTTCCACGACAGCCTCCCAGCGGACCCACCGCTATTCAACGAATACCACGCCCTGATCGTCGAGCACGGGCAGGGGGTCTGCCGCAGCGAGCCGCTCTGCGGCGACTGCCCGCTATCCGAAATCTGCGAGACAGGGCTCACACGTCTTAGTCAATGCCACACCGCGAGAGACTCTGGTTGGGCTGTTCGCCGGCTGACGGGACACACGCCAGCGGAGTAGACCAACAGAAGGTCCAACGGAGCCGCTGCTGGGGGTTCCCTGCGGGCCCGTCTGGGCGGGCGGTGTCCCCCGACCAACCAAACCTCCCCGGCCGGGCGGGTCCGCCGCCCGATTGTCGGCGTAGGGGCGAGGCACCCACCGCATCACCTCAACATCGCGCAGTGCCCGTGTCTCGCCCGCCCAGCGCCTCGACGCCGGCGAATGTCACGCGTTTGGTCCACCCTGAAAGTGCAGCGGAGCCGCTGCTGGGGGGTTCCCTACGGGCCCGTCTGCGCGGGGGTCTCCGCCCGACCCATTTCCCCTAGGGGTGGGGGGCGGGGCGGCACGACATGCCTTACGCCCGCATCAAGTACCCGGCGACCAGCGAATAGTGCAGCGCACTGCCGCCAATCGCCAGCGCGTGGAACACCTCGTGGTAGCCGAACACCCGCGGAAACGGGTCCGGGCGTCGCAGCGCGTAGATGACCCCGCCGGCCGTGTATAACACCCCGCCGCCCGCCAGCAGCGCCAGCGGCAGCACGGCAAACCAGTCCGCCAGCTGCGTACCCGCCACCAGCGCCATCCATCCGGCCGCGATGTACAGCCCGACGCCCAGCCAGCGCGGCACCGACGGCCACGCCACCTTCAGCGCGATCCCGGCCGCGGCGACAGCCCACACGACCACGAGCAGGCTGATCCCCCAGCTGCCCTCCACCACCAACAGGCAGAACGGCGTATACGTCCCGGCGATCACCACGAAGATCATCGCGTGATCCAGCCTCATCAGCCCTCGGCGCATTCGCGGTCCCCACGGAATCGTGTGATATGCCCCGCTGACCGCGTACATCAGGACAAGGCTCGCGGCAAACACCGCGCCCCCGATATACGCCCGCGGCGAATCGGCCAGCAGCAAGAGCCCGACGGATCCCACCGCCGCAACGAAGGCCGCGGCAAGATGCGAATACCCCCTTAGGAGCGGACGCTGCTCGATCACACCGGGGCCTCGACGCGCTTCAGGAAGTCGCGCACGGCCGAAAGGTATTTCTCCGTCTGCTCGAAATGCGCCAGGTGCGAGGCGTCCTCCAGGATCACCATCTCCGCGCCCGGGATCCCGTCCCGCAACTCCTCCTGGAGCGGCGGCTGCGCCTCGTCGTACTCGCCGCTCAGCACCAAGGTCGGTATTTTGATCTCGCCAAGGCGGCCCGACCGGTCCCAGCTCCCCAGCGTCCCCGTCATCGTGAATTCACTCGGCCCCCACATGTAGCCGTAGACCGGCGTCTTCTCGGTATTCTGGATCGTCCGCAGAATCGCGTCCGGCCACGGCATCGGCAGCCGGCACAGGTGCTTCTGGTAGAACGCGAACGTCGCCACCTGGTACATCGGGTCGTCGAACTTCCCCTCCGCCTCGCAGCGCCGGATCGTCTCCTGCGTGTCCTCCGGCAGCCCCGCCACGAGCTTCGCCGCCTCGCGCGCAAATCCCGCAGCACTCGCCGACGTGTTCGCCAGCACCACGCTCGCCACGCCCGCCGGTTTGCCCAGCAGGTACTCGATCGCCATCCACCCTCCCCATGACTGGCCGAGAATGTGCACCTTCTCCAACCCCAGCGCCTTGCGCACCGAGTCCACCTCGCGCACAAACCGCTCCATCGTCCACAGCGACAAGTCGTCCGGAATATCCGACTTGCCGCACCCTAGCTGATCGTAAAACACCACCGGCCGCTCATCACCGAGCGCCTCCAGCGGCTCCAGGTAATCGTGTCCCGCCCCCGGCCCGCCGTGCAAAATCAGCAGCGGCACCCCGGGCCCATCCCCGGCGATCCGATACCAGACGCGCCCACCCGGCGCCTCGACAAAACCTTCCTTCTGCGTCGCAACAGACATCACGTGCCCTCCTCGGTGACTTCACCGCAATTATCCGCCTTCCACCACAGCCCCGCCACAAGGAACACCCCTCCGAGAGTAGCGGAGGCCTTACTCCGCGACCGCAGCAACGCGGCAAACACCTCGCAAATACCCAAATCCCGGCACGAGGCCAAACCACCCGCCGGCCCCCACGCGGCGGCGGATGGCCCGTACGAACGACGGAAACACACACAAAAGCCACTGTCGGAAGGCCAGTGAACGCAAACATAAACGCTAGGTGAACACCGAAATCCACCTGTAACGGGCGGTCAGGACAAACGTCTTAGATTATGGTCCCAAACCCTCCCTTTTGGGCTCGTCACAGGAAGATCTCCGGCAAGGTTTTCCTGTGATGCCTTGAAAACAAACCGCTCCGCCAATCCGGCGGAGCGGTCTTTTTATGCTCTCCGTGGGTCAGGCGTCCCTGCAGGCCTCCATTTGGTCCGCGACTCTGGTTGTACAATTCGCGCCATGGAGCCGCGCATTCAGTACGCAAAGACAAGTGACGGCGTGGACATTGGCGGACGCTATCATCCGATGCGATGCGCGCTCAGGGGCTCCTGGACTGACCCCGGATGGGCAAGAAGAGCGGCCCACCCGGCTGCGCGCTAGAACGTCAGCGGCAGGCTCTTCGGCCCGCGGATGATGAACGTCCCGCCCCACTCCGGCTCGTCCACCGCCAGCTTCAGCTTCGGGAAACGCTGTACCAGGCTGCCGATCGCGATCTGCGCCTCCGCCCGCGCCAGCGGCGCGCCCAGGCAAAAGTGAATGCCGTCGCCCAGCGCCAGGTGGTCCGTCGGATTGCGCGTGATGTCCAGTTGGTCCGCCGTGTCGCCCCACTTTTCCGGGTCGCGGTTCGCGGCGCCCAGCAGCACGAACGCCGACTGCCCCGGCTCCACCAGCTGGCCGCCGATCTCCGTCGGCTCCTTGGCGATGCGCCCCGTCGCCATCACCGGCCCGGCGAAGCGCAGAAGCTCTTCGACTGCGGGCTTGATCCACTCGGGTTCTCTTCGCAGCAGATTTAGCTGATCCGGGTTCTTGAGCAGCGCCAGGATGCTGCCGTCGATCAGGTGCGTTGTCGTCTCATTGCCTGCTATCAACAGCAGGATCGTCGTCGTGTAGATCTCCTCTACACTCAGCGTCGTCCCGCCGTCCTCGACCTCCACCATCCCGCTGATCAGGTCCTCGCGCGGGTTCTTTCTGCGGTCCTCGATCACAGCCGAAAGGTACTCAATCAGCTCCCTGATCGAGGCGCCCGCCCGCTCCATCACTTCCGGCGCGACGAACGGCCCGCCCAGCGTCGCCACGACGTCGTCGGACCACTTCTTGAACTTGACGCGGTCCTCCGGCGGCACCCCCAGCAGCTCAGCGATCACGATCACCGGCAGCGGATACGCCAGGACGTCCGTCAGGTTCATCTCGCCCTTGTCCGCGATCTCGTCCAGTATCTGGTCGACGATGCTCTGGATCCGCGGGCGCAACTCCTCGACGGCCCTCGGGGTGAACGCCTTGCTCACCAGGCGGCGGAGGCGTGTGTGCACCGGCGGGTCTGTGTTGAGCATCGTCGGCGCCCGGTTGAACGGGCCGAAGGTCTCGTTTTGCTCCATCTGCCGCTGCATCTCCGAGAAGCGGTTGCTGCCGGAGCGCCGGTCCGCCGACATCGTTGGGTGCATCAGCACCGCGTCCACGTCAGCGTAGCGCGCAAATACCCACATCTCCATCACCGGCTGCCACGAGACCGGCTTCTCGCGCAGCAGCGCGTGGTACATCGGATAAGGGTCGGCCAGCATCCCCGGCGTGAACGGATTGAACTCGGCAGTAACCATGCGAGGCTCCCTTCGCCGGTCCCAAACACACATAGTGACCGGTCGGTCACTATGTTATCCACCCCGCCAGACCTGTCAAGCGCCTGCTACACTTATCGCCCGTAGCCGCAGAGGCTCTCGCCCGCCTGCCCGTCTGGGTCTGGGTCCAGCCCTGCCTCCAATCAACAATGACGGTCGGCCCTAGCCTTCACCATGAGCGACGACAACGGCCCCGGCGCTCACGCACGTTGGTTGCCTCCCGTCTGGCCTGCTGAGGAGATGTGAGTGGTAGAGCAACTCAACCTCGTCGATCACGGCGACAAGATCGCCAAAGCAGCGTTCCGGCTCTTGCTCAACGATGCGACTCCGTTGCCGATGACCACGCTTGCCGAGCGTATCGGCGTCGACGAGCGGATGGTTCAGCAAGCCCTCGACGACCTCAAGCTCGTCGGCAGAGCGGAGATCGACGGCGACCAACTCCTCGGAGTCTACGGCCTCACCCTGAAACCCACCCAGCACCGCATGACGCTGCGCGGAGCCACATTCTTCGCCTGGTGCGCCTACGACAGTGTCGGCATCCCGGCAGCTCTCGGCGAGTCGTCAGAAGTCACCAGCGAGTGCGCCGAATGCCAGCGCGCGGTGCGCATCTCGATCGTGAACGGCGAACCGCCGCCATCCCCCATCACGATCAGCTGGCTCTCGGCAAAATGCGATTCGATCCGCGATCAATTCTGTCCCACCGTGAACTTCTACTGCGACAAGGCTCACTACGAAACCGCGCTGGCGGGCGGGCGTGCGCCCGACGTTTCCCTCAGCCTGGAGCGCGCCGCCGAGATGGGCCGCGAGAACTGGGGCTGGGCGCGCTGAAGATCGAATTCCTCTGGTTCGACGACTGCCCGAACCACCCTGAAGCTCTCCGAGTGCTCCGGGAAGTTATGACCGAACGAGGCATCCAGCAGGCGCCTGTGCTCGTCAATCTCACCGACCCTGACCTCGCGAAGAAGTACCGGTTCCCGGGCAGCCCGACCATTCGCGTCGACGGCCACGACATCGAACCCGGCTTCACCGACCCCGGCGACTACACCCCGCGCTGCCGCCTTTACCTGACGCCCGCGGGATTGGTCGGAGTGCCCGAGCGAAGCTGGATCGAATCGGCCCTCAGCTTCCACGACTAAGGCCGCAGATTCGCGACCGACAACCGCCGAATTCGTTCTGGAGCGGGAGACGGGGATCGAACCCGCGACCCTCTGCTGGAAGGACTAGGTTTCGCGATTTGTATCTAGCGGGGCGCTAGTCCGGCGATTTCGGAGTGATTTGGCCCTCTGTCTCCGGAGGCCATGACCCTAAAACTCCAAGGAAATTGTACCAGAGTCAAGCGATCCGACAGCGATACGACCCGCCATCAGAGCGACGCGCGCCAGTCAAATGTCTGTAAGGGCCCGGCAATGGGAAGTCGGCCCGGCCTACGATGTGTGGGTCCTGAGCATCCATCCGGCACGGGATTGCGAGGCGAATCAAAGAATCTTGTCATCATTGGATGCAGCTCCGTTCATCGGGAGGTGTCGAGACCAAAATCGGAAACTAGCTGTGTAGATGACCACCACGAAGAGGGCAGCAAACACCAATATCGGTATGACGACTATCCAGGCGCCAGTTGGCAGTCCTGCAACCAGCACAACGACAACGAATGGACCAAGTGCCATAAAAAGCATGTATCCGAGGATTATTTGTCGCTTCACTGTAGATGCCTTATGTCTGTGTCAAAGCACGAGTCGATCAGAGCAACCAAACCGAATACACCGAGCGTGCCACCTCCAGCCGCGATCGGGCCTGCCGCAACCAAGAGGTGAGTGCCCTCCAACACCCCAACCGCGGTCGTTGTCTCGGAAGCCAGTGCCACAGCGCCCAGACCTCCAGGCACTGAAACCGACAATCCAATGATAGCGAGGCCCACCGCCATCATAAAGATAGCGCCGAAGAGCAATCCCGCGTCGCACCCGAAGATCTGCGCGCCTTCGCGGTCAAGACCGGACGGGTCGACCCAATTTGTCGGATTGTTTGACACATAAGCGTAGGGATTCGCGGTCTGTGGCGACGACGCCGAACCGCGCATCGGATCCTGAGTCAGGAACCTACCGAGGGTTGGATCATAGTATCGCTGCCGCAGGTAGTATAGCCCACCCTTGTCGGGACCCAACGCTTTGTTGTCAAACTGCTGACCAGTGAAGAGCATCGTTTCCGAAGAGGCGTTGCCTGACCGCAGGTTTCCAAACACGTCGTAAGTGTAGACGTCGCCGACCGCGCCGCCGGCCGAGCCATTGACTCGCACCATCGTCGAGCCGAGTCCGTCGGAGAAGTAATATCTCTGTGCTCCCGTTTGATCGGTTGCGGAGATCAATCCTAGCCCGTAAACGTAGGTCGCGTCCGACTGGACGACGCTGGATACGTCCGCTGGGATGTCACCGTCATTGTGCAACTCTTTCGTTGTCTCTTGCAGAACTGACCTGCTCCCCGAAAACTGTACCACTTAAAATTGCAGTCCTCCGGGTAGAAG
>JBBEAZ010000019.1:0-91736 GCA_040882565.1 Dehalococcoidia bacterium
CCACGGGTCGTCATAGGCTCGTGGGTCATATAGGTCACAACCAATGCGTAATAGCCTCAGGAACCGTGTCTCGTCTAGGGTCCCTGGCGCTAGTTCGTGACCAACCAACAAAGACAGTCGCGCGATGAGTGCCGGAAGGTACATCGCCACAAGAAGGCTCTGTTCCATTCCTCCGTAGCGCAACTCGGGGGGCAATTCAATCACGAGACCCGGCGGGTCGGCCTTCTTGATCGCGTCGGAGAGCGTCCGCACCCTCGTCAGCACGTCGCTCGGGCGGTAGTCCCTGATCTGGGTTACGAGGTCGTCTAGGGTCGAATGTGCCAACATTCTGTCGTCAGCGTCTCAACCGCAGCGTCATCCTCTTCGCCGCAGCGCCACCACCGGGATCGTCCGCGTCGTCTTCTCCTGGTACTGCGCAAACGTCGGCCGCTCCGCCGCATTCTTCGCGTAGAGCCGGTCGCGCTCCTCGCCCGTCACCTCCGTCGCCTCCACGTCGAACTTCTCCGTCCCCACCTCGATCGCCGCATCCGGGTTCGCCAGCAGGTTCCTGTACCAGTCCGGGTGCGTCGGCGCCCCGCCCTTCGAGCCAAACACCAGGTAACGGTCCCCGTCCGCCATGTACACCAGCGGGTTCACCCGCTCCGTCCCGCTCTTGCGTCCCTTGTGGTGCAGCAACAGCACCGTCGCCCCCGCAAACGGCCCGCCCACAACCCCCTCGTTTTCGCGGAACTCCTTGATAATGTTCTGGTTCCAGTCGTGCACAGTCGTCATAGCGTCCTCCAGTAATCTTTCACCGCCCCAGTCTACTCCCCGCAGCGCGCATCCTGGACGCGCTATCCCTCGGGTTGATCATTTGACACACCCACAAGGCTGACGGCGTGAAGAAACTTCATGACACGTGGTGCGTCGGCGTGCGAACCTTCCCTCGGCATCAAACGATTCCTGAGAGAAGGCGCCACATGATGGTTACGATCGGCATCGACGGGAGCACGAAGCCCACGGAGGCACTAACGTTCATCCAGAGGGAAGGCCGCATCCGTTGGTATCTATGCGGCGATTGCCAGGAGCTGGTCGGAGCTGTGGATGACGCCGAGACCGCTCACCAGTGCGGGGCCGATGATAGCGAGCCGCTGAGCTCGCAGGTTGGTCAACGCATGGAGCAGCGCGCGGGCCCGGCACAGCACAACGCAGATTAGCAAGCCTCACCTCCGCGCAGACGCACACCGGTGGTCCTCCCCGTAGGGGCGTCCGCCGTGGCGGACCGCACCCCAGACGCTTCGAATGTCCGTTGACGCACGCGCGGTTGCTGCGCCCCCAACGCCCCGTGAGTGCCCCCCGCCCCTTTCGCCTCCACACGCCGCTCCGGATAGGCTATACTCTCCTCGCGCCCGAGGCTTCGCATGTGTTGGCAGACGCAGCGCGAGTGTAGGCTACCCCCTCAGCCTCGGCGCTTTTCCTTTTGAATCGCCCTATAATGAAACTCACGAGGCGATCACCATGAAGTACACCAGGATCACAATCGAAGCCGAGAAAATGGGGGGTGTGCCCTGCATCCGTGGACTGCGTGTGCCCGTTGCCACGGTCGTCGGGATGGTAGCCGAAGGCATGACCGAGACCGAGATTCTGGACGCCTACCCCTACCTTGAGGCCGAAGACATCAAAGAGGCCCTTCGCTACGCCGCTGAGGCGGTCCGTGAGCGCGCCATCCCGCTCACTTCTTAGTTGAAGTTCATCGTCGACGCCGCCCTGTCCCCGGTGGTCGCGGCTGCGTTGCGAGACGCCGGTCACGACGCAGTCCACTTAATGGACTATTAAATGCCTAGGGCAAGCGATTCAGAGGTGCTCGCCCGAGCCAGGGTGGAGGAGCGAGTCATCGTCTCAGCGGATACCGACTTCGCGATGCTACTGGCACTGCGCGACGATGTGCTCCCATCCCTGATCCTGTTCCGTCATCCGCTCGGAACCCCGCGCAGCCAGGCGGACCGCGTCATTGCCGCCTTGCCCGACATCGAGGAGTCGCTCAACGGGGGCTGCATAGTCGCTGTCGAAGAGACCAGGATGCGCATTCGGCGCCTCCCGATCAGCGAATACCGGGATACCTGACCCCCATTTTTGCCAAACAAACTCGCCACTAACCCCTAACCACTATCCGCGCTAACCTAAGAGCGTGAACCAGGACCGTGACTTGTCCGTCCTCTGGCGGATCCGCAACTTCCGCCTCGCGTCCGCCTCTAGCGGAAAATCGAGCCCACATCGAGCACGTCCGTGAACCAGGACCACATCCGCAACTTCTGCATCATCGCCCACATCGACCACGGCAAATCCACCCTCGCCGACCGCCTCCTCGAAGCCACAGGCACCATCTCCCTCCGCGACATGTCCGAGCAAGTCCTCGACTCCATGGACCTCGAACGCGAGCGCGGCATCACCATCAAAGCGGCGGCTGTGCGGATGGCCTACACCCTCCCCGCCGCCCCGCCCGCCGGGGAGCCAGTAGCCAGGAGCCAGGAGCAAGAGCCTGCCCCACCCTCTGGCTCCTTGCTCCTTGATCCTGGCTCCTACGAACTGAACCTCATCGACACCCCCGGCCACGTCGACTTCACCTATGAAGTCTCCCGCGCCCTCGCTGCCTGCGAAGGCGCCCTCCTCGTCGTCGACGCCTCTCAGGGCATCGAAGCCCAGACCCTCGCCAACGTCTACATGGCCCTCGACCTCAACCTCACCATCATCCCCGTCATCAACAAGATCGACCTCGCCTCCGCGGAGCCCGAGCGCGTCGCCCATGAGGTCTGCGAGGTCATCGGCTTCAACATGGACGAGGTCATCTACGTCTCCGCCAAGGAAGGCACCGGCATCGACGCCCTCCTCGAGGCCGTCGTCAAGCGCGTCCCGCCCCCCTCCCACGACCCTGACGCTCCCCTCCGCGCCCTGATCTTCGACTCCAAGTACGACTCCTACAAGGGCGTCATCGCCTACGTCCGCGTCATGGACGGCCGCATCACCGGCAAGGACAAGCTCCGCCTCATCGCCACCCGTCGCACCATCGAGCCCCTCGAGACCGGCGCCTTTCGCCCCTCCTTCTCTCCCACCGACGGCCTCGACGCCGGCGAGGTCGGCTACGTCGCCACCGGCCTCAAGACCGTCCGCGACTGCCGCGTCGGCGACACGATCACCAACGAAGCCGCCCCCGCCACCGAGCCGCTGCCCGGCTACCAGCCTGCCAAGTCGATGGTCTTCGCTGGCCTCTACCCCACCAACGCCGAGGACTACGAAGAGCTCCGCGACGCCCTCGAAAAGCTCCAGCTCAACGACGCCGCCCTCAACTATCAGCCGGAGAACTCCGTCGCCCTCGGCCCCGGCTTCCGTGCCGGCTTCCTCGGCCTCCTCCACATGGACATCGTCCAGGAGCGCCTCGAACGCGAATACGACCTCGACATCCTCGCCACGGCCCCGTCCGTCGAGTACCGCGCCCTCCTCACCGACGGCACCGAGATCCCCATCGACTCCCCCGCCGACATGCCCGATCCCAGCAAGATCGAGTCCATCAGCGAGCCCTGGATGAACCTCTCCATCGTCTCCCCGGACCGCTACATCGGCGCCATCATGGAGCTCGTCACGAGCCGCCGCGGCTCCTTCGTCAAGATGGACTACCTCGAACACGACCCCCACCTGAAGGCCGGCGAACGCCGCGTCCTCCTCGAGTACCAGCTGCCCCTCTCGGAAATGCTCGTCGACTTCTACGACCAGCTCAAATCGGGCACCCAGGGCTACGCCAGCCTCGACTACTCCTTCGCCGACTACAGACCGGACAAGCTGGTAAAAGTAGACATCCTGATAAACGGGGTCCCGGTCGACGCCCTCAGCCTGCTGATCCACGCCGACCGCGCGCAGGGTATCGGACGGTCGCTGGTCGAGCGTCTGCGTTCCCTCATTCCGCGGCAGATGTTCGAAGTGCCGATCCAGGCCGCGATCGGCGGCCGCATCATCGCGCGAGAGAGCGTGAAGGCCTTGCGTAAGAACGTGCTCGCCAAGTGCTATGGCGGAGACGTCACGCGCAAGCGCAAGCTCCTCGAGAAACAGAAGAAGGGCAAGAAGAGGATGAAGCGCGTCGGCAACGTCGAGATCCCGCAGGAGGCGTTCATGTCGCTTCTGCGGATTGGCAAATAGCTGCTCGTTAACGAAACCTGCACCGGTTATCCACGCGAAGGCCGTCCACGCCAATTGACGAATCTCATTTCCAGACTTAGCGTGACTTATAGAAGCGTGGGGGGTTCGGCAGACCTACAGAAGCGGCATGATGCGACGCATGCCGTGAAAGGGGATTTGCATGCGAACTGTCTCAAGCGGGTGGCTGCCGGGATTGCTGGTGCTCGCCGCCGCCCTATTCACTCTGACGCTGACGGATGCGCCTGCTGAGGCGACCACGTTTCATCCGGCGGGCGATTTCACGTTGGCGAACACCGCGCCGGGTGCGAAGTCTGACCTGACCATTGACGTGCAGATCGATTCCCCGGATGCGCTTTTCGCGGGGCTGATCACCTTCATCCCGCCCGAATGGGGGATTGGCTCCTGCCCGGCCAATGACCCCGACAGCGCCAACTCCGGTTGCGCGGGCGATGTGCTGCCGATCGGAGCGGTTGTCGGCGAACTGAACTCAAACGCGACGCTGGGCCTGCTGAACAATCCCTGCGTGAGCGTGTTGCCACTGGAGTTCGGTTTGGTGAACGCGACCGTCGACATGTCGGCAACAGTGGTGTTCCACGACACCGATGCCAATGACGTTGGCGAGATGTTCGAGGACGCTGACTCGAGCGGCATCCCGGACGGGGCCGAACTCTGGCCGGACTTCCTCTCGCGGCTCGTGCGGGACGTGCCGTTCCCGGGCGGCGATCCCCTGCAGCCGATCATGAGAACCTACGGCCAGGTTGACATTTCCGGCAGCGAGGTCGGCGTCCAGTTCCTGTTCCTCGAGCCTGGGGTGGCGGTAAACGGCCTGGCGCTGGACGCCAGCCTGGGAATCCCGGTCGTGTTGGTGTTGCAGGACATCGGCGACCCGGGTGCGACGCGGGCGCCGAGCGCGATCACAGACTTCTGTTCGCCGTTTACGTCCAGCCAGACGATCTTTGGCCTGACGCTGGACAATCCAGCGACGGGTGTCGCAGGCGTTGACGAGGGAGGCGAGCCGGTGCTGACGAACCCGGCCGATGGCGGGTACAACTTTGTGACGTTTATCGCCAGCGAATACGATGAAGACGGCGACGGCATCCCCAACCCGCTCGATCCTTGCCCGCTGACCGGCAACACGCTGGGCTGGGACCCGCGCGTGCCGCAACCGAGCGGAGACACGGACGGCGACGGCCTGCCTGATCTCTGCGATCCGGATTCCAGCGCGTCTGACATCGACCAGGACCACGACAACGATGGCTGGGTGAACCGCGGAGACAACTGTACGACCACAGCGAACACGGGACAGGCCGACATCGACCGCGATGGGATAGGTGATTTGTGCGACGCAGGGCCAGTGACGCCCTCTTTGCACCAGCACTTTAAGTGCGTTGTGAAAGAGATCGATGTGGGTGCCGGCGGCGATCCTCCCGCCACGACGGGTGGCGTGTTGCCGTGTGTGTTGAGCGTCGTCAAGGGTCTGTACCGTGGGAACGTGGACTGCTCCGAAACCGGCGTCAACCCGATCGACTCGTTGCACATCCTGCGCTACGACGCCTCGATCTGGCCGGCGCCGGCCTGCATCGACGCGGGGGACATCAACTGCGACGAGGCTATCGACGTGCAGGACGCGCTTCAGGTTCTACGGTTCGAAGCGGGGCTGGAGATTTCGCAAGAACCGGGTTGCTCAGCGCCTGGGACCTTGATAGTCGACTGAATCTCGATCTGACGCAGCGCGAGGCGCCCGGGCCGAGGCTCGGGCGCCCGTTGGTTTAGTCCTGATAGACGAAGGATACGCATCGATCTTCACAGATTCGCGTACCCGGGGTAGAATCTCCGTAAGCGATGGTTGATGTGAAGGTTTGCGTAGTTGCACCGTTCGAGCCGCTGCGACTCGGGCTGGTCAGCACGATCAATGCAGAACCCGACATGCAGGTCGTCGGCGAAGCACGGGATTTGGCCGAGCTGGCGGCGCTTGCGGCATTCCGCGAGGCGGATGTCCTCCTGATCGATTCGGTGGCCGTTGAAGGAACTGGTCGCGCGACCTACGCACAGATAAACGAATGGCTGCCCGTGCTGAAGGTGCTTTTCCTGGGGACCTCGGAGGATGCGCGGAATATCACCCCGGAAGACATCCCGATGTATATGCGTCTCCATACGCTCGGCTTCCTGCTGAAGGACGGACCGACCTCCCGGCTGACGGACGCGATCAGGCTTGTCGCCAATGGCACGTTCGTCTGTGAAACGGAACTTATCCGGCACATTCTGACCCGCCTGTCACGTGCCGCCTCGTACGCAGGCGACGAGAGCAACGGCCAGAACCTGACGGACCGCGAGATGGAAGTGCTGACACTGGTCACGCGGGGCATGTCGAACAAGGAGATCGCCCACGAGCTTTTCCTTTCGGAAGGTACGGTCAAAGCCCACGTGAGTCACATCATGAGCAAGCTCAATGTCGACCGGCGTACCGACCTTGTCCGCCACGCCCTGATGACGGGCCTGGTGCGGTTGGACGAAGAGACGACCAGCGACGTCAGCGGAAGCTTACCGACCTAGACTCCCGCAAACCGTGGCCCTAGGCCCGGTTTATACCGATTCGTCGAGCTGCCGGGCAATCCTGACTGCACCGGCCTGCGTTGTGATTGTTGTCGGCCCTGCCGACCCGAGCGTCAGCCGACGATTGCGCCAGCGGACTCGCCTTTCGCTAGCTCATCAAGGTTGCGTTCCGGGGGCGCGACCGAAACATAGGGCGCCCAGGTTTGTTTACGTAACAGAGGGGCGTAAGATAGCGCCTGTAGACGCGGGGGCACATTTGAAAGACGAGACGATCAGACGCATAGATCCGGATGTCCTCGTGCGCGTTGCCCGCACGTCTCGGGCGACGCAGCGCTGGCTGAAGACGGCGCTGCAGACGATCCGCACGATGCCGACGGCTGCCGAGCAGCACGAGGCGCCGCCGTCACGGTCGCCGCAGCGCCGGCGTGTCCAACCTCCGACGGAACGCACGAGGCCAGACCTTGATGACTTGCTAACGGGCAAGGCCGACCTCAAGGAGCAACTGGAGGCGCACCCGGAGCTCTCCGAAGAGCTTGAGGGGTTATCAGATATCGTCGACATGCTACGCGGGCTTGGCCGCGAGCGCCGGGAGCTAGGCGAAAAGTTCCTGCGCGACGAGATCCTGGGACCGGCTGACGACGAAGACGAGAAGCCGGACGAAGATATCTAGCCGGCGTCTTCGGACGATGACACCGCGGCGATTTGCGGCCCGAGGATGTGCGTCCCGCTGTCTACGAAGATGATGTTGCCGGTGACCATCCGCGACATGTCGCTCGCCAGGTAGACGGCAGTGTTGCCGACGTCTTCCGGGGTGATGTTTTCGCGCAACGGCGAGGCTTCCTCGGTCCAACGACGGAGCATCGTTATGCCCTTAACCGCACTCGCGGAGAGGGTGCGGACGGGGCCGGCGGAGATCGAGTTCACGCGTATCTTGCGCGGCCCCAGTTCGGCCGCCAGATACCGGACGCCCACTTCGAGCGCTGCTTTGGCCGCAGCCATCGCGCTATAGCCGGGGACGGCCTTTTCGACAGCGTTGTAGGTGAGGGTCATGATGCTGCCGCCGCCGGCTTGCTCCATCAGCGGTGCGGCTGCTCGTGAGACGGCGTTCAATGAATAGGCGCTGATCTCGAGAGCCATTTTGTAGCCGCCGCGGGAGATCTCCGAGAAAGGGCGGTTGAGGTCGTCACGGTCTGCATAGGCAACGGCGTGGACCAGGGAATCGAGGCCACCGAGGGCGCCGGCGGCGGCGCTGAACGCTGAGTCGATGTCGGCGTCGCTGGTGACGTCGCAGGGGAAAATCGGGAAGTCTTCCGGATTGCCGAGCTCCTTCAGCAAGCCGCGGAGGTTGCGTTCGAGGCGGCCTTTCTCCTCCTGCTGAAAGGTAAAGGCGAGCGCTGCACCGTGGCTGTGCATCGCTCGCGCGATGCCCCAGGCGATGCTGTGCCTATCGGCAACGCCCATGATGAGAGCGCGCTTGCCCTTGAGCAGTCCGTTCACGATGCCTCCTTGTGCTTCCATTCCAGCGGCTGTGGCGATGCCTGAGCGTCCCACGCGGTAAGGCACTCCGCGATCGCTTGGGCGACCTGTGTGCGAATCGCCTCGGGCTTTTCGATCGCCGGGAGAAAGACGATCGTGCCGTTGCCGACGGGCAGGTCGAAAGCGATCGCCACGTCACCGGCACTGCGGGCGAAGACGCGACCGCGATCGCGCAGCGCCGGGGCGTCTTCGTCGGCGTAGGCGCGATAAGCCATCTTGGGGGCGAGAGCGCTGATGAACGGCGCGAATGGATGCGCCTCATCGGTGAGGGTGGCGCCGGGCTTGCCGAAGCCGGTGAGCAGGTGCTCAGGCGGCGAGAAGCCTTCGGTTTCCGGTAGCCAGGAGAAGCGGCGCCAGGCCGGCTCGCCAGTCACCCCAGAGTGGGCGACGTCCGGGTAGCCGAAACAGACGATGAGTCCGCCGCGCTCGACGAGGCGGGCGGTCTCGCGGCGGCGCATCTCGAGGAGTTCAGCCAGTCCGAAGGCGTAAGAGCTAGCCTCGCCGTTGACGATAGCCTGGCCCCCGTACGATTGGTGGGATTCCGACTTTTCGACCACTTCGTCGATAACTCGCGAGGCGGCCGCCGGCTCGATGATAAGGCGAGTGTATTCGCTGAAGCTCGGCGCGGAGAGGAAAGAGGCGTTGTCGAAGGCGACGTTGGGGAGGGGAATGCCGAGGACGAGCGTTCGTGTGGTCATGCCGGAACGTTCAGTGAGCGGAGGTATTCCAGGAGTTCGGGGGCCACGTCAGGCCGGCGCAGCGCAGTGTAGATCGACGCTTTGAGGAGGCCGAGCGGCCTACCAGTATCGAAACGCTCTCCTTCGTATTCGCAGGCGAAGATTTCGCCGCCCTGTTTCATCAGCATCGTCATCGTATCGGTGAAAAACATCTCGCCGTTCAGGCTTGGTGGCGTCTTTTCGAGGAGTGGCCAGATGTCGGCGGCGAGGGCGAAACGGCCGACCGTGCCAAGGTTCGAGGGGGCATCTTGGGCGCGCGGCTTCTCAACGATGCTGCGGACGCGCCAGACGCGGTCCTCGACGGGTTCGGCATCGATTGCCCCGTAATGGACGATATCCTCCGGGCCAACGCGCTGAACGGCGATGACGCTGCCGCCGTGACGGGCCTGCACGTCGAGCAGTTGGCCGATCGCCGGGCGGTCCGAAAAGATGACGTCATCAGGGTAGAAGAGCGCGAAGGGTTCGTCGCCGATGAAGCGGCGGGTGCCGAGGATGGCGTGTGACTGGCCTTTCATCTCCTTCTGGCGGATGAACGCGATGTCGATGCCGCTGACGCGGCGGACGTCTTCGAGGTAGTCCGGCTTGCGTTCTAGAGCTGTTTCAAGATCGGCGTTGCGGTCGAAGTGGTCTTCGATGGCGCGCTTGCCCATCGCGGTGACGATGACGATCTGGTCGAGGCCAGCGGCGAGGGCTTCCTCAACGATGTACTGGATGACAGGCCGGTCGAGGATCGGGAGCATCTCCTTGGGGACGGCCTTAGTGGCGGGAAGAAAGCGGGTCCCGTAGCCGGCGGCGAGGATAAGGGCCTTGCGGATGCGCACGCCGGTGGTGCTTTGCATGAGGTAAGGGTACAGGTTTCAGGATGCAGGTTACAGGCACTGCGGGTTAGAGCATGACGGAAAACGTGGAAAAGCGGTAGGGAAGGCCAAGAGCGGTGAGATTGTGGTTCTCGTATCTGAACACGGGTTACAAAAGTGTGCATATCTCACACCGGTTATGCCAGAAGCGTTTGACACCCGCGTTGAAGCGCCCATAGCATGGTCACTTGGTCGTGCTAGACGGGGAGCTAGCGGTGCCCTGTACCCGCAACCCGCTATAGCGGGGTCGAATTCCCGCTCGAGGTCCAGGTCCCGCAGGGACTGCCCGTAACAAGTTGGCGTTGATAGCCTGGCCCTGCGCGGCAGGCCGCCATGAACCCCGCCAGATCCGGAAGGAAGCAACGGTAAGTGGTTAGGTCTGGGTGCCGCAGGTTCACCGGGCCGGAGCTGGCTGTTATGGGTAAGCTTGCGGTCCAGATCGACAGCGGGTGCACGACCGGACCAAGCGCGTTAAGGCGCGGGGTCCATCGGCCGGCGCAATTCAGGATGGGGTGTTATTCGAAGCGAAGAGCTTAGGCTGCCCGGGAGGGGGTTCCCGTTCCCTTTGGAATGGCAGCTACGGCAAGTCCTGCTCGCAGTCCCAAACGGGCATCTACACATCCCCATTCTTGTCGCCCTTTTGGCTGCCCTCCTGGTCGCAATTGTCGTCCCGATCACCCGCACTCATGCGGGCGCCGACGCCCCGTCGCAGATCGAAGCGGAATTGCGTACTGCGGAGGCTGTGTCCTCGGTGCTCCGCCTGCAGGCCGAGAGCATTTCGGGGATGATGGCGCCAACGACGGCATCAACCTCCACCCTCGCTGAACAGAGCAATCCCGCCTCTGTGCTCATTCCTCAGCCTCTGCTCTCGGCCGTCGCGCGACTGGCCTCGCGCGGCGTGCTGGGTGGTGGTGACCAGGAATCGCTTCGGGTGCCGCTCAGTGGCAAGGCAATCGCGTTCACGCTTCACGAAAACGGCCTCTCCGCGCGTCAGACGACGCCGTACGAGACAGTGGGTGACGCCCTGACAGGCGCGGGCATAAAGCTCGGGGCGTTCGACAAGGTGTCGCCGCCGGCCGACAGCGTCCTGACCGCCGGGATGCACGTCTACATTGACTACGCAACCAAGGTGCGGTTCGTCCTCGGTGACGATGACGAACAGATCGATACACAAGCCACGACCGTCGGGGGCGTGCTGGCAGAACACGGAATCAGGGTGTTTGAAGACGACATCGTGTTCCCGGCGCTGAGTGCGAAGGTGCGGCCGGGAATGCTGATCAGCCTAACGATGATCCGCGACATCGTTGTGAATGAAGACGAGCCGATCCTATTCCGGACGATCTCCCGCTATGACAACAGCATCGACCTGGGAGACAGGGTGGTGTCCCAGGAGGGTACTATTGGCGTGTCGCGGCGGAGCTACACGGTGCACATGATCAACGGCCGTGAGGTCACGCGAAAGTATCTCAGCGCCGAGACGATCGCGCCGACGAACGAGATAGTGTTGCTCGGGACGAAAGTGGATGCGGGGGTTGCGCCGGCGTTGGCTGCGATAGAGGGGGAATGTGCGTCGTACATGACGGTGTGGTCTACCTACTACACGGCGATTAGCGCAGGTGGAAACGGCATCACGGCGACGGGCACGACCGTCTACAAGGGCATCATCGCCACGGACCCGACTGTGATCCCGCTCGGCACGCGAATGTTTGTGCCCGGATACGGCTACGGGATCGCCGCTGATACCGGCGGTGGAGTGAAGGGCGCGCACATCGACCTGGGCTATGGGGCGAACGATGTGTACGACTGGGGCTCGAAGTACATCCAGATCTGCATTTTGAACTAGCTCTCGCCTCGAGTCCTCAACTGCCAAGTGTTTCGGGCCCGGTCTTCTGCTACCGTATGATTCTTGGGTGACCCAGATACGCGGCGCCCGGGCGAAGAAGTCCCTTGGGCAACACTGGCTTGTCGATCCACGGATTCTCTCGCGGATTGTAGATGCGGTTGGGATCGAACCTGAAGACACGGTTGTCGAAATCGGGCCGGGGACGGGGCAGCTGACGAAGCACCTTGTCAAACGCGCGTCGCACCTGATCGCGGTTGAGATGGACGACAGGCTCGCGCCGGCGCTAGTAGAGATGTACGCAGGCGACGAGCGTGTTCACGTGGTCCACGCGGACGCGCTCGAGGCGTCCGTGGAGGAGATTCTGTCGCTTGGGGAGGGTGGGTTGCCGTACGTCGTGGTGGGCAACCTTCCCTACAACGTTGGGACGGCGATCATTCGGCGGTTTCTGCAGTCGCGGACGCCACCGCGGCGGATCGTGGCTACGTTGCAGGCTGAGGTGGCCGAACGGATGGCCGCGAAGCCGGGGAAGATGAATTATCTTGCCGCCGAGACGCAGATTTTCGCGGAGGTACGCCTTTTGTTTCGGGTACCGGCGCGGGCATTTCGCCCGCCGCCGCGGGTGCATTCCGCGGTCGTGCGGTTGGACGTGCATCCGTCGCCAGACGTCGAAGTGGACAACGTGCAGGCGTTCATTCAGCTTGTGCAGGCGGGGTTCGCGGCGCCGCGCAAGCGCTTGCGTAATTCGCTGGCGATTGGCCTTGGGATCGAGGCGTCAGAGGTGGATGCGATCCTGGCTGAACGTGGCGTCGACGGCGAGCAGCGGCCAGCGATGCTGGGCCTCGAAGCCTGGCGTGAGGTGTATCTCGCATACAGGCGTCGCGCCACGGCATGATCACAACGATCGCGCCGGCGAAGATCAACTGGACGCTGGAAGTGCTCGGTCGCCGCGATGACGGCTACCACGAGTTGAGAACAGTGATGCAGACCGTGGAGTTGTGCGACGAACTGTCTGTAGATGCGGCGGAGGATCTAACGATAGCGCGGAATGTCGAGTATGCGGGTGATGGAGAAGATTTGGTCGAGCGAGCAGCGGTTGCGATGGCGACCGAGGCCGGACGTGAGCCGGCCGCTGCGATCCGGGTCACGAAGCGCATCCCGGTCGGAGCAGGTCTCGGCGGCGGAAGCTCCGATGCCGCGGCAACGTTGCGGGCGCTGTCGGCGTTGTGGGGAGTCGACATAACACCGGCTCGATTAGCGGATGTCGCAGCGAGGACCGGCTCAGACGTCCCATTTTTTCTGCGCGGCGGGACGGCGCTGGTAGAGGGACGGGGCGAGCGGGTGACGTCCCTGGCGGACGTACCGCCGGTGTGGCTTGTAGTGCTTGTGCCGCCGCTCTCGCTCGCCCAGAAGACGAAGCGAATGTACGCGACGTTGACTGCTGGCGACTTTACTGACGGTTCGTGCATTGACGCTTTCATTGCGTCCCTTGAGGGTGGGCGCCCCCTGGACGCGCCGCTGTTCAACGCTTTCGAGCGCGCGGCGTACGTGACGTTCGAGGGCCTCGCGTTCTTCCGCGACGCGCTGGTGGAGGCGGGTGCGCGTGCGGTGTGCGTTTGTGGGGCGGGCCCGGCGCTGTTTTGTGTGGCCAATGGCGAGCAGGAGGCGCGCGCAATCCAGGCCAGGGTGTCTCGGGTGCGGCGAGGCGAGAAGATTCACGTCGTGCGCACGCTCGCGGCGGCGGAATCGATGGCCATGTGGTCTGCGGCCGATGGCGCCGGATAAGATGGCGCTGTGACAGGTACCATCGTCGATATGCACGTGCACACCGTGCGCGGTGCGGCCGACTCGTCGCTGACCCCGGACCAACTGATCGAGGTGGCGCACGGGATCGGGCTCACGGGCGTCAACATTACGGAGCACGACCGGGTCTGGGACGAGTTTGCGCTCAAGGAGTTTCGGGAGCGCAGTGGGCTGTTCGTCAACCGTGGCATGGAAGTATCGACGGACATGGGGCATATCATCGCGATCGGGTTGACCGGCTACGTGCCGGGGATCCGCAAGGCGGCGGAGCTGCGCAAGGTTCTGGACGACCTCGGCGGGTTCATGATCGTCGCACATCCGTTCCGTCACTTCTTCGACCCGATCCACTTCCGCCGCGAGGGCCGGCCGCCGTTCTCGATGGCGCCCGAGGAGGCGGCCGAGCGGATGCCGATCTTCGGCATAGTCGATGACATCGAGGTGGCGAACGGGGGGACGCAGATGAAGGAGAACCAGTTCGCGCTGAAGGTGGCGCGCGTCATGGGTAAGCGCGGCGTGGGTGCGAGCGACTGCCACTCGACGCAGGGCGTCGCCTACTTCGTGACCGTCTTTGAGGAAGAATTGCGGGACCAGGAGCACATGCTGGAGCAGCTTCACGCAGGTCGCTACTACGCCGGGCGGGGGCTGCCTGAGGGCAATCTCCAGCGCTTTGAGCTGGAAGAGGAACCTGCGGGCAGCAAGTAGGGCCGGTGCTCGGGATCAGGTGGCGGCATTCTGGAGGTCGCGGGAGGCGAGCACGTCGTGATGCAAGATCTCTCCTTCGTCGAGACGACAAGTCCGGCTGTGCGCTGGCCGTCGACATGACAAGGGTGGGGTATCCACAAGCAACTGACACGTTTGCGCCGGTTTCGTGCCTGACCGCTGCTATGATGGCGCCGCAATGGCGCTCGAATACGTAGCTTTTGACCTCGAGACGACCGGTCTCGACACCAATGAGGACGCGATCATTGAGATCGGCGCGGTGCGCTTTACCCGGGACGCCGTCCTCGGCACGTTCGAGACGCTGGTGCGGCCGCCACGCGAGGTGCCGGACGTTGTCCTTCAGCTGACGGGTCTGCGCGAGGAGGAGTTGCGCGCGGCGCCTCCCCTGGAGGCCGCGGTCGGGAACTTCGAGCGCTTTATCGAGCGCAGTGTCCTGGTGGGACAGAACATCGTCCGGTTTGACGCGCCGATCCTTGACCGCGAGGGCATTCGCCGTCCGCCCTGGTTGTATGACACAGCGGACCTGTCGCACATCCTGCTGCCTGGACTCGGGCAATGGAGCCTCGCGGCACTTGCTGCGCACTTCGGCGTGGCGTTCGATGTGCAGCATCGCGCACTCGCCGACGCACAAGCGACGCGCGGCGTATTCCTCGGGCTGATCGAGCGAGCGCTGGAACTGCCGGACGAGGTGCTGGGGCAGGTTGCGCAGTGGCTGGTGCCGACGGCATGGCCGTGGCGCGGCTTCTTCCGCGAAGCCTGGGACGAGGCATCGCAGCGTCCGCCGGTCAAGCGGCCGCTTGTCCGCGCGCCTGCCAGCGCCGACGTGCGGCCGCTACGTCCGAAGACTGAGCCGTTGCCGGTGCCGGCGGAGCGGGCGATATCTGTGTTGACCTCGGCATCGGGGCGCGGCGATCTCTTTCCGCAGTACGAGCGGCGTCTGCAACAGGATGAGATGACCGTGGCAGTAGCTGAGGCGTTCAACAGCGGCGCGCGGCTGATGGTGGAGGCCGGGACCGGGACGGGCAAGAGCCTGGCGTACCTGATCCCTGCGGCGTGCCACTCGCTTGCCAACCAGGGGCGCGTCGTCGTGTCGACATCAACGATCAACCTGCAAGAACAGCTCACGAAGAAGGACTTGCCGGCGGTGCAAGCGCTGCTGCCTGAGGCCGGGTTGCGGGTCTGTCAACTGAAGGGCCGGCGCAACTACCTTTGCCTCAAGCGGTTCAACACGCTGCGGACGTCGGCGTCGTTGTCCGACGAAGAAGCGTTCCTGGCGTCCAAGATTCTTGTCTGGTTGGGCGAGACCGACACGGGGGACCGCGGCGAGATCCGGCTCTCGCCGCCAGAGGAACTGTTGTGGTCGCGCCTGAGCGCCGACGGCGCTGGGTGCACCGCCGACAACAGCCCGTTCGTCGTGGACGGAACGTGCTTCATGCTGCGGGCGCGGAAGCGTGCGGAGGCGTCGCACATTGTGGTCGTGAACCATGCCTTGTTGCTGGCTGACATTGGCACCGGCGGCCGCGTGGTGCCGCCGTACGAGCACCTGATCATCGACGAAGCGCACAACCTGGAGGACGAGGCGACGCGGCAGTTCGGGTTCACAGGGCGCGAGCGGGAGCTGCACCAGTTGCTGGAAGCGTGTGAGGATGTGGTGCCATCGCTCGGCAAGGCGCTGCGGACGGCGCCGGCGGCGCTCAATGCGGGCCAGGAGCTGGGAGCTCTGGCCGCCGGACTGCATGAGGCAGCGCGGGCGGCGAAACCGCGGGTGCGGGACCTGTCGGACGTCCTGAAGGCGTTCCTGGTGCAGCAGGCGCCGCCGAGCGCAGACCAGGACTCGCGGCTCCACATCACGAAGTCGATGCGCGTCCAGCCAGACTGGTCGGACGTGGAGATTGCCTGGGAGAACTGCCGGCTGGCGCTGAGCGACATCGCAACACGTTTGGGCCGAATGTTCGATGGGCTGACGAGCGCGGAGGAGCTGGGGATGCTGAACCAGGAGATCATTGTCGCAGCGGTTCAGCAATCGTTGGAGACGGCCGTCGGGTTCCTGGCGGGTCTATCGGCTGCGCTGGAGGAAGACGACCCGCAGCGAGTAGTGTGGCTGGAGATTGACCGCGCAGACGGCGGGATCATCGTGGCTTGGGTGCCGTTGGTCGTCGATGACCTACTGCGGACCGGACTGTACGAAGACCGGCGGACGGTGCTGCTGACGGGGGCGACTCTGCGGACGCAGAATAGCTTCAACTACCTGCAGCAGCGGCTGGGCCTCGCCGATTGCGAGACGCTGGCCCTGGGATCGCCGTTCGACTTCCCGCGACAGGCGCTGGTGTTGGTGCCACGCGACATGCCGGACCCGGGCTCAACCGGGTACCTCGATGAGCTGGGGCGGACGATCGTCGATCTGGCCCGCGCATCCGGCGGGCGGGCGCTCGTGCTCTTCACTTCACATTCGACGTTGCGGGCGACGCACTGGCTGGTGGCCGACACGCTGAAGCGCGACGGGATCGACGTGCTGGGACAGGGGATCGATGGCTCGCCCCGCCAACTTGTGCGGGCGCTGCGGACACATCCGCGCTCTGTGATCCTGGGGACGTCGAGCTTCTGGGAGGGCGTGGACATCCCCGGTGACGCGCTATCGCTGTTGGTGATGGCGCGGCTGCCGTTCGCCGTGCCGACGGATCCGATCTTTGCAGCTCGCGCCGAGCTATACGAGGATCCATTCAACGAGTATGCCCTTCCGCAGGCGGTGATCCGCTTTAAGCAGGGGTTTGGGCGCTTGATCCGCACGAAGACCGATCGCGGCATTCTGGTTGTGCTCGACCAGCGGATCATCACGAAGCAATACGGGCCGTCGTTCCTACAGTCGCTGCCAGGTTGTCCGGTGCGGCAGGTGGCGATGCGTGAGATGTCGTCGCACGTCAGCGCGTGGCTCAGCGCGCGAACGCCCGCGCCGTGAGCGCGATCGCCGGCGCGCGCATTGTGTTGCGGCCCATTCTGCCCGGTGACATGCCAGCGGTTGAAGAGTGGTGGCCTGAGGCGGCGGCCGTTGTGCGCGGCAGGCGCGATCCAGAGATCATCGATTTCGCAAGCGCCTTGGCCTCGTTTCAGATGATCGAGGGAAACGGCGCGACGCTCGTGATTGCCCGTAGCGCCGATCCTGCGCCGATCGGGCTGGTCACGTACCGCGCGGGGTCTCCAGCGGCGGGCTGGCTGACCGTGGAATTCCTCGCGCTGTCCGTGGGCAGGCGTGGTTGGGGCTTCGGCTCGGAAGCGGTGCGGCTGATCGAGTCGGCGGGACTGGCGGAGCGCTTTCTGGCGAGCGTTTACGTGCGCAACGGCCTCGGGCTTTATTTCTGGCTGCGGATGGGGTACCGGCCGGTCCGTCCGGAGGAGGCGTTCTGGCGGGAGCGGGAGCCGGAGGATATCATCTCGATGGTTCGGACGAAGTAGCAAGCAGCAAGCAGGCAGGAGCCAGAGATGGATGAGGTACTGAAGTATTGCGATGACCACCACGATGAGGCAATTGCCAAGCTGGTGGAGCTTTGCCGGTTCGAAACCGTGAGTGCGCAAGGCCGGGCGATCACGGAGACAGCCGACTGGGTGGCGGGCGAACTGCGCGGGCTCGGGTTCGAGGTGCAGATCCTGCCGAAGCCGGAAGGACCGCCGGGGCAGCCGATCGTCTACGCGGAAGCCAAGGGGCAGTCCCCGAAGACGATGCTCTTTTACGATCACTATGACGTCCAGCCGGAAGAGCCGATTGAGCTCTGGAAGACGCCGCCGTTCGAGCCCGTGCAAAAGGACGGGAAGCTCTACGGACGCGGCTCTTCCGACAACAAGGGCAACATCGCCGCCCGCTTCGCGGCGATCAAAGCCTGGCGCGAGACCCGCGGCGAACTGCCGTGCGGGATCAAGTTCTGCATCGAGGGCGACGAGGAGATCGGTTCGCCGCACATGGAGGCGTTCATCGAGCGCCACAAGGACCTGCTGGCGGCTGACGCATGCGTCTGGGAGGGCGGCGGGGTGACCTGGGACGGCCTGCCGATGGTGACGCTCGGGGTGAAGGGACTCCTCTACGTAGAGCTGACCTGCGAGGGGATCAGCCATGACGCGCACTCGTCGTATGGCACGGTGTTGCCGAACGCAGCGTGGCGGTTGGTCTGGGCGCTGGCGTCGATCAAGGGACCTGACGAACGGATCATGATTGATGGCTTCTACGACGACGTGAAGCCACCGACGGCTGATGAGCGGGCGGCCGTTGAAAAGCTGCCGCACGACTATGCCGAGACGCTGAAGACCTACGACATCGAGCGGACGACCACCGGCGTGACCGGCCTCGAGTACAACATCCGGCACCTGTTTGAGCCGACGGCGACGATCGACGGCTTGTCGTCTGGCTACGAGGGCGAGGGGCCGAAGACGGTGCTGCCGGCGAAGGCCATGGCGAAGGTGGACTTCCGCCTCGTCAACGACCAGGACCCGCACGACATCGAACGCAAGCTGCGGGCGCACCTGGACAAGAACGGCTTCAGCGACATCGCGATCAAGAACCACGGCGGCGAGCACCCGGCACGCACGCCGGTGACCCATCCGCTGGTCCAGGTGATCCTGGACGCCTGCCGCGGCGTTTACGGCGCTGAACCGGTCGTTGCACCGACGATGGCGGGGACGGGCCCGCTCTATCCCTTCGTCACGACGCTCGGACTGCCGACGGTCGACTGCGGGATCGGCTACCCGGACGCGGCGATCCACGCGCCGAACGAGAACATCCGCCTGGCGGACTTCTTGCTGGGGACGAAGGCGATAGCGGCGTTGTTGGGGAAGTTTGGGGAGACTTAGATACGCCCCGCCGGGACGCCTCTACGGGCGTTAGTGTCCCTTACCTACCGCTGGCTCCAGGCCACTCGGCGCTTTGCCCAGGCAGATGAAGCAGGCGAACTCTAGCGAGAGGTACTGCTCGCTGATCCAGACTTCGCCGCAGTCGGTGCCGTCCTGGTCTTCGCGTGTGCGGAGGTGGAAGGTGTTCTCGCAGTTGTTGCAGGTGGCGAGGCGGTCCGGCGGGATGGGTTCGCCACAGACGTGGCAGGTGTTGGTTTGAGTCATTCGCTGTTCTGTGCGAGGTACTCGCGGACGAGGCGCTCTTCGTCGGCGCGGGTCTTCGCTTCTCCGTCCAGCTTAGCAGCGCGGAGGAGGGCGAGCATTTCGCCGACAGCGGGGCCGCGCGGGACGCGGAGCGACTGCAGGTCGTCGCCTCGAAGGAGGGGGTGGATGGATCTCAGCTTGAGGTACAGCCGTGCCCACCGGCTCGCTGGGGTGTCTTCGATGACACTGAGCGCGAGCACCGCGTTGAGCGGGAACGATGACAGGAGACGATCGACCTCACTGGGCCGTAGGTCGTTGTTGAGCCGGGCGCGCAGGTCTCTCAGGAACGGGACGGAGCGCACGGCTTCGGCTTGGGCCTTAGTCAGTGCGAGGCGCTTTACTAGCGGTTCGATCTGCGCGGACGGCGTCTCCCAGGCAAGGATCGCCCAGGCGACCGGGCGGCTGCCGGCCGGAAGGGGTGGCTTTAAGACTCGGAGTGCCTTCGCTTGGGCGGGTGTCCAGTCGAGGCCTGAATGAACCGTGGAAAGGACGCCGAGACCTCGTAGCCGGGAGACCGCTTGGTCCGCTCGCCCTTCCTCGAAGGTGCGCTCGATATCGTGGCGGAGGCGGACGCCGGTGATCGTGACGAGATACGGGAGGTCGCGGTGGACGAGGTCTTGTGTTGCCTCTTCGAGGCGGAAGCCGAACCGCGTTTCGTAGCGGGCGGCGCGGAGGATGCGCGTGGCGTCGTCCTGGAAGCTGCGGTCGTGGATGACGCGCACGAGGCCGGCGTCGAGGTCGTCCTTGCCGCGGGTCGGGTCGAGGAGCTTGCCGGGGGCGGGACCGTTGAGGGCCAGCGCGAGGGCGTTGATCGTGAAGTCGCGGCGCAAGAGGTCGGCGTCGATAGTCGAGGGTTGGACCTTGGGCAGGACGCCCGGGCGCGAGTAAGTCTCGGTACGGGCGGTAGCGAGGTCGATTCGCCAGCCGGCGGATACTGTCGCTGTGCCAAAGGTGGCGTGCCGGACCAGGCGGCCGTCTGTCGCTTCGGCGAGGCGGGTGGCGAAGGCGATAGCGTCGCCTTCGACGGAGACATCTAGGTCGGTAGGCGCGAGGCCGAGGAGGAGGTCGCGAACGGGGCCGCCGACGAGGAAGACGCGAACGTCCGAATCGTCCGCGAGAGACACGACGGTCGAGAGCGCTCGGGACTCCTTTGGAGGCAGGGCGCTGAACAGTTTATCGATAAGTTTTGGGTTTCCGGTCATATCGCGGGCTTATTGTAGAGTGGTCGGTTGACACCCGGTTCGGGGCGGCCATATGATTTGGCAGTAAACCCCAGCAAACGTAGCGAAACAGGCCGCTTCGAGGCGGCTCTTTTCATCAAAGCGCCTTACTTCTAACGCTATGGTTAGGTTTCAACAAACTTCCGTGACTCGTACAGCATCGCAGTTGCAGGACGCGCTTGGGGTCTCGTTCAAGAAGATCGCTAACCTCGAGAAGGCGCTTTACCACCGCTCCTTCCTTAATGAAGCGCCGGAGGACGTCGAGTCCAACGAGCGGCTCGAATTCCTGGGCGATGCGGTGCTCGGCTTGATCATCTCGCACAGGCTCTACGAGGACTACCCGGCGATGACCGAGGGCCAGCTGAGCCAGGTGAGGGCAATCCTCGTGCGCTGGGACGCGCTGGCGCGCGCGGCGGAGCGGATCGGTCTCGGCGAGTACCTCATCCTCGGCCGCGGCGAAGAGATGTCGGGTGGTCGCGAGCGGCCGTCGAACCTTGCCGGCGCGCTGGAGGCGCTGATCGGTGCTGCGTTCACTGACAGTGGCATGAACCTGGCGAAGGAGCTGGTGCTGCGACTGCTGAAGCCGGACCTCGATGAAATCGCGGCGAGTGGCTACACGGTGGACAGCAAATCGGAGTTGCAGCACCTCGCGCAGACGAATTACCACCAGATTCCCCAGTACACGCTGATCTCGAGCGAGGGGCCGGACCACGCCAAGCTTTTCACAGTTGAAGTATCGGTAGGCGACCAAGTGCTGGGCCGCGGGCAGGGCCGGAACAAGAAACAGGCCGAGCTGAACGCCGCCCGCCAGGCCCTCGAGACGCTGGCAGCGACGGGCTCGTAGGGCCCGCCGTGTATCTGAAGCGCCTCGAGCTCTACGGATTCAAGAGCTTCGCCTCCAAGACCATCTTTGACTTCGGACAGGGCATTACGGCGATCGTCGGCCCGAACGGCTCCGGCAAGTCTAACATCGCCGACGCGATGAGGTGGGTGCTGGGTGAGCAGTCCAACAAGCTCATCCGCGCGAAAAAGCTGGACGACATAATCTACACCGGCTCCGCGAAGCGCGCCCGTTCGGACAAAGTCGAGGTCACGCTGACGCTCGACAACACCAACGGCTGGTTGCCGATTGAGGCAGACGAGGTCTCGATCGCCCGCCGCGGATCACGGAGCGGTGATAGCGACTACTTCTTGAACGGCAGGCGCGCGAAGTTGCGCGACATCCACGTGCTGCTGGCAACCGCGAGCGTCAGCCAGAACTCATACGCGATCATCGGCCAGGGGCTCGTCGAGAGCGTGCTCAACCTGCGCCCGGAAGACAAGCGCGAGATGATCGAGGAGGCCGCGGATATCCAGCGCTATCGCCTGAAGATAGAGGAAGCTGAAGACCGTCTGAAGCAGACCCACGAGAACGTGCAGCGGGTGAAGTTACTGATAAAGGAGATCGCGCCCCGGATGCAGCAGTTGGAACGGCAGGCGACGCGGGCAGGGGAATACGCGCGCCTGTCGGTCCAACTGACGCAATCCCTGCAGGCGTTTTACGAGCAGCGCTGGAGCCGCGCCCAGGAATCACTGACGGTGGCCCGTGCGAGCCACGACCAGGCTTCGGCGGAATTCACGCAGGCGCGCGTGTCACTGGAAACGGTGCAACGGGAGCTGGATGAGCTAACAGGACAACTCGAGGAGAGCCGGCAGGCGGCGGCCGCGGCGCTCGCAGACAAGGACCGGTTGGACGCGCGCGTTCGCGAAATCGAACAGCGGCTCGCGGTCGGTGGGGAAAGACGGTCGATCCTGCGGGGACGCCAGGCGGAACTCAGCGAAGAGCTGACGACGGTACAGGGCGAGCGAGAGCGCACGGCGGCCGTGCTGGCCTCCGGTGACAGCGAGCGGCGACGCCTGGACGAAGCGGTTGAGGAGGCGCGCAAGCAACTGCGCGAGCGGCAGCGCGAGCTGACTTCAGCGGAGAGCGAGTTGCGGGACTCACACCTGCACGCCGCGGACGCCGAGGCCAGATCCAAACGCCTGGAGACCGCTGCGACCGAGATGAAGGTGCGAGTCAAGCGGCTCAACGAGGCTGCGACAGCACTGGCCCGCGAGACGGACCGCCTGGAGAACCGGCGCAAGTCGATCATCGCGCAGATGTTGGAGCAAGTGCGGCTCCTTCAGAGCCTGCGCACGCAGGACGTCCAGTACCTGGCGGAGAACGCGGCGACCGGGGCGCGGCGACAGACGCTAGAGGCCGAAGTCGCCGACCTGCGCGCCACACTGTCGGAGGTCCAAGCAACGCAGAACGCGCGGCGCGGTAAGCTGGAGGGCCTGGAGGCGCGGCTGAAGGTGCTCTCCGAAGCACAGGCGCAGGCGGCGAAGGACCCGGAATGCGGGATCACGATTGAGGGCGCCGTGGGCACGATCTTCGACGGCATCCGGGTGCCGCGCGGACTCGAGGACGCGATCGCCGCCTGTCTGCAGGACCACCTCGAAGCGTTCGTCTTCGAGCGCCAGGTGGAAGCTCTCGAAGCGATCGAGGCGCTGATGGCGCAGAACGGTCCGCGTGCGATGGCGATCCCGATCGACGTCGTGAAGCCGATCTACCCGCTGACGTTGCTCAAGGAGAAGGGCGTCATCGGTGTCGCGGCGAACCTTATCAAATACCCGCCGAAGTACGAAAAGATCATCAACATGCTGCTCGGGCGCGTGATCGTGGTCCAGGATATCCCGACGGCGGTGCGCATGCTCAAGCGCCGGATGGGCACGATTGTGACGTTGGACGGAGTCGTCTTCGACCAGTCAGGCGTGATCGCGGCCGGCCGGCCGGGGCATGCTCGGTCGTTCGTTCTGGAGTACGAGCGCGACATCGCTGTTCTGCCAAAGGAGATCGAGCGTATCAACCGCTCGCTCGAGTTGACGGAGAAGGAAGCTGACGTCGTGCGTGGGAACCTGGCGGGCGCCGAGGCAGCGTTGGCGGCACTTGCGGGCGAAGGTGAGAAGGCGCTGGACCGGCGGATGCGGTTGCAGGAGTCGGTCGCGGCGCGCCAGCAAAAGCTGGCGCAGTTGCGTGGCGAGATGCGCGGTCTGATCGCCAACAGGGACAACCTGCGGGAGCAGCAGCGCTCCTACCGCGACCAGGCGGAGACGCTCGAGCAGGAGCGGCGGGCGCTGATCGACGAATCGAAGCAAACGACGGAGACTGCCAAGCACCTGGGCCGCGCCGATGGGATGTTCACGGATCGCCGAAAGTCTCTGCAGAAAGCCGTGAACGAGGCGACCGATACGCTCGGCCGCGCGGACGCAGACTTCCGCTCGTTCAAGGTGCAGAAGGAGAACGCGGGCGCTTCGCTGGCCCGCGTCGAGGCACAGGTCTCGGCGAAGAGCGTGCAGTTGCGCGGCATCGAGATGGAGCTAACGACGCTGGATGAGACGATCGGCCGCGATGAGGCCGACGTGACGGAAGTGCGCGCCGAACTGGATGCGCTGCTGAAGACCATCCCGAACCAGGAGGGGACCAACCACCTGGAGGCGCGGCGGCGAGACCTGCACAGCCAGGTGCTCAGCGGCCAGTCACGGATGTTCGCGGCTGAACGGCGGACCCTCGAGACGGAAGCCGCCGTGCGCCGCTGGGAGACCGAAATCGAGACGCTGCAGTCGCGGACCACTGAGGACGGCTTCCAGATCACGAAAGCCGGCGATGTCGTGCCGGTGAAGGGAGCGGCGGAGATCGAAGTGCCGACCTGGATGACGGCCGAGAGCGAAGACGGACGGGATCTGCGGCCGCCACTGGGTGGTGGCCAGCACGTCGAGCCGGATGCGCTGGGGCGGGAGATCGAGGCTCTGCGCGCGCAGATCCGGGCGCTGGGACCAGTTAACGTTGAAGCCATGGGGGACTATGAGTCGTTGCGCGAGCGTCACGACTTCCTATCGGGGCAGGTGAGCGATCTCGAAGGCGCGGAGAAGTCGCTGAAGCACGCCATCACGGAGCTGACGGCGCTCATGCGCAAGAAGTTTGAGACTACCTTCGCGCAGGTGGCCCGCAGTTTCGAGGCGAACTTCACGACGTTCTTCGGTGGTGGTCACGCTAAACTCTCGCTGACTGACCCCAAACACCCGATGGATTCTGGGGTCGAAATCGAGGCGCGGCCACCTGGAAAGCGCACGAAGAGCCTGGGGCAGCTCTCAGGCGGTGAGAAGTCGCTCACGTCGGTATCGCTACTATTCGCTCTGCTTCAGGCGAACCCTTCGCCGTTTTGCGTGCTGGACGAGGTGGATGCGATGCTGGATGAGGCGAACGTCGGCCGCTTTGCTGGCGCTGTCCGCGATGCGGCGACACGCACCCAGTTCGTGGTGATCACGCATAACCGGCGGACGATCGAAGTGGCAGACAGCATCTACGGCATCTCGATGGCGCCGGACGCGGCCTCGCGCGTACTCTCGATGCGGCTGGCGGACGTACCGCTGGATGCCGTAAAACACGCCAGTTCCCAAAACTAACCTTTCCGGCATAACGTCCGGCGGCCAGGCGCGATGCGATACTATATAAAGAGCCCCATGTCCCAGTTGATGATCGTTGCACTCGTTCCCGATTTGCTCACCAGCGTCCGTGTCGAAAGCGCGGCGCAGCGGTTGGGCGCCCGGCTGATCGCCGTCGAAAGCGAGAGCGAGCTTGCGCAAGAACTATCGCGGGGCGGTGCGACGCTGGCGATCATTGATCTCGGGTACGGTGGTCTCGACCTGATGTACGCCGTGGAGGCCTGTGTCAAAGAGCGTGTGCCGGTGCTGGCGTTCGGTCCACATGCGGACGCGGGCCGCCTTCGCGATGCGCGGCGGGCCGGCGCGGAATTCGTCTACCCGCGCAGCAAGTTCATGGCCGACGCCACGTCATGCCTGCGCGAGGCGCTTGCGACCGGCGCCAAGGCACAGACCGCATAGCCCTCGCCGCCTCCCTCCTCTTTTCGACCGACGAATTACCTTCAGCCACGCGTTGATCGGTGGCCGATCGCTGTCGATCGCAGCCGTAAGATTTCTCGTTCGTCGAAATGACAGGTCCTGTTCGCGACGGTTCGCTTGTCACCCGTTACGCGACGACCCTATGATCGGCTCATGGTGAAACTGTTTCGGCGCAAGAAGGATGATGAGCAGGCCGCTGATGAGGCGCCTGCGGAATCGGAAGTAGTCGTTGCAGAGACACGGCTGCCCGATGACGAGGCTGCGGCGCCCGTCGAAGAAGCGGTCGAGCGCACGCGCAAGACATGGTTCAGCCGCATCGGCGGGATCTTCAAGCGCGGACTCGACGACGCGCTTTGGGAAGAGCTGGAGGAGACGCTGGTCTCAGCCGACGCGGGCGTGCAGACGACGATCAAGATTATCGACCGCGTGCGCGAGCGTGTGAAGGCGGAGTCAATCCGCGATCCGGAGCAGGCACTTCAGGTGCTCAAGGATGAAATGGCCGCCGTGCTCGATGTGGGGGCAGACCGGGGCAAGATCTGGCACAGCGACGGTCGGGCGGAGACGCTGCCGAAGCCGGCCATCATTCTCGTCGTCGGAGTGAACGGCACGGGCAAAACTACGAGCATCGGCAAGATGGCTCACCAGTACAAAGCGCAGGGCAAGAAGGTTGTGCTGGCGGCGGGAGATACGTTCCGTGCAGCGGCAATCGAGCAGCTCAAGCAGTGGGGGCAGAACGCCGGAGTCGATGTCGTGGCGCACCAGCAGGGCGCCGATCCAGGTGCTGTAGTGTTCGATGCTCTCGTGGCCGCGGAGAAGCGTGACGCAGACATCCTGATCATTGACACGGCCGGACGACTCCACACTAAGGCGAACCTGATGGAAGAGCTGAGCAAGGTCAACCGCGTGATCCAGCGCAAGGTCCCGGATGCGCCGCACGAAGTGATGCTGGTCCTGGATGCGACGAGCGGCCAGAACGCGATGCAACAGGCGAAGTACTTCACCGAGGCCGTCGGCGTGACGGCGGTGCTCCTGGCGAAGCTGGACGGTACGGCGAAGGGCGGCGTGGTCTTCGCAGTCTGCGATCAGTTGGGAGTGCCGGTGCGTTTCGTCGGCACCGGCGAACGGCCGCAGGATCTCGCACGGTTCGAGCCGCGCGCGTTCGTGGACGCGCTCTTCGCCTGAGCGGGCTACTCGGGGGCTGGCTCATCTCCCTTGTCGCCTAGCAGCATCAGCGATTCTTCCGCCATCACTGGCTCGGCCTCGGAGTCATCCTCGTAGTCCTCGTCGGCGAGCCGCGCGTCCTCGCGGCCGTAGAAGTACACGGCGAGCACGCCCAGCACGAAGGTGAAGACCACAGCCGTGATCGTGAGATTGAGGGGCTGGCCGGTCGCGACGAAGATCACCAGCATGACGCCGGTCAGGAAGCCGACGACCGCCAGAAGCGATTGGTTCACCGGGCCAATTTAACAGGCGTTGGTCTAGGCGACCAGCGCGATGCGTCCCTCGACTGACACGAAGAGGATCGCGGGCGGCTCCGTTCTCCGGAAGAGGACCTCGACTCCCGGGTATAGCTCGACCGAGTCGATTCCCTTCAGCGTCCAGGTCGACATGCCAAGACGGACGTCGACGCGATCCAGCGAGGGCCAGAGCAGGACCAGCGCTTCGCGTTCGTGCTCGCGGCTGCGCAGGCGCAGCTCGTAGACGGGCGAACCCGCGCCTAGCTCCCTTTCTGCATCTTGTTCCGGCACGCGGAACGGTGCTTCCTTCATCTCGGCGGCGAGGAGACGGGCGACGGCCTGCGGTGCTTCGGGGTCGGAGAGCCGCATCAGGGCGCGTCCTTCGCTGCTTCGACGCAGGTGACGCCGTCCGGACCGACGATTGCGGCGTGGACGACCCCAGGTGGGATGTCGAGGCGATCGCCGGGGCGCAGGCGGAACTCGCTCGCTCCGCCGGGGACGATGAACGTGATGCCGCCGTTCGCGCAGTACAGGACCTTGTGGTACGCATGGGAGTGCGTGCTATAGCGGTCGAGAGGACCGTTGGACCACCAGCTGGGCGACAGACCTTCCTCACGGAAGGTTCGTTCGAGGTCCGCCCTCGAGGGGGCATCGCCGTGGGCGGCGGGCGTGTGAGTAGGTTCGGGCATTGCGCCGAGATCCGCTGCCTAGGCGCGGCCGAACGGATCGTCGATGATGAACTTCCAGGTGCCGTCGGGTTGGCGGCGGCAGACTTCGATGGCCTTGCCGGAGAGCTCGATCTTCGCGCCGTCCGGTCCGGCCATCGTGCCCGACCAGTCGTTGTAGGTGATAGCAACGTCGCCGGCCGAAATGACCCGCGTCACGTTGAGCTTCATCTGGCCATCAGCGGCGACAATCCCAGCGATCGCCTCGCGGATCGCGGCTGTGCCGTTCGCGGTCTGTCCCGGCGCGGGGACGAGGGTGGCTTCCGGTTCGTAGAGCGCGACGACGGCGTCGACGTCACCGGCGTTAATCCCGCTCTCGAAGAGTTCGTCGCACTGTTCTGGCTTCTGTGCCGGCATTGGTCACTCCTTCTGTTGTAGCTGCCCGCGATGTTATGCGGGTCGTGAATGGTGGTCAATCGCTCTGTTTGGTGGGTACGGGGCGATACACGTACAATCAGGCCATGCGTCCTACTACTTCACGCGCCAGACAACGCGACGAGCCAGAGCAAGGGAGCGCCATGACCAAAGATACGCTCACGGTCACGGACAACCGGACCGGCCGTTCCTATGAGCTGCCGATAGCGGACGGCGCGGTGCGCGCCAAGGACTTCCGCCAGGTGAAAGTGGACGACGCCGACCTCGGCCTGCTCGTGTACGACCCCGGATTCAGCAACACCGCCTCCTGCCGGAGCGCGATCACGTACATCGACGGCGAAAAGGGCGTTCTCGAATACCGCGGCTATCCGATCGAGCAACTGGCCGAGAAGAGTACGTACCTGGAGACCGCATACCTCCTGATCCATGGCGAACTGCCGGCGCAACCGAAGCTCGACGAATGGCGCGACGAGATCTTGATCCACACGTACCTCCACGAGAACGTCAAGAAGTTCATGGAGGGCTTCCAGTACGACGCCCACCCCATGGGCATGCTCGTCGGCACGGTCGCGGCGATGTCCACGTTCTACCGAGACGCGAAGTCCGTCATGGACCCGGCGTCGCGGTACGCGCAGGTGATTCGCCTGATCGCGAAGATGCCGACGATCGCGGGGTTCACATACCGCCATAACCAGGGCAAGCCGTACGTCTACCCGGACAACGACCTGACCTTCACTGGCAACTTCCTCTCGATGCTCTGGAAGATGTCCGAGCCGCAGTACAAGCCCGATCCGGTGCTCGAGCGCGCGATGGAGGTGCTCTGGATCCTGCACGCTGACCACGAGCAGAACTGCAGCACGAACGCGATGCGCTCTGTCGGCAGTTCGCACGTAGACCCGTACTCGGCGACGGCGGCAGCCGCGGCCGGCTTGTACGGGCCGCTGCACGGCGGCGCCAACGAAGAGGTCATCGAGATGCTCACCCGGATCGGGGACAAGAGCAAGATCCCGGACTTCTTGCGCGGCGTGCGCGCCGGCGATGAGCGCTTGATGGGCTTCGGCCATCGCGTCTACAAGAGCTACGACCCGCGTGCGAAGATCATCCGGCAGACGGCCTCGGAAGTCTTCGACCTGGTCGGACGCAACCCGCTGCTGGACATCGCGCTGGAGCTTGAACGGATCGCGCTCGAGGACGAGTACTTTGTCGAGCGCAAGCTGTACCCGAACGTCGACTTCTACTCCGGGATCATCTACCAGGCGCTAGGCTTCCCGGTGGACATGTTCCCCGTGTTGTTCGCGATACCACGGACCGCCGGCTGGCTCGCACAGTGGCTCGAAATGCTCACCGACCCCGAGACGCGGATCGCCCGCCCACGGCAGATCTACAACGGCGCGGCGACCCGCGACTACGTGTCGATCGACAAGCGGGCGTAAGACCGATGGCGAAAGCGCTGCGCCTCGGGGCAGTCATCGCTTTCGCCTGCTCTTTCGTTGCGGCGTCCGCGCGGGCGGTGAGTGCTGACGAGGGCTGGACGATCCGTTCGTTCGACGTCACGTACGAGATCGAGCGGGACGGCCTTGTGAACGTAACCGAGGACATCCTCGTCGATTTCGGGCCTCTCTTCAAGCACGGCATCTTTCGCGAAATGCCCGTCCGGTACCACTATGACGATGAGAACGACCGGCTGATCTCAGTCGGCAACGTCGAGGTGGACAACGGCGAGGGCGAGGCGTGGCAGTTCGAAACCATCTTCAACGGTACCAACCTGCGGATCAAAATCGGGGATCCGGACATCGAGGTCACGGGTGTGCAGAGGTACCGCATCAGCTACTTGCTTACCAGCGCCTTGAATCCGTTCGACGATCACGATGAACTCTACTGGAACGTCACCGGCGACGAGTGGCCGGTGGATATTGACAGCGCGACCGCTGTTGTCCGTGTGCCCGGTGGCGGCCTTATGGACACTGCGTACTGTTACCAGGGGCCGCGCGGCGCAACGGAACTGTGTTCCGCCACAAGCAACGACGACCGCGCGGAGTTTTCGGCTACGCGCATCCTCCCCGAGGGCTCAGGCATGACGATCGTCGCGTACCTGGAGAAGGGTGCTGTGGACGTCTCGCCGCCGGTGCTGGTGCCGCAGGAGTCGACCGACATCGAGAAGGTACAGGATGCCTTCGCTTTGAATTGGTGGTCGGTTGTTGCAGCCGTTGCGCTGGGTGTCATCGGGCTCGTGATGGTGATCCGCCAATGGTGGATCCAGGGACGCGATCGCTGGTACGGCGATCTCTGGTACGCAAACGACGGCGTGAATGCGCAAGAGAAGCGTAAGCCGATGGGGGCCAGTGAGACTGTGATCGTCGAGTTCGAGCCGCCGCCGCTGACGCCGCGAGGCAGGCCATTGCGTCCGGCGGAGATCGGTGTCCTGCTGGACGAAAGCGCCGACACGCTGGACGTGACGGCGACGATTATCGACCTAGCTGTGCGCAATCACATCAAGATTACAGAGACGAAGAGCGGCGGATTCCTCGGTCTGTTCAAGTCGACGGACTACCAGATCGACAGGCTAACCGGAGATGAGCGGGACGTGCTGCCGTACGAACAGAAGACGCTGGACGGCCTGTTCAAGGCGAGCAGCACGTCGGTCACGCTGAGTAGCCTCGAGAACAAGTTCTACAAGGACCTCGGCAAGATCAAGGAATCCCTCTACCGCGAGATGGTCAAGGAGAACAAGCTCTTCCCGCGCAGCCCGGACTCCACGCGCACTGTCTACCGGATCGTCGGTGTGGTGATCGCTGTAGCCGGCGCGGGCCTTGGCTTCCTTCTCGCTGCCGTCGGTGGCTCGCTGATCGCGATTCCGGTCATCATTACCGGTCTGCTCGTGTTCCTGATCGCCCCGGCGATGCCGCGGCGGACGGGACGCGGACGAACGCTCTATCAACGCTCGCTGGGGTTCCGCAAGTTTATGGTGACAGCGGAGAAGGAGCGGCAGGCGTTTGCGGAACGCAAGAACATCTTTCACGAGTACTTGCCCTACGCCATCGTTTACGACTGCGTTGAGAAATGGGCGGAGGCGTTCGAGGGTCTCGCAGACATCGAACAGCCCGACTGGTATGTCGGCACTCGGCCGTTTGTGGCGACGTCGTTTGCCCACTCGATGAGCAGCTTCTCGTCGAGCATTTCGAGCAGCATCGCTTCGACTCCCGGCGGTTCGGGCGGCAGCGGTGGCGGCGGCGGTGGTTCATCGGGGGGCGGTGGAGGTGGTGGGGGGGGCGGCAGCTGGTGACGCCGGACCGCCCGGTGCTGTTCTACGACGGCGAGTGCCGCTTCTGCCGGGCGACAGCCCGCGCGATCGCGGTGCTGGACCGACGCCGCGAATTTGCCTACCTTCCGTTCTCGGACGAACTAGCGGGAGAGCTGCTTTCTTCAGTGGCCGGAGAAGAGCGAACCCGCAGCATCCACCTTGTCTTCCCAGACGGGCGGGTGATCAGCGGCGGCGATGCGCTGGCGGAACTCGGGCGGGTGCTGCCGCTCGGTGACCTGGTCGCGGACTCGGCGTGCCGATATCCGTACGTTCGCGGCGTCTTCCGTTGGGGGTACGACCTGGTGGCGTCGCGTCGCGGATCGTTCTCCGGCCTGGTGCCGGACGTGCGAGGGCCGTTGCGCCGGCCGGGGACCGCGTGACCCTCGAGCGTGCCTGGTCGTACGTGTTTGCGGCCGCGCTTGTGGTTGGGGTGCTGCTGCCAGTCGCCGGTGATCCACGGGGCGACAGCTTCCCGTTCTCGACCTTCCCGATGTTCTCGGGACGCCAGTCGCCAGAGGCAACAATCCCGCATGCTGTAGCGATCGACGCGAGCGGCGAGCGCTCCGCCCTGCCCCCGGAGGCAATTGCGAACGATGAGGTAGTCCAGGCCTTCGAGACCTTGCGGCAGGCGATCCGCCAGGGCGCGGACGCGACGGCGCGGCTCTGCGAGCGCGCGGCGGAGTGGTCGGATGGCCACGGTGCGGACACGGCGCGCGTCGAAATAGTCACCGACACTTTCAACGCGATCCGCTACTTCGAGGGCGACAAGGAGCCGCTCGCAACGACCGTCCATGCGACCTGCGAGGTGCCGCGGTGACGCTCGCGGCACGGCTCGACCGGTGGTGGCGAACGCCTGCGCCGGCGACGAGGTTGGCGGTATTGCGCATTCTGGTTGGCGGCTTCGGCCTCGGGTACGTGCTGCTGCGCGCGCCGCACCTCGCCGGCTACGCCAACTTCGACGATTCGCAGTTTGCGCCCGTGGGCATCGTGTCGGTGCTGGGCGGCCCATTGCCAGGCATGGTCTTACGCTTGTTAGTGGCGGCGACTGCTATCGCCGGAGTCGCGTTCGTGGCAGGTTGGCGGTTCAGGATTAGCGGTCCGCTGTTCACTGCACTGCTGCTGTTCTTGATGACTTATCGCAACTCGTTTGGCCAGGTATTTCACACCGAGAACCTCCTTGTTCTGCATGTGTTGGTGCTGGGCCTCGCCCCATCGGCGGACGCCCTGTCGCTAGATGCGCGCCGCAGAACGTCGTCCGCCGACGCCGCTCGCTACGGTTGGCCCATTCGCCTGATGTGCATCCTCACCGTGCTCACGTACTTCATCTCGGGCGAAACGAAGCTTCGGATCGCCGGGCTCGATTGGCTGACCACTGATACGCTGCGGAACTACGTGGCGTACGACAATCTGCGGAAGATAGAGCTGGGCGATGTACACTCGCCGCTGGGCGCCGAAATGGTGGCCCATGGCTGGTTGTTCGTGCCATTGGCCGCGCTGACGCTTGTGGTCGAACTCGGCGCTCCCCTGGCATTGTTAGGTGGGCGCGTTGCTCGGGTGTGGGCGCTCTTGGCCTGGGGTTTCCATGCCGGAGTCCTGGCGACGATGGCGATCGTCTTCCCGTACCCGCTGTTGGGGCTGGCGTTCGCGCCGTTCTTTGCCGTGGAGCGGGTGAGGTTGCCCGCGGTCGCGCGGTTGGTGCCGCGACGTTTGGCGCCGGGCTAGACGGCTACTCGTCCGTAGGGACGAGGTCGACGCCGTCGTCGAGGATGGAGCGGTCGTCGAGCAGACGAGCGTATCGCGCCTGGAGTTCACCGTCGACGCCTTGCTCGCTCCAGATGAGCGCGCGCTGGCCGACCCCGGGTTCGCCGCCGGTGACCTCAGCGGTGGAGGCGACGCGCACCTGGCCGAACTCAAGCGTCCAGCGGCTGCCGTCGATCTCGCTGATCGTGCCCTGAGTGCGCACCAGGTGATGGTCGTCTGTGGTCTCGACGACGAAGAGCGATTTCGCGAAGAGGTCAGAGCCCTGGCGTCGCACCTCGACGCTGACTAGCGATTCGGCCGGCGGGTCGTCGCCGATCTCCGGCGGGATAATGGGGAATCCGCTGATGATCCAGACGCCGTCCTCGAAGTCCTCGTAGATACCGATGATCGTCACAGTTTCTTCTGGCGCTTCTGCCGCGAGCACCGAGACGCGCGAAGCCTGGAGGTCTCCGCGGTTGTTGATCGCCTCTACTTGAACGCGCGCGCCGTCCCTGGCATCGCCGCCGCTGGCGTCGACGATCGTGCTCGGCGTGATCTCGAACTCGAGTCCGCCGATCGTCCATTGGTTCGTCGAGCTGCTAACGTCGCCTTCGATGGTGCCTTCGAAGGTGAATGACTTGGCCGAAGAACTCGCTGTGGAGCCCGACGGCTTGACCGCCGAGGCGACAACGCCGTTGGCCGTGTTCTTGAGGGTCACCTGCACGCGTTGACCGGGCTTGATCGAGTCGGTCTGGAGTGTGTCGCTGGAGAACGGTATGAAGGCGCCGCCGATGTAGATCCCCTCGCTTGAGATAGACTCCACCTGGCCGGAAACGAGGGCGCTGGAAGTGTCGTTGTCCGGACTGTCGAGAAGTCCGCCAACGAGGCTGAGGGCCTGCAAACGTCCGTTGGAGCTGCGGGCCACGACGAATCGCGCCGTCGCGCCGGCTTGTAGTTCGGCGCCACCGATCGTGCGATCGTCGACCTTTACCTCGACGCCGCCGATGGTCCAGGTACCGTCCTCCATCTGCTGCGCCTGTCCGGAGATGCTGAGAATGCCGCCGAGCAAGTCCTCCGGGCGGACGGAGACGAACGCCTCGCCGGCGCCGCCGCTGAGTCGGGTGTTATGCAGGCGGGCGACGGCGGTCGTGTACGTCTCGCGCGCACCGTCGGAAACCTGGGGCCAGAGCTCGACGAGGAGGTCTTCCTGCTCCTGCGCCTGGGTCAGGACGCGCGCGCGGAGAGCGGTCTCTTCCGGCTTGCCAGTGAGGATTGCGACCGCGCGCTCGTTGCGGTCGTCGAGGGCGGAGAGCACGTCGTCGGGGATTTTCTCGCCCTGGCTGACCATCGAGCGCATCTCCTCGACGCGCTGGTCTGACTGGTCGAGGAGGATCTCGGCCTCGTGGGTCTCGTCGAAGATGAACCAGAGGCGGACGTCTTCGCCGGCGAGCTTCACACGGTAGAGCGGGCTGTCCGGCATCGCGTCCTGCGAGGCGTAAGCGAGGCCGCCGCCAAATGACGTCATCAGGAGTATCACGCCCAGGGCAGCGGCGGCCGGTTTGAGCACTGCGGCGTAGTTTGTGCGGCGTACCGAGACCCGTCGCGTACCCATCCGCAACTGGTGAGCGCGCTCACGGACGAGACGCCAGCCTTGCTCCTGTGCTTGCAGGCGCGGCACAACGCGGGGCGCTGCCTGCACCTTCGCAGCGAGCGTCAGCGAGGGCCGCAGGCGCGCGGCGAGCCGCGGGTAGCGCGCGACGACCTGCTCGACCGGCTCGCCATTGCGAACGGCGGTGAGACAGTCGTCGAGGATGGAGTTGAAGCCGCGAAGCATGGCTATATCGTGTCCGGGTGCAGGATGCGCTTTAGCGCCGCGAGGGCGCGATGCTGGAGCGATTTGATCGCCCCTTCACTCCTGCCCATGATCTTGCCGACGGACCGGTTGTCGAACCCCTCAATGAACTTCAGGACGATTACCTGTCGTTGCTCTGGTGTCAGGTGCTTGAGCGCGATCTGGATCTGGCCGCGTTCGAGTGCGCGCTCGGCCAGCACCTGCGGATTGGCCAGTGCGGTGGCAATGCCTTCGCTCAGGTCCACCTCGCCGCGACGCTTGCGGCGGCGGTGAAGGTCGATCAGGCGGTTACGGGCGATGCGAAAGACCCAGGCGCCAAACGGCAGGCCCTGGAACTTGTAGCTGTTGATCGCTTCGATGACCTTGAGCATGACGTCGGAGGCGAGGTCTTCGGCGGCCTGCACGTCGCCCATCTGCATGAAGGCGTAGTTGTAGATCTTGGGGTAATAGGTGGCGTAGATCTGGCTGAAGGCGTCTTCGTCAAAGCCCTGGGCGCGCCGGACAAGCTCCCATTCCGCCTGCACTTCCTCTTTCGGTTGTGCCGTCGTCTGCGAGGCCGCCGCCGGTTGTCCGGGACGGGGCTCCTCAAGGGAGCGCGTCAAGCCAAGTTCCCACGTTGCCACACGCATGATTCCAATAGACTCAACGTGCGGCGCCAACGGTAGATACGGGATGATTTCATAGTGAATTCGCTAGTCAGAGAGCCCAAGGAGCCTTCGGCGCGCCGCGTCGTACGACTCTTTCGCGCGCGCTTCACGGTTCAGCAGGCCCTTCAGCTTCGGCGGTTCCAGGCGTTGTCCGTCAAGCAGCACACCGTGTAGGTCCTGGAGTTGCTTCATCCAGGAGTCGTATGCCTTCCTGTATTCCTCCCTGTCGTCCGCCTGCATTCATTCTCCACAGGTCATGCTAAATCAGGGTACGGAGATTGGGAAGCGATAGATTGACGCGTTACCTTTAGAGCCAGCGAGAACGCACGTCCCCTTCGATGACGATGTCGAGCAACCGCGGCTCGCCGGAAGCCTGAGCCTCACGGAGGGCGTCGCCGATTTCGTCCGGATGCTCGATGCGGGCGCCTTTCACGCCGAAGGACGCGGCGATCTGTGCGAAGTCAAGCGGTGGGTCAACCAAGTCCATCGCCACGAACTCGCGGCCAGCTGCCCCTTCACCCAGGTATTCGAGCATGTTCAGCTTGAGGATGCGGTAACTGCGGTTGTTGGCGATCACCCAGGTCACTGGGATCTTGTGGTGTGCTGCCGTCCACAGCGACTGGATCGTATAAAGGGCCGCGCCGTCGCCGACGATCGAGATCACCGGGCGGTCCGGCCGCGCGAGCTTGATGCCGATTGGCGCCGGCATCCCCGGGCCGAGGCCACCGCCCGTCGTGCGGTAGTGGCGGCCGGTGTCGGGGAATCGCAGGTAGCGCATCAGGTAGCCGCCCGAGGTGATCGACTCGTCAAATAGCAGCGTCCCCGGCGCCATCGCCTCGCCGACTTCGGACATCATGCGACCGGCTGTCATCGGGCTGGCGTCCCACTTTGACTTCGCCGCCATTTCTAGCGCCTGCATCATCTGGTCGCCCGACTGGGCGACCCGGCCGGCGCGCTCGCTCGCTGCCTGCCGCTGCTCCGGCGTCTGCAGCCGTTTCAGCGCTTCGATGATGTCGATTAGCGCGAGGCGTGGGTCTGCCATGACACCGATGTCGACGCGCCAGTTCTTGCCAATCTCGCGGGCGTTGATGTCGATGTGCACGATCTTGGCGGAGTCCGGGAACGGTGGCTCATCCAGCGGAAAGAGGAGGGTGAGAACTGGCGTGCCGATCGCGAAGATCAGGTCGGCGTCGGCCAGCTGGCCCTTGAGCATCGGTGCCGAGACGACGTTCAGCAGGCCACCGTATTGCGGGTGCGCCGAAGGGAACGGCAGCTCCGCCGAAAACGACGTGTTGACGCGCGCACCGGTCATCTCGGCCAGTTGCACGAGTTCGGCCTGCCCGCCGCTGATCGAAACGCCGTCGCCGGCGACGATCAGCGGCGTCTTTGCCTCGAGCAGCATGTTCGCTATCCGTTCAGCCACTTCGGCGCTTGGCCTGACGCGCGTGTCGACGCAATTCGCGGGTACGATCTCAACGTCCGCCTCTTCGTCCATTACATTTGTTGGCACGGAGAGGAAGACGGGGCCGCGCGGCGGCTCGAGCGCGGTCTTAAAGGCGCGACGCAAGAGGACCGGCACCTCGGCGGCGTCCTGAGCCTCGACCGCCCATTTCGTGATTGGCTCAGCGAGGCGGACGAGGTCGCCGGTCAGGATCGGGTCCTGTGAAGCGCCGCGCTGTGAGTGCTGGCCGGCGTAGACGACGAGTGGTGTGCCCGTGCGGTAAGAGTTGTAGAGCATGCCCATGGCATTGCCAAGGCCCGGCATGATGTGCAACTGCAGGAAGGCGGGGTGGCCGGAGGCGCGGGCGTAACCGTCGGCGATGCCCGTGGCGACACCCTCGTGCAGGGAGAGAATGTACTCGAGTTGCGGATAGTCCTGGAGCGCGTCCATGAACCCCTGTTCGGTGGTGCCCGGGTTCCCGAAGATGTACTTCGTGCCGTCGGCAAGGAGCTGCTCGATCATCAGGTAACGGCCGGTGAGACGCGGCATCCGTGGCCCTCCTTCGCGAGGAAGAATAGCACAGCAGCGCCGCCATCACGGTAGTCAAATTAACCAGCCGTTCACCCTTCCCTGCGCAACCGCCAACCAGCTACTCCACATCTATCTATGTGAAGGATTCAAATCTCCTATGGTTACCGCAGCGGTCCAGAACTACCGGCAGCCGGTTCTCGAACAGATGGCTGCGCGCCTTGAGACTCCCTTGTGGCGCGAGTCGTTCTGGGCGGTAAACTGGCTTTCCCTCCGGCTGTCGCCCGTTTACTACGGTCAGGGCGTACCGTCGGGAGACGGCGGCGCCGTTGTCACTGTTCCCGGGTTCATGTGCCCCGACATCTTCATGTTCGAACTGCACGGCTGGCTGCGCCGCAACGGCTACCGCCCCTACTACTCCGGCATCAACGTCAACGCGGATTGCCCAGGTGAACTGGCGGAGCGCCTTGCCGTGACCGTCCGGCGGGCGGTGAAGGCGACGGGACGGCCGGTGCGCATCGTCGGCCACAGTCTTGGCGGCATCATCGGCCGTCGGGTCGCCGTAGAACAGCCGGAAGACGTATCACAACTGATTTTCATGGGCACGCCTTTGCAGGCGGTCCACGCGCACCCGCAGATCCTCGCGGCCGGCACAATGCTGATGGCGGCGAGATCGCTTGTTTTCGGTCATGACTGTCGGTGTCTAACGCCAGAGTGCGAATGCGGCTTCACCCGCAAGGCCGCGATGAAGCTGCCGAAGTCCGTGACACACGACGCGATCTACACCAGGGCAGACGGCGTCGTTGATTGGCACGATTCGACCGAAGAGGAACCGCGTCGCAATCACGAGGTCGGGGGCACCCACGTGGGCCTGCCGTTCAACCCGCGGGCCTACCGAGTCCTGGGCTACATCCTGAAAGACAGACGCAAAGCCGCATAGAGCCGCCGGGGGGCAAGGAAGAGGCCGGACCACATGGTCCGGCCTCTGCATTTTCAAGTGGTGGCGCATGCGGGATTCGAACCCGCGATCTCCGCCTTGAGAGGGCGGCGTCCTGGGCCGCTAGACGAATGCGCCACAAGTGGCTGCGGGGCTAGGATTCGAACCTAGACTAACTGATTCAGAGTCAGTCGTGCTACCGTTACACCATCCCGCACTGTATGTTTGTATCTGTTTTCTACAGATAACTCGTTGTAGGCTTGACGCACAGCGTTCCCACCATAGATAATTCTGCCGTTGAAACGTCCTTATCACTGGAGGTAATAGCCATGCGTCAATCCGTAAACAGTTTGCCCGACACCGTCGGCGCCGTCAACGCCGACGATGACGGTATCGTCGGGGAACTCCCCGCCTTCCGGCGCTACCTGAGATCGAACAACCGAGCGCCCAAGACCGTACAAACCTACGAGGAAGCAGTCCGCAGATTCGCGGACTTCCTCGCCGAGCGTGGGATGCCTCAAGACGTGCGTGCCATTCGTCGCGAGCATATCGAGGCGTTCATCGAACACTTGCTCGACACGCAGAAGGCGACAACTGCAGCCAATCGATTCCGGTCCTTGCAGGCCTTTTGGCGGTACGCGACCGTTGACGGCGAGATAGTCAAGGAATCTCCAATGGCCAGAATGTTGCCGCCGAAGATCCCAGTGCAAGAGGTGCCTGTGCTCCGGGATGACGAGCTCGGGCGGCTGCTCGCGGCCTGCGACGGCACGGACTTTGAGAACCGCCGCGATATGGCCCTGCTGCGGTTCATGCTCGACACTGGCTGTCGCATCGGCGAGGTCCTAGCCTTGCGCTGGACGCCCGGCGACAGCGAAACAAATGACCTGGATATGGACGCCGAGACAGCGCGAGTCTTCGGGAAGGGGCGGCGCTGGCGGCTGGTCAGTTTTGGCAGCCGGACAGGGCGCGCCATCGACAAGTATTTGCGTTTGCGGAAGCAGCACGGTGACGCGTCCTCGCCCTCGCTATGGCTTGGCAAGCGCGGTGCGCTCACAGATCAAGGGCTGCGGCTGATTATCCGGCGGCGAGGCGAACGGGCCGGGCTGGGCCGAATCTGGCCACACATGACGCGGCACGCTGCAGCCCACAACCTGCTATCGGCTGGCATGAACGAGGGCGACGTCTCAAAACTCATGGGCTGGACTGATCCGCAAATGGTAAAGCGGTACGCAAGCTCGACCGCTGGCGAGCGGGCCATCGCGGCGCACAAGCGCCTCGGCCTCGGGGACAGGTTGTAACGATAATGCTCATCGCAAAATGGTGGATTGACGGCGGCAAACTTTACCGACGGTACACGCCAGAAGATCATCCGTTGTTGTCCAAAGTCGAGGCGCGCTGCGGGCGATGTGGATTCGCATTAGGCGAAGGCGGCTATCCGCACGATGGCGCTACTATCCAAACGGTTCTCTTGGAGGTAGGGCTGGTGTTCAGGCCGGAGTGTGGCGTCTGGGAACCGTCGCGTCGAGAGAGCAAGCGTTACCGTCAATTCAGGCGACCTGCTGAAAACGGCGGTTCCGGATTGCCCACGAGGTACTACACGACAAATCCGCGTCATGCACAGGGGCGTCCTAGCGATTCAGTTTATCTGACCAGGGATCAGCTAAGGGCCGCACAATATCCCCCTGGCACCGTTGGCAAATTGGAAAGTCAACATGGACCAAGGTGGGAAGTCGCGCTGCCTGCGATCGTCAGGTGTATGCAGTGTACGTGGCCGAACACGATTCCGCTGTTCCAGCCCGAAGTGCTTTGGCACGACGAGTCTGTAGAGGCAGATTGAACCCGCACGTCGAGCAGCGCTGTGCTAAACTGCGATTCAAGTAAATAGCACTCATTCCGATTTAGACGGTACCGCCTAGAGCCGCCCAGTAGGGTGCCTCCAAGGAGAGGTACCGTCGTATGGTTTCCACAAACCCCCTCGCGGCCCTACGGGCCCGCATCGGAGCCCACACGCTCCACGCGACTCACGACCCTCGGGAGACGACTCGCGCAGCTCGCGCCGCATTCCTAGACAGGTTCGCCGCGCAAGCCGATCCTGACGGGACGCTGACCCCTGAAGAACGTGCTCGACGAGCCAAGCATCTTCGCAAAGCCTACTTCGCGCGGCTAGCGCTCAAGTCAGCGCAAGCGCGACGCCGCCGTGCTCAATGCGGCGACGGGGGTGCGCAGTGACAAGCGCCCAACCCGTTCCCCCGCGAGGATTCTGCCCCAGCGCCGACGAGCTGGCCCAGGCGCTGGCGTGTGGCCGCTCGGGGTGCAAGTGCGGCCGGAAGTCCGGCGTCTCTTGGGCAAGCCACTGCCCGGCCCACGAGGATAAGAACCCGAGCTTGGCCCTGAAGGAGGGCGAAAACGGCGTTGTGCTGTTTTGCCACGCGGGCTGCGACAACGAGACCGTTATCGCGACGCTCAAGGAGCGGGGCTTGTGGACGGCGGCTCCGTCGCGGAACGAACGCAAGGCGAGCCCGAAACTGACGCGATACGAGATCAGGGACGAGGCCGGGGCGTTGCAGGCCGTACACGACCGACGCGATTTGCTGGACGGCTCAAAGACGTTTGTCTGGGCGCGTCCGGACGGTTCGGTCGGCCTGGGCGGGGTACCGGCGCGCGAGCTGCCCTTGTACGGCTCGGAACGGTTGCCCGAGCTGGCGGACGGCGCGCGGATCGTCTTAACGGAAGGCGAGAAATCTACGCAAGCGCTCCGGCCGCGCGGGATCGCGGCAGTTGGCACGGTCTGCGGGGCCGCGTCAACGCCGGGCGACGACGCTTTACGCCCGCTGGCGCGGCTCGCCGTGACCCTGTGGCCGGATAACGACGATCCAGGCCACGCACATATGTTGAGGATCGGCGACGCGCTCCGGCGGCTTGGCTGCGCTGACGTGCGGGCCGTGAGCTGGCCCGGCGCTCCCGACAAAGGCGACGCAGCCGACTTCGCCGGAGCGGACGACGAGCTGGCGGCGCTACTGGACGGCGCAGACACGTTCGCGGCGACAGTGGCGGCAGTTGATCTAGCGTCGCTACTAGACGACGTGACGGATTTAGTCAGGCGGTACGTCGTCTTGACTGACGATCAGGGGGCCGCGATCGCACTCTGGGTCCTGCACACGCACGTCCTGGACGCGTTCGATGTGACCCCGTACCTGAGCATCACGAGCCCGGAGAAGCGTAGTGGTAAGACGCGGCTCCTCGAAGTCCTTAAACGGCTCGTGGCGCGCCCCTGGATGACCGCTCGCACGTCGGCGGCTGCACTGTACCGGCGAGTTGACGCCGAGACGCCAACGCTGCTGCTTGACGAATCGGACACGGCGTTCCGCTCCGGGGACGAATACAGCGAAGGAATACGCGGCGTGCTCAACTCAGGCTTTGAACGGGGCGGCTCGACAACGGTGTGCGTAGGGCAAGGGAAGGACATCACATACCGCGAGTTCTCGACATTCGGGGCAAAGGCCATCGCCGGGATCGGCAAGCTACCGGACACCCTCGCCGACCGCTCGGTCTCTGTGAGGATGAAGCGCCAGGGGCCAGGTGAGAAGGCGGAGCGGCTGAGGCGGCGTCGTATGGACAAGACGGCCGCTCCGCTCCGTGAACGAATCACCGGCTGGGCAGCGGGGGCCCTGGGCGGGCTAGAGCTGGCGGAGCCTGCCATGCCGGACTTTCTCGATGATCGTGCTGCTGACTCATGGGAATCGCTGCTGGCGATCGCGGACCTTGCCGGGGCAGACTGGCCATCGCGGGGGCGACAAGCGGCGCTGACCCTGAGCGTCGGGGACTCCCGCGAGGATGACAGTCTCGGAGTGCGGCTGCTCGCGGACGTGCGGCGGGTGTTCGACAGGCTACACGCACAGAGGCTGACAAGCGCTGACTTGATTAGCGCGCTGGTGGAGGATGAGCGCGCGCCCTGGGGCGAGATCAAGGGGAAGCCGCTGGACGCGCGGGCATTGGCGCGGATGGTGAAGCGCTACGACGTAAGGCCGAAGGTGATGCGCCTGCCGGATGGCTCGACCCAGCGCGGGTACATGGTCAAAGACTTCGCCGACGCCTGGTCTCGGTATACCCCTCAAAGTGCGCAACATCCGCAACATCCGCAACATCGCCCGAATCTGTATCTGCCGGATGTTACGGATGTTACGCTTGTTACGCTTAATCGGGGTATGGGGGCGCAAGGCACGTGTTCTCTTTGCCCCTGCGCCGAGATTGATGGATACACAGCAAATGGCGAGGCGCGGTGCTTCGGACACTACGTCCGAGAGACGGACGGGCCGCTGATCCGCAGCGCCATAGAAGAATTCGGCCTGTCGGCGGTGGCGCGTCGCAACGGCGCGGGGGCGACGATATGACAGGCCGCAGGAAACGCAACTACAGCGAGACGGAAAAGTTGGGTGCGATTGTCGTTGCTGTCCGGGACGGTGTCCACGCGGCCTCGCGACGCCTGTGCGTGCCGGAACGAACCCTTTATGAGTGGCTGGAAGCGGCCGGCGGAATCGCCGAAATTCGCAACCTCGCGAACGCACGCGCCGAGCTGAGCCTATCTGAAGCGGAGAAGGCGCTCTGCGAAGAGGTGGCCCGCCGCATGCGGCTCGGCAAGATGAGCGACGACGAGCTAATGCGGAGCTTCAGGGCGCTGCTAGAAGTCCACGGCCGCCAGCCGGCCAACAGCACGGGCGCAGCGGCGGGCGCGCAGGCTGCGGTCAACGTTTGGAAGATCAGCGCGACCGAATGACGACCCTGACGCTCACTCGCCCATACCCTCCCGTGGCGAGTGAGGTCAGGGCTGCCCTGGCGGCCCGTGAGCGCCTGCTCCCCTTCTGTCAGTGGGTAAACCCCCGCTTCGAGTTAGCGCCTCACCTGGAGGCCGCTGCGCGGGAGTTAGAGGCCGTCGAGCGTGGCGACAACGACCGCTTAATGATCCTGATGCCGCCGAGGCATGGCAAGAGCGAGCTAGTATCCCGGCGCTTTCCGCCGTGGCTGATGGGCCGTGACCCCTCGTGTCGGATCCAGGCACTCGCGCTGCGAGCACCTACGACGATCTCGGCATAGAGTCGGCGAGGCTCGCCGAAGCCCGCCTACTCCGGGACGCGTACACAGACGAATCGCTGCACGCCATGAGGGACGTTGCCAACGCTGAGGACGACGTTCTGAGCCGTGCTTCGCTCCTGCGCGCGGACTGCGACGGCCACGGTAGGTGGCGCGTCAAGGGCTGGGGGAAGCACTCCCGGACTGAGGACGTGGCGGTGTACGTGCTGTCCTGCGACGCGCACATGGTGACGTTCTGTGAGCAGTTCCCAACGACCGTTATCCGTTTGGCGGGGTACACGGCATGACTCGGCGATCCTCGGCTGGCATAGCGTCAGCACTTGTAGCGGCTGGTTCGCGAAACGTCGGGCAGATTCCTCGCGGCCGGCCGAGGGCTCGACACGACGGAGGACGGCGGGCTGCTGGCGGCCGGTGTTGACGGCGCTATCACCGGCCACGGCGGCAAGTACCTGCTGATCGACGACCCGGTACGCTCAATGACCTGCCATCCAGCGGACGGTGAGGGAAAACGCTAGAACATAGGCGAGCAACGCGATTGCGTAGAAGACTTCGGAACGAGTCGTGACCGGCCCCCAGCTATCAATCCAGCGGTGGATGGCCATCCAGAACAACACCGCGAAGAACACCACAATAACGACCTGCCAATATGGAACATCGTTCAAGCGGGCAGCTAGCACGGTGCGGGGAGTATAGCACCGGGCAGGGCCGAGGTCAGTCGCAGTATTTGTCGATCAAGTCGAGAATGGCTTGTGGAACGGGGGCAGTCCCCAACCGCTGGCGAACTTGCCCGTACGTCCGATCCGCCTGCTCGTCGGTGAGCGCTCCCCAAGCGTCGACGCAGTTCCAGTCGTCTAGCTCCTCTGGGCTGTAAGTGCGCGTGGGCTCAGGGGCAAAGAAGGCGGGGAGGAAGGGGTCATCGCGTTCGGTGATTTCTGCCTCGGCACTCGCCGGCCGTTCCTCGACTCTAGACAGCCGCCACTCCGAGACGACGACCGCGACGCCAAACATTACGCCGAGCGCGGCCAGTGTCAGGATGATCACGGCGAAAGGGATTCTGTGCATGAGCGCACCCCCGTATCGAAGATGGCGCGAGTATAGCACCGGCAAACCGGCGTCGCCCCGCGCGGCGGACCAGCGCCCTGCTTCCAACCATCTCAAGTAACCCGTAACGGTAGAGGAGGGGGGGCCAATCATTGGTTCCCGTTCTGGGACATGCGATCTAAGTCCAGGTGATGCTAAGCATGAGATAACCACGAATTATCTGTGTAACCGGTAGTCTCAGCGGGTCCCTGATAGATACGACAGCACCGCCGCGAGCGAGGTGTTTCAACCGAATTATCTGTGCTAGGTCGGCTGCCTGACGGGAGACGCGGATCGAACCCGCGACCCTCTGCTTGGAAGGATTGGGTTCCGCGATTGGCTGCGGCAGCTTACCTCAGAAATGCGTACCGGCTCCTCGATCCCCTCCGCCACGAACTCATCGCGGTCCGCGAGCAAGAACCCCTTGCCGCTGCAAGCAAATGGAGGGAGAGGGCGTCGTGGGTGATCGTCCGGGCGCCTAAAAGGCGCGCGCATAGCATAGATAAGTCGGTGGTTTTAGGTACGAATCGCGTGCCTAACGCACAGCGCTAACGTCGGAATACTTCAGAGTCAGTCGTGCTACCGTTACACCATCCCGCAGCGAGCCTTAGCAATTGTAGCAGACGCATTTTCGCGCGGCCAACCGAAGCGCCTTCCCGCCGCTGATATACTCGCAGCGTTCCTTATCACTCATTGACTCGTGAAGGAGACCCCTTATGGCTAACACTCAACTTCGGCGCCTCGGAAATTCGGGGCTCAAGGTATCGCCCCTCTGCCTCGGCGCGATGAACTTCGGCAACACTGACTTCGGCTGCGATGAAGCGACCTCCGTGGAGATCATCCATGCGTTTCTGGACGGCGGGCACAACTTCATCGACACTGCCAACGTCTATTCCGGCACGCTCTCGGAGACGATCGTCGGCAAGGCGGTGAAGGGCCGCCGTGACAGCGTCGTCATCGCGACGAAGGCGGGCGCGGCCCTCGGGCCCGGCGCCTTCGACGGCGGCACGGGCCGCAAGCACGTGATGAAGGCGGCCGAGGACAGCCTGCGCCGGCTCGACACCGACTACATCGACCTCTACCAGATGCACCGTTACGATGACTCGACGCCCCTGGAAGAGACGGTCAGCACCCTGAACGACCTCGTGCGCCAGGGCAAGGTGCGCTACATCGGGGTCTCGAACTGGAACGCCTCGCAGATCGCCGAAGCGTCGCGCGTGATCGAGGCCCGCGGTTGGGAGCCGCTGGTCAGCCTTCAGCCTCAGTACAGCATCATCAGCCGCGACATCGAGGTCGAGATCGTGCCCGTTTGCCAGAAATTCGGTCTGGGGGTCATCCCCTGGAGCCCACTCGCCGGCGGCATGCTCACCGGCAAGTACAAGCGCGGGGAAGAGCCGGAAGACAGCAGCCGCTTCGGCGCGCCCGGCCCGTTCCAGGAGATCTGGCGCCGCCGCGTCCTGCGCGACCGCAACTTCGACATTGTCGGCGTTGTCCTCGAGGAGGCCGGACGCCTTGGTGTGACGCCGATCGCTCTGAGCCTTGCCTGGAATCTGGCGCGCCCCGGCGTCGTCGCCCCGATCATCGGCCCCAAGAGCGTGCAGCAACTGGAGGACAACCTCGCGGCGCTGGATGTGGATCTGCCTGCGGAGACAGTCGACCGCATCGACCAGGCCAGCCAGCCGCGGATCGGCTACCCGCAGAACTTCTATCAGCAGCCGATGCCGCGCGCCCAGCCTGCGGCGCGCGCGTAGAGTCGCGAGGGTCGAGTCGGAATCCTACCTGCGGATTCACGAATCCGTTGTGTAACCTCCTTGACAGTCTTCTATGCTTCCTATAAGTTGCCTCTAAACGTACCGAGCGCTCGCTTTGTATCGGAGGGGGAATGCCGAAGCTTAAACCCGAAGAGCTGGAATCGCGCAGGCAAGAGATCATCGATGCCGCGCGCACTTGCTTCCTTCGAGCCGGTTTCCACCAGACCACGACAGACCAGATCTGCCGCGAGGCCAACATCACGCCCGGCGGCCTCTACCACTACTTCACGAGCAAGGACGAGTTGATCTCCGCCGTGATTGAGCGCTCCGCAGCCGCAGCGATCGAACGGATGCGAGACCTCATCGAGCAAGCCGACGACACCGAATCAGCTTTCCGGCAGGTGGCCGGCTTCTTCTACAAGGCGATGCAGGACCCCGACGTCGACAACATTACGCGACTCGACATCGAAATCTGGGCCGAGGGCACCAAGAACGAGAAGCTGGCTGCCAGGAACCGCACAGCCTGGGTCCTGAGAGAGCGCTGGCTGGAGGCGCTGGTCCAACGTGGGATCGACGGCGGCATCATCAACCGCGAAGGCGTAGAACCTAAGGGAATGGCGAGTTTCCTGATCTCGGTGCTGATTGGTATGAGGGTCGCGCGCGTGGTCGTTGGCGAGGAGTTCGACACGCTGGGCGCCATGCGATCGCTCTTCACGATGCAGGGTGGGCGAATGGCGGCCGAGTTGACGGAACTGGGTGTGCCGGCAGCCTGAGCGCACATAGCAGGGTTGCCGGATTTTACCCCAGCAACCCTGTATTGATTTCGGGGTCCGCCGTGGAGCCCATATCACGGCGGCCCTGCGTTGTTGAGTGGGTAGCTAACCTGACTAAGGCGGGGTAGCTAGCCCGCGGGGTGCGGCATTGTCCCCTCTCGCGAAACGCCTACCACATCCACCCCTCGGCCGCTGAGGTGGTGAGCCGCATGGATGCCTCCCCTCCCCTGAGTCAGCTCCAACTGCGCTTGTCGGATCTCCATCGCTGCATCCATGTTCTCGTTCCGCAATACAAATAACCCCGGCTGCCGGAGCACGTCAATAGGTTTGGCAGGATATGCAAGGATTATCTAGCGAGCGCTCGATATACCGAGAAAGCGCTCGGTTAATTGAGGGAGCGCTCGGTTGCTGGTGTCGGACGCCGGGCCAGATACGGATTCATCGAACTGTGACATAATTCCCGAACTTAACCCTTCCTCAACTGCCGGCAACTTACCTATAATCTCGGCAGCGGCCCCGAAATCATCGGGAGCAACCACCGCCTATCCACAAACAATCCAGCATCGCGGAACAGAGAACGGGGGAGGGAAACAGCGTGATTCAGCGTCGTCGGCTCAGGCGTTCGCTGCTTCTGACGCTCAGCGCGCTCATCCTCGCGGCTGGATTCGCGCTTGTGGCTCTTTTCGCCGTTGGCTCACTTTCTGGCTCATCGTCCGACGCCGAACCACCCTCCGTTTACAGGTTCGTCGCCGAGCCTGAGCACGTCTTCGACCAGCCGGTGGTGACTCCAAGACCCTCGCCTTCGCCAACACCTGCGCCACCACCTACCGAGCCGCCTCTTGGCGACGCGCCCTTCCGGCTGGTGATCCCTGACATTGGCGTGGACGCGCCCGTAAATGCCTACGGCCTCGATGCGCAGAACGTGCCTCAGGTACCGCTGAACGGCCAGGAGGTCGCCTGGTACAACTGGTCCGCGCGGCCTGGAATGGGTAGCAACGCGGTGTTCGCCGGGCACGTGACGTGGAGCGGCGTTGGCGTGTTTTACAACCTAGATGACCTCGAGGCCGGCGATAAGATCGTGCTCCGGGCCGATGACGGTACCCAATTGGACTATACGGTCGAGTCCAACGTCCTCGTCGACCCCCATGACCCGAATGCGCTCTCCGTGATGTCACCAACTGACGCCGACTCGATCACGGTGATCACCTGCGGCGGCACCTTCTTTAGCACTGGCGACGCCATCTTCGGCGGGGACTACACGAACCGGCGTGTCGTGCGCGCCAGGCTAGCTGTGGCGTCCCCCGCCGCGGAACCTGCCGTCGCCGGTCGCTGATCGCCACGGCTTCGAAACATTTTTCGCCACGAGCATCGATTCGTGCGCAATCACATCGCGACTATGATGGACCTGCCGGGCAATGTGCCTGTGCAGGAGGTATGAGATGGGAATCCTTGACAAGATCCTTGGTCACGACGAACCGGTCGCGGAGGTCCCGCCAGTGGATGACGCTCCTTGTCCGCACACCGCTCTGGCGCAGCATTGGGACTCGCTTGACGAAATGGGCAAGGCCGAATTGGCGACGTATCGTTGCGAGTCGTGCAGCCTGGAGTTCTCTTACCAAGAGGCGCGACAGTATCTCGAAGAGCCGCCCGCAGTGCTGGCGAGCACTCCCGAGTCTTAAGAAGCGCACCTCCCTCTTCCGTCGCCGCTGACGCCGTGCTCCGGTAGACTACGGGCATGGCCGAGCCCAGCGTCACCGAGCTGATGGTTCGCGGCATCGTCGTCGGCGTTTTCCAGGAGAACTGCTGGGTGATCGGCAACCGGCGCACCGGCGAGGGTATCTGCATCGACCCTGGCGACCAGGCCGAGGATATCCTGGCGATGGCCCGCGAAATGGGTGTCACGATCAAGGCGATCGCGAATTCGCACGCGCACGTGGACCACATCCTCGGCGTCGGCGACATCAAGAACCAGACGGGCGCGAAGTTCTTCATGCACACGGGGGAAGCGCCGATAGCGGCGCAGGCGACCCGTAGCGCCTTGATGTTCACCGGGCGGGAGGTGGAGCAGCCGCCCGCGCCTGACTTCTCGCCGGAAGACGGTGACGTCGTCGAAGTTGACGGTGTCAAGCTCACGGTCATCCACACGCCGGGCCACACACCCGGCAGCCTGTCTTACTACACAGAAGGCATGCTCTTCAGCGGCGACACGCTATTCGCCGGCTCGATCGGCCGGACGGACCTGCCGGGCGGTGACTACGACCAGGAGATGGCAAGCATCATCGACAAGCTGCTGGTGCTGCCGGATGAGACCGTAGTTCTGCCGGGGCACATGGGCGAGACTCGGATTGACATAGAGAAGCAAATGAACCCGTTCGTACAGCAGGAGATGGAGCGCCGCCGCCTCGGCGCCTGATGCCTGAGATCACCGTTGCCTCCAGTGAGACCGCCGAGGGTTGGGTGTTCGACGTGCGCGTCTCGGAAGACGGCAAGGAAACCAAGCACCAGGTCTGGCTGACGAGAGCCCACCACGACCGGCTCGCGTCAAGCGCGCAACCCGAGGAACTGGTGCGAGCCTCGTTTGAGTTCCTGCTGCAGCGCGAGCCCAAGGAGTCGATCCTGAACTCGTTCGAACTCACCGAGATATCGCGGTACTTCCCCAATTACGAGAAAGAGGTGCGCTGGCTAATCCGGCGCTAGCTCACCGCGAACGTCGCTAGGTCGCTCGCGACACTGATTTTCCCGCTATAGATAGCATCGAGCCCCGCCGTAAACTCTGGGATTTGCTCATCGACGATCGACGGAATCAGATGCGACAGGACGAGGTGCTTTACCCCAGCCTTTTCAGCGATTTCGGCGACATCCTTCACGTCCGTGTGATAGTTGTGGGCGTCGTTCAGCAGTCCCGCCTGGAGGGAATTGCCGATCGCGCGCAATCGCTCTTCGACGGCCACCATCATGTTCTTGTTCATCGAGTCGCCGACGAGGATATCCGCACCCTGAGACCCGTTGAGCAGCCCGGGACAGGCGTTAGTGTCCCCCGAGATCACAATTGACTTGCCCTCCCGCTCGAGGCGGAAGCCATAGGCCGGCATCACCGGGCGGTGGTCCACTTCGAACGCCTTGACAGTAATGTCGCCGACCTTCGCGATCTCCTTCGGCTCACCTCCCACTGAGATCTCGGTCACGTCGCACTCCGTGCCGACAGGGTTCAACTGCTCGCCGTGGTGAGCAAAGCGGAAGCGTGTATCTGCCTCGAGCGCCTGGCGGTAGCCGGCGATCATTCGGTCAGTGCCTTCCGGGCCGTAGACACGCAGCGGCTTGGTGATCCCGCCGACCCAGCGCATCACGAGGAAATCCGCGAAGTCGGTTGTGTGATCGGAATGCAGGTGCGTGACGAATACGGCGTCGATCTTCTGCGGTGTGATCCCTGCCTGATACAGCCGCACAGTCGCTCCCCAACCCACGTCGACGAGAACGTTGGTCCCGCCGCCGGAGATGACCTGGGAGTTGCCGAAACGGTGCGGCTGGTGGATCGGGCTGCCGGTGCCGAGGGTCGTCAGTTCGAGTGTGGGCATGTGAATCTCTCCTATGCTTCGCCGGCGGGCGTCACTTCTGTGCAGGCGATCAGCACTGTGCGCTCGAGGCCACCTTCGCGATGATGATGGATGTTTGCCATCTCCGGGCTCGTCGCCATCTTGATGAACGCTTCGCGCGAAGGATACTCGACCAGCGCAACGACGTCCCAGTCTTCCTCGCCGATCAGCATCTGGTCCGCCCGGCCCTGCCAGACGATGCGCCCGCCGAGCTTCTCGACCATCGGCTTCACTTCGCGTCCGTAGCGGTTGTAAGACTCACGCCCGCTGCCGTCGCCGGTATCTGCTCGCTCTTTGAACTTCAGGAGGTTGAGCATGACGACCGGGCCGGTCTTTGTTCGGCCATCCGCGGCCAGCTTCTGTAACTCCGCTTGGTTTGGTCGTATCGCACTCATGGCTCCCTCCTATCTCGTTGTCTGCTTGATGAAATCGACCACGGCCGCCGCCAGCTCCTCGCCCTTGTCTTCCTGCAGGAAGTGGCCGCCGCCGACGATCGTTGTATGTGGCTGACCTTTCGTGCCCGGCACCATCGATTGGAAAGCCATGTCGCCACCTCGCGTCACCGGGTCAGAGTCGCTGAACGCGGTGAGAAATGGTTTGTCCCATTTGCTCAGGGTTTCCCAGGCCTTGCGGTTCGGGCCGCTCGCGGGGTCGTCCGGCTTCGTCGGCACCAGGAGGGGGAACTGCCGCGCGCCTTCCTTGTACGTGTCGTCTGGAAACGGGGCGTTGTACGCCTCGATCACCTCGGGTGATAACTCGGTCGCGCAACCGCCTCGGATGATCCCGCCGACGTGGAAGATCGGCGTCTCCTGCGAATACTGCTGCCAGCGCATGAACGCGTCACCGGCCGGCCGATCACCAGTCGGCAGGAAGGTATTCGCGGCGACGATGCGGGCGAAGCGGTCCGGGTGCTCCGCGGCCAGCCGCAAGCCGATCAGTCCGCCCCAGTCCTGGCAGACGAGCGTGATGTTGCGCAGGTTCGTCTGCTCCATGAAGGCTGTCATCCAGTCGACATGCCTCTGATACGTGTAGTCGGTCCGCTTGGCCGGCTTGTCCGAGCGCCCGAAACCGATCAGGTCCGGCGCGACTGCGCGGAAACCGGCGCCCGTGATGATCGGGATCATCTTCCGGTACAGGTAACACCAGGACGGCTCGCCGTGCAGCATCAGCACCGGGTCGGCCTCGGGCGGACCCTCATCGATGTAATGCACGCGCAGGGTGCCGCCGTCGCCGGACGGCACGTCAACGTAGTGTGGGGCGAAGTCGTATCCGGGCAGGTTGGCGAAGCGGTCATCCGGGGTTCGCAGGGCTTCCATCAGTCATTCTCCTCTCGTAGCAGGGCGCGGATCGTGCGCGACATAATGCGTTGAGCCTCGGCGCGGGCGAGGCCATCGTGAGTGCGCAAAGTTTCCCAGTTATACCAGTCGGTCGCGGCGCTGAGTGCTGGTAGCGCCAGCTCGCGTTCCGGGGGAGCGAGCGCAGTAAGTTCCGGACGGAAGACGCGTTCGACTTCCTCACGGTTGAGGTCGCGTGCCCACTTCAGCCGGCCTGCGATCTCCGGAGAGAACGGTGCCTGCAGAAGCGCCGCGCGGCGCACGGGGGTAACGGCTTCCAGTAGCGCCCCGCGGGACTCGACGAAGCGCGTGAGACGCTCGCCGAAGGGGAGGTTCCCAGGAACGTCCGCCGCCATGTGTTGGACGCGGGCCACCTGGCGGTCGGCAGCCTCGGCGAACAACGTTTCGAGATCGACGAAGTGCTGGAAGACGGAGCGCAACGAGACGCCGGCGGCTGTCGAGACCTCGCGCGCTGTTGGGCGCAGGTTACCGGCGTCGATCAGTTGCATGAAGGCAGCCACGACGGCGTCTCGCGTCCGCGTGCTGCGGGCCGTGCGGCCGTCGGTGCGAGTGCCAGAGACTGCGTTCATGGCGGGAGAATACACTTCTTGCACTGACAATGCAATATCTTTCGCGAGGAATTCTTGAAGATTCGTCGCGGCGTCGTAGTGTGCAGGTGCGGCGACTAGATCATCGGAGCCCCGAGACGGCGCATCAGCTCCTCCTCGGTCAGGCCGTCGATCTCGAACAGCTTCTCGCGGGCCGCGCCGCCGCGTGTCAGACGCACCGTTGACAGCGACACGCCGAGGTGTTCTGCCAGGAGCCGGACGACTGCCTCGTTGGCGCGGCCCTTCTCGGCGCGCTCGCGGACCTTCAAACGGAGCGTGCCTTCATGCCAGCCCGCCAGGCCGGCATCGCGTGCGCCGGGTGTGACGCGGACTCTCAGATACGCCAATGAACGCGTCTCATTTTTCGTTCTTGCTATGATAGCGGGCGCCATGCCAGACATCGAACGAGCCTCTGGCGAGATCGAGGGCTGGCCCTTGGACACTCTCCTCCGCGCCCTTCTACCCTATGAGGGTAAGGATGTGATCGTTGTGTTTGACGGGTTCCGGGCGAGGGTGAACGTCGATACCCTGTCGCATCCCGACGAGACCGAGACTGGATGGGGCGACTGGCTGGTGAAGGTGCAAGAGGTAATTTACGACTCCGGTGAGAATCCATGGCATGGGAGCGGAATACTGTTCCTATCGCTCGATCCGAATGCGGACACACCGCTGGAGGTCACAACGGTCGACGGCGAAACGATCTGGAACCTGAGCAACTCGATCGACGAGTAGGGAGCCTCAGCGTCAGGGCGCCGCCGCGTGGATCCTGCCCTTTCTTGTATCATAGCGGGCGCCATGCCGGACATGCTCGCGCGCCTCTACGACCTACCCGAGGCGGCGCCGTACGAACGGCGCGTGGCGGATCGCAACCTACGCGTCCGTCGCGCGGAGCCGTGGGACAAGGTCCGGCTCCGGGACTTCGCGCTCAAGTACTTCAGCGACGTCTGGGCGCTGGAGACGGAGCGGGCGTTCATCTCGACGCCCGTCACGGCATACCTGGCACTTGAGAACGCTGAAATCGCCGGATTCGCCGTTTACGAATGTACGCGCCGCGGCTTCTTCGGCCCGACAGGAGTCCGAGAAGATTTGCGGGGCTCCGGCCTCGGCGCGTTGCTCTTGTTGCGCTGCCTGGAGTCGATGCGCGAGATGGGCTACGGCTACGCGATCATCGGTGGCGTCGGCCCTGCCGCCTTCTACGAGAAGATCGTCGGAGCGACCGTCATTCAGGGCAGCGATCCGGGAGTCTACGCGCCGCTATATGAGATGCGAGGTACCGCGTGACGGAGCCCAGATCCCAGTTCTACGAGTCACAGCGCGTGCGCCTGCACTACAACGTCTGGGGCGACGAGGACAAGCCGTCGATGATGCTGATCCACGGTGGGCAGGACCACTCACGCAACTGGGATTTCGTCGCGGAGAGGTTGGTCGACCGTTACACGATCTATGCGCCGGACCTGCGCGGCCACGGCGACAGCGCCTGGGCGATCGGCGGCATGTACAGTATCCCGGAGTTCACGCTCGACGTCTCGACGCTGGCGAACCGGATCGAGGGGCCACTCACCGTGATTGGCCATTCGCTCGGCGGCGCCATCGCCCTGCAGTATGCGGGCACGTTCCCCGACAAGGTCTCGAAGCTGATCTCGGTCGAGGGTTGGGGTCCGCCGCTAATGGAGCACCAGCCGGCGCACCGGCGCATGCGCGAGTGGATCGGGCACATGCTGGACGTTGAACAGCGGCAGCCGCGGCGCTATCCCAGCCTTGAGGACGCGACGAAGCGAATGATGGAGGCCAACCCGCACCTCAAGCCGGAAATGGCGCGCCACCTGACGGAGCACGGCGCGAACCGCAACGAAGACGGCACCTACACCTGGAAGTTCGACAACTATGTGCGGATCCGCTCGCCCTACGAGTTCAACCTGGAAGACGCGATGGTGATCTGGTCGCAGATTACGGCGCCGACCTCGCTGATCAAGGGCTCCGAGAGCTGGGCCGTCGACCCGGACAAAACCGGTCGCGCCGACGTGATCAAGGGCCATGAGACCGTCATCATCGAGAAGGCGGGCCACTGGGTGCACCACGACCAACTCGATATTTTCATGTCTCACGTTGAGCGCTTCCTCGCGGCCTGACGGTGAGCGACCCGAGCGTCAAATCGCGTGATACCATCCGGTAACAACTCTTGTTACATGGAGCGCGCCTGTGAAAGAGCCTGAGTCTATCTCCCAGATCGACAACGAATACCTCTCGTTCATCGCCCGCAAAATGCTTGGCGACGACTCGGTCGAGGTGACCGAATTCAGCGTGATCGCCGACCCGTTCCAGTTCCCGCGCTTCGGCGAGAAGGAGTTCTACGAAATCCCCTTCTCGTATCAGTCCGCGAGCGGGCCCGGCAGGTCCAGCGTGATCCTCCGGGTGATGCCGGAGATGGACGCCGTGATGATGCTGACCGGCGATACCGAGCACCGAGAGTTGAAGGCGTTCGACATCGGTCTCTACGACCGGGTCCCCGATACGTTCTTGATCCCCTACGTTCACGTCATCAACGATTCGAAGCGGAAGCAGTACTGGGCGTTCCTCAAGGACGTCCGACCGCAGATTGAAGCGCTGGGCATGCACGCGAAATGCCCAGATCACGTCGTGCGCACGATCCTCTCACACCTGGCCGCGTTCCACGCAGAGTTCTGGGAGGACCGCAAGGTGATCGACCAACCGTGGCTGATGAGCCTGCGCCGCCCGGTCGACTACTTCTACCGCTGCGTAGTGGACATCCTCGATGGCATGAGGAGCCCATCCGCATCCAGCGTCTACGTCACGGAGCGTTGGCCCTGGCTGGCAGAGGGAGTCGTCAACCTAGTGCAGGCGCTGCCGAAGGAGACAGGCCGCGTAGTCGAGACCCTTTATCGCGAGCCCGAAGCCCTGCTTCAGCAGGTTGAGGCGATGCCGATGACGCTCTGCCACTATGACTTCGATAACCGCAACCTGGGCATCGACGTTGGTTCTGACGCCACGCGCACCGTCGTAATCGACTGGGAGATCCTGGGCCGCGGGATTTCGGCGTCGGATGTGGTGCGGTTCACGGTCTATCAGCAGCCGGACGACCTCGAAGCGATGCTTGACTACTACCTCGATCAACTGGAATCCAACCTCGGCCGGAAGATCGACCGCGCCGAGTGGAAGCACGGGTACGACCTGGCGTCAGTTGCCGAGTGGCAGATCAGGGGCGTGCTGTTCGGAGTGATGGTCAGCGCACCCTCGGCGCCGGTGCCAGACGATCAGCGTCCGGCGATGCGTGAGCGCGTGTTCTCGGACATCGCCTACGTCGAATCGCTGATGAAGAAGACCGGCCTGGTCTAGTAAGTCTCGCCCTCGAGGCGGTGCGTCTTCGGGGCCGCGGCAGTATCGGCCGTGCCCTTCCGAGACCCCGGACCGTTGATCTTGCGCTCGTGCTTGGTCGTGTACATTGAGGCGTTGGCCTGCTGGATCAGCTCGTCGACGCTGTCGGCCGTCTCAGGGAAGCCCGCGCATCCGAACGAAGTCTCGACCTTTAGCGTCAGCTCGTTGCGGTCGATGAGGTCTAGGCCAGCGAGTTTGTTGGCGAGGCGCGTCTTCAAGGCATTCGCCAGCGAGACCGTGGTGTCCGGCAGGATGATCGCGAACTCGTCGCCGCCGACGCGGGCGGGGATGTCGCTGCCGCGGGTGTGGTCGAGGAGGAACCGTCCGAAGGCCTGGAGTAGCTCATCGCCAACGCGGTGGCCGTGGGTGTCGTTCACTGCCTTCATTGCGTCGACATCAGCGACGATGATTGAAAGCGGACGCTTGAACGCGCGTGCGGTCTCAAGTTCGCGCTCAAGACGGTCGAAGAAGTAGCCCCTGCTGAAGAGCTGCGTGAGGTCGTCCTGCATCGCCATGTTCTCCAGTTCCATGTTGTGGACCAGGAGTCCGAGGCGGAGACGCTTTTCTGTGTTGACGGCTGTTCGCCGGGTGCGCGCTGCGGCAACGAAGGCGTAAGCGCCGAGCACGCCGAGGATCAGTGTGTTCAGGAAGAAGTCGGTCGTCCCGAGGCCGCTTCTGGCAAGCATCGCTCCCCAGCCTGACGTAAGCAGGAATACGCCAATCCCGCGAAAGACCCAGATGGTGCGATCGGCCCTGGTTGGGTCCTGTGAAATGGGCTGCTGCATCTCCAGCACCCGGTCTGGCGTGAAATCGCTCGGCTTGCTCAAGCTGTATATGCCCCCGTCTAAGGCTGTGAAGAAAACGCACAGCCCATCTCGACTAATTATTAGGACGACAGCGCCGGAATCGCTGTTACATTGGATGACAGCCTGCCAGCCACGGTTGTAGGCCGTTTTCGCTACGAATTACAATTCGATGGGCGGGCCCGTAGCTCAAGGGCAGAGCACCCGGCTCATAACCGGTCGGTTGCTGGTTCGAATCCAGCCGGGCCCACCAACCTCGACTGACTCTCTGCTACGATGTAGCGCGCCATGCTGGAACCGCGCATTGAAGAGTTCCTGCGTTCCCGGGTCCCTGCGGCTGAGGGACTTGCCGTGTCGGCGCTGCACCGCATCCCCGGCGGCGCTTCACGCGAAACGTGGTCGTTCGACGCGACCTGGCGCGAGAACGGCGGCAGCGTCGTCTCCCGGGGTTTCATCCTGCGCCGCGATCCCGATGCCAGCCTGCTCGAGTCCGACCGTGATCTGGAGTTCCGGGTGATGGCGGCCGCCAGGGCCGCCGGTGTGCCGGTACCCGAAATGTACTGGCTCGAGCAAGACGTTTCCTGGCTGGACCGGCCGTTTTTCGTGATGGAGCGCATCGATGGCTGCGAGACCAGCCCGACCAAGGTGCTGATGGACCCACGGCTCTTCGCCCATCGCGAAAAGATAGCGCAGCAGTTCGTCGCCATCCTCGCGCGCATCCACAACCTTGACTGGCGCGCGCTCGACCTCGAATTCCTCGGCGTCCCGGCTGATGAGTCCGCGTGTGCGATCAAGGAACTCGATAAGTGGGAGGAGGTCGTCGACCGGGAGGCGCTGGAGCCTCAGCCGGTCCTCCGCGCCGCCTTCCGTTGGATGCGTCGTCACTCGCCGCGGCCGGCGGAGCGGATCGTTCTCGTCCATGCTGACTACCGCACCGGCAACTTCCTCTGCGACGCTGAGGGCACAATCCAGGGCATCCTCGACTGGGAGATGGCCCACCTCGGCGATCCGCTGGACGACCTCGGGTTCACGGTGATCCGCCCGTGGCGCTGGCTCGGCAACGAGTTGATGTGCGGTTTGATGGAGCGAGACGATTTCATCCGCCGCTACGAAGCGGCGAGCGGCCTCAGCGTCGATGCTGAATCGCTGCGTTTCTGGGAGGTGCTTGGCAACGTCAAGCTGGCCGCGATCTTTCTGACCGGCGCTCGTTCGTTCTGCGAGGGCCGAACCCGCAGCCCGATGATGGCGTTCCTCGGGCGCAACGTGTCGCGGCTTGAGCTAGAGATCATGGACTTGATGGGGGTCTAATGTGAAGCCGAACGGACTGGAAGCGTTGCGCGCGATTCAGGCGACCCTGGTAGAGACGCTGATGCCGGAACTGCAGTCGATGTTTGCCCAGGACTCGGCGCAGACAATCGCCATGCTCGTCGAGTCGCTGGCCGCGGAGTGGGACGCAGCAGCAGCGGACCTGCACACGGACAACGAGGCGATCAGGGGAGTTCTGGCCGCCGCGGCGTCGGCTCTTCTCGCACTCCCTGGACGCAACGAAAATCGTGATGCGCTCGTCATTGATGTGGACGGGGTAATGCGGGAGGCCGGGGACGGCTCGGGCGCCGTCTCCAGCCTCTCAGCTGAGAACGACAGGCTCCGCCTCGTCCTGGAGCATTTGCTCAGTTTCATCGAGGACACGTCGGGGGAGCTGGACAGCGAAGGGTTGGACGAAACCCGCCGCGCAGCCTACCGGCACCTCCGGCAGGTCGCCACCAGGGGATGGTGTTTCTGGGACGTAGCGAGTTTCCGCGAGAGGATGGTGCAGGCGCGGGCGGAGACACAAACGTGACGCGCTTGCCTGCGCTCGGATAAAATGTCTGTACTTATGCGATCGGACGAATTGCTCGAAAGACTCGAAGCGGTGCTTGCGGATTACACGCCCCGCCAGATCGACAACCCCTCCGCCTCTGCTGCCGCCGTTCTCGTCCTGGTAAGGTCCGTGAAGGACGAGCCTCATATCGTCTTCACCGAGCGGACCAGCAAGGTCGAACACCACAAGGGCCAGATCTGTTTCCCGGGCGGTGGCTCCGACGAAACCGACCCCACGCCGGAAGCGACTGCCCTGCGCGAGACGTTCGAGGAGATCGGTGTCAAGAGCGAGGACGTGCGGATCATCGGCCAACTGGACGACATGGTCACTGTCAGCAACTTTCGCGTCTCGCCGTTTGTCGGTGTGATCCAGCATGAAGCCGGGTATGAGTACGAGATCTGCGACGCGGAAGTAGAGCGCGTCATTGAGGTACCGCTCTCGTTCCTGATGGAAGACGGGAATATGGAGCTGGAAGTCCGCGAACACCAGGGCCGGGAAGTACTAGTCCCGGCATTTTCCTATAACGGGCACCGCATCTGGGGCGCCACGGCACGAATGCTCCACCAGCTCATCGAGCTGGTGCGCTAGCCCGCTTGTCCGAGACAGCGTCGCCGTCCGCGCACCGCAAACGTCCTCCTTGCAAGCGCTGCGGCACGTCCGAGTGGGATATCGAGACTCGACCGAAATCGACGGTACGCTGGCTCGCCGAGACGGTTTTCGCGGTCCCTGACGTCCTGATCTTTCAGAGCGAGTCCGGCGGCTGGCCCGCTCACAGCTATGAGCGGTGGACTTGCTCAAAGTGCGGCCGTACCGTGCGAGTCGCGAGCTAGTGCGCCTGCTACTGATCCGCCACGCTGAGTCTACCGGTAACGCCGAGTCGCGGCTGCAAGGGCGCCGCAATTTCCCGCTGACGCCGCACGGCGAACGCCAGGCCGAGAGCCTCGCTCATCGCCTGCAGGAGATGGACGTGAGTGCGGTCTATGCCAGCCCGCTGCTGCGCGCAATGCAGACCGCTGAGTACGTCGCGGCGGCGTGCGGCGTCGCGGTGACGTCCGATGCGCGCATCCAGGAGTACGACTTCGGCGAAGCGGTCTCGGGCCTGACCTGGGACGTCATCCGCGAACGGCACCCCGATGTGATCGCGGCGATGAGGACGAACGACTCCGCGTTCCCGCGCTATCCCGGCGAAGAAGGGCGCGGCGTTTTCTCGCAGCGGGTGGCGGCGGCACTCGCCGAGATCCGGGAGCGGCATAGCAACGCCCACGCGGTTGCCGTTGTCACCCACGCTGGGCCGATCGTCGTCCATATCATGGACGTCGTGGGACGCAGCTACGCCCGCCCCATCCCCTTCACGATCGACAACGCCTCAATCACGACGATCGCTTGCGACAAGCCCGAGTCGTTCGCGGGGGCGGTGGTTATCGGCATCAACGACACCTGCCACCTCCGCGATCTCGCCGCCACGCTTGACTAGCGAGATTGCGGGTGAGGGCGTTTGCCGCTAACGTTGCGTCAGAATCCGGTCGCAAAACGCACGCTATGACGCTCTAAACGATGTACGGACCTTCACCAGCCGAACGAAACGCGATGGCGCGGCGCCTTATCAGCCGGAGAAAGCTGAACGAGGCGCTGGACCTCCTCAACGACACGATTCGCCAGGACCCGCGCTTCGCCGAGTCGTTCGAGAACCGCGCCGAGGTCTTCGAGATGCTCGGCATGTACCCGCAGGCACAGGCTGACAGGCGCAAGGCCGGGGAGCTGCGCGTCTTGTACCCGCCGCCGCTGCAGCCGACGCCTCCTCCCACGGAGGAGCCCGCGCCGCCGGCATCGGCAACGCCACCCGCGCCCGACGAAGCTCAGGTCATCGTAGGCTCGCCCTTCGCTCCGGACGAACCAGCGGACGAATCGACGGTCGAGCCGGACCTGCAGGAAGAACTGCCGGTTGTCGAAGAGCCGCTGGAAGACGTCTTCGCTCCGGAGCCCGCGCCAGACCGGTACGATTCGCCGCCGATGACGCCTGCGTACCGCGGTGCGGAAGAACGGTCCGTCGGCGCGGCGTTTTTGCAGGCGGCAGCCGTCGTCTTTTTCGCTCTAGGCATCTTCATCGTCGCCGGTGTCGGCATTTATGTTGCCCTGGGCGAGCTTCAGGGCGACGACAACCCTGGTGTGCCCTCTGCGACCTCACCCGGTGCGACGGACCCCAGCGCAAGCGCAGGCGCGAGCCCGAGTGACACCTCGACGCGTGTGCCCGGCAGCCTTGAGGAGGCGTTAGCCGGGAGCCCGTTCCCGTTCACCCGCCTGCAGGCGGCCTGGGAGGGGAAAGACCTGACTGTCGACATCGGTGAGATCAGCACTGCGGTTACCAACTTCGACGTTGACGCCGTCGATGTGACGCTCTCGCGCGGTGGCGCGACGATGTCGATCAGCGTGCTGCTTTACGGCTCCCAGGACGGCCCGGCCGCGGACTGGAACCTCGGTGGCACACCTTCGCCCAAGGAGCCCGGGAGGATTCCGGCCGACACGTCCATCTGGTACAACCTCAACGCTGTTGTCGTCGTAACCCAGCATTCCGAGGCGATCAAGCCGGACGCCTTGGCGGCGTTCCTTGACCTGGCGTCTTAGCGCCGCGTTAAGGACAAAGAAATGGAGCGGAAGACGGGATTCGAACCCGCGACCCTCGCCTTGGCAAGGCGATGCTCTACCACTGAGCCACTTCCGCTCGCTCACCCCATTATACGCCGGGCCTGACCCCCCGCAACTTCCTTGACGCCCGCCCGCGCGCCGTTTAGCCTGCGGTCTAGCGACTCTGTGTGGAGGAGACACGTATGCCCAGGCTGAAGGCCGCAATCGACATCGACGCACCGCGCGAGCACGTCTTCGCGGCCGCTGAACCACTGAAGATGCCCGCGTGGACCATCCATGTGAAGGACGTGATCCTGACCGAAGGCGACGGCAAGACTCCCGGCACGAAGGACAAGACTATCATCCAGGTCACGCCGCGCAAGAACACCCTGCTCAGCGAGTGGACCGAGTACAAGCCCGGCGAGGGCTGGGCCCGCAACTTCACCGGCTACCTTTCCGGCGAGGAGCGCCTCACCTTTTCGCCCTCGGGCAATGGCACCCGCGTCGAATGGATCTACAACTACACGCCCCCGTTCGGCTTAATCGGCAAGATTGGCGCCCTGCTCGTGATGTCCCGTGTGGTTCAGAACAACATGGAGGCCTCGCTCGAGACGTTGAAGCGCGAACTCGAGATCTAGGTAGCTGGGCGACAATCTCTCGTTAGCTCACACGTCTCTTTCGCGATTTCGCCTCACTGTTCGTCCCCGTATCAGGCGTATTCAGCCGGGTAGGCTCCAAATTTCGCCGGGTCTGATCTGATCGCCTTCTTCGCCTACGCTTCGGGGGAGGCCCGGGGTCGTTAGGCAGATCGTCGAAAAACAGTGAGAGCTGGCGCTCAGTTGACGCGTTATCCCGCGATTGGCTGTCCCGGAACGTCGTGATCTCTTGCTCGATCTCGCTCAGGCTGGTCAAAGGCAGATAGACGGACGCGAAACGGATATATGCCACCTCATTCAAAACGCGGAGGCGTTCAATGACCATGTTGCCAATCAGGGTCGAGCGTACAGCCGGCTTATTCAGACCGGCAATCGTCGTTGCGACTTCTTGCGCAAGAGCTTCCACCGCCCCTGAGGGAACGGGACACTTGTCGCAAGCTTTCCGGACCCCTCGGATGAGCTTGTCAATGTCAAAGTCTTCTCGCCTCCCGCCCTTCTTCAGCACTGACACGCCACCGAAGTCAGCCCTTTCAAGGCTAGAGAAGCGCCGTCCGCAATCCTGACATTCCCGGCGACGCCGAATCCCATCCCCGTCTGGCCGGGAATCGGTAACGCTTGTCTTTTCGTGCCCGCAGAAGACGCAGATCACTTCTTGTGTTTGGTTGGATCCACTGGCATGAACTTTTCGACGGGATGCCTGGTGGGCGGGAACGGCGTGCCCTTCGTGTGAGTCGTCTCGTAAGGCCCCCGATCGCCGCCGCGCGGCCCGACCGTTTTGTACTGGCCGGAGTCGCCACTCTTCTCACCTGGACTGTAGGCGGGCTTAGCCATCTCGCCTCCTCCTTCGATCACGCAACCTAATTGGGCTTTTAGTCTAATACCAGATGTGGGAGACGTCAAGCAACGCGCCAGATCATGTTGTGGATACAATGGATCAGATGTTCGCGTATCAGCCGCGCGGCAAGCCGAGGCCCCGGATCGCGATCAGGTCCCGTTGAACCTCTGACGTGCCGGCGCCGATCGTGTCCTGCACCGCGGAAAGCCAGTTGTGCGAGGTGGCGCCTTGGTACGGCGCGCGCGGGTCGTTTTCTGATAGGGGGCCGTAGAGGCCGAGCAGGTTCAGGCTCGTCTCATACAGGCGCTGCGCGAACTCCGTGTTGAACAGCTTCACCATCGCCGCCTGACCCCGATAGTCGCGCTCTTCGGTGTGCATCTGGATCGCGTGCTCCAGCAGCAACTCCGCGATCTCGTATTCCATTCGAAGCTGCGCCAGTCGTTGCCGGACCTTTGAGTCACTCCACGTTGAGGCGCCGTTTTCCTTCGCCTTCCGTACTGCGCCGGCCAGTGTGCGCCAGTGCACGTACGAGCGGTACACCGTAATGCGTTCGAGGCCCAGCGCCGAGGTCAGCACCCGCCAGCCTTCGTTCTCTCCGCCCACGCGGTCAGCAGCGGACACGCGCACATCTTCAAACAGCACTTCGTTGAACCAGTGCCTGTCGAGGAGGTTGACGATCGGCCGCACCTCCACGCCTGCCGTATCCATCGGCACCATGAAGACGCTGATCCCGCCGTGCTTAGTCCCCTCACCATCGGTGCGTGCCGCCAGCCAGCAGTACTCGCTCGATTCTGCGCCGCTCGTCCAGATCTTGCGGCCGTTGATCACATAGTCGTCGCCGTCCCTTACCGCGCGCGTCTGTAGCGAGGCGAAGTCGGACCCTGACTCGGGCTCCGAGTATCCGAGGCACGCCGTGATGGCGCCGCGCGCCATCCCGGGAAGGTACCGTCGCTTTTGGTCTTCGCTTGCCGCCGCGATGATCATTGGGGCGATGATGCAGCGAGTGAGGGCGTCGCTGGCGTTGCCGCCGTGCAGCGCGATCTCCTTCTCGACCAGGAACTGCTCTGCGATCGGCCGTCCGCCGCCGCCGTACTCCTCCGGCCAACTGATCGCCAGCCAGCCTGTGGCGCCGAGCTTCAGCTCGAACTCGCGGTCGGGCATGTAGCCGGGCGGCATCGGCGCGGGGTCGGAGTCGTGATCCGTGCCGAGCTCGGCCTTCAGCCAGTCGTGCACCTGGCGGCGTAGAGCCTCATTTTCAGGGGAGAGCCGGAAATCCATTGCGAGACGATTATACGTCGGCAGAGCGGCGACCTCACCGATCTTTACGAAGGTGACACGTCGGACGCAGGGAACGACGCATCTCGCTCGTTGACGCCTTACGCAGGTGGCGGGATAATCTAGATAGGCGATATGCATCTACAATTGAGCGTGTAAATGTCGCCTCGGCGCGGGACCGACAAACCTGATGAAGGCGGTTCGTTGGACGAAATTGACCTGGTAGTCGTCGGTGCAGGAACCGGCGGCTACACCGCAGCGATAAGGGCAACTCAGCTTGGCCTGTCGGCCGCCATAATCGAACGTGACAAGGTTGGCGGAACCTGCCTCCACCGCGGCTGCATCCCGACGAAGGCCTGGCTGCACAGCGCCGAAGTATTCAGCCAGGTCCGCAACGCCGCGACCTTTGGCGTCAACGTTGGCGAACCGACGCTCGACTACACGGTTCTCCGCGAGCGTCAGCAGACCGTCGTCGAGACGCTGCACAAGAGCCTGCGTTCGACCATCCAGAAGCACAAAGTCGAGATCGTTGAGGGCGAGGGCAGGATCGTCTCGTCCACTGAAGTCGCGGTTGGTGAGCGACGCCTCAAGGCGAAGAGCATCGTCATCGCGACCGGCTCGCAGCCGAAGAGCATTCCGGGGATGGCGGCCGACGGCGACCGCATCCTGACGAGCGATCATCTACTCCAACGCGACCAGCCCCCGAAATCGATCGTGATCATCGGCGCCGGCGCCGTCGGCTGCGAGTTCGCATCCTTTTTCGCGGACATCGGTAGCGCGGTAACCCTTGTCGAGATGATGCCGACGGTCGTGCCCTTGGAGGACCTCGATGCAGGCAAAGTCCTGGCGAAGGCGCTCGCGGCGCGCGGAGTCGAAGTGATGACGTCTGCGAAGCTGCTCCCGGACCGGACGCGAAGCTACGACGGCGTGGTCGAGGTGACGGTCGAGCACGCCGGCGCCGAAAAGCAGGTGAAGGCGGACGTTGTGCTCTTGGCCGTCGGCCGTGAATCTGTGACGGAAGGCTTGGGCCTCGAAAATACGCAGGTGAAGATCGAACATGGCTGGATCCAGGTCGACGAGACGTACCGCACCGCCGAGTCGACGGTCTACGCCGTGGGCGACGCAATCGGCGGCCTCTTGCTGGCCCACGTTGCCGGCGCCGAGGGTTTCATCGCCGCGGATGCGATCGCCGGCAAGAACCCAGAGATGCTGGACTACACCCGTGTGCCGCGAGTGACCTACAGTAGTCCGCAGGTGGCCTCGGTCGGCCTGACCGTGGAACAGGCGAAGGAACAGGGGCTGAACGCCAAGGCGCAGCGCTTCTCTCTCAAGAACAACGCGATGGCGCTGATCCAGGACGAGACAGAGGGCTTCGCCAAGGTCGTCTTCGACCAGGACTCGGGCAGAGTACTTGGCGTTTACCTCGTCGGGGCGCACGTCGCGGACATTGTTTCGGAGGCGGCACTCGGGAAGTTCCTCGAGGCGTCGGCCTGGGAGATGGGCACGAGCGTTCATCCACATCCTTCGTTGAGTGAAGCGCTGGGCGAAGCGGCCCAGCTTTCGGCAGGGATTAGCATTTACTGGTAGCAAGGGAGATGGCTGGTAGCAAGGGAGATGGAAGGAGAACGGGTATGGTCTCCGTGAAAGAGATTCCCGGAGCGATGGGGTTGGCCACGGAGCAGCTCCACGACCTCTACTTCAAGATGTTTCTGGCCCGTACCGTCGGCCAGCGCGAGCGGATGCTGAACCGGATGGGCAAAGGCCCGTTCGCGGTCACTGGCGAGGGCCACGAGGCGACCCAGGTCGGCACCGCGTTTGCGCTGACGCCGGGCAAGGACTGGGTGTTCCCTTACTATCGCGACATTGGCGTTGCGCTGACGGTGGGCATGACGGCGCGCGACCTCCTGTTAGGGCACCTCTCGCGGGCTGAAGCGATCGAGAGTGGCGGACGGAACATGCCTTCGCACTTCAGCGCGGTGAAACTGAAGATCGTATCTGGCTCCGCGCCCGTTGCCACGCAGGTGCCGCACGCGGTGGGCGCGGCGTTGGCGAGCAAGATGCGGGGTTTGGACGAGGTAGCGATCACCTACTTCGGCGACGGCGGCTCCAGCGTCGGCGACGTGCACGAGTCGATGAACTTCGCCGGCGTGCACAAACTGCCGGTGATCTTCGTCTGCGAGAACAACCAGTACGCGATCTCCGTCAGCGTCAAGAAGCAGTTCGCCGTGGAGAACGTCTCGGTCCGCGCAGCGGGGTACGGATTCCCGGGCGTGACGGTGGATGGTAACGACGTGCTCGCGGTCTACGAAGCGGGGAGGGCCGCCGTCGAGCGCGCTCGCAAGGGCGAGGGCGCCACCTTCATCGAGGCGAAGACGTATCGCCTCGTCCCTCACACCAGCGACGACGACGATCGGCGCTACCGCAGTGCCGAAGAGGTGCAGGAGTGGACCAAGAAGGACCCGCTCGTGCGTTTCCAGGCATGGCTCGAGGAGCACGGCATCGCCGACCGCAACGCCATCGAGGCGCTCCAGGCGAAAGTGCTCCAGGAGGTTGACGAGGCTACGGATTACGCCGAGAAGGCGCCGCTGCCGGAGCCTGAATCGGCACTTCGCCACGTGTTCGTGGAGGAGGAGAAGTAGGATGACAGAGAAGACGATGCTCGAAGCGGTGCACGACGCGATGTCTGACGAGATGAAGCGTGATGAGCGCATCTTCGTGCTCGGCGAGGATGTTGGCGGCGGCGGCGTCTTCCGCGCGACTGAGGGCCTGCGCGAAGAGTTCGGCGAGGCGCGCTGCATGGACACACCGCTTGCCGAAGCGGCGATCGTCGGCGTGGCGATCGGCGCCTCCTTGAACGGCCTGCGCCCGATCGCCGAGATCCAGTTCGCGGACTTCATCCATCCGGCTTGGGACCAGATCGTCAGCGAGGCGGCGCGCTTGCATTACCGCTCGAACGGCACCTGGAGTTGCCCGATCACGATCCGTACGCCTTACGGCGCCGGCATCCACGGCGGGCCTTATCACTCGCAGTCGATCGAGGCGTTCTATGCACACGTTCCCGGGCTGAAGGTCATCTGCGTGGCGAATCCCTATGACGCCAAGGGCCTGCTCAAGTCGGCGATTCGCGACCCGAACCCCGTAATGTTCCTTGAGCACAAGAAGGCCTACCGCCTCGGCCGCCAGGACATACCTGACGACGACTACACGATCCCGATCGGCAAGGCAGAGATCAAGCGCGAAGGTACAGACATAACCCTCATCACCTATGGACTGATGACGCAACACTCGCTGCAGGCCGCCGAGACCGTGCAGAGCGAGGATGGCGTCTCGGTCGAGGTGATCGACCTGCGCACGATTTCGCCGTGGGACAAGGAGTGTGTGCTGGAGTCGGTGCGCAAGACCGGCAAGGCGCTGGTCGTCTACGAGGACAACTTCACGGGCGGCTTCGGTGCCGAAGTGGCGGCGACGATTGCGCAAGAAGCGTTCGAATACCTCGATGGGCCCGTGACGCGCATCGCTTCGCCTGACGTCCCGATCGCGCCCTACGCCATCATCCTCGAGGAGTACATCCTGCCGAACCCGGAGAAGATCGCCGCCGGGATCCGCGGACTGGCGGCGTACTAGATGACATATACGCTCAAGTTGCCTGAGGTCGGTGAGACCGTCACCGAGGGCACGATCGAGAAGTGGCTCAAGCAGCCGGGCGACGAGATCCAGAAATACGAGCCGATCGTCGAAATCAACACCGATAAGGTGAACGTTGAACTACCATCGCCGGTCTCCGGCACAGTCGCCGAAATCCTCGTGCAGGAAGGGGAGACCGTGCCAATCGGCGCGGCCCTCTGCACGATCAACGAAGTTGCGGGGGAGACGGCCGCCGAAATCGCGCCGCCAACGCCAACCGAAGCGCCGACAGGCGCACCCGCCGAGGAACCGGCGAAAGAGCCCGTCGCTGCCTCATCCCGGGCGAACAGCCTTCCGGCTGACCGCGGGGCCGCAGCCGGCAACGGCCGTGGCGCTCCCAACCGCGCCACGCCACGCGTCCGCAAAGTTGCGGAGGAACTCGGCGTTGATCTGGCACAGATCACAGGCAGCGGCCCCCGCGGCCGCGTCGTCGAAGAAGACGTGCGTGCGTTGGCAAAGAGCGGCGCGGCAACAGCTTTCGCCGAGAGGCCCGCGAGGGCAGCGGCTCCGAAGTCCCCGACACCAGCCGCGGACGACGAAGTCGTCGCGGTTTCCGGCATCCGCCGCACGATCGCCCAGCGCATGTCGGCCTCTGCGTTCACCGCGCCGCACGCCTGGTTAGTCGTCGAAGCGGACGTCACAGACCTTGTGAGGCTAAGGTCAGCACAAAAAGTGGCGTTCCGCGAGCGTCACGGCGTCGACCTGACTTATCTGCCGTTCGCCGCGCACGCCGTCGCTCAGGCGCTCCTGGGCCATCCGTACCTGAATGCCACCTGGGCCGATGACCCAGACGGGGCTGGCGCCAAGATCATCCTCAAGAAGCGCGTCAACCTCGGCGTCGCCGTCGCGACCGAGCGCGGCCTCCTCGTGCCGGTTGTTCAGAACGCCGAGCGCCTCAGCGTCACCGGTCTCGCCCTGGCGATGGCTGAACTCGGCGAGAAGGCCCGCACGAACAAGCTACAGCTGGACGATGTGCAAAACGGCACGTTCACGTTGGACAACACCGGCGCCTTCGGCTCCATCGTCTCGATGCCGATCATCAACCTCGGCCAGGCAGCGATCATCAGTCTCGAGGCGATCACGAAGCGGCCGACGGTCGTCGGCGACGACGCGATCGCCGTGCGTTCGAAAGTGAACCTTTGCCTCTCGTTCGACCATCGCATCCTCGATGGACACCAGGCGGGCGCCTTCCTCGGCGACGTCAAGGCTCGCATGGAGGCATTTGGCCCCGATAGCGGGCTGGAGTGACGTTGTCCGGCGCTATCTGCGACTACGCCTGGCTTGGGCGCGTCGAGTACGTGGAGGCGTGGGAATACCAGCAGGACCTGGCGCGAAAACGTGCGCTGGGCGAAATCCCGGACACGCTCCTCCTCCTGGAGCATCCGCCGGTGTTCACCACCGGGCGGCGCGGCCCGGGCGAAAACCTGCGCCTCCCCGAAGAGATGCTCGGCGCGCCGCTGGTGGAGACTGACCGCGGAGGTGACATAACGTTCCACGGCCCCGGACAACTGATCGCCTACCCGATCATCGACCTACGCGCCGCCGGCCTGTCCGTTGTCTCGTACGTGAGGGCGCTGGAGGAGACGATCATCCGCACTGTTCGTGCCTACGGGATCGAGGGAGTCACAGAATGCGGTCTAACCGGCGTCTGGGTCGGCGACGAAAAGATCGCCGCGATCGGCGTGCGGGCGGGAAGGCCTGCAGGGACGGCCGGCGGCTGGGTGACCACGCACGGTCTCGCTCTCAACGTGAATGTCGACCTCGGCTGGTTCGCGCGGATCGTCCCCTGCGGCATCGTGGACCGCGGCGTCACGTCGATTGAGGCGCTGACCGCCGCCGCGCCCTCTCTCCAGGATGTGGCACGGACAATGGCCGGAGTGTTCGGCGAGGGGATTCGGTGCGAGATGCGTGTAAACGAATCCTTAACGTTGCACACCGCACCTTTGCGCCCGGCGTAGTAACCAGTACCCTGAGATGCGGAACCCTTCCAGTCATTGTGACGTTAGTCACATATGGCGGACCATCGCGCAAGCGACGATAGGCGGACGAGGGGAAGGAGAAGGATTTGAGTACAACAGTTATGCAGAGGGATGAGATGCGAGAGGGCACAAATGATGGCCACGGCACGATCATTGAGGCCGTCGACGTCGTGAAGACTTACGATACCGGCAAGGTCAAGGTAAACGCCCTGCGCGGCGTCAAGCTGAGGATCAACACGGGCGAGATGGTCGCGATCATGGGGCCATCGGGTTGCGGTAAGACAACGCTCCTGAACTGCCTCTCGGGCCTCGATGTCATCGACAGCGGCCGTGTGATCGTCGAAGGCGCCGACCTGAACCAGATGTCTGACAACAAGAAGACCGAGCACCGCGCGAAGCGCATGGGCTTCATCTTCCAGTTCTACAACCTGCTTCCCGTGCTTTCCGCCGTCGAGAACGTTGAACTTCCGCTGCTCGTCTCCGGTGTGAAAGCCAAGGAAGCCAGGCGCCGCTCGATGGAAGCGTTGGAAGTGGTGCACCTCACGGAGTGGGCAACACATCGTCCCGGTGAGCTGTCCGGCGGCCAGCGCCAACGTGTGACGATCGCCCGCGCGCTCGTCAACAACCCCGCGATCGTCTGGGGCGACGAGCCCACGGGCGATCTCGACAGCGTCACTGCCGGCGAGATCATGGACCTGCTCACAGGCCTCAACCAGGAACACCACCAGACATTCGTGCTCGTCACCCACGACTCTGGTATCGCCTCCCGTACGCGGCGCATCATCCGCATGCAGGACGGCCAGATCGTCAGCGACGAGGCAACCGCGGCGGAATAAACGATGGATGCGCTCTTCGGTCTATCCATGAACACGATCATGATCGTGTTGCTCGCTACGCTCGTCGTCGCGCTCAGCGTCGTCGCGCTGATGTTCCTGCGCAACCGGATCGTCTTCCTGATGGGCGTCCGCAACATCCCTCGCCGTCGCTCTCAGACCATCCTCATCGTCGTTGGCCTGATGCTCAGCACGGTCATAATCACCGCCGCCTTCAGCACCGGTGACACCGTCGACTACAGCATCACGAAGCAGACATACGATCTAGCAGGCCACTCTGACATTCTCCTCGACGGCGAGGTCGGCTCCGAGCAGGCCACGTCTCCGGACGCGAACGACACGAACATCGCCGGCGACGAGTACCGTCGCTTCCTCGCCGCGGCTGACGAGGCCAACCTCGATCATGTCGATGGTTACGTCGGCGCGTTGTCCGAACAGGTGCCCGTTATCGACGCCAACACAAACCTCAGCGAGCCCAGCGTCGCTCTCATGGGCGTCGATCCCGACCGTCTGGACGCGTTTCCGGACATTGTCGACGCTAACACCGGTGACGTGCTGAGCCTGGCGGACCTCCCGGAAGAGGAGGTGTACTTAAACGAGAGCGCGGCCGACGAGCTCGACGCCAAGGCCGGCGATGTCTTGAAGGTCTTCGTGCAGGGCCAGCCTATTGAGCTCACGGTCAAGGCGATCGTGCGCGACACCCTGATCACCGGGGCTACCTTCTTCGGCGCGCAGGAAGGGGCGGTCATGCCGCTTCCGGTCGTGAGAGATATCTTCGACGAGGATGAAGTCACCGTCATCCTAATCTCCGCGACCGGCGGCATCCGCGATACGCTCGACTCGACCAAGCTCGCCGAGACCGAGGTGCAGGACCTCATCCGTCAGGACCGCCTCCGCATGGAGGTCAGCGACACGAAGGTTGACTTCGTCGAACTGGCCGAGGAAGTCGGCAACTTCATGACGACGTTCTTCCTGCTCCTCGGGATGTTCTCCATCGGCGCTGGCATGCTCCTCATCGTGATGATCTTTGTGATGCTCGCGGCCGAGCGGAAGTCTGAGATGGGCATGGCGCGCGCTGTCGGCATGAAGCGCATGCACCTGATCGAGATGTTCCTCGCGGAAGGCACGGGCTACAACATCGGCTCGGCGTTCGTTGGTGTCGTGATCGGCGTGGGTGTTGCATTCGCGCTGACCACCGCCGCATCGTCCATTTTCGAAACGTTTGGGTTCACCTTCACGCCGCACGTTACGCTGCGGACTGTCATCGTTTCGTTCTGCCTCGGCGTGGTTCTGACGTTTGTCACCGTGACGTTCTCATCCTGGCGGACCTCGAATCTCAACATCGTGGCCGCGATCCGCGACATCTCCGAGACGTCGACCAAGCGCATGGGCTGGCGCGGTCTCACACTCTGGGCGCTGGCGATCCTTTTCGGCACGTTCACGTTCTGGTTAGGGATCAACAACAACAGCGCCTTCCCATTCGCCTTCGGCTTCTCCCTCGTGAGCATGGGGATAGCGGTGCTCCTGGCCCACATTGGCGCTCACGCGCGTACGACGTACACAGCGATGGGCCTGCTACTGCTCCTCTTCTGGGGCCTCACCGCCGGCAACCGCCTGGAATGGCTCTTCGGCACGCTGAACGGTGACATCGAGATGTTCTTCCTCAGCGCTGTGGCAATGGTTACGGCCTCGACATTCGTCCTGATCTACAACCTCGATATCTTCCTCGCGCTGGTCGAGCGCACGGGCGGCCTCTTCAGCGGGATCCTGCCTGCGCTGCGCACCGCTGTTGCCTACCCCATGGCTAACCGCTTCCGCACGGGCATGACACTCGCGATGATCTCGCTCGTCGTCTTCGCGCTCACGATGATGTCCTCGATGAACCTCAATTACGACCGGCTGTTCCTGCAGGACAATTCTCGCGGCGGCTGGGACGTACAAGTCATCGAGAACCCCAACAATCCGCTTCCCAGTCTGAAGGAGGCACTGGAGCAGGCCGATCCACCGGTCGCGTCCGAGATCATGGCGGAGGGCGGCGTGATGATCGCCGGATTCGACAGCGCAACTGAGGTTTCGCAGGATGGAGGCGAAAGCTGGGACGACTACATGGTGCGTGGCCTTACCGAAGGCTTTATCGACAACGGCAGCGTCCCGCTCGACCTCCTCGCCCGCGGCTACGATGATCCGGACGCCGTTTGGCAGGCACTCAAAACCGACCCGGATGTCGCCGTCATCGACCGCTTCACCGTCGAAGGTGGATTCGGCCCGAGCGAGTTCCACCTCGATGGTGTGGAAACCGGCGCAGATACCTTTGAGGCGCCGACCATCACCGTCCGCGACTCCACCACCGGCGATGCACGCGATGTAAGGATCATCGGCATCATTGCCTTCGGGGCCAGCAACAACTTCACCGGCGTCTTCATCAATGAGGATGCCTTCGTGCAGACGTTCGGTGAGCCCGAACTCAACATTCACTACGCTGCGCTGACAAACCCGGGCGACGCCAAAGAGGTCGCCCGGCAGATCGAAGCAGCGCTCGTCACCACGGGCGCGCAGGCCGACTCGCTGAGAGAGATCGCCGAGGAGCAGAACGCGCTCTCTCGCAACTTCCTCTACCTGATGCAGGCGTTCATGGGCCTCGGCCTCGTAGTCGGCATCGCCGCCATCGGCGTAGTCGCCTTCCGGACCGTCGTCGAGCGCCGTCAACAGATCGGTATGTTGCGAGCCATCGGCTACAAGCGGAGCACCGTCTCGTTGAGCTTCCTGATGGAGTCGTCCTTCGTGACGGTGGTGGGGGTCACCGCCGGCAACATCCTCGGCCTCTGGCTCGCCTACTTCCTCGTGACGAGCGACGACTTCCCCGGCGACGGTAACAACTTCTACATCCCGTGGCTCGAGATCACGGTCATATCCACCCTAACCGTCGTCGCCTCGCTACTGATGACGCTGATCCCCGCCCGCCAGGCCGCAAGCGTCCCTACGGCCGAAGCGCTGCGTTACGAATAGGCTGCGCTAAGGAATGACGCCCCGCTCCTTGAGCGGGATGATCTGGTCCCAGTCGTAGCCCAGCTCCAACAACACCTCTTCGGTGTGCTGGCCGAGTTCCGGCGCCGCGCGGCTTGGCGCCCACTGCGTCTCCGAGAAGTCCGCCGGCGTGGCGACCATCTCCAGCGGGCCGTCGGCGCCCGGCACCTGCACGAACGCGCCGGCCTCGCGGACCATCGGGTCAGCCGACAACTCATGCGGATAGTTGACCGGGGCCCACCAAACGTCGTTGGCCTTGAACGCCTCTGCCCACTCCGCCATGGGCTTCTTCGCGAAGACGCGGTCGAGTTCCCGGACGAAAGCGGGGCCGTTGGCTCGCCGCGTATCGATGTTGGCGAAGCGCTTGTCCGTCAGCAGGTCCTCGCGGCCGAGAGCGCGGCACAGGTCGGGCCAGTGCCGGTCGGCCTGCAGCAGGAGCAGCCAGAACCACCTCCCGTCGCCGGCCTTGTAGCAATCGATGATCGGGTTGATGGCGTGCTCGCGGTCGTACGTGACGACGGGGATGCCGAGCCGAAGCGACAACATGACGTCCCAGCCGATCATGTAGACGCCGACCCTCACCAGCGGCACCGAGACGTGTTGCCCCAGGCCCGTCTTCTCGCGGTTGAAGAGCGCCGCGCAGACCGCCCCGGCGCACATCTGGCCCGTCATGTGGTCGCCCATGCCGCCGCGCTGCTGCGGGATCTCGCCGCCCGGCGCGGTCAGTGACATCCCCACGCCGGCCTGCGACCAGAACGCGCCGATGTCGTACGCGGCTGTGTCGCGCGCTTCGGTGTTCGGGCCGTAGCCAGTAACCTGCCCATAAACGAGGCGCGGGAAGCGCTCGTGCAGCGTCTCGTAGTCGAGGCCGTGCTCCTTGAGCACCCGTGGCCGGTTGTTCGTCACGAAGACGTCTGCCTGCTCGATCAACTGATAAGCGATCTCGCGGGCTTCGGTGTGATTCAGGTCGAGCGCGACGCTGCGCTTGTTCCGGTTATCCAGCTCGAAAGGCGGGTTGAGCGCCGCGGCGGCGCCAAGGACGGAGGCGAACAGCCCACGGAAGGGGTCGCCGGTGGGCGGCTCGATCTTGATCACTTCGGCGCCCCAATCGCCCAGCATCGCCGCGCAGGACGGCCCCGCGACCCACAAGCCCATCTCCACCACCTTTATTCCTGCGAGAGGCCCGGCCATACGATGCTCCTTTCGATGCCGCCACTCAGAAGGCGATGCGCGCATTGTAGCGAGCGGCCTGATTCGCCCGCAAGGAAGAGGGAAACGGCGACGTGGCCGCGCGAGTCACACTCGGCGGTGGTTGATCGCCGCCGGCACGCGAGCGAAATCCGCCGAGGCGATCCACTCGCGCACTTCGGGCTCCCGGTCGGGCAGCGCGCGGAGGATGTCCTGCGTGTGCTTCGGATCGTGCAAGGCGATCGACCAGAGCAGGTCTTCCAGCGCCACTGTGGTCGCCGGCAGGTCGATCACCTTGCGGTCTCCCCCGAACGGGATCATCATGCTGACCCGCTCGTCGGGCAGCGCCTCTAGGATCCGCTCGTAGTAAGCGCGATACCGCGCTCCCTCGGCGAACAACTCATCGACAGACGCGCCGTTGCGCGCTTCTCGACAATCGCCTCGTTCCACTCATCGATGTCGAACGGCCGCGGCGGTTCGACGTCAATGCTCGGCGCGTCCGTCATCCCCACCAGCGGAGCGAAGAAACGGCACAGCAGGCCGTCGATCGTGCAGAGGTGGGCGATGTAGCCGTGGACCGTCCAGGGCGCGCCCGGCACTTGTGTCGACAGCTCGTCATCCGAGAGCGACCGGCAGAACGCCTCGAACCGCTCGCGGTGGCGCGCCATCTCCTCAAGCAGGGCGGCAGTGCGTGAACCCATGCGCCGGAGTCTATCACGCCTGAACAGCGCGAAAAAACGACCTGTGCGAGGTCGTATTTGTATCTGAAAAGTGGTGCCGGGGGGCAGATTTGAACTGCCGACACCGCGGTTTTCAGCCGCGTGCTCTACCCCTGAGCTACCCCGGCACGAATTTCCATTCTATGGGCTGCGTTTTGGCGGACGCAAGGCGCGCGGCGCCGGTGCGGGCGGTAGAATCGGCGCTGGAGGACCGCCATGCGCGTCGGCACCATCAAGGAAACGAAAGTCGAGGAGTACCGGGTTGGTCTCACTCCTGCGGGAGTGCAGGCACTGGTCGCGGCCGGGCACGAGGCCGTCGTGCAGAGCGGCGCCGGCGTCGGCTCGGGCTTCTCAGACGCTGATTACGCTGCGGCCGGCGCCCACCTCCTCAGCAGCGCGGAAGCGGTCGTGGCCGGTGTCGATCTGCTCGTCAAAGTGAAGGAGATTCTTCAGCCCGAGTACCCTCTCCTGAGGCCGGGCCTGCTGCTGTTCACCTACCTGCACCTCGCTCCAGAGCCCGAACTGACGCGGCAGCTTCTCGAATCCCGCACGAACGCCATCGCGTACGAGACCGTGCGCCGCGAAGACGGCTCGCTTCCCTTGTTGATCCCAATGAGCCAGGTCGCAGGACGGATGGCCGGGGAGGTCGCCGCGCAGCACCTCAAGAAGCCGGGCCCCGGCCGCGGCAAGCTGCTCGGTGGCATCCCCGGCGTCGCACCGGCTCGCGCGCTCGTCGTCGGCAGCGGCAATGTCGGAACAGCAGCGACCAGAGTGCTGACGGGGCTCGGAGCGAGCGTGACCGTCACCGCCCCGGATCCGCAGCACCTTGTCACGCTCGAGTCTCAGTTCGCCGGCCGTATCGCGACGCGTGTCACCAGCTCAGCCGTTATCCGCGAGGAGTTGGCAGGCGCCGACATCCTGATTGGCGCCGTGCTCGTGCCGGGCGGCATCGCCCCCAAGCTCGTCAGCCGGGATCTGGTGCGCTCGATGGGCGCGGGTGCTGTGATCGTCGACGTCTGCATCGACCAGGGCGGCATCTGCGAGACGTCTCGGCCGACGACGCACAGCGACCCGGTGTACGTCGAAGAGGGGGTCGTCCACTACTGCGTGCCGAACATGCCCGGCGCCGTCCCCCGCTCCTCGACCGAAGCGTTGACCGGCGCAACTCTACCGTACGTCCTCAAGGTTGCCAACGAGGGCCTCGGGGGGCTGAAGGCTGACCCCTCGCTCGCCGCTGGTGTCTGCACGATCGACGGCAAGCTAGTGAGCGAGGCTGTTGCCTGGGCGCAGGGCCTGGAGTACACACCGCTGAGCGAGGTCCTCGCGTAGAGCAAAACACCGCTTGTGCTATGATTCACTAACGAAAATGCCGACCCTCTTGGTCGCCTCGCCGACATCGCTCTCGGGCAAGACCACAGTCGCCGTGGCAATCGGGCGAGCCCTGCGACGGGACGGGGTGAACGCTTCATTCGAGCGTCGGGGAGACGGCGCCGACGCGGACCGCCGCACATTCGCGGCCCTCAGTTCGTCCTCCGGCGACACGCATATCGTCGAGCTTGCTGCAGGCGATGCCACACAGGTGGCAGGCGCCCGTATTCTCGTGATCGCCACGCCCGAAACGGCTGACGAAGCGTCCGCGATGGCGCGTGCGGCGAGCGAGGCCCTGGCGGGGGTCATCCTCAACCGCGCACCAGCCCGCGACGGCGAAGCCGGCAGCGACTACGTCGGGGTTGCACCGCTCCTGGTGATCCCGGAAGACCGGATACTCGCCGCGCCCACACTGGCTGTTGTAGCGGCCGCGCTCGAGGCGGAGACCGAGAACCTCGAGGAAAACGCGCTGCTCACCCTGGACGAGCCGGTGATCGCCTCGATCGCCGCAGACCCCGGGCAGGCCTACTTCGACCGCACGCGCGCCAGCTCCGTGATCGTCCGCAGCGACAAGCCGGACCTGCAGCTCGCTGCCTTGAACGCCGGTGCCGAGTGCATGATCATCACGGGCGGGCTGCCGCTGCTCTCCTACGTCCGGGACCGCGTCGCCGCAGACGAGATTCCGCTGCTGACGACGGCACTGGACACCACAGACGCGGTGAAGGTAATCGAGGGTCTGTACGGCGCCGCGCCGTTCGCGGCCTCGGAAGAGAAGCTCAAGCGCCTCGACGCGCTCTTTGCCGGTTTCGGCGCTGCGCAGCTGTTCGCCGCGACGTCCTAGACGCTGCGGCTGCGACGCGGCTTATGCTGCTCTTCGTCCGCGATCGCATCCGCGTCGGAGGTCATCTCCCGCTCGACCGCAACCGTGGCGGGAGGCGGCGCTGGTGCGGCGGGCCGAACCGGCTGGGGTGGTGGCGGTGGCTCGGGGGCGGCGCCGCGACGCTCGGTCGCGCAGTACGGGCAGGCGACCCAGTTGAAGCTGAGGAGTTGCTCGCACTTAACGCAAGTGTCTTTGAGTTGCGTGGCGCAGAACGGGCAGATGCGCCAGCCCTGTTCGACAAAGCGGCGGCACGAAGGGCACATCCCTTCGTCGCCGATCTCGCGCAAGAGCGCTTCCTCTTCAAGGGACCGTGCGTACGACTCTTCGAGCGTCTCGCGCGGCCGCAGCATCAGGTAGAGGGCCAGCCCCGGGATGTTGAAGCCGGGAAAGAACACTCCGGCGACGAAGACCGCCAACACCTGCAGTCCGAGGTCGCGTGTGCGCTCGCGGATGTCCCTGTAGACCCAGACGATGATGCTCAACCAGAGCAGGAGCGCCCAGACACCGCCGATTAACGCCGCGAGAATCGCAATATCTTCCATAAGTCCTTTATCCTGATCTACCGGTCCGTGCTCCGGCCATTATACAAGCGGCCGTGTACACACTTCATCAGACTATAACGCGGCTGCGGCGTCTGTGGCTGCGGCGCGATGCGCTCTATACACTGATAGCGAGAGAATCGAAATGAGGCGAAAACACCGCGAAAAGCGCTTCGAGCCGCCCATCCGTGCGGAATTGACGTTATCTGACATGGCGTTCGAGGGGGGTGTCGTCGCCGGTCACGAAGACCGTACCGTTTTCGTGGATTACGGGCTCCCTGGTGAACGCGTGATCGCGGAAATCGAGCGGGAACGCGCCGGGGTCCTCTTCGGCCGCGTCGTCGAAGTACTGGAAGCCTCGCCTGACCGCGTCGAGGCACCCTGCGAGTACTTCGGCGAGTGCGGCGGTTGCCAGTGGCAGCACGTCTCTTACGAGCGGCAGCTCGAATTGAAGCGTCAGATCGTTTCTGACCAACTGCGGCGAATTGGCCGTTTCGAGGACGCCCCGGTCTCACCGACCGTCGGCGCGGAGAACCCCTGGGGCTATCGCAATCACGTTCGCTTCACAGCCAAATCGCGCGGAGAGATCGGGTTCGTGCGACGTGGCACACACCGCTTCCTCCGCATTGACCGTTGTTTGATCGCCGATCAATGGGTAAACGACGTCATCCCCTTGCTGCAGGGCAAGGCGGGTGGCCTTCACCAGGTGGCGATCCGGCGCGGCGTGAATACCGGCGAGGTGCTCGTCCAGCCGGACCTCGCCAGCATCGGCGCGCCGGTGCCTTCGGGGCAGAAGTACTACCACGAGGAGCTGCTGGGCCACCGCTTTCGCATCTCCAGCCCCTCTTTTTTCCAAACAAACTCGCCCCAGGCCGAGCGACTGATACGTCTGGCGGAAGAAGGCCTCCACCTCCAGTCGGAAGATACCCTCGCCGACGCCTATGCCGGCGTCGGCACCTTCGCTGTAGTGCTCGCCTCACGGGTCAAGCGCGTGATCGCAATCGAGGAGTCATCCGCCGCCGTCGCTGACGCGGCCGTGAACGCCGCCGGCTCGCCAAACATCGAATACTACTGCGGCAAGGTTGAGGACGTCCTCTCCGAGTTGCTGGACGAGATCGACGCGCTGATCCTCGACCCGCCGCGCGCGGGCGTCCACCCGGCTGCGCTCCAGGCCGTGCTCCGCAAGGCGCCTTCGCGGATCGCTTACGTCTCCTGCGATCCGGCAACGCTGGCGCGCGACCTACGCCTGCTCGTGGACGGCCTTTCGGATGGCGCACACTATGAGCTGTTGGACGTCACACCCGTCGATATGTTCCCCCAGACGCACCATATCGAATGCGTCGCCAGCCTCCGTCTCGCCTGAGCGTGGCCAGGCTCGTCCTCGCTTCGGCTTCTCCCCGCCGCAAAGAGTTGCTGGCTCGCCTCGGGATCCCCTTCGACGTGCGCCCGGTGGACATCAGTGAGGATCCTGGTCGCTCCACCAACCCGCAGATCGTCGCGCGCCGTCTCGCCCGCGCGAAGGCTGAAGCGGCGCGCCTGATCGACGAGCACGCACCGGTCCTCGCCGCGGACACCGTGGTGGCTCTCGACGGTCGGATTTTCGGCAAGCCTGCTGACGCTGACGAGGCGCGGGAGATGCTCCGGACGCTACGCGGGCGGACGCACGAGGTCGTCAGCGCCGTGGCCCTCCTGCCGCTGGGCAAGCGATCGGCGCTCTCACGGCACCCCGTGACCCGTGTGACCACGCGCGAGTACACACACGACGAGATCGAGGCGTCCGTCGCGAGCGGCGTCCCGTTGGACAAAGCAGGAGCTTACGCCATCCAGGACTCCTCGCTGCACCCGGTCGGGCGCTACGAGGGGTGCTACTGCAACGTGGTGGGGCTTTCGCTGTGGGCAACGATTGAGCTCCTGCGCAAAATGGGTGAGCCACCGGACGTGAGGGCAGTGCAGTTTCTCCCCGAATGCGCCATGTGTCCGCTGAAGCATTCATAAGTGTGTTGACTGTTTCTCAACGTTCGTTAACTGTCGGTAAACTGACCGCCCTCACCCTTCATCCTACGATTGCTTCACATAACGCCAACGCGCTGGAGTATTCGTGACGCACCCGGGGAGGGTAGCGATATGGAGGGGAACCGAATCAGCGGCGACGGGAGCGAACGAGGACAAGTCCTCGTGCTGGTTTCCCTTCTCAGCGTAATCGTCTAAGGGGTGCGCTGAGACTCCACGAAGGCCGCCTGTAAGGGCGGCCTTTCTTCACGTTGCCCCAAAGGTTTGTTGGCAACCGCTGCACTCCCGACATAACCAATCCGAACACTTGTACACTTCAAGTATGACCGCCCCCGTAAAACCCATTCTGCAGAACCTCAATCCCCGGCAACGAGAGGCCGTTGAGCAAACCGAGGGGCCTTTGCTGATACTCGCTGGGCCCGGCTCCGGCAAGACCCGGGTGATCGCCCACCGCATCGCCTACCTCGTGCAGGAACAGCGGGTGCGGCCGCGAAACATCCTCGCGGTCACGTTCACCAACAAGGCAGCGCGGGAGATGCGCGACCGCGTCTACGCCCTCGTCGGCGAGGAGCCGGGCCGCGACATAACACTGGGCACATTCCACGCTGTCTGCGCGCGGATTCTGCGCATCGAAGGTGAGGCTATCGGCATCCCGCGGTCGTTCACGATCTACGACGACGCCGACCAAATCACGGCCGTAAAGCGGGCGTTGGAGGATATGGGCCTCGACATCCGCCGGGTCGCTCCGCGAGCCGTGCTGTCAGCGATCTCGAAGGCCAAGAGCGAGTTGCAGGGGCCGCGACAGTTCGCGGCGCTGGTCGCGGATTACTTTCAGGAGGTGACCTCGCGCGTGTATCTGCGCTACCAGGAGCTGCTGGAGGAAAGCGGGGCGCTGGACTTCGACGACATACTGTTGAAGACCGTCCAGCTCTACCAGGACCGCGAAGACGTGCTGGAGAGGCACGCCGAGCGCTGGGGTTACATCCATATCGACGAGTTCCAGGACACGAACATCGCCCAGTACATCCTCGCCAAGCAGTGGGCTTCGGCGCACCGGAACATCTGCGTGGTCGGCGACCCCGATCAGTCGATCTACACCTGGCGCGCGGCGGACATCCGCAACATCCTCAACTTCGAGCATGACTTCTCGGACGCGAAGGTGGTCATCCTGGATCAGAACTATCGTTCAACGCAGACCATCCTCGATTCGGCGCATTCCGTGATCGCTCTCAATAAGCAACGCAAGGAGAAGAACCTCTGGACCGAAAACGGCGCCGGCGGGCCCGTCGTCGTACACGAAGCTTATGACCACGAGGAAGAGGCTGTCTTCGTCGCAGAGGAGATCCGCCGGCTGATCCGTGAAGACGGTCGCGCGCACAAGGACATCGCTGTGATGTACCGTACGAACGCGCAGTCCCGACCGATGGAAGAAGCGCTGGTGCGGCGCAACATCCCCTATCGACTCGTCGGCGGCACCCGCTTCTACGAACGGCGCGAAGTAAAGGACTTGCTGGCGTATCTGCGGCTCGTTCAGAACCCATTTGACTCCGTGGCGCTGATGCGGGTGATCAACAAGCCTTCACGAGGCATCGGCGAGCGGACGTTGGCCGAACTGGCCCGCTGGGCGCGCGAGAAGGGTATCCCGCCATACGCCGCGCTCCAGCTTGTCGCCGAGACAGAGAGGGATACACCCGAAGGTCCGACGAGCCTGCACCCGTTCCAGAAGCGGACGGCGGGCGCGCTCCTCCGTTTCCTCGGAATGACCAACGAAATGATCGAGCGAGCGAAGACGGAAACCCTGTCGGCGCTCTTGGACGCCGTGATCGACCGCACGGACTATAAGCCGTTTATCATGGCCGACGAGGACGGCGAGGAACGCTGGGAGAACGTGCAGGAGCTGCGCGCCGTCGTCATCCAGTACGACGAATTGAAGCCGGAGCACGCGCTGGCGTCGTTTCTGGAAGACGTCGCGCTAATCACCGACGTTGACGATATGGAGGAATCCGACTCGGTGACCCTGATCACGCTGCACGCGGCGAAGGGACTGGAGTTCCCGGTCGTCTTCATCGTCGGCCTTGAGGAAGGCATCCTGCCCCACATGCGCTCGCTGGAGAGCGGTAACCCCGAGCAACTCGAGGAGGAGCGCCGCCTCTGCTACGTGGGCATGACGCGTGCGAAGCAGCAACTGTACCTCGTGCGCGCGTTCCGGCGCGCGTTCAGCGGCCACAACCCGCCATCCCGTTTCCTGGCCGACATTCCACAGAACCTAATCGCCGTGAGCCAGCGAGCGACCCAGGCGCAATTCTTCGCGCCGTCGCGCTACCGGCATGTCGTCCGGGAGGAGGGCAACTCGCGCCCGGCGATGCCGGCTGACTCCTTCGCGGCGGGCGACCACGTACGGCACGAGAAGTTCGGCGACGGCATCGTCGTCTCCTCTGAACCATCGGGGCGGGACTACCAGGTCGTCGTCGCCTTCCAGGGCGAGGCCGGGATCAAAAAGCTGCTGCTATCCTTCGCGCCCCTCGAGAAGATCGAGGCGTGACCGTTCGCCCGGCCCGCCTCACCGACGCCGACACCATCTTCGAGATGCTCGGCCGCTTCGCTACAAGCTACGCCCCCGACCGCGCCGTCTTCGACGAGTCACTGCCCCAGATGATCGCCGACGACCGCGTCACCTTGCTGATCGCCGAGGAGCACACCGCCGCCGTTGGCTACGTGATGGCGGTGGAGTTCCAGACGCTCTTCGCCAACGGGAGCGTCGTGCAAGTGGAGGAACTCTTCGTCGAGGAGGAGTCACGCGGACGTGGGATGGGCCGAGCGCTCCTGGACACGGTCCTCGCGTGGTCTAGGGAGCGTCAGGCCGTCGAGGTGACGGTTCCGACGCGCCGTGCCGGTGACTACTATGAGCGGCTTGGTTTCGAGCGCGCGGCGGAGTATTTCAGGCTGCGGTTGACCGCCTGACCCTGTCCCGCACCGGTGGTAACATAGGGCCACAACACGGGGGAGGGAACCAACATGACAACCGCAACGGAGATCCACGGCATCTGCCAGCCTGGCTACGAGCGTATCCGCGACGCTTTCGCGCGGAATTTCGAGGAACACGGCGAGATCGGCGCTGCGCTTTCGCTGGTCGTCGACGGTGAGCCTGTCGTCGACATCTGGGGTGGGCACGCCGACCCGGCGCGCACGCGGCCCTGGGAGCAGGACACGATCGTCAACACCTTCTCGACGACAAAGGGGATCACGACCGTCTGCGCTCTGCGCCTCGTAGAGCAAGGCAAGCTGGATCTGGACGCGCCCGTTGCCACCTACTGGCCGGAGTTCGCGCAGGCCGGCAAGGAGAAGATTACGGTCCGCCAGTTGATGAGCCACCGCGCTGGTCTTCCTGCCGTCAAAGACATTATCCCTGTCGAGCACTCACACTCCTGGGAGCCGCTCGTCAATGCACTCGCCGCCCAGGAGCCCTGGTGGGAACCCGGAACTGCGCACGGTTACCATGCCGTCACGTTCGGCAGCCTCGTCGGCGAGGTTATCCGCCGCGTCAGCGGCAAGAGCGTTGGTACCTTCTGGCGGGAGGAAGTCGCCGAGCCGTTCGGCATTGACTTCCATATCGGCTTTGGGTCGGAGAAGGACTCTCGCGTCGCCGAAATGATCCCTGCCGAACTCGCCAGCATCGACCCCGAGAACTCCTTCGCCAGGGCGCTCATGAACCCGATGTCCGTCAGCTTCAAGGCGTTCATGATAACGCCGCTGCTGATGGTGAATCCCACTTACATGAACACGCGTGAATGGCGTGCAGCCGAGATCCCGGCTGCCAACGGCCACGGCACAGCGCGCGCCCTCGCCCGTCTTTACGGCGCACTAGCCACCGGCGGTGAACTGGACGGTGCGCCGGTGCTCAAGCCGGAGACTATCGACATGGCCCGCGAGGAACAATCCTCAGGCGAAGACATCGTCCTGTTGATGCCAACGCGCTTCGGTACCGGTTTCATGCTTGATGTGCCGGAGTACCAGGTGACGCCGACGGGCGCGCTGTTCGGCCACCCCGGCCTCGGCGGCTCCTTCGGCTTTGCCGACCCGGATGCCCGCATTGGCATGGGCTACGTCATGAACCAGATGATGTTCCCCGGGGCCGACCTCATCGACGTGCGATGGCAAGGCATGCTTCCGGCGATCTACGCCTCGGTCTAGGCGGGTTTGCGAGTCCGGAAGTCGAAGCCGCCCTCTTTCCTGACGTTGACGGCGACGTCGCCGAACCCTGCGCCCTCCAGTCGCGGCTGAAGCTTGGCAGGATCCACCGGCACGCATGTGTCCATGATGTGGAACAGCCGCCAGCGCAGACTCGGTGTGCTGTCCGACCCGACGTAGAGCGCGCCAGGCCGCAGCACACGGCAGATCTCTGTGAAAAGCTTGTCCTGGAGAGGTTGCGAGGGCACGTGGTGGAGCATTGTGAAACAGACAGCGGCGGAGAAAACGCCGTCCGGAAACGACATTTGCGTGGCATCGCCCTCGACGACAGTGACGTTTGTGCCTTCGAGTCTCGACTTGAGCTGGGCAGCGAGTTTCGTATCGATCTCCACGGCAGTGAGCTTGGACACTCGTTCGCGTAGCCAGTCGGTCGTAAGACCGGGACCAGGCCCGACCTCGAGGAGGTTGTCGCCCAGCTCAACGTCCTTAAGGATCCAGGGCAGCATGTGCTCCTGGACGATCGTTGCCCAACCGTCCGAGCGGCAGTACCAGCGGTGAATCAAGTTCATCCCCGGAGTATATTCGCTCCATTTGCCTGCTGCGCGCCAATTGCCTAGCCTGTAGTCTGAGCGGAAAGGAGCCGCGCCGCTGTTTTTCCTCCAGACTGATCCCGGCGACAGGTCAACAAACGACAAGATCGAGGACTGGCTGCTCGATCACGGCTTGACTATCCTCGCGATCGCGATCTTCGTATTCGTCGCCATCGCCCTCGTCAACTTCTTCGCTCCGCGCCTCGTCAAAGTCGCGACCCGCCGACGACTCGCCGGTAAGCCCGACGAGGAGATCCAACAGGCCACCGAGACGCTCACCCACGTCTTCACGCGGACTGGCGGAACGCTGCTGCTCGTGCTGGGCTTCTTCACCTCGCTTCCCGAGATGGGAATCAACATCGGGCCCCTGATCGCAGGCGTCGGCGTCGTCGGCATCGCCGTCGGCTTCGGGGCACAGAGCCTCGTCAAGGACATCATCGCCGGAATGTTCATCCTCCTCGACAATCAATACGGCAAGGGCGACGTCGTTCGCATTGCCGGCACCACAGGTCTGGTAGAGGATGTGGGCCTGCGGCGGACGGTGATGCGGGACCTTGACGGCATAGTGCACTACGTACCGAACGGCCAGATCACCGTCACCAGCAACTTCACGCAGGAGTTCTCGCGGGTCAACCTGAACGTCCGCGTCGCCTATACCGAAGACCTCGACCGGGCGATGGCGGTCATCAACCGCGTCGGCGAGGAGCTTGCGGCAGACCCGGAGTGGAAGGACCTCATCATTACGGCGCCGAAGTGCCTGCGCGTCGACGCGTTCGGTGACTCAGGAATCGACATCAAGATCGTCGGCGACGTCCAGCCGATCCGCCAGTGGGAAGTGATGGGAGAGTTGCGGCGGCGTCTGAAGCGCCGCTTCGACGAGGAGGGCATCGAGATCCCGTTCCCGGGCCGCGTTATGGTGTACGACCCGAAGGCCAGCGCTCCCGTCAAGCTGCCGCCAATCGACACCGAGCCGAGTAAGGACCCACTTCAGCGGTTGCCGGATAGCGGTGGCGGTTCAGGCGGGCCGCCGGGCTAGATCCAGCGGCGGTAGCGGAAGAACGACAGCATGAGTACGGAGTTCAGGAACATGAAGATGACGACGGCTGCGAAGCCCCATCCGGCGCCGAAACTGGGGAACTGGTTCTCCTCAAAGTTCATGCCGTAGACGCCGGTGATCACGGTCAGCGGCAGGAAGACGGTCGCCGTGGCGGTAAGGACCTTCATCACCTCGTTGAGGCGGTTCGAGACGACGGACAAGTAAGTTTGTAAAGCGCCGTCGGCGAGGTCCCTGAGGCCTTCGACCAAGTACTCGATCCGTACGAGGTGGTCGTAGATGTCGCGGAAGTAAATCGATGTTTCCGCGTGGACAAGTTGCGGGAATTCGTTGCGGGCGAGGCGGTTCATGATGTCACGCTGAGGCGTCGTCGCGCGGCGGAGGCGCAATGCGTTCCTTTTGACAGTCAAGATCTGCTGAAGTAGCCCCGGCCGGGCGTGTTCCAGCATCTGCAATTCGACGTTGTCGATCGTATCGTCCACGGCATCGACGATCGGCAGGTATTCGTCGACGAGGGCATCGAGGAGACCGTGGAGCAGCCACTCCGGGCTGTTTCCTGGTACGCGCTCGCCTCGCTCCAGGCGGCTGCGATAGTTTTCGAGCGCTGGGACCTCAACCTGCCGGCAGCAAACAACGTAGTTCGCTCCGAGATAAAAATCTACCTCCGCCGCCTCCAACTCCGTGTTCTCGACGTACTCCGTGAGCGCCTGGACGACGATGAAGATGTAGTCGCCATAGTCATCGATCTTCGCGGGGTCTACCCGTGGAGAGACGCAGTCTTCGATGGTCAGTGGGTGAAAGCCGAAGACGTCGCTCAGCGGCCAGGCGTCCTCAGGAGAGGTTATGAAGAGATCAATCCACAGCAGACCCTGACCCTTGGAGTCGGCCAGCGCCGCGCGAAGGCCTTCGGCATCGGTGGTGATGGGGTTGCAGGTGCCGTCGGGCAGGCGCTTCAGTGCGCGGAGGCTGTTGGCTGCCATATCAGGGGCATTCTAGCGCGTGGCGCGTTTACGGGCAGCGGGCGATTTCGGGATTGAAACGAAGTAGAACCGTGAAGTGTTGTAACAGTTGTAGGACAACGTCGTCTTACATAATGACACCGGAATCAACAAACTATAATTGAGGAACTACAGAGTAAAACGTCCAATCTCTTTACCAATTGGGTAACCTTTGGAACTTCGGGGGCGTTGTACTCATCAAACATTGACAACTTGAGGGGCGACCTCCTTCTGGTCCGCCGTCAAGGCGGATAAACAAGAGGCAGTCTGGGGCGGACTGCCTCTTGGCTTTTGTAGAGCGCAAGACCAGATGCGGCGCGGTAACGTATCCTTCGTACAAAGGAGGCCCCCAATGCGCACACGACTCCCCTTGCTCCTGACCTTTGTCATCCTGATGAGCGTCGCGGTCGCGCTCGGCCTCGCCGGACGGCCGGCGAATGCTGCGACGATTGGCGTCGCGGTCGATGACAACTACTTCTGCGCTCCAGCGTTCGAGGGCGCAGTCTGTACGACGACCATCACAGCCGGGGACGCGGTGACCTGGACTGTCAGCGGTTCGACCCACACAGTCACCCAGTGCGACGCAGCGTATGCGAATTGCCCGCCTGGCGGGGGCTTCAACTCGGGACCGGTGGAGGCCGGCGGGACCTTTTCACAGACGTTCGCCGCAGCCGGAGACATCTACTATCGTTGCGATCTTCACCCCAGCGAGATGATGGGCAAGATCGTCGTGCAGGCGCCGACGCCATCGCCCACACCTGTCCCTGCGGGGCAGACGCCCGGACCCACGGCCACACCTGGTGGGGTGCCGAAGACAGGTGGACAGCCGCTGGACACTGATTCGCTGCCGCTATTCATGGTCGCCCTCGCGCTTGGCGGGGTGCTGATGGTGGCGGGTGGCTCGACGGTGTTAGCGGCGCGGAGGATCGACTAGGCGCACTTCTCCTGGAGCAGTGCGGTGATCTCGTCGATCGTCGCATCGCGCCATGAGCCCCAGACCGGCCCTTGCTGGAACTCGTCGTAGCGGCGCCGCATCTCGATGTGGTCCTTCTCGCGGTCGAGTCCCTCGAACAGCTCCTGGATCTGGCCCAGTTCAGTGTCGGCCTTCGCCGGCCGCTCGATCCAATGGGTGATGTAACGGTTGTCCTTCGTGTAGAACACGACGGTGGGGATCGATTCATGCTGGCCGTTCTTGAGGAACTCCTGCATGATGTCCTTGTTGTCGTCCCGGGGGAAGAATCGCAGATCCCAGCCGGCCGCCTCCGCCATTCGCTGGAGTACGCCGGCGCCGCGGAAGACATCCGGGCACCAATCTTCTCCGAGAGCCAGGACGCGAACCGGACCATTCTCCTTTTGCGCGAGTTCCTTCAGGACAGAGGCTTTGTCACCGGGGACGGAGGTCGCCGCGTAGTTGTACTCGAATTTCGGAATGTTGCGCTTGACATGTGCCATCCAGGCTTCCCACGTCATGCCGCTGTCGAAGCGTTCGGGCGTCACCACGCTCTCTTTGGACTGGGTCATCGGTCTTCCTCCTTCAACGCGTACTGCTTGGGGCTTTTCGACTTCGCTTCTTCCCAGAGTGTCAGCTTCGTTTGGAGATCGGCTTGGAGGAGGTCGACGGAACGCTCGCCTGCAACCTGCTCGACGTAACGGAACCGCTTACTGAAGCCGCCACATGTCGAGCGCAAGGCTTCCTCGGCATCCACATCGAGGAAGCGGGCGAGGTTTGCAAGAGCGAAGAGAGCGTCGCCTGTCTCTGCGCGGCGTTCCTCCGGCGTTGCGGCTGCGCGCAGCTCCGAGAGCTCCTCGTGCACGGCGTCCCACGCTTGCTCTTCGGTGTCCCATTGGAAGCCCGTTTTGCCCGCCCGGCGCTGGATCGTTTGGGCCTGCGAAAGTGCGGGGAGAGTGGGCGGCACGCCGGCGAGGGCCGAGGCGCCGTTGCGCTCTCCACGCTTGATCTCTTCCCACTGCTCGACGACGGCGTCGGGCGTCTCAGCGACCGCTTCGCCGAAGACGTGAGGATGGCGTCTCACGAGCTTGGTGGCGATCCCCTCGATGACGTCGGCCATCACGAACTCCCTGGACTCTTCCGAGATCTGCGTCTGGAGCACGATCTGGAGGAGGAGGTCGCCCAGTTCTTCCTTGAGCTTGGCCGGGTCCCCCTCGTCGAGCGCGGACAGGGTTTCGCTCGCCTCCTCTGTGAGGTGGTGGCGAAGGCTCTGGTGAGTCTGTACGCGGTCCCACGGGCAGCCGTCCGGGCTGCGCAGTACAGCGATGAGGCGCCGCAGGCCGGCGAACGTTCGGATTTGACGCTCGGGTTGTGTCATTGGAGTACTGCCCATCGCCATCATAACCGGTCGCGAAAATTGTTGACAAAAGTTCGCGATAGTTCCTACGATGGATTCGGGCAAATGTTCGAAAGCAGACGCGAGAACGACCTTGGCCTCGTACGGGTTCTCATCATTGGCGCCTTCATCCTCGCCGTGCCTCTCGCGCTCATCACGACAACGATTCGAGCCGCGATTTCCGAGCCTGCCGTCTACGACTACGCGGTCAAGCACTACAACGCCCACGAAGTCTCCGGCATCCCTGAGCCGGAGCTGCTCCGCGCAAACGATGAGATCCACCGCTATCTCGTCGGCGACTACAACGGGCCGCTGGCCATAGGGGTGCAATACAAAGACGGCACCAGCGGATCGCTATTCAACGTGCGGGAGACGGCGCACATGGCGGATGTGCGAAATCTGGTGCGGGCCATGTTCGTCGTCCAGCTCGGCGCCCTCGCCGCGGTCTTAGCGCTGGCGGTGATAATGGTTGTCCTGTGGCCGCCGCGGGCGCTCGCCGCCGCGGCCCTCTACGGGTCGGTTCTTACGGGCGCGGTTCTGGCTATGGCTGGATTCCTGGCATTGACCGGCTTCGACGCCGCCTGGTCGCAGTTCCACGGCATCGCCTTCACGAACGACCTCTGGGAGCTCGATCCACGCAAGGACCATCTGATCCAGATGTACCCCGAGGCATTCTGGCAACAGGCTACGACAGTAATCGGCGGCATGATTGCGCTGGAGGCCTGTCTGATTGCGCTGGTATCCGGAATTTACCTGCACAAGACGCGCCCGCAGCCCGAGACTGATCTGCCGGTGAAGCCGCAGCCGGCACTGCCCGGGCGACCGGGCCACGCCCGCCTGGCGCCGCCGGACCCGCGTCACTACCTTCGCTAGTCCAGTACAATCCCACCCGATGATGTCCGCCAACGACGTTCATGACGTCATGGACGCGCTCTCACACGCCGGCTGCAAAGCCTGGCTCGACGGCGGCTGGGCAGTCGACGCTGCGCTCGGTGAACAGACCCGCGACCATGACGACCTCGACCTCGTCGTCGAACTCGATGCCATCCAGGCGATCGAGACGGCGCTGGCGCCCCTTGGATATCGGATGCGCGATGACGAACGTCCCATTCGCGTCGTTCTGGCCAGCGAGGACGGCCGTAGGGTCGACGCGCACACCGTCGTCTTCGACGAAGGGGGAGGGGGCGTCCAGCCTCAACCGAACGGCGGCACGTTCCGCTATCCGCCGGAGGGATTCGCTGTCTTTGGCAAGATCGGCAGGCGAGAGTTGCCCTGTCTGAGCGTTGAAGTGCAACTCATGTGCCACATGGGTTATGAGCCGGATGAGAAGGATATGCAGGACATGCGGCTTCTTGCTGCGCGGTTCGGGCTGAAGCTGCCGAGTGTGTACAGCTAGTTGTTGAAGCTGCCGCACTGGCAGCCGTCCGCACAACCACCACAGCCGGCGCCACCAACCGGGGCGGCCTCGCCGTACTCGTCCTTCGTCAACGCGGCGAATGCGGACAGCACGCGGTGCGAAGACGCGTGGCCGCGCGGGCAGTCTGCAGGGTCGTCCATCCGCGCGGATTGGCGGAGAGCCTCGAAGCGGGTCTCACAGTTATCGCAAACGTACTCATAGAGTGGCATCTCACCTTCGATGCTACGTCCGCTGGATTCCCGCCGTCAAATTGCTGCGCGACACGGTCGGCAAGCGTAGAATTCGCTCCCGTGACACCCATGATTCGTGCGGCAACTCCAGATGACTTCGATCCGATTCTCAAACTGTGGTCCTCGATCGAACGACACACGGCACTGCCGGACACGATCGAGCTACTGCAGCAGTTTCACGAATTTTCGCCAGACCTCTTCCTCGTCGCCGAGACCGACGGCCGGATCGTCGGCACGATCATTGGCGGCTGGGATGGCTGGCGAGGCCATATCGCTCGGCTGGCAACGGATCCGTCTGTCCGTCGGCAGGGCTTGGCAAGGAAGCTGGTGGCCGAGGTCGAGTGCCGGCTGCGCGAACGCGGCGTAAAGCGGATCTACGCTCTTGCCGACCGTCGCAGCGAGCTCGCCATCCCATTCTGGGAAGCCGCGGGCTACCAGAGCAGCGATAGCATTATCCAGTACTCACGCAACATGGAAGTTATGAAAAAGCGGCGGTCAGAAT
>JBBEAZ010000019.1:91746-110262 GCA_040882565.1 Dehalococcoidia bacterium
CCCCCCCCCCCCCCCCCCCCCCCCCGCTTCTCTCGTTGCTACTTGCCATCTACTCGAGGTAGTCCTTTAACTTCTTGCTCCGGCTCGGGTGCCGCAGCTTCCGTAGGGCTTTCGCTTCGATCTGCCGGATCCGTTCGCGGGTCACGTTGAACTCGCGCCCGACCTCTTCCAGCGTGCGACTGCGGCCGTCCTCGAGCCCGAAGCGCAGGACGAGCACCTTCTGTTCACGTGGCGTCAGCGTGCCGACTACCTCCTGTACCTGCTCCTTGAGGAGCTGGTGCGAGGCAGCCTCCGCCGGCGCCATCGTCCCCTGGTCCTCGATGAAGTCGCCCAGATGCGAGTCCTCTTCCTCACCGATTGGGGTTTCCAGCGAGACCGGCTCCTGCGAGACCTTGATGATCTCGCGGACCTTCTCCGGCACGATCTCCATCCCTTTGCCGATCTCCTCGCTCGTCGGCTCGCGGCCGTACTCCTGGACGAGACGGCGACTGATCCGGACGAGCTTGTTGATCGTCTCAACCATGTGCACCGGGATGCGGATCGTGCGTGCCTGGTCGGCGATGGCCCTGGTGATGGCCTGGCGGATCCACCACGTTGCGTACGTGCTGAACTTGAAGCCTTTGCGGTAGTCAAACTTCTCGACCGCGCGGATCAGGCCGATGTTGCCTTCCTGGATCAGGTCCAGCAGAGACATGCCGCGGCCGATGTACTTCTTGGCGACGCTGACGACGAGACGCAAGTTGGCCTCAGTCAGGCGCTTTTCGGCCTGGAAGCCATCTTCCTTCAGGCGCTGGAAGTGTGACTTGATCTCTTTCTCGTGCGACGTCAGCCTGTCGGCCAGATCCTCGGGCGGCTCCGCAAATCTCTTCTCGCTGCCCATTTCTTTGTAAGCCCAGCCGAGGAACTCCGGCTTGGGTACACGCGTGGCGATTGACACGCGGACGGGCAGGCGGTCGGCCTCTTCATCGTCTAGTTTGAGGGCCGTCCTGAGCTTTGCGACCATATCCAGGTCAAGCTCGCCGTCGATGATCTTGCGGAAATCCTCGTTCTCGACGAGCAGCGGGATCGTCAGCTTGTTCAGCCCGAGGTCTTTCTGGATGAACTCGATCGGCTTGCGGAGCGACCGCAGCTCGGCGGCCATCCGCGCGAGCACATCGACGCCGCGGGGGTTGCGGCCTGTCTCTTTCATGTGGTCGTCTTCTAGCCGCTGGATGTAGTCGCCGTATTCCATGGCGCGAGCAAGCCGCTTTTCGTCGTCAGCCGTCAGCAGGCTGACCTTGCCGATCTCGCGCAAGTACATGCGGACCGGGTCGTCGATGCCCTCTTCAAGCTCGAGTTCGGCGGTTTCCGCGTCTGCCGGTTCGGCCTTGTCGGCGCCGCCCCACTCTTCGATGTCGAGCGAGCCGCGCGCGGGGGCGACGCGCGGCGCGGCGGGTGCGTCGTCGTCCGAAAGGTCGGCGTCGGTGACTTTTAAAGCCTGGGGTTCGCGGTCGTCGTCGTCGCTGTCGGAATCGCTGTCTTCGTCGACGGCGTCATCCATCAGGTCATCCGCCAGTTGGCTGCGCCGCTGACGTCGTTGGTGAAGCTCTTTTTCTTCGTAGTTAGTTACCATTAACACTCGCCTCGACGGCTGCGACGCCGTCGCTCTTCCCTTGTCGATGAATCTCTTTTCCGATGTCCGTATCTCTCCTTATAATCTCTTCGTCTACCGTGCCGAGCATTGCTGAAGCACCGACTTCGTCCTGCAGGTCCGCGATTTGCGACGTGGTCGCCTCTTTTTCGGCGCGCAAACGCCGATCGTTCAGTTTGCGGATACAGTCCTCGAACGCTTCGGCAGCTTCCCGAGCGTCGGCAACAGGTAATCTCCTACTTATTAGACGCTCCAGGTAGCCCTCGAGTTCTACCGGAAGGGCGTCCTTCACGCAATTTGACCCGTGTTTCTGCCAAATGGCGAGAAACTGACGGGCCTGAGCGTCCCAGAATAACTCTTCCGCGAGGATTAGTCCACGTTCGCGCAGCGAAGAGTACTGCACGACCAGCGCCAGCAGGAACTCCTCGCGGCCGTCGCCCCTGGCGATCGCGGCGTTTGGGGCGCCGATCGGCTGCGACCGCCGCTGAGGACGGGCAAGCATCTTCGCAAGCTCCTCTTCGCTCAGCTGGGCGAGGCGCGAGAGCCGCTGTATGTAGTGCGCGCGCACGACGGGATCGGCGATCGCGCCGAGCAGCGGCAAGAACTCTTGAACGAGGTCTGAGCGCCCGCGTGGGTTGGCGAGGTCGCGCGCAGCAGACGTAGCCTCAAGGCGGTAGTCGAGCACTGGCTTTGCGTCCTCGATCAGAACTCGCCACCTTTCTGGGTCGGCACGAATTGCATCGTCAGGGTCCTGGCCCGGGGCCAACGCCGCGATTCGCAACTCAATCGACGCTGACTCCTGGTAGGTGACGAGGCCACGCCAGTTGACGACGGGCACCGGCGCCTCGCCGTCGTTCGCGGCGTCTCGTACGACGTCGTGACCGCGAATCATGGCCTGCGTCCCTGCCTGGTCAGCATCCAGGGCCAGGACGACGTTCGTTGTCAGGCGTTTGAGCAGGCGCACCTGTCGTTCGGTAAGGGCGGTCCCCATCTGGGCTACTACGTTCCGGAAGCTGTGCTGGTGCGCCGCGACGACGTCCATGTAGCCCTCCACAACAACAGCGCGACCTTCGTCGCGGATCGCTTGTCCGGCGCGGTCGAGCGCGTAAAGAGTGCCGCCCTTGTCGAAGAGTGGCGTTTGTGCCGTGTTTAGGTACTTTGGCTGCGAATCGTCGAGCGCGCGCGCACCGAAGCCGATCGCGCGGCCCTTGGCGTCCCAAACCGGGAACATCAAGCGTCCACGGAAGCGGTCGTGAGCGCCGTTCGTGCCGGACACCAGGAGGCCGGCGGCCAGCAACTCGCGCTGGCTGAAGCCGAACTTGGTCAGATATTCCTCCGTGGAATGCCAATCGGCAGGCGCGACGCCAAGCTGAAACGCGTCGGTCGTAGCATCGTCGAGGCCTCGCTTCGCGAGGTAGTTGCGTGCCTCGCGTCCAGCATCGCCAGCCAACAGTTCGTGATACCAGCGCGCCGCCGCTTCGTTCGCGGCGTACATGCGCTGACGGGTCTTGTCCTGCTCTTCCGAGACACGGCGCTCACGCAGTTGCACGCCGGCGCGTTCGGCCAGCATCCTCAGGGCTTCCGGGAATTCGAGTCCTTCTCGCTTCATCACAAATGAAATCACGTCGCCGCCGGTACCACAGGAACCAAAACAGTGCCAGCTCTGTCGGTCCGGGGAGACGATGAACGACGGTGTCTTCTCAGCGTGGAACGGGCACGGCGCCTTGAGCGTGCGGCCCGCCTTCTGCAACGGCACGTACTGGCCAACGACTTCGACGATGTCCAGACGGGACTTGATTTCCTCGACTTGGTTCACGTCGGGCGAGCCTTTCCTGTATTGACGGGGCGTGGTGTTAGGCGGTGAAGCACACCCGGTGCGGGTTTTGCGGCGTCACCTATAGTATAAAACACCCCATATCCCAAAAAGTTTCGGGCACGGAACCTGTGCAATTCGTTCATCCAGCCCGCCCAGAGAGGCGGGTACCGACTTCTGGCGCGCCCAGTCGCTGCGCAGTCGCGATTGCGTAGCCGTCCGTCATTCCCGCGACATAATCCGCAGCGCGCCGCCAGGCCGCGTCGCTGGGGATCACGAAGTAGCTGTCAATTTCGTCGGGATGGTTCACATAATGCTCGTATAAAAGCCGCACGATCTGCTTGGCCTGCTCTGTCTCCTCCTGGCGGCCTTCGAGCAGGTACACGTGCTGGAACATATACTCCCGGAGGATGTTGGCAGCCGCTGCGACTGGCGCACTCATCCGGATGGACACAGAATCGGGTGCCGCGTCAGTCTCGCCGCTGGCAGCCCAGGACGCCTCGACGATATCGCAGACGAGAGTGTTGAGACGCTGGGAATGGCGGCTGCCAAGCACGTCGTGGACTTCGCGGGGCAAGTCATCCTCGCTGATCAGCCTGGCCCGGACGGCGTCGGCAATATCGTGGTTAATGTACGCAACGGCGTCGGAGATCTTGACGATCTGACCCTCGAGTGAGGCGGGAACGCCCCAGGCCTCGGCGAAGATGTCCTCCCGCACCTTGGAGCTGTTAACGATGCCGTCGCGCACCTCCCAGGTCAGGTTCAGGCGCTCGAGGTCACGGACAACGCGCAGGCTCTGTTCAGCATGGCGGAAGCCCTCCGGCGTTACCTCCGCCAACGCCTGCTCGCCAGCGTGGCCGAACGGCGGATGACCGATGTCGTGGGCGAGTGCGCTGCCTTCGGCGAGGTCTTCGTTCAGGTTGAGGGCGCGGGAGATCGTCCGCGCTATCTGCGCGACTTCCAGCGTGTGTGTCAGGCGCGTCACGAAGTGGTCGCCGACGGGGGCGATGAACACCTGCGTTTTGTGCTTCAGGCGCCGGAACGCCTTGCAATGGATGATACGGTCACGGTCTCGCTGGAACTCCGTCCGGACCGGAGAGGGGTCCTCGGGCGTCTCCCGGCCCCGGCTCTCGTAGCTCTTGGTCGCGAACGGCGAGAGCGTGGTTTCACGGGCTTCGAGGCGGTGGCGGACGTCTGAAAGATCGAAATCGGGCAACGAGAGACTACTCCCGACCGATTCTATATCGCTCTCGACATAAGCTCAGATGGGCAAGTGTCACCAGAATGTGGACAGGCTGTTACCGCGTCTATTCGACCGTTACGGTCTTCGCCAGGTTACGCGGCTGGTCAACGTCGCAGCCGCGCCTCACCGCGACGTGGTAGGAGAACGCTTGCAACGGGATCGACGCCAGCACAGGTGCCAGGAGCTCCGAAGTCTCGGGCACGTAGATGACGTGGTCGGCCTTCTCAGCGACCTCAGTGTCGCCGTCAGTCGCGAGCGCAATGACGACGCCTTCGCGCGCCTTCACCTGTTCGATGTTGCTCATCATCTTGTCGTGGAGCGCATCGCGCAGGCAGATCGCGATCACCGGCATTTCGCGGTCGATCAAGGCGATCGGGCCGTGCTTCATCTCGCCGGCGGGGTAGCCTTCAGCGTGAATGTAGCTGACCTCCTTCAGCTTCAGCGCGCCCTCCATTGTCACCGGGTACTCGATGCCGCGTCCGAGAAAGAGGAAGTTCTCGCACCGGAAGAACTCGCCGGCGAGGCGCTCGTACTCTGCGTCGCGCGTCAGCATGTCGCCCGCCTGCTTCGGCAGCCTCGCCAGCGGCTCCAGGAAGCCCGCCATGCGCTCGCGGTCGATCGTCCCGCGTTCCTGACCTGTCCAGCAGGCGAGCATGTAGAGGGCGACGATCGCCGACAGGTACGTTTTGGTGCTTGCAACGCCGATCTCCGGGCCACAGCGCATGTAGATGACCCCATCGGCGACGCGGCTGGCCTCGCTCCCTATCACGTTACAGATCGTGATCTGCGGGCAACGTCGTCGCCTCGCCTCGTCCATCGCAGCTAGGGTGTCCACGGTCTCGCCGGACTGGCTCAGCGACACCACAAGCGTCTCGAGCCCGATGGGCGTGCCGCGATAGCGCATCTCAGAGGCGTTCTCGTACTCGGCCGGCAGGCCGGTGATGCGCTCGAAGTAGGTCCGGCCGATCATCGCCGCGTGGAGGCTGGTGCCCATGCCGACTAGCAACACGCGCTTGACCGATGGCAAGGCTGCTCTGACCCGGTCCATGTCGTCCAGTTCGATCCGCAACTCACCGAACAGCGCCCGGCCACGTATCGTGTCGAGGATACACTCGGGCTGCTCAGCGATCTCCTTCTGCATGAAGTGCTTGTAGCTGCCCTTCGCGGCGGAAACCGGGTCCATTGGCACGTCTTGGGGTGTCCGTTTAACGGGAACGCCATGGTTCAGGTATGTTACGTCGCCGGCTTGCACGAGCGCCGTATCGCCGTCTTCCAGGAATACGAGCCGCCGTGTGTGGTTCAGGAGCGCTGGAAGGTCGCTGGCGATGAAGGTCTCGCCCTTGCCGTAGCCGATCACGACGCCACCGGCGTTGCCGACCCGCGCGGCGACGATTGCGCCTGGCTCCGACGCGCTCATCGCAAGGATGGCGTGCGCGCCAGTCAGTTCGCGTACTGCGCGGTCGAGCGCGTCGTGAAGTCCTTCTCCCTGAGCAAGATGTTCCTCTAACAAGTGGGGAATCACTTCCGTGTCGGTCTCAGACGTGAAGGCGTGCCCGGCGGCTGCCAGGCGCGCACGCAGTTCGCGGTGGTTCTCGACGATACCGTTGTGGATCACGACGATGCTTCCGCTGCAGTCGGTGTGGGGGTGTGCATTCGTGTCCGTGGGGCGGCCGTGTGTGGCCCACCGGGTATGGCCTATGCCCTGGTGGCCGCGCGGCCAGCCGTCTTCGAGGATCGACGTTAGCGAGGAGAGTTTGCCTTCCCGCTTACGCACCGCGATCGTGCCGTTAGCGTCGAGGACGGCGATGCCGACACTGTCGTAGCCCCGGTACTCGAGGCTGCGCAGGCCGTCGATCAGGATCGGCGCTGCCTCTTGGTCGCCGACATAGCCGATGATGCCGCACATGCGAATCGCTCCTCGCTAGTCGAGTGTGTGTCGTAGGTAGAACGAGATAACGGCGCCGAGGTTGCGGGTCAGGATGAAGCGGGCCCTGTTCCAAGCGTGGTGGCGATTTCCTGGACGCGCCTCACGACCTCCTCGACCGAGGAGTCGGGCGTAGAGGCGCCCGCCGTCACGCCGACCTTCGTGCAGCCATTGAGCCACTCCGGCTCGATCTCGTCCGCGGTCTCGATCTGGTGTGCCGTCGTGCCTTCTTCTTGCACCACTTCTACGAGATGCCGCGTGTTCGCGCTCGCCCGGCCGCCGACGACGAGCATCGTGTCGACTTCATTGGCTAGTTCGCGCGCGGCCATCTGCTGGTTCGATGTCACGTCGCAGAGCGTGTTCACGAGTCGGAGCTCCCTGATGTCGGCAACATGTTCCGCCATCACCTGCGAAACGAACTCTGCGAAGCGCTGCGGGCTCTGAGTCGTCTGCGAGATGATCGCGACGCGCGAAGGGAAGGGAACTGGCAGTGGGTCGCCGTCGCGCACTGGCACGCCCTTGGCGCCGGCCCAGCCCAGCACGCCCTTAACCTCGCGGTGCTCTGGGTCGCCGAACACCAGCACCGTGAAGCCCTGGTCGGCCATCCGGCGTGCCCACCGCTGCGAGCGCGTGACTATCGGGCATGTGCCGTCGATGATCTCCGCGCCGGTGTCTTTCACCTCGTTGAGGACGTCCGGGCCCACACCGTGCGCGGTGATCGCGACCGGCCTGCCGTCGTCTTCCGGGCGGATCCCCACGCGAACCCCGCGGTCTTCGAGGTCCCGGACGACGAGAGGGTTGTGGACGATAGGCCCGACGCTGATGATCTCGCCGTATTCGTCGGCTGCCTTCTCCATGATGTCGATGGCACGCCGGACACCCCAGCAGAAGCCCATGTCTCGCGCAAGTAGTATTTCCATCGTCATTCCGTTTTGGGGATTGCCCCTTCCGGCGTAGGGACGTCCTTGTAGACGCCACGATGCTGCTCGGGGAGCAACGCCGCGATCTCTTTCATTATAGTCTCTGTGCCGCTTAGCACCGCCTCACGCGTGATCCGGTCCGGCGTATCGAGGCGAAACGGCTTCCCGAAGCGGACGTGAGCGCGCGTCCTCCGTAGCAGATCGCGAGGGAGCTTCACGTGTTCCGTGCCCCAGATCGCAGTCGGCACAATCGGCGCTCCCGTGCGCAGCGCGATCAGCGCCGTCCCCGGTTCGCCCTTCTGCAATCCCTTGTCGCCGCTGCGATGGCCCTCCGGGAACATTCCGAGCGCGCCCCCGTCCTCCAGAGCCTCCTGGGCACGCCGCAGCGCCTGCAGGTCAGCCTCGAATCGGCGCACCGGGATCATCCCTGCCAGCCGGAACAGCTGCCCGACCACCGGAGTCTTGAACCACTCTGCCTTCACCATCCACGTCAGCCGGCGCGGCATGGCGCCCGTTAGCACGGGCGGGTCGCCGTTCGACATGTGGTTGAAGGCCAGGATAACCGGGCCCGTGCGTGGCACGTTCTCCTTGCCCTTGACGTCCGTGCTTGCGACAAAGAACAGGAGTCCGCGCACCCACGTCAGGTTCGCGTAGTAGAAGATGCGTTTGACCATCTCTCTCATGGCCGCTGCCCCACCAGTGCCAGCACCCGCTCCATCACGTCATCCTGGGTGAGGCCGTCGGTCTGGATGATCACGGCGTCGTCGGCCGGCCGCAGCGGCGAGACTTCGCGCTCCGAGTCGATCTGGTCGCGTCGCCGCAGGTCCTCCAGCACCATGCCTTCGACCACCTCGTGGCCCGCCGCGTTGAACTCCGCATAGCGCCGCCGCGCGCGTTCTTCGATCGTCGCGTCAAGGTAGACCTTGAGGTCTGCGTCCGGCAGCACCACCGTCCCAATGTCGCGCCCCGCCATCACGATCGGCTGTCGCTTAGCGATCTCCCGCTGCCGCGCGACCAACGCCTCGCGCACACCGGCCACCCGCGAGACGATCGACACCGCATCCTCCACCGGCTGTGACCGCAGCTCCGGCGTCACGTCGACGCCGTCGATCGTCACCCTCGTCCCGGCGCCCGAGCCGTTCGCCACCGACACTTCGATCGGCAGCGTCTGTGCGAGGTCGCTCAGCGCCGCCGCGTCGTCTAGGTGGATGCCGTGTGTCAGCGCCGCATGCGTCACAGCCCGGTACATCACGCCCGTGTCGAGAAAGGGATAGCCCAGCTTCTGCGCCAGCCGCCGCCCGATCGTGCTCTTGCCCGAGGCCGCCGAGCCGTCAACGGCGATCTTCTCCGGAAACGTCTCGCTGCCGGGAGCGTCGACTCCCGCGCTCGTCTCGGCAGCCGCCGTACCCGCCATTGCTCCGATTATAGGTAGCGGGTGCGCGCGACGCCAACTACTCGGGTGGGCGCCGGCCTGCCTTCCGACGACTGACCTCGAATCCGCCGAGCGCGGCCAGACCCGCGGCCGGAAGCGCAAAGGACAGCACCAGCAAGGCCGTCCTGGTACTGTCGCCGGAGTCTTCGGCCGCGGCCGCATCCGCGTCTTTGGGCTCGACGTTAGCAAGGCCGACCGGTGTCGCAGCCGCGCCTTGAACGCGTGTGCTGTTGGCAGCGGAGTGAGGCTGTGAGTCGAACTCAGCTTCCCGGCCGCCACCCGGTCGTTGGGCGCCCTCGGAGTTGCCCACCGGAGCGCCGTCAGACGGGTCGTCGGGGTCGCCGAAGATCATGCCATCGAAGTGAGCGATCGCGACCGCCGCGCCGTCGGGCCGCAACATCAGACGCAACTTCGCCGAATGTGCTTCCGCCGGTGACTGCACCGATCCGGTGCTCAGCCAATGAAAACCGAACGAGTGTCCGGCGACGCCGGAGACGGAATCGACGGAAGCAATTGCCTCACCGCTGCCGTCGTTGGTTGCGTACCACGAGACGCGCAGGAACGCCAGCTGGACGCCCGAATCAGAGGCGGCGAAGCCTGCGAACTCGTAGGGGCGCGACGGCTGGACGACGATCGTCTGATATGCCCACTTCGTCGATGAAGACTGAGAGTACATGCGGAGCGAGAGCGCGCCGTGTGCGATGACGAGATCGTCGACCGTGATCTCGCCGCCCACCTTCGCCCACGCGAACGGACTGCCGTCTTCGCGGGCCTCCTCGAAGCTGCCGTTGGTCAGCGCCGAGAAGATCGAGGGTTCCGGCTGCGGTGTAGGCGAAGCAGTTTGGGCAGGTTTGGGAGTCGTGGTAGGCTTCGTCGTCCCAGTGTGGAATGGCGTTTGCGCAAGGCTGGCTGCTGGTGTCGGTGTCGCGGTCGGGACGGCTACAGGTTCCTCAGTCTCGGCGAAGCTGGCGTCGTCGAAATAGGCGACGGCGGCTGTGGCGGAGGTTGGGCGAAGCATCAGGCGGATGCGAGCGGACCGCGCGGCGCCGGGCGCCTGAACTGCGTCGGTCGAGATCTGGCGATATACGGCGAGCGGAGAGTCCAGGAGGTGCGAATCGGAGGAGGAGATGGCTTCGCCGCTGCCGTCGGCGCTCGCGTACCATGACACACGCAGGAAGGCAGAATCGACGGCAGAACCGGTGAAGCTGGCGTATACAGACGCCTGGTAGTACAGACCACCCTGCACAGTGACTGCTTGGTACGCCCATTTCGTCGACGTTGTCTGGGACTGAAGCGCCAGGGCTCGCGATCCCGAGCGAACGGGGGAGTTGACGCTGGCGAGCGTGCCGCCGATCTTGCGCCAGCCGGATGGGACGGCGTCGGATCCAGTCTGCTCGAAGCCGCCGTTTATGAGATCGGTGAAGACGGAGGGAGTCGCCGATGGGAGCGGGACCGGCGACGGCGTTGGCTTCGGCGTGGGCGTTGGAGTCTTGGTGGGCGTTGGTTTGGGGGTGTTGGTCGGTGATGCGGTCGGTGGATTGGTAGGTGGTGAAGACGAATTCTGAGGTGTCGGCGCTGGCGTGGGAGGTCCATTGGTAACGCTGGGTGTATGAGTTGGTGGGGGTATTTGTGATGCCGTCGGCGTCGCGGAGGGCTTTGGGCCTTCGAAGGAGAGGTCGTCCATGAGAATCGAGAACGGCGGGCCGAATGACTTGACGTACACGGACATCCGGGCCTGCGCAGCATCCGGAGGAGCCAGCTGGATCCCGGTCTCGACGAAACGATAGGCGTCCGAGCTGCCGGTTAACCAGGGAGAGTCCTGGAATCCGAGGAGGGCGCCCTGCGAATCCACCCACCGCAGGCGGAGGTGAGCCCGCTCGATTTGCGGACCACTGGCTAAGAACCAGCCGGAGAAGTTGTACACCTGGAGCGGGACGACTGGTGTCCATTGGAAAGCTTCGGCGTCAAAGGCGGTGTCCCCGGTCAGCTTGGCGGCTGTGCTCCCGCTATGAGCCTGGCTTGTGATGGAGAGCTGGGCGTCGATCGCTCCCCAGCCATTGAGGCCTGACTCGAAGCCCCCGTTAGTGGCGAGTTCCTCTCCGAGCGCCGACGAATGACCGATCGCCAGTGAGGCGACAATCAGAAACAAACAGCAGGATGGGGCGAGAATGCGGGTCAAAGTCGGATCCCCCGGGGTGCTAACTAAGGCGCTATTCTAGCGGTCTTGGGGGAATTCGGGAAGGGTATTGCCTCGCCGGGCTAACTGGTTTGCGCCTGGGTATGCTGTTTGTTGTTAGCGGCGGCGTCGCGGGGGGCCGCCTTTGCGGCCCTTGCGATCTTCGAGAACGATGTCCATGAGCCGGCCGTTTAGCTCCTTGCCTCGGAGCGCCTCTACCGCCGCCCTCGCTGATTCGTCGTCCGCCATCTCGACGTACCCGAATCCTTTGGCCCGGCCGCGCCGGTCACTCATCACCTTCGTTGAGACTACCTTGCCGTACGCTGTAAACGCCGACTGAAGGTCAGCCTCGGTCGTTTCGTGCGCCAGGTTGCCGATGTATAGCTTGCTCAGTGTCAGTCCCTTCCCTTCTCGCTAGTCCGGCCGGCGCTCGCCGCCGCCGCCGCCGCCTCCAGCGCCCTCGGGCCGGGGGCGCGCCTCGTCGATTGTCAAGCGGCGTCCGTCGAGATCCTTGCCGTTCAGCTCGGCGATCGCCTTTTGGGCGTCGGACTCTTCGTTCATCTCGACGAAGCCAAATCCGCGCGATCTCCCCGAGTAGCGGTCGCGGGCGACCATTGCCGATTCCACGGAACCGGCTTGCTCGAAGTGCTGACGGAGGCCATCGTCACTGGTGTCGTAGGAGAGACCTCCCACGTAGAGTCTCTTGCCCACAGTTCCCTCCTCGCGCCTGCTGACGCTGAACGTCTCCCTGTGCTACTTGCCACCGGGCGCGGGAGAGGAACGCTGCGGAGACCTTATTACTATAGCACCGCTCGTGTTGTGTCCCGGCGCGGAATTTGCGCTCTCCGGGTAAAATGGCCATCGCCCCGCGAATCCAGGAGGTAAGCCACGACTATCGCAACAGAACATCTCGACATTGTCACTCTCTCCACCGATCTGATTGAAGACATCCTCGCGGGCCGCAAGCTAGAGGCGGAATCGCTTGGTGGGTTCGTCATGCCCACGGACTGGCCCGACGCTCACGACGCGCGTTTTTTGCGCCTGCGGCTGGAGCAGTTGCTGGCGGATCCGGCGGCGGCCGAGTGGTTCGCACGGGCGATCGTCCTCCGCGCCGATCCGGCGCGGCCCACGATTGGCCACATCGGCTACCACGGTCCGCCCAAGGACGGCGCCGTTGAACTGGGGTACACGATATTCGTGCCGTGGCGGGGTTGCGGGTACGCGACAGAGGCGGCGAAGGCGATGATCGAGGCGGCGAAGGCGATGATCGAGTCGGCGAGGAGCAGAGGGGTCGGGCGATACATCTTGTCGATCGCGCCGGAGAACGCGCCCTCGCTGGCGATCGCGAAGCGGCTGGGGTTCAAACGGACGGGGGAGCAGATGGACGAGGAGGACGGGTTGGAGTACATGTTCGAATTGACGCGGTGAGGGGAAAAGAAAGCGCTTCCCATTCAGCCGCCTTGCGGTGCCTGCCTCGAGGTCTCTTGGGCTTCGGGTCGCCCGTCCACTCCTGAGTCCCTTCGGCTGGTTTCGCGAGGCTTCCGTCCGGGAAGCAAGGGGAATGTACAACGCCGACAACGGCGTGTCAACGGGTGCACCGGGATACCAACACGGGTTCCACAAATCCACAGTCGGCCTCCTCGGATCACGATCAGTCTGACCAGCGATTGCGAGGGAGCCGGTCCGAGAGACAGGTCAGGGGGCGGAGATGCGAGGCTGTGGGGATGTCGAGTGGCGTAGGTAAATCGGCGAGCGGTAGGTGCGGACGTACGCGTTGTTGAAGTCGCGGATCGCGCCGCAGCTTTTGCAGGTGGCGCCGCTGCTGGGGCCGTCCTGAGGGGCAATTAGCCAGTGGTGTGCGTGATCGTCAACGATGAAGGTCTCGATGCCGAACTCGGTGGGGCTGACCGAATTTTTAGTCATCGTCCTGATGCTTCGAGCGAGAGGCGGCAGGTCTGACAACGACGGGGCGGGTCGTGGCCGAGTTCACCGTCGAGGCGCTGGTCGGATGCGCTGAAGGTGAAGAGACGAGCGCAATCCGGGCACGTGATGAACTTGTCGGAGAAGCTCATTGGGACCTTCTTTCTGCTGGGTCGGACAGTTCGGGTCGCCACGAGGGAAGGTCGCGAGGCTTAAGCCTGCGGGCCGAAACTCTGTCGTTGGCGTCAGTGTACCACGCGGGATCGGGTCACCTTCCTGAAGATGGCACTGATCGCATTGCGCCGATTAGTTTGGAGGGCGTGGGATCGAGATACACTGCGCACCACCGCTGGCAATCAGGCGGCCGTCCCGCGACCAGACGCGGCCGTGCCCGCCGACAAGTCCACCGTGGGCAATCGGCGAATCGTAGTCGCACAGGAGCCATTCGCTTTCGGGAGCGGGACGGTGGAACCAGGCGACCACGTCCATATTGACCGCGGCATGCGTGCGGGCGGCAGCAGGGTGCGGATTGGAGGCTGTAGGCCAGGCGAACGTGTCGAGCAACAGGGTATAGCGGGCGGCGTCCGCGAAAGGATCGGCGAAGGTGGGCGTCGGTTGAAAGCGGTACCACTCGAGCAGCGTTGCCGGGAAGGCCTCCGTCATGTTCATCACTCGTTCAGGGTGGATGATGCGCGAGTCGACGTTCTCCCAGAAGGGAACAGGGTCCGGCGGGTTGGGCACATAGTCCAGGAAGCTCTTGAGGACTTCAGGCGGCGGGACTTCTGGCATCCGCGCGAAGTCATGTTCCACGCCGGGGCCCTCGGCGGCGGTGCGGACGATCGCCTGCAGAATCGCCCGATCGTCCTGGCGCATCACCACGTGCAACGACTCGGCGCGCCGGCCGCTCTGGAGGCTGCGGACCTCGATCTCCGCTGGCTCGAAGCGGGCGACTGCGAGGAAATGACAAGCGATTGATGCCGGACGTTTGATTGCGGCCTCGAGACCGGCGGCGCGCAGGGCAATGGCGGCCAGGTAGCCGCCATTTGGGCCCCAGATGCGCCAGTCCTCCGAGATCGTGATCGAATAGTGGCCGTTCGCGCCGTTGGGCAGGGTATCGTGATCGAGATCGCCCATGGTGATGCCGAGGATAGCACGGCTCAAGGCTGGTTCAGCGAGCTAGTGGCACGGCCTGGGGCGGGAAGATCAGGCGAGACCGAGGCGCGCGAACTGGTCGTCGGGGGCGTCGACTTCGCGGAGGGCCTGGAAAAGGAGGTCGGCGGCGTCTCCCTCGCTAGCCTCGCCGGCGCGGTTTTCGTCTTCCGCGGGATCGTCGTGCAAATTGTAGAGATGATTACCGCTGAATGAACCCATCGCCCAGAAAGGCAGGAGGTCGCCCTGGCGGAATGGTTGGCGGATAACCGGGATCTTCGTCCCCGGCATTCTGTCCAGGACGGCACGTTCATCTGGTCGCGGGAGGCGGAGTTGCGGCAGGCCGGAGACCGGCATCGTGGACCAGCGGTTGGACCAGACAGATAGCGGCTCGTTGGCGGCGATCGGGGCGCGGGCATACTTGCGCCCGCGCTCGATGACGTGAACCTCGCGGCCCCAGACGCCTGCCAGCGCGTAGTCGCGGATGCTCTTCTGTTTCGCGCGGAGGATTGGAAGCAGGGAACGACCGTGGGTGCGGTGGCGCGGCTGGACGCCGAAGATCTCCGCCAGCGTGGCGAAGACATCGACGCTTGTCGTCAAGGCTTCGCTGGTGCCGGGCGCAGCGCCGGGCCAGGCGACCATCAGTGGGATGTGGCCGAGCGGCTCGTAGACCGGGACGCCGGGCTTGCCCCAGATATCTTTCTCGCCGAGGTAGTGACCGTGGTCCGTGAGGACGAACACGGCAGTGTTGCCCCAGAGATCGGCGCCGTCAATCGCGTCGATGACGCGGCCGAACCAGGCGTCGATCATCGTCAGTTTGGCGCCGTAAGACGCGCGCACTTGATGGCCCTCACGGTCGGTGAGAATGCCGCGCCCGACGCCGTCGCGGGCGTATGGTGGCCAGATGAGGTGAGGGCCGTCCCAACTGTCGTCGTACATCGAGGCGTATGGTTCCGGTGCGTCGAACGGCTCGTGTGGGTCGAACTCGTCGACGAAGAGGAAGAAGCGCTCGTGGTGTGGCGCGTGATCCTCCAGCCAGGTCGCGGCGGCTGCCATCGTTCGTGGACCAGGGAAGTCGGACTCGTTGCGGAAGTAACCGCGAGAGTTGTCGTAGGCGATGAAGCGTCGGCCCATGAGCGGAGCGCCGATCCAGCTCGGGTCCGGGCGCGTCTTCCAGGGGTCGCTCTCGTGACCACGCTGATAGTCCCAGGCAGTGAAATCGGTGTGGTAGTTCTCACCGCCCACCTCGAACAGGTGTGGATGATCCGAGATGAGCATCGAAGTGATGCCCATGTCGTGCAAGTACCAGGTGAGGGAGTCTTCCCAGATCTCGATGGAACCCCACGGTTTCCAGAGGAAATCGAGCGCGCCGCACAGGATGTCGTGACGGGCGGGGATGCAAGGGAGGGACCCGGCGTAGTGCTTATCGAACTTGACAGCCCTCGCCGCGAATTTGTCCAGGTTTGGCGTCTGGAACTCGCGGCCGCCGTAGGCGCCGAGCATGTGCCGGTTGAGCGAGTCAAGGAGGATGACGATCGCGTTGGCGGGCAGGGCCGCATCTCCGCCGCGCTCGTCGGTCATGGTGAGGGCGAGGATAGCACAGCGGCCCGCCCAGCCTGTCGGCGAACCGTCGCTACGCGGTTGTGAGGACGGGCGACAGGTTGCCGTCCGGCGACATCACGTACGGGACGGCGCCTTCGGAGAGGCCCTCCGGCGGTTCGTCGCCGATCTGCAAAACGGCGTTTTCGGGCAGGTCCCAGCTTTGCTTTGCAGCTCGCTTGACGGCAGCGCGACTCTCGAGGCCCAAGCCCTTGTATGTGGGCTGCAGGACGTCGTTGATCACTTGTCGGGCTGAGTCGACGCCTGTTGAGAGAACAGCCTGAATGAAGGCCTCAGCGTTCGGCAGCTTCACTATCGGCATGCGGTACTTCTCGTAGACGTCCCACATCGCCTGGAGCGCCTTGTCCGGCCAGTACTTCAGGTAGGCAAGGGTGATGCGCCGGAAAACGCCCTCGTGGAAACCCTCGTCGATGGAGAGGGCGCGGCAGACACCGGCGATCGCCGGGAACACCGGTCGCTGGGCTTCGTCGACCGGCGATCCATACTCCTGCCAGAGGCGCTTCTGGAGGGACTGGTAGTTGCGCTTGGTCTGGCGCTCCTGGGCGATCGCGTAAGCGGCGCCGCGCTCAGGTGTGGCCTCATGGCCGGTCTGGCGCTCGAAGGTCCAGACGTCCTCGCCGCATTTGTTGGCGTACTCGTCGACTTCGCGTTCGGTGTACAGCCCCGAGTCCGTCAGGCAGTACCAGAGCGCCTTGCTATGGCGGTTCTCGTCGAACACCCATTGAGTGTAGACCTGGCGGGTGCTGAGGCTGTCGCCGGAGGCGCCGATGGCCAGGACGGCGTAGTCCTCGATGAATGACTCGATCCCGAAGTCGCCGAGCAGCATCTCGCGGGTATCAGTGCTAACATGCGGCGCCCATTCGCCCATCTGTTTGCGTTCGGGGAGGTGCTTGGCGACCCAGCGCGGGCCTTTGCTGAAGTAATGATCGTAGACGGCGGCGACCGCCTTCTGGATAGCGTTATAGCGGCCCTCTATCGTCCAGGGGCTGGTGGTGGTGTAGACCATAACCCTTCCTCTCGAGACCTTACCGTTAGCGGATGGCCGGGCACCCGCGACAAAGACCGAAGGAGAAGCGACCGTGGGGAACCTTGGGCTGTTGTTGCGGCGTCAACTTACGGATAGGGAGAGCATACCATTCTAGTCGGCGCGCTGCATTAAAATTGACGCGAAACGGCGGTTTCAAATGGCTGCGATGCGTGTTACCCTGTTTGCGGTATCAGTTTCGCATCTCCGTTCCCTTGACCTGGTCCCCAGTAGTCAGGCTCAGATGGTCGAACCTTTGCCAAGTACCGAAGAAAGGAGAACCATCCATGAGCTTTCAGGACAAGGATCTTACGTGCCAGGACTGTGGCGCGACGTTCGTTTTTACCGCGGACGACCAGCAGTACCACTCTGACAAGGGCTACACCAACGAGCCCAAGCGTTGCCCCAATTGCCGAAGCGCCCGGCGCGACGGTGGTGGCGGCGGTGGTGGCAGCTACGACCGCGGTCCGCGCGAGATGCACGCCGCCGTTTGCGCGCAGTGCGGCAAGGACACCGAAGTGCCGTTCCGCCCGACGGGCGACCGGCCGGTGTACTGCAGCGACTGCTTCAGCAAGCGCCCGCAGCAGTCTTCGCGACGCTGGTAACCACTCCTACTGAGCATGAAACAGGGGCCCAACTGGGCCCCTGTTCTATTTTGGGCGCGAGACGCTGTGCCCGCTGCTGCTAGCGGCACAGCCGCCACCCCGTGGTGGCGTTCCTTTACTGAACGAAGTTACGGACCTGGCCGTAGACGGTGGCGTCGGTCCTCAGGGCGGAGTGACCCATGCACGCGGTCCGGGTGTTCGTCGCGCCGCTGAGGATCGTGCTGGTGTCCGGGTTGATCAGCTCGTCGCACGGCGACCACCAGGTCCCGTAGTTCACGGCGCCGGGCGTCTCGTCACCGGAGTTGAGGCCATTGAGGAAGCTCGAGCCCGGGATCATCTGGTTGCATGGGGAGAAGAAGAAGCAACCGTATGCCCAGGTTGTGCCGTGGTTGGGCCCGCCGAGGGATACCCAATCGTCGACGTACGTCGTGCCGCCGAGGTTCTTGAGGTAATAGCGGCTGGAAAGGCTGCCCATGGAGTGGGCGATGATGTCGACCTTGGCAGCGCCGGTGGCGGCGCGGATCTCGTTGACCCTCTGCGATACCGCCTGGGCAACCGTGGCGTTGGACTGGGTGCTGCTGAAGGTGTAGGCGAAGAGGTAGTTGGACTCCCAGCCATCAGCGATGAACCGGGACTTCATGTTGTCCCAGGCACTGGCGTTGCTGGTGTAGCCATGGACGAAGAGGATCGGGTTGTGGTGGCTGGCGCTGGTGTCCTTCGCCGTGCCGGGTGCGAAGGCGAGGAGCGAGAGGACGAGTGTCGCGAAGGCGAGAACGATGAGCTTGCGCAAGGATACCCCCTTTGAGCTGTGAGCCTGCCGCAGCCGGCTGCGTGGCCGGCGGCGCACCTGCAGCGCGGCGCGCTGGCGGGAGTATGAGACGGACGCTGGAAGATGTCAATGCCTTACCGACACCGGCGCGTGGAAAGCCGAGAGGCTATACAGCGCACACGTTGCCGGAGGGTTGGGGAGTGTCCCCCAATCAACCACTCTGTTTGGGGAGCGATGAGGAGCCGTGACGCTCACAAGCGAGTGCAGCGCGCCTGCTGCCGGGGGCTCTCT
>JBBEAZ010000019.1:110362-116081 GCA_040882565.1 Dehalococcoidia bacterium
TGGAGGAGCCGTGACGCTCACAAGCGAGTGCAGCGCGCCTGCTGCCGGGGGCTCTCTTGGTGGGTGTCCCCCCACCATCGCTATTTGGGGAGGGGTGGAGGAGCCGTGACGCTCACAAGCGAGTGCAGCGCGCCTGCTGCCGGGGGCTCTGGGGGGTGTCCCACCAGAATCCCCACCTTAAGGGGTCGGGGGTGGGGCGCTTCCAGACCTCAGCCGCCGATCATGCTCGCGAACCTCGAGCGCGACGCGGAGGCCGTAGTCGTTGTAGCGGTAGTCCGGCGGGATGCTGCTGCGGCCGGCGCAACGGGAGACCTTGACCAGGTGACGCCAGGCACCGCCGCGGGAGGCGCGGCGGTCGCCGCCGGTTGGGCCTGTCGGGTCGCGATGGGGGGAGACGGCGTAGTAGGCAGGGTCGTACCAGTCGGAGCACCATTCGTGGATGTTGAAGCCGATGTCGATGAGGCCGTAGCCGTTAGGCGGCGCCGAGCCGACGTCCCAGGTGGCGTCCATCGGGAAGCGGCCGCCGTCGCCCGTCCAGGGTTCGTCGCCCCAGGGGTAGCGCAGGCCGTCGGTGCCGCCGACGGCTGCCTTCTCCCACTCGGCTTCGGTGGGCAGGCGGAAGCGGGCGCCGAGGGCCTCGGTGAGCCAGTCGCAGTAGGCGACGGCTTCGGGCCAGCTGATGCCGACGACGGGCTGTCGTGGGCGGTTGAAGGCGGGGTCGTCCCAGAAGCGGGGCGGCTCGCCGTTCGTGGCTTTGAGGTAGGCGTCGTAATCGTCGTTGGTGACGGGGAGGATGGCGAGCCGGAAGGCGCCCAGGGTGACGAGGTGGGCGGGACGCTCGTCGGGGCGGCCGTTGTCGTCGCCCATGGTGAAGGGACCGGCGGGGATGAGGACGGTCTCGGGAGGGGAGGGCATATGGCGAGTTTATCGCCAGTCGTCGGTGCGCTGTAGACTAAGGCAACGTTAGCCGAGGAGGTTCTCATGCTCGCACGTTCCCTGGTGACAGTCGCTGTCCTCGCCCTCTGCGTCATCGCGCCATTGCCCGCGGGTCCGGCGGGGGCGTCGCAGGCCCTCAACGTGACAAAGACCGCGGACGCCGCCGACGGCGTGTGTGACGCCGACTGCTCGCTGCGCGAGGCGGTGATCGCGGCGAACGCGAACCCAGACACCAACACAATCAACGTGCCGTCTGGCACCTATGTCCTCACGATCCCCGGTGATCACGAAGAGGAAGCCGCGCAGGACGACCTCGACCTGAACGAAGACGTGACAATTGTGGGCGCGGGCACGGACACGCCGCTCGGCGCGTCGGGCGTAGGAGCAACGATCATCGACGGCAACGACCAGACGCGCATCTTCGACGTCGTGCCGGAAGACATCGTCGTCGCGATGTCGAACATGACCCTACGGAACGGGCTGTCGCCCACGGTCGGTGGGGCGATCGACAATCACGCTGAGCTGACGCTGACGGACGTCGCTATAACCGGCAACGACGCGCCGATAGGCGGAGGCATCTCGAACCGGGGCGACCTGACCCTCGAACGGGTGACGATATCCGGAAACACGGCGATGGGCAACGGCGGCGGGATACGCAACGAGGCGACGGGTACGCTCACCGTCCGGGACAGCACCATCTCCGAGAACTCGGCGGCCGAGGCCTTCGCCGAGGGCGGCGGCATCGCGAACGCAGGCGCGGCGATGCTCGACGGCGTGCTGGTGGAAGACAACGAGTCGGAAGACTCCGGCGGTGGCATCCAAAACGCCTTCGGTGGGCAGCTGACTGTGCTGAACAGCGTCATCGATAGCAACGAGTCGCTGACCTCGGCCAGCGGGGCGATCCAGAACAACGGCGAGGTCACCATCTTCGACAGTATGGTCAGCAACAACACCTCCGCGAACGAGGGCGGCGCGATGCGCAGTAACGGCTCCCTGACCATCGAAGACTCGACGTTCTCCGGCAATACGGCGGGCACGCGCGCCGGCGCCGTGCTCGCCGCATACCTGCAGGTGAAGAACAGTACCTTCAGCGGCAACGCGGCGATGGATGGGGATGGCGGCGGAATTCAGATTGATGGCGCTCTGGCGCTGCAGAACGTGACGATCACGGGCAACAGCGCGTCGTCCGGCGGGGGTGGGCTCGCGTTCGAGGGTGCTGTAGCGGCCATCGCTAACACGATCATCGCGGGCAACGTGGGCGATGATTGCCAGATCGGCGACCCGCTCACGAGCCTCGGCTACAACCTCGACGGCGACGGCACCTGCGGGTTCGCTGCCGGTGGCGACCTGCCGAACACGGACCCGCAGCTCGGGCCGCTGGCGGACAACGGTGGGCCGACGCTGACGCACGCGCTGCTGGCCGGCAGCCCGGCGATCGACGCCGCGGGCCAGGCCAATTGTCCGGAGGAGGACCAGCGTGGGGTGCTACGCGGCATTGACTGCGACATCGGCGCGTTCGAGTACGTCGCTCTTGCTGGCGATCAGCGGACGTGGGGCGATGACAACTGCTCCGGGGCGCCGGACCCGGTGGACTCGCTGCTGACGCTGCGCTTCGACGGCGGCCTGTCGGCGGATACGGGCGAGTGCCCGCCGATGGGTGATGTGGTGGAGGTGGCGAACGCCTCGCCGCACCCCTGGGGCGACGTCGACTGTTCCGGCGCGGTGAACCCGGTGGACTCGCTGAAGCTGCTGCGCTTCGACGCGGGGCTCAGCGTAGCTCAGCCGGTGGGATGCCCGGAGATGGGGGCCGACGTCCTGGTGGTAACAGGGTAGCCAGGCGCCTGTCACTCGTTGAGTTTGTTTGGCAATTCGCGTGGCGGCCACGCCCCGGATAGCCAGCGAGGGCCCCGAAGGGCCCCCGGCTGTGCGATTTCGTGGCGGTTACCAGGTCCCAGTGCTTGTCGGACTGGGCACAAGTGGTGGGCCGCCTCCTGCGATGGGAAATCGGTCCCGGGCGCAGCCAAAGTGCGGGATAGAGTGACGAACCCCGCCGTTTTGACCAAATTGCAACCAGGACTTTCCCGATCGTTGACTGTGAGAAGCGGCGGGTAGAAGCACAATGGGGGAGATATAAGACAATTGAGGAAGGCGCCCCCATGAGGACTCATCGTACCTACAATTTCCGTGAATCCGGGCAGAGCCTGGTGCTGTTCGCCGTGTTGCTCCCGGTGATGGCCATGATCGTCGCACTCGTGACCGACGTCGGGATGCTGACCGTCGAGCGGCGACGCCTGCAGAACGCTGCTGATGCGTCGGCTCTCGCCGGGGCGAGGATGCTCCCCGGTAATCCCGATTCGGCCGTGGCTGATGTAGAAGCGTACGCCGGTCTGAACGATATCGAAGACGACGAGATCGTTTCGATCGAGGTGACCGCAACTCATGTGCACGACGACACGATCGAGGTTGAACTGACGCGTGACGTCGGGTTTAACTTCGCCACTCTGTTTGGAGTATTCAGCTCTTCGGTGACTGTTCGCGCAACGGCGCTGACGGGCGGTATCACCGGCGTGAGCACCCTGGCGCCCTTCGGAGTCGAGGAGGACGTGTTCGCAGGACTGGACCAGGGGGACACTACGACGCTGAAGTACAACGCGACCAGTGGTGAGGACGGCAATTTCCTGCCGCTGGTGATGGACGCTCCGGGGTCCGATGAATACGGCGAGAATATCGTGTCAGGGAGCGAAGGGTTCCTTTGTTCCACGGGCTTTGAAACGGAGAATTGTCCAAGCGAGGTGAGCACCCAGCCGGGCAATGTGATCGGTAAGACCAAGTCGGCGCTGGATTGGATTTTCGAGAACACGAGCGAATCGTGCGACACCTACGACGAGGTACTGCAAACCCAACCAGGGACTACGCGGTTGGTGATGACGCCTGAGTGCAACCGTTTCTCGAACCCAACGGCGCAGAGCTACCAGCTGATCATCGTGCCCGTGATCACGAACCTGTGCAACGGGTCGTGCGATGTAACCGTGCTGGAGTTTGCTCTCTTCTTCATTGAGAGCTACTCGTGCGGCGGCGGTGGTCAGGGGAACAGTTGCGACCTGGTTGGCCGCTATGCAAGGGCAGCGGGTAGCGTTGAAGGGATCGTCGGTGCTTACGACCCGGACGGATCGGTGAAGTCTGTGAGGCTGATCAAGTAAGCCTGGGTCCGCCTTGCAACGTGAACGGGGGCCCCGAAGGGCCCCCGTCATGGTTTTTGCAGTTGGTTACCAGCTGCGGCTGGTCTGCGGGCGCTTGCTGAAGCAGTCGCTGCAGTAAACGGGCTTGTCGCCGCGGGGCAGGAAGGGGGCTTCAGTCTGCTTGTTGCACTGGGCGCAGGTGGGCGGGGCGCTCGTCGGGGCGGCCGATGTCGTCGCCCATGGTGAAGGGGCCGGCGGGGATGAGGACAGTCTCGGGAGGTGTGGGCACGGGGTGAGTTTAGCGTCCCGAAGGGGGTGTCAGAGGCCGCTTGTACGATTGATCCCAGCCGAGTGTATCTGTGGCTGATTGATTTTTGACGAGAGCGAATTAGGGTGGTGATCTCTAAGGGGTGCCCTGCGGCTACGGCTCGTTGAGTTTGTTTGGTAATTTCGCTGTTGCGAGGACGCGGCCGCAGTAGATGTCGCGCTCCAGGGTGAGGGTCATTTCGCTGAGGAGGGCTGCCGCGGCAAGCGGGCCCATCTCCTGGCGGAGTGCGTCTTGCGCCTCGACGCACGCGCGGTAGGCGCCGGTCAGGCGGTCGTGCCAGCGCGGGGTCTGGTCGTAGCGGAGGACGTCGAAGCCGGCTTCGGCGAGGAGTGGGCGATAGTCGGAGACGGGGTCGTCGCCGATGACGGGCAGGCCTTCGGTGCGCACGGGGTCCAACTCGAAGGCGAAGAAGGCGAGGACGCCGCCGGGGCGGAGGATGCGGGCGAACTCGCGGAGGGCGGCGCGCTTGTCCGGGGCGTACTGAAGGGCGTCGATGGACATCGCGGCGTCCTGCGAAGCCGTCTCGATGCCGGTGTCGGCGAAGCTGCCGACGGCGAAGCGCGCGTTGCCGGTGAGCCGAAGACGCTCGGCGCGGGCCTGGGCCTGGGCGACGGCGACGCTGGAGAAGTCGATGCCGACGAGGTGGGCGCCGGTCTCGCGGGTTAGCCAGAGAGCGGGGCCGCCCATGCCGCAGGCGATGTCGGCGAAGTGGGAGGACGGGGTGAGGCGCAGGGTCGCGGCGAGGTCACGGAGGCCGGCGAGGGTGACGAAGCTGATGTGGGCGAAGTCGTCCGCGTAGTCCTGGCCGGCGGCGTGCTCCTTCCAGAGGCGCGCGAGGGTGGGGCTGCGGGGCATGGCCTCGTAGACGGCGTCATAACCCTGGGCGACGATGGAGGGGTCGGTCTGAGGCATCTCGCAGATATGGTTTCACGCTATCCGGCTACGTGACAAGGCCGAAATGTCACTGATTGATTTCGTTCTGCATTTTCGTGTTGTGGGATTACGTGATGATTCTAGAATGAAACGGCAGCGCAGATACGAAATGGCGGAAACGCGCACATTACGTTAAGTGCAAAAGGGGCAATAATTGGTCTAGTGACAGGCGGCGCTTTGAGTACGGAGCAGCATTGGTTAGCGTTGGCGCTACTCGATGTTTATGAAGAGCCCCGGTCACCATCGGCGTCTAATTGCCGCTTTTGCGGGCGCTCCGGCTGCGGAGAATGGGCGCTGACCCGGCGCGCGGCAACCGGCGAATGGGAGCGGCTCGTCGCGCCCG
>JBBEAZ010000020.1:0-25879 GCA_040882565.1 Dehalococcoidia bacterium
GGAGAGGTAGTCGAGCACGCACTCGCGGATGTTGTGGCCGATCTCTTCGAGGTCGGTCGTGCGCGTCGTCAGGACGTGCAGGTCGGCGATGAGGACGAAGCAGTCGATCTTGTCTTGCAGGTCGAGACGCATGCGGAGCGAGCCGACGTAGTGACCGAGATGCAGCGCACCGGTGGGACGATCGCCGGTAAGCATGCGCTTCCAGGCCGGGTTGAATGCCGTCTGTGTCGTGGCGGTATTCGTTTCGGTCATCACGTCCCTCCTCAGGGCAATAAAAAAACCCTTCGCCCGATAGGGGCGAGGGGTCCTCGCGGTGCCACCCTAGTTCGTCCCGGCGTCAACCGGAACCTTCGTTCTACGTACGTCCGTTCGGCGGAGATACGCTGGGCCTGTAACGGTGCCCTATCCGGCCCGGCCTACTTGATTCGGCTGGCGGCTCCCGGGTCCATTCGCCTGCTGCGCTGGCGCCGGGTTTCCACCTATCCCCGGCTCTCTGAGCCCCGCTGCGCAGGGTACTAGTCCCGTTCAGTGCTGCTGGTTATTCGATTTGGCGGTAGTGTACCGGCGTGGGCCGAAAGGTGTCAAGTGAGTGGCCGGTTAGTCAAGCTTGATGATCACGCCCTCGTCGGCGCGGAGGCCGACGGTGCCACGGGCAATGTCGCCTTCGCGGTCGAGGTGCGTGGAGAGAGCGATGCGGCCGGCGTTGGCCGGGTCAAGTTCTGCGATCTGTGCCTCGGAGCTGAAGTTCAGCAGGACCATGAATTTCTCGTCGTCATGTTTTCGGCAATAGGCGAGGATGTGGCCGTCGGTGGTGATCGGTGTGTAGGTGCCGGCCATCAGGGCTTGCTCGGATTGGCGGAGCTGGATGAGGCGCCTGTGGAGACTGAGCATCGAGTGGGCGTCCGCACGCTGAGCGCTGACGTTCTGATCGGCGTAGTCGGGGCCCAGCGGGAGCCATGGCTCAGCGGCGTTCGTGAAGCCAGCGTTGCGTGAGTCGTCCCATTGCATAGGGGTGCGTTCAGGGTCACGTCCGACGCCGAGCGTGATGCCGGGTGGATCGACGACTTTGTCCGGCGGGATCTCAACGTTTTCCATCCCCAACTCATCGCCGTAGTAGAGCGTGGGCGTGCCGCGTAGCGTCAGGAGGAGCATCGCGGCGATCCGCGCCTGCGCGGCGCCGACCCGCCACGCGACACGCGGATAGTCGTGGTTGCCCAGGACCCAGTTCGGCCAGGCGCCGTCCGGGAGCGCCGCTTCGTATTCGTCGATCGCGGCGCCAATCCGGCGGACCTCCCATTTCTGAAGCAGAAGCTGGAAGTTGAAGGGGAGGTGGGCTTCATCCAGGTCCCGGCCGTAATATTTCACGAGCCGCGGCGTCGGCAGGTAAATCTCGCCGATGATGACTCGCTCGTCGTATTCGTCGAAGACGTCGCGCATCTCGCGTACTACTTCGTGCACCTCAGGTTGGTCGATCGAGTAAACGGCTTTGAGGCGGCGGTAGGGGTTCTCGCCCTCCTTCCAGTCCGGGTTCTCGGGGTTATCGCGGAATTGCTCGTCCTTGATCATGTGGTACATCACGTCGACGCGGAAGCCGTCGATCCCGCGATCGAGCCAGAAGCAGAGGACATCGAACATCGCCTTGCGGACTTCGGGACCGCGCCAGTTGAGGTCCGGTTGTTCTTTGAGGAAGGCGTGGTAGTAGTACTGGGCGGTATGCTCGTCCCAGTCCCAGCCGATGCCGCCGAAGTTGGCGAGCCAGTTGTTGGGCGGCGAACCATCCGGCTTGGCGTCCTTCCAGATGTACCAGTCGCGCTTCGGGTTCTCGCGAGACGACCGGGACTCGACGAACCAGGGGTGCTGGTCCGACGTGTGGTTCGGGACGAAATCCAGGATCACACGGATGTTCCGAGCGTGCGCCTCCGCGATCAGGTTGTCCATGTCGGCGAGCGTGCCGAACAGCGGATCGATGTCGCGGTAATCGGAGACGTCGTAGCCGAAGTCTTTCATCGGCGACCGGAAGCAGGGGGAGATCCAAATAGCCGTCACGCCGAGCCACTCCAGATAGTCGAGCCGGGAGACAATCCCGGGTAGATCGCCCACCCCGTCGCCATTGGTGTCCATGAATGAGCGGGGATAGATCTGGTAGACGATGCCGGTCTGCCACCAGAGGTGTTGAGCGGTCACGCTATGAGGGTAGCGTGCCGGTCAGCCTAGTTCTACGGGTGGCCGATCCGGACGCCTGCGCTCGGTGGTGACGATCTGGGCGATCTCTGCGGCGGCGCGGTCGAGGTCGTCGTTGACGACGACGTAGTCGAACTCGCCCGCCACGTCCATTTCTTCGGCCGCGGTCTTGAGGCGTAGCTCTACTTGCTCGGTTGTATCGCCGCCGCGGCTGCGGAGGCGGTTCTCCATCTCCTCGCGAGACGGTGGTGCGATGAAGATCACAAGAGCGCCGGGGATCAGAGACTTGAGGGTGCGGGCACCCTGGATGTCGGTGCGGAGGATGGCGTCCTTGCCCTGAGCAAGGACCTCGCGCACCGAACGGCTGGGGACACCCTTCAGATCCCCGTAGACCACCGCGTGCTCCAGCATCTCACCGTCGCGGACCATTTGCTCGAACTCCTTGCGGGAGACGAAGTGGTAGTCGCGGCCGTCAAGCTCGGTGGCCCGCTGGGGGCGAGTGGTGGCAGTGGTCGCGAAGCCGAATGCCGAACCTGGCAGCGACTTGACGCGATCGATCAGCGTGTCTTTGCCTGCGCCCGAGGGTCCCGTCAGGATGACGACGAGGGGCGCGTCGGTCAATCTAGTCGGCCTGGGCCTGCGCCGCCTTGCCGCCCCTGGCGGCGGCGACCCGGCCCGAGAGCGCTTCAGGTGTAATGGCGACCAGCATGATCTGGCCGCTGTCCATAAAGACGGCGGCCTTGGTGCGGCGGCCGCTCGTGATGTCGATGATTGTCTTTTCCTTCTTACCTTCGCGGATCATGCGCTGGATCGGCGCTGAACTCGGCGTGACGATGGCGAGCACCTTGTTCACAGAGAGAAAGTTGCCGAATCCGACGTGAACGAGTTCAGTGCCACTGCGGCCATTGCGCGACGACTGGGCCATCTCTCGACCTCCTACTCCTCGACCCGGGCACGCAACGAGGTGGCGTTACGTGTGGGTTTACATCACTCAACCAAGCGGATGATACCGAACGCTTCAATAAGCGCAAGGAGAGGCTGCACGCGCCCGACATTTCCTTTTCGTGACACTTAGCGCGCCTAGCCGCCTTTTTCCCGCGCTTTCTCTTCGCGCTCGCGCTCCAGCTTCTCGAGGTCGCGGCGGATGTCCTCGCCCATCTTCTCAGCCAGCGAGATCTTGCGCTTCCCTTCGGGCGTGTCGCGTTCTATCGGTTCTTCCATCACTTCGGGGATCTTCTGCACGCGGCGGATGTTGTCGGCCATCATGCCGCCCACCATCATGTCCAGGAACGCCTTGCCACGGTCGACCTCGACGCTGCTGGGTGGGCGTTCACGGCGCGGGGGATGCGCGATGAACTCATCGCGCTGCAGCTTGGTCGTGATGAACAGCTCGAGGAGGGCTTCGTCCTGCGCGTCCTTGAGCATATCGCGCAGACGGTTGAGCTCTCCGGAGAGGCGGTCGATCCAGTGGATGATCGCCTCGCGGTTCGTGCTCCAGATGGCGTGGCTCATCGCCGGGTCACCGGAAGCGAGGCGAGTCATATCGGTGAACCCGCTGGAGGCGAGCGTACCCATATCGTCCCAGGAAGGGCTCTCACGGAGGAGCGTGAAAAGGGCCGTCGCCATGACTAGAGGCAGGTGGCTGACGGCAGCGGCGTAGACATCGTGCTCCTCCGGCTCGATAAACGCCGGGGTAGCGCCCAGCAGCTCGGCGAGGCCGACCATGCTCCTGATCGCCGCCGGCGAGCAGTCCACCGTAGGGCACAGGCAGTATGCGCGGCCCTCGAAGAGCGTCGCCTCGGCGTTCTCTATGCCTTGCTGTTCATTGCCGGCCATAGGATGACCGCCGACGAAGTTTATCGTGTCCGGCAGGAGCTCGGCTGCCCACTTCATAACGTCCGCCTTCGTGCTGGCGGTATCCGTGACGATGGCGTCTTTCAACAGATGCGGCGCGATCTCCTTGAAGACGTCGCGGAGTGACGAGATCGGAGTGGCGATGATCAAGAGGCTGGCGCCCTCGACGGCCTTGCGCGGGTCATGCTCGGCGCGGTCGATAGCGCCCAGCTTCTGAGCGGTCTTCTCGGCGCTCCGGTCGTTGTCCTGGCCCACGATTTCCAGCGAAGGTAAGCCGGCGCGCTTGAGGCCGAGGCCGATGGAGCCGCCGATGAGACCGAGACCGATGATGGCGACGCGGCGGTTGGCAGGTGCGTTCATCGTCTACCGAGCTTAGCAGGCCCGCTCGGGTTCAGCACGCGTTGTCGGCGGCGACGAGCCGGGCAGCGCGCGCGTCGTACGGACTGTGAGTCTCCATCGCGGAGAGCAACTCGATCACGGCGTCCGGCGCTCCGGCTTCGCGGGCCAACAGCAGCGTCTGTTCGCCGTGCCTGTGGAGCCGGGCAAAGCCGCCGTCGCCGCGCGCGAAACGCCGGACCAGCGCGTCGGGCAGGATGACGAGGAGCGCGCGGTGCCAGAGGCGGACGCGCGCCGAACCCTCTCCGGCCTTGCCAGCGTCGTGGATGAGCGCGGCGGTAAGCAGTTCGGTGTCGGTCTCGGCGTCTGCGCGCAGCAGCTGGTAGACATCGAGGCAATGGCGCTGATCGGCCGCCTGCATCGCCGCGAAGAGCGGATAGAGGGATCCGAGGACGGCTTCAGCCTCGCGGCGCTCTTCGTCTGCGACTCTTGGCGATAGCGTCCGCCGGAACTGAGCGACGCGGTAGCGGACACGCGACGTCAATAGACTTCCCCATCGACGCCCGTGAAGAGATGGACAAGCGCCTTGATGACTGGATGCATCACTTCAAACAAGATGCCGAACTCGCCTCCTGTCACAATCGGTAAGGCGATCAGCACGATGAGGATGAGTGGCCCCCACTGCTCTAGCTGGGCGAAGGAACGCGACAGATCCCGGGGCAGGAGCCCGACCGCGACCTTGAAGCCGTCGAGAGGCGCAATCGGGATCAAGTTAAAGACGCCCAGGATGACGCTGAAGAGGACGATCGAGGTGAGGTACAGCCCGATGTAGTCGTCGGTGCCCCAGTGTCCCGTCGCCAGCAGGGCGAAGTCCGACACGTCGAACACGACGAACGGTGAAATCCAGGGCACGAGGTCGAGTCGCAGCGGAATGCCCGCGATCGCGGCGACGAGGAAGTTGGAGACCGGTCCCGCGCCTGCTGTCAGCGCGAGGGACGCTTTCGGGTTGGCAGTGGCGTTGGGGTTCACCGGGACGGGCTTACCCCAACCAAAGCCGACGAGGAACAGGAGGACAGTACCAGCCGGGTCAAGATGCGCGAGTGGGTTCAGGGTGACGCGGCCACGTGAGCGCGGCAGGCGGTCGCCCAACGAATCGGCGACGAAGGCGTGTGAAAATTCGTGGAAGGAGATTCCGGCGATCAGAGCAGTGATAGTGGCTGTGATGAATACGAACGAGGCGAACGCGTCGACATCGAGGAGATCGAAGTAGATCCAGATCATTCGTCTCGATCATAACAGCCGGACTTCGGTGAGTCCGCGCACTAGCGGAAACCGTTATTCTTAGCGGTGGAGGTATGTCATGCTCTTCAATCGCCAGAAGTCTGATCTGATCGCCCCTGAGAAGGCCCTGCCCGGGCGGGACCGCCGTGCGTTCTCGGTTCCCGACCGCCACGAGGTGCTCGGCACGCCGATCGAGCCACCTTTCCCGGCGGGGGTCGAGACTGCGGTTTTCGCGCTCGGCTGCTTCTGGGGGGCTGAGCGACTGTTCTGGCAGATGCCCGACGTCTACACCACTGCCGTTGGCTACGCGGGCGGGTTCACGCCGAACCCGACGTACGAAGAGGCCTGCTCGGGGCGCACCGGGCACACTGAGGCCGTTCTGGTCGCCTTCGATCCCGCCAAGGTCTCGTACGACGCGCTGCTCAAGACTTTCTTCGAGGAACACAACCCGACGCAGGGGATGCGCCAGGGCAACGACGTCGGCACGCAATACCGCTCGGCGATCTACTACACGAATGAAGCGCAGCGCGTAGCGGCGGAAAAGGCCCGCGACATGTACAACGAGGCTCTGCGCCGGGCGGGCTACCCGGAGATCACGACAGAGATCGCGGAGGCCGGGCCGTTCTACTACGCCGAGGATTACCACCAGCAATACCTCCACAAGGTCCCGAACGGCTACTGTGGCCTGAAGGGGACAGGTGTGTCGTGCAGCATCCCGCAGGCGGCCGAGGCCGGCAATGGATGACGGCCTGAAGGCACTGCCCGACAACGAGGACGAATGGCGCGGCCGCCTCTCGCCGGAGCAATTCGAGGTGTTGCGGCGGGCGGGCACGGAGCGTGCCTTCACCGGTGAGTACGTAGACGCGGATGACGACGGCATTTATCGCTGTGGCGCCTGCGGGAACGTTCTCTTCGACAGCGGCACGAAGTATCACTCGGGCTGCGGCTGGCCGAGCTTCACCGAGGCCGTTTCGCCGGCTGCCGTCGAGTTACTACGCGACGACTCGCTCAGCATGGTTAGGACGGAGGTCCGCTGCGCGCGCTGCCAATCGCACCTCGGCCACGTCTTTGATGATGGGCCGCCGGAGGCTGGTGGCCTGCGCTACTGCATGAACAGCCTCTCCCTGGACTTCGAAGAACGCTGATCCTTAGCTGCGCGCGGGCAGACGGGCCGGGTATATAATCTGTGCACCCGACGAGGGCTCGCACGATTGACGGAGGTGCACGATGGTCACGAAGCGAACTCAGCTACTCGAACCGGTGAATGCGGTCGAGGCCGTCCAGAAGGCCTGGAATTACCCGCTCTTCGACGCGATCTTCCAGCGCCGTGCCCGTCGTTTCCCGCTCGGCGCGGAGATGCCTGGCAGCCTGTCCCCCTTTAAGTCGAACAAGACGCCGGTGCCGCTCGACGAGATTGAGGAGGCGATGCTGGTGATGGCAGGGACCGGCATCAGCGGGATCAACCTGGCGGACCTGCCATACAACGACCAGTCCGGCAGCAACTTCTGCGGCAACACGATGCTGCAGTTCGTCGGCCGCACCTACGCCAGCGCCTGCGGTTCGCACGGCACGGAGCTGTTCTACACCAACGACGAGGGCACGTACATGGTGAAGTTCCGTGACAAGCTGCCCTCGGCGATGCAGGAGTTCGGTTCGCTGGATGACCGCGAGAAGATCATCCAGGCGTTCCGCGCGAACACTGTTCAAATCGGCGAGGGACGCCTGCAGGTGCCGATGGCACCGGGCGTCACACAGCCGTTCAACTGGTGGAACTCGAACCAGCCGGGCAGCACGCTGTTCATGCCGGTCAGCGACGTGACGTGGGAGTACATCAACGTGTTGATGCTGCTGATGGACGAGCCGAACTCGTTCTACCCCTACGACGACATGAACGGGAACGCCGAGCCGCTTAAGGAGTGGGCGGACAAGGGCTACCTGGACCGCACGCGACCTTACGCGCTCTCCGGCCTCGAGAGCAGTATGCGCATGATCACGTCCGGCACGGAGCAGGCGTTCATGCTGCAGAACATGTATCTAGGCCTGCAAGCGATGGGCCTCGGCGGCTGGATCTACACTTCGTCCGTCGCGCCGTTCGTCTTCGCGCTGATGGGCTTCCACTTCGAGATCCCGCAGAAGACGGGCCCACGCGCGCCGCTGTTTCCCGAGGCCGGGCCGGCTCCGGTACCGGTGGGCCTCGACGGTCACTTCCAGGCGTACTGCCCGCCGTACTACCCGGACATGGCCAGCGCTTCGCAGGCGATCTTCGACGCGAAGTGGGGCGGGCGTGGCATCTACAAGGAGGAAGGCGGGCCGGCCGCGGTTAAAGACCGGCAGTCACTCGACAAGCTGGTGAACAAGACTCCGGACTGGTGCCTGGAAGCGACGAAGGCGTTCACGCAATACATCTGGGAGACCTACGGGCGTTTTCCCGCGACGGTGGACCCGATGGAGATGAACATCTGGTTCCAGGCACATCACCTGGAGACGGACTTCTACGACGAGTACTACCAGCCGGGTGCGTACCACCAGGCGGTCAAGGATCACATGGGCGTCTGGCACAACGCGCACTAGCCGCGGCGGCGTTCAGGCGGCGGCGCGAACTTCGAGCCGGCTCTTCACTTCGCGCACGCCAGGCACGGCGCCGACGGCGCGAATGACGTCCTCTGCCGCAGCCGGCGACGGCACGTAGCCGTAGAGCAGCACCTCGCCGAGCGAGGCACGGGCGTAGACCTGCGAGTGACGGCCGACGCCGGACTTTTCGATCGCCATCCCGATGTGCGTCTCCAGCGCGAGGTCGTCGATCGACTCATCTCGGACCGCGACAACACCGGCGATAGCTTGCGCGAGCGCCGCGGCGTACTCTCGCGCCCTGGGAACGCGGGTGTTGCCAGTCATCGTCACGATGCCGCCGGAGACGGAAAAGTGCAGCCCGCGCTTGTCGTCGCCGGTCAGGCCGGGAGCCTCCCGGATCACGCGGTGGATTTCCGCCGCGATTTCAGCATCAGACCGGTAACGGGGGATCGCGTAGGGTTGCACCGCGAGCTTCAGCATCTTGCCCTCGAACGAAACCTCAGTAACCTTGATGCGGCCCATCCAGGAGACGCCGCGCCTCAAGAGGAGCTCTATCACCTTGCGGTCGCTGTGGTCGACGAGCGCGCCGGCGAAGCGGGATCCGGGCTGGGAGAGGGGAGTATCGGCTGCCACCGGCCGTGAAGGAACCGCGACGGGTGGGACCTCGTGGGCGAACGCCTGCGTGCTTGTGCAGGAGAAGGCGACATGGTCGCCGGACCACTCCGTGGCCGCCGAGAGTGGCAGCCGGATGCTGCTGCGCCAGATCAGGAGACCGGCCTCGACGACAACGTTCACGACTTCCCAGTCCTCGGTAATCTCGAGCGCGGTGATCGTGCCTCTCCAGCGGTCGGTGAAACGGGCGGCGCTGCCAAGGCGAAGCGCCGAGATAGTACCTGTCAAGCGTGTCCTCCGTGCAGGTTCAAGGCTAGGACTCAGGTTAGGTTATCGGCTGCGAGAGCGCCAGCGCAGGTTGACCCCCGCGCCGGGGCCGCATACCGTCTAATGGGTATGTTCCGACGTGTTTCGAGCGCTATTGTTATCGCCGCGACCGTCACGCTGATCGGCGCCTGCGGTGGCGATGACAAGTCGCCGACGACAACGCCGAACGGCAGTGCTGGTCCAAGCACGAGCGCCAATACAGACTTCGGGCCAGCTGAAGGAGTCGTGATCTTCGGCTCCCCTGAAACAACGGACGACGCGCTGAACCGAGCAATTGAAGCCGGGGCGCCGCTCAAATTCTTCCTCGCTGGCAGCAGCCGCTCCGACGGTTCGTTCGACGGAGTCAATCTTCCGGGCGAGGCAACGGTGCTCGGCACAAGTCTCATCGACCCGGCCTCAGCAGAATTCGACGCCGCGTACGAAGAAGCATATGGCCGTTCGCCGGTCGGCCTCCCCGGAGTTCGAGAGGCCTACGACGCCGTGTACCTGGTGGCGCTCGCCGCCGCCGCTGCCAACTCGACAGATTCGGCGGCGATCAGAGACAACATTCACTACGTTGCGAACTCGCCGGGGGAGATCTTCAACCCGCTCGCCATGAGATTCGACGAAGCAGTCGCGATCCTGCAGGGCGGCGGCGATGTGAACTACATCGGGGCGTCCGGCCAGGTCGACCTCACCGCGAAGGGTGACATGAGCAAGGGCCAGCTCGAAGTCTGGCGCCGGATCGGTGGAAGCATCGCTCCGCAGGAAACACGCGACGTCGACCTGGCGGCGGAGATCGCAGCAGACGTGCCTTCCGGCGAGCTACATACAGCCGCCGACGCGCCGGGGGGACCCTTGCGTATCGGCGTGGTGCTGCCGCTTTCGGGCGACAACGCCGATCTCGGCCAAGCGATCAGCGATGCGATTGATATGGCCGTAGACACGATCAACGCTGAGGGGGCGCTCTTCGGTAGCGACATCGAGGTAGTAAGGGCTGACGACGCAGGCGACGCGACACAAGCTGTCTCCGCGGCGCAAGGGCTGGTGGACAACGAAGGCATCAGCGCGATCATCGGCCCGCTTGGCGAGGACGCCGCAGCGGCTGTGGCGAGCGAAGTCGCCGGGCCATCGTCAATACTGGAGATCGCGCTCTCCACGGCGGCAACGCTGCCAACTGACCCAGCCGCCTTCCTGATCAGAACACGAGCGGCAAACACGTTGCAGGTTGCCGTAGACGCGAACCTGGCGCTGGAGTCGGAAGTTGACGTGGTGTGCGTCCTGCATGGTTCTGACCCTGAGAGCCAAGCGATGGCAGAGGCGTTCAAAGCGGCGTTTGAGCACAAAGAAGGCGGAGTGCGAGCGCTCGTCGCCGTCGCCGACGGAGCAGATCTGACAGCTTGTCTAGGGTCTTAGACATATCGCTTGACCCTTATAAATGCCACAATTACATTTGCTTGCAAGTTCGGCCGACTAGCCGGACAGGAGCGAAAAGGAGGCACGCTCATGTCAAAATGGATTTCCCAGAACACCTGGCGGTTGCTGGTCGTGGGAGCGCTAATCGCGCTGCTTGGACTGGCCGTCGCCTGTGGTGATGATGACGATGATGATGGCGATGACGCCGGCGAGACAACCGCACCTGCCGGGACCACCGCGCCGGCTGGTACCGGCGATGGCGGCGATGGCGAGGCGCTAAAGATCGGCCTGCTGGCGCCCTACACAGGCGGCCTGGCGAGCTTCGGCCCGCAGTTCGAGAACGCGGTCAAGCTCGCTGTTGATCAGATCAACGCTGCTGGTGGCGTCAACGGGCAAGATGTGGAACTGGTCACGGGCGACGAAGGCGAAAGCGCTGATTCAGCGATCGCTGAGGCGACACGACTGGTCGATACAGAAGGCGTAAGCGCCATCATTGGGGCAGCCGGTAGCACGCGCGCACTGGCGGTCGCCGAAAGCGTGACGGGGCCCAAGGGCATACTGCAGATCACCCCGTCGGCGACGTCACCGGCGTTGACACCCGCCAACGACAGCGACTTCCTGTTCCGGACACCCATTTCGGATGCCGCTCAGGGCATCGTCCTGGCGCAACTCGTGGAGGACGAGGGCTACACTTCGGTCTGCACGATGTACGTCAACAACGCATACGGCCAGGGTCTCACTCAGAACTTCGAGGCCGCCTTTAGCGGCACGGTTACCGCGCAGATCCCGCACCCGGAAAGCGGCACGACCTTCGTGTCCGAGTTGAACCAGTGCGTGGCTGACAGCCCTCAGGCGCTTGTCGCAATCAGCTACCCGAAGGGCCAGGCAGAGGTATACCTGAGGGAAGCGATCGAGCAAAGCATCATTACCGAATTCGTGTTTGTTGACGGCACGAAGGACGGCGCGACCTTCAAGACGTTGGGCTGGGAAACCTTCGACGGAATGAAGGGCACCGCCCCCAGCGCCCTGGAAACCGATAACGGGGCGGCGTTCGATGCTGACTACGAGGCCGCGTATGGCGAAGGCTACAGCGTGCCGTTCATCCGTGAGTCGTACGACGCTGCCCTGCTAATCGCGCTCGCGGCGCAGGCCGCTGGCTCAACTGACGGCGCCGCCATGCGAGACGCTCTGCGCGACCTGGCGGGTTCGCCCGGCGATCCATACGGTCCCGGCGCCGAAGGAGTTGCCGGTGCTCTCGCTGCTCTGGAAGCTGGCGATGACATCGACTACCAGGGTGCCTCGGGTATCGTCGAATTCGACGACAACGGCGACATCCTGATCGGCGCCATCGAAGTCTGGCACGTCGACGCTGCCGCGGCCGCCGCCGCGCCGGATGACGTCAGCAAGGGTCTCATCACGGACGAGGTTTACAAGGTGGACCTTGAGGCAGCGACCGTGGAGTTGATTCCCTAGAAGGCACCCCGAACCGGAAAAAGAACGGGGCCCTCAAATGAGGGCCCCGTTCATTTGTCTGGTTTGTCGAGGGCTGGCCCAAGTGGTGGCGCTGGGCCGCCCTTGCCGCCTCGCCGAAGCCGCCGCTCAACCCACATTGATACGCGCGCCTCCTCCGGCAGAAGACCATGGGGACGCCAGAGGAGAACCAGCACAATCAAGAGGCCGATGGCGGTGTCCCTGAGAGCCGAGATGCGGGTGGTGCTGATCCAGCCGGGGAGGTCGTAGCCCTGCACCTGGATCATCGCGAAGTAGAACCCATACACCACGTATGCGCCGAGGATCGCGCCCTTTGTGTTCCCGCTACCGCCAACCATCACCATCGTCCAAAAGAGAAAGGTTGTGGAGATGGGCGCGAACGTGTCAGGCGAAAGCGAGTGCCGGTCGAACCCGTAGACGGCACCGCCGACACCCATGATCATCGCGCCGATGACAAACGCCTGGGTCTTGAACTCAAACGGGTTCTTGCCGCAGGCGGATGTCGCAATCTCATCTTCGCGGACAGCCCGCAGAACACGGCCCCACGGAGAACGGATGCTCCTCTCGACGAGGAGGAATAACAGCCCGACCAGAAGCACTAGCAGCCCGACGTACACGTAGTCGTATTCGCTTGACGAAAAGAGGCCCGAGAGAGGCGATGGAATATCGGGGATGGCTTTTGATGAGTTGAAGAGGCTCGGTTCTTCGACGACGATCGCGCGCAACAGCTCGGCGATGCCAATAGTCGTGATCGCCAGATAATCCCCGCGCAGGCGCAACGCCGGAATCGCGATCAGGAAAGCGAGGATGCCCGCAACCAGCGCCGCCATGAGAATGGCAACGATGAACGGCAGCCATTCGTCGGTGCCAAGCGCGGGGAAGAGATTGAGGTCGTCCCCGAAGCCGCCGATATATTGCACGTAGTCTTGGCCGGTGACGGGATCCGGCGGCGGCGGGTCGCCCTTGACGAAGACAGCGGCCGTGTACGAGCCCACCAGGAAGAACGCCGCCACGCCAAAGTTGAAGATGCCCGTGTATCCCCATTGCACGTTCAGGCCGATGCAGAAGATCGAGTAGATGAGCACCGTCGTGAGGAAGAAAACGAACTGGCTAGCGGTGCCGCTCATATCCCAGCCCGAGCGCTCCGCGGGAATCAGGATCACGGCCGCGGTAATCAGCACGGCCGACAGGGGAGCGACATTCGATGTGATGACAAAGAGCCGCGTCTTCAAGCCGGTTCCCGTCCAAAGAGCCCTTGCGGCCGCACCAGCAGAATCAGGATAAGGAGAACCACGGCCACTGAGAACTTGTATCCTGCAGCGAGAGGCAACAGGTGCTCGCCGAAGACACTCACCTCCAACCCCACCGAGACCTCCTGCGTGATGCCGACGATCAACGCCCCCCCGATCGCACCCAACGGGCTACCGATGCCGCCCAGAATTGCTGAGGCAAAGAGCGGCAGGACGATTATGAATCCCAGGTTCGGGTTCAGTTGGGCTTGTAGCGCAAGGAGCACACCCGCGACCGCGATCAGCCAACCGGCGATCACCCACGTCCAAACGAAGATTTGGTCCGTATTGATGCCGCTGATCAGGGCCAACTCCGGATTGTCGGCGACTGCACGCATCGCTTTGCCCAACTTGCTGAACATCAACAGTGAATAAACAGCGGCCGCCATCACGACCGCAGTGACGATAATGAAGATCTGGTCGCCTTTGAGGACTATGTCGAATGGCAGGTGAAGCGCGGGATGGATCCCCTCCACGTAGGACCGGGGATTCGGCCCCCAGAAGATGAGCATCGAACTCCGAATCGCGAGCGCGAGACCCAGCGAAGCTATCGAGAAGATCACGATGTTACCCCGGCGTTCACGCAACCGGCGGTAGATCAGGCGATCCAGCAACACGAGGATGCCAGACATCAACAACCCAGCGCCGATGATGCCCAAGAGAAGCGAATAGCCGAACGTCAGCTCCCAGATTGGATCCGTCGACCCGGGCAGATCATCGAGATGTACCGGCAACACCTGCGTGTCCCGACGCTCGCCGAGGATCGATCCGCTCACCACGAAGAAGGCAAGGTAAGCGGCAAGCATCATGGAATCGCCCTGCGCGAAGTGGCCAAACTTGAGAACGCCGTAGATGAGGTTCAGGCCGATGGCGCCGAGGGCGTACACGCTGGCGACGACGACTCCGGTGACGAAGAACTTTCGTGTGTCGTGGTCGACGGCGCTGTAGATCGCCAGGGCAGCGAACGCCAGAAAGATTCCCGGCCCGGTCACGAATTCCCTCAAGCGACGCGCCGCTATCCGTACCGGGAGAGCGACTGATCCTTCAGTTGCCACTCATCAGGCTCCCATGTACAGCTTGCCGACTTCTTCGTTTTCGAGCATGGCCTTTGCATCGCCCTCGAGGCGGTTCTGGCCCATTGCCAGGACGTACGCCCGGTCGCAAACACTAAGCGCTTCCTTCGCGTTCTGCTCCACCAGCAAGATGGCGGTGCCTTCCTGGTTGATCGCGTTGATCCGCTCGAAGATCATCTCCACCATCTTCGGCGAAAGACTCGCTGACGGCTCGTCCAGCAAAAGGACGTCAGGGTCGAGCATGAGAGCCCGGCCCAACGCGAGCATTTGGCGCTGACCGCCGGAAAGCCTGCCGGCCTGCTCCCCGCGCCGCCCGGACAGATCCGGAAACAGCGCGAAGATTCGATCGAGACGATCGTTCAGGCGGTCTTGCCGAACGAATGCTCCCATCTCAAGGTTCTCGAGGATCGTAAGCGACGGAAACACATTGGCGACTTGCGGCACATACGAAAGTCCGAGGTGAACAAGCTGGTCGGGCCGCTCGTCGGTGACGTCTTGCCCTTTCAGATGCACGGTGCCCGAGCGAATGGGCAACAACCCGAACATGGTTCGTAATAGCGTCGACTTACCCGCGCCGTTGGGTCCAATGATCGCGACCATCTCGCCGGGGTAGACAGCGGTAGAGACGCCGTGGAGGATGTCGATTTCTCCGTACCCGGCCGTCACTCCTTTGGCCTCGAGGATTGGAGTCTTAGCGCTCATCGGACCTGGCCACCGAGGTACGCTTCAAGGACCTGTGCGTTGGAGCGGATCTCGTCCGGAGTGCCTTCGGCCAGTTTCGAGCCCTCGCTCATGACGATGAGAGAATCGCAGAGGAGGGCGACGATGTCCATGTCGTGCTCGATGACGAAGAACGTAATGCCCAGTTCGTTGCGCAATCGCCTGATGTCTTCGACTATCTGTCGCATCAGCGTGCGATTGACCCCGGCGGCAGGTTCGTCAAGCAAGATCATCTTCGGATCGCAGATCAGAGTGCGACCGAGTTCCAACAGCTTCTTCTGGCCGCCTGACAAGTTCGAGGCGTATTCATCGCGAAGGTGATGCAGGTTCAGGAAGCGCAGGACTTCCTCGGCCTTCGCGAAGTTCGCCTCCTCCTGCGGGCCGACCCGCCACGGGAGGAAGAGCGTGTTCCAGAGCTTCTCGCCGACCTGGTCCATGGGCACCAGCATCAGGTTCTCGAGCACAGACATGCTACCGAGTTCGCGTGGGATCTGAAATGTTCGGACGAGACCACGGCGGAACACCCGGTGAGGTGCAAGACCTTCGATCGATTCGCCGCGGAATCTGATGCTGCCACTGTCCGGCTTGATAAATCCGGTGATCAAGTTGAACAGGGTTGTCTTGCCGGCGCCATTGGGCCCGATGAGGCCTGTGATGCTTCCTTCCGGCACGTCGAGGGTCGCGTGATTCACCGCCTGCAAGCCGCCGAATGCTTTGCTCACATCCTGAACGGACAGTATGGGCGGGCGCACTTCCTTGTTCATGCGGTTCTAAGCCGACAAGTATACGACGCCGGGTTACGTTTGACCGCTGACAGGGTGGAGGGCACACTCGGATGATGGGCATCCTCGAAGTCATCGGCCTTGCCTGCGCGGCCTTCGCTGCTGGCTCGATCAATGCCGTGGCCGGAGGCGGCTCACTCGTGAGCTTCCCGGCGTTGCTCGCCGCCGGCTACCCGGCGAAGACAGCTAACGTCACCAACAACATTGCCGTCTGGCCGGGGTTCGTCGGCGGCTCGTTCGCCTACCGAGGAGAGCTGGCGGGCCAGCGGCGGCGCATCCTGACCCTGCTGCCGGCTGTGACCTTGGGCGCGCTGGCGGGCTCGGCGCTGCTACTGGCGACTTCTGGAGACGCATTCGATGCGATCGTGCCGTTTCTCTTGATCTTCGGCGCGGCGCTCACGCTTTTCAACGACAGTCTCTCGCGGTTTGCACAGCACCACCAGCTCGGCTCGCGCAGCGAGGATCACGTGCCTGTTGCCCTCCACGCGTTGCTCTTCGCGGGGGCGATCTACGGGGCGTACTTTGGCGCCGGGCTGAGCATAATCATGTTCGGCCTACTCACGATCTTGCTACCGGATAACGTTCACAACACTAACGCGCTCAAAGGGGTGCTCGCCGTTTTGATCAATGGAGTCGGCGTTGTCTATTTCGGACTCTTCGGTCCCGTCGAATGGGCACCCGCCCTGCTAATGGCGGTATTCGCCCTGGCGGGCGGCTACCTGGGTGTCGGGGTTGCGCGGAAGCTCGGACCGGTCTGGCTGCGCAGGGGCGTGGTCGTCGCCGGTGTCGTGGTGGCAGGCGTGCTTCTGGTGACCTAGCCATCGGATGAGAGCCGTTCTCTAAACTGCCTAAATCTGCCTTGATTGGCTACAGTGATGCACAGATAATGGGCACAGAATGCAATACCGGAAACTGGGCAACACTGGCCTCGATGTCTCCACTACTGGCTTCGGTTTGTGGACGGTGACGACCACGTGGTGGGGCATCGAGGACGATGCGGTCGGCATCGGGTTACTCAAGCGCGCATACGAGCTTGGCATCAATTTCTACGACACGGCCGACACATACGGTGACGGCAAGGGCGAGACGCTGCTGGCCGAAGCGCTGGGCGACGTACGCGACAAGATCGTTATCGCCACGAAGTTCGGATACGACTGGTACAACCACCCGGCGCGACTCGGGCAACAGGAACGGCCACATGACTGGTCGGCTAAGTTCGTCCGCTTTGCCTGTGAGGAGAGCCTGAAGCGTCTGGGCACTGACTACATCGACCTATATCAGATGCACAACCCACGCATGGACGCGATCGACAGCGACGAGCTTTTCGCGACGCTGGAGGACCTGAAGTCAGAGGGCAAAATCCGCCACTACGGCGCAGCGCTGGGGCCGGCGAACGGCTGGGAGGCCGAGGGGCTGGCCGTCGTCAACGACCGCGAGATCGGCAGCCTGCAGATCATTTACAACCTCCTTGAGCAGGTACCAGGCCGCCGTCTCACTGAAGCCGCCGAAGCCACGGACAGCGTCGGCGTCATCTGCCGGGTGCCGCACTCGTCCGGCCTCCTCGAAGGTCAGTACACGCTCGAAACAACGTTCGCCAAGAGCGACCACCGGTCGCACCGGCCGCGCGAATGGCTGGTTGAGGGCCTGCAGAAGACAGACCAACTGGATTTCCTTACCGACGGCACGGGCCGGACGCTGGCTCAAGCGGCGCTGCAATGGGTCCTGGCCTCGCCGGCGATCGCCTCTACCCTGCCGAATATCTACAACGAGGAACAGCTCGTGGAGTTCGTTGCCGCAGCCGACGTGCCGCCCCTAACGGACGATGAACTGACGCGCGTGCAAGAGCTGTACGACGACAACTTCGGTCTGCGCGCGAAGGAAGCCGTAGCCTATGACTGACGGACGGAATGGGCACAGCGACGCACCCAGCGGACGCCGCCAGGTCGTGAAGTTTTCGTTCTACAGCGTCAATCCCACATGGCGCACGCTCTCGGTTTCCGAGCGAGAGGCGGGAAAAGACGCCTTCGTGCGCGCCGTCGATGGCTTCGCCGACCGGCTGCAGGTGCGTGCGTACTCAGTCGTCGGCATGCGCGGAGATGCCGACATCCTCTTGTGGCAGATCGGCGAGCGTCTGGACGACATCCAGGAACTGGCGACCGAAGTAATGCGCACTTCGCTGGGCCCCTACCTCTCGATGCCGCATTCGTATCTGGCGATGACACGCAAGTCGCAATACGTCAGTCCGGAAGAAGCCGAGGAGCGGTTGCATCTGCACCCGGCGGAATCGCAGTATTTCTTCGTGTACCCGTTCGTGAAGACGCGGGAATGGTACCAACTTTCGGCGGAAGAGCGGCAGGCGCTGATGAACCAGCACATCGCCGTCGGCCGCAAGTACCCCTCGGTCAAACTGAACACGACGTATTCGTTCGGCCTCGACGACCAGGAGTTCGTGGTCTCGTTCGAGACTGACGAGCCAGCTGACTTCCTCGATCTCGTGATGGAGTTGCGCGAGGCGAAAAGCAGCCTCTATACCCTGCGCGACACGCCCGTCTTCACCTGCGTCTCGATGAGCCTCCGCGATGTCCTCGACACGATTGGCGCCCCGGGCGATCCCCGGCGAACAACCACACCGCCGACGGCAGCCAATGACTGGCAACGGGTCGCCGACGAGTCCGATCTGCCGGTGGGCGGCGCCAGAGCGGTGTACTTAGCCGGCGAGCAGGTCGCGCTGTTCCGGACGGGCGGGCAGTTGTACGCCGTCGCGAACCGTTGCTCGCACGCCAATGCTTCGCTTGCCGAAGGGACGTTGAGCGGCGGCGCTGTGACCTGTCCGTCCCACGGATCGACGTTCGACCTGGCGACGGGCGAGCCTTCGTGCGGGCCGACCAACCGGCCGTTGAAGACTTATGACGTGCGGGTGAAGGATGGCGGCATCTGGTTGGCGCGTCGAGCGTCGGCGATATCACCCACCGTCAGGCCGTAATTCCCATAGCGGGACCCGTGCCACGGTATCCTGAGTCCATGCGACTCTTCGCTCTCGCCCTGGTTTATGCGATCGTGTTTCTCACTGGGTGTTCGTCCGGTGATCCTGGGACCGACTCATCAACGCGGGCGCCGTCCAACACGGCTACGCCAACGCCGACAGGCGAACTGACTGGAACTCGGGCGGCGACCGCGACACCTACTCCGACCCCAATCCCTACGCCGATCCCGCCAACTCCGAGCCCCACCGTCTCCCCCACTCCGATCCCGATCTTCCACGATCCGCCATATACGGTCGCGATCGATGCTGGACACGGCGGGCCGTACTACTCGGGCGCGAGCTTCCGCGATGCGGACGGCAATCTGTGGATCGAGAAGGGTCTGACGCTGGACACGGCGCTGCGCTTGGACGTGCTGCTACGCCAAGCCAGCTATAACACCGTGCTGATCCGCGACGGCGACTACACGCTGACGCCCTTCGCCTGGGACGACTACCGCGGGAGCATGATCAACGAAACGCAGGCGCGCGTGGACATGGCGAATGCTGCCCAGGCCGATATCCTCGTCTCGTTGCATTTCAACGGTTCAACTGATTCTTCGCTCGGCGGAACGGAGACCTACTACAACCCTGACCGCTCGTTCGGCTACCAGAGTTACGGACTGGCGTTCTACGCGCAGCAGAAGATGCTGCTCGCGATCGCCGATCTGGGTCACGACGTGCGCGATCGCGGACTTCGCAACGACGCGGAGGTCGGCGGCGACCCCGCGAACGATCATTCTTACCTCCTTGGCACCAACGATTACTTCCGGCCGAGCTTGATGCCGGGGATCATCGCCGAGCCCCTATTCCTGAGCAACGCCGCGGACGCGGCGGTCATCGCCAGGGACGATGCGCGACAGCGGATCGCGGAAGCATACCGCGAAGCGATCGAAGCCTACTTCGCCTGGCTTCCGCCAACGCGTTAGCCTGGCGCTTGCCCCAGCTGGACATCGAGAAGCTTTGCCGCCAAGCGGCGAAGGATGGCCAGTTGTTCGTCGTTGACATCATAGAGATGCTGCCAGGCACGGTGGTCAGTCTCGTCCTTGATTTGATCTCGCAGAGTGGCACGGTTCGAGACGGTGAGCATTGTAGGCACGAATAGCGACTGCATGATCCCGCCCAGAACGAAGAAGAGGAACGCAAAGGGGAATGGGTCGAAGCCCTTATCGTGCAGGATCACGCCCTGCCAAAGCGACCAGGCACCAATGAGAATGCAGAGCAAGTAGAAGAATCCCATCGTTCCGGCGATCCCAACTATGTGGTCCGCCAGCCAGCCATTGGCCCGCCCGAGCGACGCCTCTTCACGCCTGAGTCCCTGGATGATGCGTTGAGGGTGAACCAGGGGGGAGACTTCCTTGTTCAGAGCATCAACGATGGCGCTGATTTCGCTGTGAGTGCGGTATGGCTGCGCTGCTTTCATGGCTCAACTCCTTCTCGGGCGGCCCTCGTGACGTCGGTCTACCGGCGCTTGCCGATGTAGTGCGGACTAACGTTGAAGAACACCTCGGCGGCCTCCATCAGGCTCTCGGAGAGCGTCGGGTGGGGGTGGATCGTGAGGCGCAGGTCGTCGAGGCGGGCGCCCATCTCCACGGCGAGCGTTCCCTCTGCAATCAATTCGCCAGCACCGCGCCCGGCAATGCCGACGCCGAGGATCCGCTGGGTGCCCGGCTCGACCACCAGCTTAGTGACGCCTTGCGGACGGCCAACGGTCGTCGCCCGCCCGGAGGCGGTCCAAGGGAACCGCGCTACTTCGATCTCGATGCCGCGTGCGCCGGCTTCCGTCTCTGTGAGACCGCACCATGCGACCTCCGGATCGGTGTAGACGACAGCCGGGATGGCAGCGGGATCCCACGCGACCGGCTCACCCGCGATCGCCTCGACCGCGACGCGTGCTTCGTGCGTGGCTTTGTGCGCTAGCATCGGTTCTCCCGCTACATCCCCGATCGCGAAGATCGATGGCTCCGACGTTCGGCGCTGGTGGTCAACTTCGAGGAAGCCGCGGTCGTCCAGCTTCACCTGCGTGTCCTCCAGTCCGAGGTTTGCTGAGTTGGGGCAGCGACCGGTCGCGATTAGCACGCGGTCGTACTCGCGTGACTCCTCGAGGTCGGCACTGGACAACTCCGCCTGGACGGCATCGCCCGTTTCGCGCAGTTCGACGACGCGTGTCTCGATCAGGATCTCTTGGACCCGCGCCTCGATGGACTCAGCGAGCACCTTCGTGAGGTCTGGGTCGGCCCCGGGCAAGAGTGAGCCGGTCATTTCGACGACGGTTACGCGCGACCCCAGCGCCGCGTACACCGTCGCCATCTCGAGTCCGATATACCCGCCGCCGACGATCAGCAGGCGTTCAGGGATTTCGCGCAGCTCGAGCGCGTTGGTGGAGTCCCAGACGCGGTCGGACTCCAGTTGGAGCGGAAGGGGGATGAGAGGCACAGACCCGGTCGCTACGACCGCGTGGTCGAACTCAACGTCGGTAACCTCCCCGTCGAGCGCGACACGGAGCGTGCCGGCGTTGACGAAACGGCCGCGCCCCTGCACCAGCCGCACTTTGCGCGCCTTGGCGATCTGGCCGAGCCCGCTGGTCATCTTGCCGACTACGTCGCGGTCCTTCCACGCACGCAGGCGGTCAAGATCGATTTGCGGCTTCGCGAAGGTGAGCCCCATCGCCTCGGCTGCCTCGGTGTCGTGGAGCAGCTCCGCGGCGTGGAGGAGGGCTTTCGAGGGGATGCAGCCAGAGTAGAGGCAAACGCCTCCCGGGTTGGGGCGCTCGTCGATCAGCGTGACGTCGAAACCGCGTTCGGCGGCGAGGAAGGCGGCGGGATAGCCGCCGGGTCCCGCGCCCAAGACGGCGAGCCGCTTGCGCTGCTGCCTCTCACCACTCTCGTTGGCCACGCTAGCCCTCAAGCGCCATGAGCAATGGGTTGCGGATTGCCTCGACGATCCAGGACATGAAGCGAGCGCCATCCGCACCGTCCAGGACTCGATGATCGTGCCCGAGCGACAGGGGCATGATCAGGCGCGGTGTGAACTCGCTACCCTCCTCGTCCCAAATGGCCTGCTGTTCGGCGCGCCCAAGGCCGAGGACAGCGACCTCTGGCCAGTTGATGATCGGGGCGAAATACCCAGTCCCGACGCTTCCGAGGTTCGTGACTGTGAAAGTGCCACCCCGCATCTCCTCTAAGGTGAGCTCGTTCTTGCGCGCGCGTTCCGCGACGTTGTTCAGCTCCACTGACAACTCGATGATGTTCTTCTCGTCGACGTTCTCAATCTTGGGCACGACCAACCCGCGATCCGTATCGACGGCCACGCCGATGTGCACGTAGTCCTTCAGGATCAGCTCTTGCGCCTCCGGGTCGTAAGAGGCGTTCACGCGTGCGTGGGCACGGAGCGCCGACGCCACGATCTTGATCATCATGACGGAGATCGTGAGGTTGCCTCCCTCGCCGCGGGCGCGCTCCTTGTACTGCTGACGCAGCTCCTCCATCGCAGTGATGTCAGCGTGATGCTGCAGGTGAACGTGGGGGATCTCGGTCCACGATTGCGCCATGTTGCGGGACACGGTGCGACGTAGGCGGCTGAGCGGCTCGCGAGTGACTGCTCCCCACTGAGTGAAGTCTGGCAGATGCCGCGCAACATGCGGACCACCTGACGACGGCTCGCCAGCAGACGACGGCGCAGGCCGCTCGCGCGATGCCCGCTTGACGTCGTCTTCAGTGATTCGGCCACCGGGACCACTGCCCTGGAGCGTGCTAAGGTCGACACCGATCTCGCGGGAGAACTTGCGTAGCGATGGCGCTGCGAAGGCTGGGCGGTCGCCGGACGGGATCACGGCCGGGGCGGCTGCGGCGGGTGGAGGCTGAGGTTCCTCGGCCGGCGCCTGCTCTTCCTTGGCTGCGGGTATCCTGTCGGCTTCCTCGGCGGCGGGCTTCTCTTCCTTGGCGAAACGCTGCTCATCGTTTACTACGGCGGGCGCCACTGGCTCCGCGGCAGGCTGTTCCTTCGACTCCTGGCGTTCTGCCTTCGCTGGCGCCTCTGCCGGTGCGCCGGACTCGATCGTAACGATCACCTGGCCGACTTTGATGGTGTCGCCGGGGCTGACGTGGATCTTCGTCACGGTGCCGGCCTGTTCCGACGGGACCTCAAGCGTTGCCTTCTCCGTCTCGATTTCGATCAGAGGCTGGTCGGCGGTGACGGTATCGCCTTCGGAGACGAGCACTTTGAGGACGTCGGCCTCCTCGATGTCTTCACCGAGCTCCGGGAGCTTGAAATCAGCCATGCGTTACGCCCTCACCGGATTCGGTCGTTCCGGGTCGATGCCCAGGGTCTTGGCCGCCTCGACGGCAACGCTTGCCGGGATCTGCTCGTCGCGGGCGAGTGCGGATAGCGCGGCGAAGGCGATATGGCGCGCGTCGACTTCGAAGTGGTCGCGCAGGGCTTCGCGCGTCTCGGAACGACCGAAGCCATCGGTGCCCAGAGCAACGAACCGCGCGTCGACCCACTTCGCGAGGCCGTCCGGGAGTGCCTTCATGTAGTCGCTGGCGGCAACGACGATGTTGGGCTGCTCGCCCAACTGCTCGACCAGGTATGGCTGTCGTTCGGCGGCGCCCGGATGGAGCACGTTCCAGCGGTCTATCTCGATAGCATCGCGCCGCAGTTCCGACCAAGAAGTGACCGAGTAAGCGTCTGACGCGACGCCGAACTGATCGGCGAGGAGTTGCTGTGCCTTCAACGCTTCGTTCAGGATCGCGCCGGAGCCAAGCAGGTTGACGCGGGGCTTTCCGTCCTCGCCCATTGAGCGGAGGCGATACATCCCGCGAATGATGCCGTCGCGGATGCCGTCGCCCTCCGGGATGGGCGGATGGACGTAGTTTTCGTTGGCCACCGTGAGGTAGTACATTCGCTCCGCACCGTCAACGAACATCTCGCGGATGCCCTCCTCGATAATGGCGGCGATCTCGTAAGCGTAGGCTGGATCGTAGGCGCGCATCGTTGGGACGGCTGACGCGAGCAGATGGCTGTGGCCGTCCTGGTGTTGGAGGCCTTCGCCGTTCAGGGTCGTGCGTCCGGCGGTGCCACCGACGAGGAACCCGCGAGTTCGCGCGTCGGCGGCAGCCCAGACCAGATCGCCGATGCGCTGCATCCCGAACATCGAGTAAAAGATGAAGAACGGAATCGTGGTCAGCCCGGACGTCATCGCGGAAGTGCCGGCAGCGATGAACGATGACATCGAACCCGCCTCAGTGATGCCCTCTTCGAGTACCTGTCCATCTTTCGCTTCGCGGTAGTAAAGGAGGTTCTCCGAGTCGACTGGATCGTACGTCTGGCCGCGCGACGAGTAGATGCCGAACGCGCGGAAGAAGGTGTCCATGCCGAACGTTCGCGCCTCATCGGGGACGATCGGCACGATTTGTTTGCCGATCGCCTTGTCGCGCATCAGGGCGGCGATGACCCGCACGAGGACCATCGTCGTCGAGGCTGCGCGGTCGCCTGAGCCCGCCAGGAACTCAGCGAACGCCTCGGATGAAGGCGGCTCAACGGTGGCGTTGCGGACGCGGCGTTCAGGGACCGGGCCGCCGAGCACGCTGCGTCGCTCCTTCATGTAGCGGATCTCGGCGCTATCAGGGCCCGGCCGGTAGAGCGGCGCGCCGGCGACCTCCTCATCTGACAGCGGGATGTTGAAGCGGTCGCGGAACGATAGGAGCTCCTGAGTGTTGAGATGCTTCTGTTGGTGTGTGATATTGCGGCCTTCGCCTGCCTCACCCAGGCCGTAGCCCTTGATGGTTCTTGCGAGAATGACCGTGGGGGTGCCTCGGTTGTCGACAGCCGCGCGGTAGGCGGCGTAGACCTTGTAGCTGGCGTGGCCGCCCAGTCGCATTTTCCACAACTGGTCATCGCTCAGGTGCGCGACCATCTTTTCGAGGCGCGCATCGACGCCCCAGAAGTGCTTGCGGATGTACGCTCCGCCTGCAACCGAGTACTTCTGGTATTCGCCGTCGACCACCTCGCCCATGCGCTCAACGAGGAGACCGTCGTGGTCCTGGGCCAGCAGGGTGTCCCAATCATCGCCCCAGATGACCTTGATGACGTTCCAACCAACGCCGCGGAAAACGGCCTCCAGTTCCTGGATGATTTGCCCATTGCCGCGCACCGGGCCGTCGAGCCGTTGCAAGTTGCAATTGACCACGAAGATCAGGTTGTCGAGCCGTTCTCGCGCGGCCAGGGAGATCGCGCCCAACGACTCGGGTTCGTCGGTTTCACCGTCACCGAGAAAGCACCAAACGCGCTGGTCGTGGTGGGACTTCGCAAGCCCGCGGTCCTGCATGTACCGCAGGAAGCGCGCCTGGTAAATCGCCATGATCGGGGCCAGGCCCATGGAGACGGTGGGGAACTGCCAGAAGTCGGGCATCAGCCACGGGTGCGGATAGGAGGAGAGACCGCCGCCCTCCGCGAACTCCCGCCGGAAGTTGTGTAACTGCTTCGGGGTCAGGCGCCCCTCCATGTAGGCGCGCGCATACATGCCTGGTGAAGCATGTCCCTGGAAGTAGACGAGGTCGCCGCCACTGGGGTCATCCGGGCCGCGGAAGAAGTGATTGAACCCAACCTCGTACAGCGTGGCCGCCGAGGCGTAGGTCGAGATGTGCCCGCCAATGCCTGGGCTTTTGTCGTTGGCCTCGCTGACCATCGCCAGGGCGTTCCAGCGGATGATGCTCTTGACGCGGTCCTCGATCTCGATGTTGCCGGGAAATCGCGGCTGCCTCTCGAGCGGGATAGTGTTCACATATGGCGTCCGCGACGTGACCGGCAGGGGAACGCCCATGCGTTGTGCCGCGATCTGAAGTGCCTCCAGCAGTCCAGACGCCCGATCGGGGCCGCGACTGCGCGCGACATCGCGCAGGGCGTCGATCCACTCCTGCGTCTCGACCCAGTCCGGGGTCTCGATCGAAG
>JBBEAZ010000021.1:0-5355 GCA_040882565.1 Dehalococcoidia bacterium
GGCCTCGCCCCAAGCGTGAGCGCGAGGAGGAAGTCCTCGTCTGGCCGGACCTCGTTTTCGTTGAGTTCATCGCCGCGGTGCTCTTCACGATCACCTTCCTGATCCTCTCGGTGTTCATGAACGCGCCGCTCCTCAACCGGGCCAACCCCGACGTCACCCCAAACCCCTCCAAAGCGCCCTGGTACTTCCTCAACCTCCAGGAATTGCTCCTCCATATGGACAAGGCCTGGGCCGGCGTCCTCTTGCCGACCATCGCCCTCGTCTTCTTCGCCTCGATCCCCTACCTCGACCGCAGTCGCAAGGCGCAGGGCGTCTGGTTCGGCACGAAGTACTCTGTGCGCCTCACCGTCATCTCGGCCGTCTACGCGGTCGTTGTCTGTGGCGCGCTGGTCTCCTTCGACGCCGGCGACCGGACTAAGAGTGAGTACCTCACACGCTGGATACCTTCTTGCGAGGCAGGCGCCGCGCACCAGGGCACGCCCTGCTTGACCGACCCGGAGGGTGCGTCTCACACCGGCTTGATAACCACTAACGACTTCGCCACTCGCATGCGGATGAGCGTGCCGTTCCCTAAGATGCTCGGCGTCAACGACGGCCACCTCGACTGGCCCGAAGACCTCGATAACATCCCCGTTCCCTTTAACAACATCTGCGGCAATATCGGCAGCTTCCATCTCTGGTGCGATATGAACATCAACGTCCCGTCGACCTTCGCTCAGCAGGTGCTGCCGCTATCGATGATCGCCGTCCTCACGGTCGGGATTCTCTATGCCCTCTTCCGCGTCGGTTGGTTACGCACACGTCGCGACGTCTTCCTCGTGATGTTCACCGCTGTCATGGCCGCATATCTATCGCTCTCAATGATCGGCAGTTTCTTCCGCGGCGAAGGTCAGAACCTCATCTGGCCGTGGGAAATCAAGGTAGATGAAGGCTAAGGCGGAGGTTAAACGGTGACTGACGAAACCATCCCGGCAAGCACTCCGATAGCGGCGCCTGACCCAGCGCGCTCGCTTGTCGTCGACACACCGGTCGCCAAGCCCCTGCCCCGGCGCGAAGTAATTACGCGCCGCGTCTTCTTGCTTGGCGGCTTCTGGAGCGCTATGAGCCTCGCTATCGTCGGCTTCCTCGGCGGCCCCCTGGACTTCATGTGGCCGCGCGGCGCCGGCGGCTTCGGCGGGCCAATCCCGGTTACTCCGGACCGCATCCCTGCAGAGGGCGGGGATCCCTTGCGCATCGTCGAAGGCCGCTTTTGGTTGCTCAACATCCCCGCCGGACCCACACGGGCGGGCGCAGACTCACCCGGCGGCTTGCTCGCGCTCTACCAGAAGTGTCCGCACCTCGGTTGCACGGTCCCTTACAGTGCGGGCTTCACGTTCGATCAGCAGAAGGGGTGGTTCCGCTGCCCCTGCCACGGCTCCACTTACTCGCGCGACGGCGGCGTCAAGGTCGCCGGCCCGGCGCCGCGGCCAATGGACGTCTTCCCACTCGCCGTCAACGACGACCTCAGCATCACGGTGTCCACCGGCCGTCAGTTCGAGTTCACCGGCACGCCGGACAACCCGTCCCGCGCGGCGAAATACGAACCCGGCAGCGCGACGCCGGAACTAGAGAAGGCTTAGACAGGGCATAGTTGAACACCGCCAAACAGGTCAACGTGATGATCGGCCTCCTCTTCGTGGGGCTATTCGGCACCTTCCTCTATTTCCTCTTCGATAACGGCTTCAACGCCTTCGGCATCGACTTCGAAGGACGCGAGGCGGCAGCCGTCGCCCATCAGGAGAAGGTAAACGCCGAACGCGGCGGCTTCCTCTACGCCCGCAACTGCCGCGCCTGCCACGGCCTCACCGGCCAGGGCGCGATCGAGCGCGGCGGCCTCCCCGGCGCCCCCCTCAACGACGATGCCAACCGCCCGCCGGAGTTGACAACCACAGAAGCCACCGCTCGCAAAGCTCGCCTCGCCGCCACCATCCACTGCGGGCGCGTTGGCACGCTCATGCCGGCCTGGTCTACCGAGGAAGGCGGGCCGCTCAACGAATTCCAGATCGAACAACTCGTCAAGCTGATCACCAGCGAGTTCTCCGAAGAAGCCTGGGAGCACGCCGTCGAGGAGGGCAACCACTCCGACCTCTTCGACCCCGGCAAACGCCTCGCCGAGGACATCGGCGAGGACGACACCACGATCACCCTCAACGACGCCTCCGGACTACTGAAGGAAGGCGTCCTGCGCATCGGCGGCGACGCGATTGATGAGGAGTACGAGATCCTGCTCGTCGTGGAAGTCGACGAGAACGAAAACACGGTCGAAGTCGAGCGCGCCGTCGATAACTCCTCCACCCTCGCCCACGAAGCCGGTGACATCGTCTACAACGGCCCGATCCCGGCGCCCGACAGCCCAATCACCGGCGAGGCCCCGGCCGTTCCTCCCTGTGGCCAGTCCCCGGCTCAGCCTGCCGGCACGCCGGCACCGCCTGTCACCATCACCGGCGACGTTGCGCTAACCATGGACGACAACTTATTCCAGTACGACGGCGCCAACAACCCGAACTTCGAGGTCGCTCCCGGCGACGCCGTGTCATTCGCGCTCACTAACGCGGGCGCCAACCTGCACAACATGGTCATCACCGGGCCCGACGGCGAGTACGGCACTGACGACGACATCATCTCCGACCCGGACGCCATCGCCGGCGGCGAAGCGGGCAGCCTCGAGTTCGCGGCAGACGAAGCCGGCACCTTCCTCTACCAGTGCGACTTCCACCCCGACGCCATGCTCGGCGAAATTACCGTCACCGAGTAGCCCCCGCTCACCCTCTCGGGTGTTATCCTCGACCGGAACGCACCCGGACACACACGTAATGCGCCTGCTTTCACTCGTCGCCGCCATCCTCCTCACAGCTGCCCTCCTCGCAGCCTGCGCTGACGACGACTCCGGCGACGAGACCACCGCCGACGCCAGCCTCACCGAAGCCGCAGCGACGTCTCAGGCCGCCGCCCCCGTCCAGCCCGAACCGGCTCAGGAAGTCGACGACGAGGTAACCGCGGCCACGGACGACACGACCGAAGTCCGCCTGCAGGACAATCAGTTCGAACCGAACAACCTGGGCGTCCCGCTCGGCGGCGCTGTGACCTTCTTTTTCACCAACGACGACTCGGCGCAGCACAGCTTCCGAGTCGCCGGCATCGACGGGCAGTACGACACCGAAGACGACGCCGCCATCGAATCCATCGGACCAGGCAACGTCGGCCAACTAACCTTCTCAGGCGCCGCCCCCGGGGAATTCACCTTCCGCTGCGACTTCCACCCCGGCAGCATGGGCGGCGTCATCACCGTCGAATAGACACGGACGCCTGCGGCTGGCCCTCGTAGCCGCAGCGGCTTCAGCCCTGCTTCAAATCAACCCTACGCCCCGCCAGACCGTAGCTCCCCACCTCTCTATCCGAATGCCCCGCCGACCACAGCCCCTGCCCGTCTAAGAGCCCCTCCCCAACCTCACCTTCCGCGCCGGCTCCTTCCGCCGGTCGATCAGCTCCCGGCACTCCCCGTCGCTCACCTCGTACACCCGCGTCGCCACCCGGTCAAGGATTCCCGGGTCGTGCGCCGCGCAAATGATCGTGCCGTCGTACTCCGCCAGCACCTCGATCAGCTTGCGCCGCGTCGTGCGGTCTAGGTGGTTCGTCGGCTCGTCCAGTACCAGCACATTCGTCGGCTGCACCGTCAGCTTCGCCAGCGCCACCCGGCTGCGCTCGCCACCCGACAGCGTCGCGATGCGTTGAAATACGTCATCGCCGCGAAAGAGGAATTGGCCCAGCACCGTCCGTAGCTTCTCGTCGCGCTCCAGCGGCGCCGCCTCACGCACCTCTTCCAGCGGCGTCTTCTCCGGGTCCAGCGCTTCGTCCTGGTGCTGATCGTAGTACCCGCGTCGTGCCAGGTCAGCCCACCGCACGCTGCCCTCAGACGGCCGCATCTGCTCCGCCGCAATCTTCAGCAGCGTCGACTTCCCGCTCCCATTCGGCCCCACCAGCACGACCTTCTGCCCCCGCTCCACGTGCAGGTTCACATCCACCAGCACCACGTGATCGCCGCCACGCCCATCCGGATACACATGGCCAATGTGCTCCAGGAACAGCACATCGTTCTCCGTGCGCCCCTGCGCTGTCAGCCCGATGTGCACTTCCGACTCCTTGCGCGGTCGCTCGATGCGCTCGATCTTCTCGATCATCTTCCGCCTCGCCTGCGCCACACTCGTCTTGCCGGGCTTCGCGATGAAGCGGGTGATGAAGCGCTCTTGCTTCGCCAGGTACTTCTCCTGGCGTCCGGCCGCCTTGTCGATCTGCTCGAGCTTCGCAGCCTTCGTCCGCTGATAGTCCGTGTAGTTGCCGTGATACAGCTCTACGACGCCTTCCCGCATCTCGAGGATCCTGTTCGCCACACGGTCCAGGATCTCGCCGTCGTGCGTTACGATCAGCAGCGCGCCCTTGAACTCCTCGAGGTCGCTTGCCAACCAGTCACGCGCAGCCTTGTCCAGGTGGTTCGTCGGCTCGTCCAGCAGCATGTTGTCCGGCCGCCGCACCAGCACCTTCGCCAGCGCGATCCGCATCTGCCAACCACCGCTGAACGCCCCGCAGCGCTTCTGCCGGTCCGGCACCGAAAACCCCAGCCCGTCCAGCACGCGCCCGATCCGCGACTCGATCCGGTAACCGTCCATCTGCTCGAACGCCTCGAACAGCGAAGCCTGCTCCTCGATCAATGCGTCGATGTCGCCGTCACCTTTTTCGAGCGCCGTCGCGATCTCCAGCAGACGCAGCTCAATCCGCCGCGCGTCCGGAAACGCCGTCCACATCTCCTCGAACAGCGTATTGCGGCTCTCGACCCCGGCTTCCTGCTTCAGATAGCCAAACCCATTGCCGCCCGAGACGCCCGCGCTCCCATCGTCCGGCTCATCCTCACCCGCGATGATCTCGAGCAGCGTCGTCTTGCCCGCGCCGTTCGGCCCCACCAGCCCCGCGCGCTCCCCCTTGCCCACGTTGAACGTAACGCCCTGGAGCACGTCCAGCCCGCCAAACGCCCGCGTCACCGATTCCGCGAAAAGCATGACAGCAGCTAGTGTATCGCGACCCCCGAACCCACCTGTAGCCGCAGCGGCTCTCGCCCGTCTGGGTCAGCCCTGCCTCAAATCAATCCACGCCTCGTAGACCACACCCCCTCCACACTCTGAAAAACACCCCGCCCAAGGGTATAGACGTGCTGCTGGCACGTCTATACGCCGCGTCAAACGATATGCGCGGGGCCATGTGCTACAACGCGCGCTCTCCCGCCAACGCAAGGTGCAGCGGAGCCCCTGCCGGGGGGTTCGGGGG
>JBBEAZ010000021.1:5455-87860 GCA_040882565.1 Dehalococcoidia bacterium
CGCGCTCTCCCGCCAACGCAAGGTGCAGCGGAGCCCCTGCCGGGGGGTTCGGGGGTGTCCCCCCGATCAATCCAAAATCTCTTGGGGTTGGTGAGGGCAGCACGAGGCCCGCAGGGGCACAGGCGGAGCCCGACCTCAAGCCGCTCCACCATACCGTCCGGCGAATCGCCATCACCCCTCACATCCTAGATATCGCCCAAGGACCAACGCCAAGGTGCAGCGGAGCCGCTGCCGGGGGGTTCGGGGGGTGTCCCCCCGAGAACCCCGTTCCTCTCGGGGTGGGGCGGGGTGGGGCGTCGCCACGTCGGTGGCGGGAACCGCAACACTCTCACACACACGAACGCCGCCCTCTCGGGCGGCGTCACGCGGGAAAGGATTGCGAACTGCTAGATGTCGATCTCGTCGCCGGCCAGCCGGCTGCGCACGAACAGGAACGCGACCAGCGCCGCAAACAGCGCCCCGGCCACGAAGAACCGTCGCGGGTGGCCCGTGATGTACCCCCGCACGCCACCGCGCCAGTGCGGGTCCACGCGCGCAGCCGAGCCTTCCAGCACATGAGCGGCCTTTTCGCCGCCGCGCTCGACCAACCCCGCCGCCTGCTTCGCCGTATCGCGGATCAGCGTGCTCGTTCGGTCCAGCGCGACGGCCGTCGCCTCGCGCCCGGTCGTCACGGTCTCTTTTGCCTTCGTTGCTGCATCTGTGCTCATAAATAGTCCTCCTGTCCTTCCATTGTCGCCTCTCCCACAGGTCACGTGCGCAAACTAAGATGCCGGAACCATAACAATCGCCTCCAAACCAGCACACACAAAAACGCCGCCCAAAGGGCGGCATTCGTACAGGAAAGAAGACTTGGTTAGTTAGCCGTCGCCGGTTCAGCCGATTCGGTCGGCGTCTGCGCCAGCGGCTCATAGTCCGGGAATGCCTCGCGGATGTAGTGGTCCGCGCCGATCGCAGCGGTTACGCCGTCACCAACAGACGTCGCCACCTGCCGCGCGCTGTTCTGGCGGATGTCGCCCGCGGCGAACAGACCCGGCTTCGGCGTCCGCATCCAGTCGTCGACGATGACGTGCCCGCCAGCGTCCTTCGGCACTAGGTCGCCGAGGAAGTCCGTATTCGGGTGCTGACCGATGAAGATGAAGACCGCCGATATCGGCATCTCGCTCTCCTCGCCGGTAACCACATCCTTCACCGTGACGGCCCTCACTTGCTCATCGCCCAGTATCTCAGTGATGATCGAGTTCCACCGGAACGCGATCTTCGCGTTGGCGAACGCCCGCTCCTGCAGGATCGCCGAGGCGCGCAGCTCGTCACGCCGGTGCACAACTGTCGCTTTCGAGACGTAGCGCGTCGTGAAGATGCCCTCGTCCAGCGCCGCGTCGCCGCCACCGACGACCACCGCTTCCTGTTCCTTGAAGAACGCCGCGTCACACGTCGCGCAGTACGAGACTCCCTTGCCGGTCAGTTTCTCCTCACCGGGGATGCCGAGCTTGTTGTACTCCGCCCCCGTCGTCAGGATCACCGCCTTGCCGTTGAAGTCGCCGTCGTTCGTGTGCACGGTCCAGAGGTCGCCGGTCTGCTCGATGCTCTTGACCTCAAGGTACTCGGTCTTCATCCCGTAGCTCGCAGCCTGCTCCTGCATCGCCTGCGCCAGGTCGAACCCGTTGATGCTGGCGATGCCGGGGTAGTTCTCTACAAGCTCCGTCAGCGCGATCTGCCCGCCGACGACGCCCTTCTCGATCAGCAGGGTCCGGTGCCGGCCACGCGCCGCATAGACACCGGCGGCTAGTCCAGCCGGACCGCCGCCGAGGATGATGACATCGTATTCGCGGGTGTCCACCATTTACGCCAGCGCCTTCTCCAACGACTTCTTCAGCTCGCTCTTGGGGCGGAAGCCGATCACCTGGTCGACGGCCTCGCCGCCCTTGAAGACCATGATCGTCGGGATGCTGCGGATTCCGTACTTGGAGGCCGTCTCGACGTTGTCGTCGGTGTTCAGCTTGACGAACTTCACCTGGCCATCGTATTCCGTGGCCAGCTCATCGACGATCGGGGCCACCATTCGGCAGGGCCCGCACCAGGGCGCCCAGAAATCCACCAGCACCGGCGTGTCCGCCATCAGCACCTCTGCGTTCCACTCGCTGTCGTTTACGTTCTGGGGCTTAGCCATCGAATCCTCCTCAGGTTACTTGGCGAACCAGTTTCGCTTCCATCGGCCAGGGCCTGCCTCGTGTTACAGGAAGCTTACTTGACTCGCCCTGTGCACTCATGCTAGCATACCCCCGAGGGGTATGTCAATGGATACAAAGACCACACCAGAAACCGATTCTACCACCGACACCGAGGTCGAGGGCCTGCTCGCTCGCCTGCGCCGCGTCGAAGGCCAGATCCGCGGCATCCAGCGCATGCTCGAAGAGGACCGCGTCTGCGAGGACATCGTCACCCAGCTCATGGCCGCCCGCAGCAGCCTCGACCAGGTCGGCGTCCGCCTCCTCGAGCACCACGTCGAACGCTGCCTCTGCAGCGACGAAACACCGGAGCAAGCCGCCCGCAACATGCAACAGGCCCTCAAGCTCTGGATGCGCATGGGCGCCCCGACCCAACAAGACGAGTAACCGCCAACGGCTCATCCCCGTACAGACGTGTCGGCGGTACGTCTCCGAAGCCACGCCAAATCGCGAGAATCAGGCACCTGCCGCTGACCGGATGGGCCGACGGCCATCGCGCGAGACGTCCCACCTATGGGTAGGCGCGAGGCACCCACCGCCTTCTTCGACGTCGCGCAGTGTACGTGTCTCGCCCGCCTGGCGCGCGATTCACTCGCCAACATCGGACGTTCCGGTACCACGCAAAGGTGCAGCGGAGCCGCTGCCGGGGGGTTCGGGGGGCGTCCCCCCGACACCCAAACCTCTCGGGTCGGGGGGGCGTCCCCCCGACACCCCGCAGGGTGCGAAGGTGGAGCCAGACACCAAACGCTGGCCACGCGGAAAGGGGACGCCTGTTCCCGCTTGCATGTTTCCCCGTTCCCCATTAACATACCGACCAGTCAGTATTCACTGCACCAGCCCACCCCAACATGTATAATCCCCACAATCCATGACAACAGCCCCCACAACCCCCAAACGCCGCCGCAGCCGCGAAGAAACTCGCCAGAAGCTCCTCGACGCCGCCCTTATCGTCTTCGCAGCACACGGATTCGAGCGCGCCACCGTCGACGAGATCGTCCGCGAGGCCGGCTTCTCGAAGGGCGCCTTTTACGTCCACTTCGAGAGCAAGGAAGACCTCTTCTGGGAGATGCTCCGCGAGCGCATCGCAGCGCAGCAGGACTCCCTCCGCCAGTCCCTCGAGCCCGGCCTCGGCGTCGAGGAGAACCAGCGCCGCATCCTCGACGCCCTTTTCGACACCCGCCGGCGCGAGCCCCTCTCCCCCGCCGTCTACTACGAGTTCACAGCCCACGCCATGCGCAACGACAAAGTCCGCGAACGCCTCGCCGACTTCTACGCCAGCTGGCACGAGTTCGTCACCGAAACCCTGACCATGGGCCGCGCAGCAGGCGTCATCCGCGACGACGTCGACATCAGCCTCCAGGCCAGCGCCCTCATGGCCACCTTCGAAGGCGCCATGATCCAGTCCCAACTAGCCCCCGAGCACCTCCGCCTCAGCACCCGCGTCGAAGCCTTCGCCGCCCTCCTCGCCGACTGGCTAGTCCGCCGCTAGCACGTCATCGTTACGCCGCTTTTGCCAAACAAACTGACTCCGCCGTGCTATTACGCCCACTTCCCGATCGCCCCGCCTGTCCGCCGCAGTGAGGAAGGAACCGGCGAGGGGCGACACAACGCCCGTTACTCGGCGGTTGCTGGTTCCGCCGTTGGCTGCGGCTCAGACCTCAGCTGGCCAAACGGTGTAGGTTGAGCATCGCCAAAGAGAGCATCCGTAACGTCGGCAAAGTCGCTCTCGTGCTCGGGGAGCACGCTCCAAGCGTAAGCCACGCCTTGCCCATCCACATTCTCCCATCCCACCAATGACTCGCCCAGCTCTATTTCCGTCCACGGGTGTTCAGCACCCGGGCAGCAGTTGTGATATACGGCGGACGAACTCGCCGGCCCACAGCGCTGGCTCCCACCGACAAGCACTGGCGCGCAAGTCGCGGGCGCTCGCTCAATGGCCCAACCTCCAGCTTCGGTTGGATGTGCAACCCAACCAGAGGGAACCGGCTCACCCGGATTCCATGGTGGCGGTGTCTCCCAAGTCGCCGGTGCGGTCGATATCTCATCAGCCGGTGGCACTGGGATAGCTGAAGCAGTTGCCGACTCATTCGAAGCGATCTGCTCCTCATTGTCATCGCAAGCAACAAGGATCGCCGTCGTCGCCACTACCATCGCCAGCAGGACGTGTCGCACCAGATCTCCTGCGTGCAGGATACGACATCCCTTCCCGTTCGCCCTGAGGCTCACGAACGGGCGAAACGGAGCGACCCGCGCACCGTATTCGCCACACTCCGCCGTGCGACGACATCCCTTCCGTTCGCCCTGAGGCTCACGAACGGGCGAACGGAGCGACTGCGCACCGCATTCGCGTGTAACAAGTGCCACATCTCACTTGGAGTTTCGCGTATAAGGACGCTAAGATCCGCACATGGCCTTCTTCGTGTACATGCTGCTCTGCTCAGACCAGTCCCTCTACGTCGGCCACACCGACGACCTCGATTTGCGTCTCGCGAAGCACCGAAACCGCACCTATTGCGGTTACACTTCGAAACGCCTGCCCGTCACGCTCATCTTTTGCGAGACATTCAGCACCCGTGAAGAAGCACTCGCCGCCGAGCGTCAAATCAAGCGCTGGACACGCGCCAAGAAGCTCGCCCTGGCCGATGGCGATTCGACCCTCCTCCGCAGGCTCGCGTTGCGCCACACCCGCCAGCCTGCGACTTACATTCCTCGCATCTCACGTACGGACAACCTGATGTAGTCCACACGCGAGGCGTGATCGCCTCCGTTCGCGGATTCGTGAGCCTCACCACGAACGGATCGAAGCGCCTTTGCACGGCGCAGCGACTTGCAGATGTTTAGCCCGGGGCGACCGCTCCCTGATCTACCTCCACCTCATCCCCTTCCTCCGCCACAGCCCTCGGCACCGTCTCCCGGATCGCCTCCAGCATCCCCGACCGCGCCGACTCTGCCGCGATCCGCAGCGCGCTCGATATCGCCTTCGCATCGCTCCGCCCGTGCCCGATAAACACCAGCCCGTTCACACCCAGCAGCGGCCCGGCGCCGTATTCCCGGTAGTCCGTCTTCTTGCGCACCTGTCCGAACGCTGGCACCAGTAGCGCCCCCGCCGCCATGTACCACGGCCGGCTCTTGATCGCCGTCCGGATCTCCCCCATGACGTAGTCCGCCATCCCCTCCATCGTCTTCACGACCACGTTCCCCGTGAAACCGTCCGTCACAACCACATCGGCTTTCGCGAAGGGCACGTCGCGCCCTTCCAGGTTCCCCATGAAGTTGAGCCCGCTCGCCTTCAGCGCCTCGTACGCTTCCTGCGCCAGCGCGCTCCCCTTCCCTTCCTCCTCGCCGATGTTCAGTAGCGCCACGGAAGGGTTCGGCCGCTTCCACACCCGCTCCATATAAGCCGCCGCCATCTGCGCCCACTGCACCATGTAACTCGGCCGCGCATCGGCATTCGCCCCCACGTCCAGCAGCACCGTCAGCTTCCCCGACAGCGGCAGCAGCCCCGCCAGCGACGGCCGCTCGATGCCCCTCACGCGGCCAAGGTACATGATCGCCCCCGCCATTACAGCACCGGTGTTCCCGGCCGAAACGAACGCGGTCGCCTGGCCCTGCTTCACGAGCTTCAACCCCACGACGATCGACGAGCCCTTCTTGTGCCGTGCTGCCTGGGCCGGCGACTCGTCCATCTCGATCACGTCCGGCGCGTGCACGACCGTCACGAGCTCGGGACGCGCCCCGTGCTTCGCCAGCTGCGCCTCGATCGTGCCCTCCACCCCCACCAGCGCCACCCGCACACCCAGCTTGCGCGCCGCCTGCACCGCGCCAAGCACGATCTCGCCCGGCGCGTTGTCCCCGCCCATCGCGTCCAGCGCGATCACAGGATCAGAAGCTGTCACGAGGCGTCTTGCGTTCTCTACGTCGCACCGTCAAACTCATCCTTCATCCGCTGCCGCAACTCCGGGTTCAGCAGCACATCGATTCCCGTCATCACTAGCGCCTTGGCCCCATCGACCATCCCCGCGTGCCCCGAGTCGCTCTTCGCGAACTCGCGGAACTCCTCCGTGTGGATCGGCACCTCCGCCGGCGCAATCGCGATCGCGGGGTGGATCCCGGGCACAACCTGGCTGACGTTACCCATGTCCGTCGAGCCCATCGAGCGCTTCGACTCCGGCATCACCGTTGTCCGCCCCAGCGCCTCGATGTTGCTGCGATAAGCGTCAGCGAGTGCCATGTTCGTGCGCATCGTCTTGTAGCGTGCTTCCTCATTCCACTTGTGAACCAGCTTGCAGCCGGTCGCCTTCGCCGCGCCCTCGAAGCAGGCAAGCACCTTCGGCTTCAGCACATCGTCCATGTAGTCGTCTTCCTCGGAGCGCACCAGCAGCTTGGCCGCTGTCCGCGCCGGGATCACGTTGACCGCCTGCCCGCCGTCCGTGATGATCCCGTGCACCCGCGCCGAGTCCCGCATCTGCTGTCGCATCAACCCCAGGTTGGCGAACGCTGACACCATCGCGTCGAGCGCGTTCAGCCCCGCCTCCGGGCGCGCCGCTGCATGCGCCTCTTTGCCCCGGAACTCGATGTCCAGCTCCAGGCAGGCCAGCGCGTACGCGACCGCCGTGTCGCGGTTGCCCGGGTGCACCATCATCGCGCAGTCGACGTCCTTGAACGCGCCACGGTCCACCATGTACACCTTGCCGCCAGCCGCTTCCTCCGCCGGCGTGCCGATCACCAGCACCGTGCCGCTGCCGTCAGCCTGTAGCAGGCTCTTGAGCGCGATTCCAGCAGCAGCAGCCGCCGTGCCGATGATGTTATGACCGCAGCCATGCCCAACGCCCGGCAGCGCATCGTACTCGGCCACGAAGGCAATGCGCGGCTCCCCAGACCCATACGTTGCCCGAAACGCCGTCTCGAGCTTACAAACGCCGCGCTCGACCGCAAAACCGTTCCCCTCAAGGAACTCGGCCAGCATCGCCGACGACTTGTGCTCCTGGAAGGCGATCTCCGGCGTCGCGTGAATGCGTAGCGAAAGATCGATGAGTTCAGGCTTGAGCCGCTCTATCTCATCGGAGGCCTGTTGCTTGATCGCGTTGCCGTTGCTCACGGGGTCTCCTTGTCTGACCGGATTCTAACCCAAGACGTGGACTGGCACGCGCGCAGGCGCTAGTCTACTCGCCGATGGACCTCAAGAAGCTGATCCGCGACGTCCCCGATTTTCCCCAGCCGGGCATCCTCTTCCGCGACATCACCCCCCTTCTCAAAGACCCCACGGCACTCCATTACGTCATCGACCGCTTCACCGAGCGCTATCGCCACGCAAACCTCGACGCCATCGTCTCCATCGAGTCCCGCGGCTTCATGTTCGGCGCCCCGCTCGCGTACAACCTGAGCCTCCCGCTCGTGCCCGTCCGCAAGCCCGGCAAACTCCCCGCAGCCAGGATGACCGTCGAATACGCCCTCGAATACGGCACCGATAGCCTCGATATCCACCAGGACGCCCTCGAGCGCGGCCACCGCGTCGTGATCATCGATGACCTACTCGCCACCGGCGGCACCGCGATGGCCGCCGCCAAGCTCGTCGAACTCCTCGGCGCCAAGGTCGAGAGCCTTGCCTTCCTGGTCGAACTCGGCTTCCTCAAAGGCCGCGACCGCCTCGAAGGCTACAGCGTCTTCGCACTCGTCAACTACGACTGACCCCTTGCTCCTGTCCTTGTTCAAGTCTCACGTCGCATGTCCCCTCGTTCCATGTTCCTCGTTCCATGTTCCATGTTGCTTGTTCCATGTTCCATGTTCCTTGTTCCATGTTCCTTGTTCCATGTTCCTTGTTCCTTGCCCCCGCTACTTGCTACTTGCTCCTTGCCTTGATACCATCGCCTCATAAAACCGAATAGAAGCACTCCCATCCAGAGCGGTGGAGGGAACGGCCCAACGAAGCCCGGCAACCGGTCCAAGGACACGGTGCCAACTCCGGTTCGCCTCGGCGAGCAGAGATGAGAGTGTAGCGACAAGACTTCTCCACCGCGAGAAGTTTTTTATTGCCCGAGACAGGAGGCGGCAACGCAAGACATCTTCCTGCCCATAGAGTGGCTCGCGGACGGCAAAATCCGCTTCCTCGACCAAACGCTGCTGCCACAACAAGAGATTTGGATCGAAACGCCCGACTATCGCGTTATCGCCGAAGCAATCCGCCGTCTGCAGCTGCGCGGCGCACCGCTGATCGGCGTCTCCGCCGCTTACGGCCTCGCCCTCGCCGCGCTCGAAAGCACCGCCACAGACCTCGAAGCGCTCCGCCACGACGTCACGGCGGCAGCCGGCGTCCTCCGCGCAACCCGGCCGACCGCCGTGAACCTCGCCTGGGCGCTAGACCGCGCGCTCCGCGCACTCGACACCGCAACCGACGCCGGCTCCGGCCGAGACATCCTCGTCGCGGCCGCACGCGAGATCCACGAAGAGGACGTAGCCGGCAATCAGCGTATCGGCGCGTTCGGCGCGGATCTCATCCCCGCCGGCGCCTCGGTGATGACTCACTGCAACGCCGGCTCACTCGCCACCGGCGGCTACGGCACCGCGCTCGGTGTCCTCCGTTCCGCTTGGGCAGACGGCCGCCTGCGGCACGTCCACGCCACGGAGACCCGACCGCTACTGCAGGGCGCGCGCCTGACCGCCTGGGAACTGCAGCGCGAAGGCATCCCCTTCACGCTCATCGCGGACAGCGCCGCCGGTTCCGTGATGCGCCGCGGCCTCATCGGCGCAGTCGTCGTCGGCGCCGACCGCATCGCCGCTAACGGCGACGTCGCCAACAAGATCGGCACCTATCAGCTTGCCGTCCTCGCGAAAGAGAACAACATACCGTTTTTCGTCGCCGCCCCCACCAGCACCATCGATCTCAGTCTCACCACCGGCGACGACATCCCCATCGAAGAGCGTGCCGCGGCCGAAGTAACCGCCGTCCGCGGTGTCGAAATCGCCCCTACCGGCACCGAAGCGGCCAACCCCGCCTTCGACGTCACCCCTAACACCTACGTCGCGGCGATCATCACCGAGAACGGCATCGCGCGCGCCCCGTACGAGACCAGTCTCCGCCGCGCTTGCGAGACCGGAGTCCCCACTCGTGGCTGAGCGTATCCGCGCGGCCGTCATCGGCGGCAGCGGCTTCTACCAGATGGACGGCCTCTCCGACATCGATACCGTGAACGTCGATACACCATACGGTCCGACGAGCGATGCCATCACCATCGGCACCCTCGGTGGCCAACGAGTGGCCTTCCTCCCTCGCCACGGCGTCGCGCACCGCCTCCTGCCCTCGGAAATCCCGGCCCGGGCTAACATCTGGGCGCTCAAGCAGCTCGGTGTCGAATTCATTATCAGCGTCAGCGCCGTCGGCAGCCTGCGCGAGGACATCGAGCCCCTGCACATGGTCGTCCCTAACCAGCTGATCGACCGCACCCGCGGGCGCGTTTCGACGTTCTTCGGCGAAGGCCTCGTCGCGCACATCGCCTTCGGCGACCCCTTCTGCAGCCACCTGCGCGGCATCGTCGCCGGCGCAACGCACGATGCCGAGGCCACCGTCCACAACGGCGGAACTTACGTCGTAATGGAGGGCCCCGCCTTCTCAACGCGCGCCGAATCAAACCTTTACCGCACCTGGGGCGCCGACGTCATCGGAATGACAGCGCTGCCCGAAGCCAAGCTCGCCCGCGAGGCCGAGATCTGCTTCGCCGTACTCGCCTGCTCTACTGACTACGACTGCTGGCACGAAGCGCACGAAACCGTCTCCGCGGACCTGATCGTCGCTAACCTCCTGCGCAACGTCGAGGTATCGCGCCAGGCCGTGCGCCTAGCCTTGCAGCGCCTGCCGGCTTCCCGCGACTGCGCCTGCAAAGACGCCCTCCAGTCCGCGCTCGTCACCTCGCTCGACCTCGTCCCAGAAGACACCAAGCGCCGCCTCGGTCCGATCATCGGCCGCTACCTGGGCCAGGCGGTCAGCGGGTGACCGCCGTTTCGCGCGAACGTGAGACCTCGGGCGAGCGCGCCGCCTACACCGTCTCGCTCCTTTCGGACCAGCAGGCCATCCGCGAAATGCTCGAGCCGAAGCGCGCCTACGCGGCATACGCGCTCGCGCAACTCGACCCCCGCCACTTCCCACACAACAAGTGGTTCGTCGCCGAGGGCCCGTCTGGGAAGGCGTTGCTCGTGCACTCACGGAGCGCCCTCGGCAACGCCCTCTTCGCGCTCGGCGACCCCACCGCTCTTGACGTCGCGCTCTCGCTGCACCCGGGCCCTCGCTTCGCCTTCGGCAGCCTGATGACCGAGCACAAGCCGGTCGCCCGCAAGTATTTCCTGATGACCCGTCCTCAAACCATGCTCCGCATGTCGATAACGGGCAACACGTTCCGCCCCGTTGACATCACCACCCGACGCATGACCGGCCTCGACGTCTCAGCCGTCAACCGCCTCTATTCAATGGAAGGCGGTCCCGCGGCCTACCGCCCCGAACACCTCGACGACGCCGTCTACTTCGGCATCTTCGACGGCCGTCAGCTCATTTCCATCGCTGGTACCCACGTCGTCTCCCGAGCCGAGCGCATCGCCGTCGTCGGCAACGTTTTTACGCACCCACGCCATCGTGGCCACGGCCTCGCCAGTGCGACCACAAGCGCCGTGACACGCGAACTTCTCAGCTACTGTGACCTCGTCGCGCTCACCGTCGAGGCGGCAAACTCGCCCGCCATCGCGGTGTACAAACGCCTGGGTTACGAGACACAATGCGAATTGCACGAGACGCCCCTCGTCCGCAAAGAACCATTCGGCGTTCTCAGTTTCGTCCGGCGTTCAGCCGCCGGCTGGCGAGGACGCCGCGAGCACAAGGAGATTGTCCCCCGATGACTAAAACAATCGGCATCGTCCTCTACCCCGAGTTCGAGGACCTCGACGCGATCGGCCCCAAGGAAGTCTTCGGCATGTTCGCCATGGGCAGCGGCGGCGCCTGGAAGGTCGCCCTCGTCTCGCAGGACGGCGAGCCCGTGAAGAGCTTCCTCGGCACCCGCTACATCGTCGACCACAGCTTCGAGACCTGCCCGCCGCTCGATGTCATCCTCCTTCCCGGCGGCATGGGCACCCGCGCCGAAATGGACAACGAGAAGATGCTCTCGTTCGTGCGCAAGCACGGCAAGAACGCCGAGTACGTGACCTCAGTCTGCACGGGTTCGCTCATCCTGCACAGCGCCGGCTTCCTCACCGGCAAGCGCGCGACAACGCACTGGGGCTCGATCGAAGCGCTCCGCCAGCTCGGCAGTGTCACCGTCCTCGACGACGCGCGCTGGGTTCAGGACGGCAACGTCATCACCGCCGCCGGCGTCTCCGCTGGCATCGACATGGGCCTCCACCTCGTCAGCCTGCTCAAGGACGCCCAGACGGCCAAGAGCGTTCAACACATGATGGAGTACTACCCCAAACCGCCAACCTTCGAGGAGGTGCCGGCGTGACATTCTCGATCGCTGCTCGCTGCCCGCGAACCGGCTGGCTCGGCGTCGCCACATCCAGCAAGGCCCTCTCCTCGGGCGGGCTCGTCCCCTACGTCCGCTCGGGCGTTGGCGCCATCGCCAGCCAATCTTTCGTTAACCCTTACCTCGGCATCGACGGCCTCCGCTTGCTCGAACAGGGCCTCGCCGCCGAGCGCGCCGTCGAACGCCTGATCGAGGACGACCCCGGGCGTGAACTGCGCCAGCTCGGCGTCGTCGACAAGGACGGCCGCGTCGCCGCGTACACCGGCGAGCGTTGCATCAACTGGGCAGGCCACGTCTCCGGCGGCGGCTACGTTTGCCTCGGCAACATCCTCACCGGCGATGGCGTCGTCAAGGCGATGGCAGAGGCCTTCGAACACAGCCTCGACGAGGAACTGCCGGAGCGCCTGCTCCGTACCCTCGAGGCTGGCCAGGAGGCCGGCGGCGACCGTCGAGGCCGCCAGTCTGCTGGCGTGTACATCATGTCGACTGAGGAGTACCCGTACGTTGATCTCCGCGTGGACGATCACACCGACCCGATACTGGAGCTCCGCCGCGTCTTTGGCGTCTGGATTTCCGAGGAGCAGGCAGAGCCGTCGCGCCTCATGCCCACACGCGAAAACTTCGTTCCCCACTGGAACGAAGTGATACGAATACGAGAAACGATCGATGAAGAGCTAATGGAAACAGCGCCCGGCGGACGTGCCGGCAAGGAGAGTTGATGGTCAATCCCACAATCCAACACGACGTCAAGGACCTCACCCTCGCCGACGACGGCGTCAACCGCATCGAATGGGCCGCCCGCGAAATGCCCGTCATGGAGTTGATCCGCGAGCACTTCGAGCGCGAGAAGCCGCTCAACGGCATCCGCCTCGCCGCCTGCCTCCACGTGACGACAGAGACCGCGAACTTGATGATCGCGCTCAAGGCCGGCGGCGCCGACATCTACCTCTGCGCCAGCAACCCGCTCTCCACGCAGGACGACGTCGCTGCCGCGCTCGTCGCGCGCTACGGCATCCCGGTCTTCGCGGTGCGCGGCGAGGACGACCCGCGTTACTACAGCCACATCCACTCTGTCCTCGACGCCAAGCCGCAGATGACGATGGACGACGGTGCCGACCTCGTCGCGACGCTGCACAAAGAGCGCCGCGACCTCCTGCCTGGCATCATCGGCGGCACCGAGGAGACGACCACCGGCGTCATCCGCCTGCGGGCGATGGCCCGCGATGGCGCGCTCGCCTACCCGATCATCGCCGTCAACGAAGCAATGACCAAGCACCTCTTCGACAACCGTTACGGTACGGGCCAGAGCACCCTCGACGGCATCACCCGCGCCACGAACGTCCTCTGGGCCGGCAAGCACGTCGTTGTCGCCGGCTATGGCTGGTGCGGCAAGGGCTTCGCCATGCGCGCCCGCGGCCTCGGCGCCAAGATCATCGTCACTGAGATCGATCCCATCCGCGCACTCGAGGCCACTATGGACGGCCACCAGGTGATGACGATGGACGAAGCCTCACTTATCGGCGATATCTTCGTCACCCTCACCGGCGACCGCGACGTGCTCGACCGTCAGCATTTCGAGACGATGAAGAACGGCGCCATCGTCGCCAACAGCGGTCACTTCAACGTCGAGATCAACATCCACGCCCTCAAGGAGATGAGCGAATCCCACCGCCGCATCCGTGAGAGCGTCGAGGAGTACCACCTGATGGACGGCAAGCGCCTCTACCTGCTGGGCGAAGGCCGCCTGATCAACCTCGCCGCCGCTGAAGGCCACCCCGCCAGCGTCATGGACATGAGCTTCGCCAACCAGGCTCTCGCCGCCGAACTCCTCAGCCGCTCTCAGGACAAGCTCTCCATCGACGTCCACACTGTCCCGGCCGAGATCGACAACGAGGTCGCCCGCCTCAAGCTCAAGGCAATGGGCATCACCATAGACGAACTGACGGCCGCCCAACAGAAGTACCTAAGCAGCTGGGAAGAAGGCACTTGAAAACAGAAAAGCGGGCTCATCGCCCGCTCACCTGCAACCGGTCCACTGACCAGAACCTCTGGTTGACACCCAGCACAAACATTTTCCGCCGTTCGCGCTTGCCCTGTCAACGGGCAAATGGAGCGGAGAGCGGGGGATTTGCACCCCATCCACCGAGGTGGACCCGCTGGGTGTCGTCCAGGGCCAGTCACTTGACCGGTTCACTCTCCACCTGGCGGCGTCTCCGCTCGAACGCAATTTACCGGCCTCGATCCGCACCGCCAACGACCAAATGGCACTCTCACCAAACAAGGAGGACCTCCCCACAATGACCATGACCTTCATGAGCAGCCCCAGCCTTCTCGTCACGTCCGAAAGCGTGACCGAGGGCCATCCCGACAAGGTCTGCGACCAGATCGCCGACGCCATCCTGGACGAGATCCTTGCACACGACCCGGACGCACATTGCGCCTGCGAGGTCGTTGCCACAACTGGCCTCGTCCTCGTCATGGGCGAAATCACGACGAGCCACTACGTCGACTGCGCCGGCATCGCGCGCGCCGTCATCAAGGACATCGGCTACACACGGCCCGAATACGCCTTCGACAGTGAGAGCTGCGGCGTGATCGTCTCCGTCAAGGAACAGTCGTCGGAGATCAACGCCGCAGTTGGTGACGACGAGGGGGCCGGCGACCAGGGCATCATGCTCGGTTTCGCCTGCAACGAGACGCCAGAGCTAATGCCTCTGCCGATTAGCCTGGCGCATCACCTCTGCAAGCGCCTCGCCGCAATCCGCAAGGAGGGCACGCTTCCCTACCTTCGGCCCGACGGCAAGTCACAGGTCACGATCGAATACGAGTTCGGCAAGCCGAAACGCGCCCACGCCGTAGTCATCGCCGCCCAGCATGACCCCGACGTCACACTTCAACAGTTGTCGGACGACATCAACAAGCACGTCATCAAGCCTGTCCTCGGCGACTGGATCGACGATCAGACCGAGATCCACGTCAACCGCAGCGGCTCATTCATCCTCGGCGGTCCCGCCGCCGACTCAGGCCTCTCTGGCCGCAAAAATATCGTCGACACCTACGGCGCAGTCGGCCGCCACGGTGGCGGCTCGTACTCCGGCAAAGACCCGTCAAAGGTCGACCGCTCCGCCTCATACGCCGCCCGCTGGGTCGCGAAGAACATCGTCGCCGCCGGTCTCGCCGACCGCTGCGAGGTCGAGCTGTCGTACGCTATCGGCCACCCACAGCCTATCGGCGTCTCCGTCGAGACGTTCGGCACACACAAGATCGAAGTCGGCGCCCTGGCGAAGCTCGTCCGCGAACACTTCGACCTCAGCCCCCACGGGATCATCAAATCGCTCGATCTCCGCCGCCCCATCTACCGCCCGACGGCTTCCTATGGGCACTTCGGCCGCACGGACATCGACGCGCCGTGGGAAAAGACGAACAAGGCCGACGAGCTCCGCGCCGCTGCCGCCAAGCTCGCGCCCGTCGAAGAGGCCCAGCGGGCGTAGTGTACGCACTGATCATCGCCGGAGGCGAGGGCGAACGGCTCCGCCCCCTCACCAACGACCGGCCTAAGAACATGGTGCCCGTCGCCGGCCGGCCGATCGCCGAGCACCAGATCGAGTGGCTCCGCGCCAACGACGTCACCGACGTCGTCTTCCTCTGCGGATACAAGGCCGACGTCTTACAGGCGCACCTCGGCGACGGCTCTCGCTTCGCCGTTCGCGTCCAATACTCCGTCGAGGACGAGCCCCTCGGCCGCGGCGGCGCCCTCAAGCAGGGCTCCCCGCTCGTGCCGGCCGATCAGCCATACGTCATCGCCTGCAACAGCGACATCCTCACCGACCAGTCTCTCGCCCCTATGATCGCCCAGCACGAGGCCAGCACGGCTACCGCGACAGTGATGCTGACCGCGCTCAAAAGCCCGTACGGCATCGTCGACATCGAGGACAACGACCGCATCACCTCCTTCCGCGAGAAGCCTGTGCTCCCGTTCTGGGTCAACGCCGGCATCTACGTACTTTCCCGCGACTTCTTCCCGCTCCTTCCGGACAAGGGCGACCACGAGACCGAGACATTCCCGCAACTCGCCGCCGCGGGCAAGCTCTCCGGCTTCAAGAGCGATGCGTACTGGCGCCCCGTCGACAGCATCAAGGACCTCTCCGAGGCCGAAAAAGAGCTGGCGAGCGCCGGCGGCCGATGACCGAATCCCCCATTAAGTTCGGTACCGACGGCTGGCGCGCCATCATCGCCGACGAATTCACCTTCACCAACGTCCGCTACTGCGCCCAGGGCACAGCAGAGTACGTAAAACGCGCCGGTCTCGCGTCGCAGGGTCTCGCCGTCGGCTACGACACGCGCTTCCTCTCCGCCGACTTCGCCGCCGCCGTCGCTGAAGTCCTCGCCGCGAACGGCATCCGCGTGTACCTCTGCGATTCGCCCGCCCCGACTCCCGTCGTCGGGTTCGCCATCCTTCAGTACAAGACCGCAGGCTCCATCGTGATCACCTCCAGCCACAACCCCGCCGAGTACTCCGGCTTCAAGGTTCGCACCGAATACGCCGGTGCAGCCCCGCCGGAAGTCCTCTCCCAGATCGAATCACTGATCGGCGAATACTACGGCCGCGAGATCCCCCGCCTTGCACTCGAAGAAGCACTCTCCAGCGGCCTCGTCGAGAAGTTCGACCCGAAGCCCGCGTACCTTGAACACCTCGCGAAGTTCGTCGACCTCGACGCCATCCGCGCGGCTGGCCTGCGCGTCGTCATCGATCCGATGTACGGTGCCGGCGCCGGTTACCTCCGCGACCTCCTCGCCGGTGGCGAGACACAGATCCACGAGATCCGCGGCGAATACAACCCCGCGTACCCCGGGATGCACAACCCCGAACCGATCCCCAGGAACCTCGAACTGACGAGCGCCGCCGTCCTCGACTACGGTGCCGACGTTGCGGTATGCACCGACGGCGACGCCGACCGCGTCGGCATCCTCGATGCGAACGGCGACTTCGTGAACCAGCTCCAGACCTTCGCCCTCCTCGCCTACTACCTCCTCGAGGTGCGGGGCGAGCGAGGCCCGATCGTAAAGTCGGTTACCACCACTAGCATGATCAACAAACTGGGCGAACTCTACGACGTCTCTGTCCACGAAACTGCCGTCGGCTTCAAGTACCTCGGCCCCAAGATGCGAGAGACCGACGCGTTGATCGCCGGTGAAGAGTCCGGCGGTTTCGCCTTCCGCGGCCACCTGCCAGAGCGTGACGGGGTTATCTCGGCGCTCTACATCCTCGATCTGATGGCCCGTCGCGGCAAGAGCCTCGTCGAGCTGGTCCAGGAGCTGTTCGCGAAGGTCGGCGCCCACTACTACGACCGCATCGACATCACGATGACGCCCGCCGATCGCGACCGCATCGCCGCCTTACTTCCCAGTCTCGCGCCAAAAGAGATCGCCGGCCTGCCCGTCACCAGCTACGAACGCACGGACGGCCTGCGCTTCCTCCTGCCAGACGGCGCCTGGGCCCTCATCCGCCTCTCCGGCACAGAGCCGCTCATGCGCATATACACCGAGGTTCGTGACGAAACACAAGTGCGACCCGTTCTGGACGCCGTACGCGGGCTGACGGGCGCGTGAGCGTCTCTGACGCACTGGACAACCCACAGGCGCTGTCCCGCCTCGACCCCGGCGGAATGCTCGCCTGCCTCCGCGGTCTCCCGGACCAGTGCAAAGAGGCGTGGGCGGCCGCTCGCGACCTGAAGCTGCCCGCCTCTTACCAGGAAATCGACCGCGTCGCCGTACTCGGCATGGGCGGCTCCGCGATCGCCGGCGACATCTGGCGCGCCCTCCTCGAACGCGAGTGCGCCGTGCCCGTCTTCAACGTACGCGCCTACGACCTCCCACCATACGTGGACGAACGCACCTTGGTCATCGCCTCGAGCTTCAGCGGCGACACCGAAGAGGTGCTCTCCGCGTTCGGCCAGGCGCTCGCCATGCCCTGCCCGAAGATCGCGATCACCGCCGGCGGCCAGCTCCTCACCACCGCCCGCGCGAACGGCATCCCGGTCTTCAGCCACGACTACGCTGGCGAACCGCGCGCCGCTCTCGGCTGGAGCCTCATGCCCCTGCTCGCCATAGCCGAATCTCTGCGCCTCGTTCAGGGCGCCGCCCACGACGTCGACGAGGCAATCGCCGTCCTCGAAACTCTCGTCATCGAAATCGCCGAAGGCACACCTTCGAGCCGCAACCACGCGAAGCAACTGGCTCGCAACCTCCACGGCAAGCTGCCCGTCGTCTACGGTGCCGGTCCTCTGACCGAGGTCGCGCGGCGCTGGAAAACCCAGCTCAACGAGTCCGGTAAGGTCTGGGCGTTCTTCGAAGACCTTCCCGAGATCCACCACAACGCGATCATCGGCTACGCCCTTCCGGCCGAGATCAGCGAACGCACCGCCGTCGTCTTCCTCGAATCAAAGGGCCTCGTCCACCCCCGAGTGCAACTCCGCTACGCCTTCACCAAGGACCTTCTTGCCCGCGCCGGCGTCGCCGCGCATGCAGTCAACCCGCGAGGCAAGAGCGCCCTCGCCCAGATGCTTTCCCTCACCCTCTTCGGCGACTACGTCAGCGCCTACCTAGCCTTCCTCTACGGTGAAGACCCGACCCCCACCACCGTCATCGACGAACTCAAGGCCTGGCTCGCGAAACAGAAATAGTTCCGCAGGGCCCTGAAATGGCCAGAACGAGAGAGACGGGCTTCCGCCCGTCTCTCTCGTTCATTGCTTGTCTGTTGTCGGCGCGCTAGCGCTTGGTGTACTGCGGCGCCTTGCGGGCACGCTTAAGTCCGGGCTTCTTGCGCTCCTTGACCCGCGGGTCGCGCGTCAACAGGCCAGCCCGGCGCAGCGGCTTGCGGAACTCCTCGTTGAACTCGAGAAGCGCGCGCGAGATGCCGTGCGCCAGCGAGTCCGCCCAGGCAGTGATCCCGCCGCCGTCGATCTTGGCGTGAACGTCGAATTGGTTCGCGGTACCGGTGACTTCCATCGGCAGGCGGATCTTGATCTGGTAAATCGCCCGGTTGAACAGCTCCAGGTACGGCTTGCCGTTCACCTGGATGTTCCCTGAGCCAGCGTATATGCGTACGCGGGCGACCGCTTCCTTGCGGCGTCCTGTCCCGTAGTGGTACTCGCCCTTCGGCGTCGCGATCGTTGCTTCGTCGGTCATGACTGTTGCTCCGTCTTAGAACTGCCTGCGAGCACTGTCACGCGGCTCTTGCTGCGCTTGTTCGAGGCGTTGACCTGCGCCACGTGTGGGTGCTCGGGGCCCGCGTACACCTTCAGGTTGGTCAGGACATGCTTGGAAAGCTTGTTGCGCGGCAGCATCCCCCTGACCGCCAGCTCGATGACCCGCTCCGGGCGCTTCTCCATCATCTTGCTCAGGGTCATTTCCTTGAGGCCGCCCATGTAGCCTGTGTGCCTGTAGTAGATCTTGTCTTCAAGCTTGTTCCCCGTCACCTTGATGCTCGCCGCGTTGACGACGATTACGAAGTCGCCCATGTCCAGGTGCGGCGAGTACGTCGGCTTGTGCTTGCCCATGAGCAAGCCCGCCACCTGCGTCGCAAGGCGGCCGAGAGTTTGGCCGGCTGCATCCAGCACGACCCACTTCTTGTCTATTTCCTTAGCCGAAAGGCTGAAGGTCTTCATCCTCTTCATCGTCAAACAACCCGCTTTCGTAGCGAACCCTCATCAGACAGAGGCCCCTCGCCGGAGCCGTCTTGCTTGCTGCGCCGGGTGGCGCGTCCTTCACGAGGCGCTCGATTTCGCCGCTGTCGAGCTTTCGCCGCCCGACTTCGACAAGTGTGCCCATGATACGCCTCACCATGTGCGGGAGGAAGGCGTTGGCTTCGATATCGAAGCTCGCCACCTCGCCCTGCCTCTCTAGCGCTGTCCGGAACACTCGGCGCTCCGTGGCCTGGCGTTTCACCTCTGACGGCGCCGTAAACGCCGCGAAGTCATGGCTGCCTTCGAAATGAGCCGCCGCCCGCGACATCGCCTCGAGGTCGAGGTCAGCGCCCGCCTGCCACGCGAATTGCCGCAACAGAGCCGTTCTCTCGCTCCCGAGATAAAGCGTGTAGCGGTACCAGCGCCGCCAAGCATGTCGCCGTGGGTCGAAGTCGTCTGCCGCCTCACGGGCTGCCCGCACGGCGATATCCGCCGGCAAATGAGCGTTCGAACCGCGTACAAAGACTTCGAGGCTGCGCCGGCTTCCCGTGCGGAAAGCCGCCACCTGTCCCCTGGCGTGCACCCCAGCGTCCGTCCGGCCCGCCATCGCCACCCGTATAGGTTCCCCTGTTAATGTCCCGAGGGCCCGCTCCAGCGCGCCCTGCACCGTCGGTGCGTTGTTCTGGTATTGGGATCCCCCGTAGGCCGTCCCCTGGTACTCGACAAGGAGCGCCAAGCGGCGGGTCCCGATTCCATTCAATCTTTCCGGCGCCAATGACCGGGAGGCTAGACTGCCGCCCCCACCAGCTCAAGTTGCGCCATCATCGCCGCGTCGCCGCTACGGGGGCCCAGTTTCACGACTCGCGTGTAGCCACCCGGCCGGTCCGCGTAGCGCGGTCCCAGGTCGTCAAATAGCTTCTCGACGATGTGCTTGTCGTAGACAAACCGCAGCGCTTGTCGGCGGGCGTGCAGATCGCCCCGCTTACCCAGCGTGATCATGCGGTCCGCGAAGATCCGCACTTCCTTGGCCTTCGCCTCAGTCGTGATCACCTTCTCGTAACGGAAGAGGTCCGTGACCAGGTTCCGGAACATCGCCAGGCGGTGGTCCGTCGGGCGGCCAAGCTTGCGGCCTGAAATCCGGTGCGCCACCCTACGCTTCTCCCTCGCCGTCGGTAAGCTCAAGGAGCTTGCGCTTCCAGTCTGGCATCTCTTCTTCGCCTTCGCCGCCTTCTGCAGCGGCAGCGGCGGCCTTCGTCGTCTTCTTGGCGCGTCGCCCGACCGGTGCGGGCTCGACGTCAGGCGGCGCGTCTGTCTCGTCTGGTGCCGCCGCTTCGCGCTTCGCGCTGATCGGCCGCTCTTCATCGTCAAGCGGCAGGGCGTCCAGGATCTCGTCGTCACCGCCACGGTCGGCAGGCAGCAACCCAAGCTCGTCCAGCCGCTCGCGCAGTTCGTCGTAGGACTTGCGGCCGAAGTTTCGGAGCGCCAGGAGCTCTTCCTCGCTCTTCTCTAGCACCTGCCCGACAGTCATCAGGCCGCTCCGGCGCAGGCAGTTGTACGCCCGCATCGACAGGTTCAGGTCCTCAATCGCCATGTTGTACTTGTCAGGCGAGAGCTGAATGCCCGCACCGAGCCCTCGCTCCACCGTCGGCATGGCCGGCCGGCCCATGTGTGAGAACAGCTTGAACTGCTCAATCAGGATGTCTGCGCTCTTGCTCACGGCCTCCGTCGCGCTGATCGAGCCATCCGTCCACAGCTCAATCGTGAGCTTGTCGTAATTCGTTGCCTGGCCGACACGGGTGTGCTCGATCCGGTAGTTCACCTTGCGCACGGGCGAGAAGATCGCGTCGACGGGGATCACCCCCAACTGCGTGCCGTCGGCCAGCCCTGCGGGCACGTAGCCGCGGCCCTGCTCGACGTTGAACTCGATGTACAGGCGTCCATCGTCGCCGTCCACCGTCGCCAGGTAGAGCTCCGGGTTGACGATCTCGAAGTGCTCCGGGACCTGGATGTCGCCGGCGGTCACGGTGCCACCCCGGCCGCTCAGGTCAAGCACCAGCATCCCGGGCCGATCGGACAGCGCACGCAGGCGGATCTCCTTCACGTTAAGCAGAAACTCGATCGAGTCTTCCTTCACATTCGGAATGGTCGAGAATTCGTGCTGCACGCTGTCGATCCGCACGGACGTCACGGCGGCGCCCGGAAGCGAACTCAAGAGCACGCGTCGCAGGGCGTTGCCCAGCGTCGTGCCAAACCCGGGTAGCAGCGGCGACGCCACGATGCGCGCGTAACCATCAGTCGACTCTTCGACTTCGATCAGCGGGTCATCGGGCGGCTGTTGCGTGGTGACTGGTCCGGCTCCCCGGTACAACTGCTGTTCTAGCATTTCTTTCCTTTACCGCGAGTAGTACTCGACGATTGTCGCGACGTTGAACTTCGCGCCGATCTCTTCCATCCCCGGCGCCTCTTCGACCTTACCGGTCATCGCGGTATCGTCACGGGTCAGCCAGGAGGGGACGGCCTTACTCGCTACATTTTCACTTACGATCTTGAAGTACTCGCTGTTCTGTCCGCGCTGCGTCCATCCCACCGCGTCGCCAATCTTCAGCAGGCGAGAAGGTATCGTCGTCTTTCGTCCGTTCACTCCGAGCAGGCCATGCGAGACCAGCTGGCGGGCCTGTTGCCGCGAATCGGCGAAGCCGAGCCGGTACACCACGTTGTCAGCGCGTAGCTCAAGCGTGTGCAGCAGCGTCTCGCCCGTCACACCGGGCCGGCGGACCGCGTCCTCGTAGTACTTGCGGAACTGGCTCTCCAGCACGCCGTAAATCGCGCGCGCCTTCTGCTTCTCGCGCCACTGCAGCCCCCGGTCGGAGATCTTCCTGCGGCGGGTCTGGCGCTGTCCCGGCGGGAAGGGACGTTTGTCAAAGACACAGTTGGAGTAACACTTCTCGCCCTTCAGGTAGAGCTTCTCTCCCTGGCGGCGGCATATTCGGCAGCGGGCGTCGGTATATCGGGCCATCCGGGCTACACTCGCCGCCGCTTGGGTGGCCGGCAACCGTTGTGCGGCGTCGGCGTCACATCGCGGATCGAGGTCACCTGCAGCCCTGCCGCCGAAAGCGAACGAATCGCCGCCTCACGGCCACTGCCCGGTCCCTTTACACGGACCTCGATCTGCCTCAGACCGTGCTCCATCGCTCGGCGCGCCGCCGCTTCCGCGGCCAGGCCCGCCGCATACGGCGTGCTCTTGCGCGAGCCCTTGAAGCCGGCCGTCCCGGCAGATGCCCAACTGAGCACCGCGCCGTTGGGATCGGTCAACGTAATCGTCGTGTTGTTGAACGTCGACGAGATGTAAGCCTTGCCCACCGGCACGTTCTTCTTCTCGCGTCGTCGTGTTTTCGTTTTTCGCTCTGCCATCGGTTGTCCTTAAACTCTACTTCTTGGCCATCGCGCGGCGCCTGCCTGCGACGGTCCGCCTCGGCCCGCGCTTCGTGCGCGCGTTCGTCTTCGTACGCTGCCCGCGCGCCGGCAGCCCGCGACGGTGGCGGATGCCGCGGTAGCTGTTGATTTCAATCAAACGCTGGATGTCCGTGCGCACTTGCTTGCGCAGTTCACCTTCAACGATGAAATTCTTGTCAATAAACTCACGGATGCGCCCAACTTCTTCGTCAGTCAGGTCCCGCACCTTGCGCTCGGCGGGGACGCCCACAGACTGGCAGATCTTCTCCGCGGTCGGCCGTCCGATGCCGTAGATATACGACAGCGATATGTCGACCTTCTTGTCGCGCGGAATGTCTACGCCGGAGATTCGGGCCATGTGCTTCTCCTACCCCTGCCGCTGCTTGTGACGGGGGTTCGAACAGATAATTCGCACGACGCCTTCGCGCCGCACGATCTGGCACTTTTCGCAACGCTTTTTGACTGATGCTTGAACTTTCATAACCTACCTGAAACGATACGTAATCCGGCCCCGGGTCAGGTCATAGGGAGACAACTCTACCAACACTTTGTCCCCGGGGAGAATTCTGATGAAGTGCATCCGGATCTTGCCGGATGCATGGGCCAGCACTCTGTGCCCATTAGCCAATTCTACACGAAACATGGCGTTGGGCAAGTTCTCCTTAACGGTCCCTTCAACCTCAATTGCTTCCTTTTTAGCCATTCGCCCTCGCGGGCATGCACCTCCCTGAGCGTCTGGTCGCCCAAAATATGAATTCTACAGGTACTCGAACCCTTACGGCAACGTCAGTACTTCGGCGTCGCCGTCTGTTATCGCCAGCGTGTGCTCGAAATGCGCCGAAAGCGCGCCGTCGATCGTCCGCACCGTCCATTCGTCGTCGTCCCGCTTCGTCCGCCAGTCTCCCGTGTTTACCATCGGCTCGATCGCAATCACCATGCCCGGCCGCAGCATTGTGCCCGTCCCCGGGCTCCCATAGTTGGGCACCTGCGGGTCCTCGTGCATCTGCCGCCCCACTCCGTGGCCAACGTATTCCCGGACAACCGCCAGGCCCTGGCCCTCCACCCACGTCTGGATCGCGTAGCCAATGTCGCCGGTGCGCGCGCCTGCGGTCGCCGCGCGAATCCCGCACCACACGGCCTCGCGTGTAACGTCGATCAACCGCTTCGCTTCAGGCGCTACGTTGCCAACCCCAACCGTAACGGCCGTGTCAGCGACGAAGCCCTTGTACGTACAGCCAATGTCGATACTGACAACGTCGCCGTCCTCAAATTCGCGCTTGCCGGGAATCCCGTGCACGATCTTATCGTTGACCGAGATGCAAACGACTGCAGGGTACCCCTGATAACCGAGGAACGTCGGGATGACGTTCGCCTTGCGGAATTCGCGCCGCGCGATCTCGTCCAGTTCCAGTTCCACCATCCCCGGCCTCACGCTATCCGCGAGCAGGTCACGCACACCGGATACGATTCGCCCGGCTTCCTTCATGATCGCAATCTCGTCTCGAGACTTGACAATGATTGCCATATCTACTCTTTCAACGCCTGCTTGAGGTCTGCGGTCACGGCGTCGGCGTCACGCTCGCCGTTCACAGTTGTCAGCTTGTTCTGTCCAGTGTAGTACTCCACCAGCGGCTCCTGGTTTGTCATGTTCACGTCGAGCCGTGTCCGTACAACGTCCGGCTTGTCGTCCGAGCGCTGCGACAGCTTGCTCCCGCACTTGTCGCAGACACCTGCTGTGCTCGGCGGCTGGCTCACCTCGTGGTAAACCGCGCCACAGTTCGGGCAGAGCCAGCGCCCCGAGAGCCGCCGTACGAGTTCGTCAGCGGGAACCTCGATATACAGTGCCTTGTCAATCTGCTTGCCGGCCGAGGCCAGAACCTGATCCAGCGCCACCGCCTGCTCGACGTTCCGCGGATAGCCGTCGAACATACAACCGTTCGCACAGTCCGGCTGTTTAATCCGGTCCAGCAGCATCCCGATCGTCAGTTCATTCGGGACAAGTTGGCCGGCGTCGTAGTACGGCTTCGCCTGCTTGCCCAGCTCCGTCTCTCCGGCGATATTCTCGCGAAACAGGTCCCCTGTCGTTATGTGAGGCAGACCCAGTTCATCCTTGAGCCGGGCAGCCTGCGTCCCTTTGCCTGCGCCGGGCAGGCCCAGCAGAACAACGAACACGCTTAACTGATGAAGCCTTCGTACTGGCGCATCATCAGCTGCGCCTCGATCTGCCGCATCGTATCCAGCACGACGCCGACAACGATGATCATGCCACTGCTCGTGAGACCGAAAGCCGTGGCACGCGACCCGGAAGCGCCCGCGCCGATGATCGTCGAGAATATGAACGGCGCCACAGCCACCGAGCCCAGGAAGAACGCCCCTCCCCACGTAATGCGGATCATTACGCGGTTGATGTACTGCTCGGTCGGCCGGCCCGGGCGGATGCCCGGTATGAAGCCACCCTGTCTCTGTAAGTTCTCTGCCAGGTTCTGCTGCTGAAACACAACCACCGTATAAAAGAACGTGAAAATTATCACCACCACGAAGACGAAAGCCCAGTATCCAAATTGATCAGGATTGAAAATCGACTGGATCGTGTCGCCAAACGTCGCCATGTTGCTGTTGCTCGACGCCGCCAGCGCCTGGCCAACGAACGCCGGGAAGATGATGATCGAGAATGCGAAGATCAGCGGAATCATTCCGGTGCTATTCACCTTCAATGGTATGTGCGTTTGCCCGGATTGCCGGTACATCCGCCCCGATCTGAAAACACTGCGCGAATACTGCACAGGGATCTTCCGCTGCGCCTCCTGGAAAAAGACGATGTACGCCACCAGCGCCACCATAAAGCCTGCTAACAAAATCGTCGTCGAAACTCCGTCACCTGTCCCTGTATACAGGCGTCCGGCGACGAACTGAGGTAAGCCTGCGATAATGCCGGCGAAGATCAGCACCGATATGCCGTTGCCGATGCCTTTCTCGCTGATCAGCTCGCCGATCCAGACCAGGAACATCGTCCCCGCCGTCATCGTGATCACCGCCGAGAACGTTGGCAATGCGTTCGGCCCGGTTAACTCGATGCCCGTTATACCGCCCTGACTCTGGACGATGATCAGCTGGCCGTAGCCCTGCACGAACGCCATCGGCACTGCCATCCAGTGCGTGTATATGTTGATCTGCTTTCGGCCTGCCTCCCCTTCCTTGGAGAGTGCCTGCAGCGTCGGCACCAGCGGCACCATCAGCTGCATAACGATCGAGGCCGTGATGTACGGGTAAACACCCATCGCCGCCACGCTCATGTTCTGGAGCGCGCCGCCGCTAAAGATGTTCAGGAAGCTGAGGACCGTGCTGTTCTCGAACAGCTCCTTCAGCGCCAGCGGGTTGATCCCGGGTACCGGCACGTTCGAGACGAACCGGAAGATGACCAGCATCGCGAACGTGAAGAGCAGCTTTTCACGGATGTCCGGTTGCCCGAGCGCCGTTATCGCCGCCTGCAGGAGCTGCGGCTGCTGCCGGCGGGGCGCTGCTCTAGACGCTGTCGCCATCTGTGGCTTCTTCTTCCTTCTCTTCCGCTTCGCCCTCGGCAGTCGCCTCAGGCACCGGCTCGGCCTCGCCACCCTTGGCGGCTGCGGCCGCGGCCGCCTGGGCGGCCTTGCCCTTGGCCTTCTTCTTCTTCCGTATACGCTTTTCCTTGACAACCCGCTCTTCCGTCTCGTCGACGGTGCCGCCGGCAGCTTCGATCTTTGTCTTGGCCACCAGCGAGAAGCGGTCGGCGCGCACGCTCAGCTTCCGCGTGATCTCGCCCGTCGCGAGCACCTTCACCGGCTTCTTCGCTGAGTCGATGATGCCAGCCTCTTTCAGAAGCTCCGCGGTGACTTCGGTGCCTTCCTCGAATCGTTCCAGGTCCTTCAGGTTGACGGGCTGGTACTCCTTGCGGAAGGGATTCGTGAAGCCCCGTCGTTTCGGCAGGCGCCTCAGCAGGCGTGTCTGGCCACCCTCGAACTCGCGACGGACCTTCCCACGGGCTTTCTGGCCCTTAACCCCGCGTCCAGAATAGGTTCCGGCGCCCGCGGCATTGCCGCGGCCGATCCTTTTCCGGGCGTGCTTAGACCCCTTGGGGGGCTTCAATTCGTGGGCTTGCATTACTCTGCGTCCTCGCTGACTTCGACGAGGTGACGAACCTTGTGAAGCATACCACGTATAGGCCGCGTGTCCTGGTGCTCCACAGTGTGCCCCAGGCGCTTCAGCCCCAGTGCTTCAATCGTGCGCTTCTGGTCTTCTCTGTAACCGATGGCGCTCTTGCGCCACGTCACACGCAGCTTATCGGCCAATGCTCGCCTCCGCGGAGAACTGTCGGCGCCGCTCCAGCACCTCGGCCGGGGAGCGCATCTGGGAAAGCGCCAGCATCGTCGCCTTGACGCTGTTCGCGGGGTTGTTCGAGCCTAGCGACTTCGCCACGGCATCCTTCACGCCCGCCATCTCCAGTACTGCACGTACCCCACCGCCGGCGATCAGGCCGGTACCGGCTGGCGCCGGCTTGATCAGCACCTTGGACGCCCCGAAGCGCACGAGCAGCGGGTGGGGCAGGCTTGTCCCCGCCATCGGCACCCTGATCATGTTCTTGCGGGCGACAGTCGCCGCCTTGCGGATCGCTTCCGGGACCTCGGTTGCCTTCGCCATCGCGGCTCCGACGTGGCCGGCCATGTCACCGACGACGACGATCGCGGTGAAGTGGAAGCGCCGGCCGCCCTTCATAACCTTCGCCACGCGGTTGATGAACACGACCTTCTCCTGGAGTTCCAGGTCTCCGGCGTCCACGCGATCCTTCTTGGCGATGTACTTGCTTGGATTCGACATACTCTTCAGTCCTGACTAAAAGGTCAGGCCTCCCTTGCGGGCGGCCTCGGCCAGCGCCTTCACGCGCCCGTGGTAGCGGAAGCCACCGCGGTCGAAAATGACGGCCTTGATGCCCTTCTCTTTCGCACGTTTCGCCAGCGCCTCGCCGACGACCGTCGCCACTTCGGTCTTCTTCTTGTTGCCGTTCTTGCTCAGGTCCTTCTCGATATCCGATGCCGCCACCAGCGTGTGGCCGATCGAGTCGTCGATGATCTGTGCGTAGATGTGGTTCACACTCCGAAAGACGTCCAACCGCGGCCTCTCCGGCGTTCCGGAAATCCTCTCGCGGACACGCGCGTGGCGGCGCAGCCGGGCGGCCCTCGTTGTCTTTGTTCCCTTCATGGCCTAGGCCGCAGCCTTTCCGGCCTTGCCGGCCTTGCGGCGGACGTACTCGCCCTCGTATCGGATGCCCTTGCCCTTGTAAGGCTCAGGCGGGCGGATCTTGCGTACGTCGGCGGCGACCTGGCCGACCTGTGCCTTGCTGGCGCCTCTGACGATGACCTTTGAGGTGCCCTCGACTTCGAATTCGATGCCCTGCTGCGGCTTGACGATCACCGGGTGCGAGAAGCCGACCGCCAGTTGCAGGTCGCTTCCCTGCATCTGCGCGCGGTATCCCACGCCGTGCATCTCCAGCGTCTTCGAGAAGCCATCACTGACACCGATGACCATGTTCGCCAGCAGCGCCCGCGACAACCCGTGCATCGCCCGGTGGCGCTGCTGGTCTGTCGGTCGCGTGACAATGATCCGGCCGTCCTCCTGCTGGAACTTCATGTCAACGTCGAACGTCCACGCCAGCTCGCCCTTCGGGCCTTTGACGGCAACATTCGGGCCGTCGATTTTCACGTCAACGCCCTTCGGCACTGTGATCGGGTTCTTGCCAACTCTAGACATCGTTCATCACCACACGTAACAGAGGATTTCGCCGCCGACGCCGCGCTTTCGCGCGTCCTTGCCCGTCATCACGCCTTCCGGCGTCGACAGGATCGCCACACCCAACCCACCGTATACCCGTGGCACCTCGCTGCGCGAAGTGTACACGCGCAGGCCCGGCTTGCTGACGCGGTCTATCCCCACGATAACAGGCTCTCGCTTGTCGGTGTATGCCAGGTGCACCCGGATGTTCTTGTGCCCTTCGTCCGCGCGCATCTCGAAGCTCTGGATGTAGCCTTCCCGCTTCAACACTTCCGCGATCGATACCTTCACCCGGGAAGCGGGCATGTCCGTGAAGTCATGCCGTGCCACCAGCGCGTTGCGGATCCGGGTGAGCATGTCAGCGATTGGATCAGTAACCATTGCTTACCAGCTCGACTTCTTGACGCCGGGAAGGTGTCCTTCGTGCGCCAGCTGCCGGAAACAGATGCGGCACAGCGCGAACCGGCGCATAAACGCGCGCGGCCGGCCACAGAGGCGGCAGCGGTTTCGGCGCCTGCCCGGGAACTTCGGCGTCTTGTTGAATGTCTTCTCGTAGAGCGCTTTTCTTGTCATGTCTAAGTCCCTCGCTTCGCAAACGGCATGCCCAGCAGCTCCAGCAGCCTCTTCGCCTCTTCGTCCGTTCGCGCCGTCGTTACGATCGTGATCTGCATGCCGCGGATCTTGTCGATCTGGTCGTACTCAATCTCAGCGAAGATCAGCTGTTCCTTCAGACCGAGGCTGTAGTTGCCCCGGCCGTCGAACGCATTCGGTGAGACGCCCTGGAAGTCGCGGATGCGGGGCAGCGCCGCGTTCACCATGCGGTCGAAGAACTCCCACAGCCGGTCACCGCGCACGGTCACCGTCACGCCGATCGGCATCCCCTCGCGCAGCTTGAAGTTCGAGATCGATTTCTTCGCCTTCGTTATCACCGGCTGCTGACCCGTGATCCGGCCGATATCCAGCGCCGCCGCGTCAAGCACCTTCGCGTCCGACACCGCCTCGGCGCCGACGCCGATGTTGAGCGTGATCTTATCCAGCTTCGGAGCCTGCATCACGTTCGAGTAGCCGAACTCCTGCATCAACGCGGGCACGACTTCCTTCTCGTATCGCTCCTTCAGCCGGGGGTTCGTTCGCGTTACCAACATTGCCTCACTAATCGATGTTCTCGTTGCACTTCTTGCAGAATCGCGTCTTGCCGCCTGCCGCGAGAGGGCGGATGCCCACGCGCGTCGGCGAGTTACACGAGGCGCAAAGCAGCGCCACGTTTGTCCACGGCAGCGGCGCCTCGCGCTCGATGATGCCGCCGGGCTTCTGCGGTCCGCGCGGCTTCATGTGCCGCTTGACCACGTTAACCCCGGTTACGATCAACTTGCCCGCCGCGGCCCGGCCGTACTCGTCACTTCGCTTGCCTGGTGGCATCACGCGTCGCACCACGCCGGTACGTCCGCGGTCTCGACCCTTGACCACTACTACCGTGTCGTCCTTGTGTATCTTGTTCATTCCTAAACCACTTCCGGCGCGAGCGATACGATCTTCATAAAGTTGCGCTCGCGCAGCTCTCTGGCCACGGGCCCGAAGATCCGGGTCCCGCGCGGGTTTTGCCCGTCCGCCAGGATCACCGCTGCGTTTTCGTCGAAGCGGATGTAGGAGCCGTCGCTCCGCCGCCACCCTTGTGCCGCGCGCACGACCACTGCCTTCACCACTTCGCCCTTTTTCACCGCGCTGCCCGGCGCCGCCAGCTTCACGGATGCCGTGATGATGTCGCCCACCGTGCCGTAACGGCGCCGCGAACCGCCCATCACCTGGATCACCCGGATCTGCTTCGCGCCAGAGTTGTCTGCCACCCGCAGGCGTGAGTACTGCTGGATCATTTCGCTTCCTCTTCGTCAGGCGCAGGCTCGTCATCAGTCGCCTCGGGCGCAGCGTCTTCTTCGACGACGTCCGTCTCCTCCAATTCAGGCACCTCCGGCTCGACCGGGACCACGGCCTCGGGCATCTGTGTCTCTTCTAAAGTCTCGGCCGCTTCCGGAGCCGCAGCCTCGTCCATGGCCACTGCAGCGGGCGGCGCAGCCGCTTCTTCCTCCGCCGGACCGGCGACGGCGTCGGGCTCCATCGGCGCCTCCTCGACCTCCGCCTTCACCTCGCCCAGCAGCTCCAGGTCAATGTCTCCAGGCGCGAGGTCCGGCAGGTCAACCTGGCGCAGCACCTCAGCGAGGCGCCAGCGCTTCAACTTCGATACCGGGGCCGACTCGACTATACGGACACGATCGCCCATGTGAGCCGCGCCTTCCTCATCGTGGACCATGTAGTGCCGCGTGCGGCGGATCGTCTTCTTGTAGAGCGGGTGCCGCGTGTTGGACGCAACAGCGACGACAACCGTCTTCTCCATCTTGTCGCTGACCACGGTGCCCTCACGGACCTTGCGCCCGCCGTACTTGCCTGTAGCCGCGGTCATGACGCGCCTCCAGCTTTGGCGAGTGCCCGTTGCCGCTGGAACGTCTTTAGCCGCGCGATCGTCCGTTTGATCGCCGGGAGCTCTCGGTGGTTCGTCAGCTGTAAAGTCTCACGTTGTAGGTTCAACGAGAAGAGCCTTCGGTATGCCTCATCCAACTGCTTCTGCAACTCGACGTCAGACATCTTCCGGATCTCTTCCACCTTGCCTTTGATTTTCTTCGCCATCGGTTACGCCTCCGTCCTCTCGACGAAGCGTGTCTTGATCGGCAGCTTCTGCGCCGCCAGGCGCATCGCCTCGCGCGCAATGTCTTCCTTGACGCCGGAGATCTCGTAGATCACGCGGCCGGGCTTAACAACAGCGACCCACGCTTCGACGGGGCCCTTACCGCTGCCTTGCCGCACTTCCAGCGGCTTCTTCGTTATTGGCTTGTCGGGGTAGACGCGGATCCACAGCTTGCCGCCACGGCGCACGTAACGCGTGATCGCGCGACGCCCGGCCTCGATCTGGCGGGCTGTCATCCAACACGGCGCTAGCGCCTGCAGGCCAAAGTCGCCAAAAGCGACGGCATTGCCCGTGTGCGCCAGGCCGCGCATGCGGCCGCGGTGCGTCTTCCGGAATTTCGTTCTCTTAGGCTGTAGCATCTGCTTCCTCGTCGGTCACGGCCACGGCAGCAGTCTCTGCCTCCGTAGCCTCGGCCACCTCGACCGGCTCCGCGGCGGCGGCTTCGGCAGGCTGCTCGCCCGTCTCTGCCGTCGGCGCTGCCGCTGTCTTTGCCTCGGCTGCTTCGGTCTCCGATTCAGCCGCCGCCGCCGCCGCCGCGCGGGCGCGTTCCCGTTCTTCTGCGATCCTGTCGCCCTTGTAAATCCATACTTTGACGCCGATCGCGCCCAGCGTCGTCCGTGCTTCGGACGTGCCGTAGTCAACGTCGGCCTTTAGCGTGTGCAAGGGCACGCGGCCCTGGCGCTCCTGGTCGGTCCGCGACATGTCCGCGCCGCCCAGTCTGCCCGCCACTCGGATGCGCACACCCTTCGCGCCGCGCTGCATCGCCCGCATCGCGGCCTGCTTGATCGCCCGGCGGTGCGAAACGCGCCGTTCGATCTGCTCGGCGACGGCCCTGGCAACCAGTGGCGCTTCGATCTCCGGCACCCTGATCTCGCTGATGTTGACCCGTAGCTTGCGCCCGGTCAGCTTCTCGAGACTCGTCCGCAGTTCGTCTACGCGCTGGCCGCCCCGCCCGATGACGATCCCCGGTCGCGCCGTGCTGATCGACACCGTGACCTGGTTAGCGTTGCGCTCGATCTCCACTTTTGCGATCCCGGCGTCGGGCAACATCTTCTTGATCTTGCCGCGGATCCCCAGGTCCTCATGCAGAAGTTCGGTGTAATTCCGGTCTGCGTACCACTTGCTCTTCCAGTCATAGATATACCCCAGGCGAAAGCCGTGGGGGTGAATTTTCTGGCCCATTAGCTTGCCTCTTCCACGACGATTGTGAGATTGCTCTTCCGCCGCCTCATCACGTCCGCTCGGCCTCTCGCGCGGGGCAACAGCCGCCGCGTCTTGTCCGAATCACCGGCGTAAGCCTGCGTCACGCGCAGCCGACGAGGGTCCAGGTCGAAGTTGTTCTCAGCGTTTGCCGCCGCCGAGCGCACAGCCTTGGCGACGAGCTTCGCGTGCGGTGTCGGCATGAAGCGCAGCACCGCCATCGCCTCGTCAACCCGCTTGCCGCGGATCTCGTGCAGGATAACGCGCAGCTTCTTCGGGGCCACGGGCGCGCCGCGTGAGAACGAACGTACGGCGACCATCGCCTACTTCTTCCTCACTTGTGTCGTCGCGCCGGACTTGCTCGTGTGCCCGCGGAACGTCCGCGTCGGCGCGAACTCGCCCAGCTTGTGACCGATCATGTTCTCCGTGATAAATATCGGCACGTGGCGCCGGCCGTCGTAAACGGCAATCGTCAGTCCGACCATGTCAGGTAGCAGCGTCGAGCGCCGCGACCACGTGCGGATCACAGCTTTGCCGCCGGATTCCTGGAGCTGCTGGATCTTCTTCAGCAGGTGCAGGTCGGTAAACGGGCCCTTCTTAGTTGATCGAGACATTAGACCGCGTACCTCCGCCGCACGATGTACTTGTTCGTGTCTTTGCGCCGCCGCGTGCGCTTGCCCAGCGTCGGCTTGCCCCACGGCGACTTCGGCGAAGCCATCCCGATCGGCGCCTTGCCCTCGCCACCACCGTGCGGGTGGTCTACAGGGTTCATCACAGTGCCGCGGCTTCCCGGACGGCGCCCCATCAGGCGCGACCGGCCCGCCCGGCCCAGCTTGATCTGGCTGTGCTCAACGTTGCCGACCTGTCCAATCGTGGCCATGCATTCCGCAAACACTCGCCGCACTTCGCCTGAGGGCAGCCTCACGAGCGCGTAACTGTCTTCATCACGTGCCAGGAGTTGTGCCGCGCCGCCGGCGCCTCGCACCAGCTGGGCGCCTTTGCCCTTGTGCAGTTCCAGATTATGTATGGTCGTGCCCGATGGGATGTTCTTCAGCGGCAGGGCATTCCCCACCTTGATCTCCGCCGTCGCCCCGGACATCACCGTGTCGCCGACCTTCAGCCCAACCGGCCAGATGATGTACCTCTTCTCGCCGTCCACGTAGTGGATCAGCGCGATGCGCGCCGTGCGGTTCGGGTCGTACTCAACGGAGAAGACTTTGCCGGGGACGCCGAGCTTGTCGCGCTGGAAGTCGATGATCCGGTAGCGCTTCTTAGCGCCTCCGCCACGCTTGCGAACGCTGATGTGCCCTTCGTTGTTGCGCCCCGCCTTGCGGATCTTCGTGCGGAGCAACGACTTCTCCGGCTTCTTCCTCGTGATCTCCTCGAAAGAGTAGCCGGTCGCGCCGCGGCGCCCCGGTGAGGTCGGTTTGTAAATCTTAATAGCCATTTCTATACGCCCTCAAACAGCTCGAGCTTGTCCTCGGGGACAAGCGTCACGACGGCCTTCTTCCAGTTCGCCTTGTGCTTCGTGCGGTTTCCCCGCACGCGGTAAGGCTTCCCCTTCATGATCATCACGTTGACAGCGGTCACCTTCACGTCGAAACCCTTCTCAACGGCTTCCTTTATCTGCGCTTTATTCGAATGAGCCTGCACCTCGAAGGCGTACTTGTTCTCGCCGCCCAGGCGCGTGGCCTTTTCCGTAATCAGCGGCCGGACGAGGACGGACAGCGGGTTCAGTGCCTTAGCCATCGCTCGGGCCCTCGCTCTCCTCGATCTTCTTCGTAGTCCGGCGTCGCGGCTTCGGCGCCTCATCGGTCGGCTTGTCCGCTGCCTTGGCGCGGCTGCGTGTGGCCGGTTTCGGCTTGTCTTTAGTTATCGACGCTTCAGCCTTCGGAGCACGCGGCTTGCGCGCCGGCTCGGCTTCGGCTCCCGCTTCAGCCTTCACGGTGCGGGGCTTTCGTGCGGGCTTGGCTTCGGCTCCCGCTTCTGCCTTCACGGTGCGTGGCTTTCGTGGCGGCTTGGCTTCGGTCGCCGCTTCGGCCTTCGCGGTGCGCGGCTTTCGTGGCGGCTTGGCTTCGGTCGCCACTTCGGCCTTCGCGGTGCGCGGCTTTCGCGCCGGCTTCTCCGGCGCAGCTTCACCGTCCGCCTTAGGTACAAAGCGTGTGCGTCGGCCCGGCTTCGCCTCGGCATCTTCCGCCGCGACAGCCGGCGCTTCCTCCGCCTTCTCAGGTTTCGGTGCAACGGAGCGCCGCGGCTCCGCCTTCGTCGCGACGATCTTGACCGCCACCTTCACCGCCCAAAGCGACTCGGCGATGCGGATCGCTTCTTCGGTCATCAGCAGGCCCTGGTGGTTCAACATATCAGCGACGTTCAGATACCGCGCCGGTAGAACCTTCGTCTTCTCCAGGTTGCGCGCGCTGGCCTTCACCGAACTGTCTGATTCACCCGTAACGATGAGCGCCGAACGGTTGATCCCAACGTTGCGCAGGATGCGGATCATCTCCTTCGTCTTCGGGCTCGTAAACGCTAGTTGATCGATGACCACGAGTTGGCCGTCGGCGGCCTTGCCCGAAAGCGCAGAGCGGATCGCCAGACGTCGCATCTTCTTCGGCAACGACTGACTGTAGTCACGGAAGCGCGGCCCGAACGCCGTACCACCGCCGACACGCGTCGGCGAGTTCTCGGGGCCAGCTCGGGCCTTCCCTGTGCCCTTCTGCCGGTGCACCTTGCGTGTGCTGCCCACCACTTCGCCTCGTGTCTTCGTGTGGGCCGTACCCCAGCGCTGGTTGTTGCGCTGCGTCGTGTACGTCTGGTGCAGGACAGCCGCGTGCGGCGTAATGCCGAACACGCTGTCGTCGACGTCCAACTGACGTAGCTGCTTGCCGTCGGCGTTCATTACGGCCAGTTTCATGACCGCGCCTTGCCTCTTGTTGACTTACGAATGCGGACGATTATCCCTTCGTTGCCCGGCACAGCGCCGCGCACCATCAGGACGCCACGGTCCTTGTCGGCCCGCACGACCTTGAGGCTCTTCACTGTCGCCTCGTTCGTGCCCATGTGGCCGCCCATCTTCATACCTTTGATCACGCGGCCCGGCGAGGTCCCCGCGCCGATTGAGCCCGGGGAGCGCGGCCGGTCCGACTGACCGTGCGTCTTCGGGCCGCCGTGGAAGCCGTGACGCTTCATCACACCGGCAAAGCCCTTGCCCTTCGTTGCGCCCGAGACGTCCACCAGGTCACCGGGCTCAAAGATTTCGCAGCCGACTTTGGCGCCGACTTCGAGGGCTTCACCGTTCGCCCGGAATTCGCGCAGGACGGCGTACTTCTCGCCCTTCATGTGACCCTTCAGCGGCTTGGTGATGTGCTTGCGCTCACCAAAGCCCAGTTGCACGGCTTCGTAGCCGTCGGTCTCCTTCGTCTTGACCTGGACGACCGTGCACGCCGACGTCTCGATGACCGTCACCGGCACTGCTGTCCCGTCGTCTTCGAAGATCTGGGTCATCCCGATCTTCCGTCCCAGAATTCCTTCTACTGTCATAGCTTGATCTCGATGTCCACCCCGGAAGGCAACTGCAGGCGCATCAGCGCATCGACGGTCTTCGAGGTGGGCTCAAGGATGTCGATTATCCGCTTGTGGGTCCGGATCTCAAACTGCTCCCGCGAGTCCTTGTCAATGTGCGGCGAGCGGATGACCGTGTACTTCTCAATGTGCGTTGGCAGCGGGATCGGCCCGGCCACGGCGGCGCCTGTGCGCTCGGCCGCCTCGACGATCAGCACCGCAGACTGGTCCAGTATGCGGTGGTCGAACGCCTTAAGGCGGATCCTGATCTTCTGCCGCGCCATACGTTATCTCCGAATCGCCCCTTGCATCCGTCCCGAAATCTGTTCGGCTATGGACGCTGGGACTTCCTGGTAATGGTCGAATTCCATCGTGTAGCTCGCCCTGCCCTGCGTGATCGAGCGCAACTGTGTGGCGTAACCAAAGGTGTCCGCCAGCGGCACGTGCGCTGCAATCACACGCAGATGGCCGCGGTGGTCCACGTCCTGGACCTGTCCCCGGCGAGAGCTGATGTCACTGAGAACATCACCAAAGAAGTCGTCGGGCGTCGCGACCTCTACCTTCATGATGGGCTCTAGAAGAATCGGGTGGGCCTTCTTCAACCCCGCCTGGATTCCCAGCGAACCCGCCATCTTGAAGGACAACTCGGATGAGTCTACAGGGTGGTACTGCCCATCCACAAGTTGCACCTTCACATCCACCACCGGATAGCCGGCCTTGACGCCGGTTTCTAGCGCCTCTTTGATGCCGTGCTCAACAGCCGGCACGAACTCCCGCGGGATGGTACCGCCGATGATCTTATTCTCGAATACAAACCCGCCGCCGCGCTCCATCGGCTCGACGTGCAGCTTGACCACACCGAACTGACCGCGGCCGCCGCTCTGGCGCACGAACCGTCCCTCGGCGTCCGCCGTCTGCGTGATCGTCTCTTTGTATGCCACCTCGGGCCGCCCGACGTCCGCCTGCACGTTGAACTCGCGCAGCATCCGGTCGACGATGATCTCGAGGTGTAGTTCGCCCATCCCGGAAATGATCGTCTGACCGGTCTCCTGGTCGTAGCGGGCGTGGAACGTCGGGTCTTCTTCGACCAACCGGCCGAGCGCATCGCCCATCCGCTCCTGGTCGTCCTTCGTCTTCGGTTCGATGCTGACCGCGATCACTGGTTCCGGGAACTTGATCGCCTCGAGGACGATCTGCGCCTTCTCGTCGCACAGTGTGTCGCCCGTGAACGTGTTCTTCAGCGCCACCGTCGCCGCGATCTGCCCGGCCTCGATCTCGGTCAACTCCTCGCGCCGGTTCGCGTGCATCCTCAGGATTCGCCCCAGTCGCTCGCGCTGTCCGCGCGTGCTGTTCTCCACCATCGCGCCTTGCTTGGCGACGCCGGAGTACACCCGGAAGTAGACCAGCCGCCCGACGTACGGGTCAGCTACGATCTTGAACGCCAGCGCAGAGAACGGTTCCTCGTTGCTCGGCGAGCGGGTCAGGACCTCCCCCGTCTTCGGGTCCATACCCGAGACAGGCGGTACTTCCAACGGCGAGGGCAGGTAGTCCACCACAGCGTCCAGCAGCGGTTGTATACCTTTGTTCTTGAGCGCCGTGCCGCAGAGCACGGGGTTCACAACGCCCGCCATAGTCGCCCGGCGGATCGCCTTCTTTAGCTCCAGCGCCGTCACCACGTGCTGTTCCACGAAGCTGATCAGCATCTGGTCGTCTGCCTCCGCGATCGCCTCGATCAGCTCCTCGCGGTGCAGCTTCGCATCTTCCAGGAATTGCGGCGGGATTTCGCCCACTGTCGGCTCGAGTGCGCCTTCAGGGAACGTGTACGCGACCATCTCGACAAGGTCAATCGCTCCCATGTGCTGGTCTTCTTCGCCCATCGGGATCTGCACGGGCACCGGTCGCGCGTTCAGCCGCTCGCGGATACTCTGGACTGCTTTCCAGAAGTCCGCGCCAACGCGGTCCATCTTGTTAATGAAGCAAATCCGCGGGATGTGGTAGCGGTCAGCCTGCCGCCAAACCGTCTCAGACTGGCTTTGCACGCCGGCCACTGCGTCAAATACAACGACGCCCCCGTCCAAAACACGGAGGCTTCGTTCCACTTCCACCGTAAAGTCCACATGGCCGGGCGTATCTACGATATTGAACTGATGGTCTTTCCACGTCGTCGTCGTCGCCGCAGCCGTAATCGTGATCCCGCGCTCTCGTTCCTGCGCCATCCAATCCATGACGGCAGTACCGGCGTCGACGTCACCGATCTTGTACGTGATCCCCGTATAGAAAAGGACACGTTCGGTCACAGTCGTCTTACCGGCATCAATGTGCGCGATAATCCCGATGTTTCGCACCCGGTTGTCGGGCACAGTATTACTTACGTCTGCCATAACTTTCCTGGTGGAGTTCCTTAGTCTATTGCCATGGCCGCTACCGAGCTTCTTCCCCTACCACCTGTAGTGGACGAAAGCCTTGTTAGCCTCGGCCATGCGGTGCGTGTCTTCACGCTTTTTGATTGCTGAACCTTGCTCCCGGTAAGCATCCAGGAGTTCCGCCGAAAGCCTTTCGAACATCGGCCGGCCGGTACGCGCGCGAGCCGAGCTCAGGAGCCAGCGCATCGCCAGCGACACCTGTCGCGAAGGGCGCACTTCCAGCGGGATCTGGTACGTCGCGCCACCAACTCGCCGCGGCCGCACTTCCAGGATCGGCATCGCGTTGCGGATCGCCTGTTCGACGACGCCGCGCGGGTCTTCCTTGGTGCGTTCGGCCACCTGGTCCATCGCCGTGTAGACGATGCGCTCCGCGGTGCTCTTCTTGCCCTTGTACATCACCTTATTGATCAGCGTTTGCACAAGCACACTGTTGTATTTGGCGTCTGGCGTCGTAACCCGGCGAACAGCTTTTCCGCGGCGTGCCATGGTTTGTTAGTCCCCTGCCTTGCGGGAGCCGTACTTGCTGCGCTGCTGTTTGCGGCCCACAACGCCGCCTGCGTCCAGCGCCCCACGGACGATGTGATAGCGCACACCCGAGAGGTCCTTCACGCGCCCGCCGCGGATTAGCACGACTGAATGCTCCTGCAGCGTATGACCCTCGCCCGGAATGTAAGCCGTGACCTCCATGCCGTTCGTCAGCCGCACACGCGCTACTTTGCGCAACGCCGAGTTCGGCTTACGGGGCGTCACCGTGCGGACGTTTGTACAAACACCGCGTTTCTGCGGGCTACCATCGCCGCGGATCATCCGGTTCTTCAAGGCGTTGAAATGGAAACGCAGAGCCGGCGCCTTCGTCTTTTTCGTTAAAGGCTTCCGTCCCTTTCGCACCAGTTGATTGATCGTTGGCACTCTTAGCGTTTCCCTTTCCTGATCTCTAGTTTTCGCGGCCAAACAAAAAGCCGAAAGCTTGCCGCATGTTGGGTAGCCCGAGAAGTGGGTCCTTTATGCACGGCCAGTCTTCCGACAGTTGTACAGCCGTACGCCCGCAGATACACGGACGCCAAACACAGATGTTAGTTGTCGCAGCCTCGTGTGTCAACCAAAATCACGTTACGAAACCGCTCGCCAGCGGCCCTAACCGACGCTCGTCGGAGGTCACGAGGCCACTCGTCGTCCCTTACTCTGGCAGACGCCCTCAGCACACGGTACGAGTTGCCAATCATCGTCTCTAAGAGCTCCAGGGTACCTGCCGGCCCTAACCGCCGCGGCCAAACACCTACCTGACATTCGCCGTGCACAAACGCGAAGGTGCAGCGGAGCCGCTGCCGGGGGGTTCGGGGGGTGTCCCCCCGAAACCTATTTCCTTTTTTGGGGGTGGGGCGGGGCGGGGAGTCGACGCCACGCTCGCGCACGGACCCATGCTCACACTCCCGCGTACGAATGCAGTCCCGACACCCAGAGGTTCACAACGAAATACGTGAACAACACCGCACCAAACCCCATCACCAGCACCACCGCTGACCTCACCCCAGACCACTTCCGCAACCCCCGCATGTGCAAATACACGCCGTAGATCAGCAGAGTCACCAGCGCCGACGTCTCCTTCGGGTCCCAGCCCCAGTACCGCCCCCAGGCGCTGTTCGCCCAGTAAGCCCCGAGCGCGATGCCTCCTGCCAGCAACGGAAAGCCTAGCATCACGCTCTTGTAGCCGATCTCGTCCAGCAGCCTCGCCTTCGGCAGTCGCGCGAAGCGGTTCTGTCCGCCGCCCTGAACCAGGAACAACACCGCCGCCGCGAACGAAACACTCAGCGCCGAGTAGGCCAGGATCATCGCCGCCACGTGGACCGCCAGCAGGTCCGTGTTCTGCAGCGCCGGCACCAGCGGGTGAATATCGGATGGGAAAAACAGCGCCGCGATCACCAGCCCGCTAGCCACCACCGGCAGCGCAACGCTGCCCAGTGCGCGCGGCGACCTCACCCCACGTCTCATGTCCCCTGCCTCATGTCTCCTGACATAGATTTGCTCAAAGATCGCATAGAAGCCGCCGATCGCCGTCGCGAACGCAATCGTGAACTCGTACATGTTTGACCACGGCGCGTGGTCAACCGCTTGCCACCGCGCGACCAGCGAAACGGCGAGCAGCGCCAGCGCAGTCCAGGTCGCCGCGGTCGCGAAACGGCCTGTCGCCTGCGACCAACCGTTGCCGTCGCCCCGCTCGATCGTCGCCACCGACGGCCCTTCGCCCAGCGGCGTCGCCAGCCGGCGGACGACCAGCCGCAGACCCAGCGTGTGCGCCCAATAACTGACCGTGGCCACCCCTGACGCGGCGATCGCCAGGTAGAGGGTGGTGCTGGCCAGCGACTCCATCAGCCCCAGGCCATCCGGCGGAACGACTCCGCCATCGCGAAGCCCTGGTCCTTGCCGGCCTCCGCCATCCGCGCCTTCAGCCGCTTGCGCAGCTCTTTGACCGGCGCCGCGCCGATCTGGCTCTTGTGCTTCTTCAGCGCCTTGATCTTCGTCTGGAATGCGTCTTCGGGGATCTCGACCCAGTGGTCGGGGTTCTCCGCGCCTGCCAGCAGCAACTCCATCACCCGGTGCGCCGGCAGCCCCTCCTCGATGTGCTCAGGGTAGGCCAGCGGGTCGCGCGACAGCGGGAAGACGGCGTCGACGGCCGACTGACCCGTCAGCCGGTGGTCGCGGTGCGTGAACGAGGTCCGGAACGGGTTCCACGTGATCACCGTGTGCGGCTTCAACCGCCGCAGCTCCCGGACGATCCGCCCGCGCATCTCGGCGGTGTCCTCGATAAAGCCGTCGGGATAGCGCAGCAACACCAGTTCCTTGACGCCGAGCACGTCGCAGGCCGCGCGCTGCTCCTTCTCACGGATCGCCCCGAGCTTCTCGCGGGTCATCGACTCGTCCTTTGTGCCCATGTCTCCGCTCGTCGTCAGCATGTAGTGCACGTCCCAACCTGCCGCCACCCACTTCGCCACGGTACCGCCGCAGAGGAACTCTGCGTCGTCCGGGTGCGCGACGATCACCATCGCCGTCTTCGGGTGCTTCGCCTTCTTGTCGACGTGCGTCACGAAAGTTCAGTCTAGCCGAGCCACGCGACAAGCGCACCGTGATGCGAGTCACACGCACCCGACGTTTCCTGAGCGGTGCCGCAGCGCAGCGAAGGACCTCGCACGCGGGCTACGGCCTCTGCCTGTGACGAAAACACCACGGCGCGAACGGCGCGTGCTCGTACACTAAGCACCGTCATACAGGTGCTCGCCTTCGCTGCGCCGAGGCCCTTCGTTCCTCAGGGAACGGTCACGCCACGTGCGCGCCAACCGCGACGCCGCGGTTGCGCCCAACCAGTTCGTGGTAAACGCCTTCAACCCGCTCGGCAACTTCCGACCAGCGGTAGTTCTCCGCGACGAGGCGCGCCTCGCGGCCGAGGCTCCGGCGTAGCGGCTCGTTCGTCAGCAGGAGATCAAGGCGCTCGGCGAAGGGCTCAGGGCAGCGCCACGGCACCAGGTACCCGGTGCGGCCATCCTGCACCGTCTCCTTGAGTCCGCCGACGCGCGAGGCCACGACCGGCACGCCGCAGGCCATCGCCTCCAGCGCGACGAGCCCGAAGCTCTCGTAGTACGAGGGCACAGCGCAAACATCGGCGGCGTTGTAGTAATAAGGCAGGTCGTCGTGGGCGGCGGCCTCGATCCAGGTAATCCGATCCGCGACGCCCAGCTCGCGCGCCAGGCGCAGCAGCTCGCGCTTACGTCGGCTGTCCTTCTCATCCCCACCGACGACCAGCACACGAAACGGCCCCTCGATGAAGCTCGCCGCCCGGATCAGTACATCGATTCCCTTGAGCGGTTCAATGCGCCCGACGAAGAGGATCATCGGCTCGTCAGAGTCGAGGCCGATCCGCGCCCGCGCCTCAGCCCGGTCCAGCGGCCGGAAGTGGTCGATGTCAACACCACACGGGATCACGCTAATTCGCGACCGCTGCGCCCTGTAAAGCTCCGTCAACATCCGGGCCTCACCCTCGCCCGCGCAGATGATGCGGTCAGCTTCCGCCACGACGGTGCGCTCCCCGGCGATCCGGTACTTCGGCTCACGCTCGCCAAGGTGATGACGGTTCTTCGCCTCCGCCAGCGTATGAAACATCACCACGTGGGGCGCGTCCCAGCAGTCCGCCAGCGTGCGCCCGACCCACCCGGACATCCAGTAGTGAGAATGCACCAGATCGTAAGCCCCAACCTGGCTGCTGACTCCTGGCGCCTGGCTCCTCCCCGTAAACTCCATCACGCCGAGCCGGAACTCCTCGAGGTGGCGGCGCTGCGCCCCCTTGTCAGCGTCCAGTGGCCCGGCCTCGATCTGGATCACGCGCGTGCGGTCGTCGAGCGGCGTGATCTCGGGCATCTCCGAGTCCGTCCGCCGCGTGAAGATGTCCATCGTGTGTCCCCGCCGCGCCATCTCCCGCGCCAGCGAGCGCACGTAAACGTTTAGCCCACCGCTATCACGCGTACCCGGCCGCGCCAGCGGCGAAGTGTGAACGGAAACGACCGCAATCTTGCACATGCTCTCGAATGATACTACGACCCCAAAGCGCCGAAAGTGTGCGCGCTGTCACACCGCGCGACGCCATCCGACCACGCCCCTTCCCGTTCGCCCTGATGCTCACTAACGGGCGAGCGGAGCGACCACGTGGGACGTGAACGGAGCGTGGGTGCGCTCGCGGCACGCGCTACACTCCATGTTCCCAGTTCCAGGTTCCCAGTTCCATGTTCCATGTTCCTCCACCGTCACCGCCCATGCACCAGCGACAGAAACTCCCCCCGCGTCACACCCCGCCGCCGGAACCCGCCGCGGATCGCCGACGTAATCATCCGCGACCCCGGCTTCTGCGCTCCGCGCATCGTCAGGCACAGGTGCTCCGCCTCGATCACCACCGCAACACCGTCGGGCTTCAGGCCCTCCATGATTGCGTCGGCGACCTGGCTTGTCAGGCGCTCCTGCATCTGGGGCCGCCGCGCCAGGATGTCCACCACCCGCGCCAGCTTGCTCACGCCGACGATGCGCCCTTCCGGAACGTAGCCGACGTGCGCCGAGCCGTGGAAGGGCAGGAAATGGTGCTCGCACAGGGAATAGAAGGGGATGTCCTTGAGGATTACCATCTCCTTGTGCTGCTCCTCGAAGCCCTTGCGCAGCACCGCCAGCGGGTCCTGCGTCAGCCCCGAAAACAGCTCGGCGTAAAGCCGTCCGATGCGCTCCGGCGTCTCCGCCAATCCCTCGCGCGACCCATCTTCTCCGATCGCCGCGATGATCTCGCGCACAGCCGCGGCGATCCGCTCCTGGTCAATGCCGGCAGTGATTTGCATGGTGTTCAGTCCGCACGGGAGAGAATTGTAGCAGAGGGCACTATGGCGTCAGATATGGCGAATCCTCGAAATCCGGGCAACCCACGATGTCCGTCCGATAGTAGTCATCGTTACCGGCATCCAGCGCCTTCGGTAGGTCCGACTCTTCCTCGCCCTCATACATCAGGTCGTTCGCTGGACCGGAAATGTGGCCGTCAAGCGTTTCGTTCGGCGAGCAGGTGGGCACAAACCCCAGCGTGTGCATGATCTCGTGCACCGCCACGTACTCCCAGAACCCCGCATCGTCGCCGCCCTCAGCAAACTCGTTGTCCCCACAGCGGATCGCACCGCTCAGGGGTAGTCCATGCAACCAGAGGACCGCGACGTTCCCTACAATCCTCGGCGGGTATGCGCCGCTGCCGCACGCGTATGTGCTGCCGCCGTCGTAGTACACGGCATAGACCTTCTCCGCCGAATCGAATCCCGCTTCCCGCAACTCCCCCTCGATGAGATCGCGCCCAAATGCGCCCTCTGCCTGCACATCATCGTCAGGCCGGGAGAGCGTTATGAACGAGATGTCAGGCTCTCCTTCGAACGTGTCCAGTCTCAAGGTTCGCCCGCCGGTCTGGCCGCTCAACCACCCTTCCGCCGCGCCGAATGATGCCGCAACCGTCCCATCGATATCGAGCTCTTGGTCGGCGCCATCCGCCGGCAGCACATACATTAGGTGTATCTGCGGCCCGGTCTTCTCATCGGGGCGATCAGCCGTGTGACGCTCGCCCGCGGCCGGGACAGATCCAGCGGGCGAACGCATTCCATCCGCCTCATCGTCTGAGCCACCGCACGCGGGCGCAAGAATAGCCAGCGCGCCGAGCACGAGAGACGCTTTGAGGGTAGGCGACCACGTGACCCAAATCGGCACGGGCCGACCGACGACCCTGAGAGCTAAGAGACGAGCCGCTACTTCTTGGCCGGCGGTGGACCGGTGGCCGTCTTGGCCTTCTTCGCCTTCTTCGCCTTCTTGTCCTTGTTCTTCGGACTCTTGTCGCCCATCGTGTTGTCCTTTCTCAAGGCCCCGCGCAGGGGGACGTCGATACAGATCGTGGCGGCATTGTATCAGGCGCGCGGGAGGCGGCAAAGGGAAACGCGAAAGGGTGATATGGCGCGGTCCGTTCGGGGCATGCGGTGCCGCCGGATCCCGGTTTCAGTCCAACCTTGCAGGCGGGCGCGCCGCTCAGACCATAACGGTGACGGGGTCGCCAAGGACGGGACAATCCGGCGCCTGGTCAACGCTGAGGCCGGCGTCGAAGCGCAGCAGCTTTAGTGAGTCGACGGGACTCACTTCTCCCGAGCAGTCGATGTCCCCCCAGGGATGCGGCGAGGCGTTCTGGACGTCGACCACCTGGCCCATGGCGGGGCAATCGCCCGTGTCGACGGCCAGGCCGGCGTCGAAGCGGAGCGTGAGGAGCGAGTCCACGGGGTCGGCGGCGGCGGAGCAGTTGTCGTCGCCCCAAACGATAGGCGCGGCCGGCGAAGCGGTCGGCGTCGGCGTGGCGGTGGCCGTCGGCGTAGGCGTCACCGCCAGCGTGGGTGTGGGCGTGCAGATCGTCCCGATCGGGCACGTTGGAGTCGGGGTGGGCGTGCAGACCGCGGGCGGGCACGGCGTGGACGTAGGCGTCACCGTCGGCGTTGGGGTGGGTGTATGCGTCGCGTTCATCGTGTTGAAGAACGTGCAGGTGACGTTCGCCTCGTTGAGGTCGATCTGGACGGTGTCATCACCCGGCTGGAATGCCGCGTTGGGGTTGGCGCCGATGAAGGAGACAGGGCTCGTCACCTGGTTGCAAGTGATGTTGGTAAGTGTCCAGCCCACCGGCACCACCTCGGTGATCGTGTTGAACTTGTCCAGGCCCGACACGTCGAGGACGCTGCACTGCTGGTCGTCGATCATGAAGCCCGGCTGCGGCCCATTAGAGCCCGCTGTCCAGGTGAAGGGAAACCCGGTCGCCCCGGGTGGCGTCGTGTCCTTGCAGATGGTGATCGTCTGGATCCCCGCGGACACCGGCGGCGCGCCGCGATGAGCCGCCAGGAGCGCGACGCTGAAAAGCAGAGCAAAGACGAGAGGGGCGGTGCGGAAGCTCGTCCGTAGGATCATGCTGGTCCTCCTGCTTACGCGAGGATCGTCGCGACGGATTGTAAACGCATCGTAACAATGGTGAGGATGCTGGTCAACGCGCCGTCATCGGGCGGTTGCGAAACAGCCACCGCCGGGCCCCCTGTTAGCCAGGACTGATACCATGCGGCTACGTCGCGGGAGCGCTCCGCTCCGCCTCCGCCGAGTACTCGCCACATCGCGCGAGACTGCTCATCCGCGCGCGGTGCAGCAGCGCCGCCTGGGCCGCCGGCGCGTTCGCCGCGTCACCAGACCAAATTTCGAGTGCCGGGTATTGCAGCGCGCGGCCGAAGGAGAACGTCAGCTCCCAGGGGACCTCGCCCAGCCGCACCATCGCGTTCAGGTTGGCACAGGCCCCCTCGCCCGACTGGCCGCCTGAGAGGAAAGCGATGCCGGGCACGACCGAGGGCACGCCACGCCGCAGCGTATCGAGCGTGCGTTCGGCGATCTCATCAGCGTCCGCCGGGGCGGATGCTGCGCTCCCTGCCGTGATCATGTTCGGCTTGAGCACCATCCCTTCGAGGAGGCAGCGCTGAGCCGCGAGCTGCTCGAAAACGCACCCCAGCACCTCGGAAGTGACCTCCTCGCAGCGCTTGATGCCGTGGTCGCCGTCCATCAGCACCTCCGGCTCGACGATCGGCACCAGCCCGGCCTCCTGGGCGAGTGCGGCGTAGCGCGCCAGGGAGTGCGCGTTGACCTCGATCCCGTTCCGGCTCGGCAGGCCGGCGCCGATGCGAATGACAGCGCGCCACTTGGCGAAGCGGGCGCCCATCACGCGGTACTCCTCCAGTCGGCCGCGAAGGCCGTCCAGCCCCTCAGTGACCGTCTCGCCGGGCGCGAGGGCGAGAGGCTTCGTACCGGCGTCGACCTTGATGCCGGGAATGATGCCCGCGGCGTTGAGGACGTTCACGAGCGGTGTGCCGACTTCGGTCTGTTGCCGGATCGTCTCGTCGTAGAGGATCGCCCCGCTGACGTAGTCGCCGAGGCCCGGCGCCGTGAAGAGCATCTCGCGATAAGCCCCGCGGCTCTCCGGCGTCGACTCGATCCCGGCCGCCTCAAAGCGCTTCGTGCAGGTACCCACCGATTCGTCGACAGCAAGTATGCCCTTGCCCGACGCGACCATCGCCAGGGCGGTGGCGGTCAGGTCGTCTGCGTTCATGTCGCGACCGCCGGCCCGAAGCGCTCGGCGAACGCCTCGGGGCTCATGCTCGCAGCCTCGGCCAGTCCGGCGAGAGTGGCGTCGTTCTCGAGGTCGGCGCGTTCGAGGCGGATCATGTACTCCCGCGCCACCTCATAGTGCTCAGAGTGGATGTCCACCATCCGCGTCGTGATGCGCCCTGTCGCCGGGTCCTGCAGTTCGCTGAACGGGATCACGCGCAAGCGCCCGGTATCGAGATAGACAAGCCCGCCCATTCGCGTCCGCTCATCAGTCTCCGAGAGCAGGAAGCGCACGGCGCCATAGCCCAGGGTACGCGTGTAGTCGATGTCGAAGGGGATGGGCGGCGCGCAACGCAACTCGTAGCCCAGCGTAACCCCGACGAGCGAGAGTGCCTGTCCGCGCTCTTCGAAGCGCCGGGTCATTTCCCGCTGCAGGATCGCCGCCAGCGGGATCTTCTCAAGGCGGATGTTACCGTGCGCGTCGTAGCCCACCTCGACGCCCGGTAACGCCGCGAGGTGATCGGGCGCCATCTTCGCGGCGACACCCTCGGCTATCACCGCCAGCCCGTCCTGGCGCCCGGCCGCGCGCCTTTTGAAAATCGCGCCCTCCAGCACCAGGCAGACGTCCCCGACCGTGATCTGCTCGGCTGCGAACTCTTCCGGGATCACCGTGACGGTCGCGCCGGCGGCCTTGCCGATGCCCAGCGCCAGGTGCCCCGCCTTGCGCCCCATCACGACGACCAGACACCAGCGGTTGGTCGTGTGCGACTCCTCGATCAAGCTCAGCGTCGACTGTGTGCCAACGTGGCGCGCGGTCTCGAAGCCGAATGTCGGCGCATTCGCTGGCAGGGGCAGGTCGTTGTCGATCGTTTTCGGGATGTGCGCGACGCGGATCTCGCCGCCGCTCTGCCGGCAGACGGCGGCGGCGGCGGACGCTGTGTCCTCACCACCGATCGTGACGAGGTCGCTGATCCCGAGCTGGCGCAGCGTGTCCACCGTGCGCTCGAGGTCTTCGGCGTGACGCGTCGGGTTCGCGCGCGCAGTGCGGATGATCGAGCCGCCCTGGAAGTGGATGCGCGAGACGTCGGGGATGGCCAGCGGGCGCACCATGTCCGTGCGGCCCTTGATCAGGTGCTCGAACCCGTCGTAGATGCCAACGACCTGCAGGCCCGCCTGGATCGCGCCGATCGCAGCGGCGCTGAGCGCGCTATTGATCCCCGGGGCCGGCCCGCCGCCAACGAGTATCCCCAATCGCCGTTCAGACATGATTCAACCTTCACCAAACCGACTTTCTATACAGAACCAAGTGTAGCCCCGCCGCACGCGTCTGGCCAAACAGACGTCCAGCCGTTTCCTGAGCGGAGCCGCAGCGTAGCGAAGGACCCCGCACGCGAGGTAAGCATCTGACCCTGACGAAACGCCACGGCGCGACCGGCGCATGTTCGTGCATGCAGCCGCGCCTTACAGATGCTGTCCTCGCTAAGCCAAGGCGCCTCGTTCCCCAGGGAACGTCTCTCCACGACTGACACGGTTTCCCAACGCTAAGGTGCAGCGGAGCCGCTGCCGAGGGGTTCGGGGGGTGTCCCCCCGACACCCAAACCTCTCGGGCGGGCGGGTGGGCCGTACGACGCCGCGCAGGGTGCACAAATCGAGCGCGTTTCGCCCTCGCGGCCTCACCGCGCTACACTCCCCACATGCCCATCACCCTCAAACGCGACCTAACCGGCGTCGACTGGGACGCCCTCTCGTTCGTCTACTCCCAAACGCTCGGGCACGACGCCCCCGACCAACTCGAACGCACGTGGACCCGCACCTACGCCACCGTCCTCGCCTACGAAGGCGACAAGATGGTCGGCGCGGCACGAGCGCTATCCGACGGCGAACGCGAGGCGCTAATCGTCGGCGTCGCCGTCCTCCCTGAGTACCAGCGCCAGGGCATCGGCAGCGCCATGATGCGTAACCTCATCGAGCAGGTGAACGGATGCGCCATCGTCCTCACCTCGTCGGAAGACGAAAACACCCCGTTCTACCGCCGCCTCGGCTTCCGCACCCACAAGCGCACGATGGTCCTCCACTACCCCGACGACGTCGTCATAGACTGAGCGAGCCCCGCGACGCCGTCCGTCGGCCAGCTAGGGGGTCCGCCGTGGCGGACCACTCCCACCCACAACCAGCCCGATTCTGGGTGCAGCGGAGACGCTGCCGGTGCTTCAGTGGAGTGTCCTCCTGGCCGATAGCAAGCGCCTCGCTCGAGCGTCTAGCGCTGCGGACCACGCTAACTCAGGCCTCGATCGCGGCCCGGCGGACGCCGAGGCCCAACCCGAGGTGCAGCGGACCCGCTGCCGGGGGGTTCGGGGGGTGTCCCCCCGAAGAACTCCCGCTTCTTGGGGCGGGGTGGGGAGGGGTCTTCAACCGCGTGAACCGCTCGATGCAACGGACATAGCCGCAAGTTCGGGCGCCCCTCAGGGACGATCGCCCTAGACGTCTTTTTCGCGCTCGCCCAGCGCCGCAGCCGCCGCCGCCAGCCGCGCCACCGGCACGCGCAAAGGCGAGCAGGACACATAGTCCAAACCCGCGCTCTCGCAGAACACAATGCTCTGCGGGTCGCCGCCATGCTCACCGCACAGCCCCAGCTCCAGGCGCGGGTTCGCCGCGCGGCCCTCCTCAACGGCGATCCGGATCAACCGCCCTACACCCGCTTCATCGAGCGTCGCGAACGGGTTCTGCGGCAGCAGGCCACGCTCGAGGTAGAAGCGCAGGAACTTCTCCTCCGCATCGTCGCGGCTGAAGCCGAAGGTCATCTGCGTCAAGTCGTTTGAGCCGAAGGAGAAGAAGTCCGCGTGGTCGGCCAGCTCCCCGGCCAGCAGCGCCGCGCGCGGCAGCTCGATCATCGTGCCGAAATGAATGCCCGGCTTGCCGAGCGTGTGTCCCATCGCCGTGGCCACTGTACGTAGCCGGGTCTGCAGCGCGACGAGCTCCGCTTTCCCCATGATCAGCGGCATCATGATCTCCGGCCGCGGGTCCAGGCCTTCCGCCTTGAGACCATTCGTCGCCGCGAGGATCGCCCGCACTTGCATCTCGTAGATCGCCGGGTACGTGAGCCCCAGCCGCGACCCTCGGTGGCCCAGCATCGGGTTGCTCTCACGCAGCGAGCGGGCTTCCTCGAGCAGATGCTCCTTCTCGGCCAGCTCTTCCGCTGGAGCGCCCGAAGCACGGGCCGTCGCGAACTCGTCGATCAGTGATTCGAGTGGCGGCAGGAACTCGTGCAGCGGCGCGTCCAGCAGCCGGATCACAACCGGCAGGCCGTCCATCGTCCGCAGGATCCCGCTGAAATCCGCCGTCTGGTACTCCTCGAGGTGGGCAAGTGCTTCGCGATAGGCCAGTGACTCCGCATCGCCCTCCAGAGCGTCTTGGGCCTCCCGAATATCCTTCTCGATCTCAGCGCTGACACCCCCGGCCTGCTGCAGCTCCACGCGCGCGTCTTCAATCTTCTGTTCCAGGCGCGCGACGTGCCCCGCGCTCATCAGCATGCGGCGCACTGAGGGCAGCCGCTCCGGCTGGAAGAACATGTGCTCAGTGCGGCAAAGGCCGATCCCGTGAGCGCCGAAGCCGCGCGCCTGCGCCGCATCGTTTGGCGTGTCGGCATTTGCGCGAATCGCGAGCCGGCGTATGCCATCCGCCCACTCCAGGAGACGGATCAGCGCATCGTTGCGGCTGATGTCGGGCGCGATCGTCTCGATTCGACCGGCAAACACCTCGCCCGTGAATCCGTCGATGCTGATGTCTTCGCCCTCGTGTATCGTCGTCCCGTTGACGGCCATCAGCTTCCGGCTCAGGTCCACGTACAGGTCAGAGCAGCCGACAACCGCCGGCTTGCCGAGCCCTCGCGTGACAACCGCCGCGTGGCTGGTGATGCCGCCACGGCTCGTCAGTACCGCCGCCGCCCGCAGCATGCCGGGCATGTCGTCAGGACTGGTCTCCGGACGGACGAGGATCACCTCGGCGCCGCGTTCCACCGCCGTCTCCGAATCGAAGACAGCCTGGCCGGTGGCCGCACCCGGCGACGCGTTCAGTCCGCGACCCAGCAAGCGCCCCTCCTCCACTGCCCGCTGCTTGGCCTCTTCATCGAACAGGGGCACCAGCAACTGCATGAGGTCCGAAGCAGGCACGCGCAAGATCGCTTCTTCCTTGCTGATCAGGCCTTCGTCGGTCATGTCCACGGCCGTCTTCACCGCCGCCATCGCTGTGCGTTTGGCAGAACGCGTCTGCAGAATGTATAGCTTGCCATGCTCGATCGTGAATTCGATGTCCTGGACGTCGCGGAAGTGGTTCTCCAGGTTCTGCCCGTGCCGCACCAGCTCTGTGTGCGCGGCGGGCATCTCCGTCGCCAGTTCCGATATCGGCCGCGGCGTCCGCACGCCGGAGACGACGTCTTCCCCCTGCGCGTTCGCCAGGAACTCGCCGTACAGTTCGCGGGTACCGCTGGCCGGATTACGTGTGAAGCAAACGCCGGTGCCGCTGTCCCAGCCGCTGTTGCCGAATACCATCGCCATGATGCTGACCGCTGTGCCCAGGTCGTGCGAGATCCCCTGGTACTCGCGGTACGCCGTGGCGCGCGCGTTGTTCCAGCTGTCGAACACCGCCCGGATTGCCAGCTCGAGCTGCTCCCACGGGTCGTCCGGAAAAGCATGGGGCCCCGATCGCGCGTAGCGCTCGAAACGCTCGACGACATCCTCGAGCGCGCGTTCGTCCAACTCCGCGTCCGAGGCGACGCCGGCCGACTCCTTGGCCGCTTTTAGGATCTCCTCGAACGGCTCTGTATCAAGGTAAAGCGCAACCTTGCCGAACAGCTGGAGGAATCGCCGGTACGAGTCGAGCGCAAAACGGCGGTCGCCCGTCGCCTCCGCGAAGCCGCGCACGGTATCGGCGGTCAGCCCAAGGTTAAGGATCGTGTCCATCATCCCCGGCATCGAGAACTTCGACCCGGAGCGCACCGAAACCAGCAGCGGCGCAGCAGGGTCGCCAAACCGGCGCCCGACCGCACCCTCCACCACTGCCATCTCGCTGCGAACGCTCTTCATCAGCCCATCTGGGAGCTCGCGGCCCAGCCGGTAATACTCGCGGCAGGTGTCCGTGCTGATCACAAACCCGGGCGGGACAGGCAGCCCCAGACCGACCATCTCGCAGAGATTGGCACCCTTACCGCCGAGCAGGTCGCGCATCCCGGCGTTGCCTTCGCTAAAGCGGTATACGTATTTCGTAGCCGTCATCAAGTGGTCTTTGGCAGTAGCCATCGGGCCCTTATTGTAACCCTCTGTATCCGCTCAAGCGCTAGCCAATCGAGGTATAGATTCTGTGGGTACCCGATGGTCTCATACGCGTTTCGCCAACATTGCGACCGGATTCTATCACCTGCCGCCGGTGTGGCGCCCTACCTCGCCCCCACGGACTCACGTTATGTCTTGACACACGTCCAGAATTGCAATACTGTTGGCAAATCCTTCACCGCCCCTTAACCGGGCATATAGTCGATTGGCCATCGCCCTTTGGGCGGCGACGGAACCATATACAAAACCCCTGAGCATGCTAGGCTTGCCGCAGTTACGCGGCAGAAGGGTGAGTCGACCATGTACAGGTCATTCGCACTAACCAGAGGTACCCTCATGGGAGGGCTGACAATCGCTCGTTAATTGCATTAGTGTGGGCAAATCTTAACCGTCCCTTTACGCTCGCGCTTCAGACCTGCAGCGAACCATGCGGACTAGAGCGCCTGACTAAGCCAACAGGCCGAAGGCGCGCCATAGAAGGTGAGTTGACATGCTCAAGTCAATAGGATCAGCCACAGGCACTATCGTCGCAGGGGGTGGCGTTACTTGCCCTTGCGCTCCTGGGTACATCGTCGTTCGGCGGCGGCGCCGATCCGGCGCTCGCGCATCTGGAAACGGACTGCGACGTCGGCAATGCCGCATGGAACGCCGCTGTCTCTTATGACGGCGTCAACGATGAGTGCGACCTCAACGTCGCGGTCGCGCAGACCGGCGTGTTGAATCTCCTCCATACCCTGCATATAGGAGGCTCTGGACGCATCGATGCCACCGCCGGAGGCATTACCATCAACATCAGCGACCACGATGGACCCGGGGGCGGCAGCCTGATCATGGATCCTGCAGTCGGCGCGACCGGCAGCCAGATCGAGGCCAACGATACCTCCACCGCCAACAGCGCTTCACCCATCACAATCAATGTCACCGGTGACATTCTGATGGGGCAAGGCAGCGACATCCTCGCCAACGACACCTCGGGCAATGGCAATGCTGCTGCCGTCACCATCAGCGCGGACGGCGACATGGAGATGGCCTGCGGTAGCACCATCCTCGCCCAGAACACTAACGGCGCCGGCAACGGTGCCAACATCGCGATCACAGTCGGCGGCGACATGACGCTGAAGGGGCCTTGTGGCACAACTTCCGGCGCCGTCATCTCCAGTAGCCGGACAGTGGGGACCGGTACCGGCGCCGCCGGTAACATCACGATCAGAGTCGGAGGGCCGCGTGGCGGCGACCCCGACTTCGAATGCCTCAGCGCCACCGGCGACTTCCTGATGGAGTCCGGCGCCGCGTCGCCAACCGACCTCCGGCCTAAGGTCCAAGCCAACGCGGCGAACGGCCCCGCCGGCATCATCGTAATCAACGCCTGCCATAACATGGACATAGACGGCTTGGTGGAGTCCGCGAGTGGCTCTACCGGCACCGGTAGCCCCCTCCGCGCCGGTGGCCCGATCGACCTCATCACGGGCTGCACGCTCACCATCAGCGATACGGGAAAGGTCAGCAGCCGCTCCTTTGACCCGCGCGGCGATCGCGTACACCTGGAGGGCTGCGACGTCTTCATTTACGGCATCGTCGAATCCGTCGCCAGAGCTCACGACCAGCCGAACCTCGCCAACGGCTGCAAGGGCCCGGACCGACCCGACAAGCCGAATGGCGTGCCCCTCCCGAACTACCCGTATACCAACTATTCGAGCAACTGCGTCGAGGTCTGGGGCAAGTCAATCACCATCGACGCCAGTGGCGCGCACAACGGGCAGGTCAGCGCCGACAGCGGTGGTGGTGGCAACACCGGCACCGGCTGGATTGAGCTTGATGCCCGAGAAAACATTACTCTCATTGGCTGCTCGACGACTGTGGCCGGCGATTGCTCGCCCGACTACTATCTGGTTCACGCGAACGGACTCGGCGGGTCCGGGAACGCCCCGGGTGAGGGGTCGCTCGGTGGCGAAGAGGGCGGCCTCATAAACGTGACCTCGACCGAAGGCGGGCTGGCCTCAAGCGGGCTTGTCTTCGCGGCCTTCGCTGGCAACCAGGGTTCGAACAGTGACGGCGGAGCGCTCATCATCGAAACCAACACTGGCACGGCTCTCGGTAGCTCAATCAACGACGTCGGAGGGGCAGACCTGCGCGGCATCATCTCAGCGCGGTCGTACAACGGCACAGTCACCGGAGCCGCTCCGGGACTCCTCGACACCTGCGGGAGCGCATTGGGAGCCACCGACGGCGACAACACATGTGTCCCCGCCGTGCCTGTCAGTCCTCGCCTCGTAACCCTGCAGGGCTGCGGACCCGACAACCTGGACGGTCCTCCAAATGACGGCGTCGCCTACACCGGCACCACCGACCCGACGCCCTTCACACAACCCAATGACCTGTGCGGCAGCGCGCCCGTCGTCCAGCTACGTGACACTCAGCGATTGCCAGGGGTGCGGCGTCACTCAGGGGCCGGCCAGCAAGAGCGGGGTCAAGTTTGAGGACCTGAACGGAAACGGTATTAAAGAGGGCGGCGAGCCGCTCCTGCCCGACTGGACGATCAACCTCTACGAAGACAACCAGCCCCAGAACGGCGATCTCGATGCGGCGGAGTTCGCGGGCGGCGCGGATCAGACGGACACGACCGACGCCGTTGGCTTCTATGAATTCCCGTCGTTGCCGCCCGGAAGCTACATCGTCTGCGAGGAGCTTAAAACGGGATGGGTGCAGACGTTCCCGAGCGGCGCGCCTGCCGAATGCGATGGGCATGCCGGTCTGGCACCCGAGGGTTACGCTATAACGCTGGTCGCCGACGAACATGACACCGGCAACGACTTCGGCAACTTTGAGTTGGGTACCAAGAGTGGCATCAAGTACGAAGACGTAGACGGTGACGGCGACCTGGCCGACGGCGTCCCCCTGCCCGACTGGACCATCAACCTCTACAACGACGATGGCACGACCGCTGGCTCTTTCGACGCCGGCGATACGCTGAACACGAGCGACACCACCGACGCCACCGGCAAGTATGAGTTCACGGGCCTGGGCGCCGGCGTCTACCACGTCGTGGAGGTCTGCGAGGCAGGCTGGATCCAGACCGTGCCCACTCCAACCTCGGCCACGGAGGCGGATTGTGGAACGGGTATCTACACGATAACCGTGACGTCTGGCTTCGCTGAGGACAACAACGACTTTGAAACCACAAGCCCAGGGGCACGTCAACTGTTGAGACCACTCTGCACCTCGAGCCCGGCCACACCGTGGTTGTTGTGGGCTCCTCGGTGGCGCTCAACAGTGTGCTGCACGACCTGGCCACAGTCTCAGTGAGCGGTGCCACACCGCCCACGGGCGATGTCAGCTTTGCGTTCTACAGTAACGGCGAGTGCGTGGATGATCCGGTATTCACTGACCTGGTTGCTCTCGATGGCGCGAATCCCGGCGAAGCTCATCCGTCACAGTCAACCGATCCTCTTACACCCGGCGCCTGGGCGTTCCAGGCCACATGGTCGGGCGACGAAAACTACAGTGGCGACGTCAGCGAGTGCGAGTGGTTCACGGTCGGAGAGGGCGGTCAGGGCTGCACGCCCGGCTTCTGGCAGGGCGGCAACGGCAGCAAGCTCTGGAACACATCGCCTGACGCTCAATGGACTGCGGCAACGAATGGCTTGGCGAATCCGCCGTTCATCCACACAACATTGTTCAACAGCTTCTTCAGCGCCCATGCCGACCTCAATGGGCTGACGATGTTGGACCTCGTTGGCACCGGCGGCGGTCCCAACCCCGTGCGCAAGGCAGCGCGGTCTCTCGTGGCCGCCTACCTGAACGCATCAATCGGGCTAGATTACCCCTACACCACGGCGCAACTGAGCGCGATGTGGAACGACGCAAACGACGGTGACGATAGCGATGGCGAGTTCCTCGCTCTCCACACGCAGCTGGACGCTGCCAACAACCTGCATAACAACGATGTCTGTGGCTAGGGAGGAATAGACGGAACAGTAGCCACAAAGGGCGGGCTCCAGTAGGCCGCCCTTTGTGGCTGCGGTGTGAATTTACCCGCTGACTGTGCAGGGAGTCATAGCCGAGGTGACTGTTTCCCTTCCGTGGCCCATCCCTCGGAGGCTTCGTGGCGGCCGGCAATCAGACGATCAATCCGGGGATACATGACAGCATCACCACCACCACCAAACACTCAAATTGAATCCCGGCACGTATCTTCCACCGGATGAGTGAGGACCCGCTAAGACCAGAACGCATCCACCGCGTAGCGGTCCTCCACCAGGAACCAGAACTCCGCGATCCGCCCCTCCGCGATGCGGAACGTCCATGCCTGCAGCGAGCCGTCGAGCTTCTTGCCCTCGCGCTCCGCGTACACCCGCACCAGCGCGATCGCGTGCGAATCAGTGGCCATGATGTCGAGGACCTGCGGCCGCACCGTGCCGCCGGACAACTCGCGCGGGCGAGCCAGAAACCCGAGCACCTCGTCGCGCCCGCGATAGTCCGCCGACAGCGGGCTGCGGCCCGGAACGTGCCAGACCACATCTTCGGCCAGCAGGTCGCGGATCGCCCCCTCGTCGCCCTTCGCCTGGGCGACCAACCAATCACGGACGAGCTGCTCGTTAGGGTGCGTCACCTGCTCCCGGCTTCTTCGGCAGACCGATCTGCTGCGCCACCATCGCGTCCTTCAGCCGGTCGAAGCGCCGGTGACGACAACGGCGCCTGGTTCTATGCCGAAGGAACCACCCGGCCATGAGATCCGCCAGGCCCTGTGGAGCCCGTTCTAGTAGCCGTAGGCTTTACCAAACGGACCCGGTACCATGCTGCCCGTGTTGCACGTGCTCGGTCCGTCCGACCAGTACCGTTGGGTAACATTCCATGTGACTAAATCGGAATTCTGTATGGACTCGTTGTTGTCCCAATTGGTAGAGGGGTATGGGGGGTACTCGTTCGCTATGTAGTCATCCTCTCCGGCGTGATATCGGAGCGCGGCGAGGCTAGCGGGTGAGTCATAGGTTCCTATCCTGAATCCCCGCGAACCATCTCGTAGACGCCACTCATATTGCTCCGGGTCGTTGGCATCATCATCCCAGAACGTGTGCTCGACCGTCTTTTGGACCCAAGTGCCACCCTCCCAGCGGTCGAAATTGTCGCTGCTGGAGCCAGCAATATCGTAGTCCATGCGTAGGCGGAAGTGATACGTGTGGTCAACCATCTTCCCGGGCCCCTGAATCCAGAGAGTCGGCACGAACCGGCCATCAGAATAGAAGTCCCACCGTTGGGTGTACTTGTAGCTAGTGCAAGCCGGCCAAATAACGTCAGTATATACGGCCTCGATGCGAAATCCATTCGTAAGGTCAACCCTGTAAGGCCCGGCCGACAAAAGGCCTGAGAAAAGCTCATCGAACCCTTCGCCTCCGTCGTTGTATTCGACAGGGATGTAAGGGATCGTCGCTTGATACAGAAGTTGCGTACTCTTGTAGTAGGCGCTGGAAATCGACACCCCGTCGTCAGCGGTCACCGAATAGTTTAGCGACCAGTTGTCCTCGGTTATGGAAGTCTGAGAAGGCGCGGCAGGCGCTGGGCCCGCTTCTTGAAGGATGAGCGGCGCCAGTGCGAATGCGACCAAGAGTGCGATCTTCTTGGGAAACGCTGCGCCAGTTCGAGGAACCATCAGCATTCGTAACAGACTGCGCGTGTCGTTAGATCAACCACAAACTCCGCGCCCACGTTGGCACCGTCAAGGTTCCACCGGACACCGACATATCGATGACCATCCCCGGCACGCGCTCCACGCGGCCCGAAAGCCCGACCCGCGACGAACCGCTCATCATCGTAAGAATCCAGGACCTCGCGAACGCGAGGATCCGACTCCGCGATAGCGCGCGCGTCCGAGATCTCTCCCTCGCTTGGGCTGCAACCGCCCTCTACCACGTCGTCGACCGATCTCGACAGCACGTTGATAAACACGTGCAGACAAACGCCAACATCATAGTCGAAGATGCCCAGCCGCGAGCAGCTTCCTTCTTTTGGACCGCACTTCTCAGCCTCAACAATTTGGTACCGATGGTTCGCCAGCTTATCTATGAGATCTTCGTCGTCGAGCGCTATCGCGGCAGCCGTCTCGATCTCAGCAGGCGACAGAAGCGTCGTCGTGATCGGGAGTGCTTCCGGCGTACCTATCGGGATTTCTTGATCGGCTCGGAGCCCCTGCAAGTAGTGATCGGCGTCGGGAGCACCCGGCTCTGGCAGAGATCGAATCGGAGGAACCGGTTCGTCTGCGCCAGAGTGAGAACCCGCTTGGAGCCAAACCGCAGCGATCGCGATCGTAGCAGCACCAAGAAAGAGGACGCTCCAACCTAGCGATCGTGCATTCACGGCGCCAGCCTAATGCCGATGCAGCAGGGTGTCAATAGACATCCAAGCTCTCGTTGAATTGATCACGTTGCTGTTAGGCGTCCGAACATCGATGGATGGATGTCACACTGAAAGCGATACTCGCCGGGATCGAGATTGAGGGTGACAAAACGGACACAGTCTGCGCGACAGTATGTGATACTGACGATGGCGTCGTCTACCTCGCTCTTGTAAACACTGAAATTATGCTCGATCCCGAGATCTTGATTGACGAACCTCAATGTGATTTCCTGGCCGGCCGGTATTACTATCTCATTCTTATCAAACATGATGGACGGGATCGCCTTCAACTCCGTGTAGAATTTCGGCTGATCCGTCGCCGCCGGGGAAGCAGACGCGGTGTTTGTCACGCTTGCTTTGTGCGCCGGTGAACAGGCGGCGATTAGTGATATAAGTCCAGCTGCCGCCAACGGGGTGGCCCACCGGACTATGTGGCCAGCATCGTCGCGGTTACGCCTGGGTGCCAACTACCCCTGCCAGACTGGCTACTACAGCACCTCGTTCTGTGACAGGTTTGTCTACCATAGGATCCTCCGTACGACCCACAGCACTCGCTCAGCGAAGCCCCATCGCCGCTTCGACTGCCGTCACCTCAGCCTCCACCTCCACCGTCTCGGTCTCGATCCCCATCGCCGTCTCCGGGTCCTTGAGCCCGTGCCCGGTGATGATGCAGACGACAGTCTGGTCGCGGAGGTTCTGCGGTTTCTCCGCGGCGACCTTCAACAACCCGGCGACACATGCCGCCGACGCCGGCTCGCAGAAGATGCCCTCTTCCTGCGCCAGCAACCGGTACGCCTCCAGGATCTCCTTGTCCGTCACAGCGTTGATCTCGCCGCCGGACTCATCGCGCGCCGCGACCGCGTACTGCCACGATGCCGGGTTCCCGATCCGGATTGCCGACGCCACCGTCTGCGGATCGGCGACGCGTTCGCCCCGCACGATCGGCGCCGCACCCGCCGCCTGCCAGCCAATCATCCGTGGCTTGTGGCCGGCGCGCTCCGCCTGGTACTCCTCGACAAAGCCGCGCCAGTAAGCCGTGATGTTCCCCGCGTTCCCGACCGGTATGAACAGCAGGTCCGGCGCGTCCCCAAGCACGTCGATGATCTCGAACGCCGCGGTCTTCTGGCCCTCGATCCGGTACGGGTTGACCGAGTTGACGAGCGCGACCGGGTGCTTCTCACTCACCTGACGCGCGATCGCCAGCGCCTCGTCGAAGTTCCCGCGGACCGCCAGCACCTTCGCGCCGTGAGCAACCGCCTGCGCCAGCTTTCCCTGCGCGATCCGACCGTGAGGCACCAGCACGTAGGCCTCGAGATCGCAGTGCGCCGCGTACGCCGCTGCCGAAGCGCTCGTGTTGCCCGTCGAAGCGCATAGGACAGCCTCCGCTCCGCTTTCCACCGCCTTCGCCAGCGCCACCACCATCCCCCGGTCCTTGAACGACCCGGTCGGATTGCACATCTCGAGCTTGAAGTACAGCTCCTTGCATCCCGCTCGCTCCACCAGCCGCCGCGACTTTACCAGCGGCGTGTTCCCCTCGCCGAGGCTGATCATCGGCGTCGCCTCCGTAACCGGCAACCGGTCACGGTACCGCGCAAGCACGCCTGACGGCTGAGTCGTCCCGGCAGAAAGCGCCATCACGCCACCAGCCCTGACGCCCGAACCCTCAAACCTGAAACCTAGTCCGCGGCGTGCAACTCACCGGAGGTCAACTCCTTGATCTCCTGGTTCAGCGCCTCAGACGCCCTCCGGCGCTGCCGCAGGAACGTCTGGTAGACCTTCTTCAGCGAAGCCTTCGTTAGCTCCGTCAGATCCTCAAGCCGCGCCGCAATCACAACTATGTCGCTCGCCTGCAGCTGGCTGCGCTGGTCCAGCCGCGCGATCCCCTGCACAAACTCATTCGTGCGCTCCGTGGCTTCGGTCAAAATGTGCTCCAGGCCGGCCAGGCGCGCGTTCATCTGCTCTCGCTCTAAGCTGGCGCGCACGATCGCCTCACCCGTCTCCTCCAGCGTCCCGGCCAGTGCTTCGAGTTGCTCCTGCTTGTCCAGCGCCTTGCGCACCTGCTCCAGGATCAACGCGAGGCGGTCGGCGATCGCGTCGGCGTTCTTATCCAGGCGTTCGATCTCACCTCCGTAGCGCGAGAACTCCTGGTCCAGCCGCATCGTCGCTTCGTGACTGCGCGCCGATCGCATCTGCACTTCATCCATCCCACGCTCGAGGCTCTGACCCGTCAGCCGCGTCGTCGCGACTTCCTCTTCTATATGCCGGAGGATCTCTTCGAGAGCCTTCGTCCGGCCGTCAAACTGCTCGATCACCCGGTTGATCGCCTCGACTTGCTTGGCGACCTGCCCGAGGTCCTGGCGTTCGCGCCCCGTCTCCGCCTGCCGCTGGTTCGCGAGCTGCTCCACGCGGTTCCCCAGCGCGCCTTGGCGGTCCTGTATCTTGCCCAGCGCGCCCTGCAGTTGCCGCACTTCCTCACGAAACGCCTGCAGCGTGGCCTCCACCGATCCGGCGACCGCGATCCCTTGCAGCACCTTTTGCATGTCGGCGTCAACCGACCACGCCATCTTCAGCGCCTGCGCCAGCTCACCTTCGACCTTATGCAGCCGGGCCTTGGTGTCGCGCAGCTCGTTCTCGAACCACTCGCTCCCCAGTTCGGGCGGAGAGTCGGCTCTCATTTTCGCCATCGTTAGCCCTCCACCCGGATCACGGCGCCCACCTGGCGGACCTCCCCCTCCAGCCCCTTCACCTGCGAGATGCTGCGCTGGACGGAGGCCTCCTTCGCGGCGTGCGTGATGATCACTAGCTCCGCTGCCTGCGCCTCGTCGTCCGTCTCCTTCTGGATCACTGATGCGATGCTGACGCCGTTGTCGCCAAACGCGCGCGCGATCCCGGCAAGCACTCCCGGCTTGTCTGATACCTCCACGCGAATGTAGTAGCGGCTGGTCAGTTCCGATATCGGCTTCATCGCTATGTCGGCAGTATAACGCCACGGCGACGGCTTGCTGCCGAGCACGATCGAGCGCGCCGCGTCGAGCACGTCGGCCATGATCGCAGACGTCGTCGGCAACGACCCGGCGCCCGCCCCCTGGAACAACACCCGCCCGATCAAATCGCCCTCAATCTGTACTGCATTGAGCACCCCGTCCACGTTCGCCAGCAGTTCGTCGCTCGGCACTAGCGCCGGGTGCACACGCGTCTGAATCCCCCCGTCGTCCCGCCGGCCGATTGCCAGCAACTTGATCGCGTAGCCCAGCTCTGCAGCGTAGCGAAAGTCGCGCGGCGTCAGGTCCGTGATGCCTTCGCGGTGGATGTCTTCCGGCCGCACGTGACTGTGGAACGCCAGGCTGGCCAGGATCGCCAGTTTGTACGCCGCGTCGAACCCCTCCACGTCGTTCGTCGGGTCCGCCTCCGCGTAGCCGAGCGCCTGCGCCTGTTTCAACGCCTCATCGAAGCTCGCGCCCTCGCGGCTCATCCGCGTCAGGATGTAGTTCGTCGTCCCGTTGATGATGGCCCGCAACGAGCCAAGCTCGTTCGCCGAGAGGTCGCGCTTGAGCGGCGAGATGATCGGGATGCCGCCGCCGACACTCGCCTCGTAGAGGATGTCGACGCCGCCCGCGGTCGCCGCGGCCAGCAGCTCGGGCCCGTGCTTCGCCATCACCTCTTTGCTGGCGGTGACGACCCAGCGACCCTTCGCCAGGCTGCGCTGGATGTACTCGTGCGCCGGCTTCTCGCCGCCCATCACTTCGACGACAATGTCACATTCCGTGTTCAACGCCTCGTCGGCGTCCGTCGTGATCAGCGAACGGTCCGGCATGAACGCGCGTTCGCGTTTAGCGTCGCGAACGAGGACCTTGCGCAGCTCCAGCCTCGCACCGACCCGACCCGAGTAAGTCTCGGTTCGCTCTGTCAGGGCTCGCGCTACGCCGCTGCCAACAGTACCGAGACCGAGGAGAACGATACCAACGCTCGGACGGCCGGCCATCGCAACCTACTGCTGCAGGGACAGGGCGGCGTGTTCGACGACGTACTGGATCTTGTCGGGATCGCCGGTCGAGAAGTCGAGGTCGTTCTTCACGTCCAGTTCCTCTTTCTTCGCCTCCAGCCACTCGGAGTACGCGTTCGCCGTCAGTGTGTTCTTCTGGTCGTCGGTCACTTCCTGGATGTCGGACTTCTCGAGGACCTGGTAGACGAACACAGCGTTGCCCCCGGGCAGAGTCGTGATCCCGTTCGGCTCAAGACTGAACAGCACATCCTCCAGCGCGTCGTCGCTGAAAGCGCCTTCCGGCACGAAGCCCTTGTCGCCGCCCGTGTCCTTGGTCGTCGCGTCCTCAGAATGTTCTGCGGCCAGGGCGACGAAGTCCGCGCCGCCTTCGAGCTGAGTCACCAGGTCGTCTGCAGTCGCTTGATCGGCCACCTGGATCTGCCGGTAGTGCACTGACGGCAACGTGGCCGGCACTTCAGCCTTAAACTTTGCCGTCAGGTTCGTCTTGAGCACATTCGCGCGTGCGATGTCTCGGTACTCCTCTTCGGTCAGCTCGGTCGTCACCAGCTCTTCTTGGAAACGGGCGTCAAAGTTCGGGTCCGTGGCCTCGATGCCCAGCTTCAAGGCGATCGCAGCCTTAACCTCTTCGTCAGTGGCCGTCACTTCCTTCTCGCTCGCGTACTGCAGCAGGATCGCTTCTTCGATGAGCTGCTGCCCAAGCGTCGGGAAGACCAGGAACGCGCTGTCTGCGCCGCCGTTTTCGTCCACGAACAGCTTCGCGCGGTCCGTGAAGTCCCGCACCGAGTACTCTCGGTCGCCGACCTCAATCGCCGTCGATCCTGGCCGCGCGCGGTCCTCAAGGTAGTCCGATAGAAAGCCCCAACCGACGACACCCAGCGAGGCGATAACCAGGAGGATAACTCCGATCGCCCCCCAGAGCTGCCACGCCGGCGCCTCCAGCTTGCGCCCAAGCGTCCCCGGCTGATGGTCCCAGGCTGGCGTCGGTATTCTGCGTCGTTTAGCCATGGTTTAGTTCCCTGCGTTACAGGCCCGCTACAGCCATCGGCAGCTCACTCCCGCGAGCGTTACCGGCCCTGCGAAGCCCTGATGTGTTCCGGTGTGTACGGCAAAAGCGCCAGGTGCCTGGCCCGCTTGATCGCCGTCGCCAATGCGCGCTGGTGCTTCGCGCAGGCGCTGGTGCGGCGTCGTGTCTCAATCCGCGCACGGTCCGAAACGAAACGCCGCAGGAACGAGACATTCTTGTAGTCAACAGTCTTGATGTGGTCGGCACACATGATGCAGACTCGTCGCCTGCGCCCGCCCGGGCGGCGCCCCCGCCGGTCATCGTCGCCGCCGCTGTCCCGCCGCGGGCCACGAGGCCCGTCCGAACGGTCGCCGCGCGGCCCGCCCGATGATCCACCGTATGGTCCTCGATCACTCATTTGCTGTCCTATTCAAATGGCACATCTTCAGGTTCGATGTCCATCATCGCGTCGTGCTCTTCTCCGCTGGGAGCGCCACCCGCCCTGTCAAGAAATAGTACGCGATACGCGACGACTTCGGTCTTATAGCGGCGCTGGCCTTCAGGGGTATCCCAGGAGTGAGTGCGCAGGCGTCCCTCGACGTAAACCTTTTTGCCCTTCTGCAGGAACTGGCTGCACTGCTCCGCCAGCTTGCGCCAAGCGACCACGGAAAACCACTCCGTCTCCTCTTTGCGCTCGCCATCCGGGCCGTTGTAGCTACGGCTCGCGGCGACGCTGAAACTCGTCAGCGCGGTCCCATCGGCCATGTAGCGCATTTCGGGATCTGCGCCCAGGTTGCCGATCACCATGACTTTGTTCAGACCAGCCATCACACCTGCTCCGGCGCCGGCTCTTCAATTTCGTCAAGGACCGGCTCTTCAACCGCGTCCGGCACCGTCTCTTCTACTTCGTCAAGGACCGGCTCTTTAATCTGGTCCGCGTCCGGCTCTCCAATTTCGTCCGAGACAGGTGGCATTCCCCGCGTCGGCACAGCCGGCATTTTCGATTCATCGATGCGTACCACCAGGTGCCGGAGGACGTCCTCTGCCAGGTCGAGGCTCCCTTCGAGCGCGCGCACCTGCTGCGGGTCGAAGGCAAAGTGCGTGATGTTGTAGTAGCCCTCTGTAAAGCGTTGCACCGGATAGGCGAGGCGGCGGCGGCCCCACTGGTCGACGTTCTTGATCTCGCCGCCACGGTCCTTGATGAACGTATGCACTCGCTCCACCGTGTTGGGGAAGTTTTCCTCACCACCATCCGGGCTAACCACAAGAACTAATTCGTAATCTCGCAATGAATCCTCTCAACACAAAGTTAAACGCCCGAGGAGCCACAGCCCTCGATGGGGGCCTATCCCGCGGGCACCAGCGGATTATAACACCACGATTTTGGTCGTACAACGTAGCTATGGCACCACTGAACGTTCCCTGGGAACGCCTGTCCGCCTTAGAAGCTAATGGCCTCGCCGTAGCGAAGCGAAGGCCAGAACTACACAGACACGGCCGGGGACAAACGCCACACCGCGGCGCCAACGGGCGCTACGGCAACCTCCCCAGCACCCGCTCCGCCAGGCCGGTCGTGATATCCCGCACCTCATCAGGCTCTCGCTCGAACATGCTGACGTTGACCGTCACGTAGTAGCCATCCACAAGCACCTCGAGCGTGCCGAACGACTCCGAAAACTGCGCGCCCTCGCCAAGCCCCTGAATCTCTTCCCCATCCTCCGTCAGCTCGAAAAACGCCCCCAACTCCTGATCCGACCCGGCGAAGACCCCGACGCTCAGATAGTCCATGCCACCGGCGTCCGCCGACCACAAACACGAGAAGATCGGGTCGAAGTTCTGGTTCAGCCCCTCGTCAGCGGGACCAATCACCCTTTCAACCTCGTCCTGTGTCAGCAGCGTGCACGCGTCGAAGTCGCTGCCGCTGTCGTCCCCACCGTCATCTCCGCTGCCATCGCCGGAGGCGTCTCCCCCGTCGTCGCCGGAGTCATCGGTCGCACCAGTTTCCGTCGCTGTCGCTCCACCGTCATCGCCGGCGTCGTCGTCATCATCCCCACCACCACACGCCGCCAAAAGCAGCGCCGCCACCGCGAGTAAGCCGAGAACCAGAACCAACCTCTTGCCCATCCAACGCATCATCTCTATCTCCTTCCAAACGACCGCCAGCCGCCATCCAGCACAACCGCCTCATCAAACACTGCCTCCCCCGTTCCCTGAGGAACGAAGGGCCCCGCCGCAGCGAAGGCGAGGACCCCACAACCGCCCCGTCACGCGCAAGCGCCACACCCGCAGCGCCCACCGCGCTACGGCAGCCGCTCCACTACCTTCTCCGCCAACGCCGTCGTGACGTCGCGCACCTCATCAGGCTCGCGCTCCGACGTCCCAGCGCTCACCGTCACCCCATAACCGCCAACAATCACTTCGGTCGCGCCCAGCGGCTCCGAAAACTTCGCGCGGTCGCCAAGTCCTTCAACATCCTCCGTACCCTGCGCCAGCTCCAGGAACAAATCCAGCTCCTGCTTCGACCCCAGAAACACGCCAACATTGACAAAGTCCCGGCCAACCTTCGCTGACCACAGGCACGACGAAATCTTGGCACCCTCTCGCCGCAGGCCCGCGTCAACCGCGCCGATCGCCGCCTCCACCTCGTCCATCGTCAGCAGCGTGCAAGCGTCAAAGCCGGCCCCAATGTCTCCACCGTTTGCCGCCGCCGTCGCAGTCGCCCCGCCGGCATCAGCCTCCGTCGCCGTCGGCGTCGCACTGTCCCCGCCATCGTCATCACCACCGCAACCAATCACGACCAAAGAACCCAGAACGAGACACGCGAGCGCACGCAGCGCCATCCGACGCGAGCTGTTACTCATGCCGCCTATCCTACCGATGCCCACCGTCACGCGCCACCAGCCGCCCGCCGTCCCCCCGTAGGGGCGAGGCACCCCTCGCATCGCCTCATCATCCCGCTGTGCACGTGCCTGCCCGCCGGAGGAGGGTCTCGCCCGCCCCACCGCCGCGCAGTGCGACCACCCCCCCCCCGCGCGGTGCGGCCACCCCCCCTCTCGTTTCGTGGTGCCTGCCCGCCGGAGGAGGGCCTGCCCGCCGTGGAGGGAGGCTCACGAATCCACGAACGGGGCGACCACACCGCCGCGCCCCCCGCGGGTCTAGGGAGCGGTTAGGGGGTGCAGGGCCCCCCGATAAACGGACTCAGGGCAAGCGCATCTTGGCTGTTTATGTTGCCGCTGAGCACGATGTCGTAGCGCACAGGAGCAGGCGGGATCGCCTGCCCGAAATACGGTTTCACGGCGAGCACATCTTGGACATTGACGTGGTTCGATTCAACGATGTCAGCTGGCCACGTGTCTGAGGCGGAATCCGGCGGGCCAGAACCACCCGGTGTGAACCCGCAAGCGACCTCGGGATCCGTTCCGAGGGTAATTTCATGCGCGCTGGTGAACCCGTCACAGTCACCGTCTCCGGCAGGAACAGTCCAGGGTAGATACTTCGGATTGTCTACTGCCTCATCGGCGTTGACTCGCCCGACACCACCTTCCCAGTTGATCGGATCAACGTTAGCCGGGTCGAGGATGGTGTTGACGATCTCGCAATGATTCAGACCCATAGAAGCCAGTAGCGCAGCCACTCCCGCAACGTGGGGGGAGGCCATCGAAGTCCCCGACCACTTGGCGTACCCTTGTTGTGGAGACGTCGAGAGGATCGACGCAGCCGGAGCGCTAATGTCCACCCACGTCCCGGCGTTTGATCCCTCGCAACAGGTGACCCAACGATTGTCTTGCGCATCGGTGCCACCCACGGCAATGACATTGTCATATCCGGCGGGGTACACTCCCTGATTGCTATAGGAGTTCCCGGCAGAGGCAACGACTACCACTCCCTTTGTGTACCAGGCGTAGTTGATAGCCTCTTGTTCGGCGGCCAACCCGAACTGATAGCACCCCCGTAAGCTGATGTTGATGACCTTGACCCCCTGGTTAGCGGCGTCCTGTATAGCCTGAGCCAGCGCGCCGCAATTTTCGCCAAATACACAAACGCCCTGGACCGTTTCGAGCACTTTGTACGACCGGACCAGCGAGTCCCAGCCAACCCCCGCAACCCCTTCCGCATTGTCCGTGTCCGCAGCAGTAATCCCGGAGGTAACTGTGCCATGCCCATAGCCTGGACTCCCAACACAACCATCACCCGTGCCGCCGGTTCCGGTATAGTCAGTCTGCGACAGCATCTTGTTGTATAGGTCGTCGTGCCCTAAGTCCACTCCGGTATCTATCACGGCGATGGCAACGCCAGAACTACCGGTCGTGACGGACCAGGCTCCCGGTGCATCTATCTTCTGTGGCGCCCACTGCTGATCACCGTAGCACTGAGGGTCTGGACTCACGTAGCCAGGGGTCGTTCGGGGCAAGGTCGGGGCCTCCGCCGTTGGCCAGAAGCGGCTCAACCCACTCTACATAGCTCTCATCTGCTATCGCCTCTATGTATTGGACTTCCTGGCCCGAGGGCACATCGACGAAGAACCATCTGGAAAGATCAAGGTCCGAGGCGCCGTCAAACAGAGGGCCGGATGCGGCGGCGCCAGCTCCACTGAGGCGTTGCTCGTCACCCTCTTCTCTAACTTTCACCAGAATCTTGCCTGGGGCGACGGCGTCGCCTGCGCCCGGTAAGTGATATGGCTGGACGATAAGGGGGATGACGACCACTTGCCCGCCGGCGGTTGTGAGTTCCACTGTCGAAACGTCGGTTTTCACAGGCATGGTGAAGCGGATCACACCGTCCGTGTCGATATGAGTTACCTTCTGCGCGCCATCGAAGTTGAGGGTGATAGTATCCCCAACGTTGCCGAGGCACGCACCCGAGACTTCAACGCCATCACCAGCAATCACTGGCGACGGGAGGACTGAGCTGATTTCTGGAAGGCACCCCTCAGCATCATCGTCACCTGCGGACGAGTGCGCCGTCGCCCCAAGCGTCATCGTGCCAGCGCCAATGATCAACAGCACAAAAAGCCTGGTGCGCATCATTCCTCCGCAGGGCGATTGTCATCCCAGCCGCGAAGGCGAGAGTACCTGCGAGCAGCAACGCCGCCAACCGCCAGCTGTTCCCGGAACCGCCAGACTCGACCGGCCCGCCGGTCGTCGGCAATTGCCCCGGCGTCGGCGTTAGGGACGTTGGGGTCGGCGAAGCTGTCGGGCTGGCACCCGACAACTCGACATCGACAATCACGTCGTCACCGGTCCACACGAACTGACGTGTGATCGTGCCGACCTCCGTCTGGACCCCGAACGTGATGGTCGTCGGCGGGCCCTTGGCGCATTCGGGTGGAATTCCGGTTCCACCTAACGGCCATCCTACGGCGAATTCCGGCCCCACGACGGGTTCGTCGAGCCCACCGAACGGGCAAAGCACACCGTCTGCCGTAATGTCGGGGAGCGGGATCACGCTCAGCTCCACCGGCACTCCGTTGAGCAGAAACCGCAACCCTATGCGGGATGTGCCTGGCGCGACGGTTGGGGCCTCAATAGGCGTCGGTGTCGGCGTATTCCCCGACGCGCCCGCAATGCTGGCCACCCCAAGGCCGGTGAGTACGAGAATCAATAATGAAGGAAGAATCAGTACGCGCCGCATCGTGCCCCCCTTTGGCTGTGGGGTCGGCTAAGCGTAGTCCTAGGTTGTCACCGCGTCAATACCGTAAATCGCCATTATCGGCGCGTTTTTTCCTCTCCAGTTCACACGCGAACCCACAGTGCCACCCACCCCTCGCAACTCCCGCGCCTTTCCGCTATCCTCTTCCTGCCCCTTAACAAAATTGAAGAGCCGTCTGCCCCCATTTACTGCCCCTCAACCCCCGGCTCCCCACACCAACCGGCAGCGAGACAATCATCTTGAACTCAATCAAGTCGCCGCGCCCATTCCTATCTGAAACCCCCCTCGAAAAACGAAAGACCGAAAAACGCAATCAAGTTGTCTTGATTGAACCAAGACGCGCAAATCGGGCCCCGCCCAGGCCCTACGCCGAAACCGCCGCCCGGTCCGTGATCCCCGGCACCGGGTACACCTCCGCAAACTCCTCGACCTCCCGTCGCAACCCCTCCAGCGTCGCCTCGTCGTCGCGGCCCTCGATCGCCCGCGCGATGAACCCCGCCACAGCCCGCATCTCCTCCGGGCCCATGCCGCGGGTCGTCAGCGCCGGCGTGCCGATCCGCAGACCACTGCCCTGCAGGGGCGGCCGCTCATCGTACGGGATCGTGTTCCGGTTCACCGTGATCGCCACCTTGTCGCAGATCTGCTCCGCCTTCCGCCCGCTGATCCCCTTCACGCCCACGTCGACCAGGATCATGTGGTTATCAGTGCCCCCGGAGACCAGGCGGAACCCGTGCGACTGCAGCGCCTCCGCCAGCGTCTTCGCGTTATCGACGACCTGCTGAGCGTAGTGCTTGAACTCCGGCCGCAGCGCCTCGCCAAAGCACACCGCCTTCGCCGCGATGATGTGCATGTGCGGGCCGCCCTGCACGCCCGGGAACACAGTCTTGTCAATCGGCTGCGAGATCTCTTCCTTGCTCAGGATGAAGCCGCTCCTGGGGCCTCGCAGCGTCTTGTGCGCCGTCGAAGTGACCACGTCCGAGTACGGCACAGGGGTCGGGTGCACGCCACCCGCGACCAAACCAGCGATGTGCGCCATGTCCGTCATCAGGTACGCACCGACCTCATCGGCAATCTCGCGCGCCTTCGGAAAGTCGATGATCCGCGTGTACGCCGTCGCCCCGACGACGATGATCTTCGGCTTGTGCTCACGCGCCAGCCGCGCCATCTCGTCGTAGTCGATCAGCTCTGTCTCGCGCACCACGCTGTATGGCACGAAGTTGTACAGCCGCCCAGAGAAGTTGACCTCGCGACCGTGCGTCAGGTGACCGCCCTGCGCCAGGTTCATGCCCATCGCCGTGTCCCCCGGCTCGATCAATGCGAAGTACGTGGCGAGGTTCGCCTCAGCGCCGCTGTTTGGCTGGACGTTCGCGTGCTCAGCGCCGAACAGCTCCTTCGCCCGGTCGATCGCCAGAGTCTCCGCCTCATCGACGATGTGACAGCCGCCGTAATAGCGCTTCCCCGGGTAACCCTCGGCGTACTTGTTGGTCAGCACCGAGCCCATCGCCTCGAGCACCGGCGCGCTCGTGTAGTTCTCGGACGCGATCAGCTCCAGGCCGAGACGCTGACGCTCCTGCTCGCGGCGGATGATATCGGCAACCGTGGGATCACTCTGCTCAAGAACGGACATGGGGCACCTCTCTAAAACACAAAGCAGCGCCTCCCCGGTGGGAAGACACTGCACATTCGAGTCGCTTAGCTGAGATCGTGAACTGAGTTTTACTCCTTCGCCCCGCGCAACGGCGGCGACCGCCCCAGTTTATGTCGCGCGCAGAAACGCGTCAATCAGACACGCCCGCGTATGTTGAACCTTCGTTGAGCGCGCCCTGGAGAAATGCCGAGGTTCCGCAGGATCAAGAAACAGACCATACATGTGTGGACAAGCCAGATGAGCCGGCGCCTCGCTCGCGGTCCTTCGTGCGTCGCGAACGTGTCAAAACTCCCGCCGGCTCGGATCCACCCGCCGCGCCTCCCCCCTCGGAGGCCACCCCCGTCCCCCCGCAAATGCCGCGCCGTTCCACAACCCGAACAAGGCGAAGATCGCGCCCGGATAGTCATCCCCCGGCAGCAACGAGGTTCGAGCCCGTCCGAAGTTGACGTCGAAGTGCGTGAAGTGCGACTCGGCGCCAGCGGCACGCCGTACCTGCGCGTGGTGCCAAAACGCCGCCGGCTGAAGGGCGTAGCGCCCGGCCACATCGAAGCGACTCTCGCCGGCAGCCGGCCGCAGGGCCCGGTTGCCCGCGTCCTCGCGATCGTACGCCGTGTTGTTCTGGGCACCCCCTGCGACTGCTCAGATCGTGCACGAGCGCCTGTCCAGGCTGATGGCGCTCCCGATCATCGCCTCGGACGCTCTCTCTTCCTCGGCATACGCCACCGAGGAGATCCTCCTTGTACTCCTCCTCGCGGGAACAGGCGTTTGAATATTCGCTGCCGATCACCGGCGTCATCGCTGTGCTCCTGGCCCTGGTGGCGGTCTCGTACCGCCAGACGATCAAGGCCTATCCCAATGGCGGCGGCGCCTACATCGTCGCGCGTGAAAACCTCGGCACAGGCATAGGCCTTGTCGCCGCCGGGGCGTTGCTGGTCGACTATGTGCTCACCGTCGCCGTCAGCGTTGCCGCCGGAGTCGCGGCGGTGACCTCGGCAGTGCCCGATCTCATCGACTTCCGAATCGTGAATTGCGCTATCATGCCCAAAGTTTACGCCTGAGGGCGTCGGCGCCAAACGCCATCAGCCCGCCTCACACAGGAGGCGGCCTGATTCTCTGCGGCGCGCGCAGGCTGCTACTGCGGATACTGGATCAGTTGACAGTAGTTTCCGTCGGGGTCGAGGAACGTCGAGATCGTCCCGCCCCACTCTTCTTTGCCGGCGGTGCGGATGAACTTGACTCCTTGCCCTTCGAGTCGGGCTTGCTCTGTCTTGAGATCATCGACCACGAGATCGACAAGCATTCGCTGCGGCTCGCTGGCAGCGCCCTTGACCTCGCTGTGGCCGTCCACGAACAGGTTCGCCCCTGCGACGGCGAAGGCGCCGTCGCCCAAATCAGGCACGGTTGGCAAGCCGACAGTCTCGCGGTAGAACGCCTTGAGGCGATCCGGATTCTCCGTCAGGATCTGGATATGAAAGTTGTTGACCTTCATTGGTCTGTCCTTTCTACGTTCTGGTGATGATTCGAGTGAAGCCTAACCGACACACGTGACACCGGGTTGTCAGTACGGAAACTAACGCTCGCTCAGCGCCCAGGCGTGCTCGTTGAGCGCCATCAGCCCGCCGGACATCAGCGAATGCCCGCCGAGCAGCACCGGTACCGCCACCTCACACGCGGCGCGCGTGAACTCGAGCAGAAACGGGTCCGAAATCCCCTGCCAATCGCCGAGGTCAGAGAGAAAGCGGTCCTCGCGGCTCGCGGCGATCCGCTTGTGCGCGAGCAGCACGCGCGTGTCCAGGAACGCGGCCTCACCCAGTTCGGCCAGCGTCTCGAAGAACCGCTCAGTCCCTGCCGACTCCAGGTAATAGCCAAGCAGCGACCGCGCCGACTCCGCGCGTCCGTCCGCTTCCATCCCACGCTCTTCCGCGAAGAGGCGCACGCGACACGCCGTCTCGCGCTCCAGGTACACCCAGGCATGACTACCGACACGTCCTGCTACGAGGACCTGTGCGCGCCGGTCAGTAAACAGCGGAAGCGTCCGCTGGTACCGTGACGTGTCGAGACCCAATCCGTCGAGGTACGCCTGCAACCGCAGCCCGCAACCGCCGGTGACGGAGAGCACGAGCAGGTCGCTCGGCGAATCGATGTCCATCTGCGTCACAACCGTTCGCGGTAGCGATTCGACCGTCAGCCCGGCCTCCGTCAGCGCCCGCGCGAGCGCGTTGTCACGCTCAACTGCCTCCACCGCGGCGAGCTCAGTGTCGGTGACCGGGAATGCGATGAGGTCCGAAGAGTAGTGGTTGTTCGTGACCGCGACACCAGCCTCAAGCCGCGATACGACATCATCAAAGTCCTCCGCGCTGAACAGCGGCACGCTCCCGCCACCCATGTACACGAGAGACCCCAGCGCATTGCTGCGGATCACCTCCGCGAGGCGCCCACCGAACTGATACACCCCTGTCGAGCAATCAACTTCCACGCCCGGCACATCAATCTCCAGCGCCGGATCGTCGGTGACAAGAATCGCGCGGCCGATCGCCTCGCTGCTCAGTGCAGCGTCAATCGCGTCCAGAGAAGCCGCCAAGCGCGCTCGGTCGACCATCGCCTCGACGGGCGTCTCGCCCGCGCCGCCAAAGAAGACTACGAGCGCCGGTGAATCCACTGCGCCCGCCCGGGGCAACGCCGCTAGCCCCGGCTACCGACGGGTTCGGCGATCGATTCCACGCGCACACGTGGCTGCAGGATGTCCACCTCGCGCCGATGACAGAGCTCGGTGCCCGGCGTCAGTACAGCAGCCGTCCCAGCGGCGATGCCGATCTGCATCGCTTCCTTCATGTCGCCGCCACTGCTCAGCGTCAGCACGACGGCGGCAAGCAGCGCGTCACCTGATCCCACCGCGCTGACCGCCCGCACCTTCGGCGCCACCCCGCGGATGATGTGCCCGTCGTAGATCGCGACCGCTCCGGCTCGGCCTCGCGTTGCGAGGACGATGGGCACTCCGCCCTCGTGCACTTGGCGAATCGCCTCCAGCGTTGACTCCTCGTCGTCCAGCGGACGTCTGACCAGGCCCTCGAACTCCCGACGGTTACCCTTGACGATCCGCGGAGTTGCGGCGCAGCCGGAGACGAGCGGACCCGCATCCGCGTCCAGCACGGTGTTGATGCCGCGCTCGTTCGCTTCCCCGATCATCTCGCCGTAGACGGCGCCTGTCAGCGGCGGCGGAATACTTCCCGCGACAACGAGCCAGTCTCCCGCATGCACGCGGTCCCGCAGCCGGCGCCGCAATTCCTCGACTGACGCCGCATCGGTCACCGGGCCCGGCGCACTGAGCAGCGTCGTGGTGTGGCGGGCCTCGTCAAGGATCGCAATGTTCGTGCGCGTCTCGCCTTCCGTGTGCACGAAGTCGGTCTCGATGCCGATCTCCTCAAGCGCGTGTTCGACGTAGCGGCCGAGGCCACCCGGCGCGAACCCCATTGCTATGCTCTCGCCGCCCAGCTCCCGGATCACCCGCGAAACGTTGATCCCTTTGCCACCGGGATCGAAGCGGCTGGACTTCACCCTCAGCGTGTCCCCGGCCGTGAATTTCGGTAGCACCAGCGTCTGGTCCACCGCCGGATTGAGGGTGATCGTGAAGATCATGCCGGTTCTAAGTTCTCCTCAAGGATCAGCCCGTAATCGTCGTCCGTCCTTCTATATACGAGTGCCAGTTCGTCGCGGTCTGCATCGCGGAAGAGAAAGAAGGTGTGGCCAAGTAGCTCCATCTGCTCGATCGCCTCGGCCTCGGTCATCGGTTTCATCGCGAAGTGCTTGATGCGCACAACGCGCCCGTCGATGATCTCGGTGTCCGGTGGCAGCGCCCCTTCAGCAGACTCGCCTTCCCCCGGCAACCGGTCTTTGTCCACGCGCCTCTCGCTGCGCAGGAGCTTGCGTTCCTTGAAGCGCTTCGCCTGGCGGTCGAGGACGTCGGCGACGGCATCGAGCGCCACCTCAAGGTCGTGATTGCGTTCCTCGGCGCGCAGGTAGTTGCCGTTGGCGCTGATCGTCACCTGCACCACGAATCGTCCCTCGCCGCTCTTGGCTTCCCGCCGGACATCAACGATCGCGTGGTCTGCCATCGGCAGGTGCCGTTCGATCCGCCCGAGGTGCTCCGTAGCGTACTTCTTGAAGCCATCGCTGATCGTGAGGTGCTGTCCGCGGAAGATGACATCCATCAGGCACTCCTTCTCATGGGCTTCGTGTGGTTCGATTGTATGCCGCCCGTGAATCGGCCCTCAAGCGGCCGAATCGCACTGCCTCTAGCTTTCGCGGGCGAACGTCAGGCCGTAGACCCGCTCTGCACCCACACTCTTGAGGACGCGGGCACAGGCATCGAGTGTTGCGCCCGTCGTCATCACGTCGTCCACAAGGAGGACTGTTCCAGTCACAGCTCCGCGGCTGGGTGCGAAGGCCTTGAGTGCGTTCCTGCGGCGTGCTTCCTCATCGATTTGCTCGATCTGAGAGACGCCCGGCCGGCGGCTGAGAGCCTTCGCCGCCACCGAGATGCCTGTGCCGCGCCCGATCTCCCGCGCCAGCAACAACGCCTGGTTGTAGCCTCGCTGCCTCTGGCGAACGCCCGCCATCGGCACGGGCACAATCACATCGACCTCCGGGCTCCACTCGAGCAGCAGCTTGCTCATCGCCGCCGCCATTTCGGGTGCGACGGCAGAGATGCCGTCGTACTTGAGCGCGTGCACGAGGTCCCGCGCCGGGCCGCCGAAAACATAAGCGGCACGCACCGCCGTGAACGCTGGCGGGCGATGCGCACACTCCCCGCAGCGGGTTGCTTCGCTCATTTGCCAGCAGACCTCGCAGCGAGGATGGTCGGCGTTGGCCAGCTGGGCCGCGCAATTTCCGCAAACGAACGGCCCGAACGCGCCGCAAGAAACGCAGCGCGGCGGGAAGATAACATCGAGCAGACGTGAGAGGAGCGAACGCTCTGCGTGTGGCGCAGCGGTCACTTCGCCTCGTCCCGCTCGCGGGTCAGCCCATCCATGAAGTCGAGGATGATGTTACGCACGATACCCCGGTCCGGCAATTTCACCAGCGACCCGTAGACACCCGCCCCCGACGACACACCGCCCTCGGTCCTCACCTCTTCGACCGCCTCACGCAGCGCTGAGAGGAACGGCTCGACGATCGGCGCATGGACCGGCGTCACCATAAAGTGCAGGCTTGGCGGCAGCTGCTGGCGGTCCGGATACCAGCCGCGCTTGCCCAGAGCTTCGGAGAGGACATAGATATCGAAATCGTCTGAGCCCACGGCGAACAAGCTGGCGTCGGGCTCACCCAGGATCTTGAGGCCGGGCGTCGCGCGGATCCCATCCTGGAGCGCCTTCGTGGTCTCGGCGATCGTCTGCGCCAGGCGGAGGAAGCCCGCCTCGCCAAGATAGTTGAGGACCGCCCATGCCGCTGCGATCGCGCCGCCCGGGCGGCTGCCGGTCATCGTCGGCGAACCGTAGAGGCCGCCCGGCCAGTCGGTGACCGCAAAGAACTGGTAGCGCCGGTACTTTGGGTCGCGGTACATCACCGTCGACGCGCCGCGCGCCGCGTAGCCATACTTGTGGAGGTCGGCCGAAATCGAGCTGACGCCGGGCACGCGGAAATCCCACCGCCGCACGCTGTTCCCCAATCGCTCCCAGAACGGCAACAGGAAGCCACCGACGCAGGCGTCGACGTGACACGGGATGTCCCGCTCCGACGCCATCGCCGCGATCTCCGGGATCGGATCGATCGTGCCGAACGGGAAGTTCGGCGCCGACCCGACCACCAGCACCGTGTTCGCGGTGAGCGCCTCCCGCATTGCAGCTACGTCGGCGCGGAGCGCCCCGTCGAGTGGCGCATGAGTCACCTTGACACCGAGGTACTGCGCCGACTTGTCGAATGCCGGATGCGCGCTCACGGGGACCACCATCTCCGGCTCCGTGATGCCCTTCTCGGCGCGGGCATGGTCACGGGCCGTCTTCACGGCCATCAGGATGCTCTCGGTGCCGCCGGAGGTCATGTTGCCGACTGCCTCGGGCTCGCTCAGCAGCCCCGCCGTCATCCCCACGACCTCCGACTCAAACTTCTTCAGGCTCTTGAAAGCGTCCGGTCCCAGCCCGTTCGTGAAGATCGCCTTGCTGTAAGCATCGCGCAGCACCTGCGCCACGTCATCCCCGGCGTAGTAGACCAGGCTCCAGATACGCCCGCCGATCCAATCGGCGTCGCCCCCCATCGCGGCGTCGAGCTCGGAAATGACTTGATCATGGGACTTGCCATCGGACGGAAGGTTCATGTGAGCGCTCCTGGGCGAAAGATAGCGCCATCCTAGCGCGCCTCCAGAAGCGTGGCAAACCGTTCCCTGAGGAACGAAGGGCCTCGGCGCAGCGAAGGCGAGCACACCCAAAACGAAGCGCGGTGCACTGACAATGCGCCGCATTGTGCCGTGGCGCCTCGCCGGTTCAAACGCCGTACGGCGCGGGCGAGGTCCTTCGCTACGCCTGCGGCTCCGCTCAGGAAACGGACCGGGTCGCGGTAAACTGGCCACATGAGCACCGCAAGAGTGCGCCTCTTCGCCAGGCTCGCCGAACTCGCCGGCACCCGCGAAGCCGACGTCGAACTCGGCGAAGGCCTGACCGCCGCCGACGTCTTCGCCGCCCTCGCGGACCGCTACCCCGGCCTCGCCGGCTTCGCCACTTCTGTGCGCTTCGCCGTCAACGCCGAGTACGTGCCGAACACCCATCCCGTGCGACCCGGCGACGAAGTCGCCCTCATACCGCCCGTGAGCGGAGGCTCGCGTGCTGTTTGAAGTGACGCCCGATACTCTCGATCCGGCGCGCGTGGTCGAGCACGTCCAGAGCGCGGACACCGGCGCTGTCGCCCTCTTCTATGGCATTGTCCGTGACAACAACCTCGGCCGCCGCGTCCTCTATCTCGAGTATGACGCCTACCCCGAAATGGCGACGAAGGTGATGCGCCAGATCGCCGAAGATATCCGCGAGCAGCACGGCGTCATAAATGTCGCCATCCAGCACCGTACCGGCCGCCTCGAGATCGGCGAGACGTCGCTGCTGGTCGCCGTCTCCGCGGCCCATCGCCGCGAAGCCTTCGAGGCCTGCCACGCCCTCGTCGACCGCTTCAAGGCCGAAGTCCCCATCTGGAAGAAGGAAGTCTTCGAAGGCGGCGAAGAGTGGATCGAAGGCGACCTCTCACCGCAGGAGTCATAGCGCATGCCTGACACCGCTGTGGGTGCTGCCTGGGGCGACGACGACGAGCCGCATCGCCAATTTGGCCACGTACCAATCGAGGATCTCAATTTGTCAATGCGAGCCTATAACTGCCTCCGACGATCAGGAGTCACCACCGTTGGCCAGATCATGAAGCTCTCCCCCGACGACCTACTGGCATTCCGTAACTTCGGCATGAAGTCGCTCCGCGAAGTGTGGGACCGCCTGCTTGATCTCACTGCGCCACCTGAGTCGCCACACACCTGAGTCGCGGGGCCTTACGCATCTTGCCGCCGTAATCAGTCAAGTATTATTCGGCAATCGAAGGCTCAACCACGCGTTATTCCGGAATGCCACTACGCCCTTCAAAACACCGAAACTGCAGAACAAATTGCCATTCCGTATCTGCCGAGCGCTGACGAGCACCGAAAAAACACAAAAAGTACAAAACAATGACATAACGAGCGCCGCTTTCCCCCCTGCGCCACTTCGCTCCCGGCCCCGGGCGCATAACGCCGTCCTCAACCCCGTCTGCCAAACCACGAAATTACCAAACAAACTCCCGCCCGCTCAAACGTCCGCAAATGCGATAATCACCTGCGGAGACGCCGCACAGACCCGTATCTGCATCGGAGGGTGATCTGACTTCCCCTGTTGTCCGAAATACCTATGAAGAGGAAGAGTCCCTCGCGGCAGGCATCCGCCGCCGGGACCCGGACGCTATGGAAGTACTCTACGACCGTCTCAGCCGGCGTGCCTTCGGGCTCGCGTACCGCATTGTGGGCGATGGCCCCGCCGCTGAGGACGTTGTCCAGGAAGCCTTCCTCTCACTCTGGCGCAGCGCCGAGCGCATCGACACCGCCCGTGGCAAGCTCCAGTCCTACGTCCTGACGATCGTCCATCGGCGCGCGATCGATGCCCTGCGCTCTCGCAATGGCCTTGCCGAACGGCAGCTCCCCGAATACGCGGAGAACATAGGGTCCGGCACCGACTTCACGGAACGCGTCGTCTCAGACGTTGACGGCGAGGTGGTTCGCGAGGCGCTCAACGAACTGCCTGAAGACCAACGGCAGGTCGTCGACATGGCCTACTACCAGGGCCTAACACATGTTGAAATAGCCGAGAAGCTCACCCTGCCCCTCGGCACGGTCAAGAGTCGAATGCGGCTGGCGCTGGACAAGATGCGGGGAACTCTGGGTGCGGGAGGTGGACCATGAACTGCGACGAATTTGAAGAAATCTCCGGCGCCTACGCTCTCGGAGCGCTAACTGACGACGAACTGATCGCCGCCAATGATCACCTCGCGTCCTGTGACCAGCACCATGAAATGGGAGAGTTACAGGCAGTCGCCGCCGGACTCGCCGCCGCGGCTCCCGAAAGGGCGCCGCCGCCCGCGCTCAAGTCGCGCCTGATGGACGCGATCCGCGCCGAGTCTTCAAGCGAAGCGTCCGAGCCCGCATTCACGACAGAAGCGCCGTCACGCGGCTTCCTCCACGCCATCCGCGGGCTGTTCGCGCGTCCGGCATTCGGCGGATACGCGCTCTCGGGCGCCCTCGCCATCGTCATCGCTGCGCTCGCGGTGTGGAACGTGACGCTTCAGTCGTCGGAAGACGAGGTGTCCGGCGAGGTCGTGTCCCAACTCTCAGGTCAGTCGTCTGGCGAGTTCATCGTGCTCAAGAACCACGACCTTGCGCTCCTCGAGATCGACGACCTGCCGCCGCTCGATTCCAGCCAGGTCTACCAGCTCTGGGCCATCACCGACGGCCAGCCCGCCAGCCTCGGCGCGTTCAGCAAGCAATCTCCAGGCAACGTGCGGACAGCCATCCCCTTCGACCCAGCCGGCGTCGATTCAATAGCCATCACGGTCGAGCCAGCACCCGGCTCTCAGCAGCCCACCTCCGACCCTGTCGTAACCGGCGACCTCTAGCCGCCGGCGCTCGTCTGACGCTTCTAGCCTACGCTCCGATCGACTCGATTGTGCCGTCGTGCCATTCTGGGTCCGCCTCAAGTAGATCGCGCATCTGCCGATACTCTTTGTCCTGAGCCGGATCGTTGGCGTTGTCGCGGTAGGCCTGCTCGCTGGCGAATACCGCGACGCCCCACACCTCGTCGCCGCAGTCGAAGACGTGGGCCATCACAAAGCCCTTCACGTCGCTTGTCGGGCGCCCGCCCTTGAACAGATCGACCAACTCCTGCTTCTTGCCCGCCTTTGGCTTCATCTTGAACACCGAACCGAACTGCATCTTCCACCTCCTGGAACTAACTGGGCCTTCGTCTCGCACTGGTTGCAGAGTCAAATCTACATCCGGCACGCCGTCTGTCAAGCCGATTTGATGGCCAATAAACGCCCGGTGATCCAGATCTGGCCTCCCTGCGAACTACTTCTTGATAGACGGTCGCCGGCCATGGACGGCGGCCACAAGCAATCCAACACCTTTAAGGAGGTAAAGGCACAATGCCTGTTCTCATCTCACCGGTCCGTGGCGTCACCGCCGCGTTATTCCTGGCGCTCGCGTTCGCCATCGGCGCGGCAGCGCTCTGGGCGCTCTCGGCGAGCGGCGCCGACCACCGCGATGGCCCCGCCGCTGAGGCCAACGCGCCGCTGGACATCACGGACGTCTACGCGTTCCGCAGTCCGGCAGCAGCCGACAACCTCGTTGTCGCTTTCGGTGTCAACGGCCTGACCGCGCCGAGCGGCAACTCCGCGGCGCGCTTCAACGCCGACGCGACCTACACGATCCACGTCGACACCGACGGCGACCTCGCGGACAACGCCACGGCGAACTTCGATTTCGACGGCAGCACGCCGCAGAAGTTCACAGTCACCGGACTGGGCAACCCGATCAACGGCGAAGTCACTCCCGCCGGCCAGGCGGCGAAGATCACGGAAGCCGGTGGCATCAAGGCCTTTGCCGGCCTGCGCGACGACCCCTTCTTCTTCGACCTGACCGCCTTCAAGAAGTTCGTCGCCGGTCCTTACGTCCCGGCTGCCGGTCTCCGCGCAGCAGCCGACGGCGCCCCCGCCGACACCTTCGCCGGCACGAACGTCACCTACATGATCCTCGAGCTGCCGATCACCGCTGTCACCGGCGCTGCCGACTCGCACACCGGCACGATCAAGGCGTGGGCGAACACGACCAACGGGGGCGCACAACTCGACCGGATGGCGATTCCCGCGATCAACACGGCGCTCATCCCGGCGGCGATGAAGGACGACTTCAACAAGGGCGCTCCTGCGACGGATGCCACGGCGTTCCGCCCGACGGCTCAGACCACGATGCAGAGCCTGCGCGACGCCGTTAACGCGGTGCTCAATGGCCCCGTCGGCGCGGAGGACGGTGGTCCCCTTGGCAACCTCACTTCCGCGCAGGTCGCCGAAGCGCTAATCCCGGATATCGTCACGATCGACTTCACAAAGGACGTCGCCTTCCCCAACGGACGGAGCCTCACGGATGACGTCATCGACACGGCGCTCCAGCTTGTGCTCAACCGCACGGCCGGTGTCACTGACGCGATCAACGCCAACGACAAATCATTCGGCAGCGCGTTCCCCTACCTGGCCGACCCGGCCGTCGAAGTGAGCAGCCTGCCTGCAACCGGCGGTCAGCCCGCCCCTAACGATGGCGTCGACACAACGCTGCTGCTGGCGATCGCCGGCCTCGGCGTGGCGCTGATGGTAGGCGGCACCGGCCTGGTAGTCGGCCGCCGCGCGATCGGTTAGTCAATCACCCCCTTGAGGATGGAGCGAGAGATGAGGGCAGCGACACTGAGGCCGGCAACGATGAGTGGCGTGGCCTTGCTGGGAGCCGGCGCAGCGTTGCTCGCCCTTGTCCTCGCGATCATCCTTTTGGCGGACGGCGGCGGCGGCTCGCACAGCCCCGCCGCCGT
>JBBEAZ010000021.1:87870-96805 GCA_040882565.1 Dehalococcoidia bacterium
GCCCCCCCCCCCCCCCCCCCCCGTCTCCGCGGATCCCTACGCTGTTACCAACAGCAACGTCGCGTTCTGGGAAGCTCGCGTCCAGCGCGACCCGGCAGACTTCGTCGCTTACAACCGCCTCGCCGGGGCTTACCTGCAGCGCGCCCGCGAGACCGGCGATGTCGGCGACTACAGCCGGGCGCAGGCCGCTGTTGACACCTCGCTCGCCGAGCTTCCCGGCGACAACCCCAGCGCCTACGCGCTCCTCGCGTCACTCCAAAACGTTCGCCACGAATTCGCCGCAGCAATCGAGACAGCACACACGGCGCAGAGGCTCGACCCGAGTGACGCATTCGCCCACGCGATCATCGGTGACGCGCAGATCGCGCTCGGTCTCTACGACGAAGCGTTCGACAGCTACAACCAGCTCGTCTCGCAGGCACCCGGCCTCTCTGCCTTCAGCCGGCTCGCTCACATCTACGAGTTGTGTGGAGATCTGGCCAACGCCGAGGGGGCATGGGAGAACGCGCTCAGCACCGACGGCGGCCGCAACGCAGAGGCCACGGCCTGGGCGCGAGTCAACTTCGGCACGTTCAAGTTCAGCCAGGGCTCCCTGGACGACGCCGCAGACCAGTACGACGCCGCCCTGGAAGCCTTCCCGGGTTACATCCACGCGCTCGCCGGCCAGGCGCGCGTCGCCGCCGCCCGCGGCGACTACGACCGCGGCATCGACCTCTACACGCAGGTCACCGATCGCCAGCCGCTCCCGGAGTACATCGCCGCGCTTGGCGACGTGTACGCTGTCGCCGGCCAGCCGAGCGATGCGCAACGCCAGTACGACCTGATCGGCGTCATCGACCAGCTCTACAAGGCGAACGGCATTAATACGGATCTCCAGATGGCCATCTTCTTCGCCGACCACGACATCAGCCTCAGCGACGCCATCCAGCAGTCGCTTGCTGTTTACGACGCGCAACCGGACAGCATTTACGCCGCCGACGCCGTCGCTTGGTCGCTCTACAAAGCAGACCGCGCGGCCGAGGCACTCCGGTACGTAGACCAGGCTCTCCGCCTCGGCACAGTGGATGCCTCGGTCGAGTACCACGCCGGAATGATCTACGGAGCGCTCGGCGATGAGCAGGGGGCGCGCGACCACCTTGCGCGCGCCCTCGAAATCAACCCGCACTTCTCTGTGCTGCAGGCGCCGATTGCACAGCAGGCGCTGGAGGACTTGGAGGCATGACGATCGCCCTCAGGCGCCCGTTCGTCCTCGCCGGCATCGCGATAGTGGTGTCGGCGTGGGCAATGTTCTCGCTCGGTTCGCCGCGCCAGGCGGCCGCGCACCCGCTTGGCAACTTCACGATCAACCGCTACAGCCGCATCGAACTCTACTCAGATGTCATCCGCATCAACTACGTCCTCGACATCGCGGAGATCCCCGCCTTCCAAGAGATGGATGGCATCGACACGGATGGCGACGGCACCGTCTCGCCCGCCGAGTCCAACACCTACGTCGACCGCGCGACACAAGAAATCGCTGACGCCCTCACGCTCCTCTTCGATGGCGAGGAGCAGACGCTCCAGCCGATAGCCCGGCGCGTCACGTTCCCGGAAGGACAGGGCGGCCTCGACACGATCCGTATCGACGCGGCATTCGAAACGCCGACACCTGCCGGCCAGACCGCAATCGAGTTCCGTGACGCCGACTATGCGGATCGGCTCGGCTGGAAGGAGATTGTCGTCGCGCCACTTCCGGGCCTCGTGCTCCAGGGCTCGCCGCCGACGGACGACGTCAGCGCCGAGCTCACGACTTACCCAGACAGCCTTCTATCAAGCCCCCTCAACACCACGAACGTCTCCTTCTCCGCCGACGCAACCGGCGCCGCTGCCGCGCCTGCGCCTGTCCTGCCCGCAAGCGTGACCAGCGCAGTGTCGCGCCAGGGCGCCGGTTTCGCGTCGCTGATCGACGCGGACAACCTGACGTTGTCAGTGGTCTTGCTCGCCCTTCTGGCCGCGTTCGGTTTCGGCGCGGTCCACGCGCTCGAGCCCGGCCACGGCAAGACCCTCGTCGCCGCCTACTTCGTCGGTGTCCAGGGCTCGGCCCGCCAGGCGCTGATGCTCGGCCTAGTCATCGCCGCGACTCACACGATCGGCGTCCTCACCATCGGGTCGATCGCGATATTTGCCTCGCACTGGGTCCTGCCGGAGGCTCTCTACCCATGGCTCCGCCTCGCCTCCGGAATGATGGTGCTGGCGCTCGGCGTGCGCCTCGTCACCATGCGCGGCGGCGGCCGCTTCCTCCACAAGCTCACGCACCTGCTCCCGTGGCGACACCACCATCATCACGACCACGACGAGCCGCCCGCGCAGACCGGTGTGTCGCCGTGGCGCAGCCTGATCGCTCTCGGCCTGGCGGATGGCCTGACGCCGAGTCCGTCGGCCCTGATCGTTCTGCTGGCGGCGGTTTCGCTAGGGCGCATCGGACTCGGGATCGCGCTGATCGTCGCGTTCAGCGTCGGTCTCTCGGCAGTTCTCGCCGGCATCTCGCTCGGCTTGCTATACGCTCGGCAGGTGATAGACCGAGTTCGTGCGCACCCACTCGTCGCCCGAGTCCCCCTCGCCGCCTCACTCACCGGCGAGAGCGCAATCGTCCGCGTGCTGCCGTTGACCGGCGCCGTCGTGCTGGTCGGCGTTGGCGCCGTGCTTACGCTGCGCGCCCTGCCGGGCCTCAGCCTGTAGGAGTTGGCGGCCTACCCGACCTTCTTGCGTTGGGGCGCCCTGCGACGGGTGCGCTTCTTGCCCTTGTTCGTGAACACGCTCATCCCTCCGTCCTCCTCGACGTAGGCCACACGGACGCCGCTGATGTCCTCCACACCCTGCTCCCGAAGCTTGCCCATCAGTTCGTCCTCCGTCAGGAATTCGGACCGCATGTTGCGGCGCAGCAGGCGGCCATTCCGGACCACCGGCAGGGCAGGGGGCGAAAGCAACCGCTCCACCGCCGGCACGTTGTAGTTCAACCAATCCAGCACCACGCCCCACGCGACGAGCGTCGCCACGAGGACGCCGCCATCGATAAGGGAGACGTACTCACCACCGAGCGATTTTCCCGCCGCTTCCGCGACGAACACCACGACCACGAGGTCCACGATGCCCAGGGAGCCGACTGTGCGCCGCGGGGTGATCCGCAGCAGGGCCACCAGCAGGAAGTACATCACGGTACCGCGAACGAAGATCTCGATCACGTTCGCCTCTGGCGTAAACATCGCCTCCCAGTCCACCGAAAGGACCTGCGCCGCGCCCAGCATGCCGTCAATCAACTTTGGCGTACCCGTGGTTTCCGTATCTTGGTTGGCGCCAGGCCTTATCGGATCCGGCCGGAATCACCACCGCGCCTCGTGCTCTTCGATCCACCCGAACATCTCGCGCAACTCGATTGGCTCGCCGTTGTCCGGGGTGATGCGGCCGGAGTAGCAGCCGAAGACCTGGTGGGCGTCGGAGAAATTGCCTTCCTTGCTGCCGGTCATCGTGGCGCGCTCGAATTCCGGCTCGAAGCGCAGATCGAGGCGATCGGTCGCCGCGGTGCGGACGCGCCAGGGCTTCATCAAGTCGGCGCGGTCGTAATCGAAGGCCAGGTCCTCGCTGATCTTGGTCAGACAGCCGCCGACGCAGATGCCGTTCTCCGTCATACCGGTGCCGTCGGTCCACTGACCGCCCAAGTTCAAGCCGACCGTGCGGCCGCCCTGCACGCCCGACGCCGAGCCCCAGTTCCAGATGGTGTGCTCCGGCCACACTCCGCGGCCGTAGTCGAGGCAGCCGAACGACGGCGGCGCGAACTGGTAGCGCTCGTCGCCGAGCTGCACGAAGCCGGATACCGGCAAGGTGTTTTGCTTGGACGTGAACTGGAACTGGATGTCTCTCCAGGGGATGACAACGTTCAGCGTTTCGTGACCAGGCGGCCGCTGCGCGCTGATGTCGGCCGCGAGCCGCAGGCCGCCGAAGTCAGCCGCTTCGACGCGGATGCGCGTGCCGGCGCCCTCGTCGGTAAGCGCGACACGCATGGCGGGATGCTCGATGATGATGTCGCCCGAAATCGTCTCCGGCATCGTGATGGTGTTCGCCGGGCGAACGACGGTCTGTTCGATGTGGCGACGGGTGCGCCGGTCGAAGATGTAGGCGCTGCCGAGCTGCAGCGCGTCGATGTCGGCGATGGTCGCCGAGAAGAGAAATTCGTTACTGGTAACCGCCCAGTAGTTCCACTTCTTCTTGCGAGCCAGCGAAGATGGCAGGTTGCACTTGTGCAGTGGGTGACGCGACCAGCCCACCGCCTCGCGATTGAGGAGACCGTCCGGCCCGCAAAGCAGCACCGGTGCGAGAAGTTCGGGTTCGTCGTGCCGTCGTGTTGTCGTCGTCATGTCTCTCGGCCGATCGCATGGCAGAAGCAGATGTCCTGCGGCATCGTGCCGCGATAGTACCATGTGCACCTGTGACCGCCGTTACCGTCAGGACACTACCCAGATCTCGCCCCAACCCCCGAACGGCAAGACAGCCCGCGCACCACGGGGGAAAGGCGCGCGGGCTGTCCTGGAACGGATTTGTTACTCCGTATCGAACTCTCCGTACGAGAGCGTCTGGTTACCGCTCTCCTCGATCGCCAGCACTTCCCACAGGTAGTGCGTTCCGGGCTCCAGGAAGCCGTCCGGAATCGTCATGCTCGTCACCGACGGCGGCAAGTACATGCTGAGTCCGATCTTCCCGATCATGTTCGGATCGGGCGGCACGTCCTTCTCGATGATCAACTGGTAGGCGATGATGTCGACTGGGTCGCCGTCAATCGTCTCGTCCACTTCCCCCAGCTGGCGACCAGCCCGCTAACCGGCACAGTCGCGCTCCCTTCCGGCGTAAGCAGCTCAGGACCCGCCGGGATGTTGTGTGTCAGCCAGGCGACACCCGACGTCTGGCCCAGGCTTTCGCCGTTCTCCATCGCCGTCCCCGAGATCGTGTAGTTGCCGTCGGGCAGCTTGTCCAGCATCTCCTCAATAGACACGTCCGCGTTCTCCGGCTCCACCGTCTCGAAGAACAGCTCCGTCAGCCCCAGGGTTCTCAGTTCTCCCAACCCCCTGAGGCTCAAAGACGTTGCCATCAGGACCTCGTCCAGCCGGTTCCAGCCTTCACTATCAATGGCCCCCTGGAATCCTGTGTCTTCGTCCGTGGCGTTATGCTCGATGTTGAGTTTCGCCTCCTTCAGCGGGATCGGCGTGGCGGGTGCCGACTTGCTGGTTGGTGCCGCCCCGGAGCCACCGCCGTTCGTGGCTTAAGCCGTGACGGCGACCGGCGCGATGACGGCGACAATCAAGGCGATGATTGCGATTCTCATGGGTTCCACCTCCGTGAATTTCTGAATTGACGTGCTGACATATCTGCTCGTTCAAAACTAAGCCGCCATGATGAACCGCACGTGAAGCCAGCGTGAGTTGCGAGTGAAGCAGCGTGCAGCCGCGCAAAACGGACGGGGGAGGTGCAATCTGTTAAAACAGGGGCGAGACCTGAACGCCTGGCTCTAGGAGCTTCGATTCCGCAGCAAAGCGTCGCGCGCGGCCTTTGCTTCGGCGTCCGTCAAACTCTCGCCGGTGCTCTCGATGTGGTCGCCGAAGTCTGAGGGAGTCGACAGCCCGATGATCCGCACCGGGCCGTCATTGTTGATCGTGTAAACGTTGCGCGGGAGGAAGACGAAACCGTTCTCGCCGACCGCGAACTCATCACCACCGCAGCGGACGGTCAGCGACCCTTCCAGGATGAAGAAGACCTCGTCGACATCGTCGTGGGTGGGGTCGCCGGGCTCATCGCCCTTCTTGGTGACGAACTCCCAGACCGCGTGCTGACTGTTCGTTTCAGCAGCGGCGGCATTGATCGTGAAGAGGTGGCCGCGCCAGTCGTAAGTGCGGCCCTCGCCTTCGTGAAGTGCGTAGCCGCGCATCGCAGTCTAGCGGCCGAGCCCCTTGAGGATGTCGGCCCGGTGCTCTTCGAAGTGACCCGCGTTCTCACCGTAGACGTCGGTGACACTGAGGAACTGGCCGAGGCGTTTGAACCCCTTGTCCCACTCGTCGTCCTTCACGGTGTCGATCGCCGCCAGCGCCTTCGCGTAGGCCTCGTCGTACTTCTTGGCGACGGACGCGGGTGAGGCTCCCCGCGCGCCCATCCGCGTGACCCACGGGTTCAGGGTGTCAAAGATGCCGCGCGGCGGGAAGCTCAGGTCCTTGCCGGTGCGCGCGCGCTCGACACCGCTGGCAACGTAACCGCTGCCCCAGGCGACGTGCCACATCAGCTGACCGACGGTCCACGCCTCGTTCGCGCTCTTCTTTTTGAAGTCTTCTGCTGAGAGCGACTTCAGCAGGTCGTGGTACCCCGTGTGGGTCTGTTCCAGCTTCTGCCGGATCTGGTCGCGGGTGGCAGTTGATGTCTGTGCAGGGTCAGTCATGGCGGTTCCTCCTCTGTAGTGGCTGCCATTCTAACGCTTTACGCACAACAAGGAGCCGGCCCCCTCCGGGGTGAAAGCGCCCCGGGGAGGGCCGGCATGAGCGAGAGGGCGCCGGGCGGAGCGCCCTCTGTCGTAGGTAGCGACGCGCAGTGGGGGCTACGCGCCGGTCGTTGTGGTTGTCGTTGTGTCCGCGTCTTCCTCCTTATCCGGGCAGTTACGACCGTCTTCGGTCGAGTCGTCGTCAGTACCGTCCGTGTCGTCTGACTCGTCGTCGGTGCCATCCGTGGAGTCGTCGGTGTCGTCTGCGGAGTCGTCCGTGCTGTCCGGCGCTTCCGTGGCCGTCGGGGCGTCGGTCGCTTCCGGGACAGATGGCGCGTCTACGCGCGCTCACCCGCCGCCAGATCGACCCGCGCGACTCCGGCCGCCTCGAGGGGCAGGGGCTTGAGCTTGACCTCCGCCGCCGCCGAGCCGAACACAAGGGCAAGTCCGTGGACCTCAGCCCCACCGAGTTCGCCCTGCTCGAGGTGCTGATGCGCCACGAGGGGCAGGTCCTGAGCCAGTCGCAGATCCTCGATCACGTCTGGGGCTACGAGGCCTGGCCGGAGTCCAACCTCTTGCCCGTCTACGTCACCTACCTCCGTCGCAAGTTCAAACAGCTAAACGCCCCGGTCGAGATCAAGGCGGTCCGCGGCGCCGGGTACGTGCTGGGCGGCTAACTTGTTCTCCGCAGCGCGCTGGCGGCTGACGATCGTCTTCACCGCCATCCTCGTCGTCATCCTCGCGGTCTGCAGCGTCGTCGTCTACCTCACAACCGACTCGCTGATCTACGACCGCGTCGACGCCGAACTGGCGGACAAGGCGCGGGACGACGAGAGGTTGGTCAACGACCACAAGTCGCCCGGCGTCGGCGGACACGAGTCCGACCCCAGTCAGGGCGCGCCAACCGAGGACGGCGAATACGAGTTCGACACAGGTGGCTACTTCTTCGCGATCGCCGAGCCCTCAGGCGAGATCTACGAAAGCTCGAACCTCCCCGATGAGTACGAACTGGCCTCGGACGCGGTGTTGGTTGAGGCGCTCGAAAATGGTCACGCCATCACCGAGGGTTCAGCAGAGGACGAGACGCTGCGGATATACGTCCTCGCCGCCAGGGATGAGAACGGCGACCAGGTCTTCCTGGAAGTCGGCCGTAGCATCGAGCGCGAACAGAAGACGCTTTCCCAGCTGCAGACTATTCTGCTCGCGGTCGTCGGCCTGAGCATCTTGCCGGCGCTCGGCGGCGGCTACCTGCTGTCCGGGGGCGCCCTTCGCCCGATCAAACGGGCGATCGACGCCCAGCGCGCCTTCATCGCCGACGCCTCGCACGAGCTGCGAACTCCCGTAGCCGTCGTCCGCACCAACGCCGAACTGCTCGAACGCCGCATGGGTGCCGGCACAATCGGCCAGGCCAGCTCCGATTCCCTCGCGGTCGAGGACATCCTCAGCGAGAGCGACCGCCTCGGCAAAATGGTCGGCCAGATGCTTACGCTCGCCCAGGCGGACGCCGGGCAGACAATCGTCTCTCCATCCGACATCCCCATCGAAGAGCTGGCCGAAGAAGTCAGCCGCTCGATGCGGGCGCTGGCGGAAGCCAGGCAGATCGCCCTGACCGTGCGCACGGACGGCGAGACCTGGGTCCACGGGGACCGCGAGCGACTGCGCGAAGTCATCGTCACGTTGCTGGACAACGCGATCAAGTACACGGAACCCGGCGGGCGTATCGACGTCGCTGTTGAGCGAGACCGCAAGCGGGCGCGCATCGCGATCACGGATACCGGCGTCGGCATCCCGCCCGAAGCGCGTTCGCAGATCTTCAAGCGCTTCTATCGCCTCGACAAGGCGCGCTCGCGCGACGAGGGCGGCACAGGCCTCGGCCTCGCAATCGCCCACCAGATCGTGCAGGCCCACGGTGGCTCGATCCGCATCGACAGCGAGCCCGGCCGCGGCACCAGCTTCGTCATCGAACTCCGCCTGATCGACAGCCCGCACCCCGAGGTCTCGCCGCTTCAGCACGAACCAGGCACCTAGACACGGCATCTGCGCGCGAAGTGCTATGTGCTCCGACTTTGGCGTAGGGGCGAGGCACCCACCGCTTCATCTTCGACGTCCCGCAGTGAGCGTGTCTCGTCCGCCGAGCGCTCCGATTGCTGGCGAACGACGGCGCTACCCGTAACGCGAAGGTGCAGCGGAGCCGCTGCCGGGGGGGGGTGGGGAGCTCGGCGATCGCTGCAGGGTGATCGGCGGTTCCGGTCCTTCCAGGATGGCCCAGCCCTTGCGATCAGTGAACTCCGCCAGGTAACCAGCGAACTGATAGGCACGCTACCGGCGGACGATTCGATCCACAAACGCGAAGGTGCAGCGGCTCCGCTGCCGGGGGGGGGGGGGGGGGGGCCCCCCCCCCCCCCCCCCCCGGGGGGGGGGGGGGGGGGGCGGGGGGCGGCG
>JBBEAZ010000021.1:96815-111001 GCA_040882565.1 Dehalococcoidia bacterium
CCCCCCGACCCCCAACCTCCCGGGGCGGGGTGGGGAGGGGCCTGCGATCGCATCAGGGGATGTGCCTAATTCCGAATTCAAAACTAGTTGGCAGAAATTTGAGCATCTGCTAGAATAAGCCCGCGCCGGGTGCTTGACAGCCCGGGACGTTTAGGGAAATCATGGTCATCCCCGGGCGGGGAAGAGGAGCCCAACATGACGACTGAGCAGGTACCGCAACCACCCAAGACCATCACCGAGCCCGTCCAGGACTGGACCAAGGACTACGACATCTTCGACCAGGGATACATCAAGGACCCGTTCCCGGTCTGGGACAGCCTCCGCGAAGAATGTCCCGTTGCCCATACGGAGCGCTGGGGCAGCTCCTGGATGCCGACCCGCTACGAAGACCTCTTCAACATCGCCCGCGACTTCACGAACTACTCCTCCCGCAACGTCCTCGTCGTCTCCGGCGAGCCACCCCCGGACCTCGACCCTGACCTCGAGCGCGCCGCCTCGGCGGGCGCGCCGCCGATCACGGCCGATCCGCCGATCCACACCTGGTCTCGCGCGCTCCTCCTGCCGGTCTTCTCGATTAAGGCCGTGGCCGCGTACGAAGACGAGACCCGCGAGCTGTGCGCGTCGCTCATCGATGGATTTCTCGCCAACGGCCGCGCCGACGCCGCCGCCGACTACGCACAGCAGATTCCACCCCGCGTCATCGCCAGCATGCTCGGCATCCCCCAGGAGCGCGCCAACGAGTTCACGGAATGGGTCCGCGGCTTCCTGGAGTACGGCCTCACCAACGTCGACATGCGCAGCGGCTCCGCCATGCAGATCTTCACGTTCCTGCACGAACAGATCCAGCTGCGCAAGGCTAACCGCGGCGACGACCTTATCAGCTATCTCCTCGACGCCAAAGTCGACGGCGCGCCCGACCCGATACCGGAACCGCACGTCCTCGGCACCTGCTTCCTCATCCTCGTTGCCGGTATCGACACCACGTGGAGCTCGATCGGCTCAGCGATGTGGCACCTGGCCCAGAACCCGCAGGACCGCCGACGCCTGATCGAAGAACCAGAACTCATCACGTCCGCCGTCGAAGAGCTGCTCCGCGCCTACTCACCGGTCACCATGGCCCGCGAGGTCACCGCCGACGTCGAGTACGGCGGCTGCCCGATGAAGGAAAACGACAAGGTTCTCATGAACTTCCCCGCCGGCAACCGCGACCCGCGACGCTTCGAAAACCCGGACAAGGTCATCATCGACCGCAAGATCAATCCCCACATCGCCTTCGGGGTCGGCATCCACCGCTGCGCGGGCTCCAACCTGGCGCGCATGGAAATGCGGATCGCCATCCAGGAATGGCTCAAGCGCATCCCCGACTTCCAGCTCGCAGACCCCAGCGCTGTTACCTGGGCCGGTGGCCAGGTGCGCGGGCCGCGCAAGTGCGCGGTAACGTGGTCATGATGCGAATCAGAGTCGATAGCGAGAAGTGCCAGGGGCACAACCGCTGCTTCGTCGTCGCCGGCGAGCTTTTCACCCTGGACGACTACGGCTACGCCCACGAAGTCGAAGACGGGGTGGTGCCGCCCGAACTAGAAGAAAAGGCACGCCTCGCCGTCACCAACTGCCCCGAGCGCGCCATCTTCATCGAAGAAGACGATTAGGGCCGCTCGGGCGCGTGCCAAGCGCGATCATCGTGCGGCCCCGCTGTCGGCCTGAGCGCCGCTTAGCCGCGGTCCGGCTTCTCGAATTCGAATGGGTGAACCCGCTGGGGATCGGCTGGAGGAGGGGGTGCATATCCAGCCCGACCCCAGGGGGTCCAAAGGGGTTTCTCCGTTAGCTTACGAGTAAGGCTCGCACCCCCGGTCCTCCATTGTCATGAAGTTTTCTTCATCCCAAGCCGAGTCTCAGAAAATTCGCTTACAGTCAATGCTTGTGCGCGGAAGATATGGTAAAATCTTGTACAGGATGGTTCGGTCCGGTGTTTCCCGTGGCCCTGAGCCGCACACTCCGGCGCGCGCGTTGCTGGTTGTGGATCAGCCTGTGCTTGCCCGCGTGGTCGAGTTGGCGCTGAACCACGGCCACTATACAACCCGAGTTGCAGGGAGCGTGGACGAAGCAGCGGCCGCGCTAGAAGAATGGCAGCCGCACCTCGCCGTCATCGACATGGACGTCGGCAACGGCGAAGCCATCGACCGCATCGAGCAGGCTAGCCCCCGTACCGGGCGAATCCCCGTGATCGCACTGACTCGAAGGGGCGACCTCAAGACAAAACTGGCTGCATTCGAGCGCGGCGTAGACGACATCCTGACGGTGCCTTTCTCCTCGGAAGAGCTTGTCGCCCGGATACTCGCAGTGATGCGGCGCACCTACGATGAGGTGGGTGTCTTTAACCCGGTGCTGAAGCTTGGAGAACTGGAGATCGATATTCTGAACCGCCTCGTGCGGGCGGGTGGACACGAACTGCGCTTAACGCCGATCGAACAAAACCTTCTATACCTGCTGGCGGCAAACGCCGGCCAAATCTTGACTCGCGATGAGATCCTGGACCACCTCTGGGGTACCGACTACGCGGCGGAGAGCAACGTCATCGACAGGTATATCCGCAACCTGCGCGCGAAGCTGCAAAACGACTGGAAGCGGCCTCGCTACATCGTCACCGTGCCCGGCCAGGGTTACCGCTTCACACCCTTGACCAATCCGGTCGCGGGTTCCTGACCGAACTGTTGCTGTAGCGCGCCACCTCCCCGTCCTGACTTCGGCACCCGGCGAATGGGTAATTCGTCCGATGGCACGCCCGAGCCCCGATCCTAAGCTTTGCCCATCGAACGCGAGCGATTGTGCTCAAGAGACGAAGGGAAGCTGAGATCAACATCTACGATGTGCTGGCGCTCAAGCCCGTGTTCGGGGCGACGTGCACCCCCTGAGCTCCCGGCCTGGCAGGTACGGTGGGCGGCTGCTTGACAGTCGCCTGCCGTACGCTAGGATTACCTCACCACACAGCAGCCTCTTGAAGGAAGGGGGGCTCAGAGGGAGGGTACCCCTGCCAAATCGGTCGCTACCCGGTTCGGGCGCCTCAGAAAGGGCGCCCGTCGCTTTCATTGGGCGGCGCCCGGAGCGCGATTGGCTGCGGCGCTGCTTCGATGAAGCTTTGTCCGGGACTCCACGATTGGCCCTGCTCTGCGGTGAAGCAGGCGTTGGCAAGACTCGTCTGCTTGCCGAGGTGCAGCCGCAATTCGAGCGCTCGGCTGTAGTTCTCATCGGTCGGGGACACGAATACGAATACCCCGCCTACCTGCCATTCGCGCAGATCCTCAACGGCTGCCTGGAGCGCTACCCGGGCATCCTCGGCAAGTTCGAGACTTCCGCCGTCGAGCCTGTTCTGCAACTGCTCGGCCGCGTACAGACGCCGGCCAACCTAGAGATGGACGTCGGAACGCGGGGTTCCGCTGAGCTGCACCTGTTCCTGGCAGTGTCGCAGTTGTTATTGGCGGCGGCCGAGCAGAGGCCCCTCGTGGCCGTCTTCGATGACCTGCACTGGCTGGATGATCCATCGCTTGATCTCCTCTCGCACGTCATCGTGGCGCTCGCGGATCACCCCGCGCCAATGCTGATCTGCGGGACCTACAGGCCGGGCGAGCCTGGCCATCACCAGGCTGCCGCGATTGCGCGCTGGCGTCGCGAGCAGATCTGCTATCAACTCGATCTCGGCGGACTCACGGAGATGGACCTCGTCCGGATGGTGAAGGGGATGGGGTTCTCACGTCCCTCGCAGCAGCTCGTCTCGACGCTGATGACGGTGACGCGCGGGAACCCCCTATTCATCCAGGAGGCGATGCTTAATCTGCAACAACGAGGGGCTCTGGAAGACCGCGGCGGCTCCCTGGTGACGACCCTGCCGGCGGATCAAATTCCCTTGCCTGCCGAAGTAACAGAAGCGATCCATGAGCGGGTTGAACTCCTGGAAAAGGATGCCCAGGGCGTGCTCGCCGTCGCCGCCCTGATCGCGGACGGATTCTCTGTGGACGAGCTTCGACTGGTGACCAATCGTCCGCAGGAGGAACTCCTCGACATCCTAGACCGCTGCGTCGAGGAGGGTTTCCTGGAAGTGAATGGAGACCAGTTGGCCTTCGCGCATCCCCTGATTAAGCACGTGTTCAACGCCCGTAGTACCGGTCCACGTGCTCAGCGTATGCACCGCGATCTCGCGGGCGCGCTCGAAAGCCACTATGCGGGCCGTCTCGACGACCACCTTGCGGAGATCGCCGGGCACCTGGTGAGCGCGGGTAGCACAGTCGAGACCGCAAAGGTTGTCGAGTTCGCGAGGAGGGCAGGGGACCAGGCGTTCGCGGTCTTCGCATGGGCGGAGGCAGCGCGGTTCTTCGAGGCGGCGGTGGCCGCGTCAGAGCGTTCCGGTACGCCCGATGCCGAGAGGGCTCCGCTCCATTTCTCAGCCGGCTTCGCATACTACCGGAACCTCGACGTCGGTCCGTGCCTCCATCATCTCGAGAAAGCCATCCCCGGCTACCCGCTTGCCGGCGACATGGAGGGAGTCGTCAAAACGCTAACGCTACAGACGCGATGCCAATTGACTCAGGCTGCAGTTCCCTACGGCGCCATGGTGGACCTTGCCCCGTTGGAAGAAGCGCTCGAACAGGTCAGCGAAACATCACCGTTGCTGGCCGCGCAATTGCTGACGATCATGAGCCAGGCCTGCTGGACCGGCCGCGAGGCCGACCGTGCGAGGGAACTCGCGGGTCGCGCTCTGCGGATCGGCGAGCAGATGTCCGATCCCCACATCTGCACTCAGGCGAGGGGATCCCTCGCGCTCGCCTGTTTACAGACGCTCGATATGCCGGAAGCCATCGAACACTGGCGGCACGGGCTCGAGCATGCACGTGAAAGCCAGGACCGTTGGGCGCAAGGATGGCCCCTATCCCGGATACCACTGGGCCTCTTCTGGTGTGGGCAGGTCAATGATGCCGAGGAGGCAGTCGCGGAAGGACGGTCTATAACGAGAGAAACGCGCGACTGGGCGGAGTTTTCGCTCGCGACTGCCGCCGGCGTCTGCGTGCACGCGGTGCGCGGTGACAGCGGGGCGGCGGAAAAGTTGGCGCAGGAGGTCGTCGTGGCGATCCAGCGCTCGCGTTACCCCTGGGCAGGCCCGGTCGCCCTGCCCGCGATCGCCGGCCTGCGCGCGATGCGAGGGGAGTGGAGCGAGGCGGAGGACGCGCTCGATCTGCTCGCCGAGCCGGGCCAGGTTTTCGAAGAGCCAGGGCCCGCGGTCAAGACTTCCGTGAACCTCTATCGCGCCCTGATCGCTGCATTGCAAGGGACGGCGGTTGCTGTGGATGAACTACAGAGTGCCGCGAGCCGCATGCAGCGCGGGCGAACAGCTGATATCGGCTCGCTCGTCGCCTACGCCACAGTGATCGAGATAGCTGCGCTAGCGGGCTTGCCCGACGTCGCCATCGAGATGGCACAACCGCTGCGTCGCGCTTACGAGAAAGGAATCGCCTTTACTTCCGGGTGGGTTTTCCTCGTGCCGCGCGTGCTCGGGCTGGCCTCTTCGCTCGCCGGGCGCTGGGACGAAGCCGAGCGGGAGTTCCAATCGGCGGTGGAACTGGCGGCGACGAACGGCGCGAAGCTGGAGTTGGGTCACAGCTTTTTGGACTACGCATCGATGCTCGCCCGTCGCGGCAGCAGCAGGGACGGTGAAGAGGCCGCGGAACTTGTGCTTCGCGCAACCCGGATCCTCGTTGGCATTGGTGCGCAAAGTCTCGTCCGGCGTGCGCTGACACTGGCCGGCGAACTCACCATGCAGCCCCCGCCCACTGCGAGTGCTAGCGACCAAGCGTACCCGGACCGCCTCAGTGCCCGCGAGGTCGAGGTGCTCTTACTGGTCGCCGGCGGCCGGACGAATCAACAGATCGCCGATGTCCTGATCCTCAGCCATAAGACGGTCGCGCGGCACGTCAGCAACATCTTCGACAAGATCGGCGTGGACAACCGCGCCGGCGCGACAGCATACGCCTTTGAAAAGCGTCTGGCCGGAACGGCCTGACCAACACGAAAGGGGAGCCAATGCCTGAAATGCCGGAACCCATCGCCAAAGGGAGAATCCTCGAGGCCATCGATGTTCTCTCTCGGGACAGCGCGAAACTCGAGCGCTTACTGAGGGACCTCAATGCGGCGCCCAACGACCTCGGGCAGGTTGCCCTCGATAACGGAATCGTCAACGCCCAGGAGCGCACCCATCTTGAGACAGACTGGTTCACGAACTGGTGGCCCGGCGTCGATGTACAGGCGATTCTCGCCCGTGGGTTCACAGAAGCGATTGAGATCGCGTTGAAGAAGCCCGGCTTGCCAATGGACTGCTACTGGATCTGCCACGAGGTGATGAACACCATCAGGCTACACGTCGACGTTTGCTGGAGCCCTTACCAGGTCACGGTGCTAATCAATACGCCGATGCCCGGTCGAGTCAGTATCCCTGCGGCGCCGCTTGCGGAGACGGATCCGATCAAGATCATCCGGATGGACTACGCCGGTACGAGCCTTGAGGTCGTTCAGCCGAGGAGACGCGCTTAGACAATGCGCTGACCCGCTACAATCGGGTGCGTGTCTGACGAGCTCGAACATATCGGTGGCGAGGACATCCAGTACTGCTCGCGTTGCGGTGCGCCGTTGGTCGTGCGCTTGATCGAGACTGAGGACCGGCCGCGCCTGATCTGCGACCGCGGGCACATCCAGTACATCAACCCGATCGTTGTCGCCGGCGTGATTCCGGAGCGGCGGGGGCTCATCCTCCTCCTGCGCCGGGCGATCGAGCCGCGGCGCGGCTTCTGGACGTTCCCCGGCGGGTTCATGGAGATCGACGAGACGGTCGAAGAGTGCGCAGCGCGCGAGGCGCATGAAGAGGTCGGCGTCCATGTCCGCGTGCTCGACCTGATCGGTGTCTACTCGCGTCCCGGGCCCGCGCCGGGTCCGGGCATCGTGTCGATCGTATTCCGCGGGACCGTCTCGAAGGGCCACGCTGCGCCGGGGCGCGAGGCGCTCGAGGCGCGATGGTACAAGGCGAGCGAGATCCCGTGGGACGATCTCGCCTACGAGACAACTGGCTGGGCGATCCGCGATTGGGTCGAGCACAAGCGCCGGGCTGCCCAGTGAGCGGCGTCACAGTCCGCAGGGCGCGCCCGGAGGACGGCCTGGCGATTGTCGAGCTTGTCGAGGCGCTGCTCGAATACGAGCACATCGGTCCGATGGCTGAAGGCGCGCACGACCGGCTAATCAGCGAGTTGTTTGCGCCGGACTCGCGACTCGCCGCGTTTGCGGCGGAGATCGACGACCGGATCATTGGCTACTCGATCGTTTACGAGACGTACTCCACGCTGTGGGGCCAACCGCGTCTCTTCATCGAGGACATCTTCGTGCTGCCGGAATACCGCAGCCAACGTGCGGTCTACGAGTTGTTTCGCGCCGTCGTGCGCTATGCCCTCGAACGCGGCTGCACCCAGATGCATTGGGAAGCGCTCACGTGGAACAAGCTGGCGATCGACTTCTATGAACGCGTCGGCGCTGAACGCGACGAGGGCTGGTACACGTACCGTCTCCGCGAAGACGCTATGCGCCGGCTGCTCTAAGCACCGTCTGGGCGGCAATCGCATGATATGGTTCGCAACGTATACGTGGGGTGCAGGTAATGCGATGGATTCAACTCGCGCCGAGATTTTGGTGGCATCGACTGGTGTTCGCGCTGCTCGTGTTGTTGCCCGCGAGCGTGTCGGTTTTGACGACCTCCCCGGCGTCCGGCGCAACGTTCTCTCCCACGGCCTTTGTTTGCCTGGACGACAGTTCCACGGTGGACGCGCACGTCTACACGCCCGGTGACGCGGGCGAGTGTGACGGCGACACGACCCCCGGCGCCAGTTCGGGCGTGACGATCGAGTACCGCGTGCCTGAGCCCGATGCGATGGCAGACACAATGGTCTTTTTTGCGCCGCCGGGTTGGGGCATTCCCGCCGACGCCGGGATCGCCGACGGCACGTTGGTCGGCGAGGCCAACCTGATGACGGGCCTGGGGTTCCTGGGCAATGTCTGCGCTGATCCCATACCGATCGAGTTTGTTCTGCGGGAGGCGACGACCGATCAGTCGCAGCAAGTGAGCTTTGCGAATCAGTTCGCGCCTTCAGGGCCTGCGACGCGGGGTGTCATCGAGTACCCGGACTACCTCGCGCGTACCTGGGTGGCGCAGACCACGAATCCGGCTTCGACGCTTCAGCCCATTGCCCGGTACTACGGGCAGTTGATTTCTGGGTTCATCGAATTGTCGTTGAACATCGCGGTGTTCCAGCCGGGGACCACCTACCGCGGTTTCGAGCTCTCGCCGCAGCTTGGGTATCCGATTGTCGTGACGGCCCAGCGCACCGGTCAGTTCGACCAGTTCTTTGAGCCGCAGCAGATCTCGGACGACTGCTCGCCGCAGACCATTTCAGTCGCTGTGTCGAATGGTGTCTGGACTAACCCGGGCAGCGCTGGGTTCCATGGCTTCGCGATGTTTGCGGCCGGCCAGCGCGACGCCGACGGCGACGGGTATGAGAACGGCCTCGATTCGTGTCCGTTCCTGGCGAATTCTGGCTGGGACCCGCGCCAGGTGCAGGTCGGAGACTTCGACAACGATGGGCTGCCGGACGAGTGCGACCCGCTTCCAGATGAGATCGGCAATCCCGGCATAGGTGGGGTCCGCGATCACGATGGTGACAGCTACTACAACATGTTGGATAACTGTCCCCTGGTGCAGAACAGCCTCGGCGTGCCGCTTTCGGCGTTCTCCTTCGGGCCTGACAACCAGGCCGACGATGACTTCGATGACATCGGCAACGCTTGCGATCCCTTTCCCCTCCTGCCAAACGGTGATCGCTCGCTGGCATGCGCGGTCAACCCGGTTCAAGTCGGTACGGGTGGTCCTCCGGCATTGGATCCAACAGAGTTGGTCCCCTGTTCGGCGGCTGCCACGACAATCGTCTGCGAAGGCGGTTGCGAGGACAATGACGTCGACGGTGTTATCGACGCGTTCGACAACTGCCCCGTCATCGCGAACCCGGGCCAGGAGGACAGCGAGAACGACGGCATCGGCGATGTGTGCGAGCCGGTGGGCGGCGTCGTGGAGGTGTTGATGGGTCGCGAGGCGACCGGTGATCCGGGTGTCCACGCCGCGTTGGCGGCAGGGATCGCCGGAATCGCGTTAGTCGCCGCTTCCCGTCGCGCCGTGAAGCGACGCAGCCGCTAGCTGCGGCGCGGGCGGCCGCGCGTCGTTGGGCGCTCCGCCCGGTCCTTGCCCCAGAAGTCGAAGCGGCCCATCAGCAGGATCGTGCTTACCTGCGGGTCTGTGAGTCGCGAGGCGAGGCGTGAATCGAGGTCGCGGACGGTGAGGTTCGTCGTGATGATCGTCGGCAGGCTGGCGTTGTAGCGGTAGTTGATCAACTGGAAGAGCTTCTCGTCAGCCCAGGGCGTGCCGCTCTGGGCGCCGAGGTCATCGAGGATCAGTAGCGGTGCGTTGCGTACCTGGTCGAACATGTCGTCGAAGGCACGCGGGTTACCGGGGTGGTACGCCGCGCGGAGCCGGTCCAGCAGGTCCGGCACGACGACGAACATCACCTGACGGCCCGCGTTCCGGCAGTAGTTGCCGACGGCGGCAGCGAGGCGCGTCTTGCCATGCCCTGTCGCGCCGGCCACCACCAGCCAGTCCGACGGCTCCTCCGCGAACTTCATCGCCTGCCGGTACGCGTTCTGCACTGACTTCAGGTCTTCGGTGTCGCTGGCGAGGAGCCGCGCGTCGAAGGTCTTGAAGGTCATCTTGCGCAGCAGCGGCAGATCGAGAGCGTCGATGCCGCTGGCCCCGGCTTCGCCACCGGGCTCCAGGTGGTGCACCTGCGAAAGGGCGTGGTCGGTGAGCCGCGTCTGCAAGCGGGCGTCGAAGGCGGCGGGGTCGAGGTTTGTCGTGATCACCGTCGGCATCTGGGCGCTGTAGCGGTGGTTGATCAACTGGAAGAGCTTCTCCTCCGCCCACGGCGTCGCGCTCTGCACGCCGAGGTCGTCCAGCACGAGCACCGGGGCGTTGCGCACGAGCTCGAACAGCTCGTCGTAGCCGACCTCGCTGCCCGGTTGGTATGCCGAGCGCAGGTGGTCGAGCAGGTCGGGGACGACCATGAACAGGGCGGCCTGCCCCTTCTCGATGGAGCGCCCGGCGACGGCAGATGCGAGGTGAGTCTTGCCGCAGCCACTCGGCCCGGTCAGCACCAGCCAGCCGGCAGGCGACTCGGCGAACGCGCGCCCGGCCTTCGCCGCCTTGGCGAAGGCGTCCTGGTGGGTAGCGTTGGGGCTGCGGCCGCGCGGGCTGAGGTTCTCGAAGGTCAGGCGCGACAGCGAGCCCAGTCCGCTGTAGCGCAGCAAGCGGGCGGTCTTGTCGTCGACCGCCTCGTTCTCGGTGCAAACGCAGGGGATGGCCTTGCCGAAGTCGGGATGGCCCAGGTGTACCCGACGGCGTACGAAGCCCGCGCCGCCGCAGTGCTCGCAGGCGTCCTCTTCCTCGAGTGCGGCGTCAGGAAGGGGTGCCGGAGCGCCGTTGGCCTTCTCGGAACCGTCGCTCAAGCCAGTCGATTTGAGGATCTCGTTCAGACTTTTCATAGTTCGGTCCCTCGGTCTCCCAGCGACGCAGGATGGTCGCTATGTAGCGCCAACTCCGTTTGTTCAGCTCAACCGCCTCACGCACGGCTTCGCGCAGCCACTCTGCCGGATATCGTTCTTCGGCGTCTTTCAGTTCGTCGGCGATCAGCGGTGTGATACTGCCGATGTTCTCTTCGTAGAGCGAGAAGAGGCTCGGCGCCGCCTCGGAGTCCGCTGGCGGCAGCGACTCCTCGATACGCATCCCGCGCGCCGCGAGTGCCCTGAGCGCTCGCTCATTAGCCGGGTTGTTGACGGCGAACACCTCGTCCTCGCGCCCATCGGTGGTCATCAGAGCGCGGACAAGCGTGCCGCGCTGTACTGCGAGCGCGATTCCCCGCGTCAGCGCTTCTTGACCCGTTCCGCCCGAGATGTTGGCGAGCGAACGCGCCAGCGCGCGGTCTGCGGCCAATTCGGCGCGGCTGACGATCCGTGGATGACGCTTATGGAGCTGCGCGGCGAAGAAGAAGTACGCCGAGACGACCAACTCCGCGGGATCCGTGATCTCCGGTATAACCCTCGCGAAGAAGAGGTTCGGTACGGCCGTCGCGAGGCCAGATGATGGGAAGCCGGCGAACGGCGCCCCGTCTACGGCGTCAGCGCCCGGTTCCCGCTTCAATCCTCGCCCTCCCAGTCCTCCGGCTCGCGAACGAGCAAGTCCTCGAAGCGGGCGATCTTGTCGCGAAAGCGCAGGTGGATCGTGCCGGTCGGGCCATTGCGGTGCTTGGCCAGGATCACCTGCGTGATCCCGGTGGGATACTCGCGGCGCTTCTCGTCGCCGGAGTGGTCGCGTTCCCACTGCTCGCGGCTCACGTACTTGTCCTCGCGATAGATGAACATCACGACGTCTGCGTCCTGCTCGATGCTGCCCGACTCGCGCAGGTCGCTCAACATCGGAATGTTGCTGGCGCGGTTCTCAGAGGCGCGCGAGAGCTGCGAGCAGGCGATGACCGGCACGTCGAGGTCCCGCGCGAGCTGCTTGAGCGCGCGCGAGATGTAGCTGACCTCCTGAACGCGGTTCTCGTTGCGCATGCCGGAGTTCATCAGCTGGAGGTAGTCGACGACGATGAGGTCGAGGCCGCGCTCGATCTTCAAACGCCTCGCCTTGGACCGCATCTCCGCGATTGTTAGCGTCGCGCTGTCGTCGAAGTAGACCGAGAGGTCGGAGAGCGTGCCCAGCGCCTGCGAAATGCGCCGCTCCTCGCGCTCGGAGTGGGCGCCAAATGCCAGTTTCGTCGAATCAACGCCTGATTCCATCGAGAGCACGCGCTGCACGAGCTGCTCGGCCGCCATCTCGATCGAGAAGAAGGCGACGACTGCTTGCTGGCGAGCGGCGGCGTTCCGCGCGTAGTTCAGCACAAGCGAGGTTTTACCAAGCGAAGGCCGCGCCGCGACGATCACGAGGTCCCCGCGTTTCAAGCCGCCGAGCAGCGTATCGAGGTCCATGAAGCCTGTCGTGATCGCGCGTGCGCTTGCCGCGACGGTGTTGGGATCAGAGTTCTCGAGGTAGCCGGCCAGCAACTCCCGGATGTGCTGGAAGTCGCGTATGGACTCATTAGTAAAGGCGCTCATCAGCGCGGACTCGGACTTGCCGCGCAGTTCTTCGATGTCACCTACGCCCTGGTATGCCTCTTGCGCGATGCGACCCGCCGAACTGATGACGCGCCGGCGGGTAGCCGTGTCGCGGATGATACCGGCATAGTTCTCGACGCCTACCGACGTGGGCAGATCGGTGACGATGCGGCTCAGGTAGGCGAGTCCGCCAATGTCTTCAAGGCGACCCTCACGGTCGAGTTGGTGGGCAACAGTGATCTGGTTGATCGCCTCGCTGCGGTCCCAGAGCGCGCGGCAGACGGAGTAGATCCAACCGTTCTTCTCGCGGAAGAAGTCCTCGGCCTCCAGGCGAGGGGCGACCTTGAAGATTGCTTCGGGGTCGACGAGAAGAGAAGCGATTACCGCTTCTTCGGCCTCATTATCGTGAGGCGGCAGTTTCTCCCCGCCCCTGGCGGATCCGGCTTCGATAACCATTGTCTGTTAAGGGTGCCCTGGCGGGCGTTGCGCCGGATCCGGGTGTCAGAATGAACCGCGCGAAGGCGGCCCGGAGCCGGCGTTAAGAGCTTTCGGCGCTTTCGCTCCCTTGCTCTTTGCCTTCCGACGCCTCGTTTGTGGTCTCGTCTTCAGTTGTGTTCGCGTCCGCGATCTCCGCGGTTACTGGCGCCTCTTCGGCGGCCTCGCTTTCGGCTGGCGACTCGTCGGCCGGAGCCTCGGCTGCAGGTGCTTCGGCCGCTTCGGCGACACCCCCGATGGGCTCGACGTTCACCGTCACCGTGGCAATGACGTTGCGGGTCAGTTTGATTGGCACTTCGTGCGCGCCAAGGTCGCGGATCGGCTGCTTGAGGTCGACCTGCCGGTGCTCGAGCTCGACTTTCGTCAGCTCTTGGAGGCGCTCGGCGATGTCGCGCGCGGTCACCGAGCCGAATAGCTTGTCCTGCTCGCCGACGCGGACTTCGATCGTGATCGAGCGCCCTTCAACCAGCGGCAGTAGCTGAGAGCGAGCCTCGTCGTCGAGGCGGTCCTGGCGGCGAGCCTGCTTCGTGGCCTTCTGGCTGGCTATCGCGATGTAGTGGTCGGTGGCGGGAGCGGCGAGCTTGCGCGGCAGGAGGTAGTTACGCGCGAAGCCATTGGCGACGTTCTTGACGTCACCGGTGCGCGCAGTGCCTTCTACCTCTTCGAGGAATACGACCTTCATGGGTTTCTCCTTCTAAATGGTACGGAATAGCGCCTACAGGGGGGCAAGGTGTTTGTCACCAGATTAATCGACATTCCCTCAACAGGCCAGTTCCGGTAGACGCGGAGCAGTGCCGAACGCACGTGGACAACGAACGGCGGCTCAGAGCGGCGATTCGCGCGGCGGATCCGGAGCAGTTGGCACCACAGAGGAGGGCCGGGCTCGTTATGTAATTGTTTCGCATTTTCGTGTTTTCGGCGCTCGTCAGGCGCTCCTTAGATACGGAATGGCAAATTGTTCTGCAGTTTCGTGTTTTGCCAGACGTAGTGAGATTCCGGAATACAATATCATTGCGCCTTCGATTGGCGAACATTGCTTGACAGATTACCGTGGCAGGCCTATCTTGCGAGCCGGAACAGGAGGGGAGAGACCACCAGGCTTGCCCTCCTGCCAGATTGGGGATTCCCATGAGCCGCGTTGTGAAAACTCTGCTGGGTATCGCGTGGACTATTTTTGTGCTTACACTGCTGCTTCTCCTGCCCTCCAGTCGAGGACCGCTACCAGCCGTGGCCACCACTGGCGACGTTCTCGATACGATCACCTCAACGCCGTCACCGTCAAAGGCCGGACGAGGCTTGACGTTTGATGGCGACCATCTTTGGTATACCGCCAAGACCGACACCAACCTCTATCGCATGAGCTTGCCCCGGTTCCCCGGACAGTTTGATTCTTGGCATGGTTATGCCGCAAC
>JBBEAZ010000022.1:0-49680 GCA_040882565.1 Dehalococcoidia bacterium
AGGCATTCTCGGTGTTGATGATCGGGATGCCACCGATGCCCATGTCGCGCAGGGCCACTTGGCCGCGGATCATCTCCTGGCCGGTGATCAGGCCGGCCGTGGCGTTGCCGACGACCGCCACGTTGAGCTTCGACTTGTCCATTCCGGCCGAGTCGAGCGCGCCGTTGACGGCTTCGCGGGCCAGGTCCTTCATGCTGCGGTCCAGGAACTTGCCGAAATTGGTCATCCCAGCGCCGATAATCGCGACTTCTCTCATGGCATCCCTCCTTAGGGGCAATTGCGTCTGCGTGGCCAAGTATACGGCATTAGATCAGGCCGGAGAGTGGGTGAGGAGCCCGCAAATGCTTCATGATCGGCCTCGCCAAATGATATACGGCTGATACGCGCGATCGACACCTGGGGCCGAGGCTCTTCCTATACTTGGCCTGTCTTTCTGATCCACTGAGCCAGACCGGAGGAGAAATGCTATGAGCACCGCGCAGAAGAAGTCCCTCGATGCCCCTGACCAGGCGCTGAACATGGACCTTGGCAAGATCGACATCGTAGAGATCGCGGGCGCTGGTGTTGGCAGGGCGACCTTTCAACCTGGCTGGAAGTGGTCTGAGCACGAGAAGCCTGTCGTCGGGGGCGGCGACTACTGTGACGTCCCGCACTTCGTCTATTTGGCCAAGGGCCAGCTCAAGGTTGTATTTGCGGACGGAGCGGAGCTAGAACTGAAGGCAGGCGACGTCGCCACGCTACCGGCGGGCCATGACGGCTGGGTGGTTGGGAACGAGGAGGCAGTCATGCTCGATTTCGGCGCTATCGCGAAGCCTTTCTAGCAATGGTTGAGTGTTAGGACGTCTGATCCGCGCTCGCCAGCGCCGCGTCGACCGCGTCTTGCATCTCTTCCCGGCTCAGCTGACCGATTCCCGCGTTCTCGATCGGCGTGACGACGCCGTCCTGATCGATGATGTAGCTGGACGGCATGCGTAGCGCTCGATACTCATCGAACAAGGTGTCGTCCGGGTCGACCCCATTGACCGTGAATTCGACGCCGCGGCTGCCGTCGAAGCGCGGCAAGTCGCCGAGGAAGTCGCGCGCTCTATCCACAGACTCCTGACGATTGACAGATATGACAGCAAGGTCGTCGCCGTACTGGTCTGCGATGTACGCGAGGTCGGGTAACTCTTCCTGGCAGGGCGCGCACCAGGTCGCCCAGAAATTGATGTACACGACCTTGCCGCGGAAATCGCTGAGCCGGTGACGCTCGCCGTCGAAGTCCGAGATCTCGAAATTCGGCGCCAGTTCCCCGGCACGCGAACCCACCTCCAGGTCGCCGCGGCCATTCGCGGGCGGCGTGTCGAGAAGGGCGACGTTCTCGATCCCCTCGCCCCCGCTCTGGTTGCCAAGCACACCCCCCAACGCGAGCAGGCCGACCAGTACGCCGACGATCGCCACGAGGCCGCCCAGGGCAATCAGCCGCTGCTGGACGCTGCGCTGCTCCATCAGTCGTCGAGGTTGGTCTCGAACTCGGACAGTTCCGTGAACGGCCAGAAGTTGAACGTCTCGTTTAGGTTGACGAGGCTGTCGGTGAAGATCAGGATGCCGATCACGATTAGCAGGGCGCCGCTAAGGTAGTTGACGACGCCCATGTAGCGCTTGGCGCGAATGTAGAATGGCTTAACGCTGTTGTATGCAAGCCCCAATGCCAGAAACGGCACCGACAGCCCCAGCGAGTACACCCCGAAGAGCAGCCCCGCCTGCAGCACGGTGCCACCGGACACCGCCAGTGCGAAGATCGCGCCCAGCGTCGGGCCGATGCACGGGCTCCAGCCCGCCGAAAACGCCGATCCCACCACGAACGACCGTGCGTAGCCGACCTGCGCGCCACGGCCGACGTCCAGCCGCCGCTCTTGCTCCAGGAAGGGGATTGTGATCACGCCAGCCAGGTGCAGGCCCGTCACGATCAGCATCACCCCTGCGACTTTGAGGATCGTGTCCTCGTTGTCGCGGAAGAAGTAGCCGACGACACCAAGCGCGACACCAAAGAGGATGAAGATGAACGAGAACCCCGAGACGAACGCAACTGAATGCAAAAACGGCGAGGGCGTAGTAACCCGCGGCGACCCCGCGATCGCCACGCTGCCGCCACCGCCTCCGCCGCCACCAACTGTGACCGTCGTCGCGGCTCCTGCGCCCTCGAGCGTTGAGCCGGTCAGGTAGCCGAGGTATGCCGGCACGAGGGGCAGCACGCAGGGAGAGGCCACGGAAAGGAGGCCCGCCACGAAGGCAAGGATCAGGTTGACGCCGCCGACTTCAAGCAAATGTAATGTGCTCCTGCACCCGATACGGGCGCATACCTATCATAGATTCGGTACTCGCAGGCGACAAACAGAGCGGAGCCGTGCGCCGCCTCGCTTGTTTGCCTGTTTGCTCACGTCCTATCATGGCCCCGCTACAAGGAGGACGCTGAATGGACTACGCTCCGATTCCGAAGCCATCTGCTGACAAGTTCGCCGTCAGGCCTAATCTCAGCGACTGGAAGGCTGCCCGCGACTCGATCACCTGGGAGAGCGTCCGCGCAGAGCTTGATGGCCACCCCGGCGGCGGACTCAACATGGCTTACGAATGCCTCGACCGTCACCTCAAAACGGAACGCCGGACGAAACCGGCGATCCTCTGGGAGGGCAAGAACGGCGAGCAAAAGACGTACACGTTCGAGCAGTTCACAAAGGAGTCGAACCGCGTCGCCAACGGACTCAAGACGCTCGGAGTTGAGAAGGGCGACCGCGTGTTCGTCTTCCTCGAGCGAGTTCCGGAGTGCTACTTCACCGTCTTCGGCACCCTGAAGCTGGGCGCTGTCATCGGCCCGCTCTTCTCCGCGTTCGGGCCGGACGCCGTCAAGGACCGTCTTCAGGACGCCGCAGCGAAGGTGCTCGTCACCAGCCCCGAGCTATGGTCCAAGGTTAAAGACATTCGTAGTGAACTGCCGGACCTCGAGACGGTCGTCCTCGTCACGCGCCGCCAGGAGGCGGTGCCCGGCGCAGGCGAGGTGCGCTGGAACGATGCCATCGCCGACCAGCCGGACGATTTCGAGACCGTGAACACGAGCCCGGAAGACTACTCGGTGATGCACTACACCTCCGGCACCACCGGCAAGCCCAAGGGCGCGGCGCACGTCCACAACGCGATCATCGGCCAGTACGCGACCGGCAAGTACGTCCTCGACCTCCACGACGATGACATCTACTGGTGCACCGCCGACCCCGGCTGGGTGACCGGCACTTCGTACGGCATGTTCGCGCCATGGAGCAACGGGATCACGAGCCTGATCTACGAGGGCGGTTTTGGCGCCAACACCTGGTACGGCCTGATCGACAAGTACAGGGTCACGGTCTGGTACACCGCGCCCACGGCTATCCGCATGCTGATGAAGGCCGGCGAAGACGCTCCGAAGAAGCACGATTTATCATCGCTGCGATACACGATGTCAGTCGGTGAGCCGCTCAACCCTGAGGCCGTGGTCTGGAGCGAGAAAGCGATTGGCCTGCCGTTCCACGACAACTGGTGGCAGACCGAAACGGGCGCGATCATGATTGCCAACTACGCCTCGATGGAGATCCGCCCCGGCAGCATGGGCCGTCCGTTCCCCGGCATCTACCCGGCGATCATCGACGACCAGGGCAACGAGGTGGCGCCCGGCGAAGAGGGCGATCTCGCCGTCAAACCCGGCTGGCCCTCGATGTTCCGCACTTACTGGCACCGCGAGGAACTGTACGATTCCCGCTTCCAGAACGGCTGGTACATCACCGGCGACCGCGCGCGAATGGACGCCGACGGTTACTTCTGGTTCGTCGGCCGCGCTGACGACGTGATCAACACCGCCGGCCACCTCGTCGGCCCCTTCGAGGTCGAGAGCGCGCTGATCGAGCACCCCGCCGTCGCCGAGGCCGGCGTCATCGGCAAGCCCGATCCGGTCGCCATGGAAATCGTGAAGGCATTCGTCGCCCTGAAGGACGGCTACGAGCCGGACGAGAAGCTGCGCCGTGAGCTGCTCCAGTTCGCGCGCGGCAAACTCGGCGCGGGCATCGCGCCCCGCGAGATCGAGTTCCTCCCAGGGCTCCCGAAGACGCGCTCCGGCAAGATCATGCGTCGCCTGCTAAAGGCGCGCGAGCTGGGCTTGCCGGAGGGCGACACGAGTACGCTGGAGGACTGACACGAGCAAGGCGACTTCCCTCCCACCCGAGGTCGTCCCGCTCGTCGACTCCCTCCTCGCCGGCGTCCGTGAAGCGCTCGGCGACAACCTACTCGGCGCCTACCTCTGCGGCTCGCTCGCCCTCGGTGGCTACGACCCCGGATCCAGCGACGTCGACGTCCTCGTCGTCACCGAAACACCTCTCACGGACAACGAGATTTCGCGCCTCGCCGCGCTCCACAAGCGACTGCCACCGCCCGGCCACACCACCCGGGCAGAGTACGAGGCTTACTACGTCGACCGTGCCACGCTGCGCCGGTTCGCGCCGGGCCAGCGACACGTCAAGGTTGGTCCCGACGATCCGCTGGGTTGGACCGAACACCGACCCGCCTGGGTGCTCGAGCGATGGGTCGTCCGTGAACACGGCGTCACACTGGCCGGCCCCGACCCGAGGACGATGATCGACCCGGTGACTCCCGACGACTTGCGTTGGGCGGCAATCGGTGAGATAACCGCGCGGCTCCGCAACTGGGACGAGGGATCGTGGCCAATCATCGACCTACACCACCTCGGCTCGCAGTCCTTCGAGGTCGAGACAGCCTGCCGCGCGCTCTACACCTTCGAGACCGGCGAGATGGTGACAAAAGCCGATGCAACTGCCTGGGCGCTGAAGTCGCTTCCCGGCGAATGGCACGAACTCATCCGCTGGTCACGCGCCGGACGCAAGCAGTTGACGCGAGACCCCGCAAGGGTGCCCGAGGTCCTCCAATTCTTACGATGGGCCGTGATTACCGGCGTGCTGCCTCGGGGTGCCCCTCCCGATGTTGCCTTCCTCTTGGCTGCGCTCTTCGGGGGGGTCAGAGATGCGCTCGCCGACAACTTCGTCGGCCTGTACCTGGGTGGCTCGCTCGCCCTCGGCGGCTTCGACCCCGCGACCAGCGACGTGGACATCGTCATCGTGACCGAGCGTCCTGTCTCCGATGCGGAGTTTGCCGCGCTGGCGATGCTGCACACGCGTATCCCCCCACGAGGCAACGCATTCGGCCGCATCTATGAGGTGTCCTACGTCGACCGGGCTGCGCTGCAGCGGTTCGCCGACGGCGAACGCCGCCACCCAACGGTCGGCGCTGACTGGCCATTCACGCGGGCGGGGCATCCGGAGAACTTCATCATCGAGCGCTGGATCGTGCGTGAACACGGCATCACGGTGTATGGCCCAGAACCCGAGACGCTGATCGACCCGATTACACCGGATGAACTTCGGGCAGCGGTTGTCGCACTGTTCCGTACCTGGCGCGCGGAGTGGTCCGAGAATCCACCGGAATTGTTCGCCACGCGGCACTATCAGGCTTTCGCAGTTGAGACTGTCTGCCGGGCGCACTTCACCTTCCGGACGGGAGGCATCTCCACCAAAACGGAAGCTGCTCAATGGGCGCTAAGGGAACTACCGGAACCATGGCGGTCGCTGGTTGCCTGGTCGCGCGGCAACAGGACGGACGAGACTGCTGATCCCGCGAGGCTCCCCGATATCGGGAAGTTCATCCGCTGGGCGGCTGCCGAGGCCGGCTTGCGCGAGTGATACGATTCACCCGCTGATGTCCGAGTTCAACGCCCTCATCCTCGAATACCACGCCCCGACGGCCATCGTCCGCCTGAATCGGGTCGACAAGCACAATGCGATCTCCCGCAAAATGGCAGAAGAGCTGGTCCGATGCCTGGATGCGCTGGATGCTGATCCGGACGTCCGCGTCATTGTCCTAACGGGCGCGGGGGACAAGGCCTTCTGCGCGGGCGCGGACATGGCCGAGGCAGCGCTCGGCCGTTACGAAGGCGCAGCTGCCGACGCTCCACCGATTGAAGGCGGCCGGGACTGGGCGGCGCAGGCGGCGGTGCGGCTGATGCGGACGAGCAAGCCGGTGATCGCTGCAGTGAACGGCTACGCATATGGAGGCGGGGCGATTTTCGCGGCGTGCTGCGACATCCGCGTCTGCGCCGACAGCTCGCGCTTCCGCTTCCTCGGCGCGACCTATGGGCTCGCCGTCGGCGCATCGGTGCTGCCGCGGATTGTCGGCGGGCCGGTCGCTAAGGAGCTTATCTTCACCGCTCGCACTGTCGACGCCGACGAAGCACTGCGTATCGGCCTCGCGAACCGCGTGGTGCCGCTCGCGGACCTCGAGCGAGTTGTCCTGGAGATGGCAGAGCAGATCGCCGCCAATTCTCCTGCCGCGATTGCGGCGTCGAAGGAGATCATCGATATCGCGACGTCCACGAAGGACGCAGCCAAGCGGGAGGCGAAACACAACGCCGACCTGCGGCAGGGCGACGATCATCGCGACCGCTTTCGCGCAGCCGCCGAGCGCGTCGTGCGGCCGAACGACTGACGTGCCGAACATCACCTACCACGGCACGCCCAAGTCCCACTGGGATGCCCTCGATCCCGCCGAGCCGTACCTTCCGCGCGACTTCGACGGCGAAGGGTTCATCCATTGCACCGACGGGCGGGAAGCGGTCTCGATCATCCTGTCGCTGTACTGCAAGGACGAAGCGGGCGACTGGCTGGTTCTCAGAATCGACAAGGACCGCGTCACGTCGCCTGTTAAATACGAAGACCCGGCGGGCATCTTCCCGCACATCTACGGCCCTCTGAACCGCGACGCGATCGTCGACGTCCGGCCGATCGGGCGTGCTGTCGACGGCACGTTTCTCTTGCCGGACTAGGCGACGCGCCTACTTGCCGAAGGTCAGGCCGAGCACCCGCTGGCCCAGTGCCTTCGCGACGCGATTGGCGGCTGGCTCTTCGCTCCCGGCCAGGCGCTCCAGCTCGGCGATCGCTCGCCGCGTGTCGAGGTCGTCCGCCATGGCTTCGAGGAACGCGGCGCCGTAGCGCTCGATCTCAGCGTCGGTGGCCTCGCCTGCGTCGGCGACGGCCTGGGTCAACCTCGCGGCCAATCCGTCCGTGTCGATGCCGGCGCTCATCGGGTGGTCCCACGCCTTGCGGTAGTGGTGCGACAGGAGGTGCAGGCGGAGTGCGTCTGCCGACACCACGTCCAGCAGGTCGCCGACGAACACCATGTTGCCGAGCGATTTGCTCATCTTGTGCTCGCCGCAGTAGACCATCGCCGCATGCATCCAGTGGCGCACCCACTGCACGCCGGTGTACGTCTCGCTTTGCGCGATCTCGGCGTCGTGGTGGGGGAACACGAGGTCCTCGCCGCCGCCGTGGACAGTGATCGTCTTGCCCAGGTACTTCATCGCCATCGCCGAGCACTCGATGTGCCAACCCGGCCGTCCCGGTCCCCACGGCGAATCCCAGGCCGGCTCGCCCAGTTTCTGCCCCTGCCAGAGCACAAAGTCCAGCGGGTCGCGTTTCAATGGGTCCGCCGGGAAGTTGCCGCGCTCGTTGGCGATCTGCAGCATCGAGTCGTACGAATGGCCGAACAAGCGCCCGAAATCAGGGTCCGACTTTACATCGAAGTAGACGCTCCCCTGGTTTTCGTACGCGTTCCCTTTGGCGACGAGGCCCCCGACGATCTCGATCATCTCCGGGATGTGCTCGGTCGCCCGCGGCGCGACGTCCGGATCGAGGTTGCCGAGACGGCGCATCGACTCGCGGAAGCTGGCGTATTCGGTGTTGCCGAGCTCTTGCCAGTCGCGTCCGGTCTTGTGCGCACGCAGGAGGACGTCGTCGTCGATGTCGGTCACATTCTGGACGTAGGTGACCTCGCGGCCCAGGAACCGCAGGTAGCGCACCAGGACATCGAAGACGGCGTAGGTGAACGCGTGACCGAGGTGAGACGTGTCGTATGGCGTCACCCCGCACACGTACAGCCCAACGTCGGTCTCATCGAGCGGCTCGATGGCGTGCGTCTCGGTGTTGTAGAGATGCGGCCGCGCTGCGTTCACGTCGCGCATCGTAGCGCATCCGCGGGAGCGAGGCTATCTGCGCTCCGTCACACTACTCATACCCGCCACTGGATACTCGCGACCGCCGTTTGCTAAAGTCCTGACGGGGTACAAACGCCCAGGAGGCAACAGATGACAGAAGTGCTCGGGATCAAGGCCGGCGATATCGCCACCTTCGAAAAGACCGTCACCGCCGAGGACATCCAGAAATTCGCCGAGGTAACCGGCGACATGAACCCGCTCCACAGCGATCCGGAATACGCAAAGAAGACCCGCTTCGGCGAGTGCATCGCTCACGGGATGCTGAGCGCCGGGTTCATCTCGGCTGTGCTCGGCACGAAGCTGGCGCCGCACGCCTGCGCGGTTTACCTGAGCCAGACCCTCCGCTTCATGCGGCCAGTCAAAGTCGGCGACACGATCAAGGCCGTGGCCGAGGTGAAGAGTGTTGACGAGGAGAAGAACACGCTAACGCTGGAGACCGCGTGCCACAACCAGAACGGCGACGTGGTCGTCAAAGGCGAAGCCGTGATCCTTCTCGACCCGGTTACTGACACATGACCAAAGCAAAAACGACCGGCGGCAACTTCTTCCAGGACTTCAAGGTAGGCCGCGTCATCCGCCACGCCGTCCCGCGCACAATCTGGGACGGCGACATGGCGCTGTACATCGCCCTCTATGGCGACCGGCGCCCACTCCACTGCGCTCGCGACTTCGCCCAGTCACTTGGCTACGAGCGGGAGCCTGTGCACGACCTCCTCGTGTTTCACATGGTCTTCGGCCGTGCGGTCCCTGACGTCTCGCTGAACTCGCCCGCCAACCTCGGCTACGCCGACGTGCGCTTCTTGCGCCCGGTCTACACCGGGGACACGTTGCGAGCCGAGACGGAAGTCATCGGGCGGCGCGAGACCTCGCGGCCGGACGTCGGCATCGTCTGGGTGCACACGAAGGGCTTCAACCAGCGCGGCGAGACGGTGCTCCAGTTCTACCGCTGGGCGATGGTCAACAAGCGCGATCCCGGAGGCACCACCACGGCGGATGACGCTCCGGAATTGCCGTCGCAGGTCCGCACAGAGGACCTCTACATACCGCCGGAGCTGGACCTTTCGAAGTTCGATCCCGTCGTGACCGGCTCGGACGCCTTCTGGGAGGACTACGAGCCCGGCGAGAAGATCATGCACCCTCAGGGGCTCACTCTCGAGGACGCCGAGCACCAGATGGCGACGCGGCTCTACCAGAACAACGCCCGCGTCCACTTCAACGAAGTGTTGCAAAAGAAGTCGCGTCTCGGCACGCGGATCATCTACGGCGGGCACATCATCTCCACCTGCCATTCGATCGCTTACGACGGTCTCGAGAACGCGATCCGCGTCCTCGCCTTCAATGCCGGTGCACACGCCAACCCGACGGTCGCCGGCGACACCCTATTCGCCTGGACCGAAGTCCTCGAGCGCATCGACTTAGGCCGCGACGATGCCGGCGCGCTCCGGTTGCGCCTCGTGGGCGTGAAGAACACCGACCCGCGCGAAGAGGCCGTCCCCCTCCGCGTCAAGGGCGACGACGGGCGGGAGACGTATCACCCCAACGTCGTCCTCGACCTTGACTACACTGTCCTGATGCCGAAAGGAAAGGGCTAACGTGCTCAAAGGGAAAGCAATCACCCTTCGACCCATACAGGAAGACGACCTCCCGCACTTGTACGAGCACATCCTCGAGGTCGAGAACCGGGGCGAATTCTACCCGGCGTCGATCCAGACGCTGGCCGAGTTGCGGAAGGAACTCAACAGCTCGGGCTTCTGGACACCGGAGTTCGGCATCCTACTGCTGATCGACAACGAAGGCGGCAAGGTCATCGGCCAGATCGTCTTCTTCAAGACCGTCCAGTACATGACCGAGCTTGAGATCGGCTACATCATGTACGACACATCAGCGCGCGCCCGCGGCGGGATGACGGAAGCAGTCAAGCTGCTGACGCGCTATCTCTTCGAGACCAAACAGTTCAACCGCATCCGGCTCTGCATCGCCACGGAGAACGGCCCGTCGCGCCGAGTCGCCGAGAAGAGCGGTTACAAGCACGAGGGCACGCAGCGCGGGGCCTGGTGGAACCGGGGCCGTTTCTACGATATGGAGCTTTACGCGGTCACCCGCGAGGATGCCTCGAGTTAGCCCCGCACGCTACTTCTGCAGCGTTTCGCCGCTGTAGAGCTTGTGCACCTTCACCTGTCCAGGCGGCGCCGCCTCCACGCAAAGCTCGCAGAGCACGCACTCGTCGAGGTTCTCATCGACGATCGTCGTGTTGCCGGTGGCGCCGGTCGCGAAGATGTTGACCGGGCAGACCTCGACGAGCTTCTTCGCCAGCTCCTTGTCCTGAGCCGCGGCCGGGTCGACTTCGACCCGGATGAACATGCCGTTCATGGTCTTCGTCTGTGTCACTGGCCGTTCGCCATCCGCCAGTGCAGGGCGGTGTCGGTCATGTGCTGGTAGCTCGTGACGTTGTCGTCCAGCTTTTCCAGGATCGCGGGAATGTCGCCCCGCCCGAACGCCTCGTACATCGCCTTTACCGTATCAACGTTGCTCATTTCGTCCTCCGCTCGGGCGGTTTCAGTTGCTCCCAAGGAAGCTTGCGAGGCCTTCCGCCATATCGCGTGGGTTCTCGACCTGTAGGAGGTGGGCCGCGTGGGGCAGTACGAACGGCTTCGCGTTCGGGAACCACTCAAGCACTCGTGCGTGAATCTCGCTGTAAGTGGGCAGACCGATCGCGGCGTCGGTGTTCGCGCCCAGGACGGAGAGAACTGGCTGCTTGATGCGCGCAGCGTCCCCTTTGGTGAACTGCCACTCCGCGATAGCGGGGAATTCGCCCGTGAAAAACGAATCCGCGTCGGCGGCGGCCTGTTCCATGGCACCAGGCGCCTGAGCGTCAACGATGCGACGGTAGTCTTTGCCGCACACCTCACGCAAGAACGCATCGACGGCGCCAGCCCTGTCGCCGGACTCATATATCGGGACGGACGCGCCGAGCCGCTCGATTAGCGCGCCACCGCTGGGAACGTCGAGCAGGGCAGGTTCAAGTAGCGTAAGCGAGCGGACGGCATCTGGAGAGTCGAGGGCGAGCTGGATGCCGATGATGGTGCCGGACGAATGCCCGACAACGTGGGCCGGCACGGCGTCGAGCTTCCGCATGAGCGACAAGCAATCGGCCGCGTGCTCCGCAACCGACAGCGCGCCCTCCGGCCGGCTGCTGCCGGCGTACCCCCGTCGGTGGTAGCCGATAAACCTAAAATCCTTGACGGCCGGTTCCTTCATTAATGGCTGAAACGTGTCTCCCATGTGAGCACCGTGGATGAAAACCACCGGCTCTCCGGAACCTTGCATTTCGTATTCAAGAGATCCCCCGTCGATGTCAGCTCGTTCCATTCCTGGCCTCCTTCGTCGGTCTGTCACATCCGTTGGGTTTGGAGCATATCAGACAGCGGGGAGTCTCTGCTTAACCAGGTCCGGGATGTCCCCGATCTCCTCGGCTACCGAGATGCCAGCCTCCTCGAGACGCAGCAGTTTCTCGGCCGCCGTGTCCGCCTTGCCCTCGACGATCGTGCCGGCGTGACCGAAACGTATCCCCGGCATCTTGTCCATGAACTTGCCTGCCATGAAGGCGATGATCGGCAGGCGCGACTTGTTCTCCTTCACCCAGAGCGAAAGCTGCGCGTCCATCGGCCCGCCGGGCTCGGTGTAGATGACGATCGCGTCGGTCTCCGGGTCGGCCTCGAACAGCGGCATCAGCTCAGCATAGGTCGAGCCGATAAGGGGGTCACCGCCGATGCTGACGGCGGTGCTCTGTCCCAACCCGGCGGCGGTGAGCGAGTTCGAAATCTCAGTCGTCATGCCGCCGGAGCGCGACATAACGCCGATGCGACCCGGCGTGTAAGCCTGCCGTGTGTTCGCAGCGGGCCCGCCGATGCCGCCCATCTTCGACTTGCCCGGCGTGATGATCCCAAGGCAGTTCGGACCGATGATCCGCGTGCCGCGCATCCGCGCCAGCTCCAGCACCTGCGCCATCTCGTAGCGGGGCATCCGCTCGGTGACGATTACCAGTAGCTTGATGCCGTTCTCGATGGCTTCGAAGGCCGCGTCGCGCACGAAGGGCGCGGGAACCGTGATCACCGAGCCGTCGACATGCATTTTCGCCGTGATCTCAGCGATCGTGTCGTAGACGGGCACGCCGTAGACGTCGCGGCCGCCGCGTCCAGGCGTCACGCCGCCGACGACCTTCGAACCGTAGTCCTGGCACTCGCGCGTCATGTTCACGGCCTCGCGGCCGGTGATTCCCTGGATTATGAATGTCGTGTTCTCGTCGATCAGGATGCTCATGCCTTGTCCCTCGGTGGCATGACGAGGCCCTCCACGATGAACAGGTGCCCGGTCGTGGCGTTCTTCCTCAGGCCGATGATCGTCTGGTAGCCTTCAGAGTCGTACCATGCGCGGGCTTGCGCCAGCGACGGAAACTCGCCGACAATCGTCCGCAGGTAGGGGATGGTACCCTCTCTCACTTCGGCGTCGTTCGCGGCGACGATCTTCCCGTCATAGCCTTCGAGCGTCGAGAATATCTTTGATGCGTACTCGTAGTACATGTCGAGGTCGTGCACCGTCATCTGCGCGATCACGTAAGCGCTCATTTCGCGTTGATCTTATCCACCGCGCGCTTGGCCGCCTCTGACATCGAGACGGTGCGGTCGCAGTAGTCGACGCCGTACTTCTCCAGGAGCTTGAAGCCTTCGCCTTCCCAGGCGCCGGGGATGCGGAACACCGCGATCTTCTCCGCCGGGTCGAAACCGGCCTCGATGACGCCCTTGACCACGCCTCGCGCCACGATGTCGACGCGGGTGTTTGAGACGACGTTCATGATCACGGCGATCTTGTCGACGCCGGGCTTGCTCAAGATCACCTTGGTGAGCTCGCACGCCTTCTTCACGCTGGGGTTGCCCCCGATCTCGCAGTAGTTCGCCGGGCGGCCGCCGTACTTCTGCACAGCGTCGAAGATCGTCAGCGAGCCGCCGCCGGCACCGATTACAAGCCCGAGGTTGCCGTCGAACTCGACGATGCGGCCGGCAACCCCGCGGTGGTCGACGTTGTCGACTCGCGCGCCGCGCATCTCGAATTCCGTCGGCGGGCGGCCCTGGCGCGTCTCGTCGGCGCCGATCCCAAGCTCGTCCAGCACGGTCTTCTGGTGGCGTTCGCGCGCCTCCTCTTCCATGTCGAGGTGGCAGTCCAGCACGACGAACGAGCCGTCCTCCAGTTGACCCAGCGGGTTGATCTCGGCCAGCGTCAGGTTGTAGGCGAGGAACGTCTGCACGAGACGGCTCAGCGTGGTCGTGATCTGGTTCAGCTCGCTGCCCGTGATGCCGAGCGAGGCGACCGCTTCTTTGGCCTTGTAGTCCGTGAAGGGAATGAGCGTCGAGAAATGCACCTTGGCGATGTGCTCCGGGTGCGTCTCGGCGACCTCCTCGATGTCGATGCCGCCCATGTCGCTGACGATCATCACCGGCAGCTTGGCCACGCCGTCGAAGGTCACTCCCAGATAGTATTCCTTCGCCACCGCCGCTTTCGCCTCGACGAGCACGTTCACCGGCAGCTGGTCCTTGATCGGCAGCTCGAGAATCTTGAGGCAGGCGTCCGCGGCCTCGTCCGGCGTGTCGGCGAAGAGGATGCCGCCGGCCTTCATCCGTCCGCCTGCCAGCACCTGCGACTTCAGCACGACCGGGCCGCCGATGTCAGCGGCGATCCGATGTGCGTCTGGCGGCTGCTCGGCAGTGCCGCCCTCAGGCAGGCGCACGCCTTGCTTGCGTAGTAGGCGCTTGGCTTCGAATTCGTAGAAACGCACTAGAACCCGTACAACTTCGCGTATTCAGCATCGCGCTGGCCGATCATTTTGGCGGTCTGCACCATGACCTGCGCCTGCTTAAATGTGGCATCGTCCTGCATTCTGCCGTCAAGCATCACTGTGCCGGTGCCGTCGCCCATGGCCTCGATAATGCGCTTGGCCATCGTGACTTCCTCGACAGTCGGGCTGAATTCGCGCCGGGCGATCTCGATCTGGCTCGGGTGCAGCGTCCAGGCGCCGACGCAGCCCATCAAGAAGGCTGCTCGGAACTGATACTGGCAGGCGACGGGGTCTTCAATAGCGCCGAAGGGACCGTAGAACGGCAGGATGCCGGCCGAGTTGCAGGCGTCGACCATGCGGGCCAGCGTGTAGTGCCAGGGGTCTTGCTGGGCCGATACCCGGGGGGCTTCGGGGTCGTCTGAATCTGGGTCAGCGATGACCTGGTATGAAGGATGCCCGCCGCCGACCCTCGTCGTTTTCATCCTCCGGGAAGCAGCGAGGTCCGCCGGCCCCAGGCTGATGCCCTGCATCCGCGGACTCGCGGCGCAGATTTCCTCGACGTTGGAGACTCCCAGGGCGGTTTCCAGGATGGCGTGGACCTGCAGCGACTTTTTGATCTCGTGCTTCGCTTCGAGCTGGGCGAGCAGCCGGTCGATGTAATGGATGTCCCATGGCCCTTCGACCTTTGGCACCATGACCACATCGAGTTTGTCGCCGATCCGGGGGATGACCGTGAAGAGGTCGTCGAGCACCCAGGGGCTGTCGAGGCTGTTGATGCGTGTCCAGAGTGACGTATCGCCGAAGTCGTTGTTGAGCGCGACCTCGATCAGGCCGTCGCGCGCAGCCTGCTTATCCGTCGCCGGGATGGCGTCTTCCAAGTTGCCCAGCAGCACGTCCACTTGCGGGATGAGCTCCGGGATCTTCGCCCGCACTTTCTCCGCCTGTGGCGGAAAGAAGTGGATCATCCGGTATGGCCGCGCGGGGATCTGAGTAGGTGGTGAGGGCGCACCGGCCGCAAGCGGCGCAAAGAACGCCCTGGGATTTCGCATGCTCGAATAGCTTCTCTCTAGATGTGCGCTCAGTCGTAAGGCCGACGCGGATTATATGGACGCGCCGATGCGGGGGTCAAGGCGAGTCGCGTGGTATAACCGTATCTGTGACAGACACGCCGCCCGGCCACATCTCGCAACGGGGCGCTGCGCCCGTGATGCGCAGCATGATGACCGTGCCTGTGATCGTCCCGCGCTTCATCGAAAGGGCGCCGGAAGCAGGCGCCGATGTCATCTGCCTCGACCTTGAGGACTCCGTTCCGCCCGCCGAGAAGGTGGCGGCGCGCCCGCTCGCCCGCAAGGCGATCGAGGCGATGCCGCGCACTGGTTACGCCACTTACGTGCGCATCAACGGCTACTGGACCGGGCTGACGGAAGGCGACTTGGATGAAGTCGTGCGGCACGGGCTCGATGGCGTCGTCCTCTCGAAGGCCGAATCTCCGGATGAAGTGAAGGCGCTCGATCAGCTCCTCACCCGCCTCGAGAGTGAGCGTGGCCTGTCCGGCGGTTCGATCGCGGTGATGCCGCTTATCGAGACGGCGAAGGGAATCATGGAGGCGTACGACATCTGCCGGGCATCACCGCGGCTGGCGGGTGCGATCTTCGGCGCGGAGGACTACGCCACAGATATGGCCATCCGTCGCACCGAGACCGGCAAGGAGGTCCTCTGGGCGCGCACCCAGGTCGCCGTCGCCTGCCGCGCCGCTGGAATCGCGGCGATAGATACGCCGGACCCTAACTACACCGACGAAACGAACCTGCGGCGCGAGATGAACCTGGCGAATAGCCTGGGCTACGCCGGCAAGCTCTGCATCCACCCGCTGCAGGTACAAATTGCGAACGAAATCTTCAGCCCGGGCATCGAGGAAATCGCCGAAGCGCGCGCGGTGGTCGAGGCTTTTGAGCGCGACGGGCTCGCAAAAGGACTCGCTGCTATTGCCGTAGACGGTAAAATGATTGACACGCCCATCTACTGGCGCGCCAAACGGCTGGTCGACTGGGCAGAAGAAGCAAAGCCGTAGCAAAACGAGGGAGCTGAGCATGGCACTGAGCATTCGGCAACTGGTACTTATGGCGATGGTCGCGATTGCGATCTCTCTGGGCGCATGTGGCGGAGATGACGACGCAAACGTCGATCTGCCCGATAACGTCGATGTCGACGTGGAGGACTTCGGCTCGCCGACGGGGTACTGGGAGGGCGAGGGAACCGCTTACGAAACGCCAATCGATGACGGAGTGCGAACGCTCACTCGCGACGCTGACTTTGAGTTCTGGTTCTCCCTCAACTCCGACGGTCACGCGACAGGCGAAATCACCTTGACCTACGACTCCGTGCTTACCGTCGATGGCCTTCCGAACTTGAGCCTACCCGGTGTGGGCGGGGTGAGCGCGGCGTTCGATCCGGAAGTGGGTGGCGAGATCACCGACGAGGACCCGACGCGCGTCTTTCCGCTTGTGGGGTTGTACACAGAAGGTGACGGGCTGATCCTGGCCATGGTCCCCGGCGAGGAGCCAGATCCGATCGAATTCACGATTCGGGCAGATCCGGGGGTGAGTGCCGGCTTCGACGTCGGAGGCGCGGGTAGCGTAGGCATCGACGGAGAGGGCTCCGGAACGATCGCTTACGTGATCGACATGACGCCCTTTACACCGTTCGGCAGTGCAGACTTCGCCGAGGTGGAGAAGCGGCCGGGCGGACCGTTCGCGGCGCACTTCGAGTTCAACGATGACACTTACGCAATCGAGTGGAGCGCAGTGCAGCAGACAAGCGACACGCAGACCGTCGATATAACCGACGAGATGCAAGACGCGCTCGACAGCCTTCTGGAGTAGTGGGACACTTGTAGGACAGCTATGGCCAGTAACGGCAGCAACGGACACATCCGCGACGAGCACGAGCGCTGGCTGAAGGGCGCCTACGCGAAGGCTGTCGAAAAGGGCGGCCAGCGCAAGGACACCGACTTCCGGACCAGTTCAACAGCCGCCGAGCCGCTCTACACGCCCGCTGACACCGAGGACATCGACTACAACCGCGACGTTGGCTACCCCGGCGAGTACCCGTACACCCGCGGCGTCCAGCCGACGATGTACCGTGGCCGTCTCTGGTCGATCCGCCAGTACGCTGGCTACGGCACACCCGACGAGACGAACGAGCGCTTCAAGTTCCTCCTCAGTGAAGGCCAGCTCGGGCTCTCCGTCGCCTTCGACCTGCCGACGCAGCTGGGCTACGACTCTGATGACAAACTCGCGCTCGGCGAAGTCGGCAAGGTCGGCGTCGCCATCGACACGCTCGCCGACATGGAGACGATGTTCGACGGCATCCCCTTGGACCAGGTGAGCACCTCGATGACGATCAACGCGCCGGCCGCCGTGCTCGTCGCCATGTACGCGGTCGTCGGCGAGAAGCAGGGCGTCGCCCAGGAGCGGGTGTCCGGCACCGCGCAAAACGACGTGCTCAAGGAGTACGTCGCGCGCGGCACGTACATTTACCCACCTCTGCCGTCGATCCGACTCGCGGCGGACCTCATGGCCCACTGCGCTCGCGAGTTGCCTCGCTTCAACGCCATCAGCATCAGCGGCTACCACATGCGCGACGCCGGGTGCACGGCCGTCCAGGAGATCGCCTTCACGTTCGCCAACGCGATCGCGTACGTGGAGGCGGCTGTGGCACGCGGGGTTAGCGCGGACGAGATCGGCCCGCGCATCTCCTGGATCTTTAACACGCAGAACAACTTCCTCGAAGAGGTCGCCAAGTATCGCGCCCTCCGCCGGATGTGGGCGACGATCATGAAGGAGCGCTTCGGCGCCACCGATCCTCGTTCGCTGATGTTGCGCACGCACGTCCAGACCGGCGGGGCGACCCTCACCGCGCAGCAGCCCGAGGTCAACATCGTGCGCGCCGCCATGCAGGGGCTGGCGAGCGTCCTTGGTGGCGTCCAGTCGCTGGCCCTCTCTTGCTACGACGAGGCGCTCGCGCTGCCGACCGAGCAGGCCCAGCGCATCGCCGTCCGCACCCAGCAGATCATCGGCTACGAGAGTGGCGTTACGGACTCGGCTGACCCGCTCGGTGGCTCGTACTACATCGAGTCGCTGACGAACGAACTCGAGGCGAAGGCGTGGGAGTACTTGGACAAAGTCGAAGACATGGGCGGCTCAGTCGCCGCGATCGAGTCTGGCTACGTCCAGCGCGAGATCCAGGAAGCCTCCTACGCCTACCAGAAGGCGATCGACGACGGCCAGAAGATCATCGTCGGCGTCAACAAGTTCGTCGACGAGAACGAAGAGCCTCAGATGATCTTCCGCACCGATCCGGCGTCTGAGAAGGCGCAGATCGAGCGCCTCAACGAGGTGCGCGGCCAGCGCGACAGTGCCGCCGTCACAGCCTCGCTAGCGCGGCTCGCAGAAGCCTGCAACGGTACCGAGAACCTGATGCCCCCGATCACCTCGGCCGTCCGGGCCTACGTGTCCATCGGCGAGATCTGCGGGACGATGCGCACGGTCTTCGGCGAATACACACCACAGACCGCGGTCTAGCGAAACAGGCGCCCGCCTGCGCAGACGCCCGTCGATTGCCCCTATAGTGTCGCGCTACTTCTCAATCGGCGCGCCGACGAGGGAGCCCCACTCTGTCCACGAACCGTCGTAGTTCTTGACGTCCTTGTAGCCCAGGAGCTGAGTCAGGACGAACCAGGTGTGAGCCGAGCGCTCGCCGATGCGGCAGTAGGCGATCACTTCCTTGTCGTTCGTCACCCCCTGCGGCTCGTAGAGCGCCTTCAGCTCGTCGGCGGACTTGAAGGTGCCGTCCTCGTTCATCGCCAGCGCCCAGCCGATATTCTTGGCGCCGGGGATGTGGCCGCCGCGCTGCGAGCCCTCTTGCGGCAGGTTCTCGGGGGCCAGCAGCTCGCCGGAGAACTCCTTGGGGCCGCGGACATCGACCAGCGCGACATCGGACTTGCCGAGCCGCTTGAGGACGTCGTCACGGAAGACCCGGATCTCCTTGCGAATGCCTTTCACCTTGGCGTTGCCCTTGGGGTGGCTGGGGGCGTCGGTAGTGACAGGTCGGCCCTCGGCGATCCACTTGGCGCGGCCGCCGTTCATCAGCTTGACGTTGTCGAGGCCGTAGTACTTGAGCAGCCAGAGGGCGTAGGCGGCGAACCAGTTGTTGTTGTCGCCGTAGAGCACGATGGCCGTGTCGTCGTTGATGCCGGCGTCGGCGAGGAGCTTCTCGATGCCTTCCTTGTCGGCGATGTCGCGCTGGACCGTCGTCTCGAGCTGGCTCTTCCAGTTCCAGCCGACGGCGCCGGGCGCGTGGCCGGTGTCGTAGGCTGCCGTATCGACGTCGACTTCAACGAGGCGGACCTTCGGGTTGTCGAGATTCTCGGCGGCCCAGTCTGTCGTCACGAGGGAATCGGGGTGGGCGTAGTCAGCCATTGCGGGTACCTCCTTAAGGGGTGAGTTTGTTTGGCAATTTTCATGTTTTCGCGCCTAATACCATAATACATTGACTATGTCAGTCGGAATGCTCAAGAATCTCTGTCTGCACAGCGTCACTCCCACCGACAGAGGGGTTGCGCTCGGCTCGCAGCGCCTTGATCTCCGCATCCATCGACTCTAATTTGGCCATCAAGTCCTGGGTTGTCACGCCTTCGATGCCGCCGAACTCGACGAGGAAGGCGGCGATGTTTGCCGTCAGCCAGCTGAAGAAGGCGATACCGACCACCATCAGCAGCACCGCGACGCCGCGGCCTTCCGGTGTCGTCGGCACTTCGTCGCCGTATCCGACGGTGGTTACGGTCTGCATCGCCCACCAGAGCGCTGTGCCGTAGTCGTCGATGGGGCCGTCGCCGCTGCTTTCGAAGGCCATCACGATTCCGGCAGACGACAGAACGATGATCACTCCGAAGAGGATGACGTACTGGAGGCCGCGCTTGCGCAGGATATCGTGGACCTCGGCCCATGCCTTTACCAGGAACGGCGTCACACGGCCTAACCTCAGCAAGCGTAGGGCCCGCGCCGAACGCGCGATCCGCAGCGGGCGCAGGAACGGCACGACGACGATCAGTACGTCGTACCAATGCCGCACGAGGTAATCCACCCGCCGCTCAGACAGGTAGGTCCGCACTGTCAACTCGACGGCGAAGACCGCCCAGATCGTCCAGAGGATGCCCTCGAAGACGTTGTCCGTGTCGCTGGAGACGTCCGTGACGAACGGGATGAGCAAAATCGGCACCATCACGAGAGCGAGGAACAGCAGCGGCAGGTCGGTCGCCTGCTCGAAGCGTTCGAGCATGTCTGCGCGGCGTTCGCGCTGGGTCATCGTGCCCGTAGTCTCGCTCACGGGGGAATTTTAGCACCGCGCCGGCCGCGGAAACGCGCTGATGGTGGAACTCTCGTCTCGCGGCACGCGTTCTATTGATTGATGAGAATGTGGGCGCCACTCGCCGTCCTCCTGGGCATGCTCGGTACCATGCTTCTGATATCTGAGCCCTGGAACCCACGCGAGAGCGATGGGTCGGTTGATTTCGGCAGGCCGCTCGCGGAGGACACACAAGTGCGCGTTGGTGGCCGACGATATGTCATCCCGCGGGGCGCAACGGTCAACGAAGGCATTTACGAGTACCCGGTAGACTCCGTGACAGGTGAGTTCGTAGGAGACGGACCATTCCACAATCACGTTTGGACGATCGAACGAGGTGGGTCGCTGGTGCGGATTGATGCGGACACGGGTGAGGTTTTCGAACTCGATATGTTGGGTGGAGTAAGGCCTCCGCTACGTTTGGGTTAGCGTTTAGCCCGTTGTGGGACGTGGGCTCGGCGCGGTCTCGCGGCCGGGCATGATCAGAGAGTGCGAGCGGCCGAGGGCGACGGGTTCGCCGCGCTCGTTCTCGGTCCAGAGTTCGTAGACCTTGCGCACGACGGCCCCTTCCTCGAGCTCCTCGGACACACGGCCGTTCGCCGTGATCGTGTCGCCGCAGAGCATCGGCCGCACGAAGGCGACCGAGAGCCCGGCGTACTCGTACCACTCCTTGCCGAGCGCCACCGTCATCAGCTCGGACATGTAGTCGGCGGCCATCAGGCCCTGCGCCACCGTTGTCGGGAAGCCGACGGCTTTCGCGACCTCCGGGTTCACGTGTATCGACTGGCCGCGCTCGGCATTGGCCGAGTCCTCGGAGTAGGCGGTCAGCTTCTCCTGGGTAAGCGTGCGCGTGATCGGCCCCAGCTCGCCCTTGCGCTCGGGGGTCTTCTGCTCGGCCCTTGAGCCGCTGCCCTCCGCAGCCTCCTCGGGCGGGAAGACCATCGTCACGCGCGAGTGGCCGATGATGAGGCCGGTCTCGTCGCGGAAACGCGCTTCGAAGACGAAGTACTTGCGGCCGCGTTTCTCGTACTTGTCGATGAACTTGCCGTACGCAGCGGGCTGGCGGTCCAGGCGTAAGGCAGCCGATGTCTCGATCTCCTGCTTCGCGTGCAGCGTCCCCGGCGGCACCGGCCCGACGGAGTCGAGGAAGCGCATCGCCGCCAGGCCGAGGACGCTTGGCGGCGCGACGGCCGGCCCCCAGGGCGAGCGCTCGCGGTGCCACGGGTGCTCGTTCTCGATCGCCTCGAGGTAGCGGGCGATGCGGTCGGCGAGCGGGTATTTCCACGGCCCGTAGGTCTTGCCGACCTCGATAGCGTCGTACGAGAGTTCATCTGCCACAGCAGGGGCGATGATAGCAGACGGGCGGATGGGGGAACATGGAACTGGGAACAAGGAACAAGGCCCCTCCCCCATGTTCCATGTTCCGAGTTCCGTGCTCCATGTTCGGGCGTATAATCGCGCCATGCCGGTCACCCACGAGCAGATGCGCGCCGTCCTCCAGGAGCACGTCGACGCCGAGAATGACCTCGACGCCGCGCGGGTGATGGCCACGTACAGCGTCTCGGACCCTGTCTTCGAGGACGCCGCTTCGGGCGCACGCTATGTGGGGGAGCAGATCGTCGACGAGAACTACCGCCACCTCTGGGACGGCTTTCCGGGCCTGCGCCGCCAGATCACTCGCTGGACCCTGGGCGACGACTCGGCGGTGATCGAGCTGACGATCCGGGGCAAGCACGAGGGCACGTTCCGGGGCATCCCGCCGTCGGGCAAGGAGATCGAGTTCCGGATCATCGCCCACTTCCAGTTCGACGACGAAGGGCGGATCGCCCAGGAGACGGCGTACTACGACACGCTGACGTTCATGCGGCAGTTGGGCCTCACGCGGACGTGAGCCGCTGGGGGACGATCCTCAGCTTCCTTCTGGCAGGCATCGTAGCGCTCGCCCTCGTTTTCTTTCTGCCGTCCGGCGATGACGGCGGCCCATCCGTGGTCGTTCCCACAGCAATTCCAGACAACGCGCTTTCCGGTATTCGAGCCGCCGATTTGAGCGGTGCGGGAACGCCGCGAGTGCCATACACGTTGGCACCCTCGCCAACGCCGTCCCCATCACCTGATCCGAACACGCGGCCGTGTTTGAGCGCGGATCTCACACCGAGTGTCAGGCGGAGCGGTGAGCAGGAGGGTGTCTCTCTCAAGTTCGTCAACAGCTCACCCACGCCCTGCCGCGTCACCATACATCCGCATGTCGACGGCGTGGGTGTTGGCGGTACCGTGATACCGCTCGGTAACAGTTATGAGTTGGCTAGGCCTGGCGACTTTCAGCAGAGCGATGAACTGATCGTCATCTATCCGGCTACCGACGTTGACTCCCAGGGTCCGACGGCGGTGGGCCTGCACGTGATTTACTCTTCGCCGAATGAATTCCCGCGCGGGTGTGGCATAGACCCAGACCCCACCGAACCAATCATCGCGTTGCGCGTGGACTGGGTCGATGGTGCAGCCGACGCGCCCTGGGACGATCCGGCGGGGCTGATTCTCTGTCGGCCTAGGGTTTCCTACGCTTGGTTTGAACCCTGGCGGTTGCCGAAGTGCACGAGCAGCGATCTGTCGGCGACTACACGTGTGACTGGAGCGACCGGAACGGCCTACTGGGGCATATACCTCACGAACATTTCGTCGAGCACTTGCTATTTTGAGGGCTTCCCTCAGGTCAATGGTGTCTCCGCAGTTGGCAGAGAGACCCAATTGGAAAATGGCTCGATCTGCCCGGGACCCAGCCCCTGCGCGATTTGGGTCGAAGATAAGCCTGTCAGGATCCAGCCGATTGGATATTCCGCCAACGCGATGCGTGCCGGGCGCATCGAAATGGTCACCGGCGGCTACGCGCCGGAAGCGAGGTGTGCCCAAGCGCCAGAGCCATTCACGCACTTCAGGCTCTACTGGGAAAACGGCTCGATTGACGTACCGTTAGGCAAGCACTTCGAGTCCTATCAGCTTTGTTCGGCAAACATCGGTGTGTACTGGGCGCAGCCTGCCGTCCCGCCTCGAGATTAGTGCCACGCACCGCCGTATAATCCCTCCGTGAGCCCCAGGACCGACGCCCCGCTGCTCGTGCTAATCGACTAATCGTTCTCGCGGTATGACCGCCGCGTGAGTCCAGGACGCCGGCGCGAGAGGTGTTCGGATCTTCCGCTGCGCTGACAGCGATCGTGAGCGTCTCACCCACTGCGGGACACGGCGGATTCTGCGCCAGACCCAGGCCGGCATCGTAGCGTAGGAGCTTCAGGGCATCGATCGGGTCGGTGCCGCCCGAGCAGTCAACATCGCCCCACGCGTGCGAAGACGCGCCCAAGACATTGATCGTCGCGCCCATCTCCGGGCAATCGCCAGTATTCGCCTCCAGACCGGCGTCGAAGCGCAGGGTCAGGAGCGAATCGACCGGATCTACGCCACCGGAGCAGTTACTGTCACCCCAGGTCAGTTCAATACCCGGCTCAACGCCCACCACCGGTTGTCCGTCGTCCAGCACGGTCGGCCATGGGTCCCCAGGGGAGATGATGACCTCACCGCTGAGCGGTCCATACAGGCGGCGCTCTCCCTTGGCGCCGTCTTCGCCGATCTTGGTGATGTCAAGGAACGCCGCAGGTGGAAGAACCATATCCGGAAACGTGTCGCCTGTAACGATGAACTTCTCGTTGGGCAAATCAAGGTAATCGACCTCGCCGTTGAAGTCTGCCTCCCTAGGCGCAATAGCTTCTGCTGCCCCGGCGCCGGTCACCGCGCCGGCCGGAAGCGCCTCTAGCTCGAAGATCCTGAACTGGAGTCCGCTTACGGGACAGGCCGATTGCGACAGTCCGTCGACCGGATCGCCCGACTTCAAGAAGTCTTCAATTGCATTGGTGACCTGTTGATGGCCAGGCAGTGGCACGTGGCCAATGCCGCAAGCGTAGTGCGTCTTATCCGCATTCGGGTTTCCGGGCCCGGCAAGTCCACGCGCCGCGCTACGAGCCGGGACCGTCCCGTCACCGTCTCCGTACTCCACTATTACAAACCCGTTGTTCTGAATCCGCACACCCGAAATGGTTGGGAGTCCCGTTCCCACGACGATTTCAAATGGGATATTGCCCGGCGGGATGCCGTCCATGATGTTTGCGTGCGCCGTGAGCGCCTGGCTGAGCAGGTCTCGATTCCCGCCCAACTCGTTAACATAGTCGAGGAGTTTGGCCTGATCGAAGTCCACGTTGGCTACCGTAAGCCACGATCCGTAGGCCGCGCTCGGATACAGGAAGTAATTCCCGGCCAGGTTCCTCGCGAAGTCCTTGAACTCTGAGTTGTCAGCAATGATCAGGTCCAGGGAGCTGAAGTCGGGTGTCTCGATTCCGGCGAAGAGAGGAAATAGCGCCTTCGGGGCGCCCCACGAGGGTGTGCCGATCGTCACCACCCGGGCGACTTTGTCGGCGCCGGATGGATTCTCCAGATACCATCGTGCAAGCAGACCACCATAGGAGTGAGCCATTATGACGACCTCATCCTCGTCGTGCTCCTCCAGAACATCATCGATGAAGCTGTCCAGCAGGGAAAGCGAAACATCGGGGCTCTTTCGCCAGTCCCAGGCGAAAAAGTGGGCTCTATCGTCAAAGGTGTTTCTCAGGTAATTGGCCGTGCTTCCGTAGACATCCGAAACGGAGAAACCGGCGAGCTGCACCGTCTCCAGGAGTGCGCCGACCGTGGCTGCACAGGCACCTGTGCCGGGAGATACTCCGTTGCTGGCCAGCATCATCTCGCCGAATTCCGGAGGCGGTCCCGGCCACAGATTAGTGGAGGCGCAATTGATCGTGGAGCCGGCGAAGCCATGAAGGAATACGACCGGTGGCGGAGCACAGTGATTGATTTCCACTACCCCGTTTCCCGTCTGAACACCCGTCTCGAACGTCACGCCCTCGGGGCCAAAGCCCGAGCCACCGCCGCCACCGCCGCCTCCGTCGGTGTCGAGGTCGTCGTCTTCGCCGGCACCGCCGCCGCCCCCATAGTAACCACCACCGCCACCGGCGCCAGCGTCGTCATTGCTCGGGCCCCTTCCACCGCTGCCGCCCTGGCCGAGCGCCCCCGAGGTCGCTGTGGAATCGAACGCCGATGGAGCGGCGCCTCCCGCAGTCTGAGTGCCGCCCTTGCCCGCGGGCGTAGGGTTGTCGGAGCCACTCGGAGCCCCGTCTGCGCCAGTCACGCCGCCGCCACCGCCACCTCGGGCGTGCGTACCTCCGGAGTCATTGTCCCCGCCACCACCTCCGCCACCCCCAGCAACGACGAGCCGATCGGGCAGCCCGTATGGAGAACGCCGGATGTCAGACGCGCCACCACCAGCGCCGCCAGATTCCTCGTCAGCGTCACCACCAGCGCCGCCGCCGTTGTAACCCCCGCTTGGGGTTCCGCCATGACCTCCGACGTAGACCATCAACGTCTCATCAGGTGTGACGTCGATCTCGGCCGCGGCGCGTCCGCCGAGACCACCCTGAGCCCCAAGGCCATCAGGGTTCGCCCCCTCACCACCCTGGGCACCCGCCGCCTCGACGGCTATACAATCAATGTCGGCCGGGACGACGAAAGGTTGAGGCGCGCCAGTGAACGCGAACACCTCCAGGGGGGCGTCCGAAGCAGGTGCCTGCTTGGACACGCCAAGGGACAGCAGGGTCGGCTGGTCACCAACCAGAAGCAGCAACAGAGGAACAAAGACCGCTAGAGGGATACGCGCAAGCCAGACCGACTTCATGAAAGCCTCCGTGAGGGGACTACCGCCCTTGTCTAGTGTGTCCGACAGGTGCGTCATGGTGACGCCGTCGTGACACTTATCTGCTCACTCTAATCTGGCAAGCTCAAAAGCGCTACAATCTGCGCATATTCTTCAGCCAAGCTCTACTGCAACGTGCGGGACTTTACTCCCTCAAGCAATCAGTCTAACGTCCGCCTGCTCCAGCAAATTACTGGCGTCATATAATCCCTCCGTGAGCCCCAGGACCGACGCCCCGCTGCTCGTGCTCATTGACGGGCATTCGATCATCCACCGCTCGTTTCACGCGATGAAGCAGCTGGCCGAGCCGCTGCGCGTGCGCGCGACCGGCGAGCTGACGGGCGCGCCGTTCGGGTTCGCGAACACATTCATCCACATGTTCGGGGAGCTGGAGCCGACGCACGTCATCGTCACAATGGACAAGGGCGCGATCACCTTCCGCAACGAGATCACCGACACGTACAAGGCGACGCGTGTGCCGATGGCCGCCGAGGAGCGCGAGGAGTTCAGCCGCCAGATGAAGCGGACCCGCGAGGTGATCGAGACGTTCGGCATGCCGATCTACGAGCTGGAGGGCTTCGAGGCCGACGACCTGATGGGCACGCTCTCCAGCCAGGCCGCCGAGCAGGAGATAGAGACATTCCTTGTCTCGATGGATTCTGACATCGCCCAGCTCGTGCGCGAGCACGTCAACCTTTGGATGTACCGGCCGTACCAGCGCGACTCCGTCATGTTCCGTAGCGACGAGGACGTCAAGGAGCGCTACGGCGTCCTGCCTCACCAGATGGCGGACCTCAAGGCGCTCAAGGGCGACACATCCGACAACATCGCCGGCATCCCCGGCGTTGGCGACAAGACGGCGGCGAAGCTGGTCGAGCAGTTCGGCTCGGTCGAAGCGATGCTCGACCGCGTCGACGAGATCTCGTCGGCAAAGATCCAGGGGCTCGTCCGCGAGTACGCCGACCAACTGCGGCAGTCAAAGCGCCTGGCGACGATCGTCTGCGACGTGCCGGGCATCTCGCTCGACATGGAAGCCGCCGACTTCTACGCGCACTACGACCAGAGCCGCGTCGCCGAGCTGTTCCGCGAGCTGGAGTTCCGCACGCTGATCCCGCGGCTGCCCAAGCAGCGCGGTGCTTCGGCGCCGGTGGCCACAGCCGCACCGCCGGTTGAGACGAGCTTCGACATCATCCGCGACGAGGCGGACCTCGACCGGATCGTCAAGGACATCAAGAAGCAGAAGTCGTTCGTCCTCGACCTCGAAACGACGACGCGCGAGCCGATGCGCACCGATATCGTCGGCTTGTCGATCGGGCTCGGGTCGGGTGAGGCGTACTACGTGCCGGTCGGGCACGCGCCGCGGCTCGGCGACGAAGCGCAGCTGCCGATCGCGACAGTGCTGGCGAAGCTCGAGCCCTTGATCAGTGGGGAAGAGATACGGATTACCGGACATAACGTCAAGTTCGATTACGTCGTGCTCGCCAACCACGGCATCGAAATGCGCGGCGGCGAGTTCGACACGATGATCGCCGCGTTCCTCGTAGGTGAGGGCGGCGGCGCGGGACGCCCGGAGGAAGGGAACCTGGCGCTGCCGTGGCTCTACGCGCGGCGCTTCGGCACGGAACTGCCGGACCGGGGCGTCGTCCTCGGGCACGGCGGGAAGAAGAGCGACCACATCACGATCGACCAGGCCGAAGTGTCGGCGACGGGCGAGATGGCCTGCGCCGGCGCCGACGCGATCAGCCAGCTGCGCGCGGTCCTCGAGCCGGAGATCCGCGAGAAGGGGATGGAGCGGCTGTTCGATGAGATCGAGATGCCACTGGTGTCGGTCCTCGCGCGGATGGAGCTGGCGGGCGTCGCCGTCGACACCGGCGTGCTGCATGAAATGGGCGAATCGCTGGCCGAGGAGATCAAGCGCCTGGAGGAGGAGATCTACAAGGACGTCGGCCACGAGTTCAACATCGGCTCGCCGGCGCAGCTCTCGCAGATCCTCTTCGACGAGATTGGGCTGCCGAAGACGCGGCGGCTGAAGACCGGGGGCTACGCCACTGACAAGGACTCGCTGGAGGCGATGCGCGGCGTCCATCCGGTCGTCGACCGCATCTTCAGCTACCGCGAGCTGACGAAGCTGAAGTCGACATACCTCGATCCGCTGCCGTTCCTCGTCCACCCGCGGACGAAGCGCATCCACACCGAGTTCAACCAGTCGGGCGCCGCCACCGGCCGCCTCTCGTCCAGCAATCCAAACATGCAGAACATCCCCGTCCGCGGCGAGATCGGCGCTCAGGTGCGCCGCGCCTTCATCGCGCGAGACAACGGCAAGGACCCGCAGCTGCTGTCCGCGGACTACTCGCAGATCGAACTGAGGATCATGGCGCACATCACCGGCGACCCGGCGCTGGTCGGCGCATTCGAGCGGGACGAGGACATCCACGCCGCCACCGCTGCGCAGGTCTTCGGCGTGCCGCTCGCAGAGGTCACCCCGGACATGCGCCGCCGAGCCAAGGTCTTCAACTTCGGCGTCCTCTACGGGCTCAGCGAGTACGGGCTATCGGTCCGCGAGCGGATCTCGCGGGAGGACGCGGCAACCTTCATCCGCACGTACTTCGAGAAGTACCCCGGCATCCAGGAGTACGTCTCCGAGACAATCACGAAGGTGCGGATGAACGGCTACGCGGAGACGCTGTTCGGGCGGCGGCGCTACATTCCGGAGATCAATGCCGGCAACCGCAACGTCCGCCAGGCCGCCGAGCGCGCGGCGATCAACATGCCGGTGCAGGGCACGGCAGCCGACATCATCAAGATCGCGATGAACCGACTCGACGAAGAGATGCGCGGGCGCAAGCTCAAGACGTGGATGACGCTGCAACTGCACGACGAGCTGATGTTTGAGTGCCCGGGTGCCGAGCTGGAAGAGGTGAGGGCGCTGTGTCTTGACATAATGCCCAAGAGCATCGAAATGGCCGTCCCGTTGAAGATCGACACCAAGGCAGGGAAGTCGTGGGGCGAGATGGAGTACGGCGACCCCGTCGACGTCGCGGCCTACGCGTGACCGGGTGTGCTCAGAACCACGACCTTGTAACCTAACCCACGATGTGGGACATCCTGATCACACTCGGCAATCTGATCTTCCTGCCGTCGCTGTTGCCCACGCTCCTCGATAGCCGCTCCTACATCCCGCGGAAGACTACAGGTCCTACCGTATTCGGGCTGCTGTTCATTATCGCCGGCCTGACAGGGCAGGGGCTCGTCCTGAGCCCGATCGTCACCACCGCCGTCGCCGCCATGTGGCTGTTCATTTTCATCTTCCGCGGCCGTCACACGGTCTAGTTGCCCATAGCCCGGCCCAAACGTACGCTCGGTTCACACCATGTGGGACGTCCTTCTGACCATCGGCAACGCGGTTTTCATCCCGTCGCTCGTGCCGGCGCTGCTCGATAGCCGCTCCTACATTCCGCGCCAGACCTCCGGCCTCGCCTGCATCGGCGTCGCGATCGTGCTGGTCGCGCTGATCGGGCAGGGGCTGGTGCTCAGCCCGGCGATGGTGGCCGTGGTCGGCGCGATGTGGTTGTTCATCTTCTTCTTCCGGGCGCGGCCGGCCGTGGAGTAGTATCTTGCGTCCCGGAAGGACGCACGGACGCGATCGAACTCATTCGTTATCAGGTGCGCCGCGCCTACGACTGGCTTGCGGTGACCGTCAGTGACATAACGGACGAAATCGCAAACTGGCAGCCAGGCGGTCTGGCCAACTCCATCGCCGCCACCTACGCCCACACCTTTATATCCGCCGACGAAGACTTCAACCAGGTGTATCTGGGAGGAGAGATGGTGCTGAAGGGCGAATGGGCAGGGCGCGCCGGGCTCAGCGAGCCGCCGCCGTTCGGGGAAAGCAAAACCGACATCTACAACCTGCGGGTCCACCACCCGCGCTTCCCACGGAGCCAGATCGCCGTCCTCAAGGGGCTGCAGGGTGCGCACGGTTGGGTGGCCACGGCATGGACGCCGGACGTGGAGCGGACTGCGCTTTAGCCGATGGCCCGTCAAGTGGAGCCGTATAATCGATGGCGCTATGCGACTAGAAGTCTGTGACTTCGAAGGAAGCGTGATCGGTTCTGTGGACTATGACGGTCGGGCTTTCACATACCAAGGGGATCGCCCAGGCAATACCCAGTGGAGAACTGCGAATCTGGAACCCGACCACCCGTCGGGTCTACACACTGAGGCCGATGGAGACGGATTCGTCCGCGCCATGCAATGGCAGTTCCGAAACCATTACGCCTCCGGGCACGTCGTTTATGGCGACGCCTCTCAACGTGGGAACAGGAGAGTCAATTTGAAGAACCCGCCGTCAGCTCCAGACATCGCATCATTTAAGGGGATTGAGCCGCTGATCGATTTCCTCGGTTACGGAAATCCCTCCGGGAGGTTTTGGTTTTATGGGAATCGAGGAGGCGGGAGCTATTTTCCCAGTCGGAGAACCGCAAGGAACACGAGGTCAGACTAGAGTTCCAGAGGATCGAAGAACTGACGAGTGCTGAGCAGCGCCTTAGAGCGGCACTCGGGAAGACTCCCAACATGGGGAAGCTAAGACCCACCTGGGCCACAATGAGCCGGCTGATCTTACGAATTGAGCACAATCGCGATTGGCAGAACGCGGAAGCAGTAAGGCACTACCAGGCAACGGAACTGGGTCGGCGTAAGGGCCAATCGTTCTTGACCGAGGTGCTTCCGCTGCGCAAAGCCCGAGATGACGAGTGGCCGCACTGTTGGTGGCCGTTCGACCGGTGGAAGGATTGGACGGACTATTGCGACGCAGTGCGTCCCTATCGCTTTGACCGATTGCGGAGACTGCTAGACAAACATCGACCAGAGTTCCTTTTTTGGTACGGGCGTTGGTTCGGCCGGAAGTACCGAACCGAGTACTTTCCGGAGTTGGAGTCCGACGTCATGCGCAAGATCGCCAACGGAAAAGCCGAAGTCGGCGTGGTGGGACCAACAACGGTGGTGCTTACACCATTTTTCGGTTTTCGATCCATGCCGATGCGCGTGATCGACGAAATCGCATCCGATCTCGGGCTATAAACACCGGTTGCGATAAGTGCGGGCACGCCTGCCCCTTCATGACACGATTTGGTGGAGACGGAGGGGAATTGAACCCCTCGTCCAGGAAGAAGCCCACCCGGACATCTACAGGCTTAGCCGCCTCTTTAATCTCGCCCGGCGTACCGCAGACGGCGGCGTCACCGCCGGGCCAAGCCGATTGTCTTTTGTCTCCTGTATCGGCGTGAGGAGACAGCACCCCGACATTACGTCGCCGGTTCGCTGCCCATCGGGGTGAGGCCTGCGGCCGGCGTCGCTAACCTAAATTAGGCTGCGAGAGCGTACTGGTTTGTGCCAGTTGTTTTGTTGCCAGGAGATTTAGGAGGTGTCTGGCGACCTCCGCCTGCAATCCGAGCTCAACTTTCCCTGTCGAACCCTTGCGTCCCCAGATGAGTTCATTTTAGCACGAATGAGCGGGTTGTTCGATGCGGGTGCCCCGCCCCACCCACCCAATAGATGGTAGTTATCGGGGGACACCCCCCGAACCCCCGGCAGCGTCTGGACGCTGCACCTCTGCGCCGGACTCACTGCGGCGCGGTTGGGGACGTCGTTGAGAATGCCCTGCCGCCTCGCGCCCACGCAAAATATGACGGTGACGGAGGGACCACCGAGAAACCCCCAGCAACGGCTCCGCTGCGCCTTCGCGTTCGCCAATGTCAACTGGTTGCGCATCGTGTGAGCGCTTCCGTTGATATTTCGATTCTTCGCCCGTTCTGCTCGTTCAGCAGGTTCATGTTCGAGTCGAGCTGAAGCACGATGCGTCCATCCGCAGTCCTCACTTCGACATGAATAGGCTCATCACCCACAATCGTGTAGCCAATGTCGGTGGATTCTTCGCGCGGAAGCTCCACCTCGCCTCGATCATTGACCTCCACACGCAACGTCTCGTTCGTCGAAGTCACGTAGGTGATCGTCTCTCCCGATTCGCATACTGACGCCAGTTCCCATGAAAGCCAGAGCTAGAGCGAACGCAAGGCGCATGTGGCTCACGCCCGCCGGCGTAGGGCCTGCTGAATGCGGCGGTCGGCGTCGCGTTTGGCGATGGACTCACGCTTGTCGTACTGCTTCTTGCCGCGGGCGAGGGCGATTTCGAGCTTGGCCTTGCCGTTCTTGAGGTAGAGGCGCAGCGGGACGATCGTGGCGCCGGACGTGGTTGCTTCGCGCTCCAGTTCGTAGATCTCGCGCTTGTGAAGGAGGAGCTTGCGATCGCGGGTCGGGTCGTGGTTTCGCTGGGCAGCAGGCGCGTACTTGGCGATGTGGGCGCCGATCAGCCACAGTTCGCCGTCCTTCGGGCGCACGTAGGCCTCGCGGATGCTGACACTGCCGTCGCGGACCGACTTGATTTCGGTGCCGGTGAGGGCGATGCCGGCCTCCAGGCGCTTCAGCAGGTGGTAGTCGAAGCCGGCCTTGCGGTTGACGCTGATCGTTTTGTCGGGCACGGGGGTATTCTCTCGGCAGGGGAAGAGTTTACATAACTCCGGTCAGGGGGCCGCCGCTGCCTGGGCAGCCAGCTCTTGTTCCAGCAGGTCGATTGCTGCGAAAAGCTGAGGACCGGCGCCGGTCGTCAGTTCGTCTTCCGTCGTCTCCACCACCTGGTCCGGCGTCAGACCGACGCCTTCGATCAGCTCGCCGTTAGGGGTTAGCCAGCGGGCGATCGTGACGTAGAGGGCGCCGCCGTTGGACAGCTCACGCAGGTGATTGACAGAACCCTTACCGAAAGTCTGCTCGCCGATGAGCTTCGCCCGGCCGTGGTCGCGCAGGGCGCCGGCCAGGACCTCGGAGCCGCTCGCCGAACCGGCGCTGACGAGGATGACGATGGGGATGTCGATCGCCTCACCGCCCTCCTGCGCGTTGTAGACGATCTCGCCGCCTTCGCGGTCGACCTGGGTGAGGATCACTCCGCTGTCGATGAACATGTCAGCGACGTTCACAGTCGCGTCGAGGCCGCCGCCAGGGTTGCGGCGCAGGTCGAGGATCAGCCCTTTGTAGCCACCCTCTGACACATCACGGAGCGCGTTTTGCATATCCCCAACGGTCTGATCGGTAAACTGCTGGATCTCGATGTAAGCCAGGTCAGAGATGACCTCGCCGTCTTCACCCTTGACGTCCTCCACGAATACAGTCGGCACGACGATCGTGCCGCGGATTATCGGTACGTCTTGAGTGTCCTGGTCCCCGGGGTGGCGGATCGTCAGCGTCACGGTTGTGCCGTCAGCGCCACGGATGCGGCCGACCGCTTCGTTGACGGTCCAGCCCTCGGTGGATTCGCCGTCGACGGCGATGATAACGTCGCCGGGGAGGATGCCGGCCTTCTCAGCCGGCGAGTCGCGGAAGGGCGTGACGATCGTAATCAGTCCGGTGGTCGGGTCCTGGTCGACAGTGGCGCCGATGCCCTCGAAGGTGCCGGTAATCAGGTCGAGGCCGTTCTGGTACAGATCAGGCGGGATGTAGACGGTGTGCGGGTCGCCCATCGCGTCGATGATCCCCTGGATCGAGCCTTGCTGGAGCGCTTCGTCAGTCACGGCTTCCGGCGTTACAAAGTCCTCACGCAGGATGTCGGCGATCTCGTCGAGGATGCCAAACTCGGCGCCGGAGCTGGAGCCGTTGTTGACGTTGCCGCCGGAGCCGCCGCCGTTGTCCTCGCCCAGCGCGTAGCCCAGCACGCTGCCGAACGCCACGACGAGCGCGACAAACACCATCGCCAGGCTTAATTTCAGCGTCTTCCACATGGTCTAACTCCAGAAGGCTTGCGGATAATTTACATAAGGCGCAACATCACGCCGGTCGTTCGATTTCTTGCCATTCGAGTGTAGCATCGGCTGCGAAGGGGCGGCAATTTCCGTTGCCGCTGACCGGTACCACGCGGATGCTTAGCGTGCGGTTCAGTTCGCATTCTTTCGGTTGTTGATCGGGCGCGCCAATGTCGCCTTAAGACCGAGGTCCCACTTCGGGGGCCAATCTGTCACTTCCATATCTACAGTATACATAACGTGTATAGTGCGAACCTACGTCGCGAATTCCCTGATTGCCTCCGGAGCTCCTCGCCCTGTATCCTCGGCCTTCCAATGAGCTTCCGCATTGTCCTGGAACGCAACACGCTCCGCTTCGCGGCGGCGCACTTCACGACGTTCGGTGCCGAGTGCGAGCCGCTGCACGGCCACAACTATGCCCTCACGGTCGAGATCGACGGCGATCTGACGGGGGACTCCTGGGTGCTGGACTTCACGGGGGCCAAGGCCCTGGTGCGCGCGATCTGCAAGGAGCTGGACCACAAGTTCATCCTTCCGCTCAACAATCCCGCCCTCTCGATCAGCGAGTCCTCCGCTGAGTTCGAGATCCACTTCGGCGATCGCCGTTACGTCGTCCCGCGGAGCGACGTGGTCCCACTGCCGATCGACAACTCGACCGCGGAACGCCTGGCAGAGTGGGTGGCTGGGCGGATCGCCGAGGAGTTGCGCAAGCGGGCGCATAGCAACGTTATGTCACTAGCGGTCGGGGTTGAGGAAGCCCCGGGCCAGTCCGGCTGGTTCCGCACGACGCTGCCCTGAGCGGTTCGACTACCGACAATCCTCAGTTCGTCACCGAACCCGCCTCGAACCGGTTGACAGCGGGTTGAAAGACCCTATCATGTAACCTTGCCAAACGCCCCGACTAGGGAGGGGCATCGGGGGACAAGGCTCATGCAAATCGACTGGCATCGCGCCATAAATGACATCCTCGCTAACAAGCTATCGTGCCCGCGCTGCGGCAGTCTCGCCGACGATGTCCTCGTCGGCTACCTGCGTACCCCGGAAGCCGCTGAATGGGCGCCACTCTGCGCCGGGTGCAGCCGCCGGGAGAACTGCGACGCCCGTAAGTTCGTGCTCCTCTGCGAGAGTTGCGCCACGGCCGTTCGGCTGCGCGGCCGCCGCGTCGACGAGGAAGGTTTCATGCTCGCCCTGGTCGACGAGTGCCGGCGCAACCTCGAGGAGACGCTCGACTATCTTGCCGACTTCTGGCGCGAGGACCTGGACGTCGACCCCGAGGAGATGGACAAGCGCCTCGAGGAGGTCGACCCGGAACTGTTCGAAGAAGAGAACACGTGGCGCAACTACCTCGAAGAGCAGTACCTCAAGATTCATGGCTGGTTCCGCGACCGCCACCACGCCATCCCCAACCCGGGCTGGCGTTCCGAGTACGTCGAAGATATCGTCGCCCTCGGTTACCCTTCGCTCCTCGGCGACTAACGCATGCCCTGACACGATCCCGTACCCGATCCACATCCACCCCATTAGTTCGCAATGGAGGTAGCGTCTCATGACTACTCAAGCCCTTGACCAGGCGCGCGCCGAGGCATTCGGCGGCCAGATGGTCGGCATTCTCAACGGCTCCCTGCTCGGTATTATGACGAGCATCGGGCACCGCACCGGCCTCTGGGACTGCCTGTCCACACTTGCCCCATCGACCAGCGAGGAGATCGCTAAAGCCGCCGGTCTCAACGAGCGCTATGTCCGCGAGTGGCTGGGTGCGATGACTGCGGGAGGGATCGTCGAATACGACCCGTCCGCCAGGGCGTACCGTCTCCCGCCCGAGCACGCCGCATCGCTGACGCGCGCCGCCGGCCCTGGCAACCTCGCGACGATGACCCAGTTCATCTCTCAGATGGGTGACGTCGAGGACGAGGTGGTGAACGCGTTCCAGAAGGGTGGCGGCGTGCCCTACTCCCGCCACGAAAAGTTCCAGCAGTTGATGGGCGAGATGAGCGCGCAGGTCTTCGACGCAACGCTCATAGACGTCACCTTGCCCCTGATCCCGGGCATGGTCGAGCGCCTGAAGCAGGGCATCGATGTGCTCGACGTGGGTACCGGCAAGGGCCATGCGATCAACGTCATGGCACAGGCCTTCCCCAACAGCCGCTTCACCGGCTATGACTTCTCGGATGAGGGCGTTGCCGCGGGTACAGCCGAAGCGAAAGAGATGGGCCTGACCAACGCCCGCTTCGTCGCGAAGGATGTGGCCAAGATAGACGAGACCGCGGCCTACGACCTGATCACCGTCTTCGACGCGATCCACGACCAGGCCCAGCCGGCTAAGGTGCTGGAGAACATCTCCCGTGCCCTGCGTCCCGGCGGCACGTTCCTGATGGTCGACATCGCCGCCTCCAGCAACCTCGAGGACAACCTCCAGCACCCCCTCGCACCGATGCTCTACAGTGTCTCTACCCTTCACTGCATGACCGTCTCGTTGGCGCTCGGCGGCGCTGGGCTTGGCACAGTGTGGGGCGACCAACTCGCCCGCAAGATGCTCGCCGACGCCGGCTTCACGTCGATCGACATGAAGCAGGTGGAGGGCGACATCATGAACGCCTACTACGTGGTCAGCAAGGACTAACGCCAGATGACACTCTTCCACAGCCCGTGGTTCAGCCTCGCCCCCTACGCCGAGATTCCACTCACTGATCTCCTAGCGCCGGCCGTGGAGAAGTTCCGCGACCGCCCGGCTTTCATCACTCACGAAGGCGAGGAGTTCACCTTCGGCAAAACCTGGGCCGCCTCTCGCCGTCTCGGGCGCTTCCTGCAGGACAACGGCATCGAGCAGGGCGACCGCGTGGCGATCTTTTCGGCCAACGCGCCCGAGTACTTCGTCGCCTTCTACGGCACCCTCTTCGCGGGCGGCGTGGTCACCACGCTCAACCCCCTCTACAAGGACCGCGAGGTCCTGCACCAGCTCGAAGACTGTGGCGCCTCCGCCGTCTTTGCGATGGGCCCGCTCGTGCCGATGGTCCAGCAGGTCCGAGAGCACGTGCCCAACGTCAAGCACGTCTTCGCGATCGAGGACGTCTGGAAGCTGGCGGGCGAGGCAGCCGAAGACCCGAAGCCGGTCAATCTAAACCCCAAGGAAGACCTCGCGGCCCTACCTTACTCCTCCGGCACGACGGGTCTGCCTAAAGGCGTTATGTTGACTCACTTCAACCTTGTGTCCAACGTCCGCCAGACCCTGAGCACGGGTCTTTCCAGCGGATACGGCACCTACCTCGACTTCCTGCCCTTCTACCACATCTACGGCATGGTGGTGCTGATGGCCTGCGGCTTCGCCGCCGGCATCCCCCAGGTGATCATGCCGCGTTTCGACCCGAGCCTCTGCCTCGACCTGATCCAGCGCTTCAAGGTCACGAACCTCTTCGCCGTGCCACCGGCGCTCCTGGCCCTCGCCAACTACCCCGACACCGGGAAGTACGACACCTCGAGCCTGACGATGATCATGTCCGGCGCTGCGCCTCTGCCGCCGGAAGTCGCGCGCGCGTCGGCCAAGGCGCTCGACACCACCGTGCTGCAGGGCTACGGCATGACCGAGACCAGCCCGGTCACCAACGTCAACCCGATCACCCGGATCAAGGACGCAACCGTGGGCCCGCCGATCGCCGACACGACCGAGAAGGTCGTCTCGCTGGACGACGGCAAGGAGCTTGGTCCCGGCGAGATCGGCGAGCTGATGGCGGCTGGCCCGCAGGTGATGAAGGGCTACTGGAACGCGCCCGAAGCGACCGCCGAGACGCTGACCGAGCCCGGCTGGATCCGCACGGGCGACATCGTCTCGCTCGACGAGGAAGGTTATGTCACCATCCTCGACCGGAAGAAGGAGATGATCAAGTACAAGGGCTACCAGATCGCGCCGGCCGAGCTCGAGGCGCTACTCTTGGAGCACCCCGGCGTCATGGACTCCGCCGTGATCCCCAAGCGCGACGCCGAGTCCGGCGAAGTCCCGAAGGCCTTCGTTCTGCTCCGCCCGGGCCAGGACGTCTCCGCCGACGAGCTGATGCGGTTCGTCGAAGAACGCGTCGCGCCCTACAAGAAGGTCCGCGAGATCGAGTTCGTCGAGGCTATCCCGAAGACGCCGTCCGGGAAAATCCTCCGCCGCGAGTTGATCGAGCAGGAACGCGCGAAACAAGCCGAGAAAGCCTAGCCGACTCGCTGACCCAAGATCCGTAGCCCGTGCCGGTCCTTCATACAGGGCCGGCCCGTCTTGTAAACGTACAATAGACCCGTGGTCCGCAACCCCATCCTCTTCCTGTTCTCCATCGCTACCACGGTCGCCTTCGTCGTTGTCGTCGGCGGCATCGCCTTCTTCCTTCTGCGGGACGATGACTTCGAGACCGGCGTTTGCAGAGGCCCCGACGGCGAGGAGCGGCCGATCGAGAACAACGAGGCCTTCGCGCGGAGCTTCGACCAGCGCTGGAATCAGCTGGCGATCCAGGCGCTCGCCGGAGCGCCGTCATACAGCATCACCCTGACCGAGAGCGAGGTCACCTCGCGCGCCGACGTGCTGCTCCACGAACACGTCCCGGTCGACGACTTCACGGTCTGCTTCCACGACGGCTTCGCGGAGACGATCGCCACGGGCCACGTCCCCGGCCTCGGTGGCATCCCGGTACTCGGCGGGCTCTTCGACGCCGGCGTCGAGGCGAGTGGCGCGATCGACGTGAGCGGCGACTATGCCCGGGTCACGTTCAGCGAACTGAGCATCGAGAACATCCCCAGCTTTATCGAGGACGAGTTCCGCGACGAGGCTGAGCGGGCGGTCAACGACGAGCTGGCCAAGATGCCGCTCCAGTACCGTTACGACGTGACGTTCGCCGAGGGCACGGCGACCGTCACCGTCAGCCCCTAGTCTGGCTGCTCGAAGACCACCATCGTGTCCACCGGGCGGAAGCCGAGCTTCGCTGCCAGCGCCAGCGAGGCCGCGTTCGTCTCGAGCGCGCCCCAGACGGGGCGCTTGCGCCGCTCCCACATCAGATCGACGAGGAAGCGCACGGCCTGTGCCGCGTAGCCCTGCCTGCGGTAAGGTTCCAGCGTGTCGATGCCGATGTCCCACAAGCCTTCGGTGGGCGAGCCCGCGGCGCAGAAGGCCGCCGCTTCGCCCTCTTCGGTGTAGGCGACGACCGCCGGCCAGCGCAGCAGCAGTCGCTGCAGCTCGTCGCGGAGGTCGCCGGGTACGCCGGGGATCCCGTCGAGGATTGTGCCGGTGAGGATGCGCACGTCCCCCGGCGGCACGGCCTGCATGGCCGATTCGTCCGCCTGGAGGAGCAGCCTGGCCGTGGTCGAGAGCCAGCCTGATAGGGCCGCTTCGACGTGGCGCCGGTTGTCCTCTTGCGCCAGCACGTTGCACTCGCCGATCCGCGCCACGGCTTTGCGGATCAGCTCCGACGGCGGCTCGCCGACGACGGACACCATCTGCATCAACGGGTCGCCGACTACGAAGACCGGCGGCTCCTCGGAGACCACGTCAAGCTCGCAGTCGTCGCACATCAGGACGGCGCGCGTCTCCATCCAGCGCGGGATGTCCGGGAGCACCGCCAGCAGGCGCTGAGCGACAGCGCGATCTGCCGTCAAGCGCGGGCGCCGGGACGCAGCGACCCGAGCAACCGTTCGCTCGCCCTGGCGATCTGTTCTACGGCGTCCTCGAAGGCCTCCTCGTTAGCCTTAGACGGCGTCCGGTAGCCGCTCACTTTGCGGACGAACTGCAGGGCGGCAGCGCGGATCTCGTCTTCGGTCGCCGGCTCGTCTGCGTGGCGCAACGTCTTGATGCTTCTGCACATGGCTACTTCTCCCGATCGCGGTGCATCATCACCTGGGTCTGACTGGGGCGGAACCCGTTGCGAGCGTAGAAGTTCACGCGCTCCGGCTCGCAGAACAGCGACACGATGTGGACGTCTCCGATCGCCTCGAGCAGCGCCGCAACAAGCTCCTCGCCGCTCCGTTTGCCGCGGTAGTCAGGGTCAATCACGACATCCTCCACGTACGCCCTGTGCTCGCCGTCTGACAACGCCCGCACGAAACCGACCAGCCGCTGACCGTCCCACGCGCCGACCGCGATGCTGGCTGCGATCGCCCGCTCGATGCCGTCGAGCGCCCAGTCCGGCCACACCCGGCGCCGTCATACAGCCGCCGCACGTCCGCAGACCCTATCGGGCGCTCTTCTTTCGACGAGATGCTGATCCCTGCTTCGCTCACGACTCCCGATTATGCCACGCAAGGAAAGAGGGCGACCGATCCGGCCGCCCTCTCCGATTCGCTTTCGGTATCGACGTTAGCAGCAGCTGCCGCTCTTGCCCGTCTCGCCGGCGACGACCGGAATCGGCTCCCAGTCGCGCCTGGCGCCGGGCGCGCCGCCCGGTTTGCGGGCCCGCACGACGGCGCTGAAGACGCCGACGCCCTCCGAGTCCTCGCCCAGCCCGGCGTCCGCGGAGGTGTACTCTCGGAACGATTCGATGTCGACGTCCTCGAACCCGGCCGTCGCGAGTTTCGTGCGGTAGTCCGCGTCGGTCAGCGCGCCGGCGATGCAGCCGGTCCAGGAGGCCATGTTGTCCTTGATCGATGCCGGCAGGTCGTTGTGGGTGACGATATCAGCGATCGCCAGGCGGCCGCCCGGCTTGAGCACGCGGAACGCCTCGGCGAGCACCTTGCTCTTGTCGGGCGAGAGGTTGACGACGCAGTTGCTGATGATCACGTCGACCTCGCCGTCCGGGAGCGGCATCTCTTCGATCTCGCCCTTGACGAACTCGACGTTGGCGACGCCGGCCTTGCGGGCGTTGGCCCGCGCCAGCTCCAGCATCTCGTCCGTCATGTCGAGGCCGTAGGCTTTGCCCCGCGGTCCGACCCGCCGCGCCGAGAGCAGCACGTCGATGCCGCCGCCGGAGCCCAGGTCGAGGACGGTCTCCCCTTCCTTGAGGTCGGCGACGGCGACTGGGTTGCCGCAGCCGAGCGAGGCGATGACCGCCTCCTGGGGCAGGTGCTGCAACTCGTCCGTCGCGTAGAGGCTGGAGGTGATGATCGACTCATCGACCTCGCCGTCGCCGCAACAGCTGGCCTGCTCCTTCGCCGCTGCCTTCTTCGCAGCAGCGCCGTAGCGCTTGCGTACCTCTTGCTTGATCTCCTGGTCTGTCGTCATAGCGTTTGCCTCCTTATCGAATTGTTTCTATAAATATGCGTTGCATCATGTCAACTGCAGCTTCGCTTGCCGCGATGGTCAGCACCACGTCCGGGCCTTCGGCGATCTGCCAGCCAACGTCTGCGCAGCACAAGCGCTCGGCTTCTACAAACGCTGCCAACGTCTCGCGCGCTTCCGGCGCAAATCGTACCCTCAGCGCCCCGTCCCGCCGCTCACTGCCGAGGACGAAGGGGCTGAGTTCGGCGATGCCCGGGGCGTCGGGGCGACGGTCGATGTCACAGCCGAGCACCTGGATCAGGTCGTCCGTGGAGACTTCCTTCATGGCCCTACTCCGCGACCTCGGACAGGCGCCGGACCGCGTTCAGCACTGTACGTTCGTTGACGCGGTGCCAGACCCACTGCCCGCGCCGCTCCGAGGTGATCAAGCCCGCCTCACGCAGCACCTTCAAGTGGTACGAGATCGTCGGCTGCGACAGGCCGAACGCCGGCACGATGTTGCACTCGCAGAGTTCGTTCATGTGCGAGATCGCCTTGAGGATGCGCAGGCGCGTCTCATCCGAGAGCGCCTTGAAGACGGCGGCTGCAGCCTCGATGCCCTCATCGGGAGCGATCAGGGGGACCGGGCAGCAAAGCGATGTGGGTGCTTCCAGGACGGCGATTTCGTTCTTCATGGCCGCCATGTTACGGAAGGATATAGATAGTTGTCAATATCTCTCGCGTGCTATTTTTCAATTTCAGCGCCACCTCCCGCCTCGCCTACACCCTCACTCCGCCGTGGTATATCGTGTACACGAGACCAGACACCGAAAGGACGGTAAGAATGCCGCGCATCACCCAGCCGATCCAGGACGCCCTCAACGAGCAGATCAACCGCGAGTTCGAGTCCGCCTACGTCTACCTCGCGATGTCAGCCTGGGCCGACGAAGAAAACCTCGAGGGCGCGGCCTCCTGGCTGCGCATGCAGTGGCAAGAAGAACTGCAGCACGCGACCAAGCTGGTCGACTACATCGGCGAGCGCGGTGGCAGAGTCAGCCTGAAGGCGATCGCCAAGCCACCGGCCCGCTACAAGAGCCTGCTCGACTGCTTCCGCCAGGTGCTGAAGCACGAGGAAGCCGTCAGCGCCGCGATCAACGATCTGTACGGGCTTGCTGCCTCGGCCAAGGATTACGCGACCCAGACGCTGCTCGACTGGTACGTCAATGAGCAGGTCGAGGAAGAGAACGCCCCGGCTGAGATCATCAGCCTGCTCGAGCGCGCAGGCGACAGCGCCTCCGGGCTCCTAATCGTCGACCAGCGCCTGGCCGCTCGCACAGCGGCGTCTGGCCCCCCCTCGCCTTAGCCGTAGAGGCGGTCGAAGGCGGCGATGTCGCTGGGGTAGCCCCTGATCTCGCAGATGTGCCCGTCGCGGAAGTGATAGACGTCGATGTGGCTGTAGGCTATCTCGCCGCTCGAATGTGTTGCAGAGACTTCATACATGACGATGCCGTGCTGATCATTGGCAATCGCGTCGTGGAGCCGGATCTTCAGCGACTCCCCGCTCATCTGGGCAACGTGGCCCAGGGCCGACATCACGTCGTTGACGCCCTTGAATGTGCCCGAAACCAGCGTGTTACCCGGGACGTGCAGGATAACATCGCCGGAGAAGCAGTCAGTCACGCCCGCGAAATCGCGGTTGACGATGGCCGTGATCAGTTTCTTGATGAGTTGCAGGTTTTCTGCGTCGGCGCTGAGCAAGTATCCGGACCCTCGATTGTGGACGTCTTAACGTCGATAGTCCGCCCAGAATCGACGCTGCACAAGGCTTAAAACCTTACAGACGCCTGACAATCCCGCTCAGGGCACCAGAAGCACCCGCCCGAACGCCTGCCGGCTCTCGATATAGGCGTGCGCGCCTGCCGCTTCGGCCAGCGGGAACTCGCGGCCGATCACGACCTTGAGCGCGCCCTTGGCCACATCCTCGATCAGGCCCTGCACCATCGGGTAGGAGCGCGCCCGGTCGAACATCAGCGAGCCGCCGAAGAAAACGCCCGTCAGCGAGCGGTTCATCTGGCTGAGCACGGAAGGGTCGACTGCCCGCACTTCGGCCCGCCCGGCGTTGCCGACGACCACTATGCGACCCTTGTAGGTCGTCGCCTCGATGCTGCCGGCGAACGTCGTACCCACCGAGTCGACGACCAGGTTCACTCCCCCGCCGCTGGCGTTCTTGGCCTTCGCCACCCAGTCGCCCTCGCGGTAGTTGACGCCGTGGTCGAGGCCGTATTCCTTGAGCCGCTCCAGCTTCTCGTCGCTGCTCGCCGTCGCCAACACCGTCGCTCCGGCCCGCTTCGCCAGCTGGATCGCGGCCAGGCCGACGCCGCCGGCGCCTGCCTGGATCAACACGCTCTCGCCGGCCTGCAGGTGACCAAACTCAAAGAGGCAGTCGTCTGCCGTGCCAAAGGCGATCGGCACGCAGGCGGCCTCACGGATGTCCATGCCGTCGGGCACGAGCCACGTCTGCATCGAGCTGACCGAGACGAGTTCGGCGTGCGAGCCGAACGGCATCGAGGCGACGACACGGTCACCGACCTTGCGGTCCGTGACGTTCGCGCCGACTTCCTTGATCGTCCCGGCGCACTGGTAGCCGACGATGTGCGGCTTCGAGGGCATATCGCCGCCGGCGCGGTTCAGCACGTCGCCACCCTCGATGCTGATCGCCTCGACCTGGATCAACACCCCGGTCGCAAACGTCCCCGGGTCGTCGCGGTCCTCGTACTTGAAGACGTCCGGCTTGCCGGTCTCGTAGTAGACTGCTGCTTTCATGTGGGGCTACCTCCTGAACGAGGAGTATCATGTACCGGAAGCGTCTAGCGGAGCAAATGGCATGAGGAACCTCCTCCTGGCAACCTTCCTGTTGGCCGCAGGAGTCTGTGCGGCGCTGTTGGTCCCGCGCGACGGCGAGCCGCCACCGCGCGTGGAGCGCGTTTCAGCTCAGACGCTGCTCGGCGGCGATTCCGAGGAGCTACTACGTGAGGCGCTGATCGTTGTCGTCGACTGGGAGCCCGGAGAGAAGCCGGCGTTATCGCTTGAGGACGCCGTGGAGGAGCTTGAGGACGCCGACGCCATCCCGGTCAGGGGTGCTCTCGCGCGGATCGACGACTCTCCCGGTCCGGAGGCGGGAACGCTCGTCTGGGCGGTTCAGATCGATACCTCGGCCACCAACGTCCCGGATCTCTTCGACCCGGAAGCGGCGTACACCATCGCCTTTGTCGACGCGACAGGAGGCGGCCTGCGTGGCGTGTTGAAGCGCTAGCCGCTGATCGGCACCCGCTCGCGCTGCGCTGCCAGGGCCAGCGCCGATTCGATCTCCGCGCGCAGCTCCTCGAGGCCCCACTTCTTCTCCGCTGAGACCGGCAGCCCGCCGCGCGCCCAGGCCGGCAGCGTCTCGGCGAGGTCCGCCGGGTCGATGCCGTCTTCCGCCAGACGGTCGATCTTGTTCAGGACGAGCAGCGACGGTCGTTCGGCCAGCCCCAGTTCGGCGAGCGTGGCGTCCACCGTCTGTGCCTGCTGCTCGGCGTCGGGGTGCGTTATGTCGACTACGTGCAGGAGGAGGGTCGCCTCTTCCATCTCCTCGAGCGTCGCCCGGAAGGCCGCCACGAGGTGCGTCGGCAGCTTCTGGATGAAGCCCACGGTGTCCGTCAGGAGCGCCGCGCCTCCCGAGGGCAGGTGGATCCGCCGGGTGACCGGGTCGAGCGTCGCGAAGAGCTGGTCCTGGATCAGGACGTCGGCGCCGGAAAGCGCGCGCATCAGCGTGCTCTTTCCCGCATTCGTGTAGCCGGCGAGTGAGACCACCGGGATCCCCTGCTTCGCGCGCTGCGCTCTGTGCAGCTGCCGTTGCCGGCGCACCTCCTCGATCTGCTTCTTGAGGTGCGAGATCTTGTTGCGGATGATCCGCCGGTCAGTCTCCAGCTGCGTCTCACCGGGGCCGCGCGTGCCGATGCCGCCCCCGAGGCGCTCGAGGTGGGACCACTGGCCGCGCAGCCGCGGCAGGATGTACTCGTGTTGCGCCAGCTCGACCTGCAGCCGCCCCTCTTTCGTGTGCGCGTGCTGCGCGAAGATGTCGAGGATCAAAGCCGTGCGGTCGAGCACCTTGACGTCAAGCTCGCCCTCGAGGTTGCGCTGCTGCGACGGTGACAGCTCGTCGTCGAAGATCACCGTCGTGTAGTCGAGGCCGGGCCGCTCGGCGACGATCTCGCCGAGCTTGCCCTTGCCGATGTAGGTCTTCGGACTGTAGGAGTCCATCCGCTGCTTCGTCGAACCGACGACCCGCGCTCCCGCCGTCTTCGCGAGCAAGGCCAGCTCTTCCAGCGAGGCGTCCGTCCGCCAGCGCCGGCCGCGGCCGTCCTTCTTGTCGGCGGCGACCAGGTAGGCGCGCTCGCGCGGCGTTGTCGTCTCGTGCAGTTCTCGTTTGGGTATGGTCGTGGCTCCTTCAGCGCTCAGTATAGCGATCGGGATGACACCGGGCTGGTAGCCAGGGCCTAACCCGACGCGCCCTAGCGGCGACCGAAGCCGCGGGCCAGTATCTCGGCGCTGACGTGGACCATCGTCGGCCGCCCATGCGGGCAGGTGTGCGGCGCCGCTGTCGCCTCGAGATGTAGAACGAGCTCGCGCATCTCCTCGGCCGTCAGCGTCTTGCCGGCACGGATCGCCCCATGACAGGCCAGCGACATCGCCACGCGGTCGCGCCTGTCGCCGCCGTCTTCTTCCAGCATCAGGTCGAGGAAACGCCCGAGGCGGCCGCGCAGGTCGGTCCCCGCCAGCGCCGCCGGCACGCTGCGGCAGATGTAGGAGCCGTCGCCGAAAGGCTCCAGCTCGAAGCCGTGCGCCGCCAATGCCTCTGCTTCCCCCGTGAGCAGCGCCAGCTGCCGCGGCGTCAGCTCCAGCGCCAGCGGCTCGAGCAACCCCTGCACGTCCGGCTGTCGCGCTTCACGATCTTCGCAGAACTGCTCGTAAAGCACACGCTCGTGCGCGGCGTGCTGGTCGATCAGGTACATGCCTTCTGGACCCTCGGCGATGATGTAGACGCTGGCCAGCTGGCCGATAACGCGCAGCACCGGCAGCGCCTCGGCCGGCGTCAGTGCCGGCGCGTCACCCGGCATCGCAGCCGTTGAAACGGCGCTCGCCGCGTCCTCGCGCCGGATTCCTCGTTCCCACAGCGGCGGCGTCCAGGCCGGCGGTTCGAGCACCAGCGTCGTAGCCTCGGGCCGCAGTGCCGCGCCGACGCCAGTTGCCACTGGCGAGGCGGTCACGAGCGCCGCCCGCACGGCGCGCTGCACGGCGCTGAAGGCTGCCGACTCATCACGGAAGCGCACCTCGGCCTTCGTCGGGTGGACGTTGACGTCGACCTCGCCGGGTTCGACGCGAAGGTCAATGACCGCCAGCGGGTGACGGCCGGTCATCAACATGCCCTGGTACGCGCCCTCAACCGCGAAGGCCAGCCGCCGGCTCTGCACCCAGCGGCGGTTCACGAAAAGACTGATGTAGCCCCGCGACGATCGTGAGAGTTGCGGCGGCCCGGCGAGTCCGCGCACGGCGACCGGCGAGCCTTCGCCCGAGAGCGCCAGCATCTGGCCAGCCACGTCCAGCCCGTAGACCGCGGCGACGGCGTCCCGCAGGTCGCCGGACCCCGGCGTGTGCAGCGACTGCCGCCCGTCGGCGATCAGTTGAAGACGCACCTCGGGGTAGGCCAGCGCGTAGTGGCTGACGACCTGCGCGATCGCCCCCGTCTCGGCGGCTGGCGTGCGCAGGAACTTGCGCCGCGCCGGCTGCCGCGCGAAGAGGCCGCGCACGATCATCGTCGTCCCCACGGGCGCGCCGCGCGAGGCGCGCTCCGGCGGCCGCTCCGGGCCGATCGTCAGGCTCGCGCCCGCTTCGCTGGCCGGCGGCCGCGAGACCAGCTCGACCTCCGCCACCGCCGCGATTGAGGGCAGGGCCTCGCCGCGGAAGCCGAGGGTCAGCACGTGCCCGAGGTCTTCGTCGTCCTGCAGCTTGCTCGTCGCGTGGCGCTCGAAGGCCGTCGCCAGCTCGTCGGCCGCGATGCCCGAACCGTCGTCGGTGACGCGGATCGAATGCAGCCCGCCGCCCGTGATCTCGACGGTGATCCGCGAGGCGCCCGCGTCGAGGGCGTTCTCGACCAGCTCCTTGACCACGGAAGCCGGGCGCTCGACCACTTCACCGGCGGCGATGCGGGCGGCGACGTCGGGCGGGAGGACGCGAATGGCCAAGACAGACTACCTCGCGCCGATTGTAAGGACGCTTGGCGGCTATCCAGAAGGGGTAAGTGGCACACCTTTGTGGACGGCGACTGCTATACTGCGGTCGCCGTGCAGCCACCCCTCGCCGAAGAAGCGATCCGCAACATGCTTGTTCTGGAGAGCGTGCAGATCGACTGCACTTCCACACGCGAAGGCGAACTTGCGGAAGACCCTGAGTCTCTTAAGTTTAGCCTGACGACAGTCGGCGCCGACCACGACCGACGGGGTGACCTCGAGTATTCCGAGCTGATCGATCACGTGCGCGCGCTCCTCGGCGAGCCGAGGGAGCAGCTGTATTTTTCGGGCAAAGAATAGGTCCGTCACCCCCTCACCAGTGGATGGCTGTCCGAGAAGATTGACCGTCGCCGTGGCTATATTGTCAGCGAGGCACATGTGATTGGGTCTTCGTTGCTTCCAACAGTCGAAGACAAGCCTGCCTGGGACGACGACGAGGTACGCCTCTTAGTATTCCTCTTCGGAACGGCGATTGACCTCGCCAGTGAATTCGCCACGGCCAGCGAGGAGAAGTCTGACGGGCGCACCATTGTGCACCTGCGCACGGAAAACGTACCGAGGCTCCCCGGCCTGCGCCGAAAGGATGCTTTCGATGACCGGAAGCTGGCCAGTCTGCAGCCTGAGTTGCGCGAGGCGATCGAGGCGATAAGGCACAAGATTCCGGAGTCTGTTCACGAATTGACCGAACTCTGGATTGACCGGGACACGAAGCTCGTCTTGCGCTTCGAAGATACACATGAAGCATTCGTCAACGGTCGAACGGTAGAGAGAGCGCGGCTGACACGCGTCTTCTCCCGCTTCAATGACGCCGAACTCCCCGGCCCCCTCCCCGAATAACCGCCCCCGACCCACTTGCTACTTGCTACTGGCTCCTTGCTCCTTGCTCCTTGAGCTCGTACAGCATGCGCAGCGCCTCCAGCGGCGTCATCGTGTCCGGCTCGAGCGCTGCCAGCTCCTTGCGCAGCGAGTCGTCCGGCGCGCCGAAGAGCGCCATTTGGGGCGTCTGCGCGGCGGGCAGGGGGCGCTCGGCGCGCCCGCTCGCTTCCAGCTCGGCCAGCAGCTCCTGCGCGCGCAGGACGACCGGTCGCGGCAGCCCCGCCAGCTGCGCCACGTGGACGCCATAGGAGCGGTCGGCGCCGCCCGGCAGGATGCGGTGGAGAAAGACGATGCCGCCGCCCTCTTCGGCGACGGCCACCGAGAGGTTGCGCACCCTGGGCAGGACGCCGGCCAGCTCCGTCAGTTCGTGGTAGTGAGTGGCGAAAAGGGTGCGCGCCGCCCCGTCGGGGCGGTTGTGGATGAACTCGACGACCGCGCGGGCGATCGCCATACCGTCGTAGGTACTGGTGCCGCGGCCGATCTCGTCGAAGACGAGCAGCGAGCGCGGCGTCGCCCCGTTGAGCATCGCCGCCGTCTCCAGCATCTCGACCATGAAGGTCGAGTGCCCGGCCGAGATGTCGTCGAGCGCGCCGACGCGGCTGGCGATGCGATCGACGACGCCGATCCGCGCCTCGGCCGCCGGCACGAAGGAGCCGACCTGCGCCATCAGGACGACCAGCGCCACCTGCCGCAGGTAGGTCGACTTGCCGGCCATGTTCGGCCCCGTGAGCACGGCGACCTGCGCGTCGCTCGACGAGAGCGCGATGTCGTTCGGCACGAACGTCCCCTCGGCGACGATCCGCTCGACCACGGGGTGGCGCCCATCGCGTACGTCGATGAGGTCACTGTCGTCGACGAGCGGACGCACGTAACCGTAGCGCGAAGCGGCTTCGGCCAGCGCACAACTGACATCGATCTCCGCCGCCGCGCCCGCCGCTTCGAGGATGCGCGCACCCTCAGCCGCGACCTGCGCGCAGACCTGGCGCAGAAGCCGGCCTTCCAGCTCTTCTTCCAGCTCCTTCGCGTGCAGCGCTTTGTATTCGTGCTCCCTGAGCTCTTCCGTCGTGTAGCGCTCGCCGCCGACCAGCGTCTGCTTGCGCTGCCAGTGGCTAGGCACTGCCGCCTGGTTGGCCTTCGACACCTCGATGTAGTAGCCGAAGACGCGGTTGTAGCCCACCTTGAGCGTCTTGATCCCCGTCCGCTCGCGCTCCCGCCGCTCGAGGTCCGCCAGGTACTGCCGCGTGTCGCGGGCCGCCGACCGCAGCTCGTCCAGCTCGGCCGAGAACCCGGCGCGCACCACCGCGCCCGGGGGGGGGGGGGGGGGGGGGGG
>JBBEAZ010000022.1:49690-107341 GCA_040882565.1 Dehalococcoidia bacterium
CCCCCCCCCCCCCCCCCCCCCCCCCCCCCCCCCGCGCCGGGTCGTCGGCGATCGCCACCGCGACCAACGCCGCCGCCTCGGCGCAGGGGTGCAGCCGCGCAATCATCCGCTCCGCCACCACGCTGCCGCCCTCCGTCACGGTCTCACGAAGCGCCGGGAGTGATTCGAGACCCCGCCGCAACGCGACAAGATCGCGCGGCGTCGTCACGGTAGGCGAGCCGGCCGCGGCCGTCGCAATGCGGCCGAGGCAGCGCTCGAGGTCGCCGGTTCGTGCCAGCACCGCCAGCGTCCGTCCGCGCCGCACAGCCGATTCATGGAAGAAGCCGACGGCGTCCTCTCGCTCGGCGATCGCCGCCGGATCGAGCAGTGGCTGCCCCAGCCAGCGCCTGAGCAGCCGCGCGCCCATCGGCGTCTTCGTCAGGTCAAGCACGCCGATCAGCGTGCGCGCAGTGCTCCCGCGCTCCGCGTCCCGCCGCAGCGGCTCGAAGATCTCGAGATTGCGCACGGTGCTGGCGTCGAGCAGCATGAATTGGCCCGGCCGTTCCGGGGCGATCCGGCTGACGTGCCCGAGCACCGTCGGTTGGTTCTCCCGCAGGTAATCGATCAGCGCGCCGGCGGCGGCGACGGCGAGGCGCCGCCCAGCGAGCCCGAGTCCGTCGAGCGAGGCGACGCTGAAATGGCGGAGAAGGGTCCGCGCAGCCGCCTCCGCCTCAAACGCCGCACTGGGCAGTGGCGTCAGCGTCGCTGTCAGCGGGCTCGGCGGCGTGCCGCCCTGCGGCAGGAGCACTTCCGCCGGCCGCAAGCGGCCCAGTTCGACCGCCGTCTCCTCGGCGTCGCCCTCGAGGCAGGCGAACTCGCCCGTCGAGACATCGGCGTAGGCCAGTCCCCAGCGGCCGTTTGACTCGGCCAGCGCCGCCAGGTAGTTGTTGGCCGCGCTCTCGAGCAAGTTGTCTTCAACCAGAGTGCCCGGCGTCACCACGCGCACGACGCGGCGGTCGACGATCTTCTTGCCCTTGACCGGCTCCTCGACCTGTTCGCAGACCGCCACTTTGTAGCCCTTGGCGATCAGCTTGCCCAGGTACGAGTCCAGCGCGTGGTGCGGGATCCCCGCCAGCGGCACGCGCTCGCCCTTGCTCACCGGCCGCGACGTCAGGGTGATCTCCAGCTCCCGCGCCACCGTCTCTGCGTCCTCGTCGAACGTCTCGTAGAAGTCACCGAGGCGGAAGAAAAGGAGCGCGTGGGGATACCGGCGTTTGATGTCGAGGTATTGGCGGCGCAGCGGTGTCGTCAAGAAGGGCAGCTCCCGGCAGTCGGCTCGCCGGGATTATAGCCTCGCGCCCCGGTCGATCGTCAGGCCGTTATGTCACTCGACGGGCGCGGGTGTTGATAAGCCCCGGCGCTGCCCCAAGGAAACAGCCCGGAGCGAGGGATGAGAATCGTTCCGGGCTGTCCAAGAGAGGTACGGCTAGTATGCTTCGGGACCGGCCGGCAAGGGCGTCGTGACTTGCATCTCTCATGGTCAGCCCGCGCGGAGGGCTGGTCAATACCTATTTTTAGCCATAAATCGCGCTATATTACGCCGTCCCGCACGGCCCGTCCTACCGCCTCCGTGCGGTTGGCGGCGCGCATCTTCTTGACGATGCTGGCTGCGTGCTTGCTGACCGTGAAGCGGCTGAGCCCCAGCAGCGCCGCGATCTCCTTGTCGGACTTGCCGCGCGAGATCAGGCTCAACACGGTGATCTCGCGGAACGTCAGCCCCTGGGCTTCGCCGCGCTCCAGGCGCGCCTGCGCCTGCGCCTCCAGGTCCTCGCGCAGCTTCTGGAGTTCCTGCTCCATCTCCTTGCGCTCCGTGACGTCGAGGGCATGGATGACGACAGCCTTGGTGCCGTCGCCGAGTGTCAGCGGCGCGCCGCGGCCCATCACCCAGCGCTTTCCGGCGGGCAGGTCGAAGAGATCCTCGGCCTCCTGCAGTTCGTTAGACCTGATCGTACGCCGGATGAACCGGCGCACCCACTCGGCGGTCTTCACCGGCAGGAACTCATCGATATTCCGTCCGCGCAGCTCCGTCTGTAATCCGATCGCGAGCGGGCTGTTGCTCGAGCCGACGAGGAACTCGATGAACGTCCCCTCTGCGTCGAGCACGGCGATCACATCTGGCACGGCCGTCGCCACGGCGCGCAGCCGTTCTTCCGCCTCCCGCCGCTCCGTGATGTCGTGCGAGACGAGGACAGCTGACGTCACGGCATCACCCTCCCTCACCGGACCGACTGTGCACGCCCACCATCTCATCGTGCCGTTTGTGAGGCTCGCCTGGTTCTCGATCTGGACACGCTCGCCGTGCTCGAAGACATCGCGCAGCGCATCGCGCCACGTTTCGTGGGCACCTTCCGCGGCGAACTCGAAAATCGTGTGCCCAACCGCATCTTCGGGCACGCCGCCGTCGATCTCGCGGTTGACGCTGGAGATCACGCCTTCGCGGTCCACCGTCACGATGAAGCTCGGTGCGCTCTCGACAAGGGCGCGCCAGTGCGCCTCGCTCTTCCTCAGGCGCTCCTCGGCTTCCTTGCGTTCCGTCACGTTACGGGCGACGACAACTGCGGCGACCACGCGATCACCGATGCGGACCGGGCCGATCGCGTTGCTGTGCCAGTAAGACTCCCCGCTTGGCCCGATCGTCCGCCCTTCCACCGTCCGGTTCTCGCCGCACTCGAACACGGCGCGGAGCGCCTCGCGCAAGGACTCGTGGGATTCCTCCGCCGCGAACTCGAAGATGCTGTGACCAATGACCGCATCCAGCGGCGTCACCTCCGGCGGCCGGTTCATCCGCTGGATCGTCCCCTCTCGGTCGACGACGAGGATGTGGTCGGGGGGGGGGGGCGCTCTCCACGAGCGCCCGCCAATAGGCTTCCCGTTTTTGGAGGGCGGCCTCCGTGCTCTTCTGCTCGGAGATGTCGACGTGGATGCCGATATAGCGCGTGATCTCGCCGCTGCTCGAACGCAAAGGATGAATCGAGGCCAGTGCGCAGTACTGGCCTCCGTCGGGGCGCTCGTACCTGATCTCGCCGCGCCAGGGCTCGCCGCGGTCGAGTGCCAGCCACGCGGCTTCGTCGGCGGCAGGATCGCGCGAGATCGTCGTCACGTGGTGGCCGATCGCCTCAGCGGTGGTGTAGCCCGTGACTTCTGCGAAACGCGGATTGACGTACTCAATCACGCCGTTCGCGTCGGTGACAATCACGACGGCAAGGGAGTGCTCCAGCACCGCGTGCAGGTTCTCGAAAACGGCGGCAAGCCGGGACAAACCTGCCGGCATTTGCGAGTCCGCGTTGCCCAGCAAGAGACCAGGCGGACCGTCAGCCTTCTGCGTTTCCACTCACCCCGTGCCTTTCCGAGGGCAATTCAGGATAACGCAAACTCGGCGCCCGTTCCCATCCCCGGGCGTCTACTGCTCCTCATAAGAGCCCCCTCTTGTGGCCGGATTATAGGTAACAGGCAGGATAAGTCAAGGTTACGAGAGCAGCGTCCCGGTCAGGAGGACTGCAGAAATTCTTCAAAGTTCGGCCGTCTCAGACGCCGAATTCGTCGACGACCGCGATCGCGTAAGGCGCCTGTTCCCGGCAGGCATCGCACTTCACACACTTCGCCTGGTCGATTCGGTAACCGCCGTTTTCCTGCACAACCGCGCCGGTCGGGCAGATCGCCTCGGCGAGCGGCAGGCGGTCCGACTGGTGCAGCACCTCGTACCGCACGAGCCCGGCACAGCGCTTGGCCGGGCAGCGCTTGCGCACAATGTGTTCGCGCAGTTCATCCTCGAAGAAGCGGAACGTCGAGAGCACGACGGTCGGCGCGCCCTGGCCGTGGAAACAGTTCGCGTTGGTGGCGATCTTCGCCAGCAGCTTCAGCAGCTCCAGGTCCGCCTCGCGCCCGCGGCCCTCGGAGATCCGCCGCAGGATCTCGACCGCGCGGCGCGTCCCCGCAAAGCAGGTCGTGCAGCGGCCGCAGGACTCGTCCTCGGCGAACCACTCGAAGTAGATGCAGAGATCGACGATGCAGTCCTCGTCGTCCATGATCACGAGCCCGCCGGCGCCCATCAGCGAGCCGCGCTCGCGGTATGGCTCAGGTTCGAGCGGGATGTCGACGTCGCTCGCCGGGATCACGCCCGAAAGCGGCCCGCCGGACTGGATCGCCTTAAGCGTGCGTCCTTCCGGCACCCCGCCGCCCATCTCGACCACGACCTGCCGCGTCGACGTGCCCAGCGGCACCTCCAAGATGCCCACTCGCTGCACCTTGCCGGAAAGCGAGAACATCTTCGTGCCTTTGTTCTTCTCGGTGCCCTGGCCGGCCCACCAGGCCGCGCCGTGGCGCATGATTAGCGGCGCGTTGGCGTAGGACTCCACGTTGTTGATGTTCGATGGCTGCGCGAAGGCGCCCGCTTCGGCCGGGAAGGGTGGCTTAATCTTGGGCATGCCGCGCCGGTCCTCGAGCGAACTCAGGAGGCCGGTCTCGTCGCCGCAGACGTAACTGCCGGCGCCACGCACGACCTCGACCTCGAAGGCGAAGCCGCTTTCGAGGATGTTCTTGCCGGCCAGGCCCTTGGCGTAGGCGTCCGCAATCGCTTTTTCCATGCGCTCAACCGGCAGCGGGTATTCGTCGCGGATGTAGATGAAGGCGCGATCGGCGTTGCTGGCGAAGCCGGCGATGATCACGCCCTCGAGCAGAACGTGCGGGTCGCTTTCCATGAGATTGCGGTTGACGAAAGCGCCGGGGTCACCCTCGTCGGCGTTGACGACGATGTACTTGGGGTGACTCTGCGAGTTGCGGAGGAAATCCCACTTGCGGCCCGTCGGGAAGGCGGCTCCGCCGCGGCCCCAGAGCCCGGACTCCAGCATTTCGGCGATCACCTGCTCGGGCTCCATGCGCAGCGTCCGGCTGAGGCCTTCGTAGCCGCCGCGCGCGATGTAGTGGTCGATGTTCTCGGGGTCGATGACGCCGCAGTTGGCCATCAGCCGGCGCACCTGCCCGCGCATGAAAGGCAGCGAATCGAGCGGCGGCACGTCGCCCAGCGGCTCGTATCCGGAGACGGCGATCGCCAGTTCGTTCACTAGCGAACCGGAGGTGATGCTGGCCACCAGCGCCGGCACTTTGTCCACCGTCACGCCGCCGTAAAAGACAGCCGGCCCGTTCGCCGGCTGCACCTCGACCAACGGCTCGGCATAGCAGAGACCGAGGCAGCCGGTCGCCATCACCTCGGCGTCAAGCTTCCCGCCCGCCACTTCGCTGCGGATGGCGGCCAGTGTCTCAGGCGCGCCCGAGACAAGCGAACACGTCCCGAGGTTGACGCGAATGAGCGTCTTCCCTGGGGGCTCGAAAGGCGCCCACGCCTGTTGCGCTGCTTCGCGCAGCGCCTGGTACGTCGCCACTATTCTCCCGGCTCCCTCGTCGGGTCTTCATCGGGCGCGATCGGCACGCGCGGCCCAGCTGTGGGCGCGGCATCGGGAACGGATTCCAGGACTTCCTCAGTCGTTCCCAACGGCACATCGCTGACAGCCAGCGGCGAGCCCTTTGGCGCGGCCATCTCCGGCTCGCCTTTGAGCCGCCGCGCGAACTTGATCGCCTCGCTCGTCGAGAGCGGGCCGAGATACCTGCCTTCGCTGCGGATCAGCGGCGCCAGGTGGCAGGTGCCGTCACACTGCACCAACTGTAGCTCGTACTTGCCGTCCGCCGAGGCCTCACCCATCCGGCAACCAAGCGTCGCCTCGAGCGCCCGGCGGATGCCGAGCGAGCCCTTGAGCAGGCAGGCGGGGCCGCTGCACCAGCCGACGACGTTTTCCGCCGGCGGCTCTTGCCGCAGCTCTGAGTAGAAGTCGATCGTTCCGTAGATGATCGCCGGCGTCGTCGCGAACTGCTGGGCGAGGGCCGGGATCCCGTCTTTGGGGACGTAGCCGAACTCGTGCTGGATGCGGTGCATCGCCTTCAGCAGGCCGACGTCGTCCGGCTTGAGGTCTGCGATCAGGGCGCAAACGCGGGCAATGACGTCAGGACGGCCGGGGACCGGCGCGACAGCGGAGAGCCGGGAGTTGTGAGAGGCGTTGGAGAACAATCAGCGCGTCTTTCTCTGCATAGCGGCCGTCGATTGTGTAATTCGTCACCAACTATACATTCGCCCTACTCGTGCGGCAAGGCGAGCGGGCCAGTCACGCCGTTGTCTCGGGCGGCTCGCGCCCTCGGGCGATTCGCCGCCATCGTGCGACCTTATCGAAAGCCTGGCGCTACTGCAGAATGACGGCGTTGGGCGTGCAGACCCAGTGTTGGTTCCCCGAAATCATACTGTGCGTGACGATACAGGACGTATAGATACCAGCGGGCCAGCCTTGGGGATGGATAAATGTTCTTTGTAGGTACTGAGGGTTGCTTGGACGACCGGGGCCCACGCTAGCGTAGTGCTTGTCTGCCCTGACCCATTGCCAACTGCTGCCGTTCCAGTAGTAGTAGTGGTGCTCGTAATAGTCTTCTGACCAATTCACGTCTCGCCATTGCCACGTGACACGATCCGGCAGTGTGTTCACGATGCTAGTGCTATCGGCGGGGGACAGAGAATACAGCGTTTGGGTTCTCACGGAGTCTATCGTCCACGGCGTGTTTGTGCCACATCCTCCCCCCGTTACGGTCGTGCCGCTTACGGCGGTCGCGCCCATAATTGTAGTCTCCCCGTTAACGCACCCTGCCCCTCCGGCGTGATACCGTTCGCCTAGTCCCACTCCGTGTCCGAACTCGTGATTGGCCACCGCGAGCACGCCATAGAAGGTAAAATTGTAGTCTTGGTCGTTCAGATATGCGGTACCGCCCGTCTCGTAGTAGGACTGCTGCGTCTGCGACCAACGGTTTGTCGCTTTCCAACAGCCCGGAATGCCGCCGCAGTGTGCCCCGGTGGTATACCGGTTGATTTTGACCTTGGGGCTCGAGCAGGAATTGGCAAATTGCGAGCCGCCGCCCAGCATCGACTCCCAAATGACCACCACATTGCTGTTGTACCAGTTCTGATCGTACTGAGAATCGTAAGAGCACCAGTTCACTACTTGAGAGAAGTTCACCCAGTTGTCCATGACGTCGGTGAATTGGCCGTTGTCCTCGGCCAGGTACTCTTGATGACCTGCCATTGAAATTCCAGTGAATATTGCCAGAGGCGCCCCCACCGCCAGAAGCAACAGCGCGGATCTCATTCGGGACTCGACGCGATGGGCTCAGGCTCCGTAAGGGTTTGGAAGTCCTTTTCGTCCTCAGGGAATACATCCCAGTAGACGATCTCACCAGTGTTGTCATCGATATTTACCCTCGACCTCCCTCGAGTGATCTCCCATTGCTCGGGATGCGGCAATGGCGTACCCACCCATTCTCCAGTTTCGGAGTCGACCAGAGCGCCGTCGTAGTACACCTTGAGCGCAATGGCGCCAGCAGGAATTCGGAAAATGAAGCCGCCCATGGGAAGCTCAACCGACTCTGGCAACGGCTGGCCAAGATCAATCGATCCCTCCATGGGGTAGTCACCGGTGGAGTCACCGGCCCCCTGGTATGGAGCTGGCGTCGAATCTGGTTCGCGCGCGTCTTCAGCGAGTGATGCAGCCGAATACGCGACAACAAACAACACAGGTAGAATTAACAGAACGAGCGAAGCTGGTAGATATCTACGCATTGCTTAGGCCCACCCAATTCTACCACGAGCCATCGACCGCATCAATCACAAGGATAGGACATGCCGTTCGTGATCCGCGTCGCTGGCGCGTCCGTAGTACCGTAAGGAGCGGAGTCCTTCTCACTGGCCAATGACAACCATCTTCGGCGAACTCGAGACCATCCTCTCGGAGGACCTCTACCCCTACCGCTACCCGATCACTATCGCGCTCATCGTCGCAGCCGCCCTCCTCGCCGCCTTCGCCTACCGGCAACGCTGGCACCTCGTCGCCTGGCGGCACCGGCTGATCACCGGCGCGGCGCTCGTCATCTTCCTGGTCGTCGCCGTCCCCCTCGGCAACTACTTGATATCGCCACTCTGGGAGCGCAACACAGTCTGCGAGGCCAGCCCTATCTCGGGCGCCGGTTCCGGTTCCGAAGACTGCGAAGGCGCGGCAGTGGCGGCGACGATGCCGCCAACTGACGCTCCGACGAGGACAGCCCCGCCGGCCGCCGACACACCTGCGCCAACGGCGACTCCCTTCACGCCGCGCGCAGTCCTCGAGGGCGACTTCCACGGCGCAGACGACTTTCATTTCGGCGAAGGCAAGGCGCTGGTTATCGAGACAGAGCCCGGCGTCTACTCCTTGCGCTTCGAGGAGTTTTCGGTGCGCAACGGCCCCGACCTCTTCGTCTACGTGTCGCCCAATCCGGACGGCTACGCGGACGAAGCGCTCAACCTCGGCGACCTCAAGGGCACCGACGGCGCCTTCAATTACGACATTCCTGCGGGTACCGACATCACGCTCTACCAGAGCGCGATCGTCTGGTGCCGCCAATTCGGCACGCTCTTCGCCGCCGCGACGTTCTCGCCTTCGGGATAGACGCGGGCGCGGCCCGGAGCGCCGTCAGCCGCCTACCTGTTCAAGCTAACCCGTAGCGCTGGTTCCGAGAAGCGAACTAACCTTCGGCTGCCCCAGCGGTGGCCTGCGCCTGCCGCTTGAGCACGAAGTAGCTCGTCTCCATTCGGATCAGCGGGTGAACCGCCGCCACTTCCCAGCCGTCCCGCCCCACCCCATCGAGGTAACGCGTGACGAACGAAGTGCGGTGCTCACCCGGCTGCCGGATGAACTCCACTCCTTCCGAGGAAATCCTCCCCCGGAAGTCCACATAAGCGACTCTGTATTCCCATGACACCATGTTTGCCTCCACTCCTGGCAGCGAACCGGCGTCCGGGCCAATCGCCCGCACATCTATCTTACCGCCGTGGAGACACATTCGTGACGTGACGAGCGTCACGCCGGCGGTTGCACGAGGCCGGGCGCAATCAAGCAATCAGGCAAACAAGCAAACACTAAGCCGAATCTGTTTGTCTGTTTCGTGGTTCCTGTTTCAGCGCGCAGCGCTACTCGAACTCCCAGGTCGAGCCCTGGCTGTACTCCCGCAACACCCGCCGCGCCACGACCATCCGGTGCACCTCGTCCGGGCCATCGTAGATGCGCGCGGCGCGCGCCTGCCGGTACATCCCTTCGAGCGGCGTGTCGCCCGAGACTCCGAGCGCGCCGTGAACCTGGATCGCGCGGTCGATCACGTTGTGGAGGATCGTCGCCCCCCAGAACTTGATCAGCGAAACCTCGACCCGCGCCTCATCGCCCTGGTCGATTTTGTGCGCCGCGTGCAGCGTCAACAGTCGCGCCGACTGGATCTCGGCGACCGAGTCGGCGATCCAGTTTTGCACCGTCTGCTTCTGCGCGAGCGGTGTCCCGAAGGTCTGGCGTTCCATCGCCCGCTGACATAGGAGGTCGAAAGCGCGTGACATCTGGCCGAGCCAGCGCATGCAGTGGTGAATGCGCCCCGGTCCCAGCCGCTTCTGCGCGATCATGAAGCCGTCGCCTTCCTGGCCGAGCACGTTCGTCACCGGCACCCGCGCGTCGCGGTAGTAGATCTCGCAGTGGTTGCCGCGCGTCTCGCCCATCACCGGCACGGCCCGCACGATGTCCACGCCCGGCGTCTCCAGCGGCACGATGATCTGGCTCATCCGCCGGTGCGCCTGGCCTTCGGGGTCCGTCACGCACATGACGATCGCGAAGGTCGCGCCGATCGCCCCGCTTGTGAACCACTTGTGGCCGTTGATCACCCAGTCGTCGCCGTCCCGCACCGCGCGTGTCTGTAGCGTCGTCGGGTCCGACCCGGGGTTTTCCGGCTCGGTCATCGAGAAGCACGAGCGGATGTCGCCGTTGACCAGCGGCTTCAGCCACGTCGCCTTCTGTTCCTCCGAGCCGAACTGCCAGAGGATCTCCGCGTTGCCCGAGTCCGGCGCCTGTGAGCCAAAGGCCCGCGGCGCCAGGTAGCTGCGACCGAGGATCTCGTTCATATACACGTAGGGCATGAAGCCGATGCCCATGCCGCCTGCCTCCTTCGGCAGATGCGGCGCCCAGTAGCCCATCTTCTTCGTCCGCGACTGCAGGTCCTTGATCAGGTCGGCGGCCTCGTCTTCCGCTGCGTCTTCGACGACGTGCTCGTTGGGGTAGATGTGCTCGTCCATGAACTGCCGCACGTCGCCGCGCAGCTTCTGTATTTCGGGCGTCATCGTAAAGTCGGGCATCGGGCTCCTCGCTAGTTAGTTTTCAGCTTTGGCGGGCGGGATTGTACCATGCGGCCGCCTCGTCGCCGCCTATACTGAACCCATGCGATGGTCCAAGGTGCGCAAGTTGGTTCACGACAGTTTCGCCGATTCTGTCCACGGTCGAGTGCAAGTAAACCTCACGAACGCTGGTCGACGAGGTGTTGATCCAATGTGCTTTTATGAGAAATGTACTCGGGGGTGGATGAGAGTGGACGGAAGAGTGGTCGCCAACCTCGAATTTCATCTATTTGGAGAGCTGACTCTTTCTCTGCCGGCGGACGAGAATGACGCGAAACGGAGAAAGATCCTAGTGTTCTCTGAGGCAATCCCAGGGCAGAAGGTTCGTCAAGGCGCTCAAGCGGGCACCTTCATGCAGCTCACCGAAGCCTGTTGGAAGTATCTTCACTCCAATCTCAACGAGTCGCTGGAGAGCCCAGACCCGTTCGTGTCATCGTTGGCCGTACTCAACGCCAAAGTCGGACTCACCCGACTGAGGCGAGTATCTGGCCGTGACCTGCACCCACTCACCCGGGCGATGCTCGACTTCAGATTGCAGGCGGAACTGGCCGCACACTCCCGGGCAACTGCCGCGGCCTAGCGCGGCGCCAGCGCCCGGAACGCCTCCAGGCTCTGCTTCGCCTGGGTCTCCCGGTCGCGCGCCGTCGGGATGATGTTGATCACGGGCGTGCTGATCCCGTTGTTTCGATACGCTTCGATCTTGTCCTTGCATTCGTCGGGGCTGCCGAAGACGAAGATGTCGTCAACGACTTTCTCCGGCACGAGGCCGACCGCCTGCTGCCGTTCGCCCGCCTGCCACGCCTTCATCATCGGCGCAAGGGCGTCGCCCCGGCCGAGCCATTCGTGGAACGCGTAGTAGTAAGGCGTCGTCAAGTAACCAGAGACGATGAAGCGGCCCATCATCTGCGCCTGCTGGCGGTCTTCCGTCCAAATGATGAAGAGACGGCACGCCACATCGAACTCGTCTCGGTCCTTCCCGGCAGCCGCCGCTGCGTCTCGGGCAATCTTCGACACCCGCGGGGCGTCGTCCGGCGAGATGTAGTTTGTAATCGCGCCCTCGCCCAGTTCGCCCGCGAGTTGCAGCATCTGCTCACGCAGGGCCGCCACGTAGACCTTCGGCGGCGGCGAAGGCGCCCGGCCGAGGCGGAATCCCTTCACGTCGTACGGACCGACTTTACGCACAACCTTCTCGCCGCTCCAGGCCTCGCGCAGGAAGGCGATCGTGTCGCGCATCCGCGTCATCGGCTGCGCCAGCGGCACGCCGTTCCAGCGTTCGACAATCGCCGGTGAGCTCGTGCCGATACCGAGGCAGAACCGCCCCGGCGCCAGCTCCTCGATCGCCGCCGCGGTCTGTGCCAGCAATGTCGGCGTCCGGTTGTAGACCCCGGCGATCGCGCAGCCTAGGCGCGTCTCCTTCGTCCACGCGGCAAAGGCGGCGAGAGGTGTAAAAGCGTCGTTCGACTCCACCTCCGCCGACCAGGCGTCGGTGTACCCCAGGTCCTCCGCTTCGCGCAGAATCGGCCCGTGGTCGGCCAGGGAGATGCCTTGCAGCGGGTAGGTCAGGCCCCAGCGTCTGGCCATCAGGCGAACTTCGGGTCGCGCTTTTCGAGGAACGCCGTCACCGCTTCCGCGTGGTCAGGCAGGCGCCGTGCCTCGCGGATCGCGAACCCTTCCTGCGTGACGACCCGACGCAGGTCGTGCTCAGCCAGGTTTTCGTGCAGCAACCGCTTGGCTGCCCAGACCGCGGACGGCGGGTTGCCGGCGATCTCTTCCGCCAGCCCCATTGCCACGTTCATCAGTTCATCGTGCGGCACCACCTGGTCGACCAGCCCGCGCCGCAGGGCCTCATCCGCTTCGACGATCCGGCCGGTGAGCGCCATGTAGAGCGCGTTCCCCAGGCCCGCCGAGGCTGCGAGGTAGCGGGTACTCCCGCACTCCGGCGTCAGCCCCACTTTGACGAAGCGGACGGAAAACCGCGCCTTGTCCGAGGCGATACGGATGTCGCAAGCCAGAGGCATCGTCAGGCCAATTCCCACGGAATGGCCGTTGATCGCCGCGATCACCGGCTTGCTGCGGGCCAGCGCGATCGGCACTTCCGGGCTGCCGTCCCGCGCCACGAGCGACGTCGGGCCGGCGCCGTCACGTGATTGCCCCAGCCCCTGCGAGAAGCTCTGGATATCGCCCCCGGCGCAGAACGCCCGCCCGGCGCCCGTGATGACAATGGCGCGCACCTCGCGGTCGGCGTTGGCTTCCTCGAGCGCCTGCAGGAACTCGCGCTCCATCTGCGGGCTCCAGGCATTCAGCTTATCGGGGCGGTTCAGGGTAAGAAGTAGGACGTTGCCTTTCTTCTCGTATAGCAAAGTCTCGTACGAACTACTCATTTTTCAACACTCCTTCAAGACGCCCTGAAATTTAGCACATCCCTCACGCTTACGTTCGGTGCACCCGCCGCTTCGCTCCCAGACACGACGTGTGTAAACGAAAGTTATCACCCTGAAATTTGCGGAACGCTTGCGGTAAGGCGACCGCAAGCAGCCACGCGTCAGAATGTCGGTACAGACCCAGGTGGGAGCCCTGACGAATTCGTCCGGGCAGGAAGTGAGGCAGATCATGGCAGTACGAAGACACGAGACCGGCGGTAGCGATCACCGGCCCGTCACAGTCATCGACTCAGACGTCGAGCAGCAGAGGGTAGTCCACGCCGGTCAGGAGGACGTCGTCAGCGTCACTCCGGACGGTATGTCGCTCGTCCGCGGGATCGTGCGGATGCTCAACATGTGGATCGGGCTGGCATTGCTGGTCGTCGAATCAATGCTGGCCTTCAGGCTGGCCTTCGCTCTCGCCGGCGCAAACGCGGCGAACGGTTTCGTAGAGTTCATCTACGACGTCACCGGGCCCCTCGTCTCGCCGTTCGAGAACATCGCCAACGAAAGCATCTCCGGCAAGTCGGTGTTTGAGCCAGAAACAGTAATCGCGATGGCAGTCTACGCCGTCGCTGCGATAATCGTGATCGCGTTCCTCAGCGTCCTGACGACGGTGCCCGGTCCGAGCACCCGCGTCGTCCGCCGCGAGCACAGTGCTCACGTCGATGAAGGCGCTCACTACGACGAAGAGATCTAAAGATGCCCAGCCCGCGGCGCACTGTACAGGCGATCTCCGGTACGTGCCCCTACTGTTGCGGCGACATCGCCGTGCGGTCGGGTAGCGAAGGCTGGCTTCTCGTCTGCAGCGCCTGCGGGCGCGCACTTGCGGCGGCGCCGTCACCGGCGCCGCCGCGCCGTTACTCGCCAGCAGCAGCGGCGGGCGGCTCAGCGTCGAGCATGTAGCCGATCCCCTGCATCGTCTTAATGACGACCGGCTCGCTAGGGTTGGGCTCCAGCTTGCGCCGCAGCCTTGACACCCAGACCCGCAGATACTGCACGTCGTCGTGGTACTCCGGTCCCCAGACCTTGCTCAAAAGCTCTGCGTTCAGCATCACCTTGCCGGCGTTCGCCGACAGGTACTGCAGCAGCAGCCACTCTGTCCGCGTTAGCTGGACTACCTCGCCGGCGCGCGTCACCAGGCGGCGGTTCAGGTCAATCTCGAGGTCCTGCACCCGGATTACCCGGTTAACGGACTGGTTGCCGACGGCACGCCGTAGCACGGCGCGGATGCGCGCGCTCAACTCTTCGGGGCTAAATGGCTTGACGATGTAGTCGTCAGCGCCCTGCTCGAGGCCGCGTACCTTGTCCGCGTCGCTGTCCTTGGCCGTGACCATGATCACCGGCACGTTCATTTGCTCGCGGATCCGCCGCATCACTTCCAGGCCGGTCATCTCCGGCATGATCACGTCCAGCAACACGGCATCCGGCCGCTGCTCCTCGACAAGCCGGAGCGCGTCTTCACCGTTGGAAGCGGTGATCACGCGGAATCCCTGATCCGTCAGCTCGAGTTTCATGAGCCGCAGTATGCCTGCCTCGTCGTCTACGGCCAGTACCAGTGGCTCTTGCGTCATCTCTCCTCCGTTGCGTCGCCTTGTCTCGTCTTTTCAGCGTCCGACTATGGGGCCAGCCGGAAACCTATTGTAACCGTGTTCTTCCAAGGTCAAACGCGGTTCACTATTAGATATGGCTTTGTGATTGATTTGCAACCCTTACCCGTTTGTAAACGCGGACGTATCATACGCTCGCCCCGGTACGCTTGGGACAAGGAAACCAATGGATATGCCGCGCTGTGTATTAATTGTCGAGGACGAACCCGCCATCCGCCGGATGGTGGCTGTCATCTTGCGCGACCTCGGCTGCGAGACCCTGACAGCGCCTGACGCCGAGAGCGCGCACCGCGTGCTCGACCACACCCGACCGGACGTTGTCCTCTCCGACGTGCGTCTGCCAGGGATGAACGGCACCGAACTCTGCGACGAGATCAGGAGCCGCGAAGACCTCGCTTCGACGCATGTCGTCCTGATGAGCGCGTTCGGCGAGCCGCGCAACCACAAGGCGGACGATTTCATCGCGAAGCCCTTCGACCCCGACACGCTGGAAGCTAAGATCGGCCGCTACCTGACCAACGGCGCTAATCCCGACGCGAACGGCCAAGCGCCCGCTTAACGCGACCCTCGAGCGGCCGCCCGACAATCTCCTCCGCGAACCAGGCCGCATCCAGCAACGCGTCGAGATCGATGCCCGTCTTGATCCCCATCGCCGCCAGCATCGCGGCCAGGTCTTCCGTCGCCACGTTGCCGGAAGCGCCCGGCGCGTACGGACAGCCGCCCAGCCCGCCGATCGAGCAGTCAAACTGCATCGCGCCCGCTTCCATCGCCGCGACGACGTTTGCCAGCGCCATGCCGCGCGTGTCGTGGAAGTGCAGCCGCAGCGGCGTTCCCGGCAGTTCGCTAAAGAACTGTGTCGTGAGATCGAACGCCTGCCTGGGATTGGCGATGCCGATCGTGTCGCCGAGCGCTATCTCCCGCGCGCCGATGCTCATCATTTCCTCCGCGAGCGCGATAACCCTGCCGGGGTCAACCGCGCCTTCGTAAGGGCAGCCGAACGCCGTTGACACGTAGCCGGTCCAGGGGATACCCGTCTCAGCGGCCAGTGCTGCGACCTTACGGATCTCGGCCCGCGTTTCGCCGATCGTGCGGTTGATGTTCGCCTTGTTGTGGGACGGGCTTGCGGAAATGACGACCGTGATTTCGTCGACGCGCGCCTCGATGGCGTTCCGCGCTCCGGTCTCGTTCGGCACCAGTCCGATGTATGTCACACCCGGCGGCCGCTCGACCCCGGCCATGACCTCCGCCGCGTTGGCCATCTGCGGGATCGCCTTCGGACTGACGAACGACGCCGCCTCGATCCGCGTCAGCCCGGTCACCGAGAGCCGGTCGATGAGCGCGATCTTCTGCTCGAGCGAGATCGTCTCCGCTTCGTTCTGAAGCCCGTCACGAGGCCCCACCTCGGTGACCGTGACGCGCTCCGGATAACGCATCTCAGGCGTCCTGCTCAAGCTCCACGAGCACCGCGCCTTCTTTGACGCGGCCGCCTTCTTTGACGTGCACGTCCTTGACGACGCCGTCGTGCGGCGCCTCGATCGCGTGCTCCATCTTCATCGCTTCGATCACCACCAGCGTCTCGTGCGCCCGCACCCTCTGGCCGCGCCGCACCAGCACCTTCAGGACGAGCCCGGGCATCGGCGCCGTCAGGCCGTGCTGGCGCGCGCCGCCCTCGGTGCGCAACCGTTCGCCGCCGGCCAGTTGCAGGGAGTAGCGGCGCCCGCCCTGCAGCACCTCCATGCCGCCATCGACCCAGTACGTGTGCAACGGCGTCGTCTCGGGGCCGTGCTCCATCACCAGGTGGTTGCCGGGCGCGATGCCGTAGCGCACCGTGTGCTCGCGGAAGTTCCCCGCCTTGACCCGCCACTCGTTAGACGTGCCGGCCACGCGCTGTCCCTCGATCGCGTAGACCCGGTCTCCGTGCTTCAGGCTGAGTTTCGCCGCGCCGCCTGCCCGCAGCGGCCCAGTCGCCAGCCAGGGGTCGGCGTTCCGGCCCGAGATCAGGCAGAAGCCGAACGCGGCCAGCAACACGTCTTCGGTGACCGGCGCGGCCAGGGTCCCGGGCACTAGCTGCTTGTCGAGGAAGTCCGTCGTCGCCCCGCCGGCGCGGAACATCGGGTCCGCCAGCACCGCCCGCAGCAGCGGCAGGTTCGTCCGCACGCCCCCGACCCGGTAGTTGGCCAGCGCCCAGACCATCCGCTCAATCGCCCGGGCGCGGTCGCTGCCCCGCGACAGAACTTTAGCCAGCATCGGATCAAACGTGGTGGTGACCTCGTCACCAGCGTACGTGCCGACGTCGTTACGGATGCCCTCACCAACCGGCACCTCGAAGCGCGTCACCCGGCCCGGGCTCGGCAGGTAGCCCTTGAGCGGGTCCTCCGCATAGACCCGGCACTCGATCGCGTGGCCGTCGAAGGTCACGTCCTCCTGGCAGAACGGCAGCTTCTCACCGCTGGCGACCGCGATCTGCAGGGCCACGAGGTCCACACCGGTGCGCAGTTCGGTCACGCCGTGCTCGACCTGCAAACGGGTGTTCATCTCGATGAAGTAGAACTCGCCGCTCGCATCCAGCATAAACTCGACCGTCCCGGCGTTGGTGTAGCCGACCGCCCGCGCCATCGCCAGCGCGGCCTCGCCCATCCGTGTCCGCAACGCCTCATTGACGGCCGACGAGGGCGATTCCTCGATCACTTTCTGGTGGCGGCGCTGGACGGAGCAGTCGCGCTCGCCGAGGTGCACGACGTTGCCGTGCTCGTCGCCCAGCACCTGGATCTCGACGTGCCGCCCGCCGGTGATCGCCCGTTCGAGGATCAGCCGTCCGTCGCCGAACGCCCGCTCCGCCTCTCGCCGCGCGCTTTCCGCGGCCTTGACGAACTTCTCGGGCTCGTCTACCACGCGCATGCCGCGTCCACCGCCACCCGCCGAAGCCTTGATCATCACCGGGAAGCGCAGCTTCTTCGCGCGCGCCAGGAGCGCCTCGGGATCCTGCTCGCCTCCTTCGTAGCCGGGGATCGTTGGCACGGCGTGCTTGGCGGCCAGCTTGCGCGCCTCGGCCTTGTCGCCCATCGCCCGCATCGCCTCCGCCGTCGGCCCGATGAACGTGATCCCGGCTTTCTCGCAGGCCTCCGCCAGGTCCGGGTTCTCCGAAAGCATCCCGTAGCCGGGATGCAGCGCGTCACACTCGGTTTCGCGTGCCGCTTTGATGATCGCCCCGATGTTCAGGTAGCTTGCCGCCAGCCGCGCCGGGCCGATGTGCACGGCCTTGTCTGCCTCCAGCACGTGCAGCCCGCGCGGATCAGCGTCCGAGTAGACGGCCACGGTCTCGATGCCCAGCGCGCGGCACGTCCGCACAACGCGCACGGCGATCTCCGCCCGGTTCGCGATCAGGATCCGTTTGATAGTCATAGGTTAAAAAGCACTCGGATGACCACGAACAATCCGAAGGCAGCGGCCGCCGCAAAGCATATCAAGCGTACGACTCCCATACCTTGCCAGCTACGCACTAGATTCCCCAGCCGGCCCTGCTTGGTTGCACTGTAAGCAAACGCCGAGACGATCAACGCCATCGCCCCTAGCAGAATTGCGAACCAAGACTCTACGCTAACGAGGAGTGCCACGCCGACCAGCACCAACAGAAGCGTGGCCACATCGAGTGCGGTCCAAGGGCGATGCATCATCGACTGTCGCCTCGGCCAGCGCAACGCTCCAACCAGCTTGCCTTGCGCTTCTCCAGGAACGCGCCGACGCCTTCGCGCCCCTCATCACCAGTCCGCAGCGCTGAGATCAACTCAGCCGTATACTCGTCGATGGACGCGTCGCCGCCACTCATGCGCGACACCAGCTGCTTGCACGCAGCCTGCGCCATCGGCCCGCCCGCGAGCAAGCGCTCGACGACCGCCTGAACGGCGGCGTCCAACTCATCTGCGGGCACAACCTGGTACACTAGCCCTAACTTTAGCGCAGATTCCGCGTCAATCAGCTCGCCCGTCAGGAACAGGGGCAGCGCACGGCCGGGTCCCGTCTTACGCAGCACCCACGGCGCGATCGTCGCCGGCGCCAGCCCCAGCTTCACTTCCGTGAACCCCAGCCGCACGCCTTCCGCCGCTACCGCGATGTCCGCGCAGGCGACCAGTCCAACGCCGCCGCCGAAGGCGTTCCCCTGCACCCGCGCCACGACTGGCTTAGGGCACTCCGCCAGCGACCGCAGCATCGCCGCCAGCTTGCGCGCGTCCTCCCGGTTTTCCGCCTCGCTCGCCCCCGACATTCGCTTCATCCACCCCAGGTCCGCCCCAGCGCTGAAAGAAGCTCCCTCGCTCGCCAGCACGATCACCCGCACGTCGGGGTCGGCGCCAAGCTCCGTGAACGCAGCCTGCAGGGCCGCGATCAACCCCTCGTCGAAGGCGTTGTGCACCTCCGGTCGCGTCATCGTGACCGTGGCGACGGGGCCGTTAGGTTCTACGCGGAGAGGTTCGCCCATTCCGCAATCGCTTTCACCCAGCTCTCGGCGCGTGACTTGGACCCCTCAGGCAAGATGCCACCGAAGACGAACCTGCGACTCTTCCTCGCGGTCTTCACCTCCGCTGCCCACCTTGCCCAAGGACTGAACATCGCCCACCAGACGTAGCGATGGACGGAAACGTCTGTCACATCAGACTTGGTTGCTGTCCAACGAGAGTAGCCCCAGGGCATAGGGAATGGCGTCCAGATCAGACGCTCAGAGGTGAGTGTCAAAATTCCCATGACCCACGCGATGATTCTGAATCTGAACGCCATGTCCGTCCGCAGGACCATCTCCCCTTCCGCAAGCGGAACGCGTCTGGTGAGCCAATGGCCCGCGTACGCCTTCATCACATGCGGAACACGCCGAACTGCGTGTCCGGTATTGGCGCGTTCAGCGACGCGCTCAGGCCCAGCGCCAGGTACGTCCGCGTGTCCAGCGGGTCGATGATTCCGTCGTCCCACAGCCGCGCCGTGCTGTAGTAGGCGTTCCCCTCTTGCTCGTACTTCTCCAGCACCGGCGCCATGAAATCGTTCTGCTCCTCGCGCGCCATATCGTTGCCCTCCGCGCGCAGGTTCTCCAGCCGCAGCGTCAGCAGCACACTCGCCGCCTGCTGCCCGCCCATCACGCTTATCTGCGCGTTCGGCCACGTCCAGAGGAAGCGCGGCGAGTACGCCCGCCCGCACATCGCGTAGTTGCCGGCTCCGAACGACCCACCGATGATCACCGTAAATTTCGGCACCTCGGCCGATGCCACTGCCGTCACCATCTTCGCGCCGTGCTTGGCGATGCCCTCGTGCTCGTACTTTTTGCCGACCATGAAACCCGTAATGTTCTGCAAGAACACCAGCGGGATCTTGCGCCGGCAGCAGATCTCGATGAAATGCGCCCCTTTGAGCGCACTCTCCGAGAAGAGAATGCCGTTGTTCGCCAGGATTCCGACCGGGTAGCCCATCACCCGCGCGAACCCGCAGACGAGCGTCGCGCCGTATGTCGATTTGAATTCGTGAAAGCGGCTGCCGTCCACCACCCGCGCGATCACCTCGCGCACGTCGAACGAGCGCCGCAGGTCGCCCGGGATAGCCCCGTAGACGTCCTCGACTGGATACGCCGGCGGCTCCGGCGGCGTCAGCTCCCAGGGCAGCCTCTTCTCCTCCGCGCCCAGGTTCGCGAGCGCGCTGCGCACGATCGCCAGCGCCTCCGCGTCATTGGCCGCGAAGTGGTCGGCGACACCCGAGATCGCGGTGTGCACCTCCGCGCCACCCAGCTCCTCCGCCGTCACCTCCTCGCCCGTCGCCGCCCTCACCAGCGGCGGCCCCGCGAGGAAGATCGTGCCGGTGCCCTCGACGATCACGGTCTCGTCGCTCATCGCCGGCACGTAGGCGCCGCCGGCGGTGCACGAGCCCATGACCGCGGCGATCTGCGGGATGCCCTTCGCGGACATCCGTGCCTGGTTGAAGAAGATCCGCCCGAAGTGCTCGCGGTCTGGGAAGACGTCCGCCTGCTGCGGCAGGAACGCCCCGCCCGAATCGACCAGGTACACGCACGGCAAGCGGTTCTGCTCGGCGATCTCCTGCGCGCGCAGGTGCTTCTTGACCGTGACCGGGTAATACGTCCCGCCCTTCACCGTCGCGTCGTTGGCGATAATCATCACCTCGCGCCCGGCCACGCGGCCGACGCCCGTCACCATGCCGGCGCCGGGGGCGTCGCCGCCGTACATCTCCCAGGCGGCCAGCGGGCTCGTCTCGAGGAACGGCGTGCCGGGGTCCAGCAGCCCGTCGATCCGTTCCCGGACCGTCAGCTTGCCCCGCGCGCGGTGCTTGGCGACGATCTCCTTCCCGCCGCCCTGCCTGATCAGGCCGAGGGCGCGCTGCAACTCCTCGACCCGCTGCCGCATCCGGCCGCGGTTCTCGTCGAAGTCCGCGCCTGCCGTGTCGATCGTGCTCGGCAGTACGGGAACGGCGCTGCCTTCAAGGAACGCCACCGCTGCCGCGGACTCGCGGCCGTCTTGCGTCATCGTCACGTGACAGCCTCCGTTATGTCGACCAATTCCGGAATCTGGTGTCTACGAGGTCACTTTACCACGCCGTCAGGCGCCTATCCCCCATGTTCCCTGTTCCCAGTTCCTTGTTCCAGCGCTAGCGCCGCTCCGCCCGTATCCGCGAAGCAACTTGCATCCCTAGCGACACGTCTTCCGTGCCGTTATTCAGCACCATCAGACCCGCCGAAGGCACCTTCTCCCGCACTTCGACTTCCCGCCCCGGCTTCAGCTCGTGGTGCTCGAGGTAGCGTAGGAGGTCGAGGTCCTCCTCCAGCTCCTCGGAGATGAACTTGATCGTGCCCTTCTCCGCTTCCGCGAAGGTGTCCAGCGGCGCCCACTTCGGGTCCAGCGTCGCGCCGGTGCCCGGGATCGGGCTGCCGTGGGGGCAGGTCGTCGGGTTGTTCAGCAGCTTCATGATCCGCGCCTCGATCACCGGCGTCATCCCGTGCTCGAAGTGGTGCGCTTCCTCGTGCGCCTCCGCCCAGCCCAGCCCCAGCACGTCGTTCAGAAAGCGCTCGCTCAGCCGGTGCCGCCGCGCCACGCTCTCCGCCAGCGCGCGGCCCTCTTTAGTCAGGTGGATCGTCTTCTTGGCGTCGACGTCCACGAGGTCGTCGCGCTGCATCCGCTGGATCGTCGCCCAGGCCGTCGGCGGGGTCACCCGCATCCAGCGCGCCAGCCGCGCCGAGATCACCCGCTCCCCCTCGGTGTCCAGACTATAGATGCTCTGGAGGTAATCCTCAATCGTCGGGGAAAGCCGTCCTTCAACCGTATCGCGGGCCATTAGCCTCACCTCCGGGGTGAGTATAAGCTTAATGCGCCACCCGGCGAAGGCTTAGCGGCTGGGCGCTGGGCTCAGATACGACGGCCGTTTTGCCTCGAACGAATCAATGTCATCCGCGCCCGCCAGTGTCATCCCGATGTCGTCCAGCCCGCCGAGCAACCGCTCGCGCACGAACGGCTCGACCTCGAAGACTTCCTCGAAGCCTTCCGAGTCGTAGAGCGTTTGTTGCTCCAGGTTTACCGTGATCTTGTACCCGGGCTTGCGCTGTGCCCGGCTCATGATCTCCTGCACGATCTTCTCCGGCAGGACGATCGGCAGCATTCCGTTCTGCACCGCGTTGTTGTAGAAGATGTCCGCGAACGACGACGCGATCATCACGCGGAAGCCCATCTCTTTCAGAGCCCACGGCGCGTGCTCCCGCGACGACCCGCAGCCGAAGTTCCGTCCCGCCACCAGGATCTGCGCGTTCTCGTAGCCCTTCTTGTTTAGCTCGAAGTCCGGGTCCAGCGTCCCATCCGCCATGTACCGCCAGTCAAAGAACGCGAACTCTCCGAAGCCCGTCCGCTCGATCCGCTTCAAGAACTGCTTCGGGATGATCTGGTCCGTATCGACGTTCGGCCGCGGCAACGGCGCGACTACGCCGGATAGGCGTGTGAATGGTTCCACTACAGCTTTCCTTCCCCAGCCAGACGGAGCACGCTGCCCAATTCGGCATTATCGCCAGGATTGACATGCCGTTCCCGGTTGTCCCCAGAGGGCGTCGTATCAACGACGTACCGTCCATCCTTCTTGATCGTCTGGACTATCTGTACCACTCCGTCCGGGTAGAAATAGACTCGTGCGCCATACTTTTCCATCGGTGATTCTAATGTCACGGCTACTTCCACTCCCTGATATCCACGAAGTGCCCAGCAATCGCCGCCGCCGCCGCCATCTGCGGCGAGACCAGGTGCGTTCGCCCGCCCTTGCCCTGACGGCCCTCGAAGTTCCGGTTCGAAGTCGAGGCGCAGCGCTCGCCCGGCTGCAGTATGTCCGGGTTCATGCCCAGACACATCGAGCATCCCGCGTCCCGCCAGTCGAACCCGGCTTCCATGAAGACCTTGTCGAGCCCTTCCTCTTCCGCCTGGTGCTTCACCGGCATCGAGCCGGGCACCACCATCGCATAGACGTGGTCCGCCACCTTGTGGCCTTTGATGACCTCCGCTGCCGCTCGCAGGTCCTCGATCCGCGCATTCGTGCAGGAGCCAAGGAACACGCGGTCCACCTTGATCTCCTGGACCGGCGTGTCCGCGTCGAGGCCCATGTACTGGAGCGCGCGCTCCATGGCCGCGCGGTCATCGGCGTCCGGCACCTCCGCAGGGTTCGGCACCCGGCCCGTCACCGGCACCACTTGGCCGGGGTTCGTGCCCCATGTCACCTGCGGCGCGATCTCGGAAGCCTTCAGCACCACCGTCTTGTTGTAGGTCGCGCCTTCGTCGGTCGGCAACTTCCGCCACGCCTCCACGGCCGTCTCCCAGGCGTCGCCCTTGGGTGCGAACGGGCGGCCCTTCACGTACTCGAATGTCTTCTCGTCCGGAGCGATGAGCCCGGCGCGCGCACCGGCCTCGATCGACATGTTGCACACCGTCATCCGCCCTTCGATCGAGAGGTCGCGGATCGCCTCTCCCGTGTACTCGACTACGTGCCCAACGCCGCCGTCGACGCCGATGTGGCCGATGATCGCGAGGACGATGTCCTTCGCCGTGACGCCGAACGGCAGGCTACCGTCGACGCGCACTTCCATCGTCCGCGGCTCGGCCTGGAGGATCGTCTGCGTCGCCAGCACGTGCTCGACTTCCGACGTCCCGATGCCCAGCGCGAACGACCCGAAAGCCCCGTGCGTTGACGTATGGCTGTCCCCGCAAACGATGACCATCCCCGGCCGGGTGTACCCGAGCTCCGGGCCGATCACGTGCACGATTCCCTGCCGGTCGGACTCGACGCCGTAAAGTTCGATGCCGAACTCCTCGGCGTTCGCGCGCAGCGTTTCGATCTGCTTGCGAGAGATCTCGTCCTTGATGTGCAGTCGGTCGCGCGTCGGCACGTTGTGGTCTACAGTCGCCACCGTCAGGTCCGGCCGCCGCACCTTGCGCCCCGCCAGCCGCAGCCCCTCGAAAGCCTGGGGCGACGTCACCTCGTGGACGAGGTGCAGGTCGACGTAGAGCAGCGGCGGTTTGCCCTGCTCGTCGCGCACAACGTGCGACTCCCAGATCTTCTCGAACATCGTCTTCGGGGCCACTGATACCTCCACGAGACCGCCTTGGGGAACTCACCCCAATGATACCGAACCGGGCCGCCGCCCGTCACGGCAAATTCTCCCCCCTCTCCCGCGAAGTGGGAGAGGGGGTCGGGGGTGAGGGCACTTCTCCGACGTGATAGCATTCACCCCACGATGGCCACCAGCACCCACCCGAAAGCCCGCCTCCAGTGGCAGAACTGGGCTGGCAACCAGCAATGTTCGCCCGCCTCCATTGACTATCCCGAGACTGAAGAGCAGCTCGCCCAGATCGTCCGCGAAGCCGCAGCCGCCGGCCAGCGCGTCAAGGTGCCCGGCACCGGCCACTCGTTCACCGCCATCGCCCTCACCGACGGCCGCCTCGTTTCCATGGACCGCTACCAGAAGGTTCTCTCCGCCGACCGCCAGACCGGCCGCGTCATCGTCCAGGCCGGCATCAAACTCCACCGCCTCAATGCCGCCCTCGATAGGCTCGGCCTCGCCATGCGCAACCTCGGCGACATCGACCGCCAGTCGATCGCAGGCGCCGTCTCCACCTCGACGCACGGCACCGCCCGCGACCTCGGCGGCATCGCTACCGACATCGCTGGCCTGCGGCTGATCGCCGGCGACGGCACCATCATCGACTGCTCGGAAGAGGTCGAGCCGGATCTCTTCAAGGCGGCGCGGGTCGGTCTCGGCGCACTTGGCGTCATCTCGACCGTCACCCTGCAGTGCGTTCCCGCCTTCGCCCTCCACGCGGTCGAGGCGCCGAGGTCCGTCGACGATCTCCTCGCGGACCTCGATGAGCACATCGCCTCCAACGACCACTTCGAGTTCTTCTGGGTGCCCGGCACCAAGTGGGCGATCGCCAAGTTCAACAACCGCACCGATGAACCGCCGAAGGGCCGCGGCGCCTGGCGCCAGTTCCGCGACGACATCCTCTTCAGCAATGTCGCCTTCGGCATCATGTGCCGCGCCGGCCGCGTCCGTCCGTCGCTCATCCCGCGCATCGCCAAGGCCCTGCCGGCTGCGGGCGCCACTGAGTACGTCGACCGCTCGCACGCCGTCTTCGGCTCGCCCCGGCACATCCGCTTCTACGAGATGGAGTACGCCATCCCCTTCGAGGCGGCGACCGAGGCCTTCAACCGCGTCCGCGAGTACATCCGCCGCTCGGGCCTGATCCTCAGCTTCCCGGTCGAGCTGCGCTTCACAACCGGCGACGACATCCCGCTATCGACGGCTTCCGGCCGCCGCAGCGCCTACATCGCCGTCCACGTCTACCAGCACACCCACTATCAGCAGTACTTCGAAGCCGTCGAGGACATCATGGACGACTACGGCGGCCGTCCCCACTGGGGCAAGCTCCACTTCCAGACCGCCGAAACGCTCGCTCCACGCTACCCGATGTGGGACGACTTCCAGGCCGCGCGCCGCCGCCTCGATCCCGACGGCCGCTTCGCTAACGCCTACCTCGACCGCGTCATCGGCCCCATCGGCTCAGCTTAGGCCTCGTCGTCCTCATCTTCATTGCCCTTCTCCGGGATCGGCTGCTCGCTGTGCCCGTTCGTCCGAATGCACATGTGGCCGCCGGCGTCCATCGGCACACCGCACAGCGGGCACTGCGGCCGACCACCGACGATGATCTCCTTGAGCCGGCTGTTCAACTGCGCGCAGTCCGCGTTCGTGATCCGCACCACCACGTCCGGGTCCGCGTCCTCTTCCGTCGTCAGGTCATGCGCCTGGATTACAACCGTGCGGTCGGCCGGGTCGAAGCCCACCGCCATCCGGCCCACGTGCAGTTCCGCGTCCGGCGGGTCGGGAAAGAACGAAAGGTCCGTCGGCGGCGCATCCTCGCCGCCGGTCTGCGCCAGCACCTGGCTCAAGGCCAGGCTGAGCGCCTGCAACTGCTGTTTCTCCAGCCAGAGCGCCGCCGTTTCCTCCGTCAGGCCGACAATTCGCATCTGGAAAGTCCGTTGGCCAGGCTGCCCGTACGACCTGGCGTCTACGCCGCGTGCGGTCCCGAGGTCTAGCGTCATCTTGCCTCCTGCCCGTGCTCGGGCTGCTGGCGATTAGCATCCACTTCTGCCGTCCGGCAGGTCAAGTACTCCAGGTATGGGAAGAATGGCCCTCCCATCACCTGCCTAAAGTCCCTGCTGCCGGGCTCGCGGAACTGCGAAGCTCATCCTGCTCCTCCGGCTGGACGGCCGGGTCCGATAACGGGAAGATACCAGCGAGGATAAATGAGCAGAAAGAAGCGCCGACGGTCCCCCGGCCGCCAAATCGAACAGTCGACAAGTCAGCAAAGCGCAGCGCCCGACGCCGCGAGTCCCTTGTCGGCGGACGACGCCGTCAAGGCCGAACGGCGCGCGCAGCAAATCCGCGACTGGGAGAAGCGCAAGCGCGAGAAGACGCGGGCGAAGCGCTCAATCGCCCCGTTCTTCTGGGGCGCCGGCATCCTGGTCACGATCGCAGCCGTCGCCCTCGCCGTTGTGCTCCTTATCGGCGGCGGCGACGACGACGGCGCAGCCGCTCCCTCCGCCACGCCCGACCGACGCATCGCCGGCCTGCCGATCGACGAGACGGTGACCGTTGAAGCCGACGATGACGGGCAAGCCACCAACCCACGCTTCATCCCATCCACCATCACGGCCGAGGCGGGAAGGGTCGTCGAGATCATCGTCCCGAACGTCGGGTCGGTGGCCCACAACCTCCGCCTCGCCGGCCTCGACGGCGAATACGATACCCGCGACGACTGGATCACTGACCCAGCCACGATCTTCGAGGGCGACGAAGGCCGCGTCGTGGTCAAGATCGATGAGCCCGGCACCTACCCCTTCAGATGCGACTTCCACCCGCAGCAGATTGGCACCCTGACCCTCCGCTAGTCACTGACCACCAGCCGCCGCGATGCACCACGTAGACGTCCTCCACGCCATCGGCAACACTCCGCTGGTCGAACTCCGCCACCTCAGTCCGAACCCGGACGTGCGTCTCTTTGCCAAGCTCGAAGGCCGCAACCCCACGGGCAGCGTTAAAGATCGCATCGTCCGCGAGATGGTCTTCGAAGCCGAGCGAACGGGCCGCCTCAAGGCCGGCGACCGCATCATCGAAGCCTCCACCGGCAACACCGGCATCGCCCTCGCCATGGTCGGTCGCGCTCTCGGTTATCACGTCCGGATCGTGATTCCGGAGAACGTCTTCCCCGAGATTCCGCGCACACTGGCGGCGTACGGCGCCGAGGTGCAGTGGGTCCCGGGCGACCTCGGCGTCAAGCGCGCGATCGCGGTCGCCCGCGAAGTCGCCGCGAGCGAGGGCTGGTTCATGCTCGACCAGTTCGCCGACCCGGTGAACGTCCGCGCCCACTACGAAGGCACCGCCGTCGAAATCCTGGACCAACTGCCGCGAGTCGACCTCTTCGTCGCCGGGCTCGGCACCGGCGGCACGCTGATGGGGGTCGGCCGCCGCCTCAAAGAAGCGAACCCTGCCACCCGCGTTGTCGCCATCGAGCCGCATCCTGGTTATCAGGTCCAGGGCCTCAAATCCTTAGCCGACGGTTTCATCCCGCCCCTCCTCGACTACTCCCTCCTCGACGGCAAGATCCTCGTCCGCAGCGGCCACGCCTTCCGCGGCGCCGGCCTTCTCATGCAGCGCGAGGCGATCTTCGGCGGCGTCTCGTCGGGAGCTGTCCTCCACGGCGCGCTCAAAGCGATCGAGCGCCTTCCGCGCGGCAACGTCGTCCTCCTCTTCGCCGACAGCGGCTGGAAGTACCTGACGACCGAGATGTGGACGAAAGCACCGGCCGAACACGAGGAAGAGGGGCTCGACGACGTGATTTGGTGGTGAGGACTATTACCGGTTACCCTACAGCCGTGACTCACCCGCTGGTCGACCAGCTCCGCTTCGCCCGTAGCGAATTCCGCCGCGGCCTCGAGGGCGTTACCGACGAAGAGGGCAGCCGCCGCTTCGAACCGATGAACTGCATCGCCTGGAACGTCGGCCACCTCGCCTGGCAGGAACAGCGCTACTGGCTCTACCGCGCCCAGGATAGACTACCCTTCCCCGACGTAAACGAACGGTACGCCTACGGCGCTCCCGCCAGCACGCCGCCTCTCAGCGAGACGTGGGACGCGTGGAACGAGATTATCACCGCGAGCGACCCCTGGATCGAGGCGATCATCGCCGAAACTTTGGAACAGCACGTCACGGTCGACGGCAAAGTCACCGAGTACATCTTCGGCTCGCTGCTGCTCCGCATGATCTACCACTACTGGTACCACACCGGCGAAAACGCCGCGATCCGCCAGAACCTCGGCCACACCGGCCTTCCCGACTTTGTCGGCGACATCGACGCGGAAGCCCCCTACCGGGCGCAGCCCGCCATCCTGTAACCTGTATCCTCGCCGTGACCAACGAATCCATTTCCTTCGACTGCGCCGCCTCCGTCTACGACGCCACCCGCAAGCTGCCAGAAGACTGCGCCCGCGCCCTCACCGACGAACTGGTGCGCCAGGTGCGGGCCAACAATACCGACCGCCTCCTCGAGATCGGCATCGGGACCGGCCGCATCGCCCGCCCTCTAATGCGCGAAGGCGTCGCCGTCGTTGGCGTCGACATCTCGCCGCTGATGGTCGCCCAGCTCCGCGCCCAGTTGACTCCCGAACACACACCGCCGGAACTGATCTTTGGCGACGCAATGCGCTTGCCCCTGCGGGACGCTTCCTTCCGCGCCGTGCTGATCGTGCACGTCCTTCATCTGGTCCCCTCGCCCACCAGTGTCATCTCGGACGTACGGCGCGTTCTAGCGCCGGGCGGTATCCTCCTCCACCAGACACGCGCGCCGAACGAGCTGACTGAACGCCTCTGGGACGAGAGCGCCGCCGCCTGGGACCGCCTTCTGCAGGCGCGCGGATTCCAGCGGCGTCAACGTGCCGAACAACCCCAGGTCCGCGCTCTTCTCCAGGCCAGTGGCGCCCGCCTGGACCTCATCAATGTCACCCAGAGCGAAGAGACGAGCACCGTCGAACAAGAAATCGAACGCATCAGGGTGCGCCAGGGCTCATGGACATGGGAGATCCCCGAGGACATCCTCGTCGACGCCCTGCCGGAGTACGAGACCTGGCTGCGTGCACAACTCGCCCCGCACGACGGCTGGACGGACCGCGTCACACTCGAAATCGAAGTCTGGCGCTGGCCGTAAGGCAACGCCCGCACTCAGCGGGGCGTATACTCGCATCGATTCAGCTAAGGAGAACGCGCCATGCCCACCAAGCGACGCTTCCAGCCCGACGACCTGTTCCTCATCAAGACCGTCTTCGACCCGCAAGTATCGCCCGACGGCCGTCTCGTGGCGTACTGCGTGTCCGGACCCGACCGCGAGGCGGACGAGACCCAATTCTCGATCTGGGTCGCCCCTCTCGACGGCAAAACGCCCGCCCGGCCCTTCACACAGGGCAAGAAGGACCACTCCCCTCGCTGGTCGCCCGACGGCCGCTATCTCGCCTTCGTCTCCGACCGCGGCGAGAAGTCTCAGCTCTTCGTCGCCCCGCTTGAGGGCGGCGAACCCCGCCAGATTACCAAGTCGAAGTGGGGCATCAGCCAGCCCGCCTGGTCGCCGGACGGCACCTGTGTCGCCTACAGCGCCCGCACCGGCAACTTCACTGAGAAAAATGACCGCAAGGGCGCCGACAAGAACTCTCCGCGCGTCATCCGCGACCTCCGCTACAAGCTCGACGGCGTCGGCTTCTTCGACGAGCGCCGCATGCACATCTTCGTCTGCGACATCGACTCCGGCGACGAGACGCAGATCACGACGGGCGACTACTACGACGACCAGCCGTCCTGGTCGCCCAACGGCCGCACGATCGCCTTCGCCTCCGACCGTGAGCGGGACCGTAACCAGCGCCAATGGCGCACCGATGTCTGGGCCGTGCCCGCCACCGGCGGCCGGCCGCGCCGCGTGACTCGCGCCCGCGGCTCCGCCTCGCACCCAACCTATTCGCCCGACGGCAAGTACATCGCCTTCGTCGGCCACGAGCACGGCGACGCGGGTGTGGGCAAGAACATCCACCTGATGATCATCCCGGACGGCCGCGGAGTCCCACGATCCCTCAGCGCCGGTACAGATTGCCCGGTCGCCGGCTGGCCCGCCTTCGCCGCCGGACGTACTTTCAACTGGGCGCGCAGTTCCCGCTCCGTCTACTTCCTGGCCGGCGACCGCGGCACCGTCGCCGTCTTCCGCGCCGATCTTCGCGGCAAGGCAAGCAAGGTACTCGACGGGGAGCGCCAGATCGAGTCGTTCGTGCTCAGCCCCGACGGCAAGCGCACCGTCTTCACGGCCGTCTGGCCGAACCGGCCCTGGGAACTCTATTCTGCCGTGCTCGACAACGGCCGCCGCGAACTCAACCTCAGCCGCGCCAACGATGACTTCCTCGCGCAAGTCGACCTCGGCGACGTCCGCCGGATGACCTGCAAGGCTCCGGACGGCCTCGAGATCGAGTCGTTCCTCATGTACCCGCCCGACTACCAACGTGGCAACGCTATCCCATCGCCCTCAATGTCCACGGCGGACCCCATAGCTACCATCCCGGCTCGCGCGCGATGACCGAGTTCCACGCCCTGACCGCCCGCGGCTACGTCGTTCTTCTGCCCAACCCGCGCGGCAGCACCACTTACGGCGAAGCCTTCGGCGAGGCCTGTGTCCAGGACTGGGGCGGCGCCGACTACGAGGACATCCTCGCCAGCGTCCAGGCGCTCGTTCGCCGCGGCATCGCCGACCCCGAACGCCTCTACATTGGCGGCTATTCTTACGGCGGCTACATGGCAAGCTGGGCCGTCGGCCACACCGACATCTTCCGCGCGGCCCTCGTCGGCGCGCCGGTCTCCAACAACGTCAGCATGTTTGGCACCGGCGACATCCCCCTATTCGACATCCATGAGATCGGCGGTTTACCTCAGGAAAACATGGCCACCTACGTCGAACGTTCGCCGGTGACCTACCTTTCCAACTGCAACACACCGGTCCTCCTCGTCCATCACGAAGGCGACCTCCGCTGTCCCATCGGCCAGTCGGAGGAGATCTTCCACGCCCTCAAGGCCATGGGTAAGAAAGTCGAATTCGTCCGCTACCCCGGCGGCTTCCACACTTACAACACCCACGCGCCGTCGCAGATCAAGGACCGCATCACGCGCATCGTCAACTGGTTCGAGTCGCACGCCCCAAAACGCGTAGTGTCACCCAAGATGGCAGCGAGGCCCAAACCACAGCGCGCAAAGATGGCAGCCCGCCGCTAATAGGTCTATTCGCAGTACGTGCGCAATCGCTCCGTGTCGCGGATCACAATCCGCCGCCCTTCGCGGGCGATCAGGCCCAGGCGCCGGAACATTCCCAGGTTCCGGTTCACACTCTCGCGCGTCACGCCGATCATGTTCGCCAGCTCCTCCTGCGTAATCGGCGAATTGATCAGCACGCCGCCCTCACGCTCCTTGCCGTTCGACGCCGCCAGGTCCAGTAGCCGCCGCGCCAGACGTCCGCTCACGTCCAGGAACGCCAGGTCAGACGCCATTTGGTCCGTCTCTCGTAGCCGCCCCGCGATCACCATCAGGATCGCCAGCGCTGCATCGGGTCGCGACCGCACCAGCTCCGTCAGGTCTTCCCGCTCCAGCGTCAGCAGCGTCGCATCGCGCGCCGCCTCCGCACTTGCCGAGCGTGGCCGCCCGTCCAGCAGCGACAAGTCGCCGAAGAACTCGCCCTCGTCCATCACAGCTAGCGTCAGGTCCGCGCCCTGCGCTCCCGGCACGTAAATCCGCACAGACCCGTCCTCGACAATGAACATTGAATGCCCGGGGTCATCCTTCAGGAAGATGATGTCGCCGCGCTTGTACGTCCTGCGCAGCACGCGCTTCGCCAGCCAGGTCAGGTCCTCACCGGATAGGACCGCCAGGAAAGGTACGCGCTCGAGCAACTGCTGTGCCATATACGAGCGCATAGTCCTATGAACGCGGTCGCGGCGCAAGCGGCGTGGCGCGGAGTGACCAGATGTTTGGCGTCCCGTAAATGCGCTACGATTGTGGGCAAACTCGACGCCACACGGAGGACTCGTTGAACTTCGCCCGCCGAATCGAATCCCTGCCCCCCTACCTTTTCGCCGAAATCAGCCGCAGGATCGCGGAAAAGCGCGCCCAGGGCGTCGACGTCATCTCCTTCGGTATCGGCGATCCAGACCTGCCGACTCCCGATCACCTTCTCGACGCCCTTGCGGAAGCCTCGCGCGATCCCGCCAACCACCGATATCCCGAGAGCGAAGGCCTTCCGGAGCTGCGCCAGGCGATCGCCCGCTGGTACGACCGGCGCTTCGGCGTCGACCTCGATCCCGATAGCGAAGTTCTGCCGTTGATCGGCTCCAAGGAAGGCATCGCCCACATAGCCGTCTGCTTCATCGATCCCGGCGACGTGGCGCTCGTCCCCGACCCCGGCTACCCGGTCTACGGCGTTGGCACCCTCCTCATGGGTGGCGAACCATACTATCTGCCTCTCACCGAGGAGAACGACTTCCTCCCGGACCTCGACGCCATCCCCAACCAGATCGCCGACAAGGCGAAGATCCTCTGGCTCAACTACCCGAATAATCCAACGGGCGCCGTCGCCGACCTCGCCTTCTTCGAACGAGCGGTCGCTTTCGCCAAGAAGCACAGCATCGCCATCCTCCACGACGGCCCGTACTCTGAGGTCGCCTTCGACGGTTACCGCCCCGTCAGCTTCCTGCAGGCCGAGGGCGCCATGGACCTCGGCGCGGAGTTTCATTCGCTCTCCAAGTCGTACAACATGACCGGCTGGCGCATCGGCATGGTCTGTGGCAACGCGCAGATCATCGACGCCCTCATGCGTGTCAAGTCCAACGTCGACTCGGGCATCCCCCAGGCGATCCAGCGCATGGCGATCGCGGCGCTCGACGGCCCCCAGGACTGCATCGCCGAGCACAACGCCATCTACGCACGCCGCCGCGACCGGCTCGTCGCCGCCCTGACCGCGCTCGGGCTCCGTCTGCGGCCGCCGCAGGCCAGTCTCTATCTCTGGGCCCGCGTGCCCGAAGGCATGACTAGCGTTCAGTTCGCCACGCGCCTGCTCGATGAAGCCGGCGTTGTCGTTGCGCCGGGCATCGGCTACGGGCCCTCCGGCGAGGGCTACGTACGCCTTTCCCTCACGATCCCGGACGAGAGCCTCGAAGAAGGCGTCCGCCGCCTCGAATCACTCGCCGCGTCCTGGCGCTAGTGTTCACCGAACTGTCACCGCCGCCGCAACGCTGATCCCGTCTTGGTTGTTATACGTTCAGCGCTATGCGAATACGCCAACTGGCCCCGCTGTTCCTGCTTTCCGCGTCTGCTGTAGTCGCGACGATCCTCGTCTACGCCGCTACCAGCGCCGCGCCGGCGCCAATCAACCGCGTCGCCGTAGACGCCAACATTACAGGCAACAGTGCCAACGCGATCGGCACAACGGAGACCTGCATTAGCATTAGCAATGGCGCCAGCACGACGATCGACATCATCGTCGACTCGGTCCCGCCGTTCTCTGGGCCCCCTAACAACGAGGGCGGCCTTGTAGGGTTCAACTTCGCGCTGGGTTATGACCCCGCAAAGCTGAACGTCGCCGCCTCCACCAGCATCGCGCTCGGCGGGACCGGATTCGACCTCGGCGAGTCTGACTATCCCGACACCAATGGCGATTTCATCGTCGGTTTCGCGGATTTCAGCAGCAACTACGAGAGTGGATCTGGCGTCCTGAGTCGCATTACTGTACAAGCCGTCGGCGCTGGTACAAGCGCGTTGACGCTCTCCAACGTCACAATCGCCGACGCCGATAACCCGGCGAACGAGTACACCATTCAGAACATCCTCGCCGGCGAAGTCCGCGTCGGCTCCGCCTGCCAGGGCGGCTCCGCGACCGCCACCGCGTCACCAACGTCCACCCCTTCCGTGACAGCGTCGCCCACCGCGACGCCCACGCCGTCGCCCACCGCTACGCCCACGCCGTCGCCCACCGCTACCGGCACGCCAACCGCGACCGCCACCACAACCCCCACAGCCACCGCGCCCGCGACCGCCAGCGCAACGCCTACCCCAACGCTCGTCGGCCAGACCGCCTCGCCGACGCCCAGCCCAACAACCCCAGGCCAAACGTCATCTCCAACCCCCACCACAACCCCAACGCCGGTCGGCCGGACGGCGTCCCCTACGCCCACGGCCACTCCAGCCGGCCAGACGCCCACGCCAAGCGAGACACCGACCGTCAAGGGCGACGCTGACTGCTCCGGTGCGGTCCACGCTACTGACGCCCTGGCTATCCTCCTCAACGCCGCCCTCGGCACGGCGATCCCCTGTCCCAGCGCCGCCGACGTTACCTGTAACGGCACCGCCGACATCGATGATATGCTCGTCATCCTCTCGTCGCTCGGCGGGACGGCCACGCTCCCTGCCGCCTGCTCCTGACCCATCGAATCACTCGCGCGCAGCCGTGAATCTCACCGAACTCTAACCGCCGCGGCAACGCCGAGCCCACTTCACTTGTTATACCTTCAGCGCAATGCGAATACGCCCCTTCGCTCCGCTGCTTCTGTTCTCCGCGCCCGCACTCATCGCGGCCGTCCTTCTCTATGCCGCGACCAGCGCCGCGCCCGCCCCCATCAACCGTGTCGCCGTCGACGCCAACAGCTCGGGCAACAGCGCGACCGCGATAGGCGCAACCCAGATCTGCGTCAGCATGAGCAACGGCGCCAGCACGACCATCGACGTCATCGTCGACTCCGTACCACCGTTCTCATCGAATGAGGGCGGGATCGCCGGCTTCAACTTCATCCTCCACTACGACCCTGCCAGGCTCAAAGTAACCGCCTACGACAACGAGATGCTGCTCGACGCTGGAGGCGGTACCAATCCGTTCGACTTCACGAACGTGGTGCCGGACACAGACGGCAACTTTGTGGTGGGTTTCGCGGACTTCGGATCGAACATCGAGAACGGTGCCGGAGTTCTCAGCCGCATCACTCTCGAAGCGATCGGCGCTGGCACAAGCCCCCTGACACTCACCGACGTCGCGCTCACCGATGGCAACACGAGCGCTCCAAACACATACGTTGTTCAGAACATCCTCGGCGGCGAGATCAGCATCGACACCGCCTGCTCAATGGGCTCTCCGCCCGCAACATTCTCCCCGTCGCCCACACCGTCGGCCACCGCCACCGTCACGCCGACCCCAACCCCAACGCCGGTGGGCCAAACGCCTTCGCCAACGCCCACCGCCACTCCTGTCGGCCAGACCCCCTCACCGTCACCAAGCGAACCCGCGACCGTCAAAGGCGACGCCGACTGCTCTGGCGTAGTCCTCGGCCCTGACGCCCTCGCCATCCTCCTCAACGCTGCCCTCGGAACACCGCTCCCGTGCCCCAACGCCGCCGACGTCACCTGCAACGGACTCGTCAACCTCGGCGATATGATCCTCATCCTCTCCTCGCTCGGCGGCACCGCCACACTTCCCACCACCTGCGCCTGACCTGCCGCTGGACAAAATTCAATAATTGGTTCAGAATGCCCTCACCTGCGTGAATCCGCCGGGGAATCGCGGGCGTACAACCGGCAACAAACGTCCTTCTCAAGACACAAAGGGGGTGCTTGATGAGAAGGTTTAACCTCCTGGCCCTTGCGGCGGGCCTGGTGACACTGGCCTCGTTCGCAATCTTCCTGGCCACTGGCTCGTCGCCTGCCGACGCCGTCGCAGTCATCAAGCAAACCCACGTTCACGACGACTACTACCATCCGGCCGGCACCTTCCTCGTCGGCCCAGCCACTGACCACAACCTCGCCCAGGCCGGGTGCCAGCAAGCGCAACCCGTCCCCGAGTGCGACACCCTGATTAACACCGGCGACTCAGTTCGCTGGGTTGCTCCGGCGCCGCTCGCGGTCAACATGCACACAGTCACGGAGTGCACGGACAACACGTTCAGCGTCTGCGGGGCCGGTACCGCCTCACCAAACCCAATCGAGGACTCAGGCCCACGCGCGCAGCCTGGCTGGCCTTACCAGGTGCAGTTCAATAACGCCGGCACCTACTACTACCGCTGCGAAATCCACCCGACGACAATGGTCGGCCGGGTCGTCGTGTCCTTCGTCACCGGCTCCGTCGGCGGCACCGTCGACCTCCCGCTGATGCGCGACGCCTCGAACGCCGCACCCGTCACCGACGACAGCAGCAGCCTGGATTGGCTACCCTACGCGCTCATCGCCGCGACGGGTCTGATCTTCGTCACTGGCGTGGGCACCCTGGCTCGCAAGCGCATCCGAAACACAGAAGAATAGACTCGCCTTCTCCCGGCTTCGGGAGGGGGCCGGTGGAGGGAATTAGAAAAGGCCGGGCTCAGAGCCCGGCCTTTCGTCGTCTCGTTGGGAGGCTCTAGTCCAGATTCTTCTCCTGCTTGATGTCCCGCACGGCGTTCACCATCACCTGTAGCTTCTGCTCGCTCTCGTCGACAGTCCGCGTCTTCAAGCCGCAGTCGGGCAGCACCCAGACGCGCTCGGCCGGGAACAACTCCAGCACCCGCCGCAAACCGTCCTTTACCTCGTCCACGCTCTCGATGAAGCGCGTGTGGATGTCGGTCACGCCCACGCCGATATCCTTGTCCTCCGGATAGCCGATCTCGCGCACCTGGTCCAGGTAAGCGAAGTCCGTGTTCTTGAACGCCAGGTGGATCTGCTTCACCGGTAGTCGCAACATGCGCTCCCAGATGCGCTCCACCTCGCCGTAGCAGATGTGCGTGTGGAACTCCGCGTCGATGCCCTCGACGGTTGCCTGCAGGGCCTCCAGCGCGACCTCGAAGTCCTCGTCCGGCCGCGTATGGATCGCCGGCTCGTCGATCTGGATGTACTCCGCCCCGGCCCCGACCAGTGCCTCCACCTCGCGGCGGATCACCTTCGCCATGTCCATCACAGCGTCCCGGCGCGATGGGTAGTGCTCATCGAACGACCACTCGACCATCGTGTAGGCGCCCGTCAGCATGCCCTTCACCGGCCGTTCCGTCAGGTCCTGGGCGTACTTCCACATGTCGACGGTCATCGGCCCCGGCCACTCCAGCTTCCCGGCGATAATCGGCTTGTGGTAGTAGCGGTTGCCGTACGAGCGCACCAGCCCGCCCAGCTTCATCCCTTTGATCGGGTTGCCACCCTCCTCGCCGGAGAAGTACGCGACCATGTCGCCGCGCTCCATCTCGCCGTGCACCAGCACGTCGAGCCCGATTTTCTCCTGCAGGCGGATCCAGTACTCGGTCGCCTGCTTTTCCAGCTTTTCCAGCTCCGCGCGATCGATCGACCCTTTGGCGAACTCGCTGCGCGCCTTCGTCAGGTAGTCAGGCTTCGCGTAACTGCCAACAGCGGTCGTGGTGAGCGCCATGCGAGAGTTCCTCGTGTTCGTTCGCTTCGTCTGCGTGTTCTCAACGACCATTATGCTGGTACTCCTTCCGCCCGGCGCGCGCCCGCTGTCATCACCTTCAGTTTAGCCAATGCCACCTCGCGCGGCACATACTCCAGCCCGCACGACGGGTTCACATACAGCCCTCCCGGCGGCACGATCTCTGTCAGCCGCTTCACCGCCTCCGCCACTTCCTGTTCCGTCTCCATTCGCACGTTGCGGCCATCGACGATCCCTGCGCCCAGCTTCTTGCCAAAGCTCACGCCCTTCAGCGCGTCCCAGTTTCCGCGCCCCGCGACGAGATCGAGCCCGATCACATCAACTGGCAGTTCGAGCATCTGCGGCAGAATCCCCTGGCAATCGCTGAACCAGGTGTAGACGCCCGTCTCGGCCCCGGTCACACCGTCAAGCAGCTTCGTGATCGCCTTGTGGAACGTCCCGTAGTCGTCCTTGTTGAAGACGATCACCGGGTCGTTCACCTGGATGTGCTTGCAGCCCGCCGCGGCCAGCGCATCCACTTCGCCGCGCAGCGCCTCCGCAAACGCCAGGGCCAGCTTCTCGCGGCTGCCGTAGTGCTTGTCCAGCGCGAGCGCCGCCAGCGTGTACGGCCCTGGCACGATCGCCTTCACCGGCCGGCTGCTCTGCGCCTGGGCGAACTCCCAGTCGCGCGCCAGCACCGGCTCCTTGAGCGCGATTGGACCCGTGACCTCCGGCTCGCGGTAGTACGTGTTCGTGTCCAGGTAGCGCTGGAGCCCGCCGATTTCGACGCCGCCCATCCTCCGCGCCACGTACGTCTGGTCGTCGTCCCAGCGCACTTGCCCGTCCGTGACGATGTCTACGCCCGCCTCGATCTGCTCGTTGATGACCTCGATCGTTACCTCGTTCGCCACCGCCACCAGGTCGTCGTCGGCGAGTTCGCCGCGGTCCCGTTTGTTGATCGCGTTACGCAGACGCGCAGGACGGGGCTTGTTGGGTATCTTCGGGTAGTTGCCTACGACAGTAGTCTGCATCGGGGCTCCTTATCGAACGGCAGTCTTTTCGCGCGCCTCCTGCCACTTACGTCTTGGCTCTAAACTCAACGTTGGGCGACGATCTTGGAAGCCGGAGGACGGCCAGAGTCTATCAAGGTAAGCGCTGGAGGGTCAACGCGCGCGGCGCTTAATTAAGCACCCGCCTAATAAATTCTCAAATTAGTTGGTAATTTGTCTTGACACTCGTTTGGCATTAGTCAACACTAATACCGCAGATGCCATGTCTTAGCTAGAAGAGGACCCATGACCAATCACCCGATCCGAATCACGATTCTCGCTCTCACTTTGATGACTTCGGTCGCGCTGATGGGCGCTTGCGGAGACGATGACGACGGCGGTGATCCGCTTGTCATAGCGGTGCAGCCTACGGCGACACAAAGCGAGTTGACCGACCAGGCGGCTGAGATGGAGGCCTTCCTCGAGGAGCGTTTGGACGTCGATGTGGAGATCCGCTTCCCAACATCATACGGGGGTGTCGTCGAGAGCCTGCGTTTCGGTCACGCCGACGCGGCATTCATGGGCGCTTGGCCCGCGTCGATCGCAGCCGCGGAGGCTGACGCCGAAGTTGTTCTGGCGGAGGTCCGCGAAGTCACGATCGGCGACGAGTTCGTAGAGGAGCCTTTCTACTACTCCTATTGGGTCGTGCCACCCGACAGTGAAGCCCAGTCTCTTGTCGACCTCGAGGGCGCGCGTGTCGCCTTCTCCAGTCAACTCTCGACTTCCGGATACGTTGCCCCATTGGCCCGAATGGTCGAACTCGGCCTGATCGACGCCCCGGCCGACGGCGAGGCCGCCGACGCCGGTCAGTACTTCGACGAAGTGTTCTTCGCCGGCGGCTACTCCCAGGCTTGGGAGGCGCTGCAAGCCGGCCAAGTCGACGTCTCGATCATCGCCGGTGACGTTCCGGCCGACCTCTACCAGGAAGTCCTTGACAACACGCGTGTCATCGAGGAGCAGGGCCCGCTCCCCTCGCACGCAGTCCTTTTCGCCAATGACCTCGAGGAACCTCTGCGTGGCCAGCTCAAGAACGCCCTCCTGGAACTCGGTGAGGAACAGCACCGCGAGCTCATGCGCCAGTTCGTTTCTGGAATCTTCGTCCGTTTCGAGGAGACGACCACAGAAGAACATCTCGGCGCGCTCGATAGGTTCCTAGGCGACACTGGATTGGCCTTCACAGAGACGCTGCGTTAGGAGACACTAATTGGCAGTGCACGTACAAGATGGAACTCTTCGCCAATCCGGCCTCGGTAGCGTTAGCCGTGGCCCTGCAGTGATCGAGGCGCGCGACATCTGGTTTTCGTACGACAATCGGCAGCCGGTTTTGCGTGGCGTGAACCTTGAAGTCTACCCCGGTGAGATGACGATGATCCTAGGTCGTAGCGGCAGCGGAAAGACCACCCTCCTTCGGGTACTCAAAGGGCTTCTCCGGCCTCAGCGCGGCGCTGTCCTGGAACACGTCAATGGGGGTAGCCACCGCCACGGCGCGGCCATCGCGTATGTGCCCCAGACGCTGGGGCTGGTGCGCAGCCTCAGCGCGCTGGACAATGCGCTCACCGGCTCCCTCAGCCGCGTTGGGGCGCGGTCGCTTGTCCGCTCCTTCCCTGGGTCAGTCGTCGAAGACGCGAAGGAACTCATCAGCCGCCTGGGACTTGCCCCAAAGATTCACGAGCCAGTACACCGGCTAAGCGGCGGCGAACGTCAGCGCATCGCCATCGCCCGTGCGCTGATGCAGCAACCTGCGCTGATTCTTGCGGACGAGTTCGTCTCCCAATTGGACCCCATTACGGCCGAGAACATCCTCCAGATGATGCGCGGGATCGCGGCGGAGCGGAACGTCAGCCTGCTGGTGACCACGCACGAGACGGACATCGTCGATACCTACGCGGACCGCGTGATCGTAATGCGCGAGGGCGTCATCATCCACGACAGTCCGAGCGCTGACATCGCTGCCGGGCAGATGCTCGCGCTGCTGCGATGAACCGGCGCTCGCTCATAACGCGCGCCGCCTTCGCGGCGCTGGCCCTCCTGACGCTGTTCTCGATGCGGCGCATCGGGCTCCTCGAACTTGACCGCATCCGTCCGGCAGGCGAGAACCTCGGCGACTTCGTCAGCTCGCTGTTCCCGCCGGATCTCGACGTCCTGGGCACGCTGATCGAGGCGATGATCGAGACCGTCGAGATCGCCTTCGTTGGTACTATCCTCGGCGTCTTACTCTCTCTGCCGCTGGCGCTCCTGGCCACGCGCACGCTGTTCGAGCCGGTGATCAGTCTGCCCGCACGGATGCTCATCAGCGCGTTCCGCACCGTCCCCTCTCTGCTCTGGGGCGTGATCTGGGTGATCGCGTACGGACTCGGTCCGGAGGCGGGTGCACTTGGCGTCGCCTGCTATAGCGTGGGCTTTCTCGGCAAGCTGTACTACGAGTCGTTTGAGGCAGTCGACAGCGAGGTGATGGAGGCGGTGCGGGGCGCCGGGACCAACCGGATGCAGCTCATCATCTACGCCGTGCTGCCGGAATCAACCAACAGCCTCGTCAGCCACCTGTTGTTCATGTTCGAGTACAACATCCGCGCCTCTACGATCATGGGTTTCGTGGGTGCCGGCGGCATCGGCTTCTACATGCTGGGATACATCCAGCTGCTGCGATACGAGAGCTTGATGACGGCATTGCTCTTAACATTCGTTGTGGTGACGGCAGTCGACCTGCTGAGCGGCCGCATCCGCGCGCTGCTCGTCCCGTCCGTTCAGCAACAGTCCAACCGGTCGCCTCTCCGGGCAAGTATCACCGCGCTCAACCCGTAGATCGCCCGTTTGCTAAGAATCCGACGCCCGGCGAGGCGGACAGCACCGCCGACCACTACCAGGAAGGAATGTGGACCGAGTTCACGGCCGAGTAGCCGGACCCCTACATAGACACGAGCCGGGCGGTGTCCGACGACCGTCCGGCTCATTTCTTATGCAGCTTGGCGAGAGGGGGTTCAATCGCAGCCGCTTTCTGCATTCACGGTAGCCTGGGTGCGTAAGGCTAAGGTTAAGCCCCGGTGATACACAAGTGAGAGTTGGGTGACAGCCAGATCCAAAAGGACATGACCGCCGCCGTGGGACGCACCAGCCCGCAGGGGGTTTGGACGCCCCGAACCCCGGGCAGTTCAGCGTCTACAGTATGGCGTCCGCCGACCGCCTCGATTGTGGGACGACAATCGCGCCCGACCATCAACGCGAAGGTGCAGCGGAGCCGCTGCTGGGGGGTTCGGGGGGTGTCCCCCCGACACCACTATTTTGAGGGGGTGGGGTGGAGTGGGGTGGCCGATTCTACTCCCAGCTGTTCCGTGACGACGCCCGGGACGAAGCCCTCCGCCACGTAGGGCCGCCGCGCCCTTGTGGCACGACAGCGCGACTCAACCTTTCGAACAACGGCATGGACGCCGCGCGCCCCGCCTGTGCGAGCGCTGCGCCCGGTGGTCGCCTCGAAGTCCGAGATGCCCACAAATGAAAAGAGCCGGCTTTCGCCGGCTCCTTTGTTTTCTCGCGGGCGGGAGGGGGTGTAACCGCACCGCTTGACTAGCTCACATACTAGCCACCCCCCGAAACCCGTGGTTAAAGCGTGGTTACAGCGCGGGGTGACTTCCGTAAGAGTTGCCAGGCTATGGCTTTCCGTATATGATTCGGTTAATTCGCAAGGGAGAGTGAGCACTATGTCCGAGGCACCAACGCTTAGACGGACCTACCCCTGGACCACCGCCATCAACGGCGTCGATGTCACGTTCCGCCTGATGACCCCTGAAGACCGCGATGAGATCCTCTCCTTCGCGCGCGCCCTCCCCCTCGAAGACCTGATGTTCCTCCGCAACGACATCACCCAGCCCGCCGCCGTCGACGCCTGGATGAGTTACCTCAAGTCCGGCCGCACGATCAGCCTCGTCGCTGAAGTCGAGGGCAAGATTGCCGGTTACGCCAGCATCCACATGAACGACGCCACCTGGACCCGACACGTCGGCGAAATGCGCGTCCTCATCGGCCGCGAGAGCCGCGGCCTCGGCCTCGGCAAGCGCCTCACCAACGAAGCCTTCGGCATCGCCAAGGACCTCAAGCTCCGCAAAGTCACCGCCCAGATGGCCAGCGACCAGCGCAGCGCCCGCGGCGTCTTCGAGCACCTCGGCTTCCGCCCCGAAGCCCTCCTCGCTGACCACGTCATGACCCGCGACGGCCAGACCCACGACCTCCTCATCATGTCCTACGACGTCGCCGGCTTCTCCAACGACCTCAAGTAGGGGTGCTCTTCAGGCCCTACCACGCCGCGCTGTGCTACCACGTCCCTTCCCGTTCGCCCTGAGGCTCACGAATGGGCGAACGGGGTACCAACATCCCGCCCGTGCGCCAACGGCCTCCCTCGCCGAAACGTGACCCACGTCACCAATCCCCGCCCGGATCCGGCGTATCATCGCCCCAGACGATGACCACCGAACTCAAGACCGGTGCCCGCCGCATCGCCCACGGCCGCGAGGCCGAGATCTTCGAGCACGGCGAAGGCCGCGTCATCCGCCTCTACCGCGAAGGCCACTCGCTGGCCGAGGCCGAGAAACAGGCCCTCATCCTCCGCGCCGCTGCCGCCGCCGGCGTCCGCGTCCCCGCCGTGCACTCCGTCGTAACCGTCGACGGCCGCCCCGGTATCGTCATGGAACGGATCGACGGCGACGACCTGTTCGAAATCATCGCCCGCAAACCCTGGCGCGTCTGGTCCATCTCCAGCATGTGCGCCCGCCTCCAGGCCGGCCTCAACGAAGGCCGGGCACCCGCCGAACTGATGTCCGCGCGCGACTGGCACCGCGACCACATGGAACGCGCGGCCGATGTCCCGCCCGGGGCCAAAGAAGCCGCCCTCGCCCGTCTCGACACCCTCCCCGACGGCGGCCGCCTCTGCCACGGCGACTTCCACCCCGGCAACGTCATGCTCGCCGCCGAAGGCCCGGTCGTCATCGACTTCTCGAACGCCACCCGCGGCTCCCCCGAAGCCGACTTCGCCCGCACCATGATGATGCTCCACCTCGGCGACCCGCCGCCTGGCACCCGCTGGCTCATCCGCTTCGGCGCCCGCTTCGCCCGTTCCCTCATGATCGGCACCTACAATCGCGCCTACCGCAAGGCCAGGACCGTCGATGAAGACCTCTTCCGCGCCTGGCAACTCCCCGTCGCCGTCGCCCGCCTCTTCGAAAACATCCCCTCCGAACGTCCCCAGGTCCTCCGCCTCATCGCCAACCTCCTCGTCCGCGACGGCATCGCACCCGCATAGGCCCCGCCCGGCGACGCCTCGAGATGCGCCAACCCCCTCCCGTTCGTATCCTAAATAGCGTGACTCTCACACCCCGCCTCGTGATCGGCGTCCTTATCGCGGTCGCCGTAGTCGGCACCTTCTCCGCCTGTGGCGACGACGACGATGTAATCGCGACATTCTCACCAGGCGCCACACGCACCGCGACACCGTCCAGCCCCGGCGCCACGGACCAGCCCACACCCGTCCCCGGCGACACCACCATCCCCTCCGACATCCCGGACCAGACCGAACCGCCGTCCCAGGTCACCCTCCTCAGCGTCGTCGACAAGCTTCACTCGCTCTCGCCCGACTACACGCCGCCCGAGCTCGCCCCCATCCCCGGCGACTACCTCGCGCCCGGCTTCAGCGGCTCGCTCCGCCAGGAAGCCCTCGCCGCCCTCCTCCAGATGCTCGACACCGCCTTCGCCGCCGGCCACGACATCCGCGCCCGCTCCGCCTACCGCTCCTACACCGAACAGGAGGCCACGTTCCAGTACTGGGTCGACACCCTCGGCTACGACGAGGCCATGCGCGTCAGCGCCATGCCCGGCCACAGCGAACACCAGCTCGGCACCGCCGTCGACCTCACCTCAGCCGAAGTCGGCTGGGAGCTCGTCGAATCCTTCGGCAACGCCGCCTCAGGCCAATGGCTCGCCGACCACTCGATCGAATACGGCTTCGTCCTCAGCTATCCCGCCGGCTCCGAACCGGTCACCGGCTACGCGTACGAACCCTGGCACTTCCGCTACATCGGCCCCGCCTCCGCCGCCGACTACGCCGCCAGCAACCTCTACCTCAACGAATACCTCCTCACCCAATAGCCGGTTCTCCGCCCACCCTCCGTGGGTCAGGGCCCCAGCCCTGACCCAGCGCCTCACTCACACCCCCGGCGCAATTGGTGCAGCGGCGTCGCTGCCGGGGGATCCGGGGGGTGTCCCCCCGGACCATCCCTTTTAAGGGGGGGTGGGGCGGGGCTACGAAACGAGCCCGGGAAACGAAGCCCTCAACCCATCAATCACAAACTGCACCGCGATCGCCACCAGGATGATCCCCACCAGCCGCGTCAGCAGCCGCATCGTCGATGCCCCCAGCAGCCCGAAGACGCGCTCCGCCAGCACGAACGCCGCGAACGACACCAACAGCACCAGCACGATCGCCGGGATCGTGTCGTCACGCCCCGCAGTCTCCGACAGTGACGTCGCCGAGGCCAGCGCGCCCGGCCCCGCCATCAGCGGCGTCGCCATCGGCACCAGCGCGATGTCGGCCGGCGCCGGCGTCGCTTCGGCCGGCGACTCGTAGAACTGACCCTGCGTCACCAGCCGGTACGCCGGGATCAGCAGCAGCGCTCCCGCCGCCACCTGGAACGCCGCGTCCGAGATGTTCAGGAAGTCCAGCATCTCGTGCCCGCCCAGCGCAAATCCGATCAGCATCGTCCCCGCCGCCACGACGGCAATCACCGCAACCTGCATCCGCTGCGCGAACGCCATCTTGTTGGTCATCAGGTTGAAGACGACCAGGTTCCCCACCGGATCAATGATCACGAAAAACGCGACGAACGAACGCGCCAGGTCTTCGCTCATGTGGTCATTCTAGCCGCCGGTGCATGTAGATCGTCTGTCGCCCGGGCGCGTCGTCCTCGTTTGAATACAACCGGTCGTTGAACCCGGAGATGCGAAACCCTAGTCTCACGTAGAACTCAATCGCTGCCCCATTTTCCGCCCGTGGTTCTACCCACAGCGCTCGATACTTCCCGCGTGCCCACTCCGTCGCCGCCTCAACGAGCGCTCGACCCACACCCCTCCGCCAGATCGGTGATCTCCGCCGCATCCGTCCATTCCGGAACGAGCACTATCAGCATGCCGGCAACCCGGCCGTCCAGCTCCGCCACAAGGAAGAGGTCGGCCCGCTCTCGGAGCGCCATTTCTAGTCGGTCGACGGAGTACTCCGCATAAAGCGCGTCCGGCGACTCCCGCTCTTGCCAGCGCAGCGTTAGTGTCTGCTCTGGCTCGGCGCCTGAGCGCCGTATCTCGAGGTACCGCCCGGTCGGATACGTCAGGTCAAGCTCGGTCAGTGACTGGAGGTCACGCTCCTCGGCCTTTCGGACGACGGCCGTCATTCATCGCGCCTTGGTGTCGCCCCACGAGTCCCAGTAGGTCACCTGCTCCACCGGCATCCGCGGCCCCTGCCCGAACTTGCCCTTCGGCCAGCCCATCGGGATCAGGCACATCGTCTCGACGCCTTCCGGCACGCCCAGCAATTCCTTGACCTCAGCCTCGTGCGTCTTGTGCAGCGTCGTCAGAGTCGTGCCGAGCCCCTCCTCCCGCGCCGCCAGCATCAGGTTCTGCACCGCCGGGAAGATCGACGACCCCAGTCCTGAGACCGCCGCCGTTCCCGCCGCCCGCACCGTCGGAATGATGAAGACCGGAGCGTCTGCCAGGTTCCGCGCGAGGTGGTCCGCCGAGCGCAGCGTGCGCGCCAGGTCGTTGTCCCCCTGGAGGCCTCCCTGCGCAGCGCCGTACATCTGGTTCCAGCCGTCCAGGTACCACTCCGCAATCTTGTTCTTCTTCTCCTGGTCCGTGACCACGATGAAGTTCCACGGCTGCCGGTTGCCGCCGCTCGGCGCCCGGATCGCCGCGTCAAGCACTTTCCAGATCAGCTCATCCGGCACCGGGTCTTTCTTCAACCGCCGCATCGCCCGCAGCGAATAGATCGCCTCATGCAGTTCCATGGACTACCTCCCTATCTTGGAAAACACCGCCAGCCTATCAGGTTTTGTTCAGACGCCGCCCCGATTCGGTGGATCCGTTCGAGCATCCGGCGACCCATCCACGAGTTCACCGTTCCAATCAAAAATGAAGTCGTCTGGATTCAGAACGGATAGTCCAATTGATCTCGCAAGCATGAATATCGGGATCGGTGTCACGAGGAAGACGAAGCGCGGTTTCGCAAGATGGACACGTATCGTCGATCTGGCCGCAGGGACCAAGCCTGGCGGCCGGATAAACGACCACCAGTGTGATCGAGAGGGACTGATCAGCGCGATTTCTTCTCGGCGAAACGTAAGAGTTGGGCCGAACAGATAGTTGATCATCAGTCGATCTGAGGTAATCTCGACGGTCTGCTTCCGCCACCGAGGAAGGATGGCCCCCACCACCGCAAGAGGGATGAGTACGCCGAAGACAATCCGGACCCACAGTGCCCCAAATAACCACAGGACTATGTATATGGCTATTAACGCCCAGCGGATCCACTGGGACGAAGGATCTTCCAGCGCCAAAGCGTAAGTGCGGCCATGTGATGTGGAAGCGCTCACCGCTCCACCATCACGTCCCCCACCTCAACCTCGTTCCTCGGCCCCGGCTCGTATCCCGGCTCCGGGTACCCCAGCAGCACCAGGAACGCCGGCTCCCAGCGGTCCGGCAGCTCCAGCGCCTGCCGCACCGCCGGCCCGCAGAACAGCGGCGCGCCCTTCAGATACCCGACCAGCCCGCGCTCGACCGCTGCCAGCAGCAGGTTCTGCAGCGCCGCGCCGAGGCTCTGCACGAACATGTCGCGCTCCGCCGTCAGCCGCCGCTCGTCCGGTTGCTCCTTCGTCTCGTCCAGCACCAGGCAGGCCACCAGCAGCGCCGGCGCGCCCGACACCTGCTCCCGCGACCGCGCCAGCATCCGCTGCACCTCGCGCACCGGCGTGTCCGCAGCCCGCAGATCCATCAGCCACGACTCCGCCATCGCGTCCGCCAGCCGCTCCTTCGCCGCCAGCGTCGCCACGTGCGCGAACCGCCACGGCCGCGAGTGGTGCGGCGCCGGCGCCTTGCACGCCAGCACGACCAGTTCGCGCACCAGCGACCGTTCGACCGGATCAGCCGCGAACTTACGCACCGAACGCCGCGACCGAATCACGTCCGCGACCGGGTGATACTCGGAAGTCACGTCCGGCCCGCGATTCCCAGCGCCGCCAGCAGCCGGTGCGTCGCCGTCTCCGCTGGCCGTGACAACAGCCCCCGCAGGTCCTCCGGCGAGTCAACGTCCCGCGACAGCGATTCAATCCGCACGACCTCCGCCGCGATCCCGCGCGCCGCCGCTTCCCGCTTGTGCAGCGTGAACGACCCCTCGCCGAAGTGAAAGCGGATCACGTCCGCCGGCCGCAACGCCAGCGCGCTCGTCCCCTTGTCCGGAGACGGGCAGATCGCGATCCCCCGCTCCGGCAGCGCCGCCAGCAGCGCCTCGACGTCGCCCGGTGTCGCCTCCGGTACGTCGGCCAGCATCACCAGCAGCGATTCCGGCGTCGCGTCCATCGTCCCGAGCGCGTGCGTCAGCGCCTGATTGATCCCACGCACCGACGCCGGCTCCTCGATCGCCGTCGCGCCCAGTTCGCGCGCCAGCGAGAGCACCGCCGCATCCGGGCTCACCACTGACACCGACTCCACCACCCGCACCCCCTGCAGCGTGCGCAGTAGGTCCTCGAGCATCGCCAGCGCGAGCTGCCGCCGTTCGTCTTCCGAAAGCAGTGCCGCGAGCCGGCCCTTCGCCTTGTCCAGCGTCTTTGCCGGGACGAGCGCCGCCGTCACGGCCGGTCCAGCGCCGCGATCACGGTGCGGGCGAGGGCGCGCTTCTTCTCCATCGAGTCCATTATCGTGTCCGTCACCAGCGCGTCCACCCCCAGCGCCTCGATCTCCGGCGCCAGCGCCTCGTCTGCCCTGTCGATCACCAGCACGTCGAGAAAGTCCTCGTACAGCTTCGCGACACTCGTCGCCGAGGCCGCCAGCCCCTGGTCGCGCAGCATCCGGTCCGCCGGCCCCTTGAGCGCACGCCCGCCGACGATCGGGCTCACCGCGACGACCCGCGCTTCTGTCTTGCGCAGCGCCTCGCGCACGCCCTTCACCGCCAGCACCGGCCCGATGCTCACCAGCGGGTTCGATGGCGTCAGGATCACGCCCGAAGCCTCGCGTATCGCCTCGATCACACCCGGCGCCGGCGCCGCCGACTCCACGCCTTCGAGAATGATCTCTCGCGCGTGACCCTCCGTCCGCTGCCGCACAAAGTATTCCTGGAACTCCAGCACCTCGTCGTCCGTGCGGATCTTCGTCCGCAGCCGGTCGTTCGTCACCGGCGTAATCTTCGCCGGCACCATTAACGCGTCGGCCAGCTCCGCGGTCGCCTCCGCCAGCGTTCTCCCCAGCCGCAACAGATGCGTCCGCGCGATGCACGTCGCCAGGTCGCGGTCGCCGAGCTTGAACCATGTGTCGTATCCGTACTGCGGCAACGCCTCCAGCACGTTGTACGTGTCGCCCGTCAGCCCGAACCCCTGCTCCTCATTCGCCAGCCCCGCCAGGTAGTACAGCACCGCATCGATATCTGGGGACACATGCAGCCCGAAAAACTCCGCATCATCCCCAACGTTCGACACCACCGTCACATCCGACGGCCTGTGCACCGCCAAAAGCCCCTGCAAAAACCGGGCGGCCCCCACGCCGCCCGCAATCACCGCAATCACACCCAGAGGTTACAGGCTGCAATCATGAGCGGCCACCGCGTCCTACGTTCCCTGAGCGGAGCCGCAGCGAAGCGAAGGGCCTCGGCGCAGCGAAGGCGAGCAAATCCACAAACGCCCCGCAGTGCCCGAACCCTAAGCCCCTCGCGCCTCCCACACCTGCCGCGTCAGCGAACAATGCGCCACATGCTGCCCCAGGTGCTCCAGCGCGTGCAACAGCGCGAACGCCGCCGCCACCTCCTCCGGCGCGTTCCCCGGCCGCGCGTGCGTCTTCCGCGTAGCCGCCCAGTCCACCTCGCCCACCTCCGCCAGCAGACGCCGGCAGTCCTCCGACATCGCGTCCACCAGCCGCAGCAGCGCCCCCGGATCATACTCCGACGCCCGGAATTCCTCGTCCCGATCGCGCTCGGGCAGCGGCGCCCCCACTGCGATCGACAACCACGACCGCGTGCTGTGCATCACGTGCGTCGCCAGCACCGCGATCGAATTCGTATCCTCGCCCCCCGGCTTCCAGTTCAGCGCCTCCGCCGACACCCCATCAACGGCAGCCCGCAACTCCTCCAGCGATTGCTTCAACACATACTGCGCCGAAGCCGTCATCGCGTCAGCCATAACCAACTCCTTCCCAGTCCGCGTTCCGTGTTCCATGTCCCATGTCCCCGCGCAGCCCTACCCCGCCAGCTCCACCACCGTCACCCCGTCCCCACCGTCCCGCCGCTCCGCCACCGCCTGCGCCTTCACCAGCGCGTGCTTGCGCAACATCTCCCGCACCGCACGCCGCAGCGTCCCCGTTCCCTTGCCGTGGATGATCCGCAACTCCCGCACCCCCGACCGCACCGCCTCGTCCAGCCGCTGATCGATCAGCGTCAGCGCCTCGTCCACGCTCAACCCACGCAGGTCCAGCTCCGGCGACACCTTCGGCACCACAAACGACGGCTCGTACTCCCGTGTCTCCTGTCTCGTGTTTCCTGTCTCTTTCTCCACGCTCGCGATCTGCTTCACGTTCACCCGCGCCCGCAGCGCCCCCAGGTTCACCTCGAAGTCGCCGTCCGCGTCCGGCTCGCTCAGCGCCTCGCCCGGCGTCGGGATGTCGTGCAGGAACACCCGGTCTCCCGGCTCGATCGCCGGCAGCGGCCCCGGGCGCTTCCGCCGTTCCCGCTTCTGCACCTTCGTCACCGCCTCCGCCACGACTTCCGCTTCCGCCTGCGCCGTCTCGATCACTTTCGCCCGCTCGAACACGGTCAGCCGTTCCGCCTTCTGCACGTCCTTCAGCGCCTCGCGCAACCGCGCTCGCGTCTGTTGCAGCTCCGTCTCCATCTCCTTGCGCGTCTCTTCGATCAACCGGCTGCGGTTAGCCTCCAGCGACTGCAGTTCCTTCGTCACTCGCGTCCGCGCGCGCTGCGCGTCGTCCGCCGCGCTCCGCTGCTCCGTGCTCGCCGCCTCGGCCTCTTCGCGGTGCCGGTGCAGATCCGTTATCAGCGACTCGATCGCCAGCCGGTCCGGCGAGATCCCCTCGCGCGCCTCTGCCAGCACATCCTCCGGCATCCCTAGCCGCTCGGCGATCGCCAGCGCGTTCGACTGCCCCGGCAGCCCGATGTGCAGCCGATAAGTCGGCGAAAGCGTCTCCGCGTCGAACTCCACCGAGGCGTTCGTCACGCCCGCCGTCGAATGCGCGAACGCCTTCAGCTCGCCGTGGTGCGTCGTCGCGATCGTCATGCAATCAGTCCGCAGCAGGTACCCGAGGATCGCCTTCGCCAGCGCCGAACCCTCGATCGGGTCTGTCCCGGCCGCCAGTTCGTCCAGCAGCACCAGCGAGCGATGCGTCGCCGCCCGCAGAATCGCGGTGATGTTGCTCATGTGCGAGCTGAACGTCGAGAGCGATTGCTCGATCGACTGCTCGTCGCCGATGTCGGCGAACACCGCGTCGAACACCGGCAGCCGCGAGTCCGCGTCTGCGGGCACCGGGATCCCCGCCTGCGCCATCAGCGCGAGCAGGCCGGTCGTCTTCAGCGCTACCGTCTTGCCGCCCGTGTTCGGCCCCGTGATCAACAGCACCGTGAACGGCTCGCCCGACTCCACGTCGCGCGCCACCGGCCCGCCTTCGCCCAGCCAGACGCTCACCGGCACGACGTTCCCGGTGATCAGCGGGTGGCGCGCGTTCTGCAGGTACAGCGAGCCGGGCTCTTTCATCAGCCAGCGCTGTTCCGGCCCGTCGTGAGGCAGCACGCTGGCCCCGATCGACTCGCCGTAGCGCACCTTCGCCACCAGCAGGTCGACGTCCGCCAGCGCCTCGAGCGCCGTCCCGATCTCCTCCGCCCGCGTACCCACCCGCGCCGAGAGGTCGCGCATGATCCGCGCGATCTCCCGCTCCTCTTCCGCCAGCAGCTCGCGCCACTTGTTGCCGATCTCCACCGTCTCCAGCGGCTCCAGGAAGACGGTCGCCCCCGACGACGACACATCGTGCACGATCCCCGGCAACTGCGACCGCAGCTCCGACTTCACCGGCACCACGTAGCGTCCGTCCCGCAGCGTGATGATCGGCTCTTGCAGCGCCGTCTTGCTCTTGTTCAGCACCTGTTGCAGCCGCGAGGTCAACCGCTCGTGCGCGATCCGCGACTCCCGCCGCGCTGTCGCCAGCGCCGGCGACGCCGAGTCGAGCACCTCGCCCTTGCCATCGATGCAGCGCGCGATCTCCGTCGTCACGTCCCGGAGATCCGCGATCCGGTCGACGATCTCGCCCAGGTGCGGCATGTACATCCGCAGCTTGTCCACCGTGTCGTGGGCAACCCGCGCCGCGTCCAGCGTCACCCGCACATCCAGCAACTCCTGCGGGTCCAACTGCCGCCCCAGCGCCGCCGCCGCCACAATTCCGCCGACATCATGCACGTCCGAGAGCGAAAGGTTCGGCTTCAGCTCGATCAACCGCCGTCCCTCCGCGGTCAGCCGCTGCCTCGCCAGCACCTCCGCGTACTCCGTCGCCGGCTCCAACGCAACCGCCAGCGCCCGGCCGCGCTCCGTATAACAGAACCGCGCCAGCCGCTCAATCACCTTGTCGTATTCAAGGGTTGATAGCGCCTTCGTGGGCATACTCACGCCCAACAGTTTACGAGAATGCCCGGCGCGCGTAGAGACGGCCCGGCTCAGAGTGAGATCTGGACTTCAGACCCAACCAGCGGACACCCAGCATCCTGCTGAATGCCCAACCCCGCATCAACCCGCAACAGCTTCAGCGAGTCAATCGGATTGACCGCTCCCGAGCAGTCGATGTCGCCCCAGAGCTCAAGCGCCGCAACTGCTCCGTCAATCGTCTCCCCAATCCCCGGACAGGCGCCCGTCTCCACGCTCAGACCCGCGTCGAATCGCAGCGTCAACAGCGAGTCGATCGGATCCGCGCCACCCGAACAGTTGCCGTCGCCCCAGATCAGTTCGCCGACGGGCGTCGGACTGGCGGTAACGCTCGCAGTACCGCCATCCGGAGTCGACGTCGCGCCGGTTGGCGAAGCCGTCACCGTTGCGCTGGCAGTGGGACTCGCCGTCGGCGACACTGTCGGGCTCGGCGCGCCCGTCGGTGGGTCCGTCGGCTCATCAGTTGGCACCGCCCCGCAGGCCTGGCCCACCGCGATCGCGCCCGACTGCACTGGCCCGTCGAAGAAGCCGTCGCCGTTGAAGTCGCTGATCTCGATCCCACCGTAAGCCCTGAGCGACGCGCCCTCGTCCACGTGCCCATCGCTGTTCAGGTCGCGCTGAGTGATGGCGATCGTCGTCTGGCCCGTCCCGATAGCCTCGAACGTGATCGTCGCCAGCACGCCGCTGCCGCTCTCCGAATTGTCGGTGTAGTCGGCCGCGCTGAGCAAATGCCGCCCGTTGCCGTCAGGCAACGGTTCCGAAGCGTCGATGATGCTGCTATTCGGGGCGGTGTTCAGAAATATGCGCACGTCCTGCGCAGTGATCTTGAGGATGCCGTCGTCATGGACGATCGTCGCTTCAAACGCCTGCAGGTCCTGAACATTCTCGACCAACAGCGAGACCACCACCTCATCCCCAACATCGACCGAGACGCACCCCGAAGGCGAGCCCACGTCAATCAGCAGAGTCGGCGACGACCCAGCGCCCACTCCGGCCGCCATTAACAGCGCGCCAAGCGTCACCGCCGAAGCGACTGCCGCCACACCAAACGCTCGCCGCAGCGTCATGTAACTATCACAACTCCAAGCCATAGTGGGCGCATTCTAACCCAGCCCAAGAGCCGGTCTTGTCCCTCGTCTCCACTAATCTTTCAGCTATACCCAAACTCTAACCGAACGCCTTGAGCAGCAGCGGCGTGGTCAGAGTTTTTGTTTCGCAGTTGCCCTGCTTTTGGGCTCACGGGCATAGTGACTTCCGGAATTATGTCGGCCAACTTGACCAATTAAAATTGTTCTGCAGTTTTATGTTTTTCGCGTTATAGGCGCAGTGGTATTCCGGAATGGTACATGCCCAGCAGCAGCTTATTCAGGCGTCGCACAGAAATCCTTCCCCGAGTCGTAGTCCACCACCAACTCGTATGTGCCAGCGACTTGATCGCCCACCGCAAGCCCGTCCGTGTTCAGCGTCACCGACGCGTCGCCCCGGCTGAACGCCGCCGTCAACACATACCCAAACGGCGTGTTCTCAGGCTGCCCCCGCTCCACAATTTCGATCATCGGGGTCTCGTCCCGACAATACTTCCACTCGCCTCCCAGCGCGTCGATGTAGAACTGGATGACCTCCTCGTCCGTCATCCCGCTCACCGAGTACACAGTGTTCGTCGTGTACCCGTCCACCTCATCGGTTTCGTAGACGTAGTACGGGCTCGAATCCTGCCGCTCAACCTCCGCCGCTGGCGGCTTCGGGATCGTGCCCAGGAGCTCCTTGTTCGCCTCAGTGTAGCTGTTCCCGCCGCAGCCAAATGCGACGATTGCCAAGACGCCCACTCCGGCCAGCCAGACCAGTCGCCATATCATGCTACGCGTCCATCAACGCCGCCACGCCCGGCAGCTCCCGCCCTTCCAGGAACTCCAGCGACGCCCCACCGCCGGTGCTCACGTGTGAGAACTTGTCCTCCAGGCCCATCGCCTCGACCACCGCCGCCGTCTCGCCCCCGCCGACAATCGTCGTCGCCTCGAGACTCGCGATCACCGCCGCTAGCCGCTGCGACCCGTGAGAAAATGCCGGCATCTCGGCCACGCCCATCGGCCCGTTCCAGACCACCGTCTTGCAGTCCCTCAGCGCGTGCGCGAAGACGTCGATTGTCGTCTCGCCGACGTCCATGATCCGCCACCCGTCCGGCACGTCCTTCACCGAGACGCGCCGCGCCGGCGAGTCGGCCTCGAACCGCTCGGCGACGATCACGTCCGCTGGCAGCAGCAGCCTCACACTCCGTTCGCCGGCTTTCGCTTCGACCCGGCGCGCTTCATCAACGTAGTCGTCCTCAACCAGCGACTCGGCGACGCCGAAGCCTTCCGCCTTCAGGAACGTGTTCGCCATCCCGCCGCCGACCAGCAGCTTGTCGACGCGGTCCAGCAACGATTCCAGCACCGCCATTTTGCTGCTCACCTTCGCACCGCCGATGATCGCCGCGAACGGCCGCTCCGGATCGCTCATCGCCCGGCCCAGGAAATCGATCTCCTTCTCCATCAAGAACCCCGCGACGGCAGGACGTCCGCCCATGGCGGACGCCACGCCCACCGTCGAGGCGTGCGCGCGGTGGGCGGTCCCGAAGGCGTCGTTCACGTAGACGTCGCAGAGGCTCGCCAGTGCCTTCGCAAACTCCGGGTCGTTCGCCTCTTCTTCCTCGTGATAGCGCACGTTCTCCAGAAGCAGAACATCGCCGGGCTCCAGCGCCGCCACAGCCTCTTGCGCGGCAGGCCCGATCGTGTCGTCAGCCGTCTTCACCGGCGCGCCGATCATCTCGCTAAGCCGTTGCGCCACCGGCCGCAGGCTCAGCTTCGGGTCGCGGCCCTTCGGCCGGCCCAGGTGCGACAGCAGGATCGCGCGCGCCCCCTGTAGCCGCAGATAATCGATCGTCGGCAGCGTCGCCCTGATCCGTTTGTCGTCCAGGATCGCGCCGGTGTCCTTGTCCAGCGGCACGTTGTAATCCACGCGGACCAGCACCCGTTCCCCGCTGACATCGATGTCGCGGACCGTCTTCTTTCTTATGGCGCCATCGCCTCCGTCAGCGCTTCCGCCAGCGCCGTCAGCCCGGCCACGCTGTTGTAGCCGTTCAAGTCGACCCCGTTTGGATCGACCCGCGCCATGACCTCAATCTGCACCGCCGTGTCGCCGATCACCAGCACCAGCCTCCGGTACAGTTGGGCGTCCGAGCCCGGGCACTCATCCTCTCCACAACCCAGGTCCGCCGGTGAAAGTATGCTCGTGTAGATCGTCGCCGTCCCACCACGCACGCTCACGTCGTCCGGCTGTTCCGGCAGGTCGCCCCCAAGCTCGGTGATCTGCGGCGGCACGAACGCGTTCGGGTCCATCCCCAGGCGCACAACCACTGCGTCCAACAACGGCCCCGCGGACGGCGCGATGAGCGCATAGTGCATCTCCGCCGACTCGTTCGCCGTGTCCGTGAACACTGCGTCCGTGGGCGGCAGCGCGAGCTGTCCGAAGGCGCCGTCATACACCTCGCCGAGCCAGTACGGCGTCAGCCCGATCTCCCTGGCTTTCGCGATGCTCTCTTCCGTCGTCAGAAGTTGCGCCTCGACCACCGATTTGTCGAAGAAGTCGTCCGGCAACGTGTCTCGCGGGATCAGCTCAGCGGTCGTGTACACGATTCGCACCCGCGCCTGCGACGGTGTCTGCTCCGCCGGTACCTCTTCCCGTCGCTCGAACGCCACCGGGAAGTACGTGTCGGGGTCCACTTCCACGCGCCCCACCAGTGTCCGCCCCGTCGGTTGCCCGTCCGCCGCGATCGGCACCCGCGTCTCCACTGCCAGCACTTCCTGTCCGTCCGAGACCGTCTTGCCGATGACCTCGATCTCGCGCCCGAACGCCAGCGCGCCCAGCGCCTCCAGCCAGGTGATCATCGGGTCATCGATCCGCGGCCTCAGCTCGCCCTGCGGGCTCGTGTCCTCTTCCTCTATCTTGTTGTCGAAGGCGTTGAAGCCCGTCCGCACCCAGCCCTCGCCGACGCTGATCAACTCCCCGCTCGAAGTCGCCTCCCGCCTTCGGAACACGGCGTTCTCCGCGTCGATCCACACCTCGCTGTTGTCGTCCGCCACCGAGTGGTACACCATCCCCGGCTTCCGCACAGCGTCCGCCACCCGCTCCGCCACCTCATCCCCACTCGGATTGTCATCTTCCCCGCAGGCCACCAGCGCAGCGCACACCAGCACCAGCACCACCGCCGCCACCACCACCCACCTACCCATTTCCCATTTCCTCTTTCGCCTTTCCCGCTTCCTCTTTCGACTGGCCTGGCCCGGGCCCCGTCCGCAGCACCCGCTCGATCTCCTCCGCCTTCACCGCGCCAGGCCGCACAATCGTCGGACCGCCCTCACGCGTTATGTCAATCACGGTACTTGCCGTCCCGGCCACCCTCCCACCGTCGACAACCAGCGCCACCAGCTCACCGAGCTGGAACGCCGCCTCCGCCGCCGATGAAGGCTCACGGCTCCCACTCTTGTTCGCGCTCGTACCCACGATCGGCTCACCAAGCGCCCGGATCACCTGCCACGCGAAATGCGAGTCCGGCGCCCGCAGCGCCACCGTGTCGCCGCCGCCCAGCGCCAGGCTCCGGAACGACCCTTGCCTGCGCATCACAATCGTCAGCGGCCCCGGCCAGAACGCCGACATCAGTTGATGGGCCACCGGCGTCAGGTCCCCGACCCACGACGCCATCTTGTCGTCGGCGACCAGCAACGGCATCGCCTTCGACGGCGCCCGCCCCTTCGCCACAAACAGGCGCTTCACCGCGGCGTCGTCACTGGCCAGCGCCCCCAACCCGTAGACCGTGTCCGTCGGATACGCCACTAGCTCCCCGGACTTCAACAACCGCACCGCCAAATCCAACGCCTGCGGGTCCCGTTCCGGAATAATCTCGGCCACGCTCCGAGGTTACCGGAATCCACCCCTACCCGCATTAGAATCGCCTCGTGCGCCCACGCCGGGAGTCGGGTGCGGCTCACCTGTGGTTGGTCGGGGGGACACCCCCCGCCCAGACGGGCCCGTAGGGAACCCCCCGCAGCGTCGCCGCTGCACCCGCGCGATCGGGTACGGCCTTCCGCCCTTACCGGGGCGTTGCAACGGATGCTCGCCTTCGCTGCGCCGGGGCCCTTCGTTCCTCAGGGAACGGTTGCGGCCTCCGCGCCGCACGCTGTACGGGTGCTCGCCTTCGCTGCGCCGGGGCCCTTCGTTCCTCAGGGAACGGTTGCGCCATCCGCGCCGCACGCTGTACGGGTGCTCGCCTTCGCTGCGCCGGGGCCCTTCGTTC
>JBBEAZ010000022.1:107441-109774 GCA_040882565.1 Dehalococcoidia bacterium
CTCAGGGGACGTCGGACGCGTGCCAGCAACCCCTGACCACTAACCACCAACCCTGATATCATTCCTACATGAAGCCACAAACGCCCCTCGACGACGACGAAAACCCCCGCCGGCACCCCACTTCCGAAGACCTCGAACTCTCCTCCTACCTCGAAGCCACCCTCGAATCCACCGCCCGCCCCGAAGCCCGCGACGAACCACCACGCACCCACCCCCAGACCGTCGTCGTCCTCGACTTCGGCTCACAGTTCTCCATGCTCATCGCCCGCCGCATCCGCGAGGCCGGCGTCTACTCCGAGCTTGTCCCCTTCGACGCCCCCTGGGAGGCCGTCCGCGCGCTCAACCCGGCCGGCTTCATCCTCTCCGGCGGCCCCGCCTCCGTCTACGACGAGGGCGCGCCGCACGCCCCGGCCTGGGTCTTCGACTCCGGCCTCCCCGTCCTCGGCATCTGCTACGGCATGCAGCTCCTCGCCTACCAGCTCGGCGGTCGCGTCGAGCCCTCCAGCCACCGCGAGTACGGCCACGCCGTCATCCACCACGCCGCCGACTCCGGCCTCTTCGCCGGCCTCCCGGCCTCGCTCCCCGTCTGGATGTCCCACGGCGACCGCATTACCGAGATGCCCCCCGGCTTCCGCTCCTTCGCCGCCTCCGACTCCTCGCCGATCGCCGGCATGGCCAACGATAGCGGCTACATCGGCATCCAGTTCCACCCCGAAGTCGTCCACACCCGCGACGGCAAGGCCATCCTCGAGAACTTCCTCTACCAGGTCTGCAAGTGCGCCGGCGATTGGTCCGCCGGCAACTTCATCGTCGACTCCATCAACCGCATCCGCGCCCAGGTCGGCGAAGGCCGCGTCATTTGCGCCCTCTCCGGCGGCGTCGACTCCGCGGTCACCGCCGCCATCGTCCACCGCGCCATCGGCGACCAGCTCACCTGCATCTTCGTCGACAACGGCCTCCTCCGTAAGGAAGAGCCCGAGCGCGTCGTCGACACCTTTCACCGTCACCTCAAGCTCAACCTCATCCACGTCGACGCCGCCGATCGCTTCGTCGGCAACCTCGAAGGTGTCACCGACCCCGAGCAGAAGCGCAAGATCGTCGGCGAGACCTTCATCCGCATCTTCGAAGAAGAGGCCGAGCGCCTCTTCCCATCCCAATCCGTTCGTCCTGAGGCTCTCGAAGGGCCACGTCACTTCATCGCTCAGGGCACCACCTACCCCGACGTCATCGAATCAGGCGCCTACGCCGGCGCCGGCGCCCACAGCAAAGTCGCCGCCACCATCAAGACCCACCACAACGTCGGCGGCCTGCCGGAGAAGATGAACTTCCAGCTCGTCGAGCCCCTGCGCTACCTCTTCAAAGACGAAGTCCGCCAGGTCGGCCTCGAGCTCGGCCTCCCCGAAGAGATCGTCATGCGCCAGCCCTTCCCCGGTCCCGGGCTCGCCATCCGGATCATCGGCGAGATCACCAAAGACAAGCTCGACACCCTCCGCGAGTGCGACTGGATCGTCATGAACGAGATCAAGAAGGCGGGGCTCTACCGCGACCTCTGGCAGGCCTTCGCCATCCTCACCGACACCCGCAGCGTCGGCGTCATGGGCGACTTCCGCACCTACGGCCACGTCGTCGCCATCCGCGCCGTCACCGCCGAAGACGCCATGACCGCCGACTGGGCCCGCCTCCCCTACGACCTCCTCGCCCGGATCGCCAACCGCATCGTCAACGAAGTCCCCGCCGTAAACAGAGTGGTCTACGACATCACGTCGAAGCCACCGGGCACCATCGAATGGGAATAACCACCGGGTCTTGACCCGCCGTCTCCCGTAGCCGCGGGGCTTCTAGCCCTGCCTCCAATCATCCCCACCTCCGCACCTGGCCGAAACATCCGCCGTCTCCCAAACCCCCGCCCGTGCACGAGGGTGGGTGCCCAGCGCCACGCCAACCTCGCCCGCCCGACGCCACGCCGTACGCCAACGCCGCGCCGGGCAGTACCCGCGTCCCGAGGCGGCACGCCAGCCAGGTATAATTGAACGCTGAATGGATACGAAATTCGAGGTCCGGACCAACTACGACGACGAAGGCGATGTCCTTTACATCAGCTTCGGCGATCCATCAGCGGCCCACGACGCCGACGTCACAGACTCCGGTGTTGTGATCCGGACGTTCAAAGGCAAAATCGTCGGCCTCACGATCCTCAACGCCCGCTCTCGCGTGCATCAACCGGCCTAACGCGCCGGACCGCCGCCTACGCCCCCGGCATCGCCCCAATCTGCGTCAACAGCGACACCATATCGAAATAATGGTGCGCCTCCTTGATCGCCTCCCCATCAAAC
>JBBEAZ010000023.1:0-37022 GCA_040882565.1 Dehalococcoidia bacterium
CCGCACGAAGAACAACCCGGTGCTCATCGGCGAGCCCGGCGTCGGCAAGACCGCCATCGTCGAGGCACTCGCTCAGCGGATCATCAAAGGCGAAGTTCCCGAGATGCTGCTCAACAAGCGCATCGTCACGCTGGACATCGGCTCGCTTGTCGCCGGCACGAAGTACCGTGGTGAGTTCGAAGAGCGCCTGAAGAAAGTCATCGAAGAACTGAAGGCCGCCGGCAACTGCATCCTCTTCATCGACGAGATGCACATGCTGGTTGGCGCCGGCGCCGCCGAAGGCGCTGTTGACGCCGCGAACATCCTGAAACCATCGCTCGCCCGCGGCGAGTTGCAGTGCGTCGGCGCCACCACGCTCGACGACTACCGCAAGCACATCGAGAAGGACTCCGCGCTGGAAAGACGCCTGCAGCCGATCACGGTTGATGAGCCGTCCATCGAGGACACCATCCTCATCCTCAAGGGCGTTCGCGCCCGCTACGAGGAGCACCACGGCCTGACTATCACGGACGAGGCGCTAGAAGCAGCTGCCGAACTGGCCTCGCGTTACGTCCCCGACCGCTTCCTCCCTGACAAGGCGATCGACCTCGTTGACGAGGCCGCGTCTCGCGTCCGCATCAAGCGCTCGTACGCGCCGCCTCCACTGCAGGAAGCGGCCAAAGGCCTCGATACGCTGCGCCGCGAGAAGGAAGAGGCGATCACCGCCCAGCAGTACGAATACGCCGCCGAACTGCGTGACCGTGAAGTGAAGCTCCAGGACAAGCTGGAGGGCATGCAGACCGGCTGGCAAGAAGAGAAGAAGGAAGAGGCGCCCGTCGTCGACGCCGAAGACATCTGCGAGGTCGTCGCGATGTGGACCGGCATCCCGGTGACGCGCATCGCCTCCGAGGAGTCCCAGCGCCTCCTGCAGATGGAGGACGTCCTCCACGAGAAGATCGTCGGCCAGGACGAGGCGATCCACAGCATCGCCAAGGCGGTCCGCCGTGCCCGCGCCGGTCTCAAGGACCCGCGCCGGCCCATCGGTGTCTTCATGTTCCTCGGCCCCACCGGCGTCGGTAAGACCTACCTGGCCCGTGTGCTTGCCGAGTTCATGTTCGGCAGCGAAGAGGCGATGATCAAGCTCGACATGTCTGAGTTCATGGAGAAGCACAACGTCTCCAGGCTCATCGGTGCGCCTCCCGGCTACGTGGGCTACGAGGACGCCGGACAGCTCACCGACACCGTGCGCCGCAAGTCGTACTGCCTGATCCTCCTCGACGAAATCGAGAAGGCGCACCCGGAAGTCTTCAACATGCTGCTGCAGATCTTCGACGACGGTCACCTGACCGACGCCAAGGGCCGCCGTGTCGACTTCCGCAACACGATCATGATCATGACCTCGAACGTCGGCTCGGACCTCATCCGCAAGGACAGCACGCTCGGTTTCGCCGTCAACACCGACGAGTCGAAGACGGTTTCCGACCAGCACTCGAAGATGCAGGACAAGGTGCTCCAGGCCATGAAGAACGTCTTCCGCCCGGAGTTCATCAACCGGCTCGATGCGACAGTCGTCTTCCACTCGCTCACGAAGGCCCACATCCGCGAGATCGTAACCAACGAGATGAAGCAGGTCATCACGCAGCTCAAGACGAAGGGCCTGACGATGGAGATCAGCGAAGCCGCGCTCGACTGGGTCGGCGAGAAGGGATACGATCCGGTGTTTGGCGCACGGCCGTTGCGCCGCGTGATCCAGAACGAGATCGAAGACCGTCTCTCCGAGGCGCTTCTCCAGGAGCGGTTCAACGACGGCGACACCGTCAAGATCGACGTCCAGAACGACGAGATCGTGCTGGACAACGCGTCCACGCCCGCGCTGGCCTAGCGCACTAACACTCGCCTGAAAAAGAGCCGCCCGCAATGGGCGGCTCTTTCGTTAGTACAGTGTAAATCGCCGCCATCGGGACTATGCTGATTGCATGGGGCAGCGCGGACGTCCATGACATCCGGACATATTGACGCCCCGCGAGTGGGAGGTCGTGGCTCTTGTGCGGGAAGGGGTGAGCAACGGCCAGATTGCTGAACGGCTGCAGATATCAGAGCGCACGGCGAAGTTTCACGTCTCGGAGATTCTGAGCAAGCTGGGACTGAAATCGCGCGAGGAGATCAACGATTGGTTCATGACCAAGCCGGACACCCAGAGGCGCTGGGCGAAGCTTGCGATCTCAATTGGCCTCGGGGCGGCGGCGCTCGCCTGCTTAGTCGCCCTGGCGGTCCTTGCTGTCGCGACAGTCAGCACGACGGAAAAGACAACGGCGCTGCAAATCGAGCCCGGAGACGTCATTCACTACACAACCAAGACCAGCGGAATCAACCTCGGCAATCCGGAACAGACGGTAGAGTCGTGGATCCTCGTTGGGGAAGACTTCAACACCGATAAGGCGCGAGTTTTCGCGTATAACGAGGCCGGTCGGGTTACTCAAGACGGCTGGACTGACGCCGACCTTGGGCTGACCTCGAACAACGGGCGGAGCTTTGCGCGGCCGCAGTTTCAATCAGTGTTCATGTGGACGGACCAATCGACGATCGGTGAGGATCTTCTGCGATCCGGAAAGGGACCAAACACCACACTCGCCCCTGACGAGCGTCCGTTTCACTTCGCCGGCAGAAGTGAGATCGCCGGCGTCACTGTGCAGGTCTACGAGAATGTCTTTGACTTGGACGCCGATCCTGAGTATCCGTTTGAACGCGATGGTCGGCTTGTCCGCCGCGTATTCCTCAGTGACGAACCTTTCGGGTTGGACTTCGGCGAAGAGACTTACTACGTGGACGGCAACGGTACGGAGTATCCAGTTCTGGACCGAGATTGGCTTACGTTTGAGGTCATTGACCTTGAGCACACGCCGCCCAACGTCTTCCAATTTCAGTAACTCGTCGCCAATTCATCCACATCCTCGTGCCATTCGCCTATCGCTACTCAAGCCCGCGCTCTGAAACAATCGGGGTGTGAGCACCCTTGGCGCCAGCAGGCGCGCCGCGAAGACGCACTTCGCCTGCACCGAATGCGGGCACGAAACCGCGAAGTGGGAGGGACGGTGCCCCGGCTGCGGGGCCTGGAACAGCTTCCGCGAGTGGTCGGAGCCCACGGCCTCATCCATGCCATCCGCGTACGTCGCAGCCACGCCAATCGCCATCGACGAACTCGTCTTCAGCGATGGCGCGCGACTGCCGCTCGGGATATCCGAGTTCGACCGCGTACTCGGTGGCGGTGTCGTCTCCGGCTCGCTCATCCTGATGGGCGGCGACCCCGGCATCGGCAAGTCCACTCTCGTGCTGCAAGCGGCGAGCGCAGTGACCGCGCGGAAGCCCGTGCTGTACGTCTCCGCTGAGGAGTCCGCCGCGCAGGTCAAGATGCGCGCCGAGCGCCTCGGCCTGGGCGCTGGTCAGCTTCTCCTGCTGGCCGAGACAAGCCTCGACGCGGCCTTGCGGCAGGCGGAAGCCTGCGACCCCGCCCTCGTCGTAGTGGACTCCGTCCAGACCGTGTTCAGCGAAAGCGCCGGGAACTCGCCCGGCAGCATCTCCCAACTGCGCGAGTGCGCCGGCATGCTGATGCGCTGGGCCAAGTCACGCAACATCTCGGTGATCCTGATCGGACACGTCACGAAGGACGGCGATATCGCCGGCCCGCGCCTCCTGGAGCACGTTGTCGACGTCGTCCTGTACCTCGAAGGCGAGCGCTTCAGCAGCTATCGGCTGCTGCGGGCGGTCAAGAACCGCTTCGGCTCCGTCGACGAGGTCGGCGTCTTCGAGATGACCGGCAGCGGCCTGCGCGGCGTCGAGAACCCGTCCGAGGCGTTCATCGCCGAGCGCGCGGCAGACCCGATCGGCTCAGCGATCGTGCCGGTCATGGAGGGCTCGCGACCCGTCCTCGTCGAAGTCCAGGCGCTCACCAGTCCCACCGCCACACCGGTGCCTCGTCGCACCGCCAACGGCCTCGACTCCGGGCGTCTCTTGCTGGTGACGGCCGTGCTGACGCGACGGCTGGGTCTTCCTCTCGCTGGCCAGGACGTGATTGCCAACGTCGTCGGTGGCCTGCGCATCAGCGAACCCGCTGCCGACCTCGGGCTCGCGCTGGCGATCTGCTCGTCGCACCGTGACGCGCCGCTGCCGTCGGACCTTGTCGCGCTGGGGGAAATCGGCCTCTCGGGCGAGCTTCGCTCCGTGTCACACCTCGAGCGCCGTCTGCTGGAGGCCGAGCGACTCGGCTTCAGGCGGTGCCTCTTGCCCGAGAGCACCCTCTCGCGGCAGCGTCCGAAAACCCGAATCGACCTTCTCCCTGCGCCGGACGTGCGCCGTGCGGCGGCACTTGCCCTCGGATAACATTGGGTAACCAGCTTACACACATAAGGTGCGGAAGCCTTCGCTCTGTTAGACTGTGAACGGTGATTACCGGGCCGACACGCGGATGAACAACACCCCCGCCGACACCGGCGCCACCGTGGCCGTGACAGCGCTGCCACGGCTCTCGCGGTCGGAGATACTTTTCCTTCTCGGCCTTTTCCTCGTCCCGATCCTGCTCTACCTGCCGTTCGCCGGCGCCCCGTTTGAGCGCGACGAAGGCGTCTACGCGACGATCGCCCAGGGCGTCCTCAACGGCCAGGTTCCGTACCGCGATCTCTTCGACAACAAGCCGCCGCTGGTCTACCTCTGGTACGCGTTCAGCTTCACGCTCTTCGGCGAGAGCGTCTTCGCGCCGCGAATCGTCGCCGCGATATTCCTGTCGCTGACCACGCTGGCGCTATTCAACCAGGCGCGCATGGTTCTGCCGATGCCGGCCGCACGCCTCGCCGCCGGGCTCTTCGCGATCTCGACCGGGCTGCCATGGGTTGCCCTGCACGCGAACACCGAGGCGTATATGCTCCTGCCATTGGTCTCGTCGCTGATGTTCTTCACGATCGGGATGAAGGACGGCCAGCTACGTTGGTTCGTCATCGCCGGAATGCTCGCCGGGCTGGCGATGGCGACGAAGCAGGTCGCAATGTGGAATCTCCTGGCGCTGGCGATGGTCTCGCTAATCTGGCACGCGCGAACAATCGAGTCGCAATTGCGCGCTCTTGCGCCGACTGCGGCACTCTTCGCCGGGTGCCTCCTGAGCCTCGCGGCCGTTGCCCTGCCGTTCACACTGACGGGCTCACTCGACGACCTGATCTACGCCAATCTCTCTTACAACTGGCTTTACATAAACTTCCTCTCCTACGCTGAACGCCTGGCGAACTTTGGCTACGGTCTCCTCTTCTTCAGCGCCGTCGCCGCTCCCTTCGCCGTTGGCGCACTCGCCGGTCTCGTCGTGATCTGGCGAAGACGCAGCGCCGCGACAGACTACGTGCTCATCCTCTGGGCCGTCGCCTCGGCAATCGGCGTCGCCTCCGGCGGACGCTTCTTCCCGCACTACTTCCTCCAGTTGATGCCGTCGGCGGCCGTGCTCACCGGCGTGGTCATCTATGACCGATTTGTAAACGGCAACGACCGCGTTCTCAGCCGCCCGGCCTGGATGATCGCCCTCTTCCTGATCATCGTGTCCGTCGGCACGACAACGGTGCTGTACCTCGCGCCGCAGCAGGCAGAGCAGCAGGTCGTCTCCAGCGTCTACCACCAGAAAGAGTGGGAGGCGAGCAGCCAGGAGCTGGGCGAGTACATCAAGGCCCGCACAGGTCCTGAGGATCCGATCTTCAACTACGGCCGCGAATCGCAGCTGTACTTCTATGCGGACCGGCCGCCGGCGATCCGCAACTTCTATGACTGGGCATTGGAGTACGACGACACCTTGCTGGCTAGAGTAATAGCAGACCTTGAGGTCGCGCGGCCGATATACTTCATCGACTCCGCGCAGGCGCCGCTCTTTGAAGATTGGGGTGCCGCTCATCCTCCTGAGTTGCGGCAGTTCCTGAACGAGAACTATGAGTACGCCGGCCGCATCTACTTCGCCGATGTATATCGGCTCAAAGACGCGCCGCCGCTCCAGGTCTCCGGCCACTAGCCGCCAGGACGCTCAGAACTCGATACGTTTATGGCGTATCACGATGCCTTCTAACAGCCCCAGGGCGACGAACATCATCACGAGCGAGCTGCCGCCCTGGCTGATGAATGGCAAGGGGATGCCGGTCACAGGCACCAGGCGGATGTTCACGGCAACGTTAATGAACACCTGGAAGAGGATCATGATCACGATCCCGGTGGCGATCAGCCTGCCGAATTGGTCCTGCGCCAGGTTCGCCGCACGGATCCCGCGGAAGAGCAGCGCTGTGAACAACGCCAGCAGAATGATCGCGCCGAACAGGCCTAGCTCCTCGCCGAGCACGCTAAAGATGTAGTCCGTCGTCGATGTCTGGAGGAAGTCGAGTTGCGTCTGCGTGCCGTCGGTGATCCCTTTGCCGAAGAGCCCGCCGGAGCCGATGCCAATCTCCGCCTGGCGGATGTTGAAGCCGCCGCCGAGAGGATCGGACGCGGGGTCGATCCAGAGCCTGAATCGATCGAGCTGATAGTCGTTGAGCGCGAGAAGCGCGCCGAACGGCAGGAGCGCCACCACACACCCCAGGAAGATCGCGAGCGTCCTCGGCGGTGCGCCTGCCATCGTCACCATGCCCAGCCAGATAGCGCCGAAGACCAGCGCCGTCCCCATGTCGGGCTCCATCATCACCAGCCCGGCAGGAACGAGCATCATCACAAGCGAGATCCCGAAGACCCGCGGGTCGTCCATCTGGTGCTGCCGGTCGGCAAGATAACGGGCGAGCGCGACAATCACCAACAACTTGGCGACCTCGGACGCCTGGATCTGCTGGCCCGCGAATGCGAACCAGCGTGTCGACCCATAGGCGGAGTCGCCGACGAACAGGACGGCAATCAGCAAGACGACCGCAAGGGCATACAACCCGGCGGCCATCTGTCCGTAGGCGCGGTAGTCCATCCAGGCGACGGCTACCATCGCCCCGACCCCGAGGCAGGCGAAGACGAGCTGCTTCACCATCGGGTGGCTCAGGTTGACGTCCGGATACGCATTGAGAGACGCGCTGTAGAGCAGCAGGCTGCCATACGCGACCAGCGCCGCCGCGAGGAGGATCAGGATGACATCGAAGTGGCGGATCGCCCGCGCCTCGATCATGGCCCGCCTCCCGGCGGCACGCGGCGATCGGGCAAGATGGCCGCCGGTGCAACCGGCGGCTCGGTTGGCGGCGGCTCGGTTGGTACCTCGGTCGGCGGTTCCGTCGGGGCTGCGGTGGGTGGCTCCGTCGGTACGGGTACGACTGTCGGCTCCGGTTCGGGGACACCGTCGGTCGCTGCTGGGTCGGTAGCCGAAGGATCTTCGCTGCCGTCATCGGTCGGCTCGGGCTCTGGTGTTGGCGCGGCGTCGCCCGGGTTGTTGATCGGGCCACCGCCATTGAAGTAGTAGTCGAAGATGCGCGCCGCCACCGGCGATGCGTCGTTACCGCCGGTGCCATGCTCTGCGAAGACGACGACGGCGATCTGCGGGTCGTCCGCAGGCGCGAATCCCGCGAACCAACCGTGGGTCTGGTAAGTGCCATCGTCCCTCTGCGCGCCGAACTCGGCGGTGCCCGTCTTGCCCGCAATCGCGACGCCGCCTACCGCAGCGTTGCGCGCGACACCAGACGTCACGGACTGGCGCATCCCGTCGCGGACGATCTGCAGGTATCCCGGGTCGACCGGGACGGTTGAAGATGCGGACTGCAGCGACTCAAGAGTGTCGCCCAGGCTGTCCTGGTATTCCTTCACGACGTGTGGCGTGACGAGCGTCCCGCCATTCGCCATCGCCGTGATCGCGCGTAGCATCTGCAGCGGCGTCGCGGCGACATAGCCCTGGCCGATGCCGAAGTTGTACGTGTCGCCGATCGTCCACGGCTCGTTGATCGCCTCTTCCTTCCAGTCCGCGTCCGGCACCAGGCCTTCAGACTCGCCCGGCAGGTCGATGCCGGTGGGCGACCCGAGGCCGAAGCTGCGCGCGTACTGGGCGACCCTGTCCTCGCCAAGGCCGCGGAAGCCCTCGTCCGCCTTGCCGCCCGCGAGATAGTAGAAATACACGTTGGAGGACATCGCCACGCCGCCGTAGAAGTCGAGCGCGCCTAGCGGCGCCCAGTCCTTGTATACATAGATCACGTTCGGGTCGAACTCGTTCTCGACGTTGATGTAGCCCCGGCTGACGATCGTCGTGCTCGCCGAGGCGATGCCTTCCTGCAAAGCCGCCGACCCAACGATCGTCTTGAAAACACTCCCCGGCGGATAGCGCTCCGAAATCGCGTGGTTCACCAGCGGCTTTCCCGGCGCGTCGATTAGAGTCGTCAGGTCGGTCTCTGATATCGGTCCGGAGAAGACGTTGTTGTCGAATGACGGCAGCGAGACCATCGCCAGCAACTCGCCGGTGTGGACATTGATCACAGCCGCCGCGGCGTTCTCGTCCTCGGGCGTGAACTCGCGCAGGATGTCGTTGACCCGCCGTTGCAACTCGAGGTCGATCGTCAGGACGAGGTTCGAGCCGTCAACGGGCCGTCGCTCGGAGATTGTATGCAGCTCCCGTCCGGCAGCATCGACTTCGATCAGCTTCTTCCCGGGCTTGCCCCGGAGCACGTCTTCATATGTCAACTCGACGCCGGTTTTTCCCAGGTAGTCCTGGTAGAGATAGCCATCGCGCGCGAGTTCGGCGTACTCCTCGGCGGAGATCGGCCCGATGTAGCCCATGATGTGTGAGAGCAGATCGCCGGTGAGGTAGCGGCGCGCGGGCTCGACGTCCACCTTGAGGCCCGGCACGTGCGGCTCAAGCTCCAGCAGCATGAGCGCCGTCTCGCGGTCGAGGTCGCTCTTGATCACGGCTGGGCTGAATTCACCCTGGTTCTCGATCCCTTCTTCGACTTTCGCCTCGATCTCGCTGACCGGCATGCCGATCGCCTCGCCGATCATGCGATAAACCGCCGCCTCGCCGCGGTCGGGCAGATCGCCGGGAATGATCGTCGCCGAGAAGCGCGCGGCGTTCTGGACGAGGAGTACGCCGTTGCGGTCGTAGATCAGCCCGCGGTTCGCCGGCACCGGCACTTCGCGGAGGGCGTTGATCTCGGCTTCCTGCTGGTACTCTTCACCTTTGATCACCTGGAGGTTGATCAGCTGGATCAGCAGGATGCCGAACATCAGGATGACGAGCGCGCGCATCGCCGCCGACATGGAGGAGGCGCGCCCTTGTTGGGTCCGTTCCCTTTTGGGTTCCTTGCTTCGCCAGCGCCGGCGGCCTTCGAAATAACTGCTCATAGCGTGGCTATAGCGACGATGGCAACCTTGCGGTGCCCTGGAGCCAGGCGGCGGGCCGCGGGGACAGCCAGTGCATTGGCATGTAGAGGATCGGCGTGAAGAGGGCGTTGATGACCATCGCCGGGAGGATCACCCTGAACAGCGTGTAGAAGAGCGCGATCTCCTGGCCCGTGAGGCTCAGCACAACCATGCTGATGACGCCGTAGCAGGCGCTGGCACCCATCACCGCCGTCATCGTCGGCAGGAAATCGGACTCAATCGCCCGCAGCCGCACCGCCGTCGCGAGCGGCACGACCGGCGCAAGCGCCAGGACTGAGGTGCCAATCGGGTCGCTGGTGGTGAAGTCCTGGATGAAGCCGCAGAGCGGCACAACGATCAGCGCCTCCTCGTGACCGCGGATCACCGCCCAGCACACGGCGAAGATCAGCACCAGGTCAGGACTGACGCCCAGTGGGTGGATGTACGGCATCACCGACACGTCAAGCACCGCGAAGCCCCACGCTAGGATAGCGGCCAGCACGTACCTCAAGGCGCCTCCAGCCTCGCCGGCTTGAAGCTGATCAGCACAAGCACCGTATCCAGCCCGTCGAGCTTCGTGGAGGGATCGACTAATGCCTTCTTGAACGGCGCCTGTGGCCGCTGCTCGACGTCCGTAATGCTGCCGATCAGGATTCCCGGCGGGTAGTTGCCGCCGAGCCCCGAGGTGACAACCAGGCTCCCCGTCGCGATCGTCGACTCCGGCGGCAACAGGTCGAGCACAAGATTGTCCCGCAGGTCCCCCTGCACGACTCCACGCACAGCCACGGGCACCGGTGTCCCGGATGGCGCGGGTGTGGCGCTCGGCTCCTCGCCTGACGGCGGCGTCAGGACGTCTGAGCCGCCGGGAGTCGCTGTGACGGCAACCTCGGCGTTGACGGCGCTGTCCGGGTCACTGATCAGCCGGATCCAGGCGAAGTTCTGGTAGGCGCGCGAGACCGTGCCGATCAAGCTGCCGTTGCGCGACAGCACGACCATCCCTTCGTCTACACCGTCCGCCTGGCCCATGTCGATCGCGATTGTCCGCTTCAGGGCGGATGGGTCCTCTGCGATAACGCTGGCGACCAGGAGCTGGTCTTCCGGACGCTGGGACTTCACATTGAGGGCGTCCGTTAGCTCCTGGATGCGCAGGAGGGCCTGCTGCTGGTCCGCAAGCTGAGCCTGCAGGATCTCGACCTGTTCCTTCAGCCGTTCGTTGTCGCGGACGATATCGCCGCGGTCGGTGATCCCGTCGTACATGTCCTTCAGCGGGCTGGCAGCGTCCCGGATCGTGTTCTCTACGGGCGCGCTAACGGTCAGCGTCATGTTGCGGAAGGGATCGAGGGCGTGTTGCTCAGACAGGACGATCGTTGCGAAACTGACCGCCACAACCGTTGCAAACCACCAGATCAGTCGCATTGGTATATGTCTCTTGTGAGCCGGGCGACCAGCTCATTCGTGGCACCCTACCTGGGCGCCTTCCTTGTATTCAGCCGGGCCTGCAGTTTTTGCAGAATCGCTGCCTCCTCCAGAACCTCTGCCGCGCCGCGGACGACGCAGGTCAGCGGCTCCTCTGCCACATACACGGGGAAGCGTGTATCCTGCGCCAGCCGCCGGTCCAGGCCGCGCACCAGCGCGCCGCCCCCGGCGAGGATGATCCCTGTACTCATGATGTCCGCCACCAGCTCCGGCGGCGTGATCTCGATCGTCTGGCGGACCGAGTCGACGATCGCGTTGATCGAACCGGCGAGCGCGTCACGGATCTCGACGCTGCTCACTTCGACGGACTTCGGCAGCCCGGTCGCCAGGTCGCGGCCCCGTAGCTCGATCGTCAGCTCCCGTTCCAGGGGATAGGCCGAGCCGGCCTCGATCTTGACTTCCTCCGCTGTGCGCTCCCCGATCAGCATGTTATGCACCTGCCGCGCGTAAGAGATGATGTCCTGGTCCATCTCGTCGCCCGCCGTGCGGATCGACGTCGCGACGACGATGCCGCCCATCGAGATCACGGCCACCTCTGTCGTGCCGCCGCCGATGTCCACGATCATGCAGCCACCCGGCTCCATCACCGGAAGCCCGGCACCGATCGCCGCGGCCATCGGCTCCTCGATCAGGAAGGCGCCCCGCGCGCCGGCGTTCAGCGCGGCGTCGTGGACGGCTCGCTTCTCGACCTCCGTCACGCCGGACGGGATGCCGATCGCCACACGGGGGCGCGGCAGACCGAAGCCGAAGTGGTCGTGGACCGAGCGGATGAAGTAATGCAGCATCTTTTCCGTGACGCTGAAGTCGGATATGACGCCGTCACGCAAAGGGCGCACGGCCACGATGTCGGCCGGGGTGCGGCCGACCATCCGCTTGGCCTCGGAGCCAATCGCCAGGATCTTCTTGTTGATGCGGTCGATAGCAACAACGGAGGGCTCGTCAATGACGATTCCTCTGCCTTTTACCATCACCAGCGTATTGGCTGTCCCGAGGTCGATTGCGACGTCATGAGAAAACCACCCTAATAGGGTGTTCAACGGGTTTAAGGGCAACTTGCCTCCCAAGCGCGAGCCGTCCAGTCGGGGCGCGGCGGCTCGTGCTTCGCAATTGTACCTAACGCACTGTATCACCGCAAAAGCGAGCGTGAGCGGGCATCAGTAGTACAACGACGTGGCGCTGCTGCCGGTTCGGCTCAGCCCTGGGATTTCCGCCAACCGGCGGCCACAGCCTCGGCTTCCGTACAGAACCAGCGTTCGCCTTGTTCCTCGTCAATCACGGTCGCCTCGTAAGAATTGCCGCCGGGAACGTGGTAAATCTTGATCGAATCCGAAGAGATGTTGCCCTTGATCACCGGCTCCGACGTGCCCGAGAAGTCGCATGCCCCGACTGACGTGGCGCCGCCTGCCGTTGGCGATGCCGTCTCGGCACACACCGCGCCCCAGAGGCCGCGCCTTGCTTCGCGCGCCGCCTCCTCCAGTGGCTCGAACAGGTCCTGGTAGCGGATGTCCGGCGGGTACGCGCTGGCCTGCGCATACCCTTCCCGCACCAGCACCACGTTCACCATCTCCTGCTGGTTGACCCAGACGTACCGCAGCAGCCGGCCGAAGACATCCGTCTCCGAGACGTCCTTCTCAAGCCCCACGAAGAGCCCCTCGACGATTCCCTTGTTGAAATCGCTCGCTTCCCGCCCGAAACATTCGACCGGCCGCCTCGGGTCCACCGTCTCCGGCGCGTCTACCCCGATATACCGAACGGTGTACTGCACGCCATCGATCTCCACCGCGATCGTGTCGCCGTCAATCACCCGAGTCACCACAGCAATCGTAGTCCCCGGCGGAAACACCTTCGCCAGGTCGCGCGTCGCGGTCGGCGTGGCGGCGGCCGTGACATCCGGCGTCGGCTCGGTAGAATCGTCGTCTCCGCACGCTGCGAGGACAAGAACGGCGACGAGCAGCAGAGATGTGATCGGGGTCGCCCAGAGGGAGGCGCGCCGTTCAGTGTGGCGCTTCGGAGAGGTTTCAGCCCGCCTAGGGCACACTCACGACCGCCACTTCGACATCGGTTTCATCGCTCGGCACCGGCTCCCCGGCGGCCTCCAGACTCTCGATGTATCCCTCAATTGCCTCGCGAGCATTTGCCAGCGCGGTGTCGCGTGAATCGCCCCACGTGTGGCAGCCCGGCAGGGCGGGTACTGAAACGACCCAGTTCCCCTCATCGTCGCGGTTGACCACTACCTTGTACCGCATTTTCAGGCCTTCTCGTTGAACTCTTCCGCGTCTATCCCTGCATCTCGAAGGATAGACACTTGCGTACCGATCGGCAATGTCTGAGAGCCGGAGGTAGTGGGTCATGACCCACTACCGAGCCGGAGACTATCGAAGGTCACCGCGTTCTGTCTCGCAGCGCGTTGACAGCGAGGCCGCGAGGGCATAAGGTTGCGACCGTGAAGAGTACCATGGGGCTACAGTTTGCCCTCGGCGCGGTTACGGGGGTTGCTCTCCTAATCGCTGCGGTCTTCTTGTATTCGCGCATCGCGCCTTCCGCTGTGGGAGACCCCTCGTCCTCCGATCCCAGCCAGGAGGAGTGGGTGACGCCTGATCTGGCCGGTTACACGCCACCGCCCGGCTGTGTGCTCGACCGCATCTACAGAGAAGAGGATCAAGTCTGGTCGGAGTTGCTGAATCGGCCAATTCGCCCAGTTACAACTGAGATCGACGGTGAGCAACAAATGGAGTTTCCGATCGATTCGTACGATGTGGCGCTTAACTGCCACGAGGCCGCGGCTGAAGTAAACCCGTACTACACGCCTTCGCCCGGCCCCGGCGACGACTGCACGTCTGACATTTTCTATTCAGTGGACGGATGGGTGGAGGGGAACTGTTACGGAAGACTACGGCCGGATATCCCGTTCATCTTCGGAGAGGGTGACCGGGTCTTCATCAGCCCTCCGTTAGGGCCGGCGGGTGAGATCATAGCTGACGGGCCGCCGATCGATGCGTCTCCAGTCAGATGAAGCCCTTTCTTCTTGGCGTCATCGTATCCGTAGGGCTAGTCATTCCATCTCTCGGCGCGTTGCAAGCGTCCGCCTTCCATCCGTTCCACGAACCAGTTCGTCACCTGAGCGATTACCACGACGCCCTACCAAACGTCTCCTGGGGCGTCTCCTCGTGCTGCATACCTGATCCCACCTCGGCGGTGAATGGCTTCATCGAGGAACCCGGTGGATGGCAGTCGGCATCGGGCGGTCTCCTCGTGGATTACTATCAGACGACGTACGCTACTGGAGACTTTCAGATATCATTCATCACCCCGAGTGCTATAGATGGCAAATGTGGCGTCACTGCAGTGGCGTGCGTCACGTACGAGAGCGGATACACCTGCGTTGGTGACTGCTCATACACGCTGTACCATGTCAGCAAGCTGCAGATATGGTTTGAGACCACATACTGGGATGGCGCAGCCACAAATACCCGTCGACAGGTGCTTGACCATGAAATCGGACACACATTTGGATTCGCAGAGCACTACACGAATGATCCAGTGCGCGGTAGCGTTTGACACTTCCGTGTACTCGGGCGTGATGGACAACGATCTGAACGATACGAGCGGATATCCCGGGTACCTGGAGTTGTACGCCGCTCCATACACAACGAAAGAATGGTACTGAGGCTCTGACTTAAACCGGTGCACCGTGCTTCTTCAGCAGCGCCAGGAACGCGTCCTCGTCCATGATCTCGATCCCGTAGCTCTCCGCTTTCGCCGCCTTCGACCCCGGGTCGGCCCCCACAACCACCTTCGTCACCTTGCGCGTGACGCTGCTCACGGCCTCGGCGCCGAGGCCCGCGACGAGCCGCTCAGCCTGACCGCGTGACATCGCCGCGAGCGTCCCGGTGAAGACGAACGTCTCGCCCGTCAGCGGCCCTTCGACCCGCTTCGGCCGGCGCTGCTCCATGTTCACACCCGCCTTGCGCAGCTTCTCGATGATCGCCGCCTTCTGGGGGTCACGGAAGTAGGCGTGCACGCTGGCGGCGATGCGTGGCCCGACGCCTTCCACCTCCGCGATCTGCTCTTCAGCGGCGCCGGCGTGCGCGTCGAGCGTGTGGAAGTGGTTCGCGAGGACGTTGGCGATTTCGCCGCCCACGTGCCGGATGCCGAGCGCGAACAGCAACCGTCCCAGGTTCTGGCGCTTCGACGCCTCGATGTTGGCGAGGATCTTGTCCGCCAGCTTTTCGCCCATTCGCGGCAGGGCGGTCAGCTGCTCTTTCGTCACGAAGTAGATGTCCGCCGGGTCCTTGATCAGTCCCGCGTCGAGCAGGTTCGAGATCCACTGCTCTCCCAGGCCCTCAATGTCCATCACGTAGACGAAGTGCGTGATCCAGCGGAACATTTGCGCAGGGCACGAGATGTTGGTGCAGTAGGCCATCGCCTCGCCTTCCGGCCGCACGGCGTCGCTCTTGCAGACCGGGCACTTCTTCGGCAGGCGGTACTTCTTCTCCTTGCCCGTGCGCCTGCTGACGACAGGCCCCACCACCTGCGGGATCACGTCGCCGGCGCGCTGGACGATAACCGTGTCGCCTACGCGGATGTCTTTGCGCCGGATGTCGTCCTCATTGTGCAGGGTCGCCTGCTTGACGATCACGCCGCCGACCTGCACCGGCTCGAGTATCGCGAACGGGTTGAGGCTGCCCGTTCGCCCGACGTTGACGTCGATCCGGATCAGCTTCGTCGTCGCCTGCACCGGCGGGAACTTGTAGGCGATTGCCCAGCGCGGCTCACGGCCGACGTATCCTAACTCGTCCCAGATCGAGATGTCGTCGATCTTCACCACCATGCCGTCGATCTCGTAGTCCAGCGAGTGCCGCCGTTCCTCCCAGCGCTCGTAGAACTTCTGCACTTTGTCCAGGTCCTCGAAGCTCTCGATGTCCGGGTTGATGCGGAAGCCCAGGTCGTGCAGCCACTTGAGCGTGGTGTGATGCGTGCGCGGCGTCGTGCCGTCCTCCGCCCAGCCGAGCTGGTAGATGAAGATGCCGAGCCGCCGCGACGCCGTGATCTTCGGATCGAGCTGCCGCACCGAGCCCGCCGCCGAGTTCCGCGGATTGGCGTATAGCGGCTCGCCGCGTTCGGCGCGCTCGTTGTTCAGCTGCTCGAACGACGACTTCGGCATGTACACCTCGCCGCGCACCTCAAACAGCTTCGGGAAGTTCTTGCCGCGCAACTCCACCGGAATGCTGCGGATCGTCTTCAGGTTCTCCGTGATGTTCTCGCCGCGGTAGCCGTCGCCCCGCGTTGCCCCCTGCACGAACTTGCCGTTCTCGTACACGAGCGCCACGGCCAGCCCGTCGATCTTCGGCTCGCACACCATCTGGAAGTCGTCGCGCCCCGCCAGCGCCGACGCCCGCCTGTGCCACGCCTGCAGCTGCCCGAAGTTGAACGCGTTCGCCAGCGACAGCATCGGCAGCCGGTGCTCCACCACCCCCAGCGCCGTCGCCGGCTGGCCGCCCACTCGCTGCGTCGGCGAATCAGGCGTGATCAGCTCCGGATAGTGCTGCTCGATCGCCCGCAGCCGGCGCATCAGCTCGTCGTACTCCGCATCGGGGACTTCGGGCGCGTCCTTCACGAAGTACAGATAGTCGTGATATTTGACCTGGGAACGCAGCTCCTCAGCCTTCACCTGGGCCTCGCGCACATCATCGATATTGCAGCTCATCGCCTGCCCAGAGTATTACGGAACCTCGCCAAATGGGAACGCCATTGCGTCACGCTCGTAACACCCACGTAACCTGCGCCCGCTATCCTGTACCCACCATGCCCCCCACCGTCCGCCCCGCCACCGAAGCCGACGTCCCCGCCATCCGCGACATCTACAACGAAGCCATCCTCAACACCACCGCCACCTTCGACATCGACCCCAAGACGCTCGAAGACCGCCTCGCCTGGTTCCACGAAACGCAACACCCCCACTGCATCATCGTCGCCGAGGAAGACGGCCAGGTGGTCGGCTGGGCCTCCCTGCGCACCTTCCGCACGAAACCCGCCTACCGCTTCACCGCCGAAAACTCCGTCTACATCCACACTGACCACCGCGGCCGCGGCATCGGCACCCTCCTCCTCGCCGAGCTCGTCGACATCGCCAAACGCAACGGCTTCCACACCATCATCGCCGGCATCGCCGAGGGCAACCCCGCCAGCCTCGCCCTCCATCGGCGCTTCGCCTTTGTGGAGGTCGCCAACGAGCGCGAAGTCGGCTACAAATTCGACCGCTGGCTGGACGTTATCTGGATGCAGTTGATGCTGGAGTAACCGGTGTGGGCTACCCAACTCAGCAGAAGAGGTTCACAGCCAGGCTGAGAGAGCCGATGTTCGACGCGGTGGTTCCAAACGGGCGCGCGCGGCCGACGCGCTAGTCTGTCACTTGCTCTGGGTTTTGAGCGCTCTGAACGCCAAACAGCGGGGCGCCAGTCTGGGCGTCCACAAAGAAAAGCGCCAAAAATACATGCCGATCGTTGGGATCGGTCCCTGCGTAGGGATCGAGGCCGTCGCTGCCCGGCCCAGGGCCAAGCCGCGGGAATGGGTGTACGGTAGCCGGATCCCAGTTCACGACCCAGACCAATTGTCCATCCTTAACAAGTTCACTCTGGACATGAACGCGGGCGAGGACCACCTCTCGCACTATCGCGTCACTCTGTTCCTTGCGGGCAACTTCCATCACCCTGTCCTCATCAAACGCAGGCCGGTCATCCGACGCGGGAGGTTCGAGCCGGATACTAAACTCGGATAGGTCTTGGGCTGAAACGCCCTCGAGGTCCATGTCCTGAGCGGACGACTTTTCGCTTAGGACTACGGCCCCCGCCACTAAGGCAGCGGTTACGGCTATTGCAGCGACCAGCGCAGGGATTTTCATCACAGCATCTCACTCACCGCTCAATTGGGACACGCCTTGTCCCAGATGTCGATGTCGAACCAATTTAGCCAGTCGTAGACCTCGAAGTATTGGACCGCATTCAGGGGCATCCAGTATCTCTGGCCGTTGAAAGCCTTCCACGTACCCGAACTGCCCATGTAACGCGCCGTGTATATCCACTCGTGGGCGGGGATAGAACTGTACCCTCCAGGCATTTGTGAAGCGAGGTTGGTGACTTCGCCGGCGATCGTCGCTCGAGTCGGCACGAACGTGGCGACCGGTGGGGGACTGAGAATCTGAACCCCGTCAACGTTGAAGAAGAACGAGTTCAACAAGTAGAGCACTTCGTACTTTGAAAACTGGCCTACTGGCTTAGGCGGATTTGGGTCGTAGAAAGTCTCGTCAACTCCGTTCTGGTTAATCCACTGAGCATAGTTCCTGCGGCCATTGTAGTAGTCCTTAACCCAGCCCGTTTGGGCCCATTTTATGGGGCTGGTGCTGGTTTGTAGCATTACCCAAGCGGTCGAAGCGCCGCCTTGGTTTACGTATGGATCATAGTGCTCTAGTTGATCGACCTTCACGCCGGTCACCGTGCCGCCCGGGATTCTCTGCCAGCCCGCGTGCCAGTGTCCCGGGGGTAAACGGGCGCTGGGGGTTACACGACGCATCTGCTTCAGGGGACGATTCAAGAAGCAGCAAGCCAACTACGACCAATGCCATCAGAGCCGATGCCAATACGATTCGGATCATCGCCAGCCTCTCGGTCGAGATCATTGAGCATTCGCTAGAATTTGTCAAGTATACCCGAGTGGACTATGTGGCGCGCCGCAAGGGTCGAACCGTGACTCCGATCACAGTCCCCCACCTGCCGCATGCTACAATTTTCGCGTGAAACTGGTCATCGTTGACTACGGCGCCGGCAACCTCCACTCTGTCGCGCGCGCCGTCATGAGTCAGGGGAAACGGCCTCTCATCACATCCACCCCGCGCTACGTGTCGGAAGCCGACGCCCTGATCGTGCCCGGCGTCGGCGCAGCCGCCGATACCATGGCCAACCTGCGCTCGCACAAGCTCGTCGAGCCCATCCGCGAGTTCATCGCCTCCGGACGGCCGTTCCTCGGCGTTTGCATGGGCCAGCAAGCGCTATTCGACATAAGTGAGGAGGGCGGCGAGCACGAGTGCCTGGGCGTCCTGCCCGGGCGCGTCGTCCGCCTCACCGGCGACCTCAAGATCCCGCACATGGGCTGGAACCGCGTCTACGCCGTTCGCCCGCACGACCTCTTCGAGGGCGTCCCGGACGGCTCCTACTTCTACTTCGTGCACTCGTACTACCCTCAGCCCGCCGACCGCTCAGTCGTCATCGCCGAGACGGAGTACGGCACAAGATTCGCCTCGGTCGTCGGCCGGGACAACGTCGTCGCCACGCAGTTCCACCCGGAGAAGAGCGGCGACAACGGCCTCAAGCTCTACGCGAACTTCCTCAGGATCGCCGAAGCCGCGACGGTAGCGTTGTGACGATACAGGAAGACGAAGGGTTCGAAGGAGTGGAGTTCGACACGCCGCTGGGGTCGTTCCGGGCCGGGCGCGCCTCGCGCGACGACGATTACAAGTCAGCGCGGCGGCACGTGCGGCGCCGCATGGGGTTCTTCCGTCACCTGTCGACGTTTGTGACGGTGATCGCGGCGCTATTCGTGATCGACATAGTCACCGGACCCGACGAGTTCTGGGTCCAGTGGGTGGCGCTGATCTGGGGCGTGATCCTGGCGGTGCACCTGCTCAACGTCTACTTCTTCGACGCGCTCCTCGGACGCGAAGCGGAGCGGCGAATGATTGAACGAGAGCTGCGAAAACGCCAGGGCAGCCGGTAGGAAGTCGTACCTTTTCATAATAGTTAAGACGCTGGAAAGGGCCGCCGGTTGCGGCCTGGGCACCGGGATAACGTCAACGTTTGTTAACCTCCCGCTAGAATGGTCGCAATGGAGATCATTCCCGCGATCGACATCCGTGGCGGCCGCTGCGTCCGCCTCGACCAGGGTGACTACGCCCGCGAGACCGTCTTCGACGACGACCCCGTCGCCGTCGCCCGCCGCTGGCAGGCCGCCGGCGCCACCCGCCTCCACGTCGTCGACCTCGACGGCGCCCGCGACGGCATTCCCCGCAACGCCGACGTCATCCACCGCCTGATCGCCGCTGTCGCCGCACCCAACGTAGCTGCAGCCGCCGCAGCGGGCGCCGAAGGCGAGTCTTCAGACCTGCCCGGGGGTGGGGTGGACCGCGGCGTCTCACCCAATGTAGCTGCAGCCGCCGCAGCGGGCGCCGAAGGCGAGTCTTCAGACCTGCCCCGGGGCGGAGGGCGCGGCGTTCGGGTGCAGGTCGGCGGCGGCGTCCGTCACCTCGAGACGATCGACACCTACCTCAAGGCCGGCGCCGGCCGCGTCGCCCTCGGCACCACCGCCGTCAAGGACCAGACGATCCTCGTCAACGCCGTAGCCCTCTTCCGCGAGCGCATCTTCGTCGGCGTCGACGCCCGCGACGGTATGGTCGCGACCGAAGGCTGGCGCGAGACATCGCAGGTGCGCGCCCTCGACCTCGTACAGCAACTCTCCGAGTTCGGCGTGCCCCGCATCTTCTACACCGACATCTCCCGCGACGGCATGCTCGGCGGCCCCAACTTCCCCGCCATCCAGGAAGTCGTCGAGCACGCCTCCGGCCTCCCTTCCCCGATGGCCGTGATCGCCTCCGGCGGCGTCTCCAGCATCGAACACCTGCAACGCCTCCGCCTCATCGGCGTCGAGGGCGTCATCATCGGCAAGGCCCTCTACACCGGCGCCCTCGACCTCCGCGAGGCGCTGGCCGCCGTTTCCTGAGCGCAGCCCGCAGGCGCAGCGAAGGACCTCGCCCGCGTGTCCCGCGCTCCGGCCCGCCCTGACGAGCGTTCGCCCGCCCGTCCAGCGAACAGGGTGTTCGCTTCATGTTCTTCCCGCTCCGACGAGGGCCCCTGGCGCTGCCGTGCTAGAATGCCATTCGCCACGCACGCGGAAGCGGATCAAGCCGCATCTGCTGGTGATCGCGATCGGGGAGGTAATCACATGTATCTTCGCCTCGTCAGGTTCAAGCTTTCGGAGGGCAGCCGTTCAAGCGCTCAGGCTATGGCAGACGACCTGATTCCGGCGATCAAGCAGCAGCCGGGGTGCATGAGCGCTATGTTCTTTGGCGGTGGGGAGGATGGAGAAAGTGGGCTTTGCGTCCTCTGGGACAGCGAGGAGCATGCCGACTCCGCCGCTGTCATAATTGGGCCCAGGCTGGAGCAGCACCTCGCAGGGAACATCACGGGTCCTCCCGACAGGCGCTTGTTCCCAGTACTCGCGAGCTGAAACACGAAGGCTACCGTTTTCGTGGAGAGGATAGCCTTGCTCGCTCAAGCCGGAGATAGAAGGAAACAGCAATGACATTACGAGTAGTCGTCCTCGGCGCCGGCTTCGGCGGACTTGAGCTCAGTTCGATGCTGTCGGAGGCGCTCGGGGACAGCCTCGACCTCACTCTCATCGACAGGAACGATTCCTTCATATTCGGCTTTTCGAAGCTCGACGTGATGTTCGGGCACGAGACGCCTGACGCCGTGCGCGTCCCTTACCGTCACATTGAGAAGCCCGGCGTGCGCTTTCGTCGGGAAACGATCACCGCTATCGACCCCGAAGCGCGACGCGTAACAACAAACGGCGGCACCTACGACGCCGACGTCCTCGTCGTGGCGCTGGGCGCCGACTACGATGTGGGCGCCACCCCGGGGCTCGCCGAAGGCGGCAACGAGTTCTACTCCGTGGCAGGCGCGGAGCGCCTCCGCGACGTTATTCCCACCTTCTCGAAGGGCCGCGCGATCGTCGGCGTAACCTCGACGCCGTTCAAGTGCCCGCCCGCGCCCAGTGAGGCCGCCTTGCTGCTCCACGACTACCTCACCCAACGCGGCATCCGCGACGCCTGCGAGATCAGTCTGGTCATGCCATTTCCGGTGCCGATCCCGCCATCTCCCGAAACCTCACAAGCATTGCTGGCCGCCTTCGCGGAGCGCGGCATCACCTTCGTCCCGCGCCGTCTCGTCCGCGCGCTCGATCCCGCCCGCCGCGTCGCCATCCTCGACGACGACACCGAGATGCCCTACGACCTCTTCCTCGGTGTCCCAAAGCACGTGGGTCCCGACGTCGTCGCGGCCAGCGGCATGACCGAAGACGGCTGGATCCCAGTGAACCCCATGACTCTGGAGACACGATTTCCGGGCGTTTTCGCCGTGGGCGACGTGACCAGCGTTGGCACTCCCAAAGCCGGTGTTTTCTCGGAAGGAGCTGCGCGCGTGGTGGCGGCGGAGATTATCGCCGCAGTGGAAAAGGGTGAGCAACCGCCCGGTTATGATGGGCGGGGTTTCTGCTACATCGAGTTCGGTGGCGGACGCGTGGGGAACGTGGAGGTGCAGTTCCTCCCCGGGCAACCACCGACAGGCCAGTACTACGGGGCATCGCTGGCCCTCGCAGCCGAGAAGAAGGAGTTCGGGGCAAGCCGCCGGGCCCGCTGGTTCGGCCTTCCCGAAGGCGCCTCCGAAACCGCAGACCGTACTGGAAAAACGCGTTAGCAAGTGGATCGCCCGCGCGGCTCGACTCCCGCTACGCCCCAACGCCCGCTCGCGCGCCATCGCTAGGCCTAGGCCCGGGTTCCGTTTCGTGAGCGGAGCCCGTAGGCGCGGCGAAGGATGTACAATTCGCGCCATGGAGCGCCCTCGGTAGGAGACCACCGGTGCCGGAAACTCGCATCGACCTCGCACCCATCGATTCAGTCACTGTTACGACTCTGGTCGACAACTACGTCGACATTAACCTCTTCGACCAGGGACTGGCCAAACGTGTCGGGCTGCCCACAACCAGCACGCCACACACACCCGCACCCCTCCTTGAGGAAGGCCAGGTAGGCGATGTCCCGCTCGCTGAACATGGCTTTTCAGCGATGCTCACCGTCAGCTCCGGAGGCCGTCAGCGGCGTATCCTCTTCGATACAGGCGTCTCCCCTGGCGGGCTGGTTGACAACATGCGCCGCCTGGGCCATTCGCTCAAGGACATCGAAGCGATCGTCCTGAGTCACGGACACTTCGACCACACCACCGGGATGGATGGTATCGTTCGCAGCCTCGGCCGGCCCAATCTGCCCGTCTACCTCCACCCGGACGCCTGGTCCAGGAGACGAATCTTGTTGCCGGGGCGCGAGCCGTTTGAACTCCCCACGCCCAGCAAATCCGCCATCCTCGGTGCCGGCTTCGAGATCGTCGAGGCGAAACAGCCATCATTTCTATTCGACCGGTCACTGCTGATCACAGGAGAGGTTGACCGCACGACTCCCTTCGAAAACGGCATCCCGTCGTTCCATGAGGCGAGGCGTGATGGCGACTGGGAGAAGGATCCGTTCATCCTCGACGATCAGGCGGCGATCATGAACGTTAGCGGCAAGGGCCTCGTCGTGATCACCGGCTGCGGGCACGCTGGAATCGTCAACATCGTGCGTTACGCTCGGAAGCTTACCGGCGTTGAGCCCATCTATGCCGTGATCGGGGGGTTCCATCTCGGCGGGCCGCTTTTCGAGCCAACTATCGCGCCCGTTTGCGACGCCTTGGCTGAGGTGAACCCACAGCTTATCGTCCCGGCTCATTGCACCGGCTGGAAGGCGGTGCATGCTTTGGCGGCGCGCTTCCCGAACGTGTTCATCCAGAACAGCGTCGGCACCCGTTTCGAGCTCTGAGCACTCCCTCCAATCTGAGTGACGTATCGCTTCGCCTCGGTCCCTAGAATCTGCAACCGTTGAGACCTGCGAGTATCAGATCTCAACCCCACGCCATCAGACAGCAATTAAGGCCACGCGTGGGCCTTGCGACGCTCATCAGACTCCGGCTTCGGACATAACTCGTCCGTTGACATCGCGTCGTCGCTAGTCGACTATACCGGGCGAGGCCGGGCAGAATAGGAGCGTGTCATTGGTCAGTTGCCCTGTGTGCCAGCACAACAACCCGGATGATGCTGCTTTCTGCACGCAATGCGGGACCCGTCTCGACACGGCGTGCCCTGCTTGTGGCCGGGCCAGCCCGCCCCACGGCGTCTTCTGCGCCGGGTGTGGCCAGCGCCTTGCGGACCCCATAGCGGCCGCCGCGGGTCCCCTCGCCAGTCCCCGCTCCTACACGCCACGCCATCTCGCGGAAAAAATACTCCGCGATCGCAGCGTTCTGGAGGGAGAACGCCGGAACGTCACCGTGCTGTTCGTGGACACTGTCGGATTCACTCCCCTCTCGGAACAACTGGGCGAAGAGCAGGTTTACGCGATGATGCAGCGTTGCCTGACCTGCATGATGGAAGCGGTACACCGCTACGAGGGCAGTGTTACATCGTTCACAGGCGACGGCCTGATGGCTCTGTTCGGCGCTCCGATCGCGCACGAAGACTCAGCCCGCCGCGCCGTGGCGGCGGCCCTGGAAATGCAGCTCGCACTGGACGAATTTGCCGCTGACTTGAACGCCCGGCACGGCGTAAGTTGCGATTTCCGCATCGGCCTCAACACCGGCCCTGTCGTAGTCGGCAAGATCACCGACAACCTCGACATGGACTACACGGCGATTGGTGACACGGTCAATCTCGCCTCGCGGATGGAGTCTGCTGCCGCGCCGGGATCCGTCTACCTCACCGAAAATACCTATAAGCAGGTCGGCGACTACTTCGAATGCGAACCCCTGGCGCCACTGAAGGTTAAAGGCAAAAGCGAACCGATCATGGCATACAGGGCCGTACGTGAGCGGCCGGCAATCCGCACGCGACTGCAGGCCGCTGTCGAGCGGGGCCTGTCGCCGTTCGTCGGCCGCTGTCAAGAACTGAGCGCATTGCGCGGCTACTTCGACCAGGTCAAACGTGGGCACGGCCAGGTGGTCTTCGTGACAGGCGAGGCCGGCCTCGGCAAATCACGCCTGCTGCTCGAGTTCCGGCGCTCGCTCCTTGGCGAGCCAGTTCAATGGCTCGAAGGGCACTGCACCTCGTACGGCAAGAGAATTCCTTACCATCCGATTTCAGATGTCGTCAAAGCGACCTTTGAGATCGAGGAGGGAGACCTGGACCCACGCGTTATTCGTCGCGTCGAAGAAGCCACTGCGGATTGGCAGGAATCGGCGAAAGCCAGGATTCCCTACTTGAAGTACTTGCTCAACGTGGATCCCGGCGACCCGACCGTGCTATCGATGGACCCGTTGGAGCGCCGGGCGGGCATAATTGACGCTGTCCGGGCGCTCGTCAGCGAACAGAGCACGCGCGGGCCGGTCGTCATCCTGATCGAGGATCTCCACTGGGCGGACGAACAGTCGGAGGACACCATCCGCTCGCTGATAGACATGCTTCCGACATCGCGTGTGCTGATGATCATTACGTATCGTGCAGGCCACGTTCACGCGCTCGGTGACCGGACCTACTACAATCGGCTGGCACTCGGGTTCCTGCCCGCTGAGGAGAGCGCAATTCTTGCCGAAGGCGTCCTGAACGCCGATCAGCTTCAACCGGCCCTTCGGGAACTGATTGCCGAGAAAGGCGAAGGCAATCCCTTCTACATTGAGGAGGTGACGAAGTCGCTCGCTGAATCGGGCGTTCTGCGCCGCGAAGGTGACTCATACACGCTGGTGCGCTCAGCCGGGGGTGTTCATGTCCCCGACACCATCCAGGAAGTGATCCTGAGCAGGATAGACAGGCTCGAAAAGGAAGCACGGGATGCGATTCAGCTCGCGTCGGTTATCGGCCGTGAATTCACGGTAAGGTTGCTCAACCGGATTGCGGACGTCGGCGGCGCACTGGATGGGCTCCTCTCGCAGCTCAAAACACTCGAGTTGATCTACGAGAAGGCCTATTTCCCCGAACTGGCATACATGTTCAAACATGCGCTGACGCACGACGTGGCCTACTCGACACTCCTCGCCGAGCGCCGCCGATCTCTGCACCGGCTGGTCGGCGCGGCCATTGAAGAGCTCTATGCCGACCGCCTTGTGGAGCACTACGAAGCGCTCGCGCACCATTACTACGAGGGTCAGCACTGGGAGAAGGCGCTCGAATACCTGGACAAGGCCGCAGAGAAGGCGGTATCGGCGTACGCCAACCAGGAGGCCCTTAATTACTACGCGCGCGCTCTGGACGTCTGCGAGAAGATCGGACCCGAAACGCTGGGCGTTGCGGCGTCTATCGCCGAGAAACGCGGACACGTCAACTTCGGCGTTGGCGCTCCAGATGATGCCGCGAAGGATTTCGCCGTCATGCTGGACTGCGCCCGCGCACTCGGTGACAGGCGGCAGGAAGGGATGGCGCTCGGCTGGATCGGCAACATGCAGTGCTGGGGCAGTGATCCGGAAGAGGGCCAGAGGAACATTCGCGCGGCGATAGAGATCGCCGATGAGGGGTTCGAAGACGTTCGTGCGTTCAGCGTGTTCTGGCTGGGTTGCATGTCTTATATCTACGAGGGCACTGAGGAGGGTCTAGCGCTGCTTCGGGATGCCGATGAGACCGTGCCTGAACTGGGCGATTCTGCCACGCGTGGATTCTGGGCCTTCATGCGCGGGATGCAGCCGAACTGGGAGGGACGCTACGACGATAGCCTGAGACACTTCGACAGGTGGCGCGCCGTGATGGACCAGGCGATCTTTACGATGACGGGTCGGCTGTGGAGTGAGGCACTCGCTTTGTCGGGCAAGGGCGACTACACCCAGGCGCTGAGCCGTCTGCACGAGGCCCTGGCCATCTGCGAGCGTACCGGCGAAGTGCTCATCCGGGCGCGGGTCATGAACACGGTAGGCTGGGTGCTCGGCGAGCTTCAGGATCACGAGACGGCGATCGAGTGGGACAGGCGTTCTGAAGAGTCGGCCGTGGAGATGAACGCGCCCGACCCGGAGATCGAGAGCAACGCCCGGCTGAACTTCGGTGATAGCTTGCGCGCACTGGGACGTCTCGACGAGGCGGAGAAATATTACGCGATGGTCGAACACGTTGTGCGTAATGCCACGCCCAGGGAGAAATTCGCGGTCTGGCTGTACTCGCAGCACCTCTGCCATTCCTACGGAGAGTTATGGCTGGAGCGAGGCGACTACGACAAGGCTCTTTCGTACGCCGACGAATGCATACAGCGGGCCGAATCGACCAACCGCCCCAAGAACGTCGTCAAGGGGCGCCGGCTGCGTGGCCAGGCGTTGGCCGAGAAGGGCAAATTAGCGGAGGCCGAGAAAGAGATCGAGACGGCGCTGGCCATTGCGAACGAGATCGGCAACCCACCACAGCTCTGGAAGACTTACACCGCGCTCGGCGACCTGCGGAAAGCTCAGGGCCGAGCCGAGGATGCGAGCGCCGCTTACATCGACGCGATTGCCGTCGTAGAGCGCGTAGCGCGCGAACTGGAGGACGACGCACTGCGCGATGTGTTCCTCAACTCACCGCACGTCCAGACGATTCGTGCGCGGGTCGGCCAAGAGTAAAGAAGCTCCAGTTACCTGGCCCCAACCCCGAATTTACCTGCCCTCAACCCACCTTTACCGTCGTGTTCACTCAGTGCTAACCCGACACGTGCAATACTTTAACTCCGAGCAGCAATTGAGAAGCACGGGTGCTGGATAGGCAAAGAGGCACGTGTGCCGGATAGGTGGAGAGTCATGAGCAGAACGGCAGAGATGGCATTGCCTGAAATAGCTGGCACCGAAAGGCGGCAGCGCGGTTTGCAGCTGCGTACGAATCTTCTGCCGGAGAGGCGGAAGCTGGTTGCGGTTCTTGTTCGCGACGCGAATGCTGGCAATTCCCTTTGCGAGATCTTTCGTGACGTCGAATCGGCGGAAGCGTTCATCCGGGCCAGGCTCGAACGACCGGAAAAGCAAGGGTTTCTCGCGTTCTGGACGCTCGGAGAGGCGCCTGATGTTGCCGGAACAAAAGGCGAACAGGACCCCGAGGTGATGATCGTCGTTCGCGGTAGCGGGAGACCTGACTTCGTGTATCCGTTGACGTTTCGCGACATGCAGTCGGCTGAGACATTCCTGGAGTCTAATTCTGACCCGGGATTCTCTCCCAGCGATGCATCGATCTGTTGGGCGCTGCCCATCAACATCACCAGCGATGGGTCCGGCATGATCAAGCTGAGTCCCCCTTTGCCTCCACTCGCCGATCGCCGGGGGTCGTCAGGCGCTTTGATACTACCGGCGTCGCCAACTGCCGTTGGAGAAGTCCAAAAGCCGATAACTGAACTGAACTGGGAGGTCACTGACCGGGATAAGATCTCCGAGGTGCGCCGCGTCTTGGCGGTCAAGCGCTGGCAAGCCCCTGCCGCTGAATCGTTCTCGGGCTTTCGCTCGCCGCAGGGCCGGTTCTAGAGCTTGCCCACAGCATAGAGATTCCCCCAGCCTTCGGCTGATCGGAGCGTGGCCCGCCCGTTAGCCGCGACGCCCCCTCAGCGATATGCGTCTGTCCAGGCGAACGCCCCGGGCGGGCACGCATAGCGTTTCGCGGATCCGGCGTAATTACCCTGTTGGTTGCCGCTCACGGGTTCATCTCGGGATCAGCCGCGCCGGAGGTTTGATATTGAGATAGCAGTCCGGCTTCATCACCCCTATAATGCGCTCAAGGTTTATCCCATAGAGCGAAGGGCTGGTAAGTCATGAAGGATCTGCGTCCCGCGCCCGCGATATGGAGGCCATCAACGCCCGCGCTGATCGGCTTCCTTGCCTTGCTTCTGCTCCCTGGTCTTGCGGTTGGCCAAATGTCTCTGGTATCGGCGCAAACCCCTGGCATCGGGATCACATCACTCAAATGCAACGAGGATCCGGAAGTCGTCGCAGTCACAAACCAGGGGAGTTCCGTTCAAGACCTCGCAGGGTGGTCTCTGAAAAGCGATCCGCAGAATGAGGTCTTTGATTTGTCGGGTGTCGGGGTGTTGGCTCCCGGCGCCACGGTCTTCGTTCAGAGCGGCCCGCACGCCAGCGGCTCGTTCGTATGGTCCACGAACCTCATTTTCCGCGACGGCGATAGCAGCGACTACGCGCGCATCGTGGACAACCAGGGGTCGACGGTGCAAGAAGTGAAATGTGCAAGCCCAGGCCCAACAACGAGCTCGACCCCCTCGCCGACGCCACAAACCGTCGCCGCAATACCTAGCGGAGGCGGGCCGCCAGGCCCCGGCGAGCCATCCTCGCGGTCAGCCACGATGACCATGGCGGCGGGCGGTTTGCTAATTACTCTAGCCTTTGCCGCGTTCGTCGCAGCGTTTTCCCCGATCTCGGCTCAGGCGAGCGTCGGACCGGCAGCGCCTAATCGCAGCGATCCCACTCCGGCTGGGAAGCCCGGCTGGGCGTTCGCTCTCTTTTCCGTGAGCTTGATGGTGGTGATTGTCAGGCTGATGACCGGCAGACGCCGTTAATCACATAGTTAAAACGGACGATTTGTATAGATTCGGGTAACGATTCTTCGTCTTGGCACGTCATCCATTATCGGAGGAACCCTCCAGGTTGTGTTAAATGAATGACGACAAAGGTGAAGCTCATGGCGGCGGCGACGACGGCCGTGAAAGCCGGTGGACCTGGCTGAAGGGCCGGCCCAAACCGAAGGATCTGACGAGTCGCCGAGGCATCACGGACGACAGATGGACGTGGTTGGGGCAGGAAACCGGACCCGCGCCGAAGCAGCGTAGGTTCGGCCGCAGCCTTGCGATAGCAGGACTCTTCGTCGGCGCAACCGCTCTCTTCGGCGGTCTGGTGGTGCTTGCGATCAACTTGGGCAACGACGGTGACGCCCAGGTAGTCGCCCTTCATTCCCCATCGCCTCGTCCCGCCACAGCGACGGCGACGGCGACGACGATGACGACGGCGAAGGCGACGGCGACGGCGAGCCCTCTTGCCACCATACCTGCCACCCGCTTCGAGCTCGCACTATGGGACGCCGTGGGTCACCGATGGCAGTCCCGTGACCTGGTCATCCAGGGCTCGGGCTACCAGGAAGGTGAGGCGATACCCTTTCTGCTCCGGGTCGATAGCGCGAGGCCAGGCCAGACCTACAACGTAAAGATTCGCTATGATTGTCCGGCAGGCGGGGTTTCAGGCTTTGATTTTCTGACTGATTACAACCGTGATGTAGATATCGGGAGCGCGCCCGAGGGTTCGGGCCCACCCGGGGCCGTCCCGGACGCTGCGATCTTGATTCCGGATGACCCGGCCACGACGGTGGACAACACAGCGGGTGGTGGACATCTGACGGTATGGGGCGCCACCTTCGAGGAGAGTCCTGACGGCCCGGTTCCATCGACCGCATGTGTCGCCGACAAACTGATCGATGTCCGCATCCGGCCGCTGGCTGAGACCGTGTACCTGGCCTGGGGAGGGCATTTTGTGCCTTCGGCCGCCGGGGCTGCGGGACAGAGGACAGCGTCTGCGATTCAGGTAGCCATTGACGGGCTGGCGCAAGCACCAACGAAAGTAAGCGTAATTCCTCCAGCCGCGCCGTAGGGCGTGTTATCCCAGGCGAATGCGCGGAAATTTGGGTCCTGCCACACAAAGCTCATGGACCAATCTTCCCCAACCAGAGGGTCGCGACATGCAAAACTCCCGTGCCATTTTCCCCGTTAGAGCTACGCCCTCATTCCTGCTACCCTCCTCCCGTGCCCAATCAGCCGTCCCCGCGACCGACGCCGCGTGCCCGCCCGCGCGACATTAGTTCACGCACGGATGGAGGGTCAACCATCTTGAACTCAGTCAAGATTCCGGCCCTCCGCCCAATCTGTCTCAGCCCGAATCCAGAAGAAATTCGACAACGCAATCAAGATCGCCTTGATTGACCCCCAAACCTCCGCGCTGACCCAACACGCCCCGCTCTGTATACTGCCCCCTAGGAGGAAACCCCATGGTCACAGGAAGCTCTGAAGTCGGCATCCCCGACGATATCCGCGACATCGTAAAAGGCGCCGTCACCGGCCTCACTCAGTTCATCGACTCCGAAGTCCTCCCCATGGAGCAAGACCTCGGCGACCTCCTCACCGACGAGCGCAAGTTCTTCGACAACACCGGCAAAGCCGTCCCAGAGGCCCTCGAAGCGCGCAAGCAAGTGCGCATGAAGTCTGCAGCCGCCGGTTACTACGGCATGTTCGCCCCCGAGAGCGTCGGCGGCGGCGGCCTCGGCGTGCGCATCATGGCCTTCGTCGAGGAGGCGATGTACCGCAAGTACGGCCCCGGCCGCCCGCTGATCACCTGGGCCAAGGGCTTCCTCAGCCAGCCAACGATCGCCTCCTTCGTCGACGGCCCCTCCCACATGCTCGTGCCTGTCACCGACACGGTGCGCAAGGAGTTCCTGCCGTCCGTCTCCAGCGGTGAGAAGACCGTCTGCTTCGCCCTCAGCGAGGCCAACGCCGGCTCCGACGTCTGGGGCGTCCAGACGCGCGCCCGCCGCGACGGCGACGACTGGGTGATCAACGGCAGCAAGCAATGGATCACCAACTCACCCTACGCCGACTACGCCGTCGTCTTCGCCGTCACCGACGAGAGCATGGTCAAAGAGCGCAAGGGCGGCATCAGCGCCTTCTTCGTCGAGACAGACGCGCAGGGCTACACCTTCGACGGCGTGCTGCCCGTCATGGGCCACACGGGCGGCGACTGCGGCGGAATGACCCTCGATGACGTCCGCGTGCCGGCCGACCGCCTGATCGGCGCCGAGAATCAGGGCTTCCAGATCGCCATGTTCGGCATCTCCGAAGGCCGCACCTCGATCTCCGCGAACTGCGTCGGCATGTGCGAGTACGCCCTCGACCGCTCGCTCGAGTACTCCCAGCAACGCATGAGCTTCGGCAACCCGATCTCGGAGTACCAGGCGATCCAGTTCATGATGGCCGACATGGCGATCGATATCTACACAATGAAGTACATGGTCCTGCAGACTGCCGCCCTGATCGAAAACGCCCTGCATACCGGCCGCCTGCCCGTGAAGGAGATCTCGATGTGCAAGGCCTACGCCGTCGAGAAGACCCAGGACTGTTACGACCGCGCCATCCAGATCCACGGCGGTATGGGCCTGACGAACGAACTCACCCTGAACGAAGGCTTCCGCATCGCGCGAACATTGCGCATCCCCGACGGCACCGGTGAGATCCAGCGCCGCACCATCGCTCGCCAGATGCTCCGCGGCGACACCGTGTTCTAGCAGCGAGGATTGGACACCGAAACCGCCCTTCTCGGCGCGCTCATCGCCTTCCTCGCCGCCGTTACGCAGGCGATCACCGGCTTCGCGTTCGCGCTCATCTTCGCGCCGCTCTTCGCCGTGGTCTGGGTCGCCAAGCCCGCCGTCGCCACCACCGTCGTCCTCAGCTTCGTCGTCAACGCTCTCGTGATGGCGCAGGTGCGCGCCCACGTCACCTACCGGCGTTTACCAGGCCTCTACGCCGGCTACCTCATCGGCGTCGGCCCCGGCCTCCTTTTCCTCGAAGTCGTCAGCAGCGAAGTTCTCCAGATCACCCTCGGCGTCGTCGTCCTCCTCGCCACAGCCGTCCTCTACTTTCGTCCCACCATCGACCCCGGCCACGATAGCCTTGTCGGTCGCCTCGTCGCCGGCGCGGCGAGCGGCGCGTCCGCCTCAGCCACCAGCATCGGCGGCCCGCCTGTCGTCCTCTACATGCTTGGCCGCGAGCCCGATGTCCAGCGCTTCCGCGCCACCCTCCAGGCCTACTTCCTGCCGATCAGCATCGTCACCCTCGCGCTCTTCGTCGCCGTCGGCCGCATCGACAATGACGTAGTCATCGCTGCCGCCGCCGCCACACCTGCCATCATCGTCGGCGTCCTGGTGGGCGCCTGGCTCCGCACCCACATCGAAGCCGAACTCTTCCGCCGCCTCGTCGTTGGCCTTCTCGTTCTGATGAGCGCGCTCGTCATCGCCTTTGCCGTCGTCGATGCGCTCTGAATCGACGCTATGCGCGCCTTTGCCTTACGATAATGTCATGTCAACCACGAGCGCCCCGAGCGGACTCACGAAGCGGGTCATCCCGTGCTTTGACGTGGCCGAAGGGCGCGTCGTCAAGGGGATACGCTTCGTCGACCTGCGCGACGCCGGCGACCCGGTCGAACTGGCGCAGGTATACAACCGCGAGGGCGCTGACGAGCTGGTGTTCCTCGACATCAAGGCCTCGCCGAACAGGCGCGACACGGCGATCGAGATGGTCGGCCGTATCGCCGACCAGATCTTCATCCCCTTCACGGTCGGCGGCGGCATCCGCACAGTCGAAGACGTGCGAGCGATGCTCGAATCGGGCGCGGACAAGGTGTCCATCAACACGGCGGGCGTCGAGAACCCGGACTTCATCTCCGAGGCGGCCGCCAAGTTTGGCTCGCAATGCATCGTCGTCGCCATCGACGCGAAGAGCACGGGGCCGGGCCGCTGGCAGGTGCACACCTACGGCGGCTCCGATGGCGGCACGCCGGTCGAACTCGATGCCGTCGAGTGGGCCGTTCGCTGCGCAGAGCTGGGCGCCGGCGAACTGCTCGTGACCGGCATGGACGCTGACGGCACCAAATCCGGATACGACATCGAGCTGACACGCGCTATCTCGGAGGCCGTAACTGTGCCCGTTGTCGCATCCGGCGGCGCCGGCGGCCCCGAGCATATGCTGGCGGCGATCACCGAGGGCAAGGCCGACGCCGTGCTCGCCGCCAGTATCTTCCACTTCGGAACTCATCGCATCCGCGACGTCAAGGCATACCTCGCGGAACACGACATTCCGGTTCGGCCGTAGCCACGGGCCGCCGACACTCGAAAGGATTCTTCACATGGAGCTCAAGTATGACAGTGCGGGGCTGATCCCCGCGATTATCCAGGACGACGACTCTGGCGAGGTCTTAACGCTCTTCTATATGAATGACGAAGCGGTCAAGCGAACACTCGACGACATGCGCGTCTGGCGATACAGCCGGCAACACGCGAAGCTGATGCTAAAAGGTGAGACGTCTGGCAACTTCCTCGACGTCCGAAAAGTGCTGTTTGATTGCGACGCTGATGCGGTGGTCGTGCGGGTTGCCCCGATGGGACCCGCGTGTCACACGGGAGAGCGGACGTGCTTTTACAGGGAATTGAGCGTGTCTGAACTCTAGATACCCAGAAAAGAAAAAGCGCGGGCAGGAATCGCCTCTCTTGGCCCGAGGGGGTGAGTCCACAGCGCCTATGACGGCCTGCCCGCACGCCACAATAAATCACACCCGGCAACCCGGCGTCAACGGTTTCTTACATTAAATTTTCCGGTGGGTCAGACCGCGTGGCGCCACTTCGCTTTGCCAGCTTCGAGCGCGTCCCCGCCGTAAATGTCGTTGCAGACAACGGCCGGGAAATCCTCGAGTTGCATCAGGCGAATCGCTTCCGTGCCGAGGTCCTCGTAGGCGACAATTTCGACACCCGTGATCTGGCGGCCGAGCAGTGCTCCGGCCCCGCCGACCGCCAGGAAGTACACCGCCTTGTGGCCGGCCAGCGCCGAGGCGACTTCCGGGCCGCGGCCGCCCTTGCCGATCGCACCCTTAAGGCCGGCCTCGAGCAGCGGGACGGTGAATGGGTCCATGCGCATCGCCGTCGTCGGCCCGGCCGAGCCGATGATCTCGCCTGGCTTCGCAGGAGTCGGTCCGACGTAGTAGATCGTCGCGCCGCGGATGTCGATAGGCAGTTGTTCGCCACGCGCAAGCGTCTCCACCATGCGTTTGTGGGCGGCGTCGCGCGCTGTATAGACGGGGCCGCTCAAGTAGACGTAGTCGCCCGCGCGCAGGCTCTCGATGACGTCGTCGCTGAGCGGAAGGGTGATCTGGTGCTCGGCCATCAGCGGCTAGAGCACAGCTTCCTTGAGGCGTGCGGAGTGGCATTGCAGGTTTACGGCAACAGGCAGCGAGGCGATGTGCGTCGGGTGCGTCATGACGTGCACACCCATCGCTGTCTGCGTTCCCCCGACTGCCTGCGGGCCGACGCCGAGCGCGTTCACGGCGTCGAGTAATTCGGCCTCGAACTCGGCCTCTTCCGCGTCTGGGTTCGGGTCGCCGATCTTGCGGGTCAGCGCGCGCTTGGCCATGTACATCGCGTGCTCAGCGGTGCCGCCGATGCCGACGCCGGCGATTATCGGCGGACAGGGATTGCCGCCGGATTCATCGACTGTCCTCAAGAGGAACTCGGTGATCCCGGGTTTGCCTGCAGAGGGAAGCATGATCGTGAAGCGGCTCATGTTCTCACAGCCGCCGCCCTTTGGCATGACCTGGATACGGAGCTGATCACCGGGAACAATCTCCGTGTGCACAATCGGCGGGGTGTTGTCCTTCGTATTCGTGCGGGAAGAGAACGGTCTGTCGACGATCGAGGCGCGCAGAAAGCCCTCGCGGTAGCCGGCGCCGACGCCCGCGCTGAGAGCCTCGTGCAGATCGCCGCCGGTGATGTGCACGTCCTGGCCGAGATCGAGGAAGAGGACGGTTGTGCCGGTGTCCTGGCAGAGCGGGAGCATTTCCTCGCGGGCGAGATCGGCGTTGAGGAGGATCTGGTCGAGTACCTTGATCGCGACGGGCGATTCCTCGCGTTTGCGGGCGGTCTGAAGCGCGCCCACGACGTCTTCCGGGAGCAGGCAAGCGGCCTCCTGGCAGAGACGCTGGACGGTGTCCCGTATCTGGTCTACGTGTACCTCGCGCATCAATCCAATGATAGCACCGGCTATCAGGCGTCAGGGGCGAAACGCCAGCGTCAGAGTGATAACTAGCGGCCGGGTCACTGACCCGCCGTACTCTCGCTCGATCAGTTCGCTCAGTTCGGCGATCAGCGACTCGCGCTCGTTGTCTGCCATCATCTGCATGCCCGCGTAGGAGCGCATTAGGTCCGCGTAGTCAGCGGTCGGGTAGGTCTGATCCCAGCGGTAGCGGTGGAGCTCCGCCGTGCCGAAGAGGTCGCTGGCGTCGATCTCGGTGAACTCGGGCGGGACGATGTCTTCGCCCGGTAGAGCGGGGACTTCCTCGTCAGGGAAGTATCGCTTGTAGACTGACTGGCTGTGCGCGAAGTAGCCGCGGTCCGTATCCGATCTGATCTGGTTCGTGCTGACGATCGCGATGGCGCCGCCAGAACGTAGGAGGTCGTGTGCCTTCTGGAGCCGGACAGCCGGGTCGACCCAATGGAAGGACGTGGCCGCAAATACAAGGTCGAAGCCCCCTTGCAGCGAAACGTCCTCGAACGTCGAGTTGATGGCCTGCAGGCTCTCCCCATATTCATCGCCGAGCCTCTCGCGCAGGAACGCCACCATGTTCAGGCCCGGCTCGACCGCGGTCACATGAGCGCCACGCCTGAGGAGCGAGCCCGTCGCCTTGCCTGTGCCCGCGCCGCTCTCGAGGATCCTGATCGGGGGCGCCTCAAAGCGGCTGAACAGCTCGTCGAAGAGCGGTTCCGGGTATGTCGGCCGGACGCGATCGTATGTTTCGACCACTTTGTCGAAGGCCAGGCGCTCCTCGCTGGTGTCAGTGTCCTGAGGCATGGCGGTATCATACGCGTCGCACACTAGCCGTTGACCCAGCCGTTGACCCCGGTGGCGCTCTCCGCTTAGGATTCACGTTGGCGCCCCCACTTACTAGACGTAAGCCACAACGAAGGAGTCGATCGATGAAACTTGGTTATTTCCTCCCGCAGATGGGCCGTGTTGCGAACGCAGACAACATTGTGAAGGTCGCCCGCGAGGCCGAGACACAGGGCTTCGATAGCGTCTGGGTGACAGATCGCCTGCTGTATCCCGTGAAGCCCAAGACCCCGTACGCCGCCTCCCCCGATGGGATGCTCCCGGAGGCGTACAAAATTGTCTACGAACCACTCGAAGCGTTGACCTGGGCGGCGGCGCACACGACCAAGATCGGGATTGGCACCAGTGTCCTCGACATGCCGTTCTACAACGCGATCTTGCTGGCCAAACGGACTGCGACGATTGACGCGCTCTCCGGCGGACGCCTGCGCCTTGGCTTGGGGCAGGGGTGGTCACAGGACGAATACGAAGCGACGGATGCGGATGCAAGCAAACGTGGCAAGCGGTCCACCGAGTTCATCGAGGTCCTGCACGAGGTCTGGAAGAACGACCCGGCGGAGTTCGATGGTAAGTACTTCCACCTCTCCAAGTCGCACATCAACCCGAAGCCGGTGCAGAAGCCGCACCCACCGATCTACCTGGCGGCCTTCGCTCCCGCCGCGATGAAGCGTATCGCCCACCACGCCGACGGCTGGATGCCGGTCGCGATTCCCGTGCCCGGCATGGAGCAGATGTGGGGGGCGATCAAGGGCATGGCCAAAGAAGC